>DASPJJ010000017.1:0-35925 GCA_035628635.1 Allosphingosinicella sp.
GTCCTGATCAAGGATGGGCCGTTCGGCACGGAGATCCAGAATTGGAAGCTGGGCGAGGCGGACTATGCCGGCGGCCTCGGCCTCGCCCGCGACCAGCGCGGCAACAATGACATCCTCGCGATCACCAAGGCGGAGGTGCCCGAGGCGATCACCCGCGCCTATCTCGACGCCGGCGCCGACGTCATCGCCACCAACACCTTCTCGGCCAACCGGATCAGCCAGGCGGACTATGCCGCCGAGCATCTCGTCGGCGAGATCAACCGCGCCTCGGCGGCGATCGCGCGGCGCTGCGCCGACGAATATGCGGCCCGGGACGGGCGCCCCCGCTTCGTCGCCGGCGCGATCGGCCCGACCAACAAGACGCTGTCGCTGTCGCCCAACGTCAACGACCCCGGCTATCGCGAGGTCGATTTCGACTTCGTCTCCGATGTCTATGTCGAGCAGATCGAGGCGCTCGTCGAAGGCGGCGCCGAGATCGTGCTGATCGAGACGGTGTTCGACACATTGAACGCCAAGGCCGCGATCCACGCCGCCCGCCGCGTCGACCGCAACCTGCCGATCATGCTGTCGATGACGATCACCGACCTTTCCGGGCGCAACCTCTCGGGCCACTCGATCGAAGCCTTCTGGGCTTCGGTGCGGCATGCCGAGCCGCTGACCATCGGCCTCAATTGCTCGTTCGGCGCCGCGCAGCTGAGGAGCCACGTCGCTGCGCTTTCGCGCGTCGCCGACACCTTGATCATGGCCTATCCCAATGCCGGCCTCCCCAACGATCTCGGCGAATATGACGAGGGCGCCGAGACCACGGCCGCGCAGGTCCGCCAATGGTGCGAGCAAGGCATCGTCAACATCGTCGGCGGCTGCTGCGGCACGACCCCCGCGCACATCGCCGCGATCGCCCGCACAGTGAAGGACTATCCGCCGCGAGCGATCGCTCAGCCCACGCGCCGCACCCTGCTGGCGGGCATCGAACCGATGATACTGGCAGCCTGAAGCCCTCTCCCCTCCGGGGAGAGGGTTGGGAGAGGGGCCGTGCCGGATAAACCAGATTCAGAGAGAGAATGACCGTTACACCGATATTGAAAGACTCCCCCTCTCCCCAGCCCTCTCCCCGGAGGGGAGAGGGAGATGCGCCCGCCGCGTCCGCGACTTTCGTCAATATCGGCGAGCGGACCAACGTCACCGGCTCGGCCAGGTTCAAGAAGCTGGTCATGGCCGGCGATTATGCCGCCGCGGTCGAGGTCGCGCGCCAGCAGGTCGAGAACGGCGCGCAGGTGATCGACGTCAACATGGACGAAGGCCTGCTCGACGCCGAGGCGGCGATGACCACCTTCCTGAAGCTGATCGCCGCGGAGCCCGACATCGCCCGGGTGCCGGTGATGATCGACAGCTCGAAATGGACGGTGATCGAGGCCGGCCTCAAATGCGTCTCGGGCAAGCCGATCGTCAACTCGATCAGCATGAAGGAGGGCGAGGAGGAATTTCTCCACCACGCCCGCAAGGTCCGCGACTACGGCGCCGCCGTCGTCGTCATGGCCTTCGACGAGGTCGGCCAGGCCGACACGAAAGAGCGCAAGGTCGAGATCTGCGAGCGCGCCTACAAGCTCCTGGTCGCCGAGGGCTTCCCGCCCGAGGACATCATCTTCGACCCCAACATCTTCGCCATCGCGACCGGGATCGAGGAGCATCGCCGCTACGCCCTCGACTTCATAGAAGCCTGCCGCGAGATCAAGACGCGCTGCCCGCACGTCCACATCTCCGGCGGCCTCTCCAACCTCAGCTTTTCCTTCCGCGGCAACGAGCCGGTGCGCCGCGCCATGCACTCGATCTTCCTCTACCACGCCATCCCCGCCGGGCTCGACATGGCGATCGTCAATGCCGGCCAATTGGACGTCTACGACGCGATCGACCCCGAGCTTCGCGAGGCCTGCGAGGACGTCATCCTCGACCGCCGCCCAAAAGCCGGGGGGGACGCGACCGAGCGGCTGGTGACGCTGGCCGAGAAATTCCTCGGTTCCGACCCGGTGCGCGAGAAGGCCGAGGCGGAATGGCGCGGCTGGGACGTCGGCAAGCGGCTCGAACACGCGCTGGTCAAAGGCATCGACGCTTTTGTCGTCGAGGACACCGAGGAGGCGCGCCAGTCGGCGGAGCGCCCGATCCACGTCATCGAAGGCCCGCTGATGGACGGGATGAACGTCGTCGGCGACCTGTTCGGATCGGGCAAGATGTTCCTCCCCCAGGTCGTCAAGTCGGCGCGGGTGATGAAGAAGGCCGTCGCCCACCTCATCCCGTTCATCGAGGCGGAGAAGGAGCTGACCGGCGCCACCCAGGGCAAGGGCCGGATCGTCATGGCCACCGTCAAGGGCGACGTCCACGACATCGGCAAGAACATCGTCGGGGTCGTCCTCCAGTGCAACGGCTTCGAGGTGATCGACCTCGGCGTGATGGTGCCCTGGGCCGACATCCTCAAGGCGGCGAACGAGAACAAGGCCGACATGATCGGCCTCTCCGGCCTCATCACCCCGTCGCTGGACGAGATGGTGACGGTGGCGGGCGAGATGCAGCGCGCCGGAATGACTTTGCCGCTGCTGATCGGCGGAGCCACCACCAGCAAGGTCCACACCGCGATCCGCATCGATCCCGCCTACGACGGGCCGGTCCTCCACGTGCTCGACGCCAGCCGCGCGGTCGGCGTCGCCTCCTCGCTCGTCTCCGAGACGCAGTGCGAGCCGCTGATCGCAAAGACCGCCGAGGATTACGCGGCGACCCGCCAGGCCCGCGCCCGCGGCGGCCAGAGCGAGCTCGCCACCCTCGAGGAAGCCCGCGCCAACGCCTTCCCCTTCGATCCGCAAGGCAAGGCGCCGCCTCCGCAGCGTCCCGGCCTCCACCAGTTCGGGGAATGGCCGCTCCGCGACCTGCGCGCGTCGATCGACTGGACCCCTTTCTTCCGCGCCTGGGAGCTGGCCGGAAACTACCCGGCCATCCTCGAGGATCCGGTGGTCGGCGAGAGCGCCACCTCGCTGTTCAACGACGCCAATGCGATGCTCGACAGGATGATCGCCGAGCATTGGGTGACCCCCCGCGGCACCGTCGGCCTGTGGCGCTGCAAGCGCGAGGCGGACGACGTCCTCGTCCTCGCCGGCAACGACTGGACCCGGCTCCCCTTCCTCCGCCAGCAGGTGAAGAAGAGGGAAGGCCGGGCCAATATGTGCCTCGCCGATTTCATCTCGCCGGACGAAGAGGACTGGATCGGCGGCTTCGCGGTCGGCATCCACGGCCTCGAGCCGCACCTCGCCCGCTTCAAGGCGGAGAATGACGATTATTCGGACATCCTTCTGAAGGCGCTCGCCGACCGGCTGGCGGAAAGCTTCGCCGAGGTGCTCCACGCCCATGTCCGCAACAGCGTCTGGGGCTATGCCGAGGAGCATCTCACCAACCAGCAGCTGATCCGCGAGAAATATGTCGGCATCCGCCCCGCCCCCGGCTACCCGGCCTGCCCGGACCACAGCCTCAAGCCCGCTTTGTTCGACATGCTCGGCGGCGAACCCGCCGGCGTGACCTTGACCGAGAGCATGGCGATGCTGCCGACCTCGGCGGTCTCCGGCTTCTACTTCGCCCATCGCGACAGCCAGTATTTCGGGGTCGCGAGGATCGGCCGCGACCAGCTCGAGGATTATGCGGCCCGCCGCGGCTGCAGCATCGAGCAGGCCGAACGCTGGCTGCGGCCAAATCTGGACTGAGGGCGCCCCCAACGTCATCCTGACGAACGTCAGGATCCATGAACATCGCATCGCGTGATCCGCGCACGGCGGTGTTCATGGATCCCGGATCAAGTCCGGGATGACGATTAGGGGTCGTCGCATCGCGTGTCCCGCTCTGGGCCGGCCCCTCCATTAACCCACTTCTGCCATCGACAGTCGGGCGTTCGCGGATCAGTCGGGCATCATGAGGAAAGCCCCGCTCGCCGCTCTCGCCCTTCTCGTCTCCGCGCCCTTGCTCGCCCAGGGCGCCGAGGCCCCCTTCGCCGTGCAGGAATCGGGCGAGGGCTTCGCCACGCTGCAGGAAGCGGTCGACGCGATCGGCGGCGGCTCCGGCACGATCGTGATCGCGCCCGGCACCTATCGCCAATGCGCAGTCCAGGGAGCCGGACGCATCGCCTATGTCGCGCGCGAGTTCGGCAGCGTGATCTTCGACGGCGTCGCCTGCGACGGCAAGGCCGCCCTCGTCCTCGGCGGCCGGGAGGCGCGGGTCGAGGGCCTCGTTTTCCAGAACATCGCCGTGCCGGACAGAAACGGGGCGGGCATCCGGCTCGAGGCCGGCAATCTCCTCGTCCGCGAGAGCCTGTTCCGCGATAGCGAGCAGGGCATCCTCACCGCCAGCGATCCCCGCGGGTCTATCCGGATCGAGCAGTCGACCTTCTCGGGCCTCGGCATCTGCGTCGACGGCGGCGACTGCGCGCACAGCCTCTATATCGGCGGCTATGGAAGCCTCAGCGTGGTCAGGAGCCGCTTCGAGCGCGGCACCGGCGGCCATTACGTCAAGACCCGGACGCCCCGGGTCGAGATCGTTGATTCGAGCTTCGACGACAGCGCCGGCCGCGCGACCAATTACATGATCGATCTCTCCAACGGCGCCACCGGCACGATCGCCCGCAACGCCTTCGTCCAGGGCCGCGACAAGGACAATTACAGCGCCCTGATCTTCGTCGGCCCCGAAGGCTCGGACAACAGCTCCGAAGGCCTCGCGATCGTCGACAACGAGGCGAATCTGGCACCGGGCGCCGACGCCACCACCTTCGTCGCCGACCGCAGCGGCGCCGAGCTCCGCATCGAGAACAACCGGCTCGGCTCCAGCATCACCCGCTACGCGCGCCGCTAGGCCCCTCCCCTCGAGGGGGAAGGGTTTGGGGAGGGGTGGAGTCTGCGGAGGAGGCGCTGCCTGGGTGACGAGTCCACCCCCACCGAATCCTCCCCCCTCAAGGGGGAGGGCTTTCATGCGGAGCCCTGAAAAGTTGCTATAGCGCACTCGTGAATCGCTGGCTGTTCTTCCTTCTCGCGCTCCTGACAGCGCTCCCCGCGTCCGCCCAACTCGCGCCCGGCGAGCAGGCGATCGCCGTCTCCCTCCTCCCCGAAGGCCGCAGCGTCTCGCCGGGAGGCACCGTCACGCTCGCCTTCGTGATGCGCCCGTGGCCGGGCTGGCACGGCTATTGGGTCAATCCCGGCGATGCGGGCCGGCCCGACGAGGTGAGCTGGCGGCTGCCGGCGGGGGCCTCGGCGGGGGCGCTTCTTTATCCGGTGCCGCAGCGGCTGCTCGTCCAGGGGCTGATGAACTATGTCTACGAGCGCGACTACGCGCTGCTCGCCGAGCTGCGCGTCCCCGCCGATGCGCAGCCGGGATCGATCCTGCCGGTCGCGGCGCGGCTCGATTATCTCGCCTGCACCGACCGCGTCTGCGTCCCGCAGCGCACCGAGGTCGCGACCGAGCTTCGCGTCGGTCCGCCCAGCGCCGAGAACCGGTCGCTGATCGACGGTTTCCGGCGCGCCTTGCCGCGGCCGCTGGGGAGCGAGGCGCGCTTCGCGGTCGCGAACGGGCGCCTGCGCATCGCAATCCCGCTCCCGGCCGAATATGCGCCGCAGGTCCGCTACTTCTTCGCCAGGACGCTGAATGCCGTCGATTTCGCCGCGGAGCAGCAATATCTGCGCGCGCGGCAATCGCTGATCGTCGACACGGCGGCGGCGCCGGGCGCCGAGGCGCTGACGCGGATCGAGGGCGTGCTGAGCCTCGGCGACGGCCGGGGCATCTCCCTCGCGGCGCGGCCGGGGCCGGTGCCTGCCGGGGGCGAGCGGATCGGCAGCTCGGATCGGCAGCAGGAACGGGACGGATCGGGAATCCTGATTGCGCTGATCGGCGCGCTGGCGGGCGGCCTGCTGCTCAATTTCATGCCCTGCGTGTTCCCGATCCTGAGCCTGAAGGCGCTGAGCCTCGCCCGTCTCGGCGCCGACGGGGGCGCGGCGAAGCGGGAGGCCCTGGCTTATGCGGGCGGTGCCATCGGCATGTGCCTTGCCCTCGGCGCGACCATCCTCGCCCTCAGGGCGGCGGGCGCAGCGGCAGGCTGGGCGTTCCAGCTCCAGGAGCCGCGGGTGATCCTCGTCCTGCTGCTGCTGGTGACAGCGATCGGGTTCGGCCTCGCCGGGCTGTTCCGGCTGCCCGCGATCGCCGGCGGCGAGCGGCTGGCGGGGCAGGGTGGGACCCGCGGCGCTTTCTGGACCGGGGCGCTTGCAGCCTTCGTTGCGACGCCGTGCACGGGGCCTTTCATGGGTGCCGCGCTGGGCGCCGCTCTGGTGCTCCCCTCGGCCGCCGGCTTGGCGGTGTTCGGCGGACTGGGCCTCGGTCTCGCTCTGCCCTTCCTGTTGCTCGGCTTCGTCCCGGCGTTGCGGCGCAGGCTGCCGAAGCCGGGTCCCTGGATGGAGCGGCTGCAGCGCATCCTTTCCGTGCCGATGTTCGTCACAGCCATCGGGCTCCTCTGGGTCCTCGGCCGGCAGGCGGGCGTCGACGGCATGACGCTGGGTCTGTTCGCGTCCCTGGCGCTCGCTTTGGCCTTGTGGTGGTGTGGGCGGCATGGCCGGCCGTGGCCGGCTGTTGTCCCGGCGGCCCTTGTGGCGGGAGCGGCATTGCTCCTCGTGCGAACGGAGGTTTCCGCCCCGGTCCCGCGGGGAGCGCTCGCTGCGCAGCCGTTCAGCGAAGCCGTGCTGGACGACCTCAGGGCGCGGCGGCGACCGGTCTTCGTCTATTTCACCGCCGACTGGTGCCTCACCTGCAAGGTCAACGAAGCAGCCGTGCTCGATCGCGCCGACGTCGCCGACGCCTTCCGCCGCGCCGGCGTCTCGGTGCTGGTCGGCGATTGGACTCGCGGCGAGCCCGAGATCGGCCGGTTCCTCGAAAGCCACGGACGCTCCGGCGTCCCGCTCTACCTCTTCTACCGCCCCGGCGCCGCCCCGGAAGTGCTCCCCCAGATCCTCACCGCCGGCCGTGTGAGGGGCCTGGTCCGGTAAGTTCCTCCCCGGAACGGGGAGGAGTTTTCAGTTACCTCGTCACATTCCCCGGGCGGCTCCTTGCCCAGGCCTGCCTGCCGCTCAGCCATGTCTCCAGCACCCGCGTCTCGCGGATCTGGTTCGGGTCCGAGGTGCGGAAGATGTCGGTGTCGACGAAGATGAAGTCGGCCATGCGGCCCGGCTCGAGCGTGCCGATGCGGTCCTCTGCGAACGCGGCATAGGCAGCGCGGCGGGTGAAGGCGTCGAACGCCTGCTCCAGCGTCAGGCGCTGCTCTGGGAACCACCCACCGGGCGGCTGCCCCTCGGCGTCCTGGCGGCTGATCGCGACCGCGAGGCCGTGGAACGGGTTCGGGCTCTCGACAGGGAAGTCCGAGCCGAAGGCGAGCGGCACGTTTAGCCGCAGCATGCTCGCCCAGGCGTAGGAGCCGGCGAGCCGCTCCCGCCCCATCCGCGCCTCGGCCATGCGCCAGTCCGACGCCTGGTGGACGGGCTGCATCGAGGCGACGATCCCGTTGCGGGCGAAGCGCGGCAAGTCGGCCGGGTCGACGATCTGGGCATGCTCGATCCGCCAGCGCCGGTCGCCCCGGTAGGTGAGGGCAAGCTCCTCGATCGCGCCCAGCAGGGTGGCGTTGGCCTCGTCGCCGATCGCGTGGACGGCGATCTGGAAATTGTTCATCGCCGCCCTGCTCATCAGGTTTCTGAGCACCGTGTCGGTGACGAACGGCAGGCCGCGCTGGCCCGCCGCGTCGCGATAGGGCTGCTTGAGCCAGGCGCCGCGCGAGCCCAGCGCGCCGTCGAGATAGAGCTTCACCCCGACCATGCGCAGGCGCCCGTCGTAGAGCCACGGCGTCGGCCCCTGCCCGGCGACGGCCAGCAAGGCGTCGATCCCGCCCGCATAAGCGAGGATTCGGATCGAGAGGCCGCCGGAATCGCCCGCGCGCCGCATCGTCAGCCAGTCGTCGACGCTGGTGCCCATGTCGCTGACCGCGGTGAGGCCGTTCGCCAGCAGGATCTCCTGGGAGCGGCGCAAGGCGAGGTCGCGGGTGATCGGCTGGGGCGCCGGGATCGCCCGTTCGACCAGCGCCATCGCCGCATCGACGAAGATCCCGCTCGCCTGCCGGCCGTTGCGCTCGATCCGCCCGCCTTCCGGCGCGCGGGTCTCGGCGGTGACACCGGCTTCGCGCATCGCGGCGCTGTTGACCCAGGCGGCGTGGCCGTCGACCCGCTCGAGAAAGACCGGCCGGTCCCCGGTGACGGCGTCGAGCTCGGCCGCGGTCGGGAAGCGGCCGAGGCCCCACCTTTCCTGGTTCCAGCCGCGGCCGACGATCCAGCGGGGGGTGGGGTTCGCGGCGGCATGGGCGCGGATCCGCTCGAGCGCCTCCTGGAGCGAGCGCGTGTCGGAAAGGTCGAGCTGCATCGCGTTGAAGCCGAGGCCCATGACGTGGCCGTGGGCGTCGATCAGCCCGGGGAGGAGGGTGCGGCCGCGGCCGTCGACGCGGCTGCGGATCCGCTCCGGCCGCCGTTCCCGCCCCGTGAGCAGCTGCTTCACCCGTCCCTGGTCGTCGATCACCATCCCGGAGAATCGGAACAGCCGCCCGTCGGCGCGCATCGTGTAGCCGTTGACGTTCTCGACCAGCGAATCGGCCAGCGCCGGCGCCGCCGCGAGCAAGGCGGCGAACAGGCCGAGCAGGAATTTCAGGCGCTTCACTCGACGAGCCTCCTCACCAGCGACGAAGTATCCTGACGGCCTCCGCCCATCGCCTGCACGTCGCCGTAAAACTGGTCGACGAGCGCGGTCAGCGGCAGCGACGCCCCGTTGCGGCGCGCCTCCTCGAGCGTGAGGCCGAGATCCTTGCGCATCCAGTCCACCGCGAAACCGTGATCGAACCGGCCCTCGTCCATCGTCGCCCAGCGGTTGACCATCTGCCAGCTCATCGCGGCCCCGCCCGAAATGGCCTCGAGGACCTTGGCGCTGTCGAGTCCGGACGCCTTGGTGAAATGGAGCGCCTCGGAAAGGCCCTGCAGCACGCCGGCGATGCAGATCTGGTTGACCATTTTCGTGAGCTGGCCGGTGCCGTCGCCGCCGACATGGACGATGCGGGCGGCATAGGCCTCCATGAAGGGCCGCGCCGCCGCGACCGCCGCCTCGCTGCCCCCGCACATGATCGCGAGCGTGCCGTGCTCGGCTCCGGCCTGGCCGCCCGAAACCGGCGCATCGACGCTGAGCAGGCTGAGTCTCCGCCCCTCCTCGGCGAGGCGGCGGGCGAGGCGGGCCGAGGCGGTGGTGTGGTCGACGAACAGCGCGCCCTCGCGCATGTTTCGAAAGGCGCCGTTCGGGCCGACCGTGACCTCCTCGACGTCCTCGTCGCGCCCGACGCAGGCGATCACCGCGTCCACCCCTCCTGCGGCCGCGGCGGCGGTCGAGGCGACGGTGCCGCCATGCCGCGCGGCCCAGTCGCGCGCCTTTTCCGGGCTGCGGTTGAAGACGGTGAGGCCGTGCCCGGCGTCCGCGAGGTGCCGCGCCATCGGCGCGCCCATCACGCCGAGGCCGAGGAAAGCGATCCGTGCCATCGACCCTGCCGATAGGGCCTGTTCGCGCGGCGCGCCAGATGGCCGGTGGGGATAGCGATTGCGCGTCCTTGCGTCCCATGCGGGGACGCAGCGGCATTTCGACGGCCTTTGCGCGCCGATCCGCTGGCGTTCGGATCGCCGAAGGGCCATAATCGTTTTCGCCAGGCATTTTCATGTGGAGTCACGGTGAGCGCACCGTTCCGCTTTCCCCGCTTTTTCGTGACGACCCCGTCGCCATGCCCCTATCTGCCCGGCAAGACCGAGCGGAAGGTGTTCACCGAGCTTTCGGGCCACCATGCCGGCGAGCTCAACGACGCGCTCGGCAGGATCGGCTTCCGCCGCAGCCAGAACGTCGCCTATCGCCCGTCGTGCATCGACTGCGCGGCCTGCATCTCGGTTCGCGTCGTCACCGGCGAGTTCCAGCCCAATGCGAGCCAGCGCCGCGTGATCCGCCGCAATTCCGATCTCGAGGTGACGGCCTGCAAGCCCTGGACCACCGAGGAGCAGTATCAGCTGCTGCGCCGCTACCTGAAGCAGCGCCACCCCGGCGGCGGCATGGTCGACATGGACGAGAGCGATTTCAGCGACATGGTCGAGCAGTCTCCGGTCAAGACCTTCCTCATCGAATACCGCGAGCCGGCAATCGACGGCCGGCCGGGGCGCCTGATCGGGGCCTGCCTCACCGACCAGCAGTCGGACGGCCTGTCGATGATCTACAGCTTCTTCGAGCCCGACAATTCGAGCCGCTCGGGCCTCGGCACCTACATCATCCTCGACCACATCGTCCGCGCCGCCCGCGCCGGCCTGCCCTATGTCTATCTCGGCTACTGGGTCGAGGAGTCGCGGCGCATGGCCTACAAGGCCAAGTTCCGCCCGCTGGAGAAGCTCGGCCCGGGAGGCTGGCA
Organism: Allosphingosinicella sp.; assembly: GCA_035628635.1. GTDB lineage: Bacteria > Pseudomonadota > Alphaproteobacteria > Sphingomonadales > Sphingomonadaceae > Allosphingosinicella. Next base: position 10,529 of record DASPJJ010000017.1, read on the forward strand.
CCGCTTCGAGCCCGACCAGCGCGAGCTGCCGCTCGGCTGAGCTCTCGCCGCCGCGCGCTGGCGCCGCCCTCTTCGCTCAGCTATTCTTCCCGGGCAACACTGGGGGGCGGCCATGCGCGGGGGACTTCGGATTTGGAGGGCGCTCGAACGGGCGCGCGAGATCAACCTGTCCGAGGCGGGCGAGGCGCCCCCGGTGCCGGGCGACGACGCGATCACCCGGCGGCGAATGCTGGCAGTCCTCGCCGGCGCGACCGGTGCGGCGATGCTGCCGCGCTGGCCCGCTTATGCACAGCCGGCGCGGCGGGTCGTCGTCGTCGGGGGCGGGCTTGCCGGCCTCACCGCCCTCGACAGGCTTCGCGCGCACGGCGTCGATGCGACGCTCTACGAGGCGCGGGCGGCGGTCGGCGGCCGCACCCGCAGCGTCCGCGGGGTCTTCGCGCCCAATTACGCGTTCGACGAGGGCGCGCAGCTGGTGAACAGCGATCACCGCGACGTGATCGGGTTGCTCGACCGGTTCGGGCTCAGGCGCGTCGAGCGCGCGCGTTTCGGAGCGCCGCACGAGATCCAGATCGGCCGCGACGGACGCGCGGTATCGGAGCCCGCGATCGCCGAAGCGCTCCGCGGCGTCGCCCGCAGGATCGACCGCGACTATCGCCGCATCGACGGGGACGAGGCTGCGATCCGCGAGATCGATGCGATGTCGGTCGCCGACTATCTCGCTCGCGCCGGCCTCCCCGCCGGCGACGCGCGCGACGCCCTCGAGGCGGGCATTCGCACCGAATATGGCAGCGAGCCGCGCGACGCCACCGCCCTCGAGCTGCTCTGGAACCTGCCGGTGGTCGAGGGCCGGCACGTGACCCGGATCAGCCTTTCCGACGAAGTCTGGGTCGTGGACGGCGGCACCGGCCAGATCGCCCAGCGCCTCGCGGCGCCGCTGCGGCGGCACATTCGGCTCGGCAAGCGCCTGACCCATGTCGAATCCGGTCCGAACGGCGTCCGGCTACGCTTCGCGGACGGCCAGCGGGTGGAAGCCGATCGCGCGATCATTGCCTTGCCGGCGTCGCTGCTCCGCGACATCCGCTTCACCGGGGATTTGCCGGAGCCTTGGCGCGCCTTCATCGCGGAGGCTGAGCTCGGCCGCAACGAGAAGGTGATCGTCGGCTACGGCCGGCAGAGCTGGCGCGAGCGGCTTGGCTTCGCCGGGGCGCTGTGGGGCGCCGGCGATTTCTCGGCGGTGTGGGACGCGGCCTCGATGACTCCGTCTGCGAACACGCAGCCGGGTGCGCTCACGTATTTCCTCGGCGGCGCGCAGGTCGCTGCCGCGCGGGGCGAAGGCGGTCGCGCGCTTGCCGCCCGCTTCAGCGCGGCGGCGCGAGGCGTGCTCGCGAACCTGCCTCAGCCGAATGGGCGCGTTCGGCGGACGCGCTGGTGCGAGGACCCTCTCACGAAGGGCGCCTACATGAACTTCCGCCCCGGGCAATATTCGCGGTTCGCGAGCCTGCTCACCATCGAGGAGGAGGGACGGCCGCCGCGTCCGAGCCAGGCGGGATCGCTGCTGTTCGCCGGCGAATTCCTGTCGGACGCCTGGCCCGGCTACATGAACGGGGCGGTCCAGACCGGACGCGTCGCCGCCGACGCGGCCATGGCGCCGCTGGCCGTCGCCGCGTGACCCTTCAATCGGGATCGACGACCGTTGCGCCGAGCTTCTTCGGGGCCACGGCGCGGTAGCTTTCGGTAACCCAGCGCTTGAGCAGATAGAGGTCGGGCTCCGTCTCGGCGGGAAAGCGGACGCTGACCCAGCCGGAACGGCCGAGGCCATAGCCGGCAGGCTCGGCCCAGTCGAACATCAGCGCGAAATCCGCGCTGACCGGCAGCTTCACCGTGGCGCTGAACAGCTCCTGCTTGTCGAGCCAGCAGAAGGTCTTTCCGCGCACCTTCAACGCGCTGTGCCCCCATGGATGGTCCTCGACCGCCTCCGGGAGCGAAAGCCCATAGGCACGCAATTCCTCGAACCATGCGTCGATGCTCATGGCCCGTTTCTACCCCAGCTTGCGGGCTGCTGCGAGACGAACAAAAAACCGGCGCCCGCATCGCTGCCGGCGCCGGTCCTGCCCCTCCAGGGAAGCTGGCGAATCAGGCGACCTTCTGGGTCTCGATCTCTTCGGGATCGCGAAGCACGTAGCCGCGGCCCCAGACGGTCTCGATATAATTGTCGCCGCCGCAGGCGAGGGAGAGCTTCTTCCTCAGCTTGCAGATGAAGACGTCGATGATCTTGAGCTCGGGCTCGTCCATGCCGCCGTAGAGATGATTGAGGAACATCTCCTTGGTCAGCGTCGTCCCCTTGCGGAGCGACAGCAGCTCCAGCATCGCATATTCCTTGCCGGTGAGGTGCACGCGGGCCCCGTCGACCTCAACCGTCTTGGCGTCGAGGTTCACGGCGAGCTTGCCGGTGCGGATCACGCTCTGGCTGTGGCCCTTGGAGCGGCGCACGACGGCGTGGATGCGGGCGACCAGCTCGTCGCGGTGAAAAGGCTTGGTGACGTAATCGTCGGCGCCGAAGCCCAGCGCCCTGACCTTCGAGTCCATCTCGCTGATGCCGGAGAGGATGAGGACCGGCGTGCCGACCTTCGCCAGCCGCAGCTTCTTGAGCACGTCGTAGCCGTGCATGTCGGGCAGATTGAGATCGAGGCAGATGATGTCGTAATCGTAGAGCTTGCCGAGATCCAAGCCCTCCTCGCCGAGATCCGTCGTATAGACGTTGAAGCCCTCGTTGGTGAGCATGAGCTCGATGGCCTTGGCCGTCGTCGGCTCGTCTTCGATCAGCAGAACACGCATGACGCCTTGCCCCTTCCTCACGTCGGCCGCGGCAACACCCCCCGGCCCCTCGTGGTCATTCATTAACCATTGGAGGAATGAAGGCAAAAGGTTAATTTCGGATTAAGCCAAGGATTCCAATTGCGAAGCGGGATCGTTGCGCCGGCGCCACAGTCGTGGCACTGCGCTCAGGACCTGTACTCCCGTTCCCACGGCGGCGTGACGGAGCGCATTTTGGCCGCTGGCTAGGAGCGAGGAGGGCGCGATGCAGGACCATCGCGCCCGACGAGGGACGACGCGAGCGGCCAAAATGCGCCCGCCTCCGAAGGAGGTCGCCCGGAGAGGCCCGCCGGGGGCGTCGCACGGCTTGTCCGTAGGGCCCGCTACGGTCTACGCCGCGCTCCTACCCGGCGCGCCTCTCCGGGCGATCACGCTCGTCGTGGGAACGGGAGTACAGGTCCTAAATGTGGGAAGAGCGGGTCCTGTTCATCGACGGCGAGGCGATCGTCATCGACAAGCCGGCCGGCCTCGCCGTCCATCCCGGCTCGCGCACGCCGAAAAGCCTCGAGGATCACCTGCGCCATCTGCGCTTCGGCTTCCGCCGCGAGCCGCTCCCGGTCCATCGCCTGGACCGCGACACTTCGGGCTGCCTGCTCCTCGCCCGCAACCCGAAGGCGCACAAGAGCTTCCAGCGCGCCTTCGAGGACAAGAAGGTCGCGAAGACCTATCTCGCCGTGCTCGACGGGGTCCCGGAAGCGGAGGAAGGGACGATCGACATGGCGCTCGGCAAGGTGTCGACCGCGGAGGAGGGCTGGCGGATGGTGCCCGATGCCGGGGGCAAGGCGGCGGTGAGCCACTGGCGGCGGGTGGCGGTGAACGGCGGGCGGGCGCTCGTCCTGTTCTCGCCGGAGACGGGGCGCACGCACCAGCTCAGGATCCATTCCGCCGCGGGCCTCGGCATCGCGATCGCCGGCGACCCGGTCTACGGCGCCGCGAAGGGGCCGATGCTCCTCCACGCCCGCTCGATCCGCGTCGAGCGGGACCGCAAGCCGCCGGTCCAGGCGACCGCGCCGCTCCCGCCCAGCTTCGCCTTTGCGGGCTTTCCCGATGCCGGTGACTGAGTCCTTCGCGCTGCCCGAGGACGCGCTCGAGGAGCGCTTCCTCGCGGCGACCGGGCCGGGCGGGCAGAACGTCAACAAGGTCGCGACGGCGGTGCAGCTGCGCTGCGACGTGTTCAAGCTCGGCCTGTCGCCCCCGGTCTACGAGCGGCTCAAGGCGCTCGCCGGAAGCCGGATGACCGCCGAGGGGGACATCCTGATCACGGCGCGCAGCTATCGCACGCAGGATGCCAACCGGGCCGATGCGCGAGCGCGGCTGGCGGATTTGATCGCGCGCGCCCACGTGAAGGCGGTGAAGCGCATCCGCACCAGGCCGAGCCGCGCCGCCAAGGCGAGGAGGGTGGACGAGAAGAAGGGACGCAGCGCCGTCAAGGCCGCCCGCACCAAGCCGAAGATCGACTAGCGGCTACAGACGCCGGCTCTCGTCGCGGAGCCTGACTTGATAGTTGATGTTGAGCACCGGTGCTCGGCCCATCACATCGATGTAAAGGATGCCCACGTTGGTGCCGTTCTCGAGCAGCCAGTCGCGTTCGCAGATCCGCAGAGATCCGACCCTTCGGCAGGGTTCGCCTGCGTCGGCCATCGCTGCCCCGTATCGTGCCTGGAGGAGTTCGCTCATCGATCTGAAAGCCGCTTCGGATGGCTGCGTGGCCGTCATCATGACCTGGATCAGGCGCCCATTCTGGATGAAGAAGCAGACGTCGAATTGAAGTCTGTCGACCTCGTAGCCGGGGATCTGCAATTCGCAGACCGCAGCGCCTCTGAACAAGGTCGGCGGCCGGTCCGGGCGCCGCGCCCCCGGTTGAGCCGCCTGCACCTCTTCGGGCGTCATTCCATATCTCACATTCTGCCACAGCACTTGTGCAGAGGCCTCGGCCGCGATGCACAAGCCGAGGAAAAGGACGATCAGGCGACGCATGCAGTGTCTCCGCTAGGTCGGGAAGCAGGCTATCCTGCGCACCTGAGGGTGTCGAGACCGTCGACCTGCTTTCAAGCGCGCTCTTTGCGAGCACGTGCCGGGCCGCTACGTGGACGGCATGTACGCGTTCAGGATCGAAGCGGCGGACAAGCCGGAACTGTATCGCCAGCTCGTCCAGGCGGCGGACGCGCTCACCGATGGCGAGTCCGACGCGATCGCGAACATGGCCAACGTCGCGGCTCTGCTCTGGGAGAGCCTGCCGGACCTCAACTGGGCCGGCTTCTACCGCAATGTCGGCGGCGAGCTGGTGTTGGGTCCCTTCCAGGGCCGCGCCGCCTGCATTCGCATCCCGTTCGGCAAGGGCGTGTGCGGCACCGCGGCGGCGACGCTCGAGCCGCAATGCGTCGAGGACGTCAATGCCTTTCCCGGCCATATCGCCTGCGATTCCGCGTCGGCCTCGGAGCTGGTGGTGCCGGTGCTGGATGCAGAGGGCGGCCTGATTGCGGTGATCGATCTCGACAGTCCCAGGGTGGCGCGCTTCGATCAGGAAGACGTCGCGGGCTGTCTCGAATTGGCACGTCGCCTCTCGGGCCGCCTGGGTGGCGTAGCAAAGGAGGTCGCCGAGCGTTAATGGATCGTAAAGCGGCTTCCGGCGCGCCGGGGCCGACGTCCGAAGGGGACCCGATCCATGAGGAAGCTCGCTCTCGTCTCGCTCGCCGCTCTCGCCGCCGCGGCTCTGCCCGCCGCCGCCGCGGCCCAGCCCCGCTCCGGCCACAGCTGGGGACAGGGAGGCCAGCGCGTCATCGTCCGCCACGGCGGCCCGCAGGCGGGGCCGCATATGGGCCCCGGCACGCACGGCAATTTCCGCCACATCCGGCGCTTCCAGCGCGGCCATGTCGTCCCCCCATTCTGGTGGGGGCCGCAGTTTCAGGTCCAGCATTGGCAGATGTACGGCTTCCCGCAGCCCATGCCGGGGCACCGCTGGATCCGCTATTATGACGACGCCTACATGATCGACGGCCACGGCCGCGTCCGCGAAGGCCGCCACGGAATGGACTGGGACCGCTACGGCGACCGCTGGGGCCGCGACGACCGCGGCATCCCCGTCTATGTCGGCGACGGCGACTGGCGCCCGCACGGCCGCGACCAGGAGTGGGCCGAGGAAGTGGGCGAGGGGCGCGGCGGCTGGGATTACAGCGAATACGGTCCCGGCGACGGCCCCGGCCCGGCCTGCGGGCACCACCGCGGCCCGTGCGGCGGCGCACCCCATCCGATGCCTCATGCGGGCCCCGCTTACGGTCATGGCGGCGGCTACGGCGGTGGTTACGGAGGCGGCTACGGTGCGGGCTACGGCTACGGCTATATGTGCTGCGCGACGGTCACCATCGTCGAGACCGTGGTTGAGACCGACGGCTCCAGCTCCTACGAAGTGATCGAGGAAGAGGTGGTGCAGCAGCGCGCCCGCCGCGTCCATCGCCGCCCCCCGCCGCGCCGCCCGATCCGCGGCGAGCGCGGCTGATCGTCAGCCGAGCTCCGGCGCCTCGTCGGCGAGGCCGCCGGGAACGATGACGAGCGGGCAGGGAAGGCTGCCCGCCACCGTGCCGGCGAAATGGCTGACCAGGGGCCCTGGCGAGCCCTCGGCGGCCGCACCGAGGACCAGAGCCGTGATCTCGCGGTCCTCCTTGAGAAGGTCGGCGATCAGCTTCACCGGCTCGCCTTCCCTGACCAGGACGGAAGGACGGATCCCCGCCTCTTCCGCGATCGCGCCGGAGGCCTGCAGCACCGCCGCTTCGGCGCGCAGCCGGGCCTCCTCCTCGATGGCCGCCTGGACTCCGCCCCACTGGACGAACTCCTGCGGCGGGATGACCGCGAGGATGACGATCCCGAGCCCGGTGCGCGCCGCGCGCCGCGCCGCCCAGCGCAGCGCCACCGCCCCTTCGGCGGTATCGTCCATCACGACCAGATAGGACCGCATCTACACCCCTTTTGATCACCACGCTGCGCCAGATGCCGCGCCCGCGCAACCCTCGCCCTTGACCATCGGCACGGCTTTGGGGTTGAGGCGTTCGGACGGCAGCGAGGAAGACCCGATGGCCATAGAGTTGAAGATGCCGGCCCTCTCCCCGACCATGGAGGAGGGGACGCTCGCGAAATGGCTGGTCAAGGAAGGCGACACGGTCGCCGCCGGCGACGTCCTCGCCGAGATCGAGACCGACAAGGCGACGATGGAGTTCGAAGCCGTCGACGAGGGGACGATCGCGAAGATCCTGGTCGCCGAGGGCACCGACGCGGTGAAGGTCGGCACCGTGATCGCGCTCATCGCGGGCGAAGGCGAGGACGCGTCCGCCGCCGCCGCGCCCGCACCGGCTCCGGCGCCGGCCGAGACTCCCGCTGCCGCCCCGCCGCCGGCCGCCGCTTCGAAGGGCATCAACCCGGTCCAGCATTCCGAGCTCGCCCCCCCCAGGGCCGAGGGCGGGGCGCGCGTCAAGGCGAGCCCGCTCGCCCGCCGCCTTGCCGGGCAGCAAGGGGTCGACCTCGCTTCGCTGACCGGCTCCGGCCCCGGCGGGCGTATCGTCAAGGCGGATGTCGAGGGCAGGGGCGCTGAGGCTGCTCCCGCTGCGGCACCGGCACCGACACCGGCGGCGGCCCCCGCGCCCGCACCGGCGGCTGCCGTGGCGATCCCCGACATCCCGCACGATGCGACCAAGCTCTCCAACATCCGGAAGACGATCGCGCGCCGCCTCACCGAGTCGAAGCAGCAGGTCCCGCACATCTACCTCACCGTCGACATCCGCCTCGACGCCCTGCTCAAGCTGCGCGCCGAGCTCAACGCCAGCCTCGAGAGCCGCGGCGTCAAGCTCTCGGTCAACGACATGCTGATCAAGGCGCTCGCCGCCGCGCTCATCGAGGTGCCGAGCTGCAACGTCATGTACACGCCCACCGAGCTGATCAGCTTCAAGCGCGCCGACGTCTCGGTCGCGGTCTCGACGCCGACCGGCCTGATCACGCCGATCATCGCCGGCGCCGAAGCCAAGAGCCTCAGCGCGATCTCGGCCGAGATGAAGGACCTCGCCGCCCGCGCCCGCGACGGCAAGCTCCAGCCGCACGAATATCAGGGCGGGACGGCGAGCCTCTCGAACATGGGGATGTACGGCATCTCGGTCTTCTCGGCGGTGATCAACCCGCCGCAGGGGATGATCATGGCGATCGGCGCGGGCGAGAAGCGCCCGTGGGTGGTCGACGGCGCCCTCCAGGTCGCGACGATCATGAGTGCCACCGGCAGCTTCGACCACCGCGCCATCGACGGCGCCGACGGCGCGCAGCTGATGCAGGCCTTCAAGCGCCTGGTCGAGCAGCCGCTGGGGATGCTGGCCTAGATGACTGTCGACACTCCCTTCCCCTCTCCCATTTCGGGAGAGGGAGGGGCCCGCCCGCGCAGCGGGTGGGAGGGTGAGGGCACCTCGCCGACGCGCAAAGGGCTGCTCGCCCGCGCCAGGTGGATGCGTGGGCATCCCACGGAAGCGGAGAAGCGCCTCTGGTCCTTCCTGCGCGACCGGCGCCTTGCCGCCTTCAAGTTCCGCCGCCAGCAGGTGATCGAGCCTTACATCGTCGATTTCGGCTGCCTGGCAAGCCGGCTGATCATCGAAGCCGACGGCTCCCAGCACGCCGACAACAAGGACGACGTGCGCCGCGACGCATATCTGCGCGCGCAGGGTTTTCGCATCCTCCGCGTCTGGAACAATCAGGTCCTCCGTGAAGGCAAGTCGGTCGCGGCCGCGATCTTCGCCGCACTTGAACTCCCTCACCCTCCCACCGCTTCGCGGCGGGTCCAGTTGTGGGGTGAACAGCACCCCGTGCTGTTCAGGCCATGCCGGGGGCATGGCCGACCCCATCAACTCTCTCCCGAAATGGGAGAGGGGTCTGGAGCGCTCCATGGCTGATACGTTCGACCTCATCGTGCTGGGCTCCGGCCCCGGCGGCTATGTCGCTGCGATCCGGGCGAGCCAGCTCGGCATGAAGGTCGCGATCGTCGAGCGCGAGAAGCTCGGCGGGATCTGCCTCAACTGGGGGTGCATTCCGACCAAGGCTTTGCTGCGCACGTCCGAGATCAACCACTACCTCACTCACGCCTCCGCCTACGGGCTCGGTGCGGAGAAATTGTCGTTCGACCTCGCGAAGATCGTCGAGCGCTCGCGCAAGGTCGCCGGCCAATTGAACGCCGGCGTCAAGGGGCTGATGAAGAAGAACAGGGTGACGGTCGTCGAGGGCGAAGGGAAGCTCGCCGGCAAGGGGAAGCTTCAGGTCGGCGACCGGACGCTCGAGGCGAAGCACATCGTCATCGCCACCGGAGCCCGCGCCCGCGATTTGCCCTTTGCCAAGGCCGACGGCGAGCGGATCTGGACCTACCGGCACGCGATGGTGCCCAAGGTCATGCCGACCAGGTTGCTGGTGATCGGATCGGGCGCGATCGGGGTCGAGTTCGCCAGCTTCTATTCGGACATGGGCGCCGAGGTCACCATCGTCGAGATGCTGGAGCGCATCCTCCCCGTCGAGGACGAGGACGTCTCCGCCTTCGTCCACAAGGCGCTCGCCAAGCAGGGGATGAAGCTGCACGTCTCGTCGGGGGTGGAGAAATTGGAGACGGCGCCGGATGGGGTGAAGGCGACCTTGAAGGGCGGCGCCGTCGAGAGCTTCTCGCACGCCATCGTCGCGATCGGGATCGTGCCGAACACGGAGAATATCGGCCTGGAGGCGCTGGGCGTGAAGACCGACCGCGGCCATATCGCCGTCGACGGCTACGGCCGCACCAACGTCGAGGGCATTTACGCGATCGGCGACGTCACCGGCCCGCCCTGGCTCGCCCACAAAGCGAGCCACGAGGGCGTCGTCTGCGTCGAGGCGATAGTGGGGACAGTTACTGGTAACTGTCCCCTTCCGCACCCGTTCGAGACATGGAACATCCCCGGCTGCACTTATTCGCGCCCGCAGGTCGCGTCCGTGGGCTTGACCGAGGCGAAGGCGAAGGCGGAGGGCCGCGAGGTCAAGGTCGGCAAGTTCCCCTTCATCGGCAACGGCAAGGCGATCGCATTGGGCGAGGCCGAGGGCTTCGTGAAGACGGTGTTCGACGCCGAGACGGGGGAATTATTGGGCGCCCACATGGTCGGGGCGGAGGTTACCGAGCTGATCCAGGGCTATGCGATCGCGCGACAGCTCGAGACGACCGAGGAGGACCTGATGCACACAATCTTCCCGCACCCGACGCTCAGCGAGATGATGCACGAGAGCGTGCTCGATGCGTACGGGCGGGCGCTGCATTATTGATGCTGAGGAGGCTCAGGAAGCTGCAATGCTGCTTTTGCGGCGAGCGCATCCCGGGCGGCGACCTGGAGGCCGTGTCCATCACGTTTCGAGGGGCGTGGTCCGGACCGGACGAAGTCGCTCAAGACATGTTCGCCCACGGACGCTGCACGAGGGACAAATTCGCCCCGCTCCTCGATCCGGGCGTGCCTTTCGACACGGAGACGTTCCGCTCCTGATTTGCGCATCGGAGCGTGACGACCCTTGTGGGGGCCCTGCCTTGGCAGGGTTCACGCGGAGGCGCGGAGGCGTGGAGCGGGACCAGCCTCTGGCTGGTGGAGGGGTAGAAGCGCTCCCACCGCGTCTGCGACAAGGGAAAGCTTAACCTTGCAACGGGTTTCGTTTATGCTCGGCGAGCCTGTTCACGTTCGGGGGAGACGAAATGGCCACACTTTTTCAGGTGCAGCCCGAGCCTCCGAAAACCGAGCCTTATCAGCGATCGCGGTTAGACTCTCTCTCCGTCGGGGTAGGCATTTTCAGTGTCAGCGGAAACGCGACGGAAGAGGTCGACCGGCTACTCCCCGTGGGCTTCGCGAGCCATGAATCGCGCCGAACGACTTCCGAGGCGGTCGCCGACGACGTTCTGGAGGGAAGATCCTTTTCGATCGAATATACGCCTTTCGATCTTCAGCAGCTCAGCGCCGCACAAGGTTTCATCCTACCGCCGGAGCTTGCTCAACACGGCTATCGGAAACTTTTCTGGCTCGACGTGCCGGAAGTGAGATTCGCGACCGTGATGTGGCGACTCGCCGGGTCCATCCCCTCTGGCAGCTCCGCGACGCTGCCCAAGGCACGGCTGAGCGGCTATCTCGGAGCGACGTGGCTGCAAGACATCTCAGCTCGCCGACTGGTCGACACGGCGACGACGCCGTGCGTCCACCCGTGCAATCCGCCGCAGCAATGCCGGCAGACCGGCTGCTACTGCAACCGCGAACTGCATATGTGCGTCTGAAACGGGGTAGATAGGATGCTTGGCCGAGCGCTGGGTTGGTCGGTCGCTATCGCCTTCGCGGCCGCCCTGACCTATGGATTCTACTCGGTTTGGGAGGCGCATGTCCGTGCCTCCATCTCGGGCGCCGACCTTCCGGGCAGTGAAGCCCGCCTCATCATCGCCGCGATCCTGGCCTCCGGTCTGACCTTGGGGGCGACCGCGTTGAGCTGGTGGGATCGGCGCAAAAGCCTGCGCAACGAACGGCAGAAAAAGGGCTTCGAGCTCCGCACCGAGGCCGCGTTTGAAATGTGGGGAGCAGCGACGACGGCCTACCGTTTGCTCAGCAAGGCCGAAACCGGCGGCTTCAGCCGCAACAAGGCGGAGACCATTCAGAAGGCGTTGGTCGAAGCGGAGCGAAACACGCTTCTTTTCGAAGGCGATCTCATTTCGGCGTTCCAGGCCTTTTGGCAAGCGACCGACGCCCTGTCGGAGGCGATGCTCGCCGCCCGCGCCGATCAGGCTTCCGTATGGAAGGACGGGATCAAGCGATATGCGGACAAATATAACGAGCTCAAGGGACTCCTGAGCAGCGAACTCAAAGAGTAGCAAGGTTCTGCGGGCGGCAATCACGTGACCGTCACTGCCGTTGGAACCGTCGCCCGCTTCCCCTGAGTGCGGGCGGGGACGGCCGCTGGCGACCGTCCCCGCACGTGGCGGCAGGCTCAGCTGGCGACGAGCGCGAGGCCGACCCGCCCCTCGCCGGAATGGGTCATCGTGCCGCTGAAGGACTGGCCGCCGTCGCCGGAGCTGAGCATGACTGTCGCGGCCCCGACAGGTGTCGGGGGGACAAACGTCGGTCTTCTCCCGGCGCGTACGCGGCTGCTAGCTCCGGCGCATCGACGGAGGAGGTTCGCAATGAGCAATACGGTGATGCGCGCGGGAATCGGCGGGGCGCTTCTGCTCGGCCTGTCGCAGCTCGGCGGGGAGGCGGCGGTCGCGCAGCAGGTTTCCGGCGGGCGCTACGGGGCGATCGGGCGGGACGCGGAATCCGTGCTGCTGCTCGACCAGCAGGAAGGGATCATCTACCGCTGCCCGACCAATTATGTCAGCCGCTGCTACCGGCAGAGCTCGGTGACGTGAGGGGGGTGCGTTAGCCGAACTTTCACCGCTTCGCGCTAGGAGGGGACAGTCACTAGTGACTGTCCCTACGGAGGCGATGGCATTGCGGGTGTTCGGGGAGGAGGCGGCGGCGACGTTCGGCGAAGTCTATCCGGACCGGCCGGCGAAGCTGGCGCACGCGCTGGCGGGCCATCCCTTGCTGGAGATCGACGCGCTGGCGCGGCTGGCCGAGCGGATCCGGCCGCGCGACCTCGAGCATAATGCGGCGACCGATTTGCCGCTCGGTATCTCCTACGCGGACACCCCTTCGAACGGCCTCAGCGTCCACGACACCATCGCGCGGATCGACGAATGCGGCTCGTGGGTGCTGCTGAAGCAGGTGCAGCAGGACCCGCTCTACCGCGACCTGATGCACGACGTGCTCGGCGAGCTCGAGCCGCGGATCGAGCCGGTCACCGGCGAGATGCTGAAGCCGGTCGCCTTCGTCTTCATCTCCTCGCCCGACGCGGTGACGCCGCTCCATTTCGATCCGGAATACAATATCCTGTTCCAGGTCCGCGGCACCAAGACGATGACCCTGTTCCCGGCGAGCGACGGCGAGATCGTCACCCAGCATTTCCGCGAAACCTATTATGGCGGCGGGCCGCGCAACCTGCCCTGGCGCGAGGATTTCGCCGAGCGCGGCACCGCGATCCACATCGGCCCCGGAGAGGGGATCTACGTGCCGATCCTCGCGCCGCACTGGGTAAAGACCCATGGCGCCGTCTCGGTGTCGCTGTCGCTGACCTGGCGATCGCTGTGGAGCTTCCACCAGGAGGACGCGCACCGCTTCAACAGCCGGCTGAGAAGGCTCGGGCTGAACCCGGCGCCGCCGCGGCCCTTTCCGCGCGGCAATCTGGCGAAATCGGTGATCCAGCGCGCGCTCGCCAAGGTCGAGCGCAGGCTCGGCGCGGGCTGATAGGGGACAGTCACTAGTGACTGTCCCCGACGACAGGATCAGACGAAGACGTAGCCCGGATCGACGATCGGCCCGTAATTCGGGTTGATCACGTAGCCGAGGTCCCCGAACGAGGCGGCGCTCATCTCGGTGAAGTAGTTCGCGCCCGCGTTGATGTAGCCGGTCATCAGCTCGTTGCCGAACGTCTCTTCGTCCCAGTGCGAGCCGGCGGTGCCGGAGCCGCCGTCCTGCTCGACCGGGATGCCGCCCACGCCGCCCATGTCGTGATATTCGGCGTTCGCGCGCGAGCCCGTGAACAGGCCGTTGGAGACCAGGCCGAGCCGGCTCCAGATCGAGCCGAAGCCGAGGCTGTGGCCCATCTCGTGAATGACGACGTCGGCGAAGACGTCGAGACCCATGTTGTTGACGTCGTCGATGTCGAACTTCATCGTCGCCGTGGCCGGAAGCGAGCCGGTGGTCCTGACCGAGGTCGGGCCGGCCTGGCCGAGGATGCCGTTGACGCCGTCGATCGGGCCGAGCTCCGCGGTGATCAGGATGTCGTCGACCGTCTTGACGCCGCCCTTGGTGCGCACCGACACGTTCGGGATCTCGCCGACGATGAGCTGGGTGAGCGAGTCGGCCGAGCTCACGAAGATGTTGTACAGGTCCTGGGTCCAGGTGCCCACAAACTCGATCGTGATGTTGTAGCCGGCCGAGGCCGTGGCCGGGCCGCTGGTATAAGGCGCGAAGGTCGTGCCGCCGCCGCCGCCGCTGCCGCCGCCGCCGCCGCCCTTGGCGGAGGAGAAGCCGACCTCGGACGCGTGGAGGATGTGCGTCAGGTCGACGCCGATCACCTCGTGCGTGGTTTCCGGCAGCTCAGGCTTCAGGTCGAGACCGCGCGGATGGCCGCGGCCGAAGCCTGAATTGCCGTTCTCGCTCTCGTAATCGGTGAAGTCGAATTCTCTTCTAGCCATGACATGCTCCCCATTTTACGCAACCGGCACCCCGCCTGTCGCAATCATTGGAGGCGGCAACTTAACGGAACGGCGGGGCCTGGCAAGCCCTTGTTTCATCGGTAAATTCTTGGGCAACCACGAATTGCTGGCGGCCCTTCGCGAATAGCCTCGCGTCCCTGAAAACCGCGCTTTTCCGCACGCTCCGCCTCTTCGGGGGGCTTCGAAACGGTAGAAACAACAAAGGCGCGGCAGCGGCACAGCGCCGAAACGCGGCGCGCCTAATCGAGCGCCAACGGCCAATCACGGCCGATGGGAGGGGCGGGGACCACCGCCGCGCAGACGATGAACCAGGCCCTGATTCGCACCACCCTTGCCGCCGCCGGCGCCCTCATGCTGGCGCTGCCGCCGATCGGCCTCGCCTTCGCCGCCCAGGGCGCCGGGGCGGAGCCGGCTGCGCTCGCCGCCGCCCCGGCCGCGGCGCCCGCTCCGGCGCCGGGCGTGGCAGCGCCGCCCGCGCCCGCGCCGAACCCCGTGGTCGCCGAGGCCGAGTCGCTCGATCCCGGCGAGTTCGTCTGGCGGCCGGAGCTCGCCCCGGCCGGGCCGGTCGAGATCGTGGTCAGCATCCCGCTGCAGCGCGCCTACGTCTATCGCGGCGGAGCGCTGATCGGCGTGACGACGGTCTCGACGGGCCGGCGCGGGCACGCGACTCCGGTCGGCCGCTTCTCGATCACCCAGAAGCGGCGCGAGCATTATTCCAATCTCTACAACAATGCGCCGATGCCGTTCATGCAGCGCCTCACCAACGACGGCATCGCGCTCCATGCCGGCCAGATCCCCGGCTACCCGGCCTCGCACGGCTGCGTCCGCCTGCCGCTCGCCTTCGCCCGCCATTTGTTCGGCGTCACCCAGGTCGGCGTCGCCGTCCACATCGTGGCTTCCTCGCCGGCGCCGACAGAGGCCCTCGCGATGGTCCGCGGCACCAGCGCCTATGCCGGGATGGGCGGCCCGGTCGAAGACTCGGCGAACTGACTAGGCGCGGCGTCCCGCGACCTCAGCCGCGGACGCAGTCGCCGCCGGTCTCGACCTGGAGGGTGGCGTGGCCGATGCCGAAGCGTTCGGCGATGCCCTGCGCGCAGTCGCTGAGGAAGAGGTCGCCGGGGAAGCCGCCCGGCATGACGAGATGGGCGGTGAGCGCGAATTCGGTCGTGCTCATCGGCCAGATGTGGAGGTCGTGGATGCGCTCCACTCCGGGCAGCGCGACGAGATGCGCCTCGACCTCGTCGGGATCGATGCCGCGCGGCACGCCGGCGAGCGCCATGGTCAGCGATTCCCGAAGCAGATCGTAGCCGCCGATGAAGATGATCGCGGCGACGATCAGGCTGGTCACCGGGTCGATCCACACCTGCCCGGTCAGGGCGATGGCGATGCCGGCGACGACGACGCCGGCCGAGACCAGGGCGTCGGCGACCATGTGGAGATAGGCGCCGCGCACGTTGATGTCGCTGCGCCGGCCGCGGACGAACATCAAGGCGGTGGCGCCGTTGACCAGGATTCCGGCGGCCGCGACGATTGTCACCGTTCCCGCTTCGACCAGATCCGGGATGATCAGCCGCACCACCGCATGATAGAAGATGAAGCAGACGGCGATCAGCAGCACGACCGCATTGCCGAGCGCGGCGAGGATCGAGGCGGCGCGGAAGCCGTAGCTGAAGCGCCGGCTCGGCGGCCTCTTCGCCAGGATCGCCGCGACCCAGGCGGCGATAAGGCCGAGCACGTCGGAGAGATTGTGCCCGGCGTCGGCGAGCAGGGCCATCGAGTTGGCCATGAAGCCGTAGAAGGCCTCGATTCCGACGAAAGCCAGGTTGAGCGCGATGCCGATCGCGAAGGCGCGGCCGTAATCCGTGCCGTGGCCGTGATGATGGCCGTGATGGTGGCCATGCCCGTGACCGTGGCCGCCATGATGATGATGGTGGGGCAAGTCGGGCTCCGCGGCTTCGATCGGGAACAGCTACACTCTTATCCGGCGCGGCTTCAACGGCGCCGCGCCTTAACCTGCCATTAGGCACGGCGGCGATAGCCTCGCTTCGCTTCGAGGGGGAGAAGCCGATGAACAAGGTGCGCTACAGCCGCGCAAGGCTGATCGGCATGGCGGCCTTGATGCTGCTTGCGACGATGGCGTTCATCTGGCTGTTCGGCAACGCCGACGCGGTCGCCGGCTCGCGCCGCGGGCGCTTCTTCGCAACCGCCCTCGGCCACGGCGTCGTCCTGCCGCTGCTGATCGCGCTGACCGGCTTCGTCGGCTGCCGCGCCGCCGCGATGGCGATGGGGACGCTGGAGGCGATCGAGTTTCAGGGTTCGGCCCTGTTCGTCACCGGCATATGGGGCCGCAAGCGGATCGCCTGGTCGAACCTCGACGCCTTGGTCCTCGAAAATGCCGGCGGCCAGCAGCAGCTCGCCTTCAGGACGCGCGGCGGCGGCCTGTTCGGGCGCACCGCGGCCCGGGTCCCGCTCGGCCTCACCGAGATCCATAGCTCGCGCGTCGAGGAGCTGATGGACGTCATCTCGCGCCAGCGCGACCTCGCCTGCGCCGGGCGCCGCGAAGAGGTCGAGGCCCCGGCCGCCGCCGAGAGCTTCGACGCCGACGCCGCCATGGCCCGCTACCTCGCCCGCAAGGCCGCGGGGGAGGCGAGCCAGCCGCCGGGCGCCCAGGCCGCTCCGGCCGCGCCGCAGCTCCCGCCCCGCCCGAGCTTCGGCCGCAAGGGCCTCTGAGGGGACGCGCCGGATCTACGGCCCGCCCGGGTGAGCGAAAAGGCGCTGCCCGACATCCTGCGGCAGCCGGTGCAGTGGCAGATTCCGGTGAGCAAGGGCGGCTTCGTCACGCGCAGCCGCACCGCGCCGCAGCGGCAGCCGCCCTCCCAGGGCAGGTCCCATCCGTCCATCGCCGCGCCTCCTCGGCCAGATGCTTTCGATGTGCCTTCGGATAGCGTTGCCGCTGCGCGGCGATCAAGCGTAAGGGAGCGCGATGCGCCTCCTGATGCCGCTGCTGCTGCTCCTGTTCGCCGCGCCGGGCGCGGCGCAGGCGCCGTCCGCGGCCGATTACCGGGCGGACGCGCTCTCGATCGAGCGGCTGATCGCCGAGAATTACGCTTATCCCGAGCGCTTCCCCGGCGGGGCGGTCCCGCTCTCGCCGACGCTTCGCGCCGAGGCGGCTCGGGTCTCGGACCAGCCGTCATTGCTGCGCTACGCCGAGCGCGCCTTGCTCGCGCTCGCCGACCATCACGCGATCACCGGCGCCTCGTTCGCCGACAGCTGGGCGGTGGTGCCGAGCTATGCCGACCTCTGGATCGAGCCGGACGCCGCCGGCCGCCTCGTCGTCGAGGCGGTGCGGGCGGACTCGCCGGCGGAGCGGGCAGGGGTCCGCCCCGGCGACCGGTTGGAGGCGGCCGGCGGCGTGCCGATCGCGGCGGCGATCGCCGCCTTCTGGCGGGACGTCGGCGTCGCACCGGAGCCGTGGCGCGCGGGCTTCGCGGCGCGGGTGCTCGCCGCCGGCCGCCGCAACGCGCCCCGCCGGCTGACCTTCAGCCGCGGCGGCCGCACGATGCCGGTCGAGCTTCCCAGCCTCTACGCCGCCCCGCAGGCCGACCGTCCGCCGGTGACCGCGACCCGCGACGGCCGCACGCTGCGCATCCGCTTCAACAATTCGCTGGGCGACGACGCCACCGTCGCGGCCTTCGACGCGGCGATGGCCGGCGCGCGGCGGGGCGACCGCATCGTCATCGATTTGACCGACACGCCGGGCGGCGGCAACACGACGGTCGCGCGCGCCGTGCTCGGCTGGTTCGTCGACCGGCCCGCCTTCTACCAGGTTCACAATCTCGCCGGCGAGCAGCGCCGGACCGGCATCGCCCGGCAATGGGTGGAGCAGGTGCTGCCGCGTCCCGGCAAGCGGCATCGCGGGCCGGTGACGGTCGAGGTCGGCCGCTGGACCGGCAGCATGGGCGAGGGCCTGGCGCTCGGCTTTGACGCGATCGGCGCCGACGTGGTCGGCACCCGCATGGCCGGCCTGCTCGGCGCGATCTACGATTACCGGCTCGAGCATTCGGGCCTGGTGCTGAAGCTCCCCACCGAGCGGCTCAGCCACGTCGACGGCACCCCGCGCGAGGCGTTCGTCCCGCGCCGTCGGCGGCGCTAGAAAGCAGTTTTACCCCGCGGCGCTGACCGACTGTCTCACAGGCGCGTGATCCGCGGCGTCGGCCGCTGCGGCTTGACCGCCAGCTCGGTCAGCGCCCAGACCATCGCGTCCGCCCGGTCCGGGCTCTGCCCTGGTCCGCAATATCCACCGCCGTAGATCAGCCCGGCGAGCTCGTCCTCCAGCGCGGGGAAGCGCCCGGCCAGCCGCGCCCGGCCGTTCTCGAACGCGACCATCACCGGCTCCGCGCGCGCCGCTTTGCCGTCGGCGGCATGGACGAGGGTGACCGGCAGCCCGGCATCGGCGCCGCGCAGCACCGTCTCGACCATCCTTCCGCCGTTGTTCGCTTCCGCGATCACCCGGTGCGCGCGCCACGCCTCGGCGGCGGAGGCGACCTTGCTCGCCCAGCCTTCCGGCCCCATCCCGGTGACGCTTAGATCGGCGAGCACATAAGAGATGCCGTCCCCGCCGAGGCCGCATACGACGATCCCGCACGTTCCCTCGGCGCTCGCCGGCGGATCGACCCCGACGACAATTCGGGGACAGTTACTAGTAACTGTCCCCACCTGACCCCCTATTCGGGGACAGTTACTAGTAACTGTCCCCACCTGACCCCCTGTCCCCACTGTCCCCGCCTCCACCCGGCTCCGCTCGATCAGCGCGCGCGACCACAGGGCGCCCTCGAGATCGTCGAGCAGCACGCCCTCCAGCTCCTGCCGCCCGAAGCGCGTGCCGCCATGCGCCTCTTCGACCGCCTCGATGAAGTCCTCGGCGACGTAAGGGTTGGCCCGGCTCGCCCCGCCGCTTTCCACTGTTGCGCGATCGGCGCGCAGCCGTTTCAGCAGCGGCACGGGCCGCGGCGTCGTCGTCACGATCGCCCGCGGGCGCTCGCCGCGCCGCAGGCCCAGCCGAAGGTTGTTCCAGGCCGCCTCGGCGCGCTTCCACTTGGCGAGCTCGTCGCACCAGGCGAGGTCGTGCTCGGGCCCGCGCAGGCTCTCCGGATTGGCCGCCGAATAGAGCCGCGCCTCCGCGCCGCTCGCGAAGACGAGCCGGCGGAGCGACGGCAGCCACCGCATGGCGGCCCGCTCGTCCCCCCGCGCCACCGCGAGCAGCCCGCTCGGCCCCTCGACCATCACCGCCCGCGCTTCGTCCGCGGTCGCGCCGACGAGGGCGATCGCGGCGCCCGGATTCGCGCGCGCGAAGGCCGAGACATATTCCGCTCCCGCCCGGGTCTTGCCGAAGCCGCGCCCGGCCAGCATGAGCCATTGCCGCCACCCCGCCTGTCCCGAGCCTGTCGAAGGATCCGGCGGCATCTGCCCTTCCCGGACCCAGCTCCCCCAGTCGGCGTCGAAGACGAGCGCGTCCGCCTCGGCCATATTGTCGACGAGCAGCCGAACGTCTTCCTCGTTCAGCGTCTCCAGCGCCGCCAGCGCCTCGTGCTTCACCCGAGCTCTCCGCCGCCGCGCGGAAGGACAGGGACAGCATAGATTCGGCTCTCTCCGGGAGCGGGCGAGGCGTGGCGCGGCCCGCTAGATGTATACTGTCCCTGTCTTTCCAGCCGCACCGTCCTCACTCGCCTTGCTCGCGCCGCCGCCGCTCCTCGCGCAGGCGGTGCTTCTTGAGCGCCGTCACCTTGCGGACGATCCGCGCGCGCACCTCCTCGGCGGGGGGCAGCGCGGCGGTCCGCTTGTGCCGGCCGTTCTTTCCGTCGCGCCGCCACTTGAGGAAGCGTATCGCGAGATCGGGGTCGAAGGGCACCGCCGCCGCCGCCGCCGCCTCCTCCGCGCCGGCGGTCTCGGCTCCGTCCCGGTCGTCCGCATCCTCGGACCAGTTGGTGCCGAGGCAGGCGACCCGGAATTCCAGCACCACCTCCGCCTCGTCGAGCGTCTCCTCCATGCGCCGCGCGAAGCCGGGCCATTCGCGCCGCCGCTTCCACACCGCCTCCTTGCTGACCTCCGCCGCCCGCGCCGAGGCGGCGACATTGCCGCATTCGCGCAGCACGTCGAAGAAAAGCTCCTCCTTGCGCTTGCTCCAGCGCCGCCTTCCCTGCGCCTGGATTTTCAGCCGTCCGTCGGCGCCGCGCCGGATGCTCTCGAACGCCGCCTCGTTCGTCCCGTCGAGCGGACTTTCGGCGCCCGCCAGCCGACGCTGCGACTCCCGCTTGGCCTGGACGCATTCGGCTTCGAACTCGGGATGGCGTTGCCGGTAACGGCGCGCGCCGCCGTCGGTGATCCCCGCCGCCCGAGCCGCCGACGCGTAGTTTCCCGTGCGCCGCAGGTCCTCGAGATACACCTCGCGTCTGGCCGCCTTGAACTGCCGCCTCTTCTTGCCTCGTTTCCGCTCCGCCATCCTGCCCCTCCGCACCCGAATCGCCGAAGAGAACAGAACCAGACCGAATCCTACAATGCAACCCCACCTCACCAAATTGGGAAAACGGGGACAGTTACCGGTAACTGTCCCCACTTGGGGAAAACGGGGACAGTTACCGGTAACTGTCCCCACTTGCGCTTTACGATGACGATCTGGCGAAGTTTGCGCTTTTCATATAATCTCGTCCGATGCCCCGTCTCGCCCGCACCGTCGTCCCGGGAGCGCCTCACCACGTGACCCAGCGCGGCAACCGGCGGCAGCCGACCTTCTTCTCGGACGCGGATTATGCGCTCTACCTCGGGCTGCTGCGCTACTGGTGCTCGAAAGCGCGGACGCAGGTCTGGGCCTGGTGCCTGATGCCCAATCACGTCCATCTCATCCTCGTCCCCGCGCACGAGGACGGCCTGCGCGCCGCTCTGGGCCCGGCGCACCGCCGATATACCTGGGAGATCAACCAGCGGGAGGGCTGGCGCGGGCATTTGTGGCAGAGCCGCTTCGCCTCGTTCCCGATGGCGGAGGCCCATGTCCACGCATGCCTGCGCTATGTCGAGCTCAATCCGGTGCGGGCGCGGCTGGCGGCGCGCCCGGAGGACTGGCGCTGGTCGAGCGCACGCGCGCATCTCGGCCTCGGCTGGGACGAGCTGACCGACCTCGCGGCTGCGCGCGAGCGGATCGACGACTGGGCCGCCTTCCTCGCGCAAGGCCTCGACGACGGCGACCGCGACTCGATCCGCGCCGCAGAGCTGAGCGGCCGCCTCATCACGAAACAAGGTGGGGACAGTCACCGGTAACTGTCCCCAGTCTCCCCGAGGAGGGCACGACATGACAAGTGGGGACAGTTACCGGTAACTGTCCCCGAGGCTTCGGTCTACGCACGAACCTTGTTGTCATTCTCGTGCTTGGCCGGCTCGGGCTGACCCGCCTTGATCGTAGCTTCGTAAGCGCGGGTTGTCCCTGTTTTCCCCGACGGGGGGCAGTGCGGCGGTCCGCTTGTTCCGAGAACGTCGCGTTCTCGTTCGGTCGTATCCCGATCCTCTGCGCTCACCCGTCGTCAACACCCCCGTTGACCCCTCGTCCCCTCGCCGCTATAGGCCGCCTCGCCCGCGGAGCCTCGCGTTCCTGGAGCGGGCACAGAGCTTGAACATTGCCGCTGCGATCGCATCGAGCCGGGGGCTGGAAGGCACCCGGGTTTTTTGCGCTTTTTGCGCCTCGGCAAAGTAACTGAAACAAGGTGAAGGGCTTCATGCCGACGATCAACCAGCTGATCCGCAAGGGTCGCGAGCCGCAGAAGGCGAAGAGCAAGGTTCCCGCGATGGAGCAGAACCCGCAGAAGCGCGGCGTCTGCACCCGGGTCTACACGACCACCCCGAAGAAGCCGAACTCGGCGCTGAGGAAGGTCGCCAAGGTCCGCCTCACCAACCAGCGCGAGGTGATCAGCTACATCCCCGGCGAAGGCCACAACCTCCAGGAGCACAGCGTCGTCCTGATCCGCGGCGGCCGCGTCCGCGATCTTCCCGGCGTGCGCTACCACGTCCTGCGCGGCGTGCTCGACACCCAGGGCGTCAAGGACCGCCGCCAGTCCCGCTCCAAATACGGCGCCAAGCGCCCGAAATAAGCAATCGGGGACAGTTACCGGTAACTGTCCCCGAACAGTAAGCAGATGGGGACAGTTACCGGTAACTGTCCCCGAACAGTAAGCCCCGGACGGGTTCCGGACCAGGCTGAAGAGAAAGGAAGAGACTATGTCCCGCCGCCGCCGCCCGGAGAAGCGCGAAGTGCTGCCCGATCCCCGCTTCGGGGACGTCACCCTGACCAAGTTCATGAACTCGGTCATGCTCGACGGCAAGAAGTCGGTCGCCGAGGGCATCGTCTACGGCGCGCTCGACACGATCGAGGCCCGCGCCAAGCGCGACCCGATCCAGATCTTCCACGATGCGCTGAACAACGTGAAGCCCGGCATCGAGGTGAGGAGCCGCCGCGTCGGCGGCGCCACCTACCAGGTGCCGGTCGAGGTCCGCCCCGAGCGCGCCCAGGCGCTGGCGATCCGCTGGCTGATCAACGCAGCGCGCTCGCGCGGCGAGAACACGATGTCGGCGCGCCTCTCGGGCGAGCTGATGGACGCGGCCAACAATCGCGGCAACTCGGTCAAGAAGCGCGAGGACACGCACCGCATGGCGGAAGCCAATCGCGCCTTCTCGCATTATCGCTGGTAGTCACTATATCGGCGGCAGCGCGGCCTAGGGCTTCGCTCCCCGCTCCTGGAGTTTCCTGACATGGCCCGCAGCCATCCGCTCGACCGTTACCGCAATATCGGCATCATGGCGCATATCGACGCCGGCAAGACGACGACGACCGAGCGCATCCTCTATTATACCGGCAAGTCCTACAAGATCGGCGAGGTCCACGAGGGCACCGCCACCATGGACTGGATGGAGCAGGAGCAGGAGCGCGGGATCACGATCACGTCGGCCGCCACCACCTGCTTCTGGAACGACCATCGGATCAACATCATCGACACGCCGGGCCACGTCGACTTCACCATCGAGGTCGAGCGTTCGCTGCGCGTGCTCGACGGCGCGGTCGCCTGCTTCGACGGGGTCGCGGGCGTCGAGCCGCAGTCCGAGACCGTCTGGCGCCAGGCCGAGAAGTACAAGGTCCCGCGGATGTGCTTCGTCAACAAGCTCGACCGCACGGGCGCCAATTTCGAGATGTGCGTCGGGATGATCAAGGACCGCCTCGGCGCCCGCCCGGCCGTCCTCTATCTGCCGATCGGCATCGAGAGCCAGTTCAAGGGCCTCGTCGACCTGGTCGAGAACCGGGCGATCATCTGGCTCGACGAGTCGCTCGGCGCCAAGTTCGAATATCGCGAGATCCCGGACGACCTCAAGGACGCCGCCGCGGCCGCCCGCATGGAGCTGGTCGAGATGGCCGTCGAGCAGGACGACGAGGTGATGGAGGCCTATCTCGGCGGCGATGAGCCCGACGCGGCGACGCTGAAGAAGCTGATCCGCAAGGGGACGCTCAACTTCTCGTTCGTGCCGGTGCTGTGCGGCTCCGCGTTCAAGAACAAGGGCGTCCAGCCCCTGCTCGACGCGGTCGTCGACTATCTTCCGAGCCCGCTCGACATCCCGCCGGTCGAAGGCCTGACGCTCGACGGCGAGTCGACCGAGCCGCGGCCCGCCAGCGACGACGCCCCCTTCGCGGCGCTCGCCTTCAAGATCATGAACGACCCCTTCGTCGGCACCCTGACCTTCGCCCGCATCTATTCGGGCAAGCTCGAAAGCGCCTCCCAGGTGCTGAACTCGGTCAAGGACAAGAAGGAGAAGGTCGGGCGCATGCTGCTGATGCACGCGAACGACCGCGAGGACATCCAGGTCGCCTATGCGGGCGACATCGTCGCCCTCGCCGGCCTCAAGGACACCACGACCGGCGACACGCTCTGCGCGCAGAACGCGCCGATCATCCTCGAGCGGATGGAGTTCCCGGACCCCGTCATCGAGGTGGCGGTCGAGCCCAAGACCAAGGCGGACCAGGAGAAGATGGGCGTCGCGTTGAACCGCCTCGCCCGCGAGGACCCGTCGTTCCGCGTCTCTTCGGACAATGAGAGCGGCCAGACCATCATCAAGGGGATGGGCGAGCTTCACCTCGAGATCCTGGTCGACCGCATGAAGCGCGAGTTCAAGGTCGAGGCCAATGTCGGCGCGCCGCAGGTCGCCTATCGCGAATATCTGAAGCGGCCGGTCGAGCTCACCTACACCCACAAGAAGCAGTCGGGCGGCTCCGGCCAGTTCGCCGAGGTGAAGGTGAAGCTGAGCCCGGGCGAGCGCGGATCGGGCTTTCAGTTCATCGACTCGATCAAGGGCGGCAACGTGCCCAGGGAATATATCCCCTCGGTCGAGAAGGGCATGCGCGAGACCGCCGAGACCGGATCGCTGATCGGCTTCCCGATCATCGATTTCTCGGTCGAGCTGATCGACGGCAAGTATCACGACGTCGATTCCTCGGCGCTCGCCTTCGAGATCTGCGCCCGCGGCGCGATGCGCGAGGGCGCGCAGAAGGCCGGCATCACCTTGCTGGAGCCGATCATGAAGGTCGAGGTGGTGACTCCGGAGGATTATCTCGGCGACGTCATCGGCGACATCAACAGCCGGCGCGGGCAGATCCAGGGCACCGACAGCCGCGGCAACGCGCAGGTGGTCGAGGCGATGGTGCCGCTGGCCAACATGTTCGGCTACGTCAACGAGCTGCGCTCCTTCTCGCAGGGGAGGGCGCAATACACCATGCAATTCTCCCACTACGACGAAGTCCCCGCCAACGTCGCCGAAGAGGTCAAGGCGAAGCTGGCATAAGGCCCGGTTTACGGTTATGGGCGCGTCCGAACCGGTGGCCGCGCCCCGGTCAGAAATCTGATAAGAAGGTAGGAAGACAATGGCGAAAGCTAAGTTCGAGCGGACGAAGCCGCACTGCAACATCGGCACCATCGGTCACGTCGACCACGGCAAGACGTCGCTGACTGCGGCGATCACCAAGGTCCTCGCCAAGACGGGCGGCGCGACCTACACGAGCTATGCCAATATCGACAAGGCTCCCGAGGAGCGCGAGCGCGGCATCACCATCTCGACCGCCCACGTCGAATATGAGACCGAGGCGCGCCACTACGCCCACGTCGACTGCCCGGGCCACGCC
>DASPJJ010000018.1:0-3536 GCA_035628635.1 Allosphingosinicella sp.
GGACCACATCACCGAGAAGATGCCGAGCTCGGTGAGGTTGGGCTCGCGGCCGAGGGCATGGAGGACGCGCTCATATTCGTCCGCGCTCAGCCCATGCTCCGCAACCGTCTGCGGCGTGATCCTGCCCGTCATGGCGGGCGCCGTACCGAATCGAATCCGCTTTGTCGAAGGGGGGCGGCGGGTGTATGGATGATCCTGCTTTGTTCTCAGACGGAGGAGGGACGAAAATGGCCGTCAGCCACATTCCGGAAGGCTATCATAGCGTTACGCCCTATCTGATCGTCGACGGCGCGGCCGAGGCGATTCGCTTCTACGGCGAGGCTTTCGGGGCCATCGAGGTGCTGCGCATGCCGATGGGGGACAGCGGCAAGCTCGCCCATGCCGAGATCAGGATCGGCGACAGCCACGTCATGCTGTCGGACGAATGGCCGGACCAGGGGATGCTCGGGCCCAAGGCGCGGGGCGGCGCGACCGCCAGCCTGATGATCTACCTCGCCGATGTCGACGCGGCGTGGGCGCGCGCGATCGAAGCGGGCTGCACCGCCGAGCGTCCGCCCGAAAACCAGTTCTGGGGCGACCGCATGGGCACGCTCACCGACCCGTTCGGCCACCGCTGGACGCTTTCGACCCACATCGAGGACGTCTCCGAGGAGGAGATGGACCGGCGCATGCAGGAGGCCTTCGGCGCCCCGGCGTGAGGGGGAGCGGAGTAAGCCCCCTCCCCCCTCAAGGGGGAGGGCTTTTCTTCCCTCAAAGAAAAGGCCGCCCGGCGCGGTGCCGAGCGGCCATTTGATCCGGAAGAACCGTCCGCTCAGTCGCGGGCGCGGCAGCTTTGGGAGCCCTTGCCGGGGACGGCGATGCTGGTCCGCTCGGAATTGGCGGCGACCGAATAGCCCTCCGCCACGAAAGGCGGATTGCCGCCCTCGGCGCGCAGCATCGTCGGCGTGCCGCCTTCGGTCGTGCGGATCCGCGCGGTGTTGTTGGTGAAGAAATCGACGTAGACGAGGCTGTTGTCCTGGCAGCGATAGGTGCGGCTCGCCTGGATTGCGGGCGGCAGCTCCTTGGGCGTCGCCTTGGCGAGCGCCTCGCGCTGGGGATCGTTGTCGGCCGGACCGACGGTCTCGGGCTCGCTGTTGCAAGCGGAAAGGGCGAGGCTGCCGGCGGCGAGCGCGGCGGCAGCAAATGATATAAGGTTACGTGCCATTCTTGCGTTCTTCCCCCGCGCGGCTCCGGCGTCAAGCGCTTTTGCGACGGCATCCGCACGGTAATATGCGCAGGTTCGACAAGCCCGATCCTTTTCGTTACCCTTTGCGCGTCGTTCACCGGGGGCGGAGAGCAATCGGCGCATGCAGCGCGTTCGTATCGGTCTGACGGGACTCGCCTTCGTCTTCCTCCTCGTCATGCTCGCGACCATCCTTGTCCGCCCGAGCGAGGAGCCGCCGCTCAGCGCCAACACGGTCGGCGCGCCGCGTGGGGCCTCCGGGTCCAGCGCCAACAGCAGCGGCGAGCCGACCGAGCCGCTCGCCGAGCTCGGCGTCGCGCCGGGGAGCGCCCAGACCAACAACGCCGCCGCCCCCGCCGCGCCGCCCGTTGCGCCCGCCCCGACGCGCTAGCGCGGCGGCCGCGCCGCTGATCGGGGCGGCTGGCTTTGCCGCGTGCGAGCTCGGCGCGGGCCTGCTGCTGGGCCGCTTTTTCGAGTGGGGACGCGCGGAGGCGCTGCTGTTTTTCGCCTTCCGGCCCTGGCTGCTCGTCATGTCCGCGGCCCTGGTTTCGGCGTGGACCTGGCCCGGCCGATGCGCGTTCTACGCCGCCGCTTTGGCCCTCGCCGCTGCGGCCGAGACCATGCTCGTCGACTCGCTCGGCGCCGGCGAGCCGTGGTCCGAAATGCTACGCGGCCTCGGCGCCGGGGCGGCCGTTGCGCTCGTCGCGGACCTTGCCGTCCAGATGGGACGGCGATGGCGCCAGCGTGCCGGCCCGATCTTGGCGGCCTCGGCCTTGGTCGCTCTGCTGGGGGCTGGGGCGATGCGCCCCTACGAGGCGCTGGCGCTCGGAGCGACGACGCCCCGCGCGCAGCGCGGGCCCAAGCCGCCGCTGTTGCTGATGACCGGCCTGCCTCTGGTCTGGGGCGAGGGCGGCGCATTCGATCCGGACAGCCGCCCGTCCGAAAGCTACAGGATGCTCGAGCGCGAATATGAGGTGCGGCCGATCGACGCCATCGAGCCTCGCACGCTCGCAGACGCCAGACTGATGCTGCTGGCCCAGCCGCGTCTGCTCGCCCCCGAGGAGCTCGTCGCGCTCGACGGCTGGGTGCGGGCCGGCGGCAGCCTGCTGGTCCTCGCAGATCCTCGCCTCGCCTGGGCGCGCGAGTGGACTGCGGGCGACGCCTTGCGTCCGCCGGCCCAAAGCCTGCTTACCCCCCTTCTCGGCCACTGGGGGCTGACGCTCGGCTCCGAACGTGGCGATATGTTCGAAGACGCGCTCGGCCCCGAAGGCGGCGAACGCCGGCTGGTGCTGCGTGCGCCCGGCTCGCTCGTCGCGTCCGGCAGCCAGTGCCGCGTCTCGGAGCGATTCTACCTCGCGCGGTGCCGGCTCGGACGCGGGCAGGCCCTGGTCCTCGCCGATGCCGATCTGCTCGACGAGCGGCTGTGGGTCCGTGCGACGCCGCGCGGCACCGAGCGCCATCTTCGCATCGCCGACAACCCGCTGATCGTTGCCGACCTGCTCGACGGCCTCGCCGGCCTCTCTCGCCCGCGCGCCGACCGCCCGGTCAGCTGGCTGGAGATTCCGCGCAGCCCGGCGGGGGAGCGCCGCGCCCTCCTGCTCGCCGCGCTGCCGATTCTCGCGGCGCTCGCCACGGGACTCGCGTTGCTGTACGATCGCCGAACGTCGCCAACAAACTTATCCACAGGTTGCGGGACCGTGAACAACACAAGAACAGAGGAGCCTGCAGCGCCCTAAAACCTCCACGTCTTCCCTCGGAAGACCACAAAAGACCATGAAAAGGCATGAAATCCCTTTCCAAGGCATGCCATCCCTGTTATTCACATCGCTCCAATTAGGGGCATTTCCTGGCTGAGCCATGTGGCGACGCGGGGCGCGTGTAGTGCGCTCCGCGAACGGGGAAGCTCCGCGTGCGTGAGGGGGTCGGGGCAAGGCCGTGGAGTTGGAGCATCTCTTCAACGGAAGCGCGCTCAACGCGGTGGACGCCAAGGGGCGTCTGTCGATCCCGGCCTTCATCCGCAGCGTCGTCGAGCGCCGCTCCGACGCCAAGGCGATCGTCGTCGGCGCCCATGAGGTCGATCCCTGTCTCACCGCCTACGACCGCGGCTATGCCCGCCACCTGCACATCGAGAACGAACGCCGCCGCCTGCTGGAGGAAGGCCAGTCGGGAAGCGGCGACAATGTCGGACATTTCCGTCGGGCCCGTCGTACTTTCGGCCTGACCGAGGACGTGCCGTACGACCCCAGCGGCCGGATCATCCTGCCCCCGATGATGCGCCGCAAAGGCCGGATCGAAGACCTGGCCCTGTTCGTCG
>DASPJJ010000019.1:0-207687 GCA_035628635.1 Allosphingosinicella sp.
CCGGATTCGCCTGAAGGCGTTCGATCATCGAGTGCTCGACCAGGCGACTGGCGACATCGCCGATACGGCGCGCCGCACGGGTGCTCTCATCCGCGGTCCCATCCCGCTGCCGACGCGCATCGAGAAGTTCACCGTCAACCGCTCGCCCCACGTCGACAAGAAGTCGCGCGAGCAGTTCGAGGTGAGGACGTACAAGAGGCTGCTCGACATCGTGCAGCCGACCCCGCAGACGGTCGACGCTTTGATGAAGCTCGACCTCGCCGCGGGCGTGGACGTCGAGATCAAGCTGGCCTGAGCCGGCACGAAACAGGGTGATACCGCGGGAGCCTGCTCCCGGCCTGCGTCCCCGCCGTTCCGCCCCTCGAGGCGGTTCACGAGCC
Organism: Allosphingosinicella sp.; assembly: GCA_035628635.1. Classification (GTDB taxonomy): domain Bacteria; phylum Pseudomonadota; class Alphaproteobacteria; order Sphingomonadales; family Sphingomonadaceae; genus Allosphingosinicella. The sequence goes on from DASPJJ010000019.1 coordinate 381, forward strand.
CAGGCGGGGCACGCATCTATTCGGGCTCGAACACGCCCGCGGAATTGTCCGCGGGCCTCTGTCTGAGGAGTTACGGTCGTGCGCACCGGCGTGATCGCGAAAAAAATGGGGATGACCCGCTTGTTCCAGGAGGACGGCCGCCACGTGCCGGTCACCGTCCTGGCGCTCGACAATGTCCAGGTGATCGCCCGCAAGAATGCTGACGACGACGGCTATGTCGCCGTCCAGCTCGGAGCGGGTACCGCCAAGGCGAAGAACGTCGCCAAGCCGCAGCGCGGCCATTTCGGCAAGGCCGAGGTAGAGCCCAAGGCGCGGGTCGCCGAGTTCCGCGTCGCCGAGGATGCGCTCCTCGACGTTGGCGCCGAACTGACCGCCGACCATTTCGCGGTCGGCCAATATGTCGACATCCAGGGCGTCACCCAAGGCAAGGGCTTCGCCGGCGGCATGAAGCGCTGGGGCTTCGGCGGCCTGCGCGCCACCCATGGCGTCTCGGTCTCGCACCGCTCGCTGGGCTCGACCGGCCAGCGCCAGGATCCGGGCCGCGTCTTCAAGAACAAGAAGATGGCCGGGCACATGGGCGCAAAGAACCGCACCCAGCAGAATCTCGAGGTCGTCCGGACCGACGCCGAGCGCGGCCTGATCTTCGTCAAGGGATCGGTCCCCGGCCACAAGGGCGGCTGGCTGCTGGTCAAGGATGCGGTCAAGATCGCCCGTCCGGACACGGCGCCCTATCCGGCGGGCATCCGCCAGACCCCCCAGGATGCTGCCGAGAACAACGACAACGCTCCCGCCGAGACGCCGGCCGACACCGCCGCCGCGCCCGCGGAAGCCACTGAAGGCCAGGAAGGCTAAGCCATGAAGGTCAAAGTCCAGTCCCTCGACGGCGGCAAGCCGGGCAAGGATATCGAGCTTTCCGACGACGTCTTCGGCGTCGAGCCGCGCGCCGACATCCTCCACCGCGTCGTAACCTGGCAGCTCGAGAAGCGCCGCGGCACCGCCCGCGGCGCCCGCGAGCGCAGCGACGTCGCCCGCACCGGCAAGAAATTCGGCCGGCAGAAGGGCGGCGGCACCGCCCGCCACGGCGACCGGCGCGCGCCGATCTTCGTCGGCGGCGGCAAGGCCCACGGCCCTCGCGTCCGCGATTTCAACCCGTCGCTGAACAAGAAGGTGCGGGCGCTCGGGCTCAAGATGGCGCTCTCCTCCAAGGCGCAGGGCGGCAGCCTGATCGTGGTCGAGAATCTCGACCTCGCCGAAGCCAAGACCAAGGCGCTCGCCGAGCGGCTCGCCGGCCTCAACCTCGGCGCCAAGGCGCTGGTGATCGACGGCGACGCGCTGAACGTCGGCTTCGCCATGGCCTCGTCCAACCTGCACGGGGTCGACCTGCTGCCGGCGATGGGGGCCAACGTCTACGACATCCTCAACCACGATACCCTGGTGCTGACCCGCGCCGCGGTCGAAACGCTGGAGGCGCGGTTCAATGGCTAAGGCCGCCAAGAAAGAGCAGCCGGCGCTCGACATCGCCCATTACGATGTCGTGCTGGCGCCGCACATCACCGAGAAATCGACCATGCTCTCCGAGCAGAATGCGGTCGTCTTCAAGGTCGCGCAGGCCGCGACCAAGCCGCAGATCAAGGCGGCGGTCGAGGCCCTGTTCGGCGTCAACGTCACCGGGGTCAACACCATCGTCCAGAAGGGCAAGACCAAGAAGTGGAAGGGCCGCCCCTATACGCGGTCCGACGTCAAGAAGGCGATCGTGACGCTGGCCGAGGGCCAGTCCATCGACGTCACCACCGGTATCTGAGGCGCGAGACATGGCACTCAAGAGCTACAACCCCACGACCTCGTCGCAGCGCGGCCTGATCCTCGTCGACAAGTCGTCACTGTGGAAGGGCAAGCCGGTCAAGGCGCTGACCGAAGGCAAGCGCAAGACCGGCGGCCGCAACAACAAGGGCCACGTCACCTCGCGCGGCATCGCCGGCGGCCACAAGCAGCGCTACCGCTACGTCGATTTCAAGCGTCGCAAGTGGGACGTGCCCGCGACCGTCGAGCGGCTGGAATACGATCCGAACCGGACCGCGTTCATCGCCCTCGTGCGCTATGAGGACGGCGAGCTTGCCTACATCCTCGCCCCGCAGCGCCTCGCCGTCGGCGACGCCGTCGTCGCGGGCCGCAAGACCGACGTGAAGCCGGGCAATGCGATGGAGCTCGGCCAGTGCCCGGTCGGCACCATCGTCCACAATGTCGAGATGAAGCCCGGCAAGGGCGGCCAGATCGCCCGCGCCGCCGGCACCTACGTCCAGGTCGTCGGCCGCGACCGCGGCATGGTCATCGTCAGGATGAATTCAGGCGAGCAGCGCTATATCCGCTCCGACTGCATGGGGACGGTGGGCGCGGTCTCGAACCCGGACAACCAGAACCAGAATTTCGCCAAGGCCGGCCGCACGCGGTGGATGGGCAAGCGCCCGCTGACCCGCGGCGTCGCCAAGAACCCGGTCGACCACCCGCACGGCGGCGGCGAGGGCCGCACCTCGGGCGGCCGTCACCCGGTCACTCCGTGGGGCAAGCCGACCAAGGGCGCCCGCACCCGCTCGAACAAGGCGACGGACAAGATGATCATCCGGTCGCGCCACGCAAAGAAGAAGAGGTAATCATGGCCCGCTCCGTCTGGAAAGGTCCGTTCGTCGAGCTTTCGCTGCTGAAGAAGGCGGAAGCCGCTTCCGCCGCCAACAGCCGCTCGCCGATCAAGACCTGGTCGCGCCGTTCGACGATCCTGCCGCAGTTCGTGGGCCTGACGTTCAGCGTCTATAACGGCCGCAAGTTCATCCCGGTCTCGGTCAACGAGGACATGGTCGGAATGAAGCTCGGCGAGTTCGCGCCGACCCGCTTCTTCCCGGGCCACGCCGCCGACAAGAAGGGCAAGAGGTAACGTCATGGGCAAGCCGAAGAGCCCCCGCCGCGTCGCGGACAACGAGGCCCTCGCCGTGGGCACCCAGATCCGCGGCTCGGCCCAGAAGCTGAACCTCGTGGCCGCCCTGATCCGCGGCCGCAAGGCCGAGGACGCGCGCAACATCCTCTCCTTCTCGAAGAAGGCGATGGCGGTCGACGTGCGCAAGGTCCTCGACAGTGCGATCGCCAATGCCGAGAACAACCACAATCTCGACGTCGACAGCCTCATCGTCGCCGAGGCCTCTGTGGGCAAGTCGCTCTCGATGAAGCGGTTCAGCCCCCGCGCCCGCGGCCGTTCGGCGCGGATCGTCAAACCGTTCAGCCGCGTGCGCATCGTCGTCCGCGAAGCGAGCCAGGAAGCTTAAACCCATGGGTCAGAAAACCTCCCCGATCGGGCTCCGCCTGCAGATCAACCGGACCTGGGACAGCCGCTGGTATGCCGACGGCGCCGATTACGGCCGGCTGCTGCTCGAGGACCTCAAGATCCGCAAGTTCATCATGAAGGCGCTGCCGCAGGCGGCGATCTCAAAGGTGGTGATCGAGCGCCCGGCGAAGCTCTGCCGCGTCTCCATCTATGCCGCGCGCCCCGGCGTGATCATCGGCAAGAAGGGCGCCGACATCGAGAAATTGAGGAAGCAGCTCGGCGAGATGACCTCGTCCGACGTCAGCCTGAACATCGTCGAGATCCGCAAGCCCGAGATCGACGCCAAGCTCGTCGCCCAGGGCGTTGCCGACCAGCTCGAGCGCCGGATCGCGTTCCGCCGGGCGATGAAGCGCGCGGTGCAGTCGGCGCTGCGGCTCGGCGCGGAGGGCATCCGCATCACCTGCGCCGGCCGCCTCGGCGGCGCGGAGATCGCGCGCACCGAATGGTATCGCGAGGGGCGGGTGCCGCTGCACACGCTTCGCGGCAACGTCGATTATGCCGAAGCGACCGCGCACACCGCCTACGGCGTCTGCGGCGTCAAGGTCTGGATCTTCAAGGGCGAGATCCTCGGCCACGATCCGCTCGCCCAGGACCGGCTGATGATGGAGGCCCAGACCTCCGGCGTCCGGCCCGCGCGCTAAGGAAGAAGAGACATGCTGCAACCGAAGCGCACCAAGTTCCGCAAGGCCTTCAAGGGCCGCATCCACGGCGACGCCAAGGGCGGCACCGCGCTGAATTTCGGCGCCTTCGGCCTCAAGGCGATGGAGCCCGACCGCCTGACCGCGCGGCAGATCGAGGCGGCCCGCCGCGCGATCACCCGGCACATCCGCCGCCAGGGTCGGCTCTGGATCCGGATCTTCCCGGACGTGCCGGTCTCGTCCAAGCCCGCCGAGGTCCGCATGGGATCGGGCAAGGGCTCGCCCGAGCATTGGGTCGCGCGGGTGAAGCCCGGCCGCATCCTGTTCGAGCTGGACGGCGTCCCCGGCCCGCTCGCCCGCGTCGCTTTCGAGCGCGCGGCAGAGAAGCTGCCGATCAAGACCAAGGTCGTGGCCCGGCTCGGCGAGTCGGTGCTGGATGAAGAGTGAGAGACATGGCCAAGTTCGATGATTTGAGGACCCGCAGCGACGACGAGCTCCAGGCGGAGCTCGGCGAGCTGAAGCGCGAGCAGTTCAACCTGCGCTTCCAGGCGGCCACCAACCAGCTCGAGAAGCCGTCCAGGGTCCGCGAAGTGCGCCGCACCATCGCCCAGATCCGGACGCTTCAGAACGAGCGCGCCAGCGCCGCCGAAGCGGCCAAGGCCTGAGGAGTAGACGAATGCCGAAGCGCGTTCTCACCGGCACCGTGGTGTCGGACAAGACGGACAAGACCGTGGTCGTGAAGGTCGAGCGGAGGGTGAAGCACGCCCTCTACGGGAAGATCATCAAGCGGTCGAAGAAGTATCACGCCCATGACGAGGGCAACGAGTTTCGCGAGGGCGAGACCGTCCGCATCGAGGAGACGCGGCCGATCTCGAAGCTCAAGACCTGGCGGGTGCTGGATCGCGTCGACACCCACGCGACCCCGGCCAAGGCCGAGGTCGAGGCGTAAGGAGTGTGCGTCATGCCGGACTCGATCCGGCAGCCATGAACCGAAGAGTTCGAGGATTTTCCTCTGCCTCCGTGTTCATGGGCCCCGGATCAAGTCCGGGGTGACGGATTGGAATTTGAACTGATCGCCGGGCCGGTCCCGGTTGAAGTGAAGAAGGAATTGGATCGATGATCCAGATGCAGTCCAACCTTGAGGTCGCCGACAATTCGGGGGCCAAGCGCGTCCAGTGCATCAAGGTGCTCGGCGGCTCGAAGCGCCGCTTCGCCGGCGTCGGCGACACTATCGTCGTGTCGGTGAAGGAGGCCGCGCCGCGCGGCCGCGTCAAGAAGGGCGACGTCCACAAGGCGGTGATCGTGCGCACCGCCAAAGACATCCACCGTCCCGACGGCTCGACCATCCGCTTCGATTCGAACGCGGCGGTGCTGGTCAACAACAACCAGGAGCCGATCGGCACCCGCATCTTCGGCCCGGTCGTCCGCGAGCTGCGCGCCAAGAAGCATATGAAGATCATCAGCCTCGCGCCGGAGGTGCTGTAACCATGGCCCAGAGAATTAAGAAGGGCGACCGCGTCGTCGTCCTCAGCGGCAAGGACAAGGGCCGCAAGGGCGAGGTCACCAAGTCGCTCCCCAAGGAGGGCAAGGTGATCGTCGCGGGAATCAATGTCGCGGTGCGGCACAGGAAGCCGAGCCAGGCCAACCCGCAGGGCGGCCTCGAGCGCTCGGAAGCGCCGCTCCACGTCTCGAAGGTCGCGCTGGAGGACCCCAAATCGGGCAAGCCGACGCGCATCCGCTTCGAGGAGCGCGATGGAAAGAAGGTCCGGGTCGCGGTCCGGTCCGGGGAGCTGATCAATGGCTGATGCGAAATACACGCCGCGCCTGAAGCGCGACTATGAGGAGCGGATCGTCCCGGCGATGATCGAGCGGTTCGGCTACAAGAACCGCCTCGAAGTGCCGCGGCTCGAGAAGATCGTTCTCAACATGGGCGTCGGCGAGGCGACCCAGGACAAGAAGAAGGTCGAGACCGCGGCGTCCGAGATGGAGCTGATCGCCGGCCAGAAGCCGGTCATCACCAAGGCGAAGAAGTCGATCGCGCAGTTCAAGCTGCGCGAGGGCATGCCGATCGGCGTCAAGGTCACCCTGCGCCGCGAGCGGATGTACGAGTTCCTCGACCGCCTGGTGACGATCGCGCTGCCGCGCGTGCGCGACTTCCGCGGCCTCAACCCGCGCTCGTTCGACGGTCGCGGCAATTACGCGATGGGTCTCAAGGAGCAGATCATCTTCCCGGAGATCAACTACGACCGCATCGAGAAGGTGCGCGGCATGGACATCATCGTCACCACGACGGCGAACACGGACGACGAGGCGCGCGAGCTGCTGCGCCTCTTCAACTTCCCGTTCCCGCAGGACCAGGATCAGAAGCAGGCCGCGTAAGCGGTCCGCTCTCGAGAGAAGGAAGAGAACTTAAGTCATGGCGAAACTGAGTTCGATCAACAAGAACGAGCGTCGCAAGAAGCTCGTCAAGAAATATGCGGGGCGCTACGCCCGGCTGAAGGCGGTCGCGGACGACGAGTCCAGGGACGAGACCGAGCGCCTGATCGCGCGCCTGAAGCTGGCCGAGATCCCGCGCAACGGAAACCCGACCCGGGTGCGCAACCGCTGCGAGCTGACCGGCCGTTCGCGCGCCGTTTATCGCAAGTTCCGGCTGTCGCGCATCATGCTGCGCGAGATGGGCAACAAGGGCCTGATCCCCGGCCTGACCAAGTCGAGCTGGTAAGGTAGAGATATGCCACTGACCGATCCCCTGGGTGATATGCTCACCCGCATCCGCAACGGCCAGCAGGCCCGGAAGGACAGCGTGCTGTCGCCGGCCTCCAAGCTGCGCGTCCGCGTCCTCGACGTGCTCCAGCGCGAAGGCTATATCCGCGGCTATTCCGAGGAGGCCCTCGGCCGCGCCCCGGGCATCCGCATCGAGCTGAAATATTTCGAGGGCCAGCCCGCGATCCAGCACGTCTCCCGCGTCTCGAAGCCCGGCCGCCGGGTCTATTCGGGCGCGCAGGAGCTGCCCCGCGTGCGCAACGGCCTCGGCATCACGATCGTCTCGACGCCACGCGGCGTTCTCTCCGACGCGGAAGCGCGGGAGCAGAATGTCGGCGGCGAGGTGCTGGCGGAGGTGTTCTGATCATGAGCCGCATCGGAAAAGTCCCCGTCGCGCTGCCCAGCGGCGTCACCGCCTCGATCGAGGGGCAGAACCTGTCGGTGAAGGGGCCCAAGGGCACGCTCACCATGCAGATGCTCGAGGACATCAGCTACGGTATCGAGGACGGCCGCATCGTCGTGCGCCCGGCCAACGAGACCAAGCGGGCGCGCTCCTTCTGGGGCATGCACCGTACCCTGGTCGCCAACCTGGTGACCGGCGTGACCGAGGGTTTCACCAAAACCCTCGAGATCACCGGCGTCGGCTATCGCGCCGCCGCACAGGGCCGCAATCTGCGGCTGCAGCTCGGCTACAGCCACGACGTCAACATCTCCGTTCCCGAGGGGCTCGAGGTGAAGACTCCGGACCCGACCACGGTTGAGATCAGCGGCAACGACCGGCAGCGCGTCGGCCAGCTCGCCGCCGAGATCCGGCAGTGGCGCAAGCCGGAGCCCTACAAGGGCAAGGGCATCAAATATCGCGGCGAGTACATCTTCCGCAAAGAAGGCAAGAAGAAGTAGCATGGCCAAGCTTTCACTTTTCGACCGGCGCCGCCAGCGCGTCCGGACCTCGCTGAGGAAGCGCGGCGCCGTGCGCCCGCGGCTCAGCGTCCACCGCTCGGGCCGGCACATCTATGCGCAGGTCATCGACGATGCCGAGAGCCGCACCGTCGCCTCGGCCTCGACGCTCGAGAAGGACGCGCGCGCCAATACCGGCGCCACGATCGCGTCGGCCCAGGAGGTCGGCAAGAGGATCGCCGAGCGCGCCAAGGCCGCGGGCGTCACCCGCGTGGTCTTCGACCGCGGCGGTTTCCTGTTCCACGGCCGCGTGAAGGCTCTCGCCGACGCCGCGCGCGAAGGCGGATTGGAGTTTTAAGAATGGCTGACGAAACCAATCAGGGCGCCGAGGTCCAGGACGGCCCGACCCAGGAAGCGGCGGTCGAGACCGCCGTGCCTGCGGCTCCGGCCGAAGGGCGTCCCGAAGGCCGCGGCCCGCGCGGCGGGCGTGGCGGCCGCGGCGGCGGCGGTGGCGGACGTGGCGGCGGCGATCGCGGCGGACGCGGCGGCCGGCGCGACGACCGGCGCGGCGGCCCGCGCGGCGGCGACGACGACGGCGGCGAGGAGCTGATCGAGAAGCTCGTCCACATCAACCGCGTCTCCAAGACCGTGAAGGGTGGCAAGCGCTTCGGCTTTGCGGCCCTGGTCGTGGTCGGCGACGGCAAGGGCCGCGCGGGCTTCGGCCACGGCAAGGCCCGCGAGGTGCCCGAGGCGATTTCCAAGGCGACCGCCGCGGCCAAGAAGGCGATGGTCCGCGTGCCGCTGCGCGAAGGGCGGACGCTGCACCATGACGGCCTCGGCCATTTCGGCGCCGGCCGCGTCTATCTCCGCTCGGCTCCGGCGGGCACCGGCATCATCGCCGGCGGCCCGATGCGCGCCGTGTTCGAGAGCCTCGGCGTCGCCGACGTGGTGACCAAGTCGGTCGGCACATCCAACCCCTACAACATGATCCGCGCGACCTTCGAGGCGCTGACCGAGCAGACTTCGCCCAAGTCGGTCGCCCAGCGGCGCGGCAAGAAGATCGCCGACCTGCTCGGTCGCGGCGGATCCCAGACCGCCGAAGCCGACGCGGCCGCGGTGGTGGAGTAAGCCTCATGGCCAAAGTGAAGATCACCCAGATCGGATCGCCGATCCGCCGCACCAAGGATCAGCGCCAGACCCTGATCGGGCTCGGCCTCAACAAGATGCACCGCACGGTTGAGCGCGAGGACACGCCGGAGCTGCGCGGAATGATCCGGCGGGTGCAGCATATGGTGAGTGTCGAAGGCTAACCTTTCAGCCCTCTCCCCTTGCGGGAGAGGGAGGGGCCCGCCGCCGAAGGCGGTGGGAGGGTGAGGGACTGAAGCAGGTGCGCCGCACCTACTTCGTTCCCTCACCCCAACCCCTCTCCCGAGATGGGAGAGGGGCTAACAGCGCGACAGAAGCGAAAGCGAGTGCAAGGACATGAAACTCAACGATCTCAGAGACAATAAGGGCGCCCGGCAGAGCCGGGTGCGCGTCGGCCGCGGCATCGGCTCGGGGCTCGGCAAGACCGCCGGCCGCGGCCAGAAGGGCGCCAAGGCGCGCTCGGGCGTGTCGATCGCCGGCTTCGAGGGCGGCCAGATGCCGCTCCACATGCGGATCCCGAAGCGCGGCTTCAACAACATCTTCGCCAAGGATTATGCCGAGGTGAATATCGGCGCGGTCCAGAAGCTGGTCGACGCCGGCAAGCTAGCGACCGACGGCACGCTCGACCACGACGCGCTGCAGGCCGCCGGCCTCGCCCGCGGCGGGAAGGACGGCGTCCGCCTGCTCGGCAAGGGCACGTTGAGCGCCAAGCTCGCCTTCCGCGTCGCCGGCGCCTCCGCCGGGGCCCGCCAGGCGGTCGAGGCGGCTGGCGGCACGGTCGAGATCATCGAGGTGACCTCGGCGGCGGACAAGGCCAAGGCCAAGAAGGGCAAGGCGCGCGCCGCCCGCCTCGAGAAGCAAAAGGGCTGATAGCACGAAATGCGGGCCGAGGCTGACAAGCCCGGCCCGCGCCCTATATGAGGCAAGAGGGGCTTCTCCTTTTCAGCCGCAATTTTCGGGATCGAACGCACGATGGCATCCGCAGCCGAACAGATGGCCAGCAATTTCAGCCTGGCGAACTTCACCAAGGCGACCGATCTCAAGAAGCGCCTGTGGTTCACGCTCGGCGCGCTGGTGATCTTCCGGCTGCTGTCGTTCGTGCCGCTACCGGGCATCGACCCGCGTTCGCTCCAGACTCTGTTCGACCAGACCCGCGGCGGCGTCCTCGATTTCTTCAACATGTTTTCGGGCGGCAGCCTCGAGCGCATGAGCCTGATCGCGCTGGGCGTGATGCCCTACATCACCGCCTCGATCGTGGTGCAGCTCGCGACGACGATGTCGCCGACCCTCGCCGCGCTCAAGAAAGAGGGCGAGAGCGGACGCAAGAAGATCAACCAATATACGCGCTACGGCACGGTCTTTCTCTGCGCCATCCAGGGCTATTTCATCGCCGTCGGCCTCGAGGGCTGGGGTGCGGGGCAGGGCGGCTCGGCGGTGATCGATCCCGGCATGATGTTCCGCATCACCACGGTCGTCAGCCTGGTCGGCGGCACCATGTTCCTGATGTGGCTCGGCGAGCAGATCACCAGCCGCGGCATCGGCAACGGTGTCTCCCTCATCATCATGGCCGGCATCGTCGCCCAGCTTCCGACCGCGATCGCCCAGGCGCTCGAGGGCGGCCGCACCGGAACGCTGTCGCCCGTGACGATCTTCGCCGTGCTCGCCCTCGCCGCCGGCCTGATCCTCTTCATCTGCTTCATGGAGCGCGCCCAGCGGCGCGTCCTCATCCAGTATCCCAAGCGCCAGACCGCGCGCGGCAACATCCAGCAGGAGCGCTCGCACCTGCCGCTCAAGATCAACACCGCGGGCGTGATCCCGCCGATCTTCGCCTCCTCGCTGCTGCTGATGCCGCTCACCATCGTCCAGTTCTCGGGCAACCGAGTCGCCGGCGAGAGCACCTGGGGCGACATCATCATCACCATCACGACCGCGCTCCAGCACGGCGCGCCGCTCTACATGTTCCTCTACGGCGCCGGGATCGTCTTCTTCTGCTTCTTCTACACGGCCGTCGTCTTCAACCCGGAAGAGACCGCGGACAATCTGAAGCGCTACGGCGGCTTCATCCCCGGCATCCGCCCCGGCAAGCGCACCGAGGAATATCTCGATTACGTGCTGACGCGCATCACCGTGATCGGCTCCGCCTATCTGACGCTGATCTGCCTGATCCCGGAATGGCTGATCGCGCAGGCGGGCATTCCTTTTTATCTCGGGGGCACCTCGCTGCTGATCGTGGTCAACGTGACGATGGACACGGTGACCCAGATCCAGAGCCACCTCATCGCCCACCAATATGGCGACCTCATCAAGAAGGCGAAGCTGAAGGGCGGCCGCGCCCGCTGACGCTGCCTGCCGGAGCCGTCCCCCCGATGAACATCATCCTCCTCGGACCCCCCGGCGCCGGCAAGGGCACGCAGGCGAGCCGGCTCGAGAAGGAGCGCGGCATGGTCCAGCTGTCGACCGGCGACATGCTCCGCGCCGCGGTCGCCGCCGGCACCGAGATCGGGCTTCGCGCGAAGGCGGTGATGGACGCGGGCGAGCTGGTTTCCGACGAGATCGTCAACGGCATTCTCTCGGCCCGGCTCGACCAGCCCGACGTCGAGCAGGGCTTCATCCTCGATGGCTATCCGCGCACAGCCGCGCAGGCCCGATCGCTCGACGCCCTGCTCGCCGAGAAGGGCCAGCGGCTCGACCATGTCATCGAGCTGGCGGTCGACGAGGATGCCCTGGTCGACCGGATCACCGGGCGCTTCTCCTGCGCCAAATGCGGGACCGGCTATCACGAGCGCTACAAGCTGCCGAGAGTGCCGAACCTCTGCGACGTCTGCGGCGCCGAGGACCCATTCAAGCGCCGGCCGGACGACAATGAGGAGACGGTGAGGAACCGCCTCGCCGAATATCGCGCCAAGACGGCGCCGATCCTCCCCTTCTACGAGGCGAAAGGCCTCGTCTCCCGCGTCGACGGAATGGCCCCGATCGCCCAGGTCAGCGCGGGCATCGACGCCGTCCTCGACGGCTGAGGACGCGGCCGCCGGGAATCGTGCTATGCAGGTCGGGCGCCGAGTCCCCGGGAGAGGGGCCGCGCCCGGGCCAGCAAGGGAGGCGGTGTCATGAACAGGGGCGGCGGAGTGCCGAGGGCGTCCGAGCATGTCGATCTGGAGGGGTTCCTGGAGGGCGTCGCGCGGCGCAATCCGGGCCAAAACGAGTTCGTCCAGGCGGTGACGGAGGTCGCGCAGGACATTTTCGAGTTCATCGAGGGCAAGCCCGAATATCACGAGGCCCAGATCCTGAGGCGGATCGCGGAGCCGGACCGGGTCGTGTCCTTCCGGGTCTGCTGGCAGGACGACAACAATGCGATCCGCGTCCAGCGCGGCTACCGGATCCAGAACAACAACGCGATCGGGCCCTATAAAGGGGGCATCCGCTTCCACCCTTCGGTCAACGAATCGATCCTGAAGTTCCTTGCCTTCGAGCAGACCTTCAAGAACGCGCTGACCGGCCTGCCGATGGGCGGCGGCAAGGGCGGGGCGAACTTCAATCCCAAGGGCAAGAGCGTCAACGAGATCATGCGCTTCTGCCAAGCCTTCATGACCGAGCTCTACCGCCATATCGGCGCCGACGTGGACGTGCCGGCCGGCGACATCGGCGTCGGCGCCCGCGAGATCGGCTATATGTTCGGGCAGTACAAAAGGATCACGAACAGCTGGGAAGGCGTCCTGACCGGCAAGGGCCTCGAATATGGCGGCTCGCTGATCCGCACCGAGGCGACCGGTTACGGCGCCGTCTATTTCCTCCTGAACATGCTGAAGACGCGCGGGCAGGACCTGGTCGGCAAGCAGGCGGTGATTTCGGGCTCGGGCAATGTGGCCACTCATGCTGCCGAGAAGATCGTGCAGCTGGGCGGCAAGGTGCTGACCCTCTCGGACAGCGAAGGCTTCGTCCACGATCCAGGCGGCATCACCCAGGAGAAGATCGATTGGGTGAAGACGCACAAGACCAAGCGCCGCGGCCGCATCTCGGAATATGCGGACGAGTTTAAAGGCGCGACGTTCCACGCCGGGAAGCGACCGTGGGACGTCCCGTGCGACGTGGCCCTGCCCTGCGCGACCCAGAACGAGCTCAACGGGGACGACGCGCGCACGCTGGTCGAGAATGGCTGCGTCGCCGTCTCGGAGGGCGCCAACATGCCCACCGACCTCGACGGCGTCCACGTCTTCAAGGACGCCCGCATCCTCTACGCGCCGGGCAAGGCGGCCAATGCCGGCGGCGTCGCCGTCTCGGGCCTCGAGATGAGCCAGAATTCGGCTCGTATGAGCTGGAAGGAGGACGAGCTCCAGCAGCTCCTCAAGGACATCATGGACGGCATTCACGAGCGCGCCGCGCAATATGGCCGGATCAGCGACGACTATATCGACTATGTGAAAGGCGCGAACATCGCCGGCTTCAAGAAGGTCGCCGACGCGATGCTGGCCTTCGGAGTGGTCTGACCGGGACCGTCATCCCGGCGCAGGCGGGGATCTCGTGGGGTGAAGGGTGGGCGTTCATGGAGCGCTGCAGGTCCGGCGGCGCCTTTCACCCGCCGAGATCCCCGCCTTCGGCGGGATGACGTGTCCTGCTCAGCCCCGCTTCAGCTTGACGAGCGCCGTGTCCAGCGCCTGGAGGAAGCGCGAGCGATCCTCCTTGCGGAAGGGCGCGGGGCCACCGATGCCGTCGCCTGCGCCGGCGCGCAGGTCGGCCATGATCGCGCGCGTGGCCACGGCGGCGCCGATCGAGCTGGTCGTAAACGGTTTCCCATTGGGTGAGATCACGGCGGCACCGGCCTTGAGGCAGCGGTCGGCGAGGAGGATGTCGGCAGTGACCACCACCGTCTCGGGGCCGGCCAGCTCGGCGATCCGGTCGTCGGCCTCGTCGAAGCCCGCACCGACGGTCTGCCGCTCGATCAGCGGGTGCGGAGGCACCCTCAGATAACTGTTGGCGACGAGGGTCACCGGGACGCCGTGGCGGAAGGCGACCTTGTAGATCTCCTCCTTCACCGGGCAGGCGTCGGCGTCGACCAGGATGCGTGGCTCGGCGAGCATGGAGAGCGCATCGCAGCCGCACGGGCCCGTGCCAAGCCATGCCGCGGGCGCTCTCCACATTTTGCTGCGCCGTCACCACATTTTGGCCGCAAGGATATTCCATATCCCGCTTGTGGGGGTCCGAACTGGAGGGCTGTCGCGCCTCGCGCGGCGGCGGGCTCCCAGGAGTGTGCGCGTGGCGAAGGCCGGATCGAGGGCAGGAGCGGCGGCGGCAAGGACGCCGCGAGCCGCCGCGGCGTGGCGCTGAGCGATGGCCCGCGTCGCCCTTCTCTCCAATCCGCGTTCGACCGGCAACCGGTCGCTGTTGCCGCGGGTGCGCGCCTTCTGCGCGGAGCATCAGGACATCTTCCATTACGAGGTCGAGAGCGTCGACCAGATCGGCCAAGCGCTGAGGACGATCGCGCGGGTCAAGCCCAAGGTGCTCGTCATCAACGGCGGGGACGGCACGGTGCAGGCGACCCTGACCGAACTCTATCACGGCGCCCATTTCGGCCCGGCGCCGCCGCCGGTCGCGGTGCTGCCGAACGGCAAGACCAACCTCATCGCCCACGATCTCGGCGCGGACGGGGACGCGATCCGGGCGCTCGAGCGGGTGCTCGAGATCGCCCGGTCCGACATGGCGACCCACATCGTCTCGCGCGAGATGATCCAGCTCAGCGGAGGCACGACCGAGGGACGACCCGTGCTCGGCATGTTTCTCGGGGGGGCCGGCCTCGCCGATTCGATCCTTTATTGCCGCCACAAGCTCTATCCGCTCGGCATCCCGAACTGGCTGGCGCACCTGCTCACGTTCGTCGCGACCATCTTGTCCACTTTGATCGGCGTGACGGCGCGCTTCCTGCCGCCGCGTCCGAGCCCCGTGAAGATTTCCGTGCTGCGGAGCGGCGAGCTGCAGGGGCGGTTCGCATTGCTGCTGGTGACGACGCTGGAGCGGCTGCTGCTCGAGACCAATGTACCCCGTGCGGCCGACGGCAGCGGCGGTGCGATGCAGCTGATCGTGATCGAGCGCAGCCCCCTGGCGTTGATTCGGGCTTTGTTCGCGGCAGTGCGCGGCCGCCTCGGCGGATATCGCGTCAGCGGCGTCCACCTCAAACGCGGCGACGAAATCCGGATCGAGGGGGACCGCTCCAGCCTGATTCTGGACGGCGAGCTGTTCGAGGCGGATCGCGGCCGCCCCATCGTGCTTCGCCCGACGGCGCCGGTACCGTTCCTGCGGCTCGCGGCCTGAACCCGTCAGGGGCTGATCGGAGTCTCGCCGTCTTCGCCGCGCAGCATCGCTATGAGCAGGGCGATCAGGATCAGCACAGGCAGGATGTAATAAGCAGGGTTGGTGTCGCCGCGCAGCGTGCTGCCTTCGGCCTGCTCGCCGGCCGGTTGAGGCGGAGGAGCGGGACGTGCGACGGCAGGAGCGGCGGCGAGCGAAAAAGCGGCGAGGGCGGCGGCAAGCTTGGTAGGCGGCATCATGGTCTCCGTGCTGTGACCCCACAGTGGCGCTTCGCGGTCCGGCGTCAACTGCTAGCTCGCCAGCTGCGATCCGGGTCTCGCGCGGCGAGCCCGGCCTCGCTAGGAAGGCGCGGGAGTTTGTCGATGCGGACCAGGCTTTTTCTACTTCTGCCCTTCGCCGCGCTCGCCGGCTGCGCCGGCTATGCGTCCGATTACTGGCGCCCGGAGATGGGGATCATCGCCCCTCAGCTGACCCGATACGGCTTCGACCAGACGCAGGCGCAATGCGCCGGGCGCCGGCTCGCGGCGGGCCTCAGCGTGTGGCAGCTGCGGCAGCTGGAGCGCATCGCCCGTTTGGTCCCGGCGGGCCATTTCGGCCGACCCGCGCTGGCGCCGCGCGACCTGCTCCCCGTCGCGGCTGCGGTGCGCGACGCACGGGTGCGCCCCGAAGTGACCGCCGCCGTCGAGGCATGCGTGCCTCCGCCTCCCGCGCCTGCGGTCGCCCAGCCGGTGGCCGCCCCGGCGCCCGCCCAGTCGGGGGCGCCGCTGTGGCTCAACCTCGGCGCGGCGCCGAGCGGCCAGTCGATCGCCGTCAATGCCGCCAGCATCACCGAGGAAGGGGGCTACCGCCAGGCCTGGTTCCGGCTCACCAATCCCGGGGCGGGGCGGCCGAGCGAGAATTCGTACCTGCTGCGGATCGTCTGCGCGGCGCGGACGATCAACTCGATGGCCTTCCGCCGCCACGGTGCCGCGGGGGAGGTCGCGGAGGAGCGCGACTATCGCCCGAACGGCGAGGGCGCAACGCCGGTCGCCGGGGGCACGGTGATGGAGATCGCCTATCTCGCGCTCTGCACGTGAAAGCAAAGGGCGTGAGCCGCGCGGACGACCTTCGCGCCCTGGTGGCCGCCGAGCTCGCCGAGCCGGTCGATGCGAAGGTGTCCGAGATGGCCGCCGCGGTCGCGGCGCAGCACGGGGATGCGTCGCGCGCCGTCCTCTTCTACGGCTCCTGCCTCAGGGAGAAGCAACTCGACGGGCTGATGCTCGATTTCTACCTGATCGTCTCCGACTATCGCGCCGCCTACGATCGGCGCTGGCTGGCGGCGGCCAACCGGCTGATTCCGCCCAACGTTTTTCCGTTCGCGCATGGGGAACTGACGGCCAAATATGCCGTGCTGAGCGAGGCCGATTTCGCGCGCGAATGCTCGCTTCGGGCGCGCAGCGTCTCGGTCTGGGCGCGCTTCGCCCAGCCTGCGCGGCTGGTCTGGGTAGCGGACGAACGGGCTGGCGAACGGGTAACGGATGCGGTTTCGGAGGCGGCACCGACACTCTTTCAGCTCACCTTGCCGATGATGCGACCGGAAACCGACCTCGCGGTGCTCGACATATGGCGACGTGGCTTTTCGCTTACCTACGGCGCCGAGCTGCGAGCCGAAGGGAAGAACCGGTCGAGCTCGATCGTTGACTCGGATCCGGACCGCTACGAGCGCTTTGCGTACGCCGCCTTGTCCGCCGTCGCGGGCCGCACGGGAGTCGGTCCGAACGGCGAGGTGCCGTTACTCGGCGCACCGGAACGGATGGCGCAGCGCTGGCGGTGGCGCCAGCGCAAGGGCAAGGCGCTGACGATATTGCGGCTGGCGAAGGCCAGCTTCACCTTCGCCGGCGGGGTCGACTATCTGGCCTGGAAGATCAGTCGCCATTCGGGCGAGCCGATCTCGGTCCGCCCCTGGCAGAGGCGATGGCCGCTGCTTGCCGCGGTCACTCTGCTGCCGCGACTGTTGAAGCGGGGCGCGATCCGCTGACCCGGTGGCCGAGCGCGCCGGCGACGGCGTCGGCGAGCGCCGCAACGGTGAACGGCTTACGCAAGATGTCGTAACCGGAGAGGTCCTGGGCGTCGCCGGCCTCGCCGACATAGCCGGTGACGAACAACACCCCGATATGCGGGTAGAGCCGCGCCATCTCGCGGATAAGCTCGGGGCCGGTCATCTCGGGCATCATCACATCGGTGACGACGAGGTCGATATTATCGTTCTTCTCGAGCAGATCGAGCGCCTCGCGGCCGCCGTGGCAGGCGATCGCGACGTAACCGAGCTCCTCCAGTGCGGCGACGGTCGACCGGCTGACGCGCGGATCGTCCTCGACGACCAGCACGACGGCGCCTTCCTCGGCGCTGTGGAGCGGCTCGTCGATGCGGGGGCCGGCCCCGGCGTGGCGGTCGGCCGCCTGCAGCGCCGCCTGCTGCGAGCGCGGCAGATAGATCGAAACGATCGTGCCCTTGCCGACCTCGGACTCGATCGTGACGTCGCCGCCCGACTGGCGGGCGAAGCCGAAAATCTGGCTGAGGCCGAGCCCGGTGCCCTTGCCGACGGGCTTGGTCGTGAAGAAGGGCTCGAAGACGCGCTCGAGATGCTCGGGCGCGATTCCGGAGCCGGTATCGCTCACCGAGATGCGGACATAGTCGCCCTGCGGCAGCTCTCCCGCTTCGCCGTCCTTCAGCGTCACGTTCTCGACGCCGATCCTGAGCTCGCCCGACCCGTCCATCGCGTCGCGCGCATTGACGCAGAGATTGACGATCGCATTTTCGAGCTGGTTGGCGTCGGCCCAGACATGCCATGGCTCCTCGGCGAAGCGCGTGTAGACCTGGACCCGCTCGCCGATGGTGCGGTCGACGAGGTCGAGCATCGAGCCGATCAGCTCGGCCGGCGCGATCCCCTCCGGAAGCAGCGGCTCTGCGCGGGCGAAGGCGAGCAGGCGCCGGGTCAAAGCGGCGGCGCGGTTCGCGCCCTCGAGCGCGCTGTCGAGGTGGAATTCGACGTCGCGACGCGGCCCGCGCAGCTTCAGACGCGCCAGATCCAGACCGCCGACGACGACCGCCAGCATGTTGTTGAAGTCGTGGGCGATTCCGCCGGTCAATTGGCCGACCGCCTCCATCTTCTGGACCTGGCGGAGCTGCGCCTCGGCCGCGGCGCGTTCCTGCGCCTCGGCGCGCAGCCGCTCGTTCGCCTCGCGAAGCTCGCGGGTGCGTTCCTCGACCGCCCGCTCAAGCAACGCCGCTCGGCTCGCCTCGCTCTCGGCTTCGCGGCGGGCGAGCAGGCGCTCGGTGATGGCCCGCCAGGCGAACAGGCCGAGCAGGATCGCGCCGATGCCGATCAGCACGGCGAGCCAGCCCAGCCAGCCGGTGAGACGGTCGGCCTGGGCGGTGAAGGTTCGGGTCTCCGCCATCCGCCGCTGGAGCGTCGCCCGCTCAGCGGCGGCGATCGCGTCGAGCTGCGAGCGCAGCGCGGGAAGGGTGCGGGACCGTCCGGCCTGGTAGAAATAAGCGACGCTCTGGGCGCCGGTGCGGCGGCCCGCTGCGTTGGCGGGGAGCGCCAGCTCGGCGCCGCGCAAGGCGTAGAGGCGGCGAAGCTCGGCGACCCGCGCCGCCTGGTCGGGGTCCCGGCTCGCCTGACGCTGGAGCTCGTCGATCTGCCGGCCTGCGCGCCGCCATTCGGTGTAGTAGACGGTCCCCGTCGCCTGCTCCTCGTCCATCACGAAGCGGCCCAGCGCCGCCTCGGCGCGGGCGATGGTCGCATCGACGGTCCGGGTGAGAAGCATCACGTCGTAGGTGTGCCGCTCGAAATCGAGCGCGTCCTCGCGCGATCGATTGGACAGAGTGACCATGACGATCAAGGCGACGAGCAGGATCGCCGCGAGAAGCGCGCCCGCGCCCGCCCAACCCCTGCGCCAGGTCGCCGGGCCGCCGTCCTCGTCGGCGGCAGCGTCCACCCTGTCGTCCGCCATAGGCCGGGGAATCTAGTCGATGCGTTCCGCGATGGAAAGGCTTGGCCCGGCTTGCGGAATCGCTTCGCCGTGCGAGCCGCTCAGGCGGGCAGCACGCCCGTCGCGGCGCCCGCGATCTTGAAGATCTCCAGGATGCGGTCGACCTGCTCGTCGCTGTGGTCGGCGCAGAGCGAGCAGCGCAGGAGATACATTCCGGCGGGCGTCGCCGGGGGGCGGGCCATGTTGACGTAGAGGCCCTGCTCGAGGAGCGCCTGCCACATCCGCACGGTAATATCCTGGTCGGGAAGCAGGATGGCGATGATCGCCGACTGAGGCTCCGGCGTGGCGAGATCGAAACCGAGCTGGCGCAGGCCCTGGTGGAGCCGCCTGCTGTTCTTCCAGAGATGCTCGCGCTTCTCGCCCGCATGCATCAGCTTGCGGATCGAGGTCGCGGCCGTCGCGACGACCGACGGGGGCAGCGACGCGGTGAAGACATAGGGACGGCAGACCAGCCGCAGCACGTCGAACTTGGGGTGGTTGGAGACGACGAAGCCGCCGACCGTGCCGACCGACTTGGAAAAGGTGCCGACGACGAAATCGACTTGCTCCTCGACGCCGGCTTCCTCGAAAACGCCGCGGCCGTTTTTGCCGAAAAAGCCCATGCCGTGGGCCTCGTCGACCACGACCATGGCGCCGTGCTCCTTGGCGACGCGCACCATCTCGGCGAGCGGGGCGATGTCGCCGAGCATCGAATAGACGCCTTCGAGCACCACCAGGCGGCCGCCCTCGGCGGGGAGCCGGCCGAGGCGCCGGTCGAGATCCTCAACGCTGTTGTGGCGAAAGCGAACGATCTGGGCGTTGCCGAGCGCGCATCCGTCATAGATCGAAGCGTGGCTGTCGGCGTCGAGGATGATGTAATCTTCCTTGCCCGCGATGGTCGACATCAGCCCGAGATTGGCCTGGTAGCCGGTCGAGAAGACCATGGCGTGGGCCGTGCCGTAATAATCTTTCAGCGCCTCCTCGCATTCCCTGTGACCTTGGTAGGTGCCATTGAGGACGCGGCTGCCGGTGGTGCCCGAGCCATATTCGTCCAGCGCCTTCTTCCCGGCCGCAACGACGTCCGGATCGAAGGTCATCCCCATATAATTGTAGGTGCCGAGGAGAATGGTCTCCTTCCCGCGGATGATCGCGCGGGTCGGGGAGAGCACCTTCTCCATGACGAGCGCGAAGGGATCGCGGACGCCCGTCGCGAGCAAAGCCTCGCGCTCGGCGATGAGCGGGTCGAACTTGGAGAAGAGGTCGGGGCCGTGGGAGGGGGCTAGAGCGGCGTCGGTCATTTGAGCTCCTCCCCGGCACGGGGAGGGGGACCATGCGCAGCATGGTGGAGGGGGGCGAGCGCAGCGAGCATGGAGGCGGGGGCCCCCTCCACCAGCCTCCGGCTGGTCCCCCTCCCCGTTCCGGGGAGGAGTGCGCGCACCGCGCCCGTCACGAGCCGTCTTTCTTCAGCTTCTCGACGGCGTCGACGAGTTGGCCGACGGTTTCGATCTCGGCCTGCATGTTCATCGTGATCAGGATGTCAAACTCGTCCTCGATCGCGGCGACGAAGTCCATCACGGTGAGGCTGTCCCATTCGAGGTCGCCGGCGAAGGTGGTCGCGTCGGTGAGCGCGACGCCCTTCTTGTTGAACGGCCCGATCAGCTCGGCGACCTTCGCGAAGGTCTCGTCTCTTGCGGTCATGCGCAGCCCTTTAGGTTTCGTGCCCGGCTGTGCCAAGCGATTAGGGCCGGAAAGGGGCGGGCGCTTGGCAAGGCGCGGCGGCGCGTGCCACAAGCGCCGCGAGGGGAAGGGCCGTGAACGAGACCGACGACGAGCCGCCGCCGCGATATTCGCCGAACGCCATCCACATGATGCGCACCGCCCAGCTCGCCCATATCCAGCTCTCGGCCATGGCCGATCAGAAAGCGAGCATCCTGATGGGCGCGAGCTTCGTCATCTTCACCATCGCGGTCGGCCAGTCGCGGGGGGCGGAAGCGCCGCTGCCGCTGCTCATCCTGGGCGGATTCGCCTTCCTTTCGGCGATCTGCGCGGTGATGGCCGTGCTGCCGGCCTTTGCGCCGCGCCGCAGGCCGCCGCTCAACCTGCTCTTCTTCGGCTCCTTCGGGCTTCTCGGCGAGGAGGAATATGTCGAGGCGATCACCGCCCGCCTCGCGAGTGACGACAGCATCTACCGCACGATGGCGCGCGACATCTATCAGAACGGCTCGGTGCTCCGGCGCAAGAAGTACCGCATGCTCGCCTGGGCCTACCGCATCTTCCTCGCCGGCCTCGTCGCGAGCGCGGCGGCCTTCATATGGCAGGCCCTCGCCTCGCCTATCTGAGCCAGCCCTGGGCGCGGTACCAGTCGGCGGTGTCCTTGAGACCGGTCGGGGTGCGGATTTGCGGCGTCCACAATGACGGCGGCGGCTGCCGCTCGGCGGCAGCGACCCAGTCCGGGTGGCAGAGATAGCCGACCCGGTCGGCGGTCAGCTTGGCGCGGCCGCGACGCAGCAGACGGTCGAGGCGCGAGGCGGCGCGGAGCAGCGGGCGCGGCATCGGCAAGGTGGCGGCGCGCCGGCCGTAGACGCGGCCGAGCGTACGCGCGAAATGGCGGTGGTCCCATCCGCCGGGGCGGCCGTCGTCGGGCTCGTAGGTCTCGCCGAGAGTGTCACCCTCGTCGAGGAGAGAGAGGATGAGGCGGCCGAGATCCTCGACGTGAATCAGCGAAAAGCGGCCGCGCGGGGGCAAGGCGACCAGGCCGCGGCGCGCCATCCGGAACAGGTCGAGCGTCTCGCGGTCGCCCGGGCCGTAGACGGCGGGCGGGCGCACGATCGTCCAGTCGAGCCCGGAGGCGGCGACCAGCCGCTCCGACTTCGCCTTCGACCAGCCGTAATGCGAGAGCTTGGGCTCGCGCGCGGCGAGCGAGGAGACGTGGACGAAGCGCCGCACCTTCGCCCGCCGCGCGGCGTCGATCATGGCGGCCGTGCCGGCGACGTTGACCCGCTCGAAGCCGGCGCGGTCGGCCGCGTTGATCGCGCCGGCGACGTGGATCACTGCGTCGGCGCCGGAGCAGAGCTTGGCGAGGCTGTCGGGCCGGTCGAGCGCGCCGTCGACCCAGTCGATCCCGTCCTCGGGCGGCTTCCACCCCCGGCTCAGCGCGCGCAGGTCATAGCCGCTTTCGACCGCGATCCGGAGCAGGTGCGAGCCCACGAAGCCAGTGCCGCCGGTGACGGCGAGGGTGCGCGTTTTGCGGAGGCTCATGGCCTGTAACTCCTCCCCGGTACGGGGAGGGGGACCGCACGAAGTGCGGTGGAGGGGCCGGCGCCAACGGCGCCGGTTTCACCGTCGCCGCCCCTCCACCATGCTTCGCATGGTCCCCCTCCCCGTGCCGGGGAGGAATTTAGAGCGGCGACCATGTATCTGTCTCTTCCGCCGCTGCGGCTGCTTCTTTCGCATCCCCCAGATGCAGCAGCAGCGCGTCGAGCACCGCATCGACGCCCGCACCGGTCGCGGCCGAGACGATCAGCGGGCGGATTCCGGCTTCGGCTTCGAGCTCGTCCGCCAGCGCCTCGAGCAGCTCGTCGTCGAGCGTGTCGGCCTTGGTGAGGGTTGTCAGCTCCGGCTTGTCGGCGAGGCCGGCGCCATAGGCTTCGAGCTCGCCCCGGACGGTGCGCCACGCCTCCGCCACGTCCTCGGCATTGGCGTCGACGAGGTGGAGGAGGATGCGCGTGCGCTCGACATGGCCGAGGAAGCGGTCGCCGATGCCGGCGCCCTCGGCCGCGCCCTCGATCAGGCCCGGAATGTCGGCCATGACGAACTCGCGCTCGCGGTGGCGGACGACGCCGAGCTTGGGGTGGAGGGTGGTGAAGGGGTAGGCGCCGACCTTGGCCTTGGCGTTGGTGACGGCGTTGAGGAAGGTCGACTTGCCGGCATTGGGCAGCCCGACCAGGCCGACGTCGGCGATCAGCTTGAGCCGCAGCCAGACCCACGCTTCCTCGCCGGGCCAGCCGGTGCCGTGCTGGCGCGGGGCGCGGTTGGTCGCGCTCTTGTAGCTGGCATTGCCGCGGCCCCCGTCGCCGCCTTTCAGGAGGACGACGCGCTGGCCGATCGCCGTCAGGTCGGCAAGGACGTGCTCCCTGTCGTCGGACAGGATCTGGGTGCCGACCGGGACCTTGACGACGAGATCGTCGCCGCCGGCGCCGGTCCGGTTCGATCCGGAGCCGCCCTTGCCGCGGGGCGCGCGGAAATGCTGGGTGTAGCGGAAGTCGATCAGCGTATTCAGGCCCTCGACCGCCTCGAACACGATGTCGCCTCCCTTGCCGCCGTCGCCGCCGTCCGGCCCGCCATATTCGATGAACTTCTCGCGCCGGAAGCTGACGGCCCCGGGGCCGCCCGCGCCGGAGCGGACGAAGATCTTCGCCTGGTCGAGGAAGTGCATGGCCGCGATGTAGGCGGTCCGCGCGCTAGCGTCACCCCGGCAGCACAGAGACGTGGACGATCAGGCGTCGTCCCTCCTGCTCAATGTGGCGAGCAATTGGGTGCGGGCGAGTTCGCGGGCCTTGTCGCGCGCGAGGCCGAGCGCTTCGGCCATCGGCGCGCCGAGCAGCGAATCGCCGAGCGCGGCGAGCACCAGCCAGAGTGTCGTCTCGTGGACCGGCCGGTCCTCATGCCCTTCGCCGAGCCGGTCGACGAGGGCGTGGACCGATTCGAGGATCGGGTTCAAAGCCTCGCGGTCGCCCGACAGAATCATCCAGGCGGCCAAGGCGCCGCCCCCTTCGCGGCCGAAGGCGTCGAAGGTGCGGTCGACCACTTCGCGCGGATCCGCCTCACCGGCGCGGGCGCGAGTCACCGCTTCGCCGATCTGCGCAGTGACGCGCTCGCCGATCATCCGGGCCAGCTCGGCCTGCAACCCGGCGGCGGAGCCGAAATGGTGGAGGAGGTTGGCGTGGGTCTTGCCGATCCGCGCGGCCACCGCCTTCAACGTGACCGCCTGCGGCCCCTCATCGATCAGCAAAGCGCGCGCCGCTTCGAGCGCCGCCGCGCGGCTCTCCTCCTGGGTCAGGCGTTCGCGCGCTATTGACATTGATGTAAGTAGTATCTAGCCACAGTCGCAAGGAGTACAGCGATGCGCACCAATGTCACACCCCGCGACCTCACCATCGTCCCGCGCGACCGCAAGTTCGGCCGCGGCGCCGCGACCGAGCGCTGGTGGCTCAGCGGGGATCCGGTGGCGAGTGCGCTCTACAATGCGCTGTCGGCAACCTTCCCGAAGGGCGAAGCCTTCTTCGTCGAGAGCGTCCGCGCCTATCGCGAGGGCGCGCCGCCGAAGCTGGCAGCCGAGATCAAGGCGTTCACTACCCAAGAGGTGATGCACAGCCGCGAGCACGTTCAGTTCAACCGGCGCGCCCACGAAGCCGGTTACGATCTCACCAAGCTCGAGGAGCGGGTCGACCAGCGCCTCGCCATCGTCCGCGCCAAGCATCCGATCGCATGCCTTGCCGCGACCATGGCCCTCGAGCATTTCACCGCCATCCTTGCGCACGAGCTGCTTGCCGACCCGCGCCACCTCGCCGGCGCGGATGCCGAGACGGCGGCGATGTGGCGCTGGCACGCGATCGAGGAGATCGAGCATAAGGGCGTCGCGTACGACACCTGGCTGCACGCGACCCGAGACTGGCCACGATTCAAGCGCTGGAAGGTCAAGGCCAAGGTGATGATGCTGGTGACCAAGAATTTCGTCGTCGACCGCACCCGCGGCACGCTTGAGCTGCTCCGCCAGGACGGGATCAGCGGGCCGCGCGCCTGGGCACGTTTCTTCTGGTTCGCGTGGGTGCGGCCGGGCGTGCTCCGCAAGATCCTCGGAGCCTGGGCGAGCTTCTTCCTGCCCGGCTTCCACCCCTGGAAGCACGACGACCGCGCGCTCATCGCAGCCGAAGAGAAGAGGCAGAGCCAAGCTTACGCGGTCTAATTCCTCCCCATGCTGCGCATGGGGAGGAACCTAAGCGGCCATTTGCGCTGCCGGAGCGGCCTCAACCTCTGAATCCGCGTCCGCGTCCGCGAGATCGAGCGCGAGCTCGCGGCACGGCCCGATTTCGCCGCGGCCGGCGCTGTAGCGCGGAACGATCACGCCGGTGGGTCGGAAGCCGAGCTTGTCGAGCACCCGTCCGGAAGCGGGGTTGTCGAGGAAGTGGCCGGCCTCAATGCGCCTCAGCCGCAGGCTGTCGCGCGCTGCGGCGAGCACCGCGCGCCCGGCCTCGGTCGCATAGCCGCGGCCCCAGTGGCGCGGGGCCAGCCAGTAGCCGAGCTCCGTGCCTCCCTCCGGCTTGCGGCCGAAGCCGATGCCGCCGATCAGCTCGGGCGCCGCCGCGGTCCTCAGGAAGATCATCATCGCCGGCTCGGCAGGGTTGCGTTCGCGCGCGAGGAAGGTCTCGGCGTCCGCAAGTCCGTACGGCCACGGGGCGGTGGCGAGATTGCGGACGATGCGCTCGTCGGCAATGGCGCGGTGGAGCGCGGGGGCGTCCTCGATCCAGCCGGGCCGCAGCAGCAGTCTTTCGGTCCTCGCGAACATGTTTCTTCCCCTTCAAGCCCGCCTTGCGGCGGGCAGTTTCGAGGGAGAAACGAAAAAAGGAGAGAAACCCGGCGGCTCCTCTCCCTCGAATTCGGTTCTCTTGCGAGACCTGGAGCCGCCCCTCCTGGGGACGGCCCTTTATCGACCGTCCCTATTCTGCCGGTTGCGCCGGGATATGCATGTCGACGCATACATATTTGCGGCCGAGCTTCCCGTCGCGAAACGAGACCCGGCCGTCGGTAAGCGCAAAGAGGGTATGGTCCTTGCCGATGCCGACGCCTGCGCCGGGATACCACTTGGTCCCGCGCTGACGCACGATGATGTTGCCGGCGAGCACGGCTTCCCCGCCGAACTTCTTCACGCCCAGGCGACGGCCCGCGCTGTCGCGACCGTTGCGTGAGGATCCGCCTGCTTTCTTATGTGCCATGACTAAGCTCTAGGTCTCTAAGGGTTTACGCGTCTTTACCAGCGGCCGGCTTCTTGGTCGAAGCCTTTTTCGCGGCCTTGGGTGCATCCGCCTTGGGGGTGTCGGTCATCTCGCTCGCGGTCGGCTCCGATTTGACCGGCGCGGCCGGCTTCGCCTCCGCTTTCTTCAGCTTGGGAGCGGCGGCCTCGGCGGCGGCCGGGGTCGGAGCGGCCTCGGCTGCAGGAGCCTCCGACTTCGCAGCCTTTTTCGGCTTGTCCTGCTTCTGGTCGCCGATCGCGACGATGCGCAGGATCGTGTGCTGCTGGCGGTGGCCCTTCTTGCGCCGGTAATTGTGCCGGCGGCGCTTCTTGAAGACGATCACCTTGTCGGCCTTGGCCTGGGCGACGATCTCCGCCGAGACGGTGAGCCCGTCGGTGGGCTTCAGCTCGGAGCCTTCGCCGGCGAGCAGCACGTCGCCAAGCGAAATCGTGTCGCCGGCTTCCCCGGCGAGCTTCTCGACGACGATCTTGTCTCCGGCGGCGACGCGATACTGCTTGCCGCCCGTGCGCACGACTGCGAACATGGGTCTTTCCAAATCTTTCAAATGCTTATCCGCACGGACAAAGGCCGTGAAAGCCGAGGCTCCACGCGGAAAAGTGGCTGCTACATAGGGAGGGCGCGGCTGTCAACCAAGCGGCGCGCGCCGCCGTCAGTGGCGGTGCACCGGCTTCAGGCGGTAGCGACCGTCGGAAAATGCGTCGAACAGGCCCGAAATGGCGGGGTGGTCGACCGGCTCCTCCGTCTCGTCGGGCAGCAAGTTCTGCTGGCTCACATAGGCGATGTAGCTCGATTCGCCGTTCTCGGCGAGGAGATGGTAGAAGGGCTGGTCCTTGGGCGGACGGATGTCCTCCGGGATCGCCTCGTACCATTCCTCGGTGTTCGCGAAGACCGGATCGACGTCAAAGATGACGCCGCGGAAATCGAACAGCCGGTGCTTCACCACCTCGCCGATCGCGAAGCTGGCCTGGGCCACGGACGGCGCGGCCGGCGGCATGCCCGGGGCGGGAGACATGTCGAAGAAGCTGCCGGGCCTGTCCATCGTCCTTCTATGTAGGGCTTTCCCGCGCGGAGGCAAGCAAGGCCACCGGACCAGGACATGCTTGGCAAGCCCCGGCGCTTTCGTTAAGGCGCGCGGCCTGTCGACCGGCCCCGCCCATACGGGGACCATGCGGAGAGGTGCCGGAGCGGTCGAACGGGGCGGTCTCGAAAACCGTTGTGCCCTTACGGGTACCGAGGGTTCGAATCCCTCCCTCTCCGCCAATTTCCCGTCGTGCTGCAGCCAAGGTGTTCCGCCGGCTTCGTTGCGGACGCTCCCAGATTCTGCCATTCTGGCCTCGGTCGGCCGCTAAGGCGGGGGATGCCCGAGGGCTGGCCCGGGGGTGAGCCATGGACGAGCCGGCGCCGGGGGAGCTGCGCTACAAGGCGTTCCTGAGCTACAGCCACAAGGACTCCGCGGCCGCCGCGAGGATTCACCGGCGCCTGGAGAGTTATCGCCTGCCGAAGCGCCTGGTCGGCCAGGACCGGGGCCGCGGCCCGGTTCCTCAACGGCTGGCGCCGATCTTCAGGGATCGCGACGAAATGGCCGCGTCGGCGGATCTCAGCGAAACGGTGCGCAACGCGCTCGCCGAATCCGCCGCCCTCATCGTGCTCTGCTCACCGGCCGCCGCGCAGTCCTTGTGGGTCTCCGAGGAGATCCGCATTTTTCGTCGGCTTCACCCCGGAGCGCCCGTGCTCGGGGCGATCATCGCCGGGGAGCCGCCCGATTGCTTTCCCGAACCGCTTCTGAGAACCGATCGCGAAGGATTGCGGCATGAGCCGCTGGCGCCCGATTTCCGTTCGGGCGCGGACGGCCAGCGTCTAGCCCTCATGAAGCTCGTCGCGGGCGCGACCGGCGTTGGCTTGGACGACCTCGTCCAGCGCGATGCCAGCCGGAGGATCCGCCGTGTGACCGCCGTCACGGCCGTGGCCGTGGCGGCGATGCTAATCATGGCCACGTTGACCGTGTTCGCATTCGCCGCCCGTCAGGAAGCGGAGCGTCAGCGAACCGAAGTGGAAGGGATGATCGAGTTCATGCTGACTGATCTGCGCGAGATGCTGAAGGGCGTGGGGCGACTCGATGCGCTTGCGGCGGTCAATGAACGCGCTTTCGATTATTACGGCCGCTATGCGCTTTCGGATCTCAGCGAGGATTCGCAGCAGCGAAGGGCTCGCGCGCTGCTCGCGATCGGCGAGGATGAGCTCCTGCAGAGCCGCTTCGACGAGGCCATGCGAGCGTTCAGGGAAGCGCACCCGATCACCGCCTCGCTGCTCGCGGCGGCGCCCGACGATCCGGCACGAATTTATGCCCATGCGCAAAGCGAATATTGGATGGGCCGATTTTACGAGGTGCGCGAGCAATGGGCGCACGCGGAAGCCTATTATCGGCGATATGCGGCTGCGGCACGGCAGCTGATCGCGCTTGCACCCCACGAACGGTCCTCAATCATGGAGATGGGGTTCGGCGCGATGAACCTCGGCGTCGTTCGCCTGCACGGCAGAGGGGATGCGAATGGCGCGGCGAGACTCTTTGGGCAAGCGATCCATTGGTTCGGCCGAGCCGCGGCAGCGCCCGCGGGCGACATCGACGCATTGCGCGAGCAGGCAAACGCATATGCCTCGCTGGCATTGGCGCATTATCGGCGCGACCGTTTCGGCCCAGCACTCGACGCCTACCGGCGTCAGCATGCGATCGCGCTGCGCATCCACAGCGTCGACCCGGCGAATCGCGATGATCTCTTCCGCCTGGCGATCGCGGAGCGCGCAGTCGCCCTGCTCTCAATCCGGCAGGGAAGCGGGGCGACGGGCCGGGCCTTGCTGGAGGCGGCTTACCAGCGCAGCGGCCAGCTCGTCGCGCTCGACCCTGCGAACCTCGAATGGCGGCTGCTGAAGGTGAGCATCGAATGCGATGTCCTGACCGCCGCGCCGGGCTCGCTTCGCACGCTTAGGGTCGCCGATGTGCGCGACAGGGTGCGCGCCGCGATCGCGCGGCTTCGCGCCGAAGGCAACCCGCGCGTCGCGCACCTGTCGCCTTGCTACGCCGTCTGAGCGTCAGCATCAGGAAAGGAGAAGGACATGGGAAGGCAATACGAAGCGCTGGTTACCGACCCGGAGTTCGCTGCGGATCGACCTTCGGCCGACATGAGCGTGTACGTGCCGAAGCTGCAAACCAACTTCCCGAATTTCGATGTGCCTCCCTCCAAGATCTTCTTCTATTATGCCGAATTCGTGGGGTCGGCGCCGAGTACGAAGTGTTACTATTACAACAATGGGACTCCGATCCCTTACAGGGACGTGGAGCAGCATATCGTCCGGATGGCCCAGGCCGCCCGGGGCGGGACATTGCCGGCCTGTTCCACAGCCTGCCAGGATTGTGTCGACACGATCTACGGGGCGAAATGGCCTGACAGGAACTACTTCGTGCTGCTGATGGACGACCCGAACTGGCGCCTGGCGAAAAGGCTCGTGGACGGGCTTCCCGCGATTGAGTTCGATCTCGGCAAGGGTAGCACACCCAATCACACGTTCTTCGATGGGAAAGATATCGACGTGGACGTGGACGCCACAGAAGTCGTCAAGATGCGGAGCGTATTCTATATGGTCAATCATTGGAGGAGGAATGCTGCGGGCGATCCAATTCCTCGAAACTACCGTCAAGACTTTGTCTTCAATATCCATTATACGGTTACCCGCGCCGACGGCGGGACGACGACGATGATCGACGATCCCACGGGGACCAATCTCGGGCCGCCGCTCTGAGCGCAGCGGGGCGCGCGAGCGGCGACCACCAGGGGCAGGCTGTGCGCAGCGGGACGCGGCTGCTACGAGGATTGAGGACCTTGTCATGGTAGCGGCCCTGCCCCTTCTAACGATCATCGCCTTCGCGCGGGCGGGGGCTCTCGATCTTGCCTGGCAAGCGTTCGTTGCCGGCGGTCACCTGTCGGCTGACGAGCCGGCGGCGCTGACGGTCAAGGCACGCTTGCTCAAGGATCGGGCGCGCCGGGCGCAGGGCGAGGCGCGGGCGCGGCTCTATCTCGAAGCCGCGGAGGCATATCGGCGCTCGGCGGCGCTCCGGCCGGGAAGCTATCCCTTGATCAATGCGGCGACGCTCCAGCTGCTGTCCGGCGATCCCGGGGGCGCCGCCCGTCTTGCCGCCGAGGTCCTCGACCGCATTGCGCGCGAGCCGGACGACCCCGAGACCCCTTATTGGCTTGCGGCGACGAGAGCCGAAGCGCTGTTGCTCGCGCGCCGGGGCGAGGAGGCACAGGAGGCCCTCGCCGAAGCCTTGGCAGCGGCGCCGCGGGCGTGGGAGGACCATGCTTCGACGCTGCGGCAATTCCTGCTCATTCACGAGGCGCTCGGCGAAGATGCGGCCTGGCTCGACGTCCTGCGCCCGCCACGCTCCCTTCATTTTTCGGGACGTATCGGCCTCACCGACGAGGCCGCGGCTGAGGCGGCGGCGGCAGCCGCCGATCTGATCGAGAGGGAGCGGATCGGATTCGGCTACGGTGCGCTCGCGGCCGGTTCGGACATCATCGTCGCGGAAGCGCTGCTGGCGGCGGGCGCCCAGCTTCACGTCGTCCTTCCGTCCGACGCGGAGAGCTTCGCCCGCTGCTCCGTCGATCCCTACGGCGCCGACTGGCGCCGGCGCTTCGACGCCGCGCTCGCCGCGGCCGCGAGCGTCTATCCGGTGCGTCCGCTCGGGGTCCTGCCGGGTTCGGCGACGGTCGAGCATGCCGACGAGGTGGCCGCGGGCATGGCGCGGCTCAACGCCGAGCGCCTGCTCGCCGGTTTCGGCGAACTGGTCGTGGGCAGGCCGCGCCCGGCACGTCGTCCGCCCGAATATGTCATCGACATCTCCGGCGAAGCTCCGTCCGCGTCGGCGCCGGGCGACGACGACGCGCCGGCGCCGCTGCTCGCCCTCCTCTCGATCAACGTGGGCCCCGCCACGGCGCGAGAGCGTGGAATTCGCCTGGAGGAGGTTCGCCGGACGCTCGAGGACGTGCCTGGAGCGATCGCTCCGCATCTCGACGGGGATGACGTCGTGATCGGTCACCCGACCCTTGCGGAATCGGTCGAGGCGGCGAGAAGGGTCCAGAGCCGGCTGCTCGGGAGGACACCACTTCGCCTCGCCGCCCATTACGGATTCGTTCCCGTCGTACGGGACCCTTTCATCGGCACGCTAAGGCCCACCGCGGAGGGCGCTGCGATCCTTCGGGGCGTCGCGTCGGCGACACCGCCGGAGACGGTTTGCGTCTCGCTCGATTTCGCCGCCGTATTCGCGGCCGGGGCGGAAGGACGCGGGTGCGCGAGCTGGATCGGCGAGCTGCGCGCCTTCGACGGAGGACCGCCGATTCCGCTCTACGCCCTCAAGCCGCAGTCAGACGATTAGCTCCTCGAGGCGCTGAGGCGCCACCAGCGTGAGTGCGTCATGACTGCGCTGGATGATGCCGCGGCGCTCTAGCGCCCCGACGGCGCGCGAGACCGTCTCGCGAGTGGTCGATACGCGGAGCGCGAGCTCGGTCAGCACTGGCGCCGGCCGGATCGTGAGGTCCGGCGCGTCCGACGCTTGGCGAAGCAACTCCGCGTAGACTCGCCCGACGGAAGAGAGCGCCGCATGCTCGTACATTCTCGCTTCGGTTCGCTGCAGGCGGTCGACCATCAGCTTGAGCAGTGCAATCCCGATACTGCCGTGGCGCTCCGCGAGCAGCGCAAGCTCGCGGCCGTCGAGCAGGAAGGACGAGACCTCTGTCGCGGCGATGATGTCCGCTTCGTGCCGTGGATGGAGCGTGGATCCGATCGCTCCGAAGACGTCCCCTTCGCGATATTCATGCAGCAGAACCGGCTGCCCCTCGGACGAATAGGCGAGCGCATGGGCGATGCCTGCGATGATCGCGAAGAGCACGGAGATCGAATCGCCGCTCCTCGCAATGTAGGCCCGGGGGCGATATTCCTTGATCCGGCCTCGCGTCCTGATGTGCGCGCCGAGCTCGGTCCGGCATCCGAAAACGCGGCAAAGGAGCGCGAGGACGAGCTCGTCCGCAACTCCCCTGTCCCCCGCTTCTTCCATGTGAGCAAGGATAGTCGATCTGTCGCTGCAATTCCTAGCTGCGGCGCGGTCGTTGCGGCCGCAGCGCTGCGCTGCCGCGCGTTCCGCCGTTCACCTTGTGAGCATACGCTGGGCCGCGCGGAGCGCGCGTCCGAGCGGCGATCCGGGCTGAACCGGTTTATAGCCGAGCAGGATTGCATCGCGGCCGAGCGCAAGGGCCAGCACATCCCGCTCGAAGCGGCCGAGAAGATCGGCGGAGCCTCGCCGGCCCTCGGGGAAGGAACTGTTCCTGCTGGCGGGCAAACCGGCCACGGTGGACCGGGAGAGGATCGGCAGCGGCTCGATGCCGAGAAAATCGGCGATGCCGTGCATCGTCGCCGCCGGAGCCTCAGCCAGTTCCTCGTAACGGACGAGACGGTATCTGTCCGAAGGTCGGGTTCGCGAGCGCTCGATCGCGATCGCATAGGAGCGCGCCAGATTCCGGAGCGCACCGAGGGCCGCGCGGCCGGTCTGCCCTCCCTGCCGCAGCAGCGCCTTGTGCGAGGAATAGGCGTTCTCCGGCCCCCGGATGACGTGGAGGAACTTCGCTTCGGGGAAATCAGCCAGGATGTCGTCCAGCGCCTGTTCGCTGGTCGGCGTTTTTTCGACCCACATGCGCATTGCGGGCGGCGCTGCCCCGGCGGCGGCGCGGCCGGCATAAGCGAGCGCGAATGCGGCCAGCAGCGCCGCGGGACGGGCGCGGTCGCCGGTGCGCCCAAGCGCATGGCGCCAGCTCGAGAAGAGCCGGACGAGGTCGACATAGGGGGAACCGGTCTCGTCGCTGCGGCCGAGGAGCCAGAAGGGCGCCTGATTGTTCGGGTTGACGAGGCGCCTCAGCCATTCCTGGCCTATCGAAGACGCCTGGCCTCCCGGATCGCCGCCGGCCGCCCGGCGGCGGAAATGGGTGTAGAAGCTGGTTTCGAAGGGAAGGACGGCGAGGGCGGGATGGCCGTCGAGCAGATCGCGCAGCAGAGTCGTCCCGCTCCGGTGCGCGCCTAAGACGAAGACGGGGCGTGACGCCAGCGTCAGCCCCCGCTCGATCGCCTGCTCGCTCAGCTCCACCGGCCCGAGCGCTTCGGCGGCGATCCAGACCGCGGCCGACCAGCGCCGCGCGGCTTCGATGTAAGAGAAATCGAGGCGCTCGACCTTCGTTCGGTCCAGGAGCCGGGGCGCGAGGCCCCGCTCCAGCGCGACGATCCGTTCGAACAGCGCGCCGACAGAGGGCGCATCAGCCTGCATCGAATGTCCCTGCCACGCTCCGCCCTCCGGTTGCCACGCCACGACGGCCGTCGCTACAACCTTTCCGGGAAGGATCGCACAACGAGGCATGGAGAAGAAGCGCAGCCTTGCCCCCGAATTCTTCATCGCCGGCGCCCAGAAGTGCGGCACCACCGCGCTTTATTCCTATTTGCGGACGCATCCCCGCATCGCCCTCTCCGTGCGCAAGGAGCCCTATTTCTGGTCGACCGACCTCCACCCGCGCGGAGCGATCACCGACGCCGACGAATATGCCCGGCTGTGGGAAGGAGCCCCCGTCGACGCGCTCCGCGGCGAAGCCACGCCCGCTTACATCCGATCCGCCGTCGCGATCCCGAACATCCTGCGCGAAAGGCCCGACGCGCGCTTCATTCTACTGATCCGGAATCCTGTCGCGATGGCAGCGTCGCTCCATGCCCAACTCGTCTACAGCCAGGACGAGGACGAACCGTACTTCGAAAAAGCGTGGCGACTGCAGGCGGCGCGGAGAGGCGGGGAGCACCTCCCACCGCGCTGCTCCGATCCGACCAAGCTTCAATATGAGCGCGTCTGTGCTCTCGGAGATCAGCTCGAGCGGTTCACGGGGCTGATTCCGGAGGCAAACCAGCTCGTCCTCTTTTCCGAGGACATGGCAGCCGATCCGCGCGCCGTCTATCAGCGGACGCTCGCCTTCCTTGGCCTTCCCGACGACGGCCGCCTCGCATTCGAGCGCGTCAACGAGAATTGGAACCAGCGCAGCCGGCGGCTGACGCGCTTTCACCGCCGCCTGCCGCAGCGGCTCGGCCGCCTCTACGGCCCGCTCCGGGCCTTGGCGGCGCGGTTCGGCGTGAGACCGACGGCCATGGTGAGGCGGCTCAACTTCGCCCAAGGGCCCCGGGGCAGGCTCGATCCGCGATTCGACGCGGAGCTGGTCGCCGCATTCCGCCCCCAGGTGCTGAAGATCGAGGCACTGACGGGCCGCGACCTTTCGCATTGGAAGCGTGCGGGAGGGGCGCGCGCCGCGCCATGAAACTGCCGCAGGAGGCCCTGGATCTTCCCGCAGACGAGGTGCGGTGCCGCCTCGATGCGGCGCATGGCGGCCGCGGATCCGGCTGGATGTGGCCGGAGGTCGACGAGGCGGATTGGCACTCGGCGCAGCGGGCGCTTGCGGACGTTGCCGCAGCGACGCTCGGGGGGCGCCCTGCGCCGGAGCTTCGCGGCGAGCCGAGGGCGCTCGCCGTCGCCGGCTATACGTCCGGCATCGGCCCGCTGATCGGCCATTGGATCGAACGGGACGCGATTTCCGCCGAGCCGGACGCTGCCGCTCTCTTCGAGCTCCAGCTCCGCCACAACCGCCTGCGCTCGGCGCGCCTCCGCAGCGAAGCGCTTGCCGCCGTGAGCCTGCTGCACGGCGCGGGCATCGAGCCGACGGTGCTCAAGGGAATACACACGGGTTTCGACCATTTCCCCGAACCCGGGGCGCGGCCCTGCTCGGACATCGACTTGCTTGTTCCCGGGCACCTGTTCGGCGCGGCCGAGGCTGCCATGCAGCGCAGCGGCTACCTTCCCGGCAGGAGCGAGCGGATCCCCATCCAGCGCGCGTGGCGGCGCCCGGACGGACCGGCGCAGGTGCGCTCCCTGAGCCTGGTCCATGCCGACGATCCGTGGGCGGTCGACTTGCAGGGATCGCTCGACCGTAAGTTCGCGCCAAGCAGCGTCGCACGCTTGCAGGGCTTGGCGGACCGGCGGCCGCGTGCGCGCTGGTCGCAGGATCCTGGAGCAGCGGTGCTGGCGCAGCCCCTGCTCGCCATCCATCTCGCCTCCCACGCCTCGAACGGCCTCCAGAGCCTCAACCTGCTCCGGCTTGTCGAGATCGTGCTCGTGTTGCGGCGCGAACCAGTGGACTGGCGCGAGCTGGTCGAAGCGGCGGCGGACATCGACGCCCTCGGCTTCCTTTACCCGGCATTCGGCCTCGCTGAGCAACTGGTTCCGGGGACCGTTCCCCAGGAGGTGATCGCGGCCTGCGCTGCCGAGGCGCCCGCCGCCGTGCGCGCCGTTGTGGCCGACCACGACCCTTCCTCGATCCACCGCGTCGCACGTCTCTCGTCGCGAGAGAGCCTGATGTGGTGCCGGACGCGGCGCAGCCGGCTTGCGGTGCTGCTGCTGCCGGGCGTCGCCGGTGGGACGCGCGCGGCTATCGCTTTCTATCGGCGCCGTCTGCGGATCGCGCTGACTTTGTTGCGCGGCGGCTGAGCGCCCGGGCCGGTCCAGCGCTCGACGCCGCCGACCGCGCGGAGCCTGCCCTCAGCGGCGAACGGCCCGAGCGACGGCACCAGCTCCGGCTCGGCCACTCGAACCGCGCCGCCGACCAGCACCAGAGCGACATCCGCACCCGCGGCCTCCAACAAAGGCTTGCGCAGCACGATGAGGTCGGCCGGCTGGCCTGGCCCGCAAGAGGGGTCGGGAAGGCCCAGCCGCCGCGCCGCCGTCTCGGCG
Source organism: Allosphingosinicella sp. (assembly GCA_035628635.1). Classification (GTDB taxonomy): domain Bacteria; phylum Pseudomonadota; class Alphaproteobacteria; order Sphingomonadales; family Sphingomonadaceae; genus Allosphingosinicella. The sequence goes on from DASPJJ010000019.1 coordinate 36,395, forward strand.
ACCGCACCCGCGAGCCGCCGGTCGTCGAGGAGCCCCAGGCCGCGTGCGCAACGCAGCTCGTCGAGCAGGTCGCCGGCGCCGGTCAGCAGAGAATCGCTGCCGATCAGCACATCCGCGCCCTCCGCGAGCAGTTCGGCGGGCGCCGTGCGCCCGAACAGGAACAGGTTCGAGCTGGGGCACCAGACGATTGCGGCCCCGGAATCCCGCAACGCCGCGACGCTCTCACCGCGCACGCCGACGCAATGGACCGCAATCAGATCACGTCCGAGCAGGCCCTTCCCGGCGAGCAGATCGACCTCGGCCGCGGCCACCGCATCCACCCCTTCCGCGACGTGGAGGCAGAAGGGGCCATCGCCCGGCAGGTCCGGGGACGGGGACATTCCAAGCGAATCGGCCGAGGGCAAGCGCGCCACGCGCAGCGGGAAATCGTCCTGGAAATCCCGCTCCCACGGGTCGTGATGGACGACGCAGGTGACGCCCGCGAACAGGTTCTTCCAGGCACCGGTGAGCAGGGCCTCGCGGCGCGGCGTCCGCTGCCGCTCGGCGATATGGTCGCGGTAGCGCCGCTGGATGTCGGCCGCCCATTGATAAGCGTTGGCATAAGGCGGCGCGCCGAGGCGGCCGTAATGGTTGCGGTGGAGGTGTTCGTGCGCGTTGATCAGCCCCGGCCGCAGTTCCGCGCCGGGAATCTCGACGACTGCGTCGAAGCGGCCGTCCGGCGAGACGATGCGGTCGCCTTCCACGCCGACAGCCTCATTGGCGGCGACGAGGAGCAGCCGCATCAGCCGGCGCGGCTGAAGGCCAGAGCGAGGACTACGGGAAGCCCGGCATGCTGCGCGTACAGCGCTCCCCGCCCGGCCTCGTCGTAGAAGCGCCGGACTTCGGCACCAACCGTCGCCTCGCGCATGTCGATCAGGTGACACCCCGCCGCGCTTGCGGCGGTGAGGTGATCCGCGCGCTCGTGCACATGATGTTCGACCTCGCGAACCACGCCGTCGCGGTCCCGGAAGCTCCGCCGGTGGCCGGCTGCATAGGCTTGCGGGTGGAAGTCGGTGACGATCAGCCGCGCGTTCTTCGCGGCGACGCGGGCGAGCTCGGAATAAACCGGCCGACAGTCTGCGACGTGGCCGATGGCAAGGCGGCACCAGATCAAGTCGAACGCGCGGTCCGCCAGCGGCAGCGCCCGGAGGTCTCCGACAAGCAGCGCGCCGTCCCCGCCGCCGGCTTCAAGCATCTCGGGGCTCAGGTCGATTCCGACCGCGCGCGCCGCGCCGGTGCCGCGCAGTCGCCGCCCGGTCCCGCACCCGGCGTCCAACAGACGCGAGCCCGACAGGGGCGGCGTCATCTCTGCGACGAGGCGATCCTCCAGCCAGCTGACGGCATTTTCATCGCCATAGATCGGCGCCCACAGCCGGTAGGCGTCGCGCGCCGGGAGGCCGTTCACGCGGCCCCAGGCGGCCGGAGGTGGCCGTAGGCCTGGCTGTCGTCGGCCGTGCGCTGGGCAAGCCGGCGGACGCTGCGCAACAGCCGTGGATCGGCGAAGTCGCCGCGGTCCCAGCGCCTCCTTGCCAGCACGCGGCCGACCGTCTTGCCCCAGCCGCGCGTTCTCAGATCGTGCACGGAGGGGAAGCGGCTCCGGAACACCGTCTCGAAATCCTCGACTCGCGCCTTGAGGCGCCGGTCCATCCAGGGCGTGTGGGGATCCTCATGAGTCATCCACGCGACCCATTCGGGCTCCGTCCAGGTCTCGAGATCGGTCGGCGTCCCGGTGAGCGGATCGACGTCGCCGTAGGTGCCGGCGCGCTGCGGCGTCGGCGTGTAGAAATAGCTGATCAGCTCCATCTCCGGGTTGATGCCCTTCAGCCGGCGGATGAAGCCCAGGGTGTTTTCGATCTCCCGCTCCGGCTCGTCGGGGTCGCCGAAGACGAACGAGAATTCGGGGATGATCTCATGCTCGCGGGTCCGCGCCGCGACCTCGGCGATCTGATCGGTGGTGATGCCCTTGCTCATCTTCCGCAAGACGTCGTCCGAGCCGGATTCCGCCCCGCAGAAGACCATCTTCAGCCCGGCCGCCTTCAGCATCCGCCAGGTCTCGTCGGAGAAGCGGGTGAGCGCGTCGACCCGCGCCTCGCACCACCAGCTGAGCCCGAGCGGCAGGAACGCTTTCGCGATCTCGCGGGCATGGGCTTCGTTGAGGAAGAAATTGTTGTCGTAGAAATGGACCGAATCCATTCGATGCTCGCGCGCGAGGAAGGCGAGGTGCTCCGCGGTCCTTTCCGGCGCCTGAACCTTCTCGCGGCGGCCGAAGACCGAGATGACGCCGCAGAAGCTGCAGGCATAGGGGCACCCGATCGAGGCTTGATACACTCCCGAGCGGCGGCCGAGGAAGGTCGGGTGGAGATACTGGTCGACGTCGATCTTGTCATAGGGCGGATCGGGCAGCTCGTCGGGCCCGAGCCAGATTCGCTCGGGGCCGATCGCGTGCGACCCGTCGGCGCGTCGGAAAGCGAGCCCCGGAACGCCTTCGGGATCCAGCTTCCCGTCCAGCACCGCGAGGAGGTCCAGGAAAGTCTGTTCTCCCTGGCCGCGCACCAGCCAATCGACGTAGGGCGCGTTGAGCACGGGGGCGGGGTAGAGGCTCCCGAAATTGCCGCCCCAGACGATCGGGAGCTGCGGATAGAGCGCCTTCAGCGACCTGGAAAGCGGCACCGCGCTGACGAGCTGCGGTCCAGGCATCACGGTTAGGGCGATCAGGCGGACCGGATCTGGGCCGCCGGCGCGGGCCTCGACGTGGCCGCGGATCGCCGCGAGCACATCGAAGCCGGGCAGGTTGCCGTCGACGATCTCCCAGCCGATCTCGGCCGGAAGCGCGGCGCCGACCGCCATCAGGCTGAGCGGAAAGCGCCGGTTTTTCGGGCGGGTGGCGCGGGGGTTGACGAACAGGATCATGGCGCCTCGGCGGTCCACAGGTCGAAGCGCGACGGGGCGCGCTGCCGGCGGAGCCTCGCGATGAGCGGCCGCAGCTCGTACCAAAAGGGGTAGCGCACCCGGCGGCGGCGCCAGGAGAGGCCAAGTCCGGAGGACGCCCGGCCGAGGCGCTCGCGGGTCAGATATTCGATGCACGGCAAAGCGAGGAGGTTCCCGGCGCGGTCGCCGAAGCGGACGTGGGCGGTCGCATGCTTCTCCGCCACCATCGCCTGCCCATCCCGTTCGCGAGCGTAAAAGGGCGAATCGAGGATCGCGACGGTCCCGCCCGGGCGTATCACGCGCGCAGCCTCGGCGAGGACCGTTGCGAGGTCGGTGGCGTAATGGAGCGACGCGTTGAACACGACGATGTCCGCGGCGTCGGCCGGAAGCGGCAGGTTGTCGAACGAGGCGATCAGGCAGTCGAACGGCGCCTCGCGCAGGAGAGGCGTCGCGGCGCCGAGCCCGTCGACAGCATCGTCGCGCACGTCGACCGCGGTGCAGGCGTGGCCTTCGCGCGCCATGCGGCAGCTCAGCCAGCCGTTTCCGGCACCGAGATCGACAATGCGGAGCGGTCGCCCGGCGGCGCGCGCTTTCGAACGGAGCACGTGACGGACGAATGCATCGAACGTGCGCGCGCGCACTTGCCACTGCCGCGCCAGCGGACCGGTGCCGAGATAGGGCAGGCTGAGGAGCTCGGCGGAATCGTGCGCGCGCCCCTCGGCCGCGCGATGGGCGCCGTAATCGCGGCGGAAGGCTTCCATGGCTGAGGAGAAAGCGGCGGTCACGGTGCGTCCGTGCGCTGGAAAATGTGGAGGACATGATCGCCGAGCGGCGCCAATGCGCGCGCCGCCAGCTTGTCGGCCGTCTCCAGCGCTCCGAGCAGGTGCGGGTGGCGAGAGATCCAGGGCTCCGCGGCGCTTGGGGGTACGAACAGGCCGATCGCCTTCGTCCCCGCCGGCCGGAACCAGGGTGCGAAGGCGTGGCGCACGGCGCGTCTGCGATGATAGCGGACGCTGAAGCTGCGGCCGGAGAGCGAGGCCGTGACATCGCCGCGCCTCAGTCTCCGCAAGACGTTGGCGAAGCGGCCGCGAAGGGTTTCGACGACCATCTCGCCCGGGCAGAAGCAACCGAACAGGACCAGCATCACCTTCCCGCCGGGACGGACCAGAGCCGCGAGGTCGCGGGCGACCGGCTCCAGGTCGGCGACGCAGTTGAGCGCCGCGAAGTTGGAATAGGCACCGTCGAAACGCTCGCCGCGCGCGGCGAGCCGGCCGAGCTGCTCGGCAGCCATGACTTCGGCCGTCCCGGCGCCGAGCTTGCGCTGCGCCTCCCGCACCATTGCCGGCGAGGCGTCTGTCAGCAGCACGGAACGGCCCCGCGCCGCGAGCCAGGCGGCGTCGAGGCCGGTGCCGCCGCCGATCTCGAGCAGTTGCGAGCCTGCCGGAAAAACGGCGGCGAGCGCACCGCGGACCGCGCGGCGCTGCGCCGCGACGCTCAGCCACGGCTCGAAGCGGCTGTCGAAGCTGCCTGCGATCGCGTCGAACGCCCGCCCCGCCGGAAGGAGGTCGGCGCCGGCCATGTCAGGCCGAAAGCGCAACGCGCACCGGCTCGCAGGAACGGTGCGCGTCCGCCTCGAGCGCCAGCCTCTGCCAACGGGCGTCGTCCGCGCCGCAGCTATCCACTTCCGCGTGAAGCGCGTCGCGGACCATCCGGTAGAAAGCGGTGTCGAACGTGCCCTGGAACAGCATCGCCAGCTCGTCGGTGTCGCGCCAGTTGCGGCGGGTGCCCAGTTGCGCGGCGACCCGTTCATGGAAGACGGTGCCGGGAAGCGGATAAGACACGGATACGCCGATATCGTCGGGCCGCTCCTCGCGGACGAGGTCGCGAGTGAGGAGGATGTCCTCCCAATCCTCGGGCGGATAGCCGAGCTGGAGGAACCAGCCGACGCGAATGCCCTCTTCCTTCAGCGCGAGGGTGGCGGTGCGGACCGATGCCACGACGCTGCCCTTGTCCATTGCGTCGAGGATGCGCTGCGAGCCGGATTCGACGCCCAGCCAAACCTCTGCGGCGCCGGCGGCCTTGAGCGACCGGGCGACCGCGCCGTCGATGAGGTTCACGCGCGACTGCATCATGAACGGGATCAGGGCGCGGCGCCGGGCGACCTCCTCGGCAAATTCCCCGATCCACCGCTCGGTCATCCCGAAAATGTCGTCGGCGAACCAGACGTGGTCCGGCGCGACGTCGCGCTTGAGCCGCCGCATCTCCTCGGCGACGGAGGCGGGCGAGCGCTGCGCGTAGCCGCGGCCGAAGGTCGGCTTGGCGCACCAGTTGCAGCTATAGGGGCAGCCGCGGGAGGTCGCGAGATTCCAGGAGAAGAAGCCGTGCGCCTCGGTCCACGCGCTCCGATAGGCTTCCGCGTCGACCAGGTCCCAGGCGGGAAGCGGAAGCGCATCGAGGTCGCGGACATGCGGGCGCGGCCGCGTCCGGCGAAGGTCGCTGCCGCCGTCCGATACGATCAGGCCGGATACGCCCTGCAGCGAATCGGCGCCCGCTTCGAACGCCGCGACGAGGTCGCCGACGGCGATCTCGCCTTCGCCGGCGATGACGGCATCGGCGCCGGCCTGCAGATAGAGGCGGGGATGGTCCGAGGCGTCGGGACCGTTGATCGCCACCCGGCACCCGCGCCGCGCGGCCGCGCGCACCATCGCCACGGCGTCCTCGCGGCGGTTCACGGTGCACATCTTGGTGATGAAGTTGAAATTGTCCTCGATGAGGAGGACGATCGACGGATCGAGGCGGTCCAGCGTCGCGGCGAATGCGTCGGCCGACGATTCGAAGGTGGCGTCGAACAGGGCGACTTCGTGTCCCTGCTCGCGGAGGATGGCTGCGGCGAGGAGGGTCGCGAGCGGCGGATATGGCTTCAGGCGCGCGAACTGCTTAGCGTCTCGCTTCAGAAAGAACGAGTGAGCAATGACGATCATCAAGCCGTCTCCCACACCGCGCACGCAGAATCGAACTGCGGAACCGGCGGAGTGTTGCACCTCCGGAAACTTTTCGCCACTCGGAATTCGCCTTGCAGTCGAAGCAGATAGCGCGGCGCTGCTCGGCAGCGTCGCCAACGCCTGCCGCGGCTGGGAGGGGGAGCCCGAGCCAGGGCGCCTTCTTCGGCTCGACCTGAGGCTTCGCACTGGACCGTTCGGAGAGGGGCCGCCGCGCCTCTCGGTCGAAGGCGGCCGGCTGCGGATCGAAGGCGGGAACCTGTCGGCCGCGGCCGATGCCGAGACGGGGCAGGGCGACTGCGCTGTGCATCCGGACCTGCTCGAAGTGGAGCAGGCGCTGCGCGACGAGGTGCTCGATCCGCTGCTGCTCTTTCTGCTGACGCGCAGCGGGCGCACGCCGCTTCACGCCGCCGGCTTCATCGTGCGGGATCTCGCCGTGCTGCTGTTGGGACCGAGCGGCGCCGGCAAGAGCTGCCTGGCGCTGGCGGCCGCTCGAAAGGGGCTGCACCTGCTCTCCGACGACACGGTCTATGTCCAGTTGCAGCCGGAGCTGCGCATCTGGGGCATTCCGCGCGCGATTCATCTGTACCCCGGAGACGCTCCGGAAGGGACGGTTGGCGCGCTGCGCCTGCGCAACGGCAGACTGAAGCAGGCGGTGCCGGCGGGCCTGTGCGAGCGGGCGCCTGTCGCGCAAAGCGCCGTCTTGTGCCTTCTTGCCCCCGGCCGGAATGCGGGGCTCGAAAGGATCGGGCCGGACGAGGTTCGCGCCGCCGCGGACGCGCTCGAGCCAGGGTTCGACCTTCTCCGCACCGACATCGAAGCGGCGCTTGCGCGCCTGGGTGCGAGCGGAGGGTGGCGGTTGACGCTGTCGGCCGACCCCGCCGAAGCGATCGATCTGCTGATCCGCAATCTCGACCGGCTCGAGGCCGGCGTCGCGCGATGAGCCTGCGCGTCGTCCAGGTGAACTGCGTCATCGACGGCGAGCGCCGGGAGCCCGATGCCCTGCTCGATGCCTGGCCCACGCTGCCGGCCGTCGCCGAAGCGACGGCCGCGGCGGGCGCCGACGTGATCATATTGGTTGCGAGCCACAGAGCGGCGGTCGTCAGCCGCAACGGGATTGCCTACCGCTTCGTGGCCGAGCCGCGGCTGCGCGCCGGCTCGGGGCCGGGCCTCCTTCCCTGGCGCCTCGCAGCCGCGGTGAGACGCGAACGGCCGGACGCGGTCCATTTCAACGGCTTCGATTTCCCGCTCCACGCACGCGCCGTCTGCGGCACTGGTGTGCCGGTGCTCGTCCAGGACCATAAGAGCGGCGCCGGCGGTCGGATGGCAGGCTTCCGGCGCTGGGGCTATGCGCGCATCGCCGGGGCCGCGTTCACGGCAGTCGGTCAGGCCGAACCGTTCCGGAAACACGGCCAGATTCCCCTCGAGGCGCGGGTGTTTGCAATCCCGGAATCGTCCACTCCGTTTCGCGCAGGCAGCCGAGCCGAAGCGCGGTCCGCCACAGGGCTTTCCGGCGACCCCGCTTTGCTATGGGTCGGTCATCTGGATGCGAACAAGGATCCGCTGACGATCCTCGAGGCGATGCGGGCCGCGCTGCCCGCGCTTCCCGGCCTTCGGCTATGGTGCGCATACGCGACCGCCCCCTTGATGCCCGAAGTGGAGCGCATGCTGGCCGCGGACCCGGCGTTAGCGGGGCGCGTCCACCTTCTCGGCCGGCTGCCGCACGACCGGATCGAGCTTCTCTGCAGGGCGGCGGACTTCTTCGTGCTCGGCAGCGGCCGCGAAGGGAGCGGATACGCCTTGCTGGAGGCGCTGGCCTGCGGCGCGACCCCGATCGTGAGCGACATCCCGCCGTTTCGCGAGCTGACCGGAAACGGTGCGGTCGGCAGCCTAGCGCCACGAGGTGATCCGACCGCCTTTGCCGACGCCATCGTCCGCCTCGCCGCGCTTCCGCGCGAATCGCTTCGCGAGCGCTCGCTGGATCATTTTCGCAGCCGGCTCTCTTTTGAGGTGGTGGGCAGAAAGCTCGTCCAGGCCTATCGCACCGTCGCGGCCGCGGGGCCGGGGTGAAGGTCGCGCTTCTCACTCCGGGCGGAGTCGACCGCACCGGCACGCAAAGGGTGATTCCGTGCCTGCTGTGGCTGATCGAGCGACTCGTCAAAGCCGGCGACGAGGTCCACGTCTTCGCGTTCAGCCAGGAGCCGCAACCGGGCCGCTGGCCGCTGCTCGGAGCGCAGGTGCACAATGCCGGCCGCTGGCCCCGCTCCGCGCGGGTCGCGGCGATGCTGGTCGCCGAGCACCGGCGCGCCCCGTTCGACGTCCTCCACGCCTTCTGGGCGCTTCCCTCCGGCTTCGTCGGAGCGATTGCGGGCCGGCTCCTGCGCCGGCCGCTGCTGCTGACCCTGCCCGGCGGCGACGTCACCTACCTGCCCGAGATCGGCTACGGCAGCCTCGGCCGCCGCAGAGACCGGCTGCGCGTCCGGCTGGCTGCGGCAAATGCGGGGCGGGTCACCGCGCCCAGCGCGTTCCTTCGGGACCAGGCGATGCGGGCGGGGGTCGAGGCGGTCGTCCTGCCGCTCGGCGTCGCTCTCGATCGTTGGCCCATGCGGCCGCCGCGTCCGCGCGACGTCGACGCGCCGCTGCGCCTGCTGCACGTCGCCAGCCTGAACCGGGTCAAGGATCAGGGCACGCTGCTGGAGGCCGCCGCAAGGCTGAAGCAAAGCGGGCTCGGCTTCGTGCTCGACATTATCGGCGAGGATACGCTGGGCGGCGCCGTCCAGCGCCGCGCGGAGGCGCTGGGCCTTGCGGGGTTCGTCCGGTTCCACGGCGGGATGCCCCATGAGGAGCTGCGGCCCTGGGTAGAGCAGGCGGACCTGCTCGTGGTCAGCTCCCGCAATGAGGGCGCGCCGGTCGCGGTGCTCGAAGCCGCCGTGGCGGGCGTCCCGACGGTCGGCACCGCAGTCGGCCATGTCGCCGACTTCGCGCCCGATGCGGCCGTCGCCGTTCCCGTCGGCGACGCCGCGGCCCTGGCCGACGCGATCGCGCGGACGGCCGGCGACGAATCGGATCGGATCCGCCTCGCGCGCGCCGCGCAGGACCTGGCGCTCGCTGCTGACGCCGATTTCACCGCCGCGGAATTCCGCCGCCTCTATTCGGAGCTGCGATGACAAACTCATTGTGGAGGCGTCACGGCCAAGCTATCATCATGTCCATGTCGGGGATCGATCTCGTGCGCGTTGCGAGCCGGGTTTCGTCTGCGTTCGTAGCGATTTACAGCCTCGCCGCCGCGGTTCCCGCAGCGGCGCAGGTGCCTCCGGAGAGCGAGCAGCAGGGTCCTGCCGCCGAACAGGCGACCACTTCCGACGACGGTCAAGCCCCGGCCGACGCCACGGTGGCGGTCGAGGAGGCGGAGGCCGAAGGCTCCAGCTCCGGAACCGACATCTTCTCGCTCCGCACCTTCTCCCTGGTCCTCGACGGGCGTCTCGTCGGCGCCGACGGCGGGCCTTCCTGGCTCGACCGCGGATTCGGCAAGACCCGATTCGACGGAGACGACGACGGCGATTTCCAGGCCGGCTTGCTGCCGATGCAGGCGACCCTGGTCTGGCAGCCGCGCTTTTTCGACGGGCTCAGCGCCACCGTTTCGGGCGGCTGGCAGCGCGACCAGGAAGAGCCGCTCGACATCATGGAGGCCTTCCTCAGCTTCCGTCCGAGCCCACAGGCGCGGACGCGGTTCCATGCCCGCGCCGGCATCTTCTGGCCCAACATATCGCTCGAGCATGCGGGCGCTGCGTGGAGCGTGACCGAAAGCATCACGCCTTCCGCGATCAACAGCTGGATCAGCGAAGAGGTCAAGGTCCTCGGGCTCGAGGCGACGCTGACGACGTCCCTCGGCGAGCACCAGCTGTCGCTGACCGGCGCCGCCTTCGGCTTCAACGACACTTCGGGAACCCTGCTCTCCTTCCGCGGGTGGGCGCTGCACGATCTCAACGCCACCGTCTTCGGGCACTTTCCGCTGCCGGTCCTCAACCCGTTCATGACCATCGCGCAAGAGGACAGGACCAAGTCGTTCATCGAGCTCGACGACCGCGTCGGCTTCTACGGCAATCTCGAATGGCGGCCGCCCTGGCCGTTCGCGCTCAACGTCTTCTACTACGACAATCGCGGCGACCCGCACGTCTTCAACTCGGACCTGCAGTGGGGCTGGCTCACCCGCTTCTGGAACGTCGGCTTCAATGCGGATCTCGGCCCAAGCACGCGCCTCCTCGCGCAGGGCATGATCGGCGACACCACGATGGGCATTCCCGGCCCCCCCAACGGCAATTTCTGGGTCGAGACGCGCTTCCGCTCGGCCTACGTCCTCGTGCGGCACGATTTCGGTCCCGCCACGCTCACCGGCCGGTTCGACTGGTTCGACACGCGCGAGGAGGGCCGGCGGATGGACGCCGCCGAGAGCGAGGACGGCTGGTCGATCATGGCGGCCAGCCGGGTCCGGCTGAATGACCAGGTCAACCTGTTCCTCGAGGCGCTGCACGTCAGCAGCGAGCGCGGGGTGCGCACGCGCATCGGCCAGCAGCCGACCGAGAACCAGACGGTCTTCCAGGCCGGCCTGCGCTTCTCGCTCTAGCGACCGGCGGGCACGGCCTCCGGGCGAACCGGGCTCACCCCTGTCTCCATGCGCGGACGAGCGGAAGCACATGGTCGCGCGTCAGCGGCGCGAGCGGAAAGGCCGGGACATCGTCCGGATGATGCCAGCGCGCCTCCTCGATCTCGGCGGCGGGCGCGATCTCTCCGACCAGCTCGACGGCGAACAGCTCGGCCTCGACGACGGTGTCTGCCTCATTGGCGGCGACCGCGCTGAACCGGCCGAGCGGGCGATGAGCGCCGGCAATCCGACAGCCCAGCTCCTCCCGGACTTCACGGGCAAGGGCATCGATCGGAAGCTCGCTGTCGCCGATTTTGCCGCCCGGCTGCATGAATGCCTCGGTGCCGCGCTTGCGGACGAGAAGCGTGCGCCCGGCGGCATCGACCACGATCGCCGCCGCGATGCGGATTACGGGCCGGGATGGCGAAGCCGACTTCCCTTCGGTCTCCGCCGCCACGCTCAGGATCGCCGCAGCGTGCCGGGAAGCGGCGTACCGTCGTCGGCGATGCGGCGGCCGGGGAGGGGCGCCCGCATCGACGGCGGAATCATTCGCGCCACCCGGTCGCCGTAGCGCCGCTCAAGGGCGTCGAGGTCCACCGGGGTGATGTCCCTCGTCCGATCGAAGGCCAGCTCCGCGCGCCTATAGGCGCCGGCGAGCCAGCGATCCCGTATTGACGTGACGAGCTCGTAGCCGTCGCGGCTGACCGGCGGGACGCGTTCGCGGTCCGCGAACGCGACATAATGATCCGGCCCGGCCTGCCAAAAGATGGCAAGGGCCGTAGCCCGGTCGCAATCGGGCTGGGCGACGATCCAGCGCCAGACCTCCGGTTCGACGAAATCCCAGTTTGCGTAGAGCGCGACGCGGTGCCAGCCGTCGGGGCCCAACTCCCTCAATCGTGCATCGACGCGCAGACGGGGCCGCGCATCGGCGCCGTGCAACATCGAAGCATTCTCCGCGCCGGAGCCGCAGGCGGCGAGTCCCGCCGGCACCGGAGCCGCGCAAAGGATCGCGAAGGCGGCAAGCGGCTTCACAGCGGGATGTTGTCGTGCTTCTTCCAGGGATTTTCGAGCTGCTTGTCGCGCAGCTTTCTGAGGCCGAGCGCGATCCTCCGGCGCGTGGAATGCGGCATGATCACTTCGTCGATGAAACCCATGCTCGCCGCCACGAACGGGTTGGCGAAGCGGGCTTCATATTCGGCGGTGCGCTCGGCGATCTTCTCCGGATCGCCGATGTCCTTCCTGAAGATGATCTCGACCGCGCCTTTGGCGCCCATCACCGCGATCTCTGCCGAGGGCCAGGCATAGTTCAGATCGCCGCGCAGATGCTTCGACGCCATGACGTCGTAAGCACCGCCATAGGCCTTGCGGGTGATGACGGTGATCTTGGGGACGGTCGCCTCTGCGTAGGCGAAGAGCAATTTGGCGCCGTTCTTGATGATGCCGTCATGCTCCTGCGCGATGCCGGGGAGGAAGCCGGGCACGTCGACGAAGGTCAGGATCGGGATGTCGAAGGCGTCGCAGAAGCGGACGAAGCGCGCCGCCTTCTTCGACGATTTGATGTCGAGCACGCCGGCGAGCACCATCGGCTGGTTGGCGACGACGCCGACGCTGCGCCCCTCGATGCGGCCGAAGCCGATGACGATGTTGGCCGCGTGGTTCGGCTGGAGCTCGAAGAAGTCCTCGTCGTCGAGCACCTTCCGGATCAGCTCGTGCATGTCGTAGGGCTTGGCGGCGCTATCGGGAATGAGCGTGTCCAGGCTGTCCTCGCGCCGGTCACAGGGGTCGGCGCACTCGCGCTCCGGAAGCTCGTGCCGGTTCGAGAGCGGCAGGAAGTCGAAGAATTCGCGGGTCGCCAGCAAGGCGTCGATGTCGTTCTCGAAGGCGACGTCGGCGACGCCCGATTTGGTCGTGTGGGTGACCGCGCCGCCCAGTTCCTCCTGCGTCACCACCTCGTTGGTCACCGTCTTGACGACGTCGGGACCCGTCACGAACATGTAGCTCGAATCCTTCACCATGAAGATGAAGTCGGTCATCGCCGGCGAATAGACGGCGCCGCCCGCGCAGGGGCCCATAATGACGCTGATCTGGGGAATCACGCCCGAGGCGAGCACGTTCCTCTGAAACACCTCGGCATAGCCGGCGAGGCTGGCGACGCCCTCCTGGATGCGGGCGCCGCCTGAATCGTTGAGGCCGATGACGGGCGCGCCGACCTTCATCGCCATATCCATGATCTTGCAGATCTTCTGGGCGTGGCGCTCGGAGAGCGAGCCGCCGAAGACGGTGAAGTCCTGCGCGAAGGCGAAGACCAGGCGGCCGTTGATCGTGCCGGAGCCGGTGACGACTCCGTCTCCGGGCACCTTCTGTTTCTCCATCGCGAATTCGGTACAATTGTGCTCGACGAAGGTGTCGTATTCCTCGAACGAGCCGGGATCGAGCAGCACGCGGAGCCGCTCGCGGGCGGTGAGCCGCCCCTTGGCGTGCTGGGCCTCGATCCTCTTCTCGCCCCCACCGAGCCGCGCCTGCTCACGCCGCCTTTCGAGCTCTTCGATCGTCGTCGTCATCCGGCCCCTCTCGGTACTTGTCGAACACCCTTTTCCAGACCGCGCAACGGAAGGCAAATTCGCGCCTTCATTAATGCGATGCGAAGCTCTGTGCCTTAACGGGACGGCTCGAAAACAAGGCGCGCCTGCTTGGAGCGGATGGCCTAATTGGGCCGCTTGGCGCGGTGTATGAGCGGCAGGCGAGTGAGAGCACAGATGCTGAAGGCATGGATCGGAGGAGCCGGGCCGCAGCTGGAGCGGCACTGGAAGACCGTGCTCGCGTCGCCGGCGCTGGTGCTGATCGCCGCCTCCTGCGTGCCCGCCGCAAGCTTCCAAAGCGCATCGCTCGCCTCCCCGACGTCCCCAGCCCTGCCGGCCGCGGTCCCGCTCGCGAGCGTCGCCGACCAGTCCGGCGGCCAGGGGCTGGTGGGCAACAATGCGCTCATCGCCAATGCCGCGCTGCCGGTCGCGGGCGGAGACAATCCCGCCGCCGCCGCCTTCGCTCTGGCCGGCGCGACCGGCCTCGACCGGCTGCGCGCGCTCGATTGCATGGCGCAGGCCATCTACTACGAGGCGGGAAACGAGAGCGAAGAGGGCCAGCGCGCCGTCGCCCAGGTGGTTTTGAACCGGGTCCGCCACCCGGCCTGGCCGAACAGCGTGTGCGGCGTCGTCTATCAGGGGCCGATGCGGGCCGGCGGCGGCTGCCAATTCACCTTCACCTGCGACGGCTCGCTGGCGCGGCGCCCGGGCGGCGAACCCTGGGCGCAAGCGCGGCGGCTGGCGGCGGAAGCCCTGGCCGGACGGACCTATGCGCCGGTCGGCCTCTCGACCCACTATCACGCGAATTACGTCTTTCCGCACTGGGCGCCGCGGCTCGCCAAGACGACCCAGATCGGCGCCCACATCTTCTACCGCCTCCCCGGCATCCTCGGCCGGCAGCCAGCCTTCCGCGACGCTTATGCGGGCCGCGAGCCGTTTCCCCGGCCGACCATGACCCTGGTCCGGCCGGCCGCCGTCCCTGCCTTCGCGGCGGACCTGCCTGCGTCATTCGGCTACGCGCCGGCTGCCTCGGGCGGAAGGCGCGCGCCGCGGATCGAGGCGCAGGACCTGGCGGTGCTGGCGGTGCCGCAGCCCGACGACAATGTGCGCGAGGAATATCGCAGCTCGGGCCAGTGGCGCGCCGATTCCCCGATTGCGCCGCCCGGCCGCTAGCGCGCCATAAGCCAGACGAGAGCGGCCGCTCCGACGACGATCCGGTACCAGGCGAACGGTGCGAAGCCGTGGCGCGAGACGATACCGATGAACCATTTGATCACGACGATCGCCACCAGGAAGGAAACGAGGAATCCGACGGCGATGCCGCCGGCGCCGGCGGTGCCGAGCTCGTCATGGTGCTTGGCGATCTGCAGCGTGGTCGCGCCCATCATGGTCGGGATGGCGAGGAAGAAGCTGAACTCGGCCGCCGTGCGCCGCTCGACGCCGAGGGAGAGGGCGCCGAGGATCGTCGCGCCCGAGCGGCTGACCCCTGGAATCATCGACAGGCACTGGATGAGGCCGACGCCCGCGGCCTTGCCCAGCGAGATGTCGGCGACGCCCTTTTCGTGCCCCTGCGGCGCAGTCCTCTCGATCACCAGGATGGCGACGCCGCCGAGCAGCAGCGCCCAGGCGACGATGGTCGCGCTGCCGAGCATCGCCTCGATGCGGTCGATCAGGAGGAAGCCGAGCAGAGCCGAGGGCAGGAAGGCGACGAGGATGTTGCGAACGAAGCGCAGCGATTCCGGCTGGAGCTGGAGGAGTCCGGTCGCGACGGCCCAGAAGGTCCGCCAGTAGAGGACGATGACCGCCAGGATCGCGCCCAGCTGGATGATCACGTTGAACACCGCCCATTGCGAGGCATCGTAGCCGAGCAGCTCGGCCGCGAGGATCAGATGCCCGGTCGAGGAAACCGGAATGAACTCGGTGACACCCTCAACGATGCCGAGCAGGATGATGGTGAGCAGGGTCGAATCCATGTGGAGCAGCCGGCGGCGAAGGTCAGTAAGGCGACTTGGCGGCGAAGCGGCCGGAGCGGCGATAGGCGGTGAGCCAGCCCTCGGCGACTGCGGCGAGAGGCGAAGGCGAAATTCCGAACGCGTCGAAGCCCGCGGCGCCCTCTGAGACGACGTTGTCGCGCTGCATCATCAGCCACTGGTCGCCGGTAATCGGCGCGCCCGGCAGCCAGCCGGCGGCGCGGGCGAGGAAACCCGCCACCGGATCCGGTATCGGCACGACCGGCTTGGAGGCGCGGCCGGTCGCCTCGGCGATCCAGCGGTTGAGCTCCAGCATCGTCAGCACCTGCGGCCCGCCCAGCTCGTAGGTCTTGCCGCCGTGGCTCCTCGGATCGAGCGCGGCGAGCGCGATCGCGCGGCCGAGGTCGGCGACATGGACCGGCTGGAGCCGCCAGCCGCCGCGGATCACCGGCACGACCGGCAGCAGCCGCGCCATCGCCGCGAAGCGGTTCACAAAGGCGTCCTCCTGGCCGAACGCTACCGAGGGGCGCACGATCGTCGCGGAAGGGAAGGCGTCGCGGACCGCGGCCTCGCCTTCGCCCTTCGAGCGGCCGTAGCGGGATTGGCTCTGCGGATCCGCGCCGATCGCCGAGACGTGGACGAGCGCCTCGGCGCCCGCGGCGGCGGCGGCCTCGGCGACGTTCCTCGCGCCGTCGCGGTGCACCGCATCGAAATCGCCCTTGAGGATGCCGACGAGGTTGACGACGGCGTCGCTGCCCTGGACCGCGCGGGCGACCGTGGCCGCATCCGTGACGTCGGCGGCGGCGAACTGGACCTGCCCCAGCCCCGCGAGCGGCTTCAGGAAGAAAGCCCGGCGCGGGTCGCGTTCGACGATGCGGAGCCGCTGGCCGCGGGTGAACAAGGCCTGCGCGACATAGCGGCCGACGAATCCGCCGCCGCCGATCAGAGTCACCAGCCGATCCGTCTTCCGTGCCATGCCGAGCCTTGCGAAAACCGCGCTCCCCTTGCCCGCTCGGCCCTTCATTGACAAGCGGTTGCGGCCCCCCTAACTCGCGCCGCCTACCGACTATTTTCCTCTCTGGGCCCAGGTGGCGGAATTGGTAGACGCACCAGCTTCAGGTGCTGGCGCTCGCAAGGGCGTGGAGGTTCGAGTCCTCTCCTGGGCACCAACTTTCCGCGGTCAGCGGCGCATGCGATCGCTGCCGACGCGGAGGGTGTAGGCGCCGGTCTGACCGGAGCCGAACGAAGTCACCCGCACGATATAGTCGCCCGCTTCCTCGGCCTCGAAGCCGAGCAAGGCATTCGTGCCCGGGCCGGTGTCGTCGTCCGTCTCGAGGCCCGAGCCGCCGCGGTCGGCCGCCGGCAGGATCTGCACCAACGGATCGAGCGCGGTCGAATCGACGCGGACCAGGATCTGCTCCCCCGCGCGAAGCGTCACTTGATAATCGTCGAAATGGTGGCCGTCATTGTCGGCGTCCCCGGTCGACAGCTCGCCGCGATACTCGCGCCAGCGGGTGGTGGCGGTGCCGTCGTGCGCGGTGACCGGCGCCGGCAGCGGAGGCAGCGCCTCGCCGCGCAGCGTGTAGCGGCCGGTCCCTTCCGGATCGAAGCTCAGGACGCGCACCACATAGGTCCCGTCGGCCGGGGGCGAGAAGGTGAGGCGCGAGTTGAGGCTCTCGCCGCTGTCGTCATTCTCCGCCACCGCTTCGCTCATCGCCCCTTCGCGATAGACCCGAACGATCGGGTCGAACGCTTCCGAATCAAGCGAGATCCGCACCCTCTGGCCGCCGCGCAGCTGCACGCGATAATCGTCGTAGCGCGACTCTTCGTCGCTCGGCCGCGCGTCGTTGGCGGTGAGCTCGCCCTCGGTGGCGCTGCCGTCGACCGTCCAGACCGGGCCTTGTGCCGATGCGGCAGAAGCCGCGCCCGCCGCAGCGGCCGCCGCCGCAAACCAAATCGCTCTCATCGAATTCCCCTCGTTCCGAAACCGGCACGATCCTAGCCCGGCTGAAGCCGCGGCGCCAGCGGCGCGTCAGAAGCTCTCTTCGGCGTAGATACGCGAGAGGTCGCCGCCCCACTCGCCGCGCCAGCGCTCGAGCAGCCGCTCGGCCGGGGTGCGTCCCGCGGCGAGGATCTCGCGCAGCGGATCGAGAAACCCGCTCTCGCTGTCTCCGGCTCCGTTGAGGCGCTTGCGCGCCGCAAGCCCCGCCCCGGCGATCGCAAGAATCCGCGCGCCGAGAGCGGCGAGCGGCTCGCCGTCGGGCGTCCTCGCCGCAAGCCCGAGCCTCGGCACCTCGTCGCGCAGCCGCTGACGTTCCTCCATGCTCCAGTGTTTGACTTCGTCCCAGGCCGCGTCGAGCGCCGCCTGGTCGTAGAGCAGCCCTACCCACAGAGCAGGCAATGCGCAGATTCGGCTCCAGGGCCCCCCGTCCGCGCCGCGCATTTCGAGGAAGCTCTTGAGCCGCACCTCGGGGAAGGCGGTCGAAAGATGGTCGGTCCAGTCCGAGAGGCGCGGCTTCTCGCCGGGGAGGGCGGGAAGCGCGCCATTGAGGAAATCGCGGAAGGACTGGCCGGCCGCATCGACATAATGGCCGTCGCGCACCACGAAATACATCGGCACGTCGAGCGCGTAATCGAGGTAGCGCTCGTAACCGAAGCCCTCCTCGAACACGAAAGGCAGCATGCCGGTGCGGGCGGGATCGGTGTCCGACCAGATGTGGCTGCGGAAGGAGAGGAAGCCGTTGGGCCGCCCTTCCGTGAAGGGGGAGTTGGCGAACAAGGCGGTGGCGAGCGGCTGCAGCGCGAGGCCGACGCGGAACTTCTGCGCCATGTCGGCCTCGGACGCATAATCGAGGTTCACCTGGATGGTGCAGGTCCTCAGCATCATGTCGAGGCCGAGGCTGCCGACGCGCGGCATGTGGCGGAGCATGATCGCGTAGCGGCCCTTGGGCATGATCGGGAGGTCGGCGCGGGCCTTGTCCGGCCACATACCAAGCCCGAGGAAGCCGACGCCGAACCGCTCGCCGACCTCCTTCACCTGCTGGAGATGCCGTCCGGCCTCGGCGCAGGTGGCGTGGAGATTTTCGAGCGCGGCCCCGGAAAGCTCGAGCTGCCCGGCGGGCTCGAGGCTGATCGCCCCGTCCTTCCCGGTCAGCGCGATGACCTTTCCTTCCTCCTCGACCGGCTGCCACCCATATTCGGTCATCGCCATCAGCAGGTCCCGGATGCCGCCCGGCTCTTCATAGGAAGGTGCGCGATGGTCGGCGCGGCGATAGACGAACTTCTCGTGCTCGGTGCCGATCCGCCACTTCTCCGGTGGCTTCTCGCCCTTGCCGAACGGCCGCAGCAGGTCGTCGCGGCTCTCGATCGGCGGGTCGAAGCGGTCGCTTTCGGTGCGGGTCGTCATCGCCGCCCCTCTAGTCGGCGGACGTGCCCGCCGCCAGCCGGATTCACCGCGCTACCGGACTGAACCAGTCTCCGGCCTCGGCCATCCACACGGAAAGCGCGGCGATGGCGGCAGTGTCGGCGCGCAGGATGCGCGGCCCGAGCGAGACCGCCTTTGCCTGGGGAAGGGCACGGATGGCTTCGCGTTCCCGGTCGGTGAAGCCCCCTTCCGGGCCGATCAGGATCGCCGAGGGTCCCGGCATGGCTGCGACGAAGAGGGACACGCCGCCCTTCTCGTCCGCGAAGTAGAGGGCGCGGTCCTCCGGCCACTCGCGAAGCACTCTTTGGAGTCTTTGGGGCATGGCGAGTTCTGGAAGCGCGGTCCGTTCGCACTGCTCGGCCGCTTCGATCGCATGCGCGTGCAGGCGGTCGAAGTTGAGCTTGTCGACGATGGTGCGCTCGGTCATCACGGGGATCAGCCGCGCGGCGCCGAGCTCGGTTGCCTTCTCGACCAGCCAGTCGATGCGCCCGCGCTTGATCGGCGCGAACAGCAACCAGACGTCCGGCACCTGCTCCCGCTCGCGCAGGCGCTCGACGACGCGGAGCGAGACGCGTTTGCGTCCCGCTTCCTTGATCTGGGCCAGCCACTCGCCGGTGCGATCGTCGAACAGCTTCAACTGGGCGCCCGCTTCGAGCCGGAGCACATTGGCGAGATAGTTTGCTGCAGCGCCGTCGAGCGTCAGCGGGGCGCCCTCACTGAGGGTCCGTTTGACGTACAGCCTCGGGAGGCTCGATGGTGGGCAGGCGGGGGTGGCGGGCATTCACCCGCACTAACCGTTCGTGTCGAGCGAAGTCGAGACACCAGGTCGAGCGAAGCCGAGACCCTTGACTGCGGCCCGCCCTCGGCTTCGCTCGGTACGGGTCCTCGACTTCGCTCGGACCGAACGGCAATGGGGGCTCGTGAGCAGGGCGCACGTTCCCGACGACGAGATCGTCCCCGACAGCGAGCGGCGGGGCCTGATCGGCGTCCTTCCGCGGCGGGTACGTCCTTATGCCTCGCTGATCCGGCTTGACCGGCCGATCGGCGCGTGGCTGCTCTACTGGCCCTGTGCATGGAGCGTGGCGCTGGCGGAGCCCCGCGGCGGGCAATGGGGGCTGCTGCTCTGGCTCGCGCTCGGGGCATGGGCGATGCGCAGCGCCGGGTGCATCTGGAACGACGTCGTCGATCGCGATCTGGATTCGAAGGTCGAGCGCACCCGCCTGCGTCCGCTCGCCAGCGGCCGCGTCTCCCTCGGCGGGGCGCTGGCGCTGCTCCTGGCCATGTGCCTGATCGGGCTCGTCGTCCTCCTCCAACTCGACAGGACCGCGCAGATCGTCGCCCTCGGCAGCCTGGCACCGGTCGCCGTCTACCCGTTCATGAAGCGGATCACCTGGTGGCCGCAGGCCTGGCTGGGCCTGGTCTTCTCCTGGGGCGCACTGGTCGGCTGGCCCGCGGTGACGGGGCGCATCGAGCTGCCGGCCATCCTCCTCTACTCTGGCTCGGTCTTCTGGGTCGTCGGCTACGACACCGTTTACGCGCTGCAGGACACGGAAGACGATGCGCTCGTCGGCGTGAAATCTTCGGCCCTGAAGTTGGGGCGGCGGGCACGGCTTGGCGTCGGAATCTGCTACTTCCTTGCTGTCGCGCTCTGGGCAGCGTCGTTCCACGCGCTCAGGCCGGAAATGCTGGCGCTCGCGGCACTGCTGCCCGTGGCGATCCACCTTTTCTGGCAGGTCGCGGCGCTCCGGCAGGAAGCTCCCGCCGACGCGCTCGCCAAGTTCCGCTCCAACCGCTTCGCCGGCTTCGTCATGTTCCTCGCCTGCGTCGTCGTCGGCAATGCCTGAGTCTTTGCATTTGCCGCCCGTCCGCCTAAGTCGCGCCGCATGCTGACAGTGGAACAGGCCGAGGCGCGCGCCGCCGCTCTCGTCGAGGCCGCGCGCAAGGCGGGCGCGGACGCGGCGGACGTGATCTACAGCGGCGACGCCTCGACTCAGATCCAAGTCCGTCTGGGCGCGCTCGAGGACGTGTCGCGCTCCGAAGGCGAAGAGATCGGGCTGCGCTTCTTCGTCGGAAGCCGCTCGGCGACGGTGGCCTCGTCGGATCTTTCGGACGAGGCGATGCAGGCGCTGGTCGAGCGCGCCGCGGCGATGGCCCGCGAGGCGCCGGAGGATTCCTATGCCGGCCTCGCCCCCGAGGATCGCCTGTTGCGCGGACCGGGAGTCGACGTCGACGGCGACGACGGCGCCGATCCTTCTCCGATCGAGCTGAAGCGCCTCGCTCTGGCGATCGAGGATGCAGCGCGCGGCGTCGAGGGAGTCACCAACAGCGAGGGCGCGGGGGCGAGCGCCGGACGCAGCGTCGTCGCGCTCGCGACCAGCCACGGCTTCTGCCGGGGCTACGCGACCACCGGCTATGGCGGGATGGCGAGCGTGATCGCCGGGATCGGGGCCGGCATGCAGCGCGATTACGCCTACCACAATGTCCGCCATTTCGCGGACCTCGAGGCACCCGATTCCATCGGCCGACGCGCAGGAGAGCGTGCGGTGAGGCGGCTGAACCCGGCGCGACTTCTGAGCGGGCGGATGACCGTGCTGTTCGATCCGCGCGTCGGTTCCAGCTTCGTCGGCCATCTCACCGGCGCGATCACCGGCTCGGCGATCGCGCGCAAGACGAGCTTCCTGATCGGCACGGAGGGCGAGGCGATCTTCGGGCCGGGCATCACCATCCGCGACGACCCGCACCGGCGGCGCGGCCTCGCCTCCAAGCCGTTCGACGGCGAGGGGCTGCCGACGCGCCCGAGCGACATCGTCGCCAACGGCGTCCTCACCGGCTGGCTGCTCGACAGCGCCTCGGCCCGCCAGCTCGGCCGCGAGCCGACCGGGCATGCAACCCGCGGCTCGGGCGCGCCGGGCGCGGGGGCGACCAACGTTCATATGGAGCCCGGGCCGCTGTCGCCTGCCGAGCTCATGGCCGATGTGAAGCAGGGACTCTACGTGACCGAGCTGATCGGCCAGGGCGTCAATCCGGTCACCGGCGACTATAGCCGGGGCGCCTCCGGTTTCATGATCGAGAACGGGGAGATCGGCGCGGCGGTCGCCGAGATCACGATCGCGGGCAACTTGCTCGACATGTTCCGCGAGTTGGCTCCGGCCAACGATCTGGAGCATCGCCGGGCGGTGAACGTTCCCACATTGCGGGTGGAAGGGATGATGATCGCCGGTGCTTGAGGAGGTCGCGAGGATCACCCAGGAGGCGGGCCGGATCGCCGCCGGCCGCTGCGGCACCGACTACAGGCGCTGGGAGAAGAAACCGGGGGAGATCGTCTGCGACGTCGATCTCGCGGTCGACGCCTTTCTGCGCGAGCATCTCGCCGCGCTCGACCCCGAGGCCGGCTGGCTGTCGGAGGAGACGCTCGACGTCTCGGACCGCTACGAGCGCCGGCGCACCTGGGTGGTCGATCCGATCGACGGAACGCGCGATTATGTGCGTGGGCGGCCGGGCTGGTCGGTGTCGGTGGCGCTCGTCGCGGACCGGCTGCCGGTGATCGGCGTGCTTTCGGCGCCGGCGCGGGGCGAGCTCTGGACCGCGGAGCGCGGCCGCGGCGCCCGGCGCAACGGGGAGCGGTTGCGGGCCAGCGAGCGCGCCGAGCTCGCCGGAGCGCGGGTGCCGGCGGATCAGCTGCCGGCGCCCGACGCCGACCTGGTCCCGGTCCCCAAGCCCAATTCGATCGCGCTGCGGATCGCTCTCGTCGCGGCGGGCGAGGCCGATCTCGTGGCGACCCTGAAATGGGGCTTCGAATGGGACATCGCAGCCGCGGCCCTGATTGCCGAGGAAGCGGGCGCGATCGTCACCGGTGCGCTCGGGCAGCCGCTCGCATTCAATACCGCTTCCGGCGAGGCCTTCGGAGTGCTCGCCGCCGCGCCCGGCATCCACGCCCAGGCGGTGGAGCGGCTGCGCGCGCGGGCGCTGGAGGTTGTCGGCTAAAAGGAGTAAAGTCGTCCTGGGGAGACGGCGATGGCTCATCTCGGCTGGCTTGCTGCGGCTCTGACCCTCGGACTGGCGAGCGCGGCGCCCGCCGTGCCCGAGACGCCCGGCACGACCGCTGCCGAGCAGCCCCAGAGCGAGACGCTCGGCCTCGACATCATCCAGAACCACCGAATGACCGTCCCGGTCACGATCGGACGCGGCGGCCCCTACCGGTTCATCGTCGACACCGGCTCGGAGCGGACGGTGATCTCGCGCGAGGTCGCCGGCCAGCTCGGCCTCGGCCCTGGGCGGCCGGTCCGGATGCACAGCATGACCGAGGTGAGCCGGGTCGAGACCGCCGTGGTGCCGACGCTGCAGGTCGGGCGGCGGATCGTCAGCAACATCCACGCCCCGACGATCGCGGAGGCGACGCTCGGCGCCGACGGCCTGCTCGGCGTCGACAGCCTCGTCTCGCAGCGCGTCGACCTCGACTTCCGCAGCAACGAGATGCGGGTGACCCCTTCGCGGCAGCGCGAGGCACGCTGGACCGGCGACACGATCGTGGTCACCGGGCGCAGCCGGTTCGGACGCCTGATCCTGGTCGACGCCTCGTTCGACGGCGAGCGCGTCTGGGTGATCGTCGATACCGGCTCGCAGATCAGCATCGCCAACGAAGCGCTTCGCCGGAGGCTGGCGCGGCGTGGGCGGCTCGGGCCGACCTCGCCTGTCCAGGTGGTCAGTGTCACCGGCGGCACCTTGATGGTCGATTACGGGGTCGCTAGGCGGGTCCGCATCGGCGGCATCGAGATACTCGATCTTCCGGTCGGGTTCGGCGACGTCGAGCCCTTCCGCAAGCTCGAACTGCTGCAGCGGCCGGCGATCCTGCTGGGCATGGACGCGCTGCAGCTGTTCGAACGGGTGTCGCTGGATTTCGCGACGCGCGAGGTCCGGCTGCAATTGCCGGAAGGCTAGGCGACCCGCGGCACCTTCAGCCGCGGGATGTCGATTGCGGGGCAGCGGTCCATCACCACCTTGAGCCCGGCCGCTTCGGCGCGTTCCGCCGCCTCCTGGTTGATCACCCCAATCTGTAGCCAGACCGATCCGGCACCGGCGGCGATCGCCTCGTCGACGGCTTCGCCGGCGGCGATCGGGCGGCGGAAGATGTCGACCATGTCGATCCGGCCGTCGATCTCGGAGAGGGCGCCGAGCACCTCGCGGCCGTGGATGCGCTGGCCGGCGAGCTGCGGATTGACCGGAATCACCTCGTATCCGTGCTCGATGAGCACGCGCATCACGCCCCAGCTCGGACGGTCCGGCCGATTCGAAGCGCCGACGACGGCGACCGTCCGGGTCTCGGCGAGGAGTTGGCGGATCTCATCGGGGTTTGTGAGGGGCATGGGATCAGAACACGCGAGCGACGGCGCGGTTCACCTCTTCGATCAAACGCGCGGCGATGGTACGGAAAATCTCCGCCTCGGGGCCATCGCCGGCGGCGGGGGGGACCCCTGCATCCGAAGCGCGGCGGATCGGCAAGGTCAGCGGAATGCGGCCGAGGAAGGGGATCGACATCACTTTCGCCGCGGCCTCGGCGCCGCCGGCCCCGAACGGGTCCGAGACTTCGCCGCAATGGGGACATTCGTAGCCGGCCATGTTCTCTATCAGGCCGATCACCGGGACGTCCATCTTGCGGAACAGGTCGATGGCCCGCGTCGCGTCGATCAGGGCCAGGTCCTGGGGGGTCGAGACGATCACGGCGCCCGCCGGCTTCCATTTCTGGATCAACGTCATCTGGACGTCGCCCGTGCCGGGGGGGAGGTCGACCACCAGGATCTCTGCATCGCCCCAGTCCCCCTCCATCAGCTGGCCGAGCGCGCTGGCCGTCATCGGCCCGCGCCACGCGACCGCGGTGCCCGGCTCGATCAGCTGGCCGATCGACAACATTCTGATTCCCCAGGCACGCACCGGTACGATCTGACGGTCGGCGAGCTCGGGCCGGTCGCTGTTGCCCATGATCCTGGGCTGCGAGGGCCCGTATATGTCGGCGTCGATCAGTCCGACCTTGCGGCCCGTCCGCCCGAGCGCGACTGCGATATTGGCGGACACGGTCGACTTCCCCACCCCGCCCTTGCCGCTGCCGACGGCGATGACGGTGCGCTGCGGCTTTTCGGCGTGCATCGCGATCCGCACCTCGTCGACATCCGGAAGGGCGGCGCGGATGTCGCGCTCGAGCGCGGCGCGGGCCGCGGCGTCGAGGCCGGTGACGTCGAGCACCATGCTGGCCACGCCGTCGCGCAGGCGCGGCGCGGAGACGCGTCCGGCAAGATCGCCCAATGCGCTCAGCAGGTTGGCCGTGTCGTCGCTCATTTCTCCGGGGGGATAGGGAAAGCGCGTCCGCTTGGCACTGTTTTTCCGCGAGGGCCGTTCCTATAAGAGCGCAATGTTCAAGAAATTCCGGTGGGGCAGGCGTCTCCTCGCAGTGTTGAGTGACAATCGGGGCGGGCCCTGGGGCGGCGGCTCCGGTTCCGGCGGCGACGGCGGCGGCGGCGGCGGCGGCGGCGGCGGCCCGCGCAATCCCTGGGGCATGCCTCCGCGCGGCGGCCGGCCCGGACGCGGCGGCGGGAGCGCGTCGCTCGATGAATTCCTGCGCCGCAGCCGCGAGCGGTTCGGGGGCCGCTTCCCGCAGGACGGGCGCCCTTATTGGCTTTACGGGCTGATCGCGTTCCTCCTGCTGTGGGTGCTGTTCACCAGCGTCCACCGGATCGGTCCCCGCGAGCGGGGCGTGGTCACCGTGTTCGGGCGCTACTGGGCCACGCTTCAGCCTGGCATCGGCTTCTCCTGGCCGTCCCCGATCGGGCGTGTCCAGAAGGTCGACGTGGGCCGCGTGCGCGAGTTCACGATTCCGCGGACCCCTGGCGAGAATCTGATCCTGACCGGGGACCAGAACGTCATCGATATGGCTTATTCGGTCCGCTGGAATATCAGCGACCCCCAGCTCTACCTGTTCCAGATCGCGGAGGTGGAGGAGACGATCGCCGAAGTCGCGGAAAGCGCGGTGCGCGCCGTCGTCTCGCGGATGACGCTCGACGAGGCGATCGGCGCCGGCCGCAGCGGCATCGAGCAGCGCGTCCACCAGACGATGCAGCAGCTGCTCAACGATTATCGCGCCGGAGTCGCGATCCAGGGCGTGGCGATCAACCAGTCGGCCGCGCCGGACGCGGTCAACCAGGCCTTCCTCGAAGTCTCTGCGGCGCAGCAGCAGGCGCAAAGCTACATCAACGATGCGCGCTCCTATGCGCTGCAGATCACCGCCCGCGCTCAGGGCGAGGCGGCGGCGTTCGACAAGGTCTACGGGCAATACCGGCTAGCCCCGGAGGTGACGCGGCGGCGCATGTATTACGAGACGATGGAGCGAATCCTCTCGCGCACCGATTCGACGATCGTCGAGACCCCCGGAGTGACACCCTATCTCGCTCTGCCGAGCATCGAGCGGGGCGCCCGCCCGCAACAGCCGGGCCAGCCCCAGGCCCAGCCCCAGCCGCAGCAGGGAGGCCGCTGATGGGCCGCGTGTCCCGCAACCCGATCGCGATCGGGGTCATCGCCATCCTGCTGCTGATCCTGATCGGCAGCACCTTCACCATCGTCCCCGAGACCAAGCAGGGAGTGATCGTCCGCTTCGGCGAGCCGCAGCGCATCCTCAACCGCTACCTTCCGGGCGACCGCTACGGCGGCCCGGGGGCCGGGCTTGCCGCGCGCATCCCGTTCATCGAGCAGATCGTCTGGGTGGACCGCCGCATCCTCAGCCTAGAGCTCCAGAACCAGCCCGTCCTCTCGACCGACCAGCTGCGCGTCCAGGTCGACGCCTTCGCCCGCTACCGGATCGTCGATCCGCTCAAGATGTACCTTTCGGCGCGCGACGAGGCGCAGGTGCGCGAGCAGCTGCGGCCGATCCTCGGCTCGGCGGTCCGCAACGAGCTCGGACGGCGCCCGTCCGCGGCCCTGCTGAGCCCGGAGCGCGGCCAGATCATGGAGAATATCCAGACCGCGCTCAATCGGGTCGCCCGCCAGTACGGGGCCGAGATCGTCGACGTCCGGATCAAGCGCGCCGACCTGCCCGAAGGCGCGCCGCTCGACAGCGCCTATGAAAGGATGCGCAGCGCCCGCCGCCAGGAGGCGCGCTCGATCCAGGCCCAAGGCGCCAAGCAGGCGCAGATCATCCGCGCCGAGGCCGACGCGGCGGCGGCGGGCACCTATGCCCGCGCCTTCAATCAGGATCCGGAATTCTACGATTTCTACCGCTCCATGCAGTCCTACGAGGCGAGCTTCATCTCCGAGGGGCGGCAGGGGCGGACCAACATCATCCTTTCGCCGCAGAACGAATATCTGAGGCAGTTCAGAGGGCAGATGCGGGCGCGGTGAGCCCGGCTATTCAAATTCGGTTCAGGCGCGCCATCTAGCGTCTGCGGCCAAGCGGGGCCCCGGGCTCCGGACGCGACTTCAAGGAGGAACGGATACGTGCGTTACGCTTATGGAATCACCGCAGCGCTTCTCCTCGGTGGCACCGTCGCGACGCTCAGCAACCCGGTCGGCGCGCAGGTAGCGCAGAACGAGCCTGGGACGATCAGCGCGGCGGCTCCGCGCCCGGGCGCGCCCGGGAGCTTTGCGGACCTGGTCGCCCGGTTGCAGCCGGCCGTCGTCAACATCTCGACTCAACAGGCGATTCCCACCGGCGGCAATCGCGGCCTTCCGCCCGGCTTCGAGGAATTCTTCCGGCGCTTCGGCGGCGAGGTCCCGAACAGCGGCCAGGGCGCTCCGCAGCGCGGCCAATCGCTCGGCTCCGGTTTCATCATTTCGGCCGATGGGTACATCGTCACGAACAATCACGTCGTCGCTCCGGCACGCGACGATGCGGTGGTCGAAGCGATCACCGTCACTCTCAACGACGGCACTCAATATCCCGCCGAATTGATCGGCCGCGATATTCCCTCGGACCTCGCGGTGCTTCGCGTCCGTCCGCGCGGCGCCCTGCCGTTCGTACGGTTCGGCGATTCCCGCCAGACCCGCGTCGGCGATTGGGTGATCGCCATCGGGAACCCGTTCAACCTCGGCGGGACGGTCACCGCCGGCATCGTGTCGGCGCTGCACCGCAACCTCAATGCCGGCCAGTACGACCGTTACATCCAGACGGACGCGCCGATCAATTCGGGCAATTCGGGCGGGCCGATGTTCGATCTGCAGGGCAATGTGATCGGCATCAACACGGCCCTGATCTCGCCGACCGGCGGCAATGTCGGCATCGGCTTCGCCATTCCCGCCGAGCAAGCCCGGCCGATCGTCGAGACCTTGATGCGCGGCGAGCGGGTCAGGCGCGGCTATATGGGCGTCACCCTGCAGCCGCTGACGGATCCCGGTGTCGCCCCGGCGCTCGGACTCGAGCGCAACCGCGGCGAGTTGGTCCTTTCCGTGACCCCCGGCGGGCCCGCGGCCCGCGCTGGCATTCAGCAAGGCGACGTGATCATCAGCGTCAACAACCAGCCTGTCACTCCGGAGCAGTCGCTTTCCTACTTGGTGTCGAATACCGCGGTCGGCTCGCGCGTGCCGGTGGAGATCGTGCGCAGCGGCCAGCGCCGGACCGTCACCATCACGCTGGCCGAACGGCCTTCCGACGAGGATCTGGCGCGGCTCAACGGCGGTCCCGACGCGGCTCCCTCGCCCCCCGGCGGTGGTGGCAAGGAGGAGCCGCAGACCCAGTCGCAGCGCTCGACCCGCGAAGGGCTGGGACTCACCGTCCAGACGCTGACGCCGGAAGTGGCGCGCCAGCTCGGCCTCGAGGCCGGCGCCCGCGGCGTCGTCGTCGCGGCGGTCGATCCGAACAGCGACGCGGCGGTCAAGAACCTGCAGCCGGGCGACATAATTGTCTCGATCGACAACCGCCCGACCCCGACGCCGGAAGCGGCGGCCGCGGCCGTCCAGGCGGCACGGGCGGCGGGTCGGACCACCGTTCTGCTGCTGGTGCGGCGCGGCGCGCAGCGGCCGATTTTCATCGGCGTCGAGCTCGCCCGGGCGCGCTGATCCGCCGGGCGGCTTGCCCGTCCGTCCCCGATCGGAGATAGCTGCCCGCGGGCGCGTCCGTGCCCGCGGCAGGAGGGGATGGACATGACGACCCGATCGACCGGCGCGGAGCCGCGCGAGCTCACTCTCCGTGCGGTCGCGCTCGGCGGCGCGATCACGCTCGTCTTCACCGCGGCCAACGTCTATCTCGGCCTGCGCGTCGGCCTCACCTTCGCCACCTCGATCCCGGCGGCGGTGATCTCGATGGCGGTGCTGCGCTGGTTCGCCAGCTCGACCATCCTCGAGAACAACATCGTCCAGACCGTCGCCTCGGCGGCGGGGACGCTGGCGGCGATCATCTTCGTGCTTCCCGGGCTCGTCATCGTCGGCTGGTGGAGCGGCTTTCCCTACTGGACCACCGTCGCCTTGACCGCCGTCGGCGGCATCCTCGGCGTCATGTTCTCGGTCCCGCTGCGCCGCGCCCTCGTCGTCGATGCGCCGCTTCCCTATCCCGAAGGCGTCGCGGCGGCCGAGGTGCTGAAGGTCGGCTCCGGCACGCACGGCAGCGCCGAGGAGAATGAGCGGGGTCTCGCCCTGATCCTCGCCGGCTCGCTCGTCGCGGCCGGCTATGCGCTCGTCTCCAAGACCCTGATCCTGGCCGAGGAGGCACGCGCCTTCTTCCGCGTCGGCACCGGCGCGACCAGCGTCGGCGGCACCCTGTCCTTCGCGCTGATCGGCGCCGGGCACCTGGTCGGCTTCTCGGTCGGCATGGCGATGCTCGCCGGCCTCGTCATTGGCAGCTGGATCACGCTGCCGATCCTGTCCGCCGGGGTCCCGGGGGCGACGGAGGAGGTCGCCAACGCCGTGTTCGGGCAGCAGGTGCGCTTTCTCGGGGCCGGGGTGATCGGCGTCGCGGCGATCTGGACCCTGCTCAAGATCATCGGGCCGATCGCGAAAGGGATCCGATCGGCGATGGCGGCATCGAAGCATCGCCGCAGCGGCGGCGGCGCGGAGCTGCCGCTGGTCGAACGCGACATGCCGATCGGAATCGTGGCGGCGGTGATCCTCGGGTCACTGCTGCCGATCGCCTGGCTTCTCTGGCGGTTCATCGCGGGAGGCCCGCTGGAGGCCTCGGCCGTGCCGCTGATCGGCGGAACGCTCATCTGGGTGCTCGTTGCCGGGATCGTGATCGCCTCCGTCTGCGGCTACATGGCGGGGCTGATCGGCGCGTCCAACAGTCCGATCTCCGGAATCGGCATCCTCGCCATCCTGTCCATCGCGCTGATCCTCGCACTCGGCTTCTCCGGCGGCGGCGAGGGACAGGAGCGGGCGCTGATCGCCTATGCCCTGTTCGCGACCGCGATCGTCTTCGGAATCGCGACCATCTCGAACGACAACCTACAGGACCTGAAGACCGGCCAGCTGGTCGGGGCGACACCGTGGCGGCAGCAGCTCGCATTGGTCTTCGGCGTGATCTTCGGAGCGATCGTGATCCCACCGGTGCTCGAGATCCTCAACACCTCGAACGGTTTCGCGGGGGCGCCGGGCGCGGGCCCCGCGGCGCTTCCCGCGCCGCAGGCGGCTTTGATCTCGGCGCTGGCGAGCGGCGTGCTGGGCGGCGACCTCAACTGGCGGATGATCTTCATCGGCGCCGGGATCGGCGCCGCAGCCTGCCTCGTCGACGCGCTGCTCGGCCGCGCCGGCAAGCTCCGCCTGCCGCCGCTCGCCGTCGGCATCGGCATCTACCTTCCCGTCACGCTGACGCTCCCCGTCGTCATCGGTGCCGTGCTCGGCAAGCTTTACGACAGGCGCGCGGCACGCGCCGTCGATCCGGAGCGGGCGAAGCGGATGGGCGTGTTGATGGCGACCGGCCTCATCGTCGGGGACAGCCTGCTCAACGTCGCTTTCGCGGGGGTCATCGCCGGCACGGGCAATCCGGCGCCGGTGGCGCTGGTCGGCGAGCATTTCGAAACGATCGCCGCGATCGCGGGGACGGTCGTCTTTGCCATCCTGCTCGCCTGGATTTATCGCCGCGCGCGAATCGCCGGGAACGAACCCGTCGCCTAGGGCCTGGCGCCTAGCGCCGCGCGTCGAACCAGCGGGTGATGTCGGGCACGCGCTGCTCGCGGACCCGCGCCCTGTCCTCGATCGCCGCGATCGCCTGGTCGGCCGGCGCTCGCGACTGGGGCGTCAGATGGCGCTCGGCATAATCGCGCAGCCGCTGGATCATCGCTCGGTCGGACGACCCCTGGGCGAGCCGCGCGAAATAGCGCGAGCGCGACGAGGCGTCGATCAGCGCATCGACCCGCTCGCGGTTGCGCAAGGCGAAGTCGAAAGCGAGCTCGGGATGGAGCTTCGCCACTTCCGAGACCATGTCGCCGCTGTTGGTGGCTCCGGGCTCGGGCGTCAGCGCAACCTCGAGCGCGCGCCGCGCCAGCGCCTCGTCGCGCGCCGAGGCAAGGAGGCCGTAGAGCTGGGCCTTGAGCAAAGGATTGGTCTCGGCGCGGGCCTGCGCCCGCAGCCGGTCCCAGGTCGCCGGCGTGGCGTTGGCGGCGACGATCCAGAGAATCGTCTCGCGCAGCGGGCCGTTGATCTCAGCGGGGTTGCCGGAGGCAAAGCGGCGGTTCGCTTCCGCCACCACGGCGGGATCGCCCATGCCGCCCAAAGTGGCGATGAGCGCGGCACGCAGGACGGCGTCGTTGGCGCTCTCTCCCGGGCGGGCAATCCAGCCGAGCCGGCGGAAGATGGGTCCGAGCCTCTGGCCGGCATAGCGGGCGACCAGCGCCTGCCGGGCGGGGTCGTCACCGTAGAAGCCGTGGACCTGGCCGAGGATGCCGGCGATGCGCAGCGCCAGGCGGGTGTTGGGGTTGGCAGGGGCGGCATCGACCAGGTCGAGTGCCGACGAGGCGGGCTGATAGCCCGCGAGGCCGAGCGCCCAGGCGTCGGCGAGCAGGCCGATCTGGTCGATCGGCCGGAGGCGCGGATAAGCCTGGGTCAGCCGCGCCAGCAGGGGCGCCGCATAGAGCGTGCGGTAATAGCCGTTCTGCCCGTAATTGACGACGAGCGGGCCGCAGCCGGGGATGCTCGCTTGCCCGGAGCCGCCCCTGACCAAGGTGCGCAGCTCCGCGCCGCCCGCCGAAGCGATGACGGGGACGGTCCAGGCGAGCGGCGTCTTGTCGGGCCGGTCGCGGCTGAATTCGCCCTGCCGCAGGGTCGCGCTCGTGCGCCCGCCTGCACAGCGCGCCTCCTCGACGCGGATCAGGGGCACGCCGGGCTGGTTGGTGAACTGGGTAGCGATCGCGGTAATCGGGCGGTTGGCGGCCGCCTCGACCGCCCGCCACAGATCGTCGCTCGTGGTGTTGCCGAGGCGGTGGCGCGAAATGTAGCTGCGCACCCCGGCGCGCCAGGCATCCTCGCCGACATAATCTTCGAGCATGGCGATCACCGCCTCGCCCTTCTCGTAGGTGATGTCGTCAAACGCCTGGCTGATCTGCTCCACCGTCTCGAGCCGCTGGACGATCGGATGGGTGGTGGCGAGCGAATCGAGGCGCATGGCGGTCTCGCGCGTGTCGATCCGGCTGAGGGACGTCTCCCATTCCGGGTGGAGCGCGTCGGTGGCCTTGGTCGCCATCCATGAGGCGAAGCCCTCGTTCAGCCAGAGATCGTCCCACCAGGCCATGGTGACGAGGTTGCCGAACCATTGGTGGGCGATCTCGTGCGCGGCGACCGAGAAGATCTGCTGGCGCCGGGCTTCGCTGGTCGTCGCGGGATCGACCAGCAGGATCGATTCGAACGAAAAGATCGCGCCCCAATTCTCCATCGCGCCGAAGAACTGGCTGCTGCCCGGGCCGGCGACGTTGTCGAGCTTGGGCAGGGGGTAGGGGGTCCCGAAATAATCGTTGTACCAAGGGAGGATGCGCGCGCTGGCGTCGAGCGCGTAGCGCCCCTGTTCCCCCGAGCCGCGGCGGCTGACGACGCCAATTTCGGTTCCGGCGGCGGCGGTCGTGATCCGGTCGAACTCGCCCACCGCGAGGAACAGCAGGTAGCTCGACATGGGCGGAGTCGTGCGGAAGGTGACCATCGCGCTGCCGTCCGGCCGCGGCTCGCGCCCGGCCTCGGGCATATTCGAAACCACGTTCTGTCCGGCCGGGACGACGACGCGCAGGTCGTAGGGCGTGCGGAATTGGGGCTCGTCCCATGATGGGAAGAAGCGGCGCGCGTCCGGCGCCTCGAACTGGGTGAAGAGAGCGCGCCTGCGCCCCTCGGCCGTGTCGTAATCGAGCGCGAACAGGCCGGCAGCCTGGGTGTTGATGATGCCGGTGTAATTGAGGGTCAGCCGGTAGCGGCCGGGATCCAGGGTCCGGCCGAAGCGGAAGCTCGCCGTCTGGCGTTCGGCATCGAGATCGGTGTCGGTCGCGTGTGGCGCACGGGGCATCGGATCGGGACCGCCATGGAGCGCGACTTCGCCGAAGGTGAGGTCGGCGGCGTTGAGCGTGATCCGGTCGGTGCGCTCCAGCACCTCGATGTCGATCTCGGTGCGGGCGGCGAAGCGCAAATTGGCCGCATCCGGGACCGCGGTGATCGAATAACGAAGCGGGCGGACGCTGCGCGGAAGCTGGCTCGGGATCTGGCGCTGGACCTGCGTCGCCGCGGCCGGGGCCGGGGCCGGATCGCGGCTCGCGGTGCTGCAGGCGGCGAGGGCGGAGGCAAGAGCGAGGGCGGAGACGAGGAGCTTCAGGCGCATGGATGTCCTTTCTCGCTGGCGGACGGGGGGCGAAACGATGCGGCTTCCGGTTGGTTCAGTCGCCGAGCGGCGCATCCCGCCCCTCGAGCACGATGTCGCAAAGCTCCTTCGCGCTCCATCTCCGCTCGACGCCCGCTTCGGCCTGCTTGACGAGGCTGACGATCGTTTCGTTGACCGGCGCCCGCATCCGCACCGTCCGGCCCAGCTTCACCACCTCGCCGTTCAGATAGTCGATTTCCGTGCGCCGGCCGCCCGCGAGGTCGTCGGCCATGGACGAGCGGGCGTGCGGATCGATGCGCTGGGCCTTGAGGATGGTGTTGCGGAAGAGCAAATCCGGCGCTCCGATCGCATAAGGCAGAAGGTCCGGCGGGATCGGGCCGAGCTTGGCGGGCTTGATCCCCGCTTCCTTGAGGATGGCGAGGGTCTCGACCATCGACGCGGCCACGACCCGGCGATAGCCCCGCTCCGAAAGCTGCTCGAGCAGGGTCTTGCCGGAGAGGGCGTTCACCGCATTGTTGAGGTTGATGAGCAGCTTCCCCCAGGCGAGTCCCTCGACGTCGGCGATAACGCGAAGCTGCCCGACGCGCCGCCCGATCCTCGCCGCGATCGCCTCCGTCACCGGCCGCGCCTCGGCGACCAGCTCTCCGGCGACGCCCTTGTGCCACCGTCCGCTACCCAGATAGGCGACATTGTAGGGGACCATGCCCTGGACGACGTCGAAGCCGGGCAGCAGCTCCTTGAGGTGCGCGACGTTGGAGACGCCGTTCTGGAAGCTGATCACCGTCGCGCCCGCGCGCCCGTGTCTCGCTATTTCCTTCGCCGCGGCTTCGGTGTCGTAGCTCTTCACCGCCAGGGCGATCACGCCGGCATCGGCCAGCGCCTTCGGCCTGGTGTGGAAGGAGACCGAGCCGGGCGGCAGATGGAGGCGGGTGCCGTCCCCGTCGGTGAGGGTCATGCCGTGCGTGTCGACGTCCTTTTTCGTGCGCTCGCGGCCGATGAAGGAAACCGGGAGCCCCGCCGCCTGCCAGGCGCCGCCGACGAAGCAGCCGACCGAACCGGCACCGAAAAAGGCGATGCGCGGGACCTCGCTCATCCGCG
Source organism: Allosphingosinicella sp. (assembly GCA_035628635.1). Taxonomy (GTDB): domain Bacteria; phylum Pseudomonadota; class Alphaproteobacteria; order Sphingomonadales; family Sphingomonadaceae; genus Allosphingosinicella. The sequence goes on from DASPJJ010000019.1 coordinate 70,832, forward strand.
CCCGCGATAGGAGGCGACGCCCTGGTCCGGCACCCACAGGCCCTCCGGCGGCGCGCCGGTCTGCCAGAAGACGTCGATCGGGATCCCGCCGCGCGGATACCAATAGCCGCCGATCCTGAGCCAGCGCGGCTTCATCTCGTCCGCCAGACGCTGGCCGATCCCCACCGTCACGTCCTCATGGAAAGCGCAATGGCTCCGGAACGACCCCAGGAACAGCTTGAGCGACTTGGATTCGATGATCGCTTCATCGGGCGCATAATCGATCACCAGATGCGCGAAATCGGGCTGGCCGGTCACGGGGCAGAGCGAGGTGAATTCGGGCGCGGCGAAGCGCACCAGATAGAGCGCGCCGGGACGCGGGTTCGGCACGAAATCGAGCGTCGCCGCCTCGGGCGCGGCGGGTAGCGCGGACGGGCGGCCGAGATGGGTCAGGTCCATGGCGCGGGTCACTAGCGCCTCCCGCTCGGTCTGTCATTCCCGCGGCACATTCGCTACCGCCCGTCCGATGGCGAGCGTCCAGCCCCCAAGCCCGGCCTTCAGGAGCCGCGTGTCGGCCTACCTGGCTTTGGTCTTCGGCGCCGCCGCCGCAGTGGTGCTGCTCTGGTTCCTCTACAAGGTGATGACGGCGGTCCTGCTGCTCTTCTTCGCGCTCGTCGTCACCATCGCATTGTCGGCACCGGTCCGCTGGTTCGTGCGCCGCGGCGTGCCGCGCAGGCTCTCCGCGGCGCTCACCTTCACCTTGTTCCTGGGCATCGTGGTGGCGCTGGTGGCGCTGATCGCGCCGATGGTGGCGTCGCAGATCCTCACGCTCTTGAAGCGGCTTCCCGATTTCATCAACGACCTCAACCAGCAGATGGCGGCTCTGTTCGTGCGCTATCCGGAGCTGCAGGGCCTGCTCGCCGCCGACGCCAGCGCGCTCGACGGCGTGGTCCCCTCCGTGGGCCACCTGTTCGGCGGGGCGCTCGGCGTGTCGCTTTCGCTCCTCGCCTTCCTGGCTCTGCTCGTCATTTTCCTGAGCTTCGTGCTCTACACACTTCTCGACCCGATGCCGGTGCTCCGCGGCTATCTCGGCAGCCTGCCGAGCGATTATCGCCGACCGGGCGCGCGGGCGCTGGCACGGGCGAGCCGCGCCGTCATCGGCTGGACCAAGGCGAGCCTGATCCTCGGCGCGATCGAGGCGGTGGCGGTCTTCATCTTCCTCACCTGGATGGACGTCCCGGGAGCTCTGGTCTGGGCGGCGCTCGCCTTCTTCGCCGAATTCATCCCGCGCATCGGCGGCTATGTGATGGCCGCGCCGCCGATCCTGATCTCGCTCACCATGGGGCCGATGACGGCGCTCTGGGTGGCGCTCTTCTATCTCGTCTCCAACGAGCTGCTCGGCAATCTCGTCGCTCCGCGGATCAGGGGGACGACGATGAAGCTCCATCCGGTGCTCTTGCTCTTCTTCACCCTCGCCTTCGCGCTCGCCTTCGGCCTGCTCGGCGCGATCGTCGCGACGCCGGCGGCCGCCTTCTTTTCGGCCTATTATGGCGAGTTCTATCTGAAACGGGGCTCGGTGGAGCGCGTTTGAGGCGGACGATGCGTCTCCTTCTGCCGTTTCTTCTCGCCCTTTCCGGCTGTGCGACTGCCGACCCGGCGCCGCTCTCCCGCGCCGAGCGCGCCGCCGCTTGGTGGGCCGACGTCGTCGCGCTCTCGTCGGACGCGATGGAGGGACGGCAGGCCGGGACGCCCGGCTACGACCGCGCCGCCGCCTTCGTCGTCGAGCGGCTGCGCAGCCTCGGCCTCGAACCGGCGGGCAGCGATGGCTTCTACCAGCGCGTCGAGCTCGAGGAGCAGTTCCTCGACCCCGCCGCTGCCCGCCTGGCTTTGGTTTCAGGCGGCGACGAAATGCCGTTGCGCGTGCCGGAAGACATCGTGGTCAGCCGCCGCGCGCCGTTGCCGCACCGTATCGACGCGCCGCTCGTCTTCGTTGGCTACGGCCTCCACATGCCCGAGGCGGGGCATGACGACTTCGCCGGGGTGAACCTGCGCGGGAAGATCGCGGTCTATATCGGCGGGGGCCCGGCGGAGATCTCCGCGGCGCTCAAATCGCATGCTCGCGCCGAGCGGGCGCGGCTGCTCGCCGAACGTGGCGCCGTCGGCGGCATCGGCATCAGCACGCCTTCGCAGATGGAGACCCCCTGGGCACGCACCGCCGCGTCGGCGACGCAGTCGGGGATGTATTTCGCCGATCCGGAAATCCGGTCCGTCTCCGGCGCCTTCTTCGAGGCCGGGTTCAACCCGGCCGAGGCGGAGCGGCTGTTCGCGCGGTCGGGGCACCGCTTCTCGGAGATCGCCGCGCTCTCCGATGCCTCGCGGCCGATCGCAGGCTTCGATCTTCGCCGGTCGCTGCGCGCAACGCTTGCGCCGCGCACCAGGCGGGTGGCTTCATCCAACATCGTGGCGCGGCTTCCGGGGCGAGATCCGCGCCTCCGGGCGGAGCATGTCGTGCTCAGCGCCCATCTCGACGGCCTCGGCATCGGCAAGCCAGTCAACGGCGACCGCATCTACAACGGCGCGCTCGACAATGCGTCCGGCGTCGCGGCCTTGCTCGACATAGCCGCCCAACTCAGTCGGACGCGCGTACGGCCGCGGCGGTCGCTGCTGTTCGTGATCGTCACGGGCGAGGAGAAAGGCCTGCTCGGCGCCCGCTATTATGCGCGGAGGCCGACGGTGCCGCGGGAGAGCATCGTCGCCGACCTCAATTACGACATGGCGCTGCCGCTCTTCCCTCTGACCGGAATCAACGCGATCGGGGCCGAGGAAAGCAGCGTCGGCGCCGATGCCCGCGCCGCCGCCGAGGCCGTGGGCATCGCCCTGGTCCCGGACCCGTTCCCGAACCGCAACGCCTTCATCCGCTCCGATCAATATGCCTTCATCGAGCAGGGCGTGCCGGCAGTCGCCTTCCGGTTCGGCTTCGCGGCGGGCAGCCCGGAGGCGGAAATCGAGCGCGCCTGGCGAGCGAATCACTATCACGCTCCGTCCGACGACGGCTCGCAGCCGGTGTTCCGCGAGGACGAAATCCGGCTCCACGATTTCATCGCCGCTCTGGCGCTCAGGATCGCCAATGCCGACACGCGCCCGCGCTGGAACGAGGCCAGCTTCTTCCGCCGCTTCGCCCGCTGATTTCGCCTTTCCGCCTGAATGACGCTAGAGGATCCGCGATGGAGTCACTCGTCTCGACCGAATGGCTGGCGGCGGAACTGGGCGCGCCCGACCTGCGCGTCGCCGATGCAACCATCTTCCTTCCCGGCAGCGGCCGCGATGGGCGGGCGGAATATGAAGCGGAGCACATTCCGGGCGCCGCGTTCATGGATCTCGAGGAGATCGTCGCCGAGGACACGCCGCTGCCGCACATGCTGCCCCCGGCGCACAAGCTCGCGAGCCGGATGCAGAGCCTCGGCATCGGCGACCGAGACCGGATCGTCGTCTACGACAATTCGCCGCTGCACAGCGCCGCGCGCGCCTGGTGGATGCTGCGGACGTTCGGCGCGCGGCGAGTCGCGATCCTCGACGGCGGGCTCGCCCAATGGAAGGCGGAGGGTCGCCCGCTCGAGAGCGGAAGCGGGCCGGCGAAACGGGCGCATTTCACGCCGCGCCTCATCCGCGACGCGGTTGCGGACAAGACGTTCCTCTCCGCGCTGCTGGGCACCGGCGCCTGGGAGATCGTCGATGCGCGGCCGGCACCGCGATTTCGCGGGGAGCAGCCGGAGCCGCGGCCTGGCGTGCAGCCGGGCCACATTCCGGGATCGAGGAGCCTGCCGCAGTCGGAGCTGTTCGTGCCGGACGGACGCTGGAAACGCGGCGCGGCTCTGAGAGAGGTGTTCGAGGCGTCGGGAGTGGATCTCTCGCGCCCGATGGTCACGACCTGCGGATCGGGCGTGACCGCGGCGGTATTGCTGTTCGGAGCGCATCTGCTCGGCAAGGACGATGTCAGGCTCTACGACGGGAGCTGGTCGGAATGGGGCGCCGATCCGGCGCTGCCCAAAGCGACGGGGGCGGCATGACCCGGAAGGGCGACGGCACCCGGCTGGTCCATGGCGGCCGGCGGCGCGAGTGGCGCAGCAGGCTGGTTAATCCGCCCGTGCACCGCGGCTCGACCGTCCTGTTCGACAGCGTCGCCGAAATGCGCTCGGCGGCGCCGAATTTCGGCGAGGCCTATTACGGCCTTCACGGCACCCCGACCCAGTGGGCGCTCGCCGAGGCGCTGACCGAGCTGGAGCCCGGCGCCGGCGGAACGATGCTCTATTCCTCGGGCCTGGCCGCGGTGACGGCGGCGCTGCTGACGGTGCTCAAGGCCGGCGACGAAGTGCTGATGGTCGACAGCGCCTACGGTCCGACGCGTCGCTTCTGCGACGGCTTCCTCGCCCGCAACGGCATCGCGACCCGCTATTACGACCCGCTGGTCGGGGAGGGCATTGCCGAGGCGATCGGCGAGCGGACCCGTGCAATCTTCCTCGAGAGCCCGGGATCCGGCACGCTTGAAGTTCAGGACGTCCCGGCGGTCTGTGCCGCCGCGAAGGCGCGCGGGGTCGCGACTTTGCTCGACAACACCTGGGCGACGCCCCTTTTCTTCCCGGCGCTCGCTGCAGGGGTCGACCTCTCGATTCTGGCCGGCACCAAATATGTCGGCGGCCATGCCGACCTGATGCTCGGCTGCGTGACCGCAACGCCCGAACATTATCCGCGCCTGGAGCGGACGAGCTGGGACCTCGGCCATTCGGTGAGCCCCGACGACGCCTGGCTCGGATCGCGCGGCCTGAGGACGATGGAGGTCCGCCTTCGCCGCCACGAAGAGAGCGCGCTCGCGGTCGCCCGCTGGCTGGGAGGGCGGCCGGAGGTTTCGCGCGTCCTCCATCCCGCCTTCCCGAGCTGCCCCGGGCACGAGGTCTGGAAGCGGGACTTCGCGGGATCGTCCGGCCTGTTCTCTTTCGTGCTCGCAGGCGGCGACGACGCGGCGCGTACGCGGCTGATCGACGGCCTGGAGCTGTTCGGCATCGGCTATAGCTGGGGCGGCTATGAGAGCCTGGCTGTGCCGGTCGATCCCGAGCGGCTGCGCACGGCGACGCGCTGGCAGGCCGAGGGGCCGGTGGTCCGGCTCAATATCGGGCTGGAGGACCCTGGCGACCTGATCGAGGACCTGGAGCGGGGACTGAGCCGCTGGAGAGCCGTCCGATGAGCAGCATATTCGAGACGCTGGGGGTCACCTGGCCGACCTACGCCGACTGGGTCTCGGCCGCGGCGGCGCTGATCCTGATCGCTTTGGCGTGGACAGTCGCGTGGCTGGTCGGGGGCAGGGTCGGCCCCCGCATGGCGCATTTCTGGGAGCATCGCGCCGGGGCGCGGGGCGGCGGGCTGGCGCCCAGGATGTGCGCTCTCTCGCGCAACCTCGTGCTGACCATCGGCGTCGCGATCATCCTCTTCGCCGATCCCTGGCGCCCGCTCGCCTTGATCGTGCTCGGCTTCGCGCTGGCGACGGCGGCGGCCATGGTGATCTGGGGATTCCTCAGGGGCCTGCAATTGCCGCGCTGGGTGGCGGCCCTACTCGCGGCAATCGCCTTCATCACGCTGCTGTCGCGCGCGGTCGGCGGGCTCAAGCCGATCACCGATCTGCTCGATCGGATCGGCTTCGACGCCGGCGACACCCGTATCTCGCTTCTCACGATCCTGCAGGTGCTGGTGACGGTCGTGGCGCTCTATGCGGTGGTCAAGCTGCTCAATCGGATCGTCGCCCATTCGATCCGCCGCGCCTCGAGCCTCGATGCCACTCAGCAATTGCTCGGCCAGAAGCTCGCGGCGGTGGCGATCGTCGTCGCCGCCTTTTTCATCGGCATCGACCTGGTCGGCATCGACCTCACGGCGCTCGCCGTCTTCTCCGGCGCGTTCGGCCTCGCCGTCGGCTTCGGCCTCCAGAAGACGTTCGGGAACCTGATCGCGGGGATCATCCTGCTGATGGATCGGTCGATCAAGCCGGGGGACGTGATCGTCGTCGGCGACAGCTTCGGCCATGTCACCAAGATCGGGGTGCGCGCGGTCTCGATCGTGACCCGCGACGGGAAGGAGCATCTGATCCCCAACGAGAATCTGATGACCCAGGAGGTGGAGAACTGGTCCTATTCGAGCCGCGACGTCCGCGTCCACATCCCGGTGGGCGTTGCCTATGATTGCGACCTGCCACTCGCGCAGAAGCTGATGATTCAGGCCGCCAAGGAATCGAAGCGCGTCCTCGAGAACAGGCCGCCGAGCGTCTGGCTGGTCGCGTTCGGCGAGAGCAGCGTCGACCACGAGATCCTGGTCTGGATCGCCGATCCCGAAGGCGGCGTCGGCAGCGTCCGGTCGGAAGTGCTCAACCGGCTGTGGGTGCTGTTCAAGGAGAACGACATCTCGATCCCGTTCCCGCAGCGCGATCTGCGGATCAAGGAATTCCCGCCGGCCCCCGACCCGCCGCCGCCCGCCCCGAAGGGCGGAGGCTGAAAAACAGGGACAGTATACATTTAGCAAGGCCCCGCGCATCGGCTCGGACGGCGCAGGATGCTAAATGTATACTGTCCCTGTTTTAGGCGTTCAGAAGCTTCGCGAGATCGTTGAGCGCGTCGCTGAGCTCGTCGGCGAGACGGGCGGCGGCGGGGGGCGAGCCGCCGGCGCGGCTCAGCGCTTCGACCCCGGCGGCGGCCCATGCGGACGTCTCCGCGGTCAGCGCATCGACCCGCCGCTGGAGGACGGGAAGCGCTTCCCCGTAGGCGACGCCGATCCGCGCCGCTTCGTCCAGCGCCGCGTCGGCCCCGTCCCGGCTTTGCCGTCCGGCGATCCGCTCGACCAGCAGCAGCAGCTGGCGCAGCTGCGCCAGCTGCCGCGGCGCGTCGCCCTGAAGTGCGGCGTGCGGCTGAGGTGCGTGGCGGGTCATGCCCATCCCGTTAATCCGCCCGCCGCTAAGGAAGCGCTAACGAGTTGCCGCATTGCCTCCGCTGGGGCAGGAGCGGGCAGGAGCGATTACGAGGGAAGATCATGAAGACGAGCGTATTTTTCGCGGCGGCTGCGGCCCTTGCGGCGGGCGCGCCGGCGGCGGCGGAGGTGCCGGTCGCCGGCACCGGGCTCACCGTCAGCGGCGAGGCGCAACTGATGTCCGACTACCGCTTCCGCGGCGTCTCGCGCTCCGACGAGGATCCGGCAGGTCAGGCGGCGGTGACCGTGAACCATGACAGCGGCTTCTATGCGGGGGTGCGGGCGACGACGCTGAGCGGCCTCGACAATTTCCGGCTCCGCGACCCCAATGTGGGCGATCTCGGCGACATCGAGGCGGACCTCTATGCCGGCTACAACCGGGACTTGGGCGGCGGCCTGACCTTCGACGGCGGGGTCATGTACTATCTTTTCAACGGAGACAGCGGCCAGGCGGACTATGTGGAGCCCTATGGGTCGCTCTCCTACATGCTGGGTCCCGTCGAGGCGACCGCCGGCGCCAAATATGCGCCGAGCCAGCGCGGCACCGGCGGCGAGGACATGCTCTATTTGTTCGGCGAGCTGGAGGCGGGCATCCCGTTCACCCCGGTGACGCTACGGGCCCATGCCGGCCGGCAGGATTGGGGCGGGTACGGAAGCTATACGGACTGGTGGATCGGCGGCAGCTACACGCTCGGCCCGGCAGAGCTCGGCCTGCGCTATGTCGACACCAGCCTGCCCTCGGTGGCGGGGCAGGATGCCGGGGTGGTGCTGTCGCTGGGGATCGGATTCTAGGGCGGCGAGGGGACAGTTACTTTCACGCGGCTGCGTCAGACAGCTCGCACTTCACGGCTGAAAGTAACTGTCCCCTTATCGCGGCGTCTGGGGGACAGTTACTTTTACGCGGCTGCGGCCCGCGGCTCACACTTCACAGCTGAAAGTAACTGTCCCTCTATTGCGGCGTCGTCACCGTCGCTTCGCGGCCGGCGCCGGCGGGGAGCTGGAGGATGGTCTGGACGAGCGCGCCGCGGTCGACGACCGTCGTGCCGGGGTCGGCCGCGACCGAGCGGGCGCCGAGCACCGCGCGATCGGCATCGGCGCGCTGGAGCAGGTTGCGCTCGGCGTCGCTGCGCGGCGACGGGCCGCCGAACAGGGCCTGCAGCGCCTGGCTGCGCGCATCGGTCGCCGGAGCGGGGTCGCCGGGGCGCGGCGGGGTCAGCGAAAAATCGGGCGGGATCACCAGGGGCGCCGATCGGGCCACCGCGAACTCGTCGGGCCGGTCGCGGCCGAGGACGCCTCCCGAGCCGCAGCCGGCGAGGAGGATCGAGGCCGTGGCGGCCAGAGCGACAGAGACGGTACGCATGATCAGGATTCCTTCCGAGGGCTCTTGTCGCGCATCAGCAGGGCGCGGACGAGGAGCAGTAAGACGCCGATGGTAATGCCTGCATCGGCGACATTGAAGACCAAAAACGGCCTCACCTCCCCGAAATGCAGATCGAGGAAGTCGATTACGTAGCCGAACCGCACCCGATCGAGGATGTTGCCGAGCGCGCCGCCGAGGACGAGCGCGAGGCCGATCGTGTCGTCGCGCCGCTTCTCCCGCCACATCCAGGCGAAGACGAACAAGGCGATCGCCGCGGTGAGACCGACCAGCAGCCAGCGCGTCGTCTCGCTGTCGGCGGGGAGGAAGCCCATCGATACGCCGCGATTCTCCGTCCAGCGCAGATCGAAGAAAGGCAGCAATTGGAGCGTCTCGCGGTCCTGGAGCTGCAGCGGGTGGGTGACGACATATTTGGCGATCTGATCGACGACGAACACGATCCCCGCGACGGCCAGACCGAAAGTGCGATTGCGCCGGATGCGCGCATCCGGGGCGGACGGGGCCGCGGAAACGTACGGTTCAACCATTCAATACCCCCTCGCAGCGTCCGCAGAGATCGCCGTCCTCGCCCACATCGGGCATGTGACGCCAGCAGCGTCCGCATTTATGCCGGTCGGTGCGAGCGACCTCGACGTCGTTCAACGGCACGGCCTCCAGCTCGGAGACGATGTAGATTTCGGTAAGCGCCTCGATGTCCATGCCGATCAGGTCGAGCTCGGACTCGGGAAACAGGATCTTCGCCTCCAGGCTGGACCCGATCACCTTCTCGCGCCTGAGCGGCTCGATGCTTTCGGTCACGCGCTCGCGGGAATGGCGGACGAGGTTCCAGCGGTCGCCCAGCGCCTCGTCGGTCCAGGCGGCGTCGATCTCCGGCCATTCGAGCAGGTGGACCGACCCGCGGTCCGGGTAGCGGCTCGCCCAGACCTCTTCCGCGGTGAAACAGAGGATCGGCGCCAGCCAGCGCACCAGAGCGTGGAAGACCGTGTCGAGCACCGTCCGGTAGGCGCGACGCTTCGCCGAGGACGGCGCGTCGCAATAAAGGCTGTCCTTGCGGATGTCGAAGAAGAAGGCCGAGAGGTCGTCCTGCGCGAAGGCGGCGATCGCGCGGGTGTAGCGGTTATACTCATAGCCTTCGGCGGCAGCGCGCAGCTCCCGGTCGAGCGTCGCCAGCCGGTGCAGCACCCAGCGCTCGAGCTCCGGCATCTCGGCAGGGGGGACACGCTCCTCCTCCGCGAAACCGGCGAGGGCACCGAGCAGATAGCGGAACGTGTTGCGCAGTTTGCGATAGGCGTCGGTGGTGGTGGCGAGCACCTCCTTGCCGATGCGGACGTCGTCGAAATAGTCGGTCGAGGCGACCCAGAGGCGAAGGATGTCGGCGCCGTTGTCGCGGATGATGGCGAGCGGATCGACGGTATTGCCTTCCGACTTCGACATCTTGCGCATGTTCTGGTCGAGCGCGAAGCCGTGGGTCAGCACCTGCCTGAACGGCGCGCGGCCGCGGGTGCCGCAGCTTTCGAGCAGGGACGACTGGAACCAGCCGCGATGCTGGTCGGAGCCTTCGACATAGATGTCGGCGCGCACGTCTTCGCCGTAGCGCGCCTCGATCACGTAGCTGTGGGTCGAGCCCGAATCGAACCAGACGTCGAGGATGTCCATGACCGGCTCGTAATCTTCGAGCGTGTAGCCGTTACCGAGCATCTTTTGGTGGTCCGCGCCGAACCAGGCGTCGGCGCCGCCTTCGTGGAAGGCGCGGATGATGCGGCTGTTGACCGCCGGGTCCTTCAGATATTCGCCGGTCTTGCGGTTCACGTAGAGCGCGATCGGCACGCCCCAGGCGCGCTGGCGGCTGATCACCCAGTCCGGGCGGCCTTCGACCATCGCGCGGATGCGGTTCTTCGATTTCTCCGGCACCCAGCGCGTCTCGTCGATCGCGGCGAGGGCGGTTTCCCTAAGCCCTCTCCCCTCTGGGGAGAGGGTTGGGAGAGGGGCAGTCTCGATTGCGCCCGGAGTTTTCGGACTCCCCCTCTCCCCGACCCTCTCCCCAGAGGGGAGAGGGGGCGCATCCATGGGAATGAACCATTGGGGAGTGCAGCGGTAGATGATGCGGGCCTTGGAGCGCCACGAATGCGGGTAGCTGTGGCGGAAGTCCTGGCTCGCCGAGAGCAGGGCGCCGGCCTCGCGCAGGTCCGCGCAGATCGGGCCTTCGGGGGCGTTGAACTTCTGGTTGATGACGCTGCCCTGGCCGCCGAGCCATTCCCAGTCGGCGCGGTAGAAGCCGGCATCGTCGACCGCGAAGACGGGGTCGATCCCCGCCGCCTTGCAGACGAGGAAATCCTCCTCGCCGTGGTCGGGCGACATGTGGACGAGGCCCGTGCCGGCCTCGGTGGTCACGTGGTCGCCGGGAAGGAACGGGCGGGGCCTGGCGAAAAAGCCCCCAAGTCGATGCATCGGATGCCGTGCGATTGCGCCTGCGAGTTCGGCGCCACGGATGACGGGAGCATCGGCGCCTACGATTCCGGTCCGGCGCTGAAAGTCCCCGACCAACGGCGCCGCAACCAGGTAAGAAGCCGCCGTCCCGGCTTCAGCGATGATCGCGTACTCAATGTCCGGCCCGAAAGCGATCGCCTGGTTCACCGGGATAGTCCAAGGCGTTGTGGTCCAAACTACCGCGCGCAGGTTTGCGCTCCCGAGCCTGCGGATCAGGTCCAACAGCGCGGGACAGTTGGGAGCATGGGCGATCTCGAACGCGACGTCGATCTGGGTCGAGGTTACGTCCTCATATTCGACCTCGGCCTCGGCGAGCGCGGTCTTCTCGACCGGGGACCACATGACCGGCTTGGCGCCGCGGTAGAGCTGGCCGCTCTCGGCGAATTTGAGCAGCTCCTCGACGATCTTGGCCTCGGCCTCGAACTTCATGGTGAGATAGGGATCGTCCCACTCGCCCATCACGCCGAGGCGCTGGAACTGCTCGGCCTGCACCTGGACCCATCGCTCCGCATAAGCGCGGCATTCGGCGCGGAATTCTTGCGGCGGGACTTCGTCCTTGTCGCGCTTCTTCTTGCGATACTGCTCCTCGATCTTCCATTCGATCGGGAGGCCGTGGCAATCCCAGCCGGGCACGTAGGGCGCGTCGTAGCCGCGAAGGCTCGCCATCCGGACGACCATGTCCTTCAGGATCTTGTTCATCGCGTGGCCCATGTGGATGTCGCCGTTGGCGTAAGGCGGGCCGTCGTGGAGGATGAAGCGCTCGCGCCCGGCGCGGGCCTCGCGCAGCTGCCGGTAGAGGCCGGTCTCCGCCCAGCGCGCGAGGATCGCCGGCTCCCTGGCCGCGAGGCCCGCCTTCATCGGGAAATCGGTCTTCGGCAGGAAGACCGTGTCGCGGTAATCTTGTTTGTCGGACATGGAGCGGCGCACTTAGCCGGGGAGGCCGAAATAAGGAACCCGCTTGCTGCGCCGCAACGCGTTAGAAGTCCTTAACGGGTGCTGCGCCATCGTCGGGCTGTCCGCGCGGGGGGTGCCTGATGAAGAATCTGCTGTTGGCGGTGGCGGGAGTCGGGGTCGGCGGCGCCGCCTGGTTCGGCTCGGACTCGCCTGATTTCGATCAGGTCGTGAGCAGGAGCCCGGCCCAGGCCTATGCCGCTTTCTCGGCTCTTGCCCAGGAAGGCACGATCGAGGTTCCGGAAGGGCCTGCAGGCGACCGGAAGGTGACGATCCGCGTCGAAAAGGAGCTCGGGGAATCGATCCGCTACGAGATCCTGTTCGACGACCGTCCCGTGGTCACCGTCGATCTTGGCTTCGCTGTCGCCGGAGAAGGCGAGGGGCACACGCGCCTGACCGCCGAACTCGACCTCGACGCCTATGAGCTCGGCTCCGCGGTCGAGATGGAGGGCGGCGAAGCTCTGGTCATGGTGCCGGAATTCCTCATCGACATGCAGTTCGCCGAGCTCATGCGCGATATGGTCGAAGATCTCGAAGCCGGCCGCTCCCTCCCCCCGCTGGCCCTGGACAGGGCCCGCGTTCGGGCTCGGGGGAGCAATGAGCCTGAGCGCCGCGCCGACGCGGAGCGCGGGCGGCGAGCGGCCTCCCGGCCGATGGTTCGGCCCGAGCCGATGATGCGCCCCGAGCCTATGGTCGACCCGGAGGGCGCCGCGCGCGGCCACCGCAACGGGACCGCCGACGGCCGATGGGGCAGCTCAACGCCCTAGGCGAGGTGCCGCCACGCTTCCTCGCAGTCGGCGGCCATCTGCGCCTTCAGGATCTTGTTCATCGCGTGGCCTATGTGGATGTCGCCGTTGGCGTAAGGCGGCTCGTGCGATTGCTAGCGGGCGAGGGCGCGGCCGGCGCGGGGCATGTCCTCGATCAGCAGATAGCCGCGATAGCCGATCGGCACTTCGCCGAGCTGCTCCGGGCGGGCGAGGCCGCGCAGGGTTCCGTCCGCCTCGACCGCCTCGACCATCACGGCCCGGCCGCCGGCGCCGGCCAGGCGCCTCAGGAATCGGTAGGGCCAGCCCCAGAGAGTCCAGTTGGCGCCCGGCGTCAGGACCAAGGCGGCGCCGCGGCAGTCTTCGGCCACGATGCCGAGCCAGCCGGTGCGGCGGTAGCCGGCGAGGCAGCGCTCCGCTGCCCCGGCGCTTGAGACGAAAGCGCGCGGGGCCAATGCCCGCATCCGCGCCGCGACCGGCTCGGCGGCGAGGAAGACGAAGCTGTCGCCGATCTCGGTGCGCGCGGTCCGGAACTCGGCGGCAAGGGCGTCGGCGGCGGCGGGGTCGTCGCCGTGGACGACGAACAGGATCGGCGTCTGCCTGATCTCGTAGAGGATGTCGGCAACGCTCGGAATCAGGCCGACGCCGCGGCCGCGCAGCGGGAAGGTGGCGCCGGCGTCGGCGGTGTAGCGATAGCCGGCGTCGAGGCGGCGCAGCGCGTCGAAGGCCGTGTCGGCGATCCGGCCGCTGCCGTCGGTGCGGCAGTCGAGCGTCTCGTCGCGAAACGCGACCATGCGGCCGTCGGCGGTGCGGCGGACGTCGACCGCGACCGCATTGCCGCCGAGATTGCGAACCTGGCGCAGCGCCGGCACCGTGTTCTCGATGAAATTCGCCTCGGGCGGCAGGATCTGCGCGCCCGCGCACGGCCCGGAGGCACCGGGGCGCGGCGCCTGGGTGATGCCGCGGTTGGCGACGACGATCAGGCGACCGGGCGGCGTGCCGGCGATCCAGGAAGCGTTGAACAGCGACAGGCCGACCGCGACCGCGGCGAGCAGGATGAGGAGGATTCGGCCGGTCCTCATGCGGGGAGGCTCCGGCGCGCTTCCTCGCAGTCGGCGGCCATCTGCGCCTTCAGCGCCTCGACATCGGCGAAGCGGGCCTCGTCGCGCAGGAAGGAGACCAATTCGACCTCGACCGTCTGCCCGTAGAGGTCGCCTTCGAAATCGAAGAAATAGGGCTCGAGCAGCTCCTTCGGGGGGTCGAAGGTGGGGCGGGTGCCGAGGTTGGCCGCGCCGTCGAGGATCCTGCCGTCGGCGAGGCGGCCGCGGACGGCATAGACGCCGAAGCGCGGGCGCAGATAATTGGCCAAAGCGATGTTGGCGGTCGGGTAGCCGAGCGTCCGGCCGCGCTTGTCGCCATGCTCGACGACGCCTTCGATCGCGAAATTGCGGGTGAGCAGGTTCGCCGCAGCCTCGCAGTCCCCGGCCTGCAACGCCTCGCGGACCCGGCTCGACGAGGCCGGTTCGCCGTCCACGATCACCGGCGCGACTGCGTCGACCGACATCTGGTTGGCGCGGCCGAGGAACATCAGCAGCTCGACGTCTCCGCCGCGGCCCTTGCCGAAGGTGAAGTCCTCGCCGGTGACCACGCCCGCGGCGCCGATCCGGGAGGCGATATAATCGGTGACGAAATCGGGTGCGGTGACCGAAGCGAGATCGGCGTCGAACCGGAAGACGAGCATCGCGTCGGCGCCGGCCGCGGCGAACAGCCGCTCGCGCTGATCGAGGGTGGTGAGCCGGAAGGGCGGCACGTCGGGCTTGAAGAAGCGCACCGGATGCGGATCGAAGGTCGCGACCAGCACCGGGCGACCCTCGGCGCCGGCGCGATGAACCGCACGGGCCACCACCGCCTGGTGCCCTTTGTGAAATCCGTCGAAATTGCCGAGCGCGACGATGCCCCCGCGAAGCCGCTCCGGAACCGCCGAGCTCCCGTCCAGGCGCTCCATGGGCGGGCTATAGGATCGATTACGCTGGCTCGGAAGCCCGTACGAGGCGAACGAAGCTGAAGGCGGGGCGCCCTTCTTCGGGCGGATGATCGACGCGCGCGGCTTGGCGCCAGCGGGCCGCATCGAAGGGGGGCAGGAAGGTGTCGCCCTCAATGTCGCCATGGACCTCGGTCAGCTCGACGGCCTCGGCAAGCGGCTCGAACAGGCGAAAGATCTCGGCGCCGCCGATCACGCTGACCTGGCCCGCACCGGCGAGGGCGAGCGCCTCCTCGGGCGAATGAGCGACCTCGGCGCCGTCGGCCTGCCAGGCGCGGTCGCGGGTGACGACGATGTGGCGGCGGCCGGGGAGAAGCCGGGGCAGGCTGTCGAAGGTGCGGCGGCCCATGATCATCGCCGTCCCCATCGTCGCCTCCTTGAAGTGCCTGAGATCGGCGGGGAGGTGCCAGGGCAGGGTGCCGTCCTTGCCGATCGTGCCGTTCGCGGCGCGGGCGACGACGAGTATGATTTTGGGACGGTCGCCGGACATCGACGGACCCTAGCCCGCTTTTCGCCGGCGGCCTATCCGGCGGCGCTTGCGGACCCGCCTCAGGCCTGTAGAACCGGCGGTTCGGAGGGCTTTTTCGTGGCGACCGCCAAAGCGAGCTCCACACAGGAATACTGCCCGGCAGCTGGGTCGCGGAACGAGTCCATCCGCGGGGCCGCCGAGCTCGCGCGGGCACTGCCCAACGGCTTCTCGGTCGATCTCGAAGACGCGGGGACCCTGCTCTGGCAGCGGATCAGCGGCGAATGGACGGCGCCCGGGGAGGCCCTCGACCGGCAGGTCGACTGGCTGCTCGACACGCTCGCCGCGTCCGGAGCCTGTGGCACGTTCTTCACCGTCGCCGATCTCGCGCGGCACCGCCCCGCATTGATTCGCCGCATCGTGGCGGCCGGGCACGAGATAGGCTGCCACGGCTTGTTTCACGATCATATGGCTGGGCGCAGCGAGGCCGCCTTCCGCGGCGACGTCCGCGAAGCCCGCGCCATACTCGAGGATGCCTCCGGCTGTGCGATCGAGGGCTATCGCGCGCCCTTCTTCTCGCTTGTGCGGGGTATGGAGTGGGCTCACCGGGTGCTGGCAGAGGAGGGCTACCGCTACGACGCGAGCGCGGTCGGCGCCGCCCCGGGGCTCCCGCGGCGCCTGCCGAGCGGCCTTTGGGAGGCGCCGCTGAGCGTCGTGCGCTGGTGGGGCCGCTCCTGGCCGTGCGGAGGCGCCTGGCTGGCGGCGCTTCCGGCCGCTGCCCCCGCCTGCTTGCCGGGCGGGGGGACCGTATTCTACATGCATCCCTACAATGTCGGCTGGAACCGGCTCGGACGCGCGGGGCCGCGCAGCGTGCGGGCGACGTGGCTGCGCTGGCGGCACGAAGAGGTCCATAATCTTCTCGCTTCCCGTTTCCGCGGCCGGCTGGCCGAGTTGCTCGCCAGAGGGCGCTGGCGGCCCATCGCGCATCTGGTGTCGCTTGCAGAATCTCGCTGACTATTTCGACGCCACCGCGGACGGGCTCGCAAGGCTCTACGACGGCGACGGCCTGTTCAGCCGCTCGCTCGACCGCGCCGCGCGAGGCGCGCTGTTCGAATATCGCGACCTCCTGCTCGCCGAGTGCGGCGATGTTCGCGGCCTCAGCGTGCTCGATGTCGGCTGCGGCCCGGGCTTTCACCTCGAGGCCCTCGCCGCGCGCGGCGCCGCCGTGACGGGCATCGACCTGTCCCCGGCCATGATCGCTTACGCCCGCGCCCGTCTTCGTCGCGCGGGCCTGGACGCAACTCTGGTGCAGGGCGCGGCGGAACGGGTGCCGCTCGGCCGCCACGACATCGTCGTCGCCATCGGGGTCTTCGACTATGTCGACCGGCCGGCAGATTTCATGCGCATACTCGCCGCCGCCGCGGGATCGAGAGTGATCGCGACCTTCCCGACAGCGTCGCCGGTCTGGACCAAGGTCCGCCGCTGGCGCTACCGGCGGCGGGGCATCAAGCTCAGATTCTACGGGCCGGGCGAGGTGGCCGGGCTCGCCGCGGGCGCGGGCCTCGCGGTTCGCAGGATCGAGAGCGTCAAGCGATCGGGGGGCGGGCTTTTCCTGGCCGCCGACGCTCCGGAAAGCAGAAGGAAGGACGCCGGGCCATGAAAGTCTGCCTCATCCAGGTGCCCCCGGCGTCGGAGTTCGACCGGCACTGGGCGCGCTTCCCGGTCCTCGGCCTCGCCTATCTCGCCGCCGCCGTGCGCGCGGCGGGGCACGAAGTCATCCTGCTCGACGGCAAGCTCGACATGCTTTCGGCGGATGAGATCTGCGACCGCGCGGTCGCCTCGGGAGCGGATATCGTCGGGCTGACCTGCATGACCGTCGAGTTCCCGATGGTGGTGCGAATCGCCTCGCGCATCCGCGGGCGCTCGGCCGTGCCGATCGTCGTCGGCGGCGCCCACGTCAACGCGGTCAAGCAGCAGGCGCTGGAGGAATGCCCCGCAATCGACTTCGCCTGCGTCGGCGAGGGCGAATATGCGCTCAACGAGCTGATCGCGGCGATCGGCGGCGAGGGCGCGCCGGAGGAGATCACCGGCCTGTGCTGGCGGCGCGACGGCGAGATCGTGGTCAATCCGACGCGGCCCTACCCCAAGGATTACGACCTGCTGCCGTTCCCGGCCTGGGACATGTTCAAGGTGAGCACCCAGATCCCGGTGCTCACCCATCGCGGCTGCCCCTATCGCTGCACCTTCTGCGGCCACAATAGCGGCTTCAAGACGCGCTTCCGCTCGGTCGAGAACGTGGTCGCCGAGCTTCGCTACGCGGTAGACACGTTCAAGCCCGAAGTGATCCGCTTCGAGGACGAGACGTTCGGGCTCGATCTCAAGCGGACCAAGGACATCATCGCCGGGATCATCGAGCACAAGCTGCACCGCAAGGTCACCTTCTCGGCCCAGACGCGGGTCGACCGGGTCGACGCCGAGTTCATGAAGCTGCTGCGCGAGGCGAATTTCGAGACGCTGGAGCTCGGTGTCGAATCCGGCAATCCGGACGTGCTGAAATCGATCAAAAAGGGCATCACGCTGGACCAGGTCGACCGCGCCGTGAAGCTCGCCAAGGCCGAGAATCTGTCGGTCTGGTGCAAGTTCATCCTCGGACATCCCAACGAGACGCGGGCCACCATCCGCGACACGATCCGCTACATCGCGCGGCTCAATCCCCAGCGCCTTTCGGTCTCGATCATGACTCCCTTCCCGGGCACACCGATCCACGAAATGGCCGTTCGCGGCGAGGGCGGCTACCGGCTGCTTTCGACCGACTGGAAGGATTTCGACAAATATTCGACCGGCGCGCTGGAGCTGGACGGCCTGCCCTTGTGGCGCCTCAAAATGTACCAGATCCTCTGCTACCTCATGCTCT
Source organism: Allosphingosinicella sp. (assembly GCA_035628635.1). GTDB lineage: Bacteria > Pseudomonadota > Alphaproteobacteria > Sphingomonadales > Sphingomonadaceae > Allosphingosinicella. The sequence continues at coordinate 88,814 of DASPJJ010000019.1, forward strand.
ACCTGAGAAACGGACGGCTGCGGGAGCTGATCGGCCTGGTGCGCGAGCACCGGGTAATGGCTTTCTCGATGCTCGGCGGCGCGTTCAAGGCGCTGGGCGAGCGCCTGTTCTCGCGCCGGCCGCGGCCGCTGCCGATCACCGAGGTCGCGGCGGAATAATCGTCGCCGTCAGACAGCGACCGGCGCGGCGATGTGGGGATCCGGCGCGTAGCCGGCGACCTCGAAATCCTCATATTCGTATCGATCGATCGCCGGCGGCCTGCGCAGAATGGTGAGCGTCGGAAGCGGCTTCGGCTGGCGCCCCAGCTGGAGGCGGGCCTGGTCGAGGTGGTTCGAGTAGAGGTGGCAGTCGCCCCCCGTCCACACGAACGTGCCCGGCTCCAGATCGCATTGCTGGGCGAGCATGTGGGTGAGGAGGGCGTAGCTTGCGATGTTGAACGGCACGCCCAGGAAGACGTCGGCGCTGCGCTGGTAGAGCTGGAGGTGGAGCCTGCCCCCGGCGACCTGGGTCTGGAACAGGCAGTGGCAGGGCGCGAGCGCCATCCGGTGAAGGTCTGCGGGATTCCAGGCCGAGACGATCTGGCGGCGCGAGGCCGGATCGCGGCGGATGAGATCGATGAGGTTCGCGATCTGGTCGATGCGGCGGCCGTCCGGCGCCTCCCAGGCGCGCCATTGCTTGCCGTAGACCGGGCCGAGGTCGCCGGCTTCGTCGGCCCATTCGTCCCAGATGCTGACCTTGTTCTCCTTGAGGTACCCGACATTGGTGTCGCCGCGCAGGAACCAGAGCAATTCGATCAGGATCGAGCGGATGTGGAGCTTCTTGGTGGTGAGCAGGGGGAAGCCGTTGGCGAGGTCGAAACGCATCTGGTGCCCGAAGACCGAGAGCGTGCCCGTGCCGGTGCGGTCCTGCTGGGGGACGCCCTCGTCGAGGATGCGACGGAGGAGCTCGTGATAGGGCTGCATGCCTGACGATTAGCGGCGGCGCGGGCGGTTTCCAAGGAATTGCGATACATCGCGATATGGAGTCCGAAACGGATGAGTCTGCGCAACCGGCACAGGCCGCGCCGCGCCACTATGAGCGATGCTCATCGCCACGGCGCAAGATGCGGTCGCTCTGTTCGAGCCGTGCTTCGCGGGCGTCGAGGGAGAGGCGATCGCCGTCGCGCACCTCGACGGCGACCGCCGGCTGATCGAGCTGGTGGTGATCGATCCGGCCGCGCCGCACGAGGCCGAGCTGCCGCTGCGCCGGATCCTGGAGGATGCGCTGCGGCTCGGCGCCGCCGGCCTGGTCCTCGCGCACAACCATCCGAGCGGCGACGCACAGCCGAGCTGGGACGACGTCGAGGCGACGCGCGAGCTGGCCTCGACCGCCGCGCGGCTCGGAATCAGGCTGCACGACCATCTCATCTTCGCCGACGCGGAGCCCTGCAGCCTCCGCGGACTGGGCCTGCTCTAGGGTCCGAAGCGGCTCAGAGCTCGCAGGTGGGGATCTCGGCGGGGACAGGCCGCGGGCCGCGCACTTCGAACTGGGCGAAATAGGTCTCGGTATCGAGCCGCTCGAAGCGGGTGAGCTCGTAGCCGACGGCGTTGAACTCGCAGACGAGGAGGCGGGTCGGGGTTCCGTGGCGGTCGGTCGGGCGATCGGCATCGACGACGACGACGCGCCCGCCCCGCTTGAGCGCGCCGCGCAGGTTCCAGAGGAATTCCGACGGCCGCGGGATCTCGTGATACATGTGGATCATCAGCACCCGGTCGAACGAGGTCTCGGGCAGCAGCGGATTGTTCGGCTGGCCGAGCTTCAGCGCGACATTGTCGAGCCGCTCGCGATGGACGCGGCGCGCGAGCTCGTGGATCGTCTCTGGAACGACGTCCTGGGCGAGCACGCGGCCGCGCTCGCCGACCAGCGGGGACAGGCGCACGGTATAATAGCCTTCGCCGGCGCCGATGTCGGCGACCGACATTCCGGCGCGGATCTCGGCCAGCTCCATCACCCGCTCCGCCTCGCCGTGGCTGTCGCGCGAATCCTCGTCGAGATAGCCCGACGATTCGATCGGCGCGACCGGGCGCTGCGGCTCTGGGAAGCTGTTTTGCGCTTCTTCGCCGCCGCCGCAGGCGGCGACGGCGAGGAGGGAGAGGAGGCACAGGGGAAGCAGTGCGGTGAAGCCCTCCCCCTTGGGGGGGGAGGGTTGGGGTGGGGGTGGAGTCAATGAAGTGCGGTGCGTTTCCGGAGACTCCACCCCTCCCCAACCCCTCCCCCTCAAGGGGAGGGGCTTTTCGGGCCCAGGGTGCGCCCTACTCCACATCTTCCACTTCGACTTTCTCGCCGGTGACTCGCTGGGACAAAGCGGCGGCCATGAAACGGTCGAGGTCGCCGTCGAGGACGTCGGACGGGGCGGTGGAGGTCATGCCGGTCCGGAGGTCCTTCACCAGCTGGTAGGGCTGGAGGACGTAGGAGCGGATCTGGTGGCCCCAGCCGATGTCGGTCTTGCCTGCGGCGGTGGCGTTGGCCTCCGCCTCGCGCTTCTGGAGCTCGGCCTCGTAGAGCTTGGCGCGCAGCTGGTTGTAGGCCTCGGCCTTGTTCTTGTGCTGCGAGCGCTGGTTCTGGCACTGGACGACGATTCCGGTCGGCAGATGGGTGATGCGCACCGCCGAATCGGTGGTGTTGATGTGCTGGCCGCCCGCGCCCGATGCGCGGTAGGTGTCGATCCTGAGCTCGCTTTCATTGACCTCGATGTCGATATTGTCATCGATCACAGGATAGACCCAGACGGAGGCGAAGCTGGTGTGGCGCCGCGCCGAGCTGTCATAGGGACTGATCCGCACCAGCCGGTGCACGCCGCTCTCGGTCTTGGCGTAGCCATAGGCGTTCTCGCCTTTGACGAGCAGGGTCGCCGACTTGATGCCGGCCTGCTCCCCGGCATGGTGGTCGATCAGCTCGACCTTCATCCCGTGGCGCTCGGCCCAGCGCGAATACATGCGCTGGAGCATGCCCGCCCAGTCATTCGATTCCGTGCCGCCGGCGCCGGAATTGATCTCGATATAGGTATCGTTGGCGTCGGCCTCCCCGGCGAGCAGGGCCTTGACCTTGTCCTGCTCGGCGCGCTCGGCGAGGTCGGCGAGCGAGCGGACCGCGTCGTCGACCATGGCTTCGTCGCCTTCGGCCTCGGCCATCTCGATCAGCTCGAGGGTGTCCGCAAGCTCCTGCTCGATGGCGCGGGTCGCCCCGATTGCCTCGTCGAGCCGGCGGCGCTCGCGCATCACGTCCTGCGCGGCCTTCGGGTCGTTCCAGAGCGACTGGTCCTCGACGCGCGCATTCAATTCGTCGAGCCGCCGCAGCGCGCGGTCCCAGTCGAGGAACCGGCGCAGCAAGGCCAGAGCGGCGTTGACCTGATCGACATAGGCTTGCGCTTCGGCGCGCATCTCATACTCCGGGAGGGCGTCTTCGAGAGGCCTAGTAGATGGCCTCGTCCCTTTGCAAGGCGACGCTGTTCTCCTGCGGCTGCTCGGGGGCCGGCGCGGGGGCGCGGCGGGCGGGACGCGGCCGCGGCGTGCGGGCCTCCGCCGCCGCCTCGTCGCGGCGGACGGTGCGGCGCGGCTCGCTCTCGGGGCGGAAGGCCTCCCAGATGATCCCGGCGCGCGGATCGCTGGGCGGCCAGGCTCCGTAGACGCGCTCGCCCGAGCGGCGGTCGATGCGGACCATCCGGATTCCGGCCGGCGCGCGGAACGGCACCACCGGCATCCCCTCGAACGCCGCCTGCGCGAACTGGCGGAAGATCGGCGCGGCCAGCGTGCCGCCCTGGGCGTAGCCGCCCATCGGACGGGGCTGATCGAAGCCCATATAGACTCCGGCGACGATGTCGGCCGAGCCGCCGATGAACCAGACGTTGGTCGGCCCCGTCGAGGTGCCGGTCTTGCCGAACAGGGGACGGCCGAGGTCGCGCAGGATGGTCGCGGTGCCGCGCTCGACGACGCCCTGGAGCATGTGGACGAGCTGGTACGCAGTCATCGGGTCCATCAGCTGGCGGGTACGAAGAGGAGGTCGTGGCATCGGTCTCCCGTCCCAGTCGGCGGCGTTGCAATTCTCCATCAGCCGGCAGCGATTGTCGGCGCGGTAGACGACCCGGCCGTGGCGGTCCTGGACATAGTCGATCAGGGTCGGGCGCAGCTCGCGGCCCTGATTGGCGAGCATCGCGAAGGCGTTGGTGATGCGCAGCACCGTCGTCTCCGCCGCGCCGAGCGAGTTGGCGAGATAGGGCTCCATGTCGTCGACGACCTGCATGCGGCGGGCGACGCGGACGACATGATCCATCCCGACCTGATTCGCGGCCCGGACCGTCATCAGGTTGCGCGACTGCTCGAGGCCCCAGCGCATGGTCTGCGGCCCGGCATAGCCGCCCGAGAAGTTGCGGAAGCATTTCTGGCCGAGCCGGCCGCCCTGATAGACGCAGAACGGACCGTCGACGATGATCGAGGCCGGGCTCATGCCGTTGTCCAGAGCCGCGGCATAGACGAACGGCTTGAAGGTCGAGCCCGGCTGCCGCATCGCCTGGGTGGCGCGGTTGTAGGACTGGGCGCCGCTCATCGCCCAGCCGCCCTGCATGGCGAGGACGCGCCCGGTGGCGACCTCCTCGGCGACCATGCCGCCCGAAATCTCCGGCACCGATCGCAGCGCCCAGGCGCTGCCCTCGCGCTCGACGGCGAGGATCATGCCGGGCCGGAGCGCCGCGAAAGCGGGCGTGCCGGTGCCGCGGCGCGGCATCGCGGCGAGCGCGGCGGGAAGCGTGCCCTCGGAGCCGTCGGCGAAGCCGAGCGTCGCCGCGCCGGAATCCTTCGACAGGACGACCGCCGCGCGCCAATCGGGATCGCCGACGCCGTAGCCGGCGAGCGCCAGCTGGGTGCGCCAGTCGCCATCCACCTCGATGGTGAGGCCGGACTCGCGCCAGCCGCGGCCGCGCTCGTAGCGGGCGAGGCCGTCGCGCAATGCGGTCTCGGCGGCGCGCTGCATTTCGGGATGGTAGGAGCTGCGGATCCACAGGCCGCCCGAATAGACGCCGTTGGGGCCGCGCTCGGCTTCCTGTCCGTAGCGGGCGACGAGCTGGCGGCGGATCTCCTCCATGTAATAGCCGCCGACATTCTGGAGGTTGCGCTCGGTGCCGGAGCGAATGAGGCCGAGCGGCCGCGCCTGGGCCTCGGCGCGCTGGGCGGGGGTGATGAAGGTGTTGCGCTCCATTTCCGAGAGCACCCAGTTGCGGCGCTGCAGGGCGCGGGCGGCCCTCCGCTCGGAGCTGTATTCGCTCGGCGCCTGGGGCAGGATGGCGAGGAAGGCCGCCTCGTGGATCTCGAGCTCGTCGACGTCCTTGTCGAAATAGGCCCGCGCCGCCGCCTGCACGCCGTAGGCGTTCCGGCCGAGGAAGATCTGGTTCAAATAGAGCTCGAGGATCTGCTCCTTGGAGAGCACCGATTCGATCCGCCAGGCGAGGAAGAATTCGCGGATCTTGCGGGTCACCGAATATTCGTCGCCGAGCAGCAGGTTCTTGGCGACCTGCTGGGTGATGGTCGAGCCGCCGCGGGCGCGTGTGCCGCTGCCCGCCTTGCGCGCGAAGTCCCAGATCGCGCCGACGAAGCCGGGATAGTCGATGCCGCCGTGGCGGAAGAAGGTGCGGTCCTCGGCGGCGAGGAAGGCGTTGATCAGGTGAGGCGGAAATTCGGCATATTGCAGCTCGACGCGCCGCTCGCGGGCGAAGCTGTGGACCGGGTCGCCGTTGATGTCGCGCACGTAGGAGGGGAGCGGCGGCTCGTAGCGCAGCAAAGTCTCGGCCGAGGGCAGGCCGGGCGCGAAGATCAGATAGAGGATCAGCAGGATGACGAAAGGCGAGGCGAGCAGGATGGCGAGCGCCTTCGCCCAGCGCGGGCGCAGCATCCGGCGGACGAGGCGCCAGGCGGAAGCGGCCCAGCCGCCGAGCCGCGCGCCCAGAGCCCCCAGCCGTCCGCCGCCGTCGCGATAGAGGGTGATCCGCCCCGTTTCGGTCTCCGCGCTCATCGGGTCGGGGTCTAGCCGATCCCGGCGGCGCGGTGAAGGCACAGCCGCAAGCGGCCCCTGCGGAAGTTGATGAACCAAATGCGAAAAAAACTTTCGCGTGGGGGTTGCATTGTAGGATTCCAACTGTTCTCACCCTGTTCCGAACAGAGCTCGGAATCGCCCGAGTCGCGAACACGGAGGGAACGTGAGCATGGAAAAACCGACCCCCACCACTGGCCTGAAGCGCCCGCTGACGCTTGTGGCCGCCGCGCTCGCGCTGGGCGCGACCGCCGCCTCGGCGAGCGAGACGATCGGCTACGAATATGACGCTCGCGGACGCCTTGTCACCGTGGTGCGAACCGGGACGGCGAGCGGCTCGACCACCGGCTACGGCTTCGACAAGGCCGACAACCGCCTCGCCCGCGCCACGCTGACGCTGCCCGATCCGTCCTTCGAGCTGCCCGAAATCGGCAGCACCTATTCCTACACGCCGACCGTCACCGGCCTCGCCTTCGTCCACCCCGCGGGGATCGCCGGCAACGGCAGCGCCTTCGGTTTCGCCGCCGCGCCCGACGGCGACCAGGTCGCCTTCCTGCAGGCCGGGTCGAGCTCGGCCGGCGCGGTCTCGATCACGGTGTCGGGCCTCAGCGCCGGGGCGAGCTACCGCGTGCGCTTCCGGCTCGCCCGGCGCCCCGGCTACAACGCGACCGCGGTGAACCTCGCCGCCGGCGGCATTGCGCTCGGCAACTTCACCCCGTCCTCGACCGCGTTCGAGAGCTTCGAGAGCGCCGCCTTCACCGCGACGGGCTCGTCGATGACGATCAGCTTCACCGCCACGACCGGCTCCGGCGACCGCGCCACCGCGCTCGATGCGGTGGCGATCGTCCCGTCCTGAGCCGGGGCGCCCAATCCCCTGCCGACCCAGATGATCTTTCCGGAGAACGACCGATGACTTCCAACCCCGCCCGTGCCGCCGCCGTCTGCGCCTTGCTCGCCACCACCTGGCTCGCAAGCCCCGCCTCAGCAGACCTCGTGCCCCCCAAATCCTATTTGACGACGCCCGGCGGGATCAACGTCGCCGACGGCTCGCTCACCTATTCGGTGACCGACCTCGCGATCGGGCCGCTGACGCTGGAGCGGTTCCACCGCACCGGGCGGCGGCAGCCGAACGACCCCGATTTCGGCACCAACTTCAGCCACAATTTCGACATCTACGTCGCCGCGAACCCGGTCAATCTCGGGACGGACAACCGGCCGATCGCCCATCTCGGCGGCTCGGCCAGCGGCGTCTATTCGCAGGTCAAGGCGACCCTCTCCTCGATCGCGCCCGCCAACGGCGACGCCGAGCGCGGCTACCTCGAATGGTCGGGCGGCACCAATTTCTCGACCGGCAACTACGTCTACACCGACAGCAGCGGGACGATCTACACGTTCAGCCGCACGGTCTCGGCCGCGGGCGTGCCATTCTATTCGCAGCGCGTTTCCGAGATCGTCTTTCCGGACGGGCGAAAGCAGAATTTCGTCTATGTCGGCGGTCGGCTGCGGCGGGTCGAGGATTCGTCGGGCTATGCCTTGGTTCTCGAATATAACGGCGCCGGCGACATCAACGCGGCCTGCGCCTTCGACCGCGCCCGGACCTATGTCGACGGCAGCACAAGCTGCGCCGGCGCGGCGCTGCGGACGAGCTACGGCTACGATTCGAACGGGCGGCTGAACAGCGCCGTCGACGCCGCCGGGCAGGCCACGGCCTATACCAACAGCGCGGACGGAATCACCTGCATCACGCCCCCGGGCTTTTCCTCCTGCCAGATGTCGATGGCCCTCTCCAACGGCCGGATGGGCACCCAGACTTTGGCCGACGGCGGCACCTGGTCGGTCTACGGCGACGACCCGGCTCGGCTCAACGATCCCGACGAGACGCCCCCCCAACACGGCGACAACGCGGTCCGGGTGGTCGACCCGGCCGGGGTCTATGTCGACCTCACCTTCACCAAGACCTCGCCTTATACGATGACCGACGCCAACGGCCACGTCACCGAGTTCCGCTACACCGGCGGCAAGCTGTTTCACGACACCAGCAACTCGGCCGACAGCCACGGCACGATGCTGCTCGAGGCAATCCTGCCCGAGGGCCAGCGCTACCTCGCCGAATATAACGGCCCCTATCGCGGCGTCACCCGCGAGCGGATGCTGGCCCGGCCGGGGAGCGGCCTGCCGGACCAGGAACGGACCCTCGCTTATTGCGGCGTGCCCGCCACCCGCCAGAATTGCGCCCGCCCGGCCTGGATCCGCGACACGGCCGGCAACCAGACCGACTTCACCTACAATGCGCGCGGCCAGCAATTGAGCGAGATGCAGCCGGCGCCGACCGCCGGCGCCGCGCGGCCGCTCAAGCTCAACACCTATGTCGAGCGCTATGCCTATATGCTGAACGCGATCGGCCAGCTCGTGCCCGGGCCGGCGCCGATCTCGATCCCGGCGACCGAGACGCTCTGCCAGACCGTGGCCGGAAGCAGCACCCCCGCCTGCGACCCGGCCGCGCCGCAGACGGTCACCACCGTCGAATACGGCCCGGACGGCACCGCCAACAACCTCCGTCCGCGCGGCCAGGTGGTGAGCTCGGGCGGCCAGAGCCGGCGCACCTGCTTCGGCTACGACGCCACGGGCAACCGGATCAGCGAGACCGCGCCGCGGGCCGGGCTGACCAGCTGCCCGTGAACGGCATCGCGCCGGCACAAATGAACTCGAGACGAGGATGAGAGAGATGAGGAAGACCCTGACCCTGGCCGCATTGCTTGCGAGCGCCGCGCCGATCGCGCCGGCTTTGGCGCAGAGCGCGGCCTCCCCCTTCACCTCGGCGACCCGCTACGACGCCCTGCGGCGGGTGACCGGGACGATCGCGCCCGACCCCGACGGGGCGGGGCCGAGGGGTTTCGCCGCGGTGCGCAACACCTACGACGCGGCCGGGCGGCTGACCAAGGTCGAGCGCGGCGAGCTCTCCGCCTGGCAGCCGGAATCGGTAGCGCCTGCCAACTGGACCGGCTTCACCGTGCTGCAGACGCTCGATACCGTCTACGACAGGCAGAACCGCAAGGTCCGCGAGACTTTGTCGGGCGGGGGCACCGTGCACAGGCTGACCCAGACCAGCTACGACATCGTCGGGCGGCTGGAATGCGCCGCGCTGCGGATGAACCCGGCGACGTTCGCCTCGCCGCCCAGCTCGGCGTGCACGCTCGGAACGCAAGGGAGCTTCGGCCCGGACCGGATCACCCGCAACGTTTACAACCCCGCCGGCCAGATCGTGCAGCTCCGCGAGGCGGTGGGCACCAGCCTCGAGGCCGCCGACACGACCTACAGCTACACGCCCAACGGCAAGCGCGAATATGTCATCGACGCAGAGGGCAGCCGCGCGCGCCTGGTCTATGACGGGCACGACCGGCTGAGCCAGTGGATCTTCCCGTCGACGACCCGCCCGACGGCGTTCGACGGATCGACCCAGGCGACGGCGCTGGCGACCGCCGGCAGCGTCAACACGGCGGACTATGAGGAATATGGCTACGACACGCGCGGCAACCGCAACTCGCTGCGCAAGCGCGACGGACAGGTGATCGGCTACAGCTACGACACGCTGAACCGGATGACGGTGAAAGACATTCCGGGCGGCACGTCTGGAGACGTCCATTACGGTTACGATGCGCGCGGGCAGCAGCTCTTCGCGCGCTTCGGCTCGGCGAGCGGCCCGGGCGTCGCCAATACGTGGGACGGCTTCGGGCAGCAGCTCACCACCAGCAGCGATACGGGCGGCTTCACCCGCGCGCTCGGCTTCGACTATGACGCCAACGGCAACCGTATCCGGATCACCCATCCCGACGGCATCTTCTTCACTTACGCCTATGACGGCCTCAACCGGACGAGCGCCATCCTCGAGAACGGAACCGCGACGCTCGCCACGTTCTCCTATGACGCGCTCGGCCGGCGCACGAGCCTGACGCGTCCGGGCGCCGGGACCACGAGCTACGCCTATGACGGGGCCGGGCGGCTGCAGAGCCTCGGCCACGATTTCACCGGCACCGCCAACGACGTCGCCTTCACGTTCGGCTTCAACCCGGCGAGCCAGATCGTGAGCCGCGGCAATTCCAACGACCTGTTCGCCTGGACCGAGAGCCCCGCCGGTGCGACCGCCTCGACGATCAACGGCCTCAACCAGATCGCCGTCCACGGCGCCGCCAATTTCAGCCACGACGACAACGGCAACCTCACCTGGGACGGGACCACGACCTACGGCTACGACGTCGAGAACCGGCTGCTGAGCGTCGCCGGGCCGAAGAACGCGACTTTGACCTACGACCCGATGGGGCGGCTGGCGAGCTACACGCCGGGGGCGGTCAACATCTATCTCTATGACGGCGACGCGCGGGTCGTCGAATACGATCCGGCCGGCGCCGTGCGGCGCCGCTACGTCTACGGGCCGGGGACTGACGAACCGCTGGTCACCTATTCCGGCACCGCCCTCGCCGCCCGCAGCTTCATGCACGCCGACGAACGCGGCTCGATCATCGCACGGACCGACGCGGCAGGCGCCGTGACCGCTATCAACCGCTACGACGAATATGGCGTCCCCGCGAGCACCAACAGCGGCTTCCACGGCTATACTGGCCAGATGTGGCTCCCGGACGTGAAACTGTGGTATTATCGCGCGAGGATCTATCGCGCCGACATCGGGCGCTTCCTGCAGGTCGATCCTGTGGGGTATGAGGATCAGCTGAATCTGTATGCCTACGTGGGCAATGACCCGGTCAACCTTTTCGATCCAACCGGAGAAAGAACGACCTGTACCGAAGACAAAAGAGTCTGCACTACCATCGTAGATGCGGCGCGAGCCTATCCACTTCGGGAGCCAGTCCGGGCGCCCGCGGATGGCAGACGCTTCGAGCGTGATGCGGCAGGCAACGCGGCTCTGGACCAAGCTGGCGCAGAAGTCGGAGCTATACTTAACCAGCAGGTCGGTAACGAACAAGGGTATCGTATGGACATTCGAATTGGCGAGGGAGGTGAAACAATTGTTGTTTCCACTTGGCTCGCGAGTGGTACGCAGAATTCCGTAGATGTCACCGAGAGCCAACTGGCCGGGGCTGAAGGTTTTTTCCATACTGAACCGGAACAGCATAATTTGGGCGAGCCAGGGGAAGGCGACATTGGTATTCCCGCCAGAGCAGGTATTCCAAATTATCAAGCGTACGGGACAAGAACAAGCGCAATCGAAATTGTAGAGGGTCGAGCGCAGATTCGACCAATAGACCACAGGAATACAGAGAATTTCGCGAGCCGCGCCCGCGAGTATCAGCGAACTGCGCCGCGCCAACCCGGTTCTAGGTAGGATTGAGATATGCCAAAGATCCCCTTGTTAGCGAGCCTATTTATTGCTTCGGTAACTTCCTCATGCGTCAGCGCAGGATTGGATCCTGCTTGGAGCGATCTGCAACAGCAGGTAGGAAGACAAGTTCGGGTCTGTGGATATATCGGAGACGATGCAAATATAGCCTCTAGCAGATCTACGCGCTCGTCATCGGGTCGGGTCGGTCTAAATATTGTGGACAGAGGCCCAATACCTGACAGATATCGTGGTCCGGCCTGTGTGTCGGGGACGGTATCGTATAATGGTTGTCGTACGGGCCCATCGCTTTGTACGGGGTGGGCGTTTGATTATGGAATCAGCGTCCGCGAATGGAGTTCACGAAGCCGGTAGTCATCAGAGGGCGAAGGCGATCGCCCGCCTGGTCTATGACGGGCACGACCGGCTCGGCCAGTGGATCTTCCCGTCGACGACGCGGCCGACGGCATTCGACGCATCGACCCAGGCGACCGCGCTGGCGACCGCCGGCAGCGTCAACACTTCGGACTATGAGGAATATGGCTACGACACGCGCGGCAACCGCAACTCGCTGCGCAAGCGCGACGGACAGGTGATCGGCTACAGCTACGACGCGCTCAACCGGATGACGGTCAAGGACATTCCGGGAGGCACCTCCGGCGACGTATATTACGGCTATGATGCGCGCGGGCAGCAGCTCTTCGCGCGCTTCGGCTCGGCGAGCGGCCCGGGCGTCGCCAACACGTGGGACGGCTTCGGTCAGCAGCTCACCACCAGCAGCGATACGGGCGGCTTCACCCGCGCGCTCGGCTTCGACTATGACGCCCACGGCAACCGTATCCGGATCACCCATCCCGACGGCATCTTCTTCACTTATGCCTATGACGGCCTCGACCGGGCGAGCGCGATCCTCGAGAACGGAACCGCGACGCTCGCCACCTTCGCCTATGACGCGCTCGGACGGCGGACCAGCCTGACGCGTTCCGGCGCGGGAACCACGAGCTACGCCTATGACGGGGCGGGACGGCTGCAGAGCCTGGGCCACGACTTCGGCGGAACCGCCAACGACGTCGCCTTCAGCTTCGGCTTCAACCCCGCGAGCCAGATCGTCAGCCGGGGCAATTCCAACGACCTGTTCGCCTGGACCGAGAGCCCCGCCGGCGCGACCGCCTCGACGATCAACGGCCTCAACCAGATCGCGGTCCACAACGGAACGACGTTCACCCACGACGCCAACGGCAACCTCACCTGGGACGGCGCCAGGACCTACGCCTACGACGCCGAGAACCGGCTGGGCGGACTTCCGTCGCGGCGCGCGAGCGGCTATGCGCGCGGCGGGGAACGGGCGCGGCCCGGCTAACGGAAGAGAGGAAGCGGTGGAACCGCAGCTTCGGGAATTGCTCCACGTCGCGATGATCGTCGGCGCGGCCGTGCTGCTGGTCGGCCTGCTGGTGTTCGCGGCGTTTCTCGGCTGGCGGCAGCATCAGCTGTGGCGCCATGGGCGGATCTCCAAGCAGCGACGCTACGAAGCGACGCAGATCGACCTGTTCCGCAAGCGCGGCGAAGACGCGGAGGCCGGCCGCTCGGCGCACCGTCACCATCACCGCCGGCGGCGCCACCATAGTCCCTCGCTCGAGATCAACCTGTTCCGTTCGAGCCAAGCCGCGGAGGAAGCGCCGGCGGCCGGCGCCGCGGACCCGCCCGACCCGGGCGCCCGGCGGGACTGAGCGCGCGGCGGCGTCAGCCGCGGCGCTGGAGGCGGAGGCGGGCGAAATGCGCCTCGATCGCACGGCGCATTCCGTCCGCGATCTGCGCCTGCCCCTGGGCCGAGCTGATGTAGGCGGCGTCGACGGCGTTGGTGAGATAGCCGGATTCGAACAGGATCGACGGGATGTCCGGCGCCTTCAGCACGACCAGCGAGGCGAAGCGGTGCCATTCCGGGCGGAAGGGGAAGATCGGCGCCGCCTCGCGGTGGAGGATGCGGGCGAAATCGGCCGAGACGTCCATGCTCTCGCGCTGCGCGAGGTCGATCAGGACGACGTTGACCTTGGGATCGGAGCTGAGCCGGACCCCGCCGATCAGGTCGGCCGCGTTCTGGCGCTGGGCGAGCAAAGCGGCCTGGCGATCGGAGGCGACTTCGGAAAGCGTGTAGATGGTCGCGCCGCGGGCGCCGTCATTGTGGGGGGCGGCGTCGGCGTGGATCGAAATGAACAGGTCGGCGGAGAGGCGGCGGGCGATCTCGTACCGGTCCTGGAGCAGGAGGTAGCGGTCGTCCCCGCGGGTCAGGGCGACGCGGACCCGCCCCGACGCGGCGAGGGCGTCGCGGATGCGGCGGGCGATGGCGAGCGTCACGTCCTTCTCGACAAGCCCGCCATGCGGCGAGGCTGCCCCGGGGTCGCGGCCGCCGTGGCCGGGATCGATCACGACCAGCGGGGCCCCGGCCGTGCGGGCCTGGGTGACCGGCGGCAATATGAGGTCGCTGCGCGCCGGCTCGACCGCGCCGAGCGGGATGGTGACTCCGCCAGGCGCGGCGGCGCGATCGCCCCGGCTGGGGCCGCCCCAGGCGAGCAGGCTTGCAAGCAGCGCCAGCACGTAGGTCATCGCCGCTCTAGTGGGGCTGCGGGCGCGCCGGCGTCAAAGCCAAATTGCTCTGGGCCAAAATGCGCTGGGCGGTTGCCGCTCGCCTGCGCGGGTGCTAGCAGCTTTCCATCGGGCCTCGCCCCGGGTTTGCGTAGACCAGACCCACCGGCCGGCCCGTCGAGTTCGCCGGCGTCCGCCGGCTGTCGAGGTTGACGCTGCATGAGGCATTTCCCCCCCACCGACACACGCGCCCCGAAGGGCCGCGGCGTGGACGCGGGGGTGTCGCGGACGGTCTTCGGAACCGCCCTGCCGCTCGCAGCAAAGACGCCCATTTTCTTTGCAACCGGGACCATATCGCGGCGAATGAACGCCGCGCCGCCGTCCGAATACGAGCGCGCGCGCCGCCGCTCAGGCCAGGGCCTGCCGGCCGCGCTGCGCGTGTGGAGTGAAATTGATGACGATGCGCATGCTGATCGACGCGCGCCACCGGGAAGAGACCCGCGTGGCCGTGGTCCAGGGAAATCGGATTGAAGAGTTCGACTTCGAAAGTGCCGAGCACAGGCAGCTCAAGGGGAATATCTATCTCGCAAAGGTGACCAGGGTCGAACCGTCGTTGCAGGCGGCGTTCGTCGACTATGGCGGCAATCGACACGGCTTCCTCGCCTTCAGCGAAATCCATCCCGATTACTATCAGATCCCCCGCGAGGACCGCGAAGCCCTGCTCCGCGAGGAGGCCGAGCACGCCGCCGAGGAGGCGCGGCTGCGCGCCGCCGAGGACAGCCGCTACGAGGATCACGACGACGACGAGGAGGACGAGGAGCGCGCCCAGCTCGATTACGGCGAGGACCGTTCGGACGCGGGCTATGACGGCAATGGCGACGAGGAGCATCACGACGAGGACTCGCCGCCGCCTTCGGCCGAAGCGACCGGAACCGCGCCGGAGGAAAATGCCGCCGACGAGCTGAGGCGCAAGCGCCAGAACTTGCGCCGCCGCTACAAGATCCAGGACGTCATCCGGCGCCGTCAGGTCCTGCTCGTCCAGGTCGTCAAGGAGGAGCGCGGCAACAAGGGCGCCGCCCTCACCACCTACCTCTCGCTGGCGGGCCGCTATTGCGTGCTGATGCCCAACACCAGCCATGGCGGCGGCATCAGCCGCAAGATCCAGAGCGGATCGGACCGCAAGCGATTGAAGCAGATCATGGCGGAGCTGAGCCTGCCGCCGAGCATGGGCTGCATCGTGCGCACCGCAGGCCTCAGCCGGACCAAGACCGAGATCAAGCGCGACTTCGACTATCTCGCCCGCTTGTGGGACGAGATTCGCGAGAAGACGCTGCAGAGCTCGGCGCCGGCCTTGATCCACGAGGATTCGAACCTCATCAAGCGCGCGATCCGCGACATCTATCATCGCGAGATCGAGGAGGTGATCGTCGAGGGCGAGGAGGGCTACAAGGCCGCGCGCGCCTTCATGAAGCTGCTCATGCCGAGCCACGTCCGCAGGGTGAAGGCCTATGCGGACACGGTGCCCCTGTTCCAGCGCTACGGCGCCGAGGACCAGCTGGCGGCGATGTACCAGCCGGTCGTCCAGCTCAAGTCGGGCGGCTATCTGGTGATCAATCCGACCGAGGCCCTGGTCTCGATCGACATCAACTCGGGCCGCTCGACCCGCGAGCACAATATCGAGCAGACCGCCTACGCGACCAACATCGAGGCCGCCAACGAGATCGCCCGCCAGCTTCGCCTGCGCGACATGGCCGGCCTCGTCGTCATCGACTTCATCGACATGGAATCGAACGGCCATATCCGCAAGGTCGAGAAGGCGATGAAGGAGGCGCTGAAGAACGACCGCGCCCGCATCCAGGTCGGACGCATCTCCTCCTTCGGTCTGATGGAGATGAGCCGCCAGCGCCTGCGCACCGGCGTGCTCGAGGCCTCGACCAAGCCCTGCCCGCATTGCGACGGCAGCGGCCTGATGCGCACCGCCTCGTCGGCGGGGCTGTTCGCGCTCCGCATGATCGAGGAGGAAGCGGCGCGCGGGCGCGGCAGCACGATCGTGCTCCGGGCCGGCCGGGAGGCGGCGGTCTATGTGCTCAACAAGAAGCGCGGCGAGATCGGCGAGATCGAGGCGCGCTACGGCGTCCTCGTCGAAGTGCTGATCGAGGAGAGCTTCGAGGGCGCGAAGATGGCGGTGGAATCGGTCGGCCCGCGTCCCGCCGAGCGGCCGCGACCCGCGCCGATCGCCGAGCCTGCGGTCGACGAGGAAGAGGATCTGCTCCCCGAGGACGAGGAACTCGAGGAGGATTCCGTCGAGGACGAGGAAGAGCCCGTCGAGGCGCGCGAGGAGCGCGGCGAGCGCCGCCCGCGGCGCGAGGAGCGCGAGGGCAGCGACGCCCGCGGGCGCAAGCGCCGCCGCCGCGGCCGGCGCGGCGGCCGCCGGCGCGACGTCCGCGACGAGCAGGACGGACAGGAGGAGCGCAGCGAGGAGCCGGTCGGCGGGGAGACCGACCGGCCGGAGCCGGAAGAGCCGCAGGCTGAAGAGCCGGCCTTGGCCGAGGTCGGCGCAGATGCCGCGGCCGAGGCTCCCGCCGCCGAGGCCCCGATCGAGGAGGAGAAGCCCCGCAAGAGCCGCCGCCGTCCGCGCGCGCGGCGCGGCGAGGCAAGCGAGGCCGAGGCTCCCGCCGTCGCGGAAGAGTCCCCGCCGGTGGCCGCGGCGGCCGAAGCGCCGGCCGAAGCCGAGCCGGCCGCCGAGGAAGTCGCGCCTGCGCCGGTCAAGCGCTCGCGCGCCGGCCGCCGCAAGAAGGCCGATGCGGACGCCGAGACGGCGGACGCTCCCCCCGAGACCGCTCCCGAGCCGGCCAACGACCGCGCGCCGGCATCGGAGACGCCTGCCGGCGAGGAGGACGAGCCCAGCGGGCCGCCGCGCCGCGGCTGGTGGCAGCGGACCTTCGGTCCCTGACCCGGGCAGGCGGGCCGCCCTTCGGGAGGCTCAGGGCCAGCGGATCGTCGGCGCGCGATTTCATCTGGGGTTCAGGCGGCGAACGGGATAGGATCGGGCATGGCTGAAGCGTCCAGCACCCGCCTCCGCCCCGCCGGGGTGCGCGCCGGCGCGGCCGCTTTCGCGGCGCGCCTGCTGATGCTGCTCGCTTTGAGCTTCGCAGTGATGGCGCGGCCCGCGGCGGCGCAGTCGATCCTCCGCGACGCCGAGAGCGAGCAATTGCTGCGCGACATTTCGCGTCCATTGATCGAGGCGGCGGGGCTGAGGCCGCAGGACGTCCAGATCGTCCTGGTCCACGACGATACGGTCAACGCCTTCGTCGCCGGCGGCCAGATCGTCTACATCCATTCGGGTCTGATCACCCGCGCCGTCAACGCGAACGAGGTCCAGGGGGTCATCGCGCACGAGCTCGGCCACGTCACCGGCGGCCACGTCATCCGCATGGCGGAGGGCATCCGTGCGGCGACCGGGATCACGATCCTGACCTTGCTGCTCGGCGTGGCGGCCGCGGCCGCGGGCGGCAGCCCCGAGGCAGGCGCTGCGATCATGTCGGCCGGTCAGCGCGCGGCGATCGGGCGCTTCCTCGCCTTCAGCCGCACCCAGGAATCTTCGGCGGATGCGGCGGGCGCCTCCTTCCTCCGCCGCGCCGGGATCAGCGGCCGCGGCTCGCTCGCTTTCTTCGAGCGGCTGCAGAACGAGGAATTCCGCTACGACGTGCCGCAGGAGGACAGCTACGAGCGCACCCACCCGCTGAACCGCGAGCGGATCGCGGTCCTCCAGAATCTCTATCAGACCGACCCGGCCTGGGACCGGGCGACCGACCCGCTGCTCGAAGAGCGCTTCCAAAGGGTGCGGGCGAAGCTGATCGGCTTCGTCGACGATCCGCGGCGGACGCTGCGGCGCTTCCCCGAAAGCGACCGCTCGATCCCGGCGCGTTATGCGCGGGCCTATGCCTGGCACCGGGACCATCATGCCGATCGCGCGATCGCGGAAGCCGACAGCCTGCTTCGCGACCGGCCGAACGACCCGTATTTCCTTGAACTGCGCGGGCAGATCCTGCTCGAGACCGGCCGCCCCGCCGAGGCGCTGGAATCGCTGCGCGAGGCGGTCGCCCGGGCGCCGGACCAGCCGCTGATCGCAGCCTTGCTCGGCCACGCGCTGATCGCGACCGAGCAGCCGGCCAACTTTCAGGAAGCCAAGCAGGTGCTTCGCGCCGCGGTCGGCCGCGACAACACCAACCCGTTCGCATGGTACCAGCTCGGCATCGTCTACGACCGCGAGGGCGACAGCGCGCGCGCGGCGCTCGCGACCGCCGAGCGTTACAACCTCATCGGCCAGCCGCAGCTCGCCCTCGCCAATGCGGAGCGGGCGATGCTCGGCATCCCGGTCGGCACCCCGGACTGGCTGCGCGCGCAGGACATTGCGATGGTCTCGCGCAGCGAAGTCGAGCGGCGGCGGCGGCGCTGATGGAGGATCCGGCGCGCCCGGGGGCGGGCGGGGCGAAGCGCGCGGCCTGGAAGTGGAGCCTGCTCGCCGGCCTGATCGGGGTGCTGATCGGAGCGCTGGCGATGGCGGCCGCGTCCGGATTCTTCGTCCGCCGCTACCTGCTCGCCCATCCCGAAATACTGCCCGAAGCGATGGAGCGCCTGCAGGCGCGCGAGGCGGCGGCAGCACAGCGCGAGGTTGCGCCGGCCCTCGATCGTCACCGCGCGTCGCTGGAGACGCCCTATCACGGCGCCTGGGCCGGGGCGCAACAGCCGGAGATCGTGCTGGTCGAGTTCTTCGACTATGCCTGCACCTATTGCCGCGCGAGCAATCCGCATATCGAGCGGCTGCTGCGCGAGGACTCCGGCCTGCGCGTCGTCTGGCGCGAATTCCCCGTGCTCGGTCCCCTCAGCGAGGAGGCGGCCGTCGCCAGCCTGGCGGCCGCGCGAGCGGGCCGGTTCCGGGCATTTTACGACCGGCTGTTCGCGTCCGGGCGGCCGACCGAAGCCACCATCGCGGCCGCGCGGGAATCGGTCGGAATCGCCGCGGCCTCGCTCGACGACGAGGCGCGGCGGGAGCTGGAGAAGAATTTCGAGCTCGGGCGCGCGATCCGCGCGCAGGGCACGCCGACCTTCGTCGTCGGCGATCAGGTCCTGCAGGGCGCGGTCGGCTACGAAGCCTTGCGCGACGCGATCGCGGCGGCGCGCGCGGCGCGGGGGTAGGGGACAGTTACTTTCACCCTCGGCGGTGCCGGTTCGAGGAAGCGGTGTCTGAAAGTAACTGTCCCTTCCGGCGTCGGAGCAAGGGGACAGTTACTTTCAGACTCGGCGGTGCCGGTTCGAGGAGGCGGTGTCCGAAAGTAACTGTCCCTTCAGGCGTCGCAGCAAGGGGACAGTTACTTTCACGCGCGGCGGTGCCGGTTCTGCGAGGCGGTGTCCGAAAGTAACTGTCCCCGCGCCGCTACCCCTTGAAGCCCTGGGCGACGACGTACCATTCGGACGATCCCTTGCGGCTGGCGGGGGGCTTGGCGTGCTTCACGGAGGCGAAGCGGCGCTTCAGCTCGGCGACGAGCTGGTGGTCGGCGCCGCCGGCGAGCACCTTGGCGAGGAAGGTGCCGCCGGGGCGCAGGATCTCGACCGCGAATTCGAGGGCGGCCTCGACCAGGCCCATGGTGCGAAGATGGTCGGTCTGGGGGTGGCCGACCGTGTTGGCGGCCATGTCGGAGAGGACGAGATCGGCTTCGCCGCCGAGCGCTTCGCGCAGCCGCGCGGGCGCTTCGCCGGACATGAAATCGAGCTCGATGAGGTCGGCGCCCTCGATCGGGTCGGTGGGGAGGAGATCGATGCCGACGACATGGGCCTGGGGCGCGCGCTTGCGCACCACCTGGGTCCAGCCGCCGGGGGCCACGCCGAGATCGACGACGCGCGCCACGCCCCTGAGCAGGCCGAAGCGGTCGTCGAGCTCGATCAGCTTGTAGGCGGCGCGGGAGCGATAGCCCTCGGCCTTGGCGCGCTTCACATAGGGATCGTTGAGCTGGCGCTCGAGCCACCTGGTCGAGCCGATCTTGCGGTCCTTGGCGGTGCGGACGCGCTTCATGAGGGACAGTCACTTTTGCGCAGTGAGGGGACAGTCACTTTCAAGGCGCTGCGCCCTCGGCTCTGAGCTGCGAGCGTGAAAGTGACTGTCCCCTTCATATGTCGTAGCCGTCGCGGGCCATGAGAGAGCGGAGGATGCCTTCGCGGATGCCGCGGTCGGCGACGCCCAAAGTCTCGGCCGGCCACATGTCCATGATCGCCTCGAGGATCGCGCAGCCGGCCACGACGAGGTCCGCGCGCTCCGGGCCGATGCAGGGCAGAGCCGAGCGCTCCTCGTGGCTCATCCGGGACAGCATGGAGCTCACCCGCCGCATCGCTTCGGCCGGCATCATCAGCCCGTCGACCTGGCGGCGGTCGTAGCTCGGCAGAGCGAGATGGACGCTGGCCAAGGTCGTGACGGTGCCGCTGGTCCCCATCAGCCGGACGTCGTGCTTGTATTTGGGCAGCAGCTCCGAAAAGCGGCGGAAGGCGTGGCGCACGCGCTCCTTCATCCGCCCGTAGGCGGCGAGCCGCTCGGCGGGATCGGTGAGATCCTGGCTCTCGCTCTCGGTCAAGGAGGCGACGCCCCAGGGCGCCGACCACCAGCATTTGATCCGCGGCGCGTCTCCGTCCGTGTCGATGAGGACGAGCTCGGTCGAGCCGCCGCCGATGTCGAAGATCAGGGCGGGTGCGTCGCCGGGCTCGAGCAGGCGGTGGCAGCCCAGCATCGCCAGGCGCGCTTCCTCCTCGGGCGAGATGATCTCGAGGCAGATGCCGGTCTCGCTGCGCACCCGCTCGACGAACTGGCGGCCGTTGACGGCGCGGCGGCAGGCCTCGGTCGCGACCGAGCGGGCGAGGGTGACGCGGCGGCGGCGGAGCTTCTCCGCGCAGACCGAGAGCGCGCCCAGGGCCCGCTCGATCGCGCCGTCCGAAATCCGGCCACTGGTGCCGAGCCCCTCGCCCAAGCGGACGACGCGCGAGAAGGCGTCGATCACGACGAAGCCGGTTTCCGCGGGGCGGGCGATCAGCAGCCGGCAATTGTTGGTGCCGAGATCGAGCGCGCCGTAGGTGTGGCGCGAGGTGCGGCGCGGCTGCGCGGCGTGCTCGCTAAGGTCGCCCGGCGGAAGGCCGGCTGGCTGATCGGGAGCCGTCTCGTCCGGAGCGGGGTCCGGCATCTGCGGCTGGGCGGCGGCTTCGGACGCCATCTGCAGCACTCTATGTTCTCGTTGCGGGGGCAAGAGGCCCGCCGCTGACTTGGAGCCGAGACTATACAAGCCAGGCGCGGTCGGCAAGTTGGAGGGGACAGTCACTTTCGAGACGCAGCGGCCTTCGCTTCCTGACGGCGAGCGTGAAAGTGACTGTCCCCGCCATCGCTTCTTGACAGCGGGCGTGAAAGTGACTGTCCCCGGCAACCATGTTCCGTTCGCTCTACGACTGGACCGTGCGCGTCGCGCGCCACCGCCACGCCATCCCGGCGATGGCGGGCGTGTCGTTCGCCGAGAGCAGCTTCTTCCCGATCCCGCCCGACGTGATGCTCGTGCCGATGGTGCTGGCGCGGCGCGACCAGGCCTATCTGATCGCGACCGTCTGCACGATCGCCTCGGTGGCCGGCGGGGTGTTCGGCTACGCGATCGGATATTTCCTGTACGACACGGTCGGGCTGTGGCTGGTGAACCTCTATGGGATGCACGACGCCGCCGCGGAATATCGCGCCTGGTACGCCGAGTGGGGCGCCTGGGTGATCCTGGTCAAGGGGCTGACCCCGATCCCGTTCAAGCTGGTGACGATCGCCAGCGGGCTCGCCCAGTTCAACCTGCCTTTGTTCATCCTGCTCGCCGCGATCACCCGCGGCGTGCGCTTCTTCGCCATCGCCTTCCTCTTGAGGCGCTACGGCAAGCCGATCCAGCGCTTCATCGAGGAGCGGCTGACCCTGGTCAGCTGGGGCTTCCTCGGCCTGCTCGCCGGCGGCTTCGCTCTGGTCACCCTGCTCTGAGGGGATTATTCTGCCCCGGCACCAGGGGGAGGATGAGAATGATCGCATTGCTGGCTGCGCTGACCCTGCAGGCCGCTGCGCCGCCGGCGCCGGCCTTCACGCCCCAGGCCGACCTCGACTGGCTCGCCGGCTACTGGCTCTCCTGCGAGGACGGGCGCGACGTCGCCGAGACCTGGAGCGAGCGGCGCGGCGGGGTGATGATGGGCTATACGATCACGACGGGCACCCAGGCCTTCTCCTGGGAGCAGATGCGGATCGAGGCGGCGGTGCCCGGGCCGGACGATCTCAGCTTCTACGCCCTGCCGCGCGGCGCCGAGGCGGCGGTCGCCTTCCGCCTCGTCCGCTCGGGCCCGCGCGAAGCGGTGTTCGAGAATCCGTCGCACGATTTCCCCCAGCGCGTCATCTACCGGCGGAACGGCGACCGCCTCACCGGCCGGATCGAGGGCGCCGACGGCCGGGGGATGGAATGGCATTACCGGGCGGCCCCGCTCAACACCCGCTGCCCGCGGCCCTAGCGAAAGCGCGCCTTCGCATTCCGGTGCTTTAGAGCTTCCGCCAGTAGGCGCGGAAGCAGATGGCCGCCGCGGCCGCGATGCCGATTCCGGTCATGCCGCGGAGGATGGAGCCGACGGTTTCGGTGCCGGCGCCGGCCGTCAGCAGGACGCCGCCGAAAATCGCCAGTCCAGCGGCAGCGCAGGCCGATTGAAATTTCCAATAATCGGGATGTCGCGGCAGCATGCGGGCGTCATACACGCTTTTCCAGTGCGGGCCTTGCTCCTCGACGGTGCCGAGCTCTGCCGTGGGGCGCGGGCGGGAAGGGCGCCCGGCCGCGGGGTCAGTCCTCGCCCCGGCCCCGCGTCGCGTCGCCGACGTCGCGGTCATGGCCGCTCTTGTCGCTGAAGAAGGCGGCGGCGAACAGGCCGCAGCCGAGCAGCATCGACAGGAACACGCCGGCGATCGTCGCGATCACCATGTGCAGCCTGAGCGGGCCGTGGAGCGAGAGGTACCAGAGCGCGCCGGCGACGAGCAGCAAGCCGGCCGCGGCGATCCACACAAGGCTGCGCTTGAAATCGGCGAGGGCGCGGGCGCGGTCGTTCGGCATAGAGAGGTAACCAGCGGGAGGAGGGGGCGTTCCGGCAGAAACGCTAGCGGCGGGCGGCGGCCTGTGCGCGGACCTGCTCGACGAGGCCGGGGCCGCTGTCGCGCGTGTTGGCGCGCAGCGCTTGGACGAAGGCGTCGGCATCGGCGGCGGGCGCGCCGCGGGCGATCACGGCGGCACGGATCCGCGACTCGTGGGGCGCGCAGCGGGCGAGGGCGCGCTCGACGATCGCGGACGGGGCGTCGGCGCTGCCGAGCGCCCCGGAGGCAACATGGGTGCCGGTGCAGGCGGCGAAGGCGCGGCTGGCGGCCATGACAGGATCCGCGGCCGGCCCGACCGAGGGCTCGAGCCGGCGTCCGAGCATCTCCCGTGCGCGGCCGCGGAAGCCGGCGACGACCGGCCCGGCCTGCGCCGCGCCGCGGCGGCGGACGAGCTCGGCGCGGATCGCCGCTTCCTCGCGCGCGCAGGCGGCGAGCGCGCGCTCGGCCGCGGCGGAAGCGGCCTCGGCCGAAGCGAGCCCGCGCGCCGCATCGGCGTCGGCCGCGTCGTTGAGGCACAAAGTCCAGGCGGTGACGAGGTCGGCGGCGCGGCGGTCGGCCGCGGGAGGCGCGGCCTGGAGCGCGGCGAGGAGGAGGGCGGTCAGCATGCGTGCTTCCGTCGCCCCCGAAAATAAATTTGTCAACGCGAAAAGCGTTGCGTCTCAAAAGCTTGGCAGCGCGGACGCGCGGAAGTTGATGAACCTCCACGGCAAAAACAGCTTGACAGCGTCACGCTGCTATGGCACTTTCTTATCAGGCTCTCAGAGGTGCGAGCCGAGTCGGCCCGCCGATGGCGGCGAAGCCCGGGCGATGGCGAAGACCGGCGTGTCTCAGTTAGAATTCATCGCCGCCACACGGAACGGACGATTGCAAGAACGATCGCGGCAACGAGGCCGATCGCGACCAGCCAATGCAACATCGAGAATAGACCCATCAGCGCCGCTCCCGGTCGAACGACACAGCATATCAGGCGACCCTCTTCTTGTAATGTCTGCGCGGCTTCTAAACCGGCGCGTTCGATCGATCCGGGCATTCACGCGGCTCCAGCGACCACAGGCCGCAGGCCTGGGCCCGCCGCGGGTCTTCGCGTGTCGACCTCCATGGAGCCGCAGGCCGGGGCTATGCCCCCATTTTCCGGAGCGTCATATGGACGGGGACAAGACGAGCGTCCAACATGGCAGCCGCGAGAAGGAGAGGAGAGGTGGAGCGGGTCGATGGCTATGCCAGCCCGGATGGCAAGCAAAAGCTCGAATTCTACCTTCGACCCGACGGGTTCTACGCATTTGAAGAATCTGTCGTGGAACTCGAGATCGAGCCCGACCCCGATTTTGAGCCCGAAGGGGCAATTTTCTGGGAAACAGCCGAGGTGTCCGGCCTGTTTGCCAGCCTAGAGGCGGCCGTCGCAGAAGCAAAGTCCACCCGCCCGCACCTCAACACGTGGGTACGCCTTAGATAATGAGGCGACTTTGCCGGCTGGTACGCGAGCGCCGAATCCGTAGTGAATATGAAGGCGAGCTCATCTCCGACGACTGGGCTTCCATGGGGGCGATCGGCTCATTGTTCGGTGATCCGGACTCGGCCGAGCAGAGGCTCGACGCGAGCTCTCACGAACGGCTCTATAAGCTGCATGTTCGTCCCTTTCGTTTCAGGCTCTCAAAGCTGCGGGTTGCGGGGGGCGATCGGGAGGCGGGGCGGCGGGAATGAAAGTCTATTTCGCGATCCTCGGCGCCTTTTTCGGGATGGTCGCCGGCTTCTGGTTCGAAGCGCCGGCGAAGTCGATCAGCAGCGACACCTATACGAGCACGGGCGCGGGGCTGCTCGTCGGCGGCGCGCTTGGATGGCTCTTCGGCAGATGGCTGAAATCGAGGACCGGCAAAAGCTAGCCCTGCGGCGCCGGCCCGGATATTGCAGGCCGGACGTCGGAGGCGCGAGGCATGAGCAAGCGGAGAAGCGCGGCGCGACTGCCGGGCGTGAAGACGCCGCAGTTCCGGACGCTGCTCCTGCGGCGCCTCAAGAACATGTTTCCCGATCGCTCGGTGCGGATCGAGGATGCGCGGCACGGAATAACGTTTCAGCTGTTCGACGGCGCGGGCCGGCCGGCGACGAAGCGGATCAGCGTCTATGGGGCGCACGCCTACGAGCTGAGGAAGCGAACGCTGGCGTGGCGGGTCGGCGCTGCGGCCTGCGGCGCGGACGATGGGATTGCCCGGAAGCATTGAGAGGGGCAGCCGGTGGACTGGGACCCCTTTCCGCTCGATTGGCCGCCGCGGGGATCGCTCAAGCAGTGGCTCACGGCTCTCGGGGCGGTGGCGGCGCTGCTCCTCATCTTCTACGCCATCTTCTCGGCGCTCGAATGAGCCGGTCATTCATCTTGCTGGCCGCGGCGCTCGCATCGCCAGCGATCGCAACGGGACCGCCGGGAATCTGGTTCGCCTCCGACAGCGCCAGCCTGAGGCCGGCCGACCACGGGATCCACGACAATGCCGCCGCCTGGCTCCGGTCGGTCGGTGCGCCATCCGTGTGCATAACCGCTGGCGCCGACCGGTCCGGATCGCGCGGCTACAATCTCAGGCTTTCCCGAACGCGAGGGGAGGCGGTTCGGCGCGAATTGGTGCGGAGGGGGATTCCCGCCAGCTCGATCGTGGTGCGCGCTTATGGCGAGGACCGAACGATGAGCGGCCTGCCCGACGGGGTGGCCGACGACATGGATCGCTATGCTATGGTCTTCGCGGGACCGAATGGCTGCCCGTCGGGCTGACCCCGGACATGTGGGTGCGGCGCTGCCGGCGTTCTTCTTCGCTCTTCTCCGTGCTCTGAGCGGCCTTCTGGCTGCGGGCTTTCGCTGGGATCGTATCGGACCTAGGCTCTGCGAAATGAGACGGTGCTTCGCTTTTTTGGCCGCTTCCCTGTGCGCCGCTTCGGCGGCGGCGGAGCCGGTTCCGAGGACGGATCCGGGCTGGGTCGCTTATGGCTGGGGGTTGCAGCCTTCCTGCGCCGCCTGGACGCGCGAGCGGGGGCGGGCGCGGCGGACCGAAGCGGGGCGGGAGATCGAGATGTGGGTGCTCGGTTTCTTGAGCGGCTATAGCCGCTACGCGCCGGGATCGGGCGGCGCGATCGGCGAGGGGAGCAGCTCCGCCTCTCTCACCGCCTGGATCGACGCTTATTGCCGCGGCCACCCGCGCGAGCCGGTCGCGCGGGCGGCGATCAGGCTTATCGAGACGCTCGAGCCGCGGTCGCGGCCGTAGCGGCGAGGGAGGCGCGGGTGAGCTGGGGACGCTTGCTGCTCTACCTGGGCTATGCCCTCGCTTTGACCGTGCTGGCGGCGGTCGTCGTGACGGGGCTGGCGATCGGCGATTGCTCGCTCGAGACCGTGGACTGCGGCGAGGACCGCCGCCTCGTCGCCTTCGGAGTGCTCGGCGCGTGGGCGATCATGCTGCTTTTCCTCGCCGTCCGATTCCTTCACGGGCCGTCGAAGCGGCCCTAGGAAGCGGATGGCCTGGCCGACGACGGCAATCGATGGAGCAAGCGGGGTGACCACCAAGCGCGAGCGGCACAATGCGTTCGAGCATGAGCTATACGATCACTTCCGCCGCTTCCCGTCCGACGAGCTGGCCGAGCGGCTTCGCGACAAGAGTGTCGGCAGCCCGGGGGCGAAGCAGACTCGCCGCATATTGGCCGAGCGCGGCGACCCGGATCCCACTTCCCCGCGCTGAGGAAAGCGGAAGCGGGACGGATTTGATTCAGGAAACCCGTCCTGCGGCGGGACCGAGCCGGCCACGCGGTGTGTCCGGGCTCCCGGAGGGGGCAGCCAGAAAGGCTGTCCCTTCTGTCCCCGCTTCAGCGCGGCGGCGGGGGCGCTAGGAGGCGGGGGGCGAGGTCGAGGGTCTGGGCGCGGAAGGTGGCGAGCGCGTCGTCGGCGAGCGCCGGATCGTGGCGGGCGGCGAAGGCGGCGCGGAAGGCGCTCTGCTCGGCCCGGCAGGCGGCGAAGGCGGCCTCGACGATCGCCGCGTCGCTGCGTCCGCCGCGATCGGCGCGGGCGCCCTGCAGCGAGTGCCCGATGCAGCGCGAAAGGGCGCGGGTGGCGTCGGAGACGGGGTCGCTCCCCGGGTTGGCGCGGGCGACCAGCAGGCGGCGGGCGCGGGGGCGGGTCTCGGCCAGCTGGCGTTCGGCCTGGGCCGCGTCGAAGCTCGCACGGGCGCTGGCGCGGACCGCCTCCTCGGCGGCGCGGCAGGCGGGGAAGGCGGAATCGACGGTCGCCTCGGTGACCCTCCCGGCACCCGCGATCCGCCGGGCCTCGTCTTCGAGGCAAACGATCCAGCGCGCCTGGGTCTCGGCGAAGGCGATCTCAGCGGGCGGCAGCGGCGTGCCCTGCAGGGCGGCGGCTAGGAGGAGGGGGACGAGCATGCGTCAGCGTCGGTGGCGAGAGGGGATTTGTCAACGCGGCAAGAGCTACCAAGCCCGGTCGGCCGCTTCGGCCGGATAAAAGGACCCCGCCGCAGGAAAAAAGTCGCGCGGCGGGGCCGTCCAGGGACGCACAGCCGGCAGAACCGGCCGCAACGATATCGGTTCCCGATCAGCGGTTGGTGGGCTGGCCGCCGTGGCCCTTCTCGTTCTTGCCGTTCTTGTCGCCGGGGCCGCTATTGCCGGGGCCTCCGCCGTAATTCGGCTTGTTCGCGCCGCCGGCGACGTGCTCGAGCTCGCGGGTTTCGAGAATGCGCATCGTAATTCTCCTGTCGATCGGGTCAGCCCGGGAAATTATTTCGGGCCGAAATTCTTGTCGGCCGGGCCCTTGTAGCTCTCGCCGGGCGAATGGGCCGGATTGCGAAGGCTCGGATGCCGCCCCGGCGGATAGGGGTGGCTGGCGGGCTTGCTGCCGGCGCCGGAGACCTGCTCCAGCTCGGTCGCGGTGAGGTTGCGCATCGTCATTCTCCTGTTCACATGCAGAAAGCTGCGACATCAGCCAGCGGCATCTCCGCGCGGCGCGCAATGGCGGATTTCGCGGCGTCCCGAAGCGAGACGCGCGCGGCGGACATGCTTTCGAGGGCATCACGGCCGCGCCGCGGGGACTCCCATCTGGGTCAGGGCGGCGACGATCTGGGCGCGCAGGACGGCGATGGTCTCGTCGGCCTCGGCGAGGCTGTTGCGCGCGGCGAGGGCGGCGCGGGCGGCGCGCTCCTCGGCGAGGCACGCGGCGAAGGCGGCCTCGGCGATCTCGCGGTCGCTGCGGCCGGTTCGGGCTTCGACGGTGCGCGGCAAGGCGCCGGCGATGCAGGCCCCCCAGGCGCGGGCGACGTCGGCGAGCGGATCGGCGCCGGCGACGGGTGCCAGCGCCTCGCGCGCGTCCCGCCGGTAGAGGGCCATGGTGCCGTCGGCTTCGCCCTCGCCGAACAAGCGGGCGGCGCGGGCGCGGACCTCCGCCTCCTGCGTCCGGCACGCGGCGAAGGCGCGCTGGAGCCGGGCTTCGCTCGCCGGCGGCGCGCCGGGGGTGCGGCCGGCCGCTTGGGTGAGGCAGGCGAGCCAGCCAGCATGGGCCTGGGTCAAGGCGGTCTCGGCCGGGGAGAGGGCGACGCTCTGCAGCGCGGCGATGGCGAGGGCGAGGAACATGCGCGATGGTCGGACGCGCGACCGTCCTTGTCAACGGCCGAACGGCCGCCGGATTTCAAGAGCATTCGGGCGTTCAGCGGGGCGGATGGAGGAAGCGCTCGGGGGGGACGTCCTCATCGCTGTACCGGCAGTTCGTGCGCTCGCCGCGGGCGACGGAAATCTCTGCGCCGCGCTCGGGAACGAGGATCGAGATTTCGGGGCGGTCCTCTCCGTCGATCCGGCCGCACCAGCCGCGAAACAGCCCGTAGCGCAGATCGAGGATGAGGCGCTCGTCCCGGCCTTCGGGATCGAACGCGACTCGGAGGGAGGTGGCGTCCAGCCAGGGGAAGAGCCCGTGCTCGAGCCAGATCGTGCGGTTGGGCCCGGCGGGGAAGGCCAGCGCGAGCGCGGCGGCGCGAGGGTGCGCATCCAGATCGAGCGCGACCCGCCACGGGCCGGCTCGGGTGCGGCCGCTATATTCGATCCGGCGCACCTCGGCGCCGGGAGGGCCGTGATAGGCCGTGGTCTCCAGGATCCCCAGGTCGAAATCCTCTGGCGCGTCGTCGAGCCAGGCGAGCGCGTTGGCATCGCCGGCGAAGCGCGCGCGGTGGGCCGCCTCCTCGCGGGGGAGTCCCGGGCAGGCGTAGAAATACCATTCGAAACGGTCCGCCGCCGCATAAGGCGAGGGCGGGTCCGACTCGGTGGGAGGCCTGCGCTCCGCGCATTCGCGGCGGCGGCCGAGGAAATCGATCAGCTCGACCGGCGGCTGCTCGGCATGGCGCGGCGGCGCGTCGGCGGGGTGAGCCGCAAGGAGCAGGGCGGCGGCGAGCATGTGCGAAAATCGGCCGCGAAAATAAATTTGTCAACCGCGAAAAACGGCGGAAATCCGGGCCTTTGCGGGCGCCGTCAGGGGTGCGGAACCCCGAAGTTGATGATCCAGAAGGGCAAAAAGAGCTTGACAGCGTCACGCTGCTATGGCACTTTCTAGTCAGGCTCTCAGAGCTGCAGCCGAATCGGGGCGCGAATGGAGACAGCCTATCTGGCTGTCCCACGGCGCCGGAAAGGGGACGGCCAGGTAGGCTGTCCCTGCTCGCCGAACGACGGAGAATCGCGGCGATGGGGGTTGGGCTCGCCTTGCTGCTCGTGGGCTGCTTCGCCCTCTTGATCATGCATGTGGCGCAGTCGGTCCCATTCCGCTGGTGGTGGCAGCCCTCGACCCGGCACGAGGATCCGGAGGCCTATCGGCGCTATCGGCTCGCTTACGCCGCGATCGCCGCACTCGGCGCCCTGGCCGTCGCGGGAAGCCTGCTTTTCTGACGTCCGGCGGCAGGGCAGACGGAGCCGATCTCAGGCAGTGAGAGAAGGGGACAGTATAGATTTGGCCCGGACGCGGCCCGATGCCACCGCGCGACCCGCTGGCCAAATGTATACCGTCCCCGCTTTTGCGGCCGCTTCGCCAGTCAGGCGCGGCGGCCTTTTTCTTGTCCGGCGCCGAGAGCCATCGCGCCGAGCGGCGGCCGCCGCGGGGTCCCCTCGCGGCGGCCGCAACCGTTTTGAAGGAGGAGACAGAGCATGATTCCGGAGCGGGACGAGAAGGGCAGGTTCAAGCGGCGGGTGGAGGAGGCACCCGGGGCGGCGGGCGCCAAGACGCCGAACGCCGCACGATCGACGGCGAAGGCGGCCACCTCGAAGCAGAGCCTGCGCATGAAGGACCGGCTGGTCATCTTCTTCCGCGAGCTGTCGATCCTGTGCAACGTGAGCTCGGCACTCAGCAAGGCCGGCCTCGCCAGCCAGTCCGGCCGGATCTACGACCGGCTCGGCGCCGATCCGGATTTCCGCGCGCGCTGGCACCAGGCGATCGCGCAGAGCTACGTGCTGCTCGAGCTCGAAATGCTCGAGCGCGAGCGCTTCGGCGACAATCGGCCGCCGCCCAAGACAAAGGTCGAGAAGAGGCTCCGCCAGATTCCCTCTGCCCAGGCGATGCAGCTGTTGAGGCTCCACAAGAGCCGCGCCAAGGGCGAGGCGGCCGCGCCGCCCGCACGGGCGACGCGCCGGATCGGTCGAGCGCGGGCGCGCGAGATCAGGGCCAAGCTCGACCGGATGCTCTCCGAGTTCAACCGGCGCATGGGCGGGGAGGGTTGAGACATGATCGCTCGGTTCGCGGCGATGAGCGAGGAGGAGCGCGCCGCCCGCCACTCGCCGATCGAGCGGGTGGCCATGATGGCCGCGCCGCAGCGGCGGAAGTTCGTCGCCTTGCTCAGCAGCGAGGAGCGCGAGGTGCTGACCATGTGGGAGGGCCAGGCGCGGCCTGCGCAGCAGATTCCGAAGGGCGATTGGCGGACCTGGCTGATGATGGCCGGCCGCGGCTTCGGCAAGACGCGGGTTGGCTCCGAATGGGTGATCGAGATGGCCGAGAGCCCCGGGATGCGGATCGCGCTGGTCGGGCCGACCGAGGACGAAGCGCGCTCGGTGATGATCGAGGGCTCCTCCGGCCTGCTCGCCTGCGCGGGGGAGGATGCGCCGCTCTGGGAGCCGTCGCTGGGGCGCCTGACCTGGCCGAACGGAAGCCGGGCCTTCATCTATTCCGCAGCCAATCCTGAGAGCCTCCGCGGCCCCGAGCACGATTTCGCCTGGTGCGACGAGATCGCCAAATGGCCGCGCGGCGAAGAAGCTTGGGACAATCTGATGTTCGGGCTGCGCCGCGGGCTGCTGCCGCGGGTGCTGGCGACGACGACCCCGCGGCCGACGCCGCTGATGCGGGCGCTCCGCGAGCGGAGCGACGTCGCGCGAACGCGCGGGCGGACGGCGGACAACGCGCTGCTCGCGCAGGGTTTTCTCGGCTATGTCGAGGGCCTCTACGGCGGCACCCGGCTGGGGCGGCAGGAGCTGGACGGGGAGCTGATCGAGGACGTCGAGGGGGCGCTGTGGACGCGGGATATGATCGAAAAGGCGCGGGTGATGGGGAGAGGGGTAAAGGGGGACAGTTACTTTCAGCACCGCGGCACTCGACCCGGATCCGCCGCGGGTGAAAGTAACTGTCCCCTCGTGCGCGTCGTGATCGGGGTCGATCCGCCGGCGAGCGCAAGCGGGGATGCGTGCGGGATCGTCGCCTGCGGGCTCGACGGGGAGGGCGTCGCTTACGTGCTCGGCGACCACAGCGTCCGCGGGCGCTCGCCGGACGGGTGGGCGCGGGCGGTGGCGGACGCGGCGGAGCTCTGGGGCGCCGACAAGGTGGTGGTCGAGGCCAATCAGGGCGGCGACATGGTCGAGAGCGTGCTCAGGGGCGCCGACGTCGCTTTGCCGGTCAAGAGCGTCCATGCGCGCTACGGCAAGGGGCGGCGGGCCGAGCCGGTCGCGACCTGGTTCGCGAAGGGCAAGGCGAAGTTCCTCGGCGCCTTCCCCGATCTCGAGGACGAGCTGGCCGGGCTGACCTATGGCGGCGGATACGAGGGGCCGGGGCGCTCCCCGGACCGCGCCGACGCGATGGTCTGGGCGATGACCGAATTGCTCGGCGGCAAGGAGCGGCCGATGCCGCGGATCACGCGGTTGTGAGAGCGGGGACAGTCACTATGGGACAGTCACCAGTGACCGTCCCCGCTCGGAGACGCTGCGGACGATGAGCCAGCTGCCGCCTTCGCGGCGGAGGGTGAGGGTCTCGATGGTGACGTCGGCGGTCTCGGCGCCGCGCGGGGTGCCGATGCGGATGACGCGGGAGGCGGCGGTGGCGCGGTCGCCGTCGATCGCGATGACGAGGCCCTCGCGGTCGATCATGCGGACGCCGCGCTCGGGGGCGCCCCCTTCGAGCAGGGCCCGGCGGCCGAGCGGCGTGCCGGCGGCGGTGACCGCGGCGAATTCGGGGGCGAGGATGCGATCGAGAACGCGGGCGTCGTGCTGCGCGCGGGCGCGGTCCCAGAAGCCGAGCACGGATCGGATCTCGGTCTCGGGGGTGGGCACGCCGGGAACGACGGTGGCGGCGAAGAGCATGGGCGGCGCGACAGTCGCGGCGGGCGCGAGGCCGGCGGTTGCGGCGAGCAGGACGAAGCGAAGCGAGCGGGCCATGCGCGCCTTCTGGGACTGCGCGGCTGAACCGGGCTTTTACGAGCGGAGGACGACATGAGATTCTGGTTCGGGCGCAAGTCCGGGCGCTCCGGCGCGCGGGCGGCGCTGTTTCGCGCATGGGGCGCGGCGCCTTCGACGGGCGACTGGCCGAGATCCTACGAGGCGCAGGTGCGCGAGGGGTATCTCTCGAACCCGATCGCGCAGCGGGCGGTGCGGCTGGTGGCGGAGTGCGTGGCCTGGGCGCCGGTCTATGCGGGAGGGGACAGTTACCATTTTCCGCACAGGCCGAGCGGCGAGGACCGCGGCGCCCGGAAAATGGAAACTGTCCCCGCTCTGCTCACCCCGGCGTTGCTGGAGACCGTCGCGTCGCAGCTGCTGCTGCATGGGAACGCGTTCGTGCAGATCCTGCTGGACGGGGCGGGGGAGCCGGCGGAGCTGTTCGCGCTGAGGCCCGAGCGGGTCAAGGTCGAGGCCGACGCAAACGGGTGGCCCGCCGCCTATCTGTACCGCGCCGGCGAGGCGAAGAGCCGGTTCCCGGCGCGAGACGGACTGGGGCGGCCCTCGATCGTGCATTTGAAGGCGATGCACCCGCTCGACGACCATTACGGGCTCGGCTGCCTCGGCGCGGCGGCGGGGGCGGTGGCGGTGCACAACGCCGCGGCCAAGTGGAACAAGGCCCTGCTCGACAATGCGGCGCGGCCCTCGGGAGCGCTGGTGATGGACGCGGGCGAGGACGGGAAGCTGCTCTCGGCCGAGCAGTTCGCGCGGCTTCGCGAGGAGCTGGACGCGCAGTTTGCGGGCTTCGAGAATGCCGGGAGGCCGCTGCTGCTCGAGGGCGGGCTCAAATGGGAGGCGATGAGCCTGACGCCGGCGGACATGGACTTCACCGGCCTGAAGGCGGCGGCGGCGCGGGAGATCGCTCTGGCGTTCGGGGTGCCGCCGATGCTGCTCGGCCTTCCCGGAGATTCGACCTACGCCAATTACCGCGAGGCGAACCGGGCGCTGTGGCGGCTCACCGTGCTGCCGCTCGCCGGGCGGATGCTGAGTGGGATCGGCGGGGCGCTGGCAGCCTGGTGGCCGGGGGTGAAGCTCGAGGTGGACGTCGACCAGGTCACCGCGCTCAGCGAGGACCGCGAGCGGCTATGGGCGCAGGTCTCGGCCGCGCCTTTCCTCAGCGACGCGGAGAAGCGCGAGATGCTGGGGTTTCAGCCCGGCAGCGGATCGCAGGCCCCGGTGGAGTAATTCCACTCGCCGCGGCCGTCGTGACAGCGATCGATCCGCCATTCGCGCCACAGCCACCAGGCGCCGAGCGCCAGCACCAAAGCGAGGACGAGCAGCAGGACGGTCCGCGTCATGCCGCCAACATATCGGAGGAGAGCGAAATGACCAAGGACAGAGCGGCGCTGCTGGCGCGGCTGACGGCACAGGCGGAACGCGAGGGCGCCGGTCTGGCGACTTTGCGGGCGCTGGTCGAGGAGGCGAGCGAATGCGGCGCGGAGCGGGCGCTGAACGCGCTCGGCCTCAACGACGCGACCGCGGGGCGCGACATGGCCGAGCTGCGCCAGCTGCTCCAGGCCTGGCGCGACGCGAAGCAGACGGCGTGGAAGGAGATCGTGACGTGGGCGATCCGGATCATGCTGGCAGTGCTGGTGCTCGGGATGAGCATCAGGCTGGGCCTGTTCGAGATGCTGAGATGAAGCGGGCTGCCGACCTCCGTACGCTCGCTGCGCTCGCGCCCCTCCACCACCCTGCGGGCGGTCCCCCTCCCCGTTCCGCGGAGGAATGAATGAGGTTTGCGGGCTATGCGGCGGTGTTCGGGCGGCCGGACCGGGGCGGGGACGTGGTGCGGGCGGGAGCGTTCGCGCGGAGCCTCAGGCGGACGGCGGGGATGGTGCCCCTGTTGTGGCAGCACGAGGCGGGGAAGCCGATCGGGCGGATCGATTATCTGAAGGAGGACAGACGCGGGCTGAGGGTGATCGCGCGGCTTTCCGAGAGCGCGGCGGGGCGCGAGGCGGCGGCCCTGCTGGGCGAGGGCGCGGTGACCGGGCTGAGCTTCGGCTATCGGGTGCGGGAGGCAGAGGGGGCGGAGCCACGCCAGCTGATCGACGTCGACCTGGTCGAGATCAGCCTGGTGACGCTGCCGATGCAGCCCAAGGCGCGGGTGCATGCGCTGGAGAGGGGCCGGTGACGGTGCTAGACGGATACATGCTTCGCAGCCTGGGTCTCGGCGGTGACGGCGATGAGGTCGACGCGATCGAGCGTGTCGAAGCGACATTCGGCGTCGCCTTCGCCAGCGAGCATTGCGAGCGCTTCATCACCGTAGGCGATGTCTGGAAGGCCTTGCGCGGCCAGCTGAGCCTCGGCGAGCAGGAGGCGGCGCCACTGTGGAACAGGTTCGTCGCTTTGCTCGGAGAAGAAACGCTGAGCGAGGACGAGCTCAGGGAGATCGGGCCTGAGACGCTCCTGCTCGCTGCTCCTCTGACGGAGACAGTCAAAGAGGCGCTTCGGCGGATGCGGCGGACCTGAACCGACCCCGATACCGACAGCCGGCAGGACCGGCCCATCCAACCCTCCCCTTCCGGCGGAGGGTTTTTTCGTAGTTCAACCGAGGAGAGCAAGCATGTTGGAAGTGAAGACGGATCCGCTGGAGGCGTCGTTCGAGGCGCTGGAGCGGGAGGATGACGATTTGGCGCAGCTGAAGGAGCAGATGGCGCAGCTGAAGGCGCGGGTCGACGCGCAGGCGGTGGCGGCGGGGCGGCCGGCGCTCTCGGGTGCGAAGGCGGCCGGGACGACGGCCTTCGTCGACAAATATCTGAGGAAGGGGCTCGAGGCGGGCGTCGAGCTGAAGGCGGTGACCGGAATCTCCGACGGCGCGGGCGGCTATGCCGTGCCCGAGGAGATCGACGCCGCGATCGACAGGGTGCTGGTTTCGATCTCGCCGATCCGGGCGATCGCCAACGTCGTCAAGGTCGGCACCGCCGGCTATCGCAAGCTGGTGACGCGCGGCGGCACGCCTTCGGGCTGGGTCGCCGAGACGGCGGGGCGGCCCGAGACGGGCACGTCCGAATTCGTCGAGCTGGCGCCGCCTTTCGGCGAGCTCTACGCCAATCCGGCGGCGAGCCAGGCGATGCTCGACGACGCCGCTTTCGACGTCGAGGCCTGGCTGGCGAGCGAGATCGCGACCGAGTTCGCCCGCGCGGAGGGCGCCGCTTTCGTCAACGGCAACGGCGTCAACCGGCCCAAGGGCTTCCTCGCCGAGCCGACCGCGATCCAGGTCGACAGCATCCGGCCGTTCGGCACGC
Organism: Allosphingosinicella sp.; assembly: GCA_035628635.1. Classification (GTDB taxonomy): domain Bacteria; phylum Pseudomonadota; class Alphaproteobacteria; order Sphingomonadales; family Sphingomonadaceae; genus Allosphingosinicella. The sequence goes on from DASPJJ010000019.1 coordinate 124,908, forward strand.
TGCAGGTGGTGCATACCGGCGTCGCCGGCGGCTTCCCGGCGAGCGCGCCGCAGGACAAGCTGATCGACCTCGTCCAGTCGCTGCGGCCGCCTTACCGGCAGGGCGCGGTCTTCGTGATGAACTCGTCGACGGCGTCGCGGATCAGGAAATTCAAGACCGCCGACGGCGCCTTCCTCTGGTCGCCGTCGCTGACCGCGGGGCAGCCGGACAGCCTGCTGGGCTACCCGGTGGTCGAGGCCGAGGACATGCCGGACGTGGCGGCGGACAGCCTGTCGATCGCGTTCGGCAATTTCCGGGCCGGCTATCTGATCGCCGAGCGGACGGAGACTCAGATCCTGCGCGATCCGTTCACCAACAAGCCGTTCGTCCACTTCTACGCGACCAAGCGGATCGGCGGGCAGGTGGCGAACAGCGAGGCGATCAAGCTGCTCAAATTCGCGGCCTGAACCTCCCCCACCCCTAACCCCCGCCCCTGAAGGGGCGGGGGAATGCCGGCGCCCCCGGGCGCCTTTTTCTTGAAGGAGGCGGCGATGGCCGAGCTCTTCTTTGCCGATTTGGTGCGCGAGCGCAGCCACGGATCCGGAACCGGCGCGCTTGGGCTGGCGGGCGCGGTCGCCGGGCACCGCCGCTTCGCCGAAACCGTGCCGCCCGGCGCGGTCTTCCATTATGCGATCGCCGGCATCACGCATCCCGGCCAGTGGGAAACGGGGGAGGGGCAGCTCGACGCCCAAGGCGCGCTGCAGCGGACGCCGATCGCCTCGTCGGCCGGCGGCGCTGCGGTGGATTTCCTTGCCGGCACCAAGGTGGTGACGCTGACGGCGGGCGCAGCATGGTTCGAGGCGCATCAGGCGGCGCTCGCAGCCAAGGCCGATCTGGCAGGGGCGGAATTTGCCGGGGCCGTCTCCGCCCCGAGCCTGTCGCTGGCGATGCCGCTGGCGGTCGGCCAGGGCGGGACGGGCGCCTCTTCCGCGGCGGCGGCACGCGCGGCGCTCGGCCTCGGATCGGCGGCGCAGCAGGAAAGCGCGGCCTTCGTCGCCGCTGCCGAGCGCGGGGCCGCGGGCGGGGTCGCGACGCTGGATGCCGGGGGGACGGTGCCGGCGGCGCAGCTCCCGCCGGGCGGCGGCGTCTCCTCGGTCAACGGCCAGACCGGCGCGGTGACGCTCAATGCCGCGGCGATCGGCTCGAGCGCGGTCGGCGACGTCGCCGCGACCAACGTCCAGGCCGCGATCGCCGAGCTCGCCGCGGAGAAAGCGGCGCTTTCCGGCGCCGCGTTCGCCGGAATTGTGACGATGGCGGGCCAGGCGGCGGTCGGCGGCACGACCGCCAATGGCAGCTACCGGCTGACGGTCGTCGCGGACGGCGCCGGCATTTCGGTGGCGGCCTCGAGCGCCACCTTCGCCAGCCCCGCGATCAGCCTGTCGCGCGGCGCGGTGACGTGCAGCCTCACCGCAACCGCGACGGGGCTCGAGCTCGGGACGCAATCGAGCAGCGACGTCCTTTTGAAGCGCGGCGGGTCTGAAAGGCTCCGCGCCCAGAGCTCCGGGATCGCGGTCACGGGCAGCGCAGACGTGTCGCAGGAATATCGGCAGAACGGGGTGCGGGTGCTCGGCGGCCGGGCGACCGGCTGGACCGCCGCAACCGGGACGGCGAGCCGCGGATCGTTCGACACCGCCGGAGTCACGACGGCGCAGCTGGCCGAGCGGCTGAAGGCGCTGATCGACGACCTGCTCGCCCACGGCCTGATCGGGGCCTGAGGCGATGAACGGCGCACCCCTCTCGGCCTCGGCGATCGCAGCCGCGGCGGGCGCCCCGGAACGCGCGCCGGCCGCACCAGCGGAACGGACGGCAAAGGCGCCGCGCGACCCTCGCAGCAGCCGCGTCACGCGGCCCTAGAAAGGAACGGGATGTGAGCTACTACCTCAAGGACCCCGCCTCGCGGCTCGATTATGCGATCGAGTGGGTGCCCTATCTCGACGGCCAGACGATCGCCGGCAGCGAGTGGAGCGTCGCTCCGGCCGAGGCGGGCGGGATCGCGATCGACGACGAGCGCTTCGACGCCACGCGAAGCGCGGCGACGCTCAGCGGCGGGATCGTCGGGCACGTCTACAGCATCACCAACCGGGTGACCCTCACCGACGACAGCATCGACGAAAGGTCGATCTGCCTGCGCGTGGAGCAACGGTGATGGCCGCCGCGGTGCAGCCGCCGGCGCTGCCGGTGCCGATCGAGGCGCTGAGAGCCTATCTGCGGATCGAGGGCAGCGGCGAGGATGCGCTGCTCGCCGGGCTGGCGCGGAGCGCCGGGGAGCTTTGCGAGGCGTTCACCCGCCTCTCGCTGATCGTGGCGGAATATGAGCAGGCGGTGCCGGCGCAGCCGGCCTGGACGCGGCTCGACCGCGCGCCCGTGCGGGCGATCCTCGGCGTTGCCGTCGCCGGGAACGGCGAACCGGCCCCGATCGCCGCGGACGACTATGCGATCGACGTCGACGCCCGCGGAGACGGGTGGGTGCGCGTGCTGCGCAGCGACGGCGTCGGGGAGGTCCTGGTCCGCTACCAAGCGGGGCTCGCCCCGGACTGGAACGGAATCCCGGAGCCGCTGCGACAGGGGATCGTGCGGATGGCGAGCCACCTCTACGCCCATCGCGACGGCGAGGACGGGGCCGGGCCGCCGGCCGCGGTGACCGCTCTGTGGCTGCCTTACCGGCGGCTGCGGCTCAGCTGAGGAGGCAGGCATGTTCGACAGGATCCGCGACTGGGCGCGGCGGCGCGCCCAAGCCGCCGCGGCGCGAAGGCGCCTCCGGATCGCAGCGGAGCTTGCCGCCGAGCTGCCGCGCGACGTGGCCGTCGTCATCGAAGGGGAGAATGTGAGGCTGCTCGCCCGCCGCCTAAGCGAGCGCGCGGCGCTCGACCCGGAGCTGCGCTCTTTGCTGGGGAGGGTGCGATGAGCGGCGCAGGCGAGGCGCTTCGCGCGGCGGCCGTGGCGGCGCTCGGGGCGGTGGACGGGATCGGACGCGTCTACGACGCGCGCCCGCTCACCACAGCGGCGCCCCACGCCCTCGTCGAGATCGATTCCGAGACGGACTGGGGGCACAAGAGCGGCGCCGGGCGCGAGCTTCGCATCGCGGCGACGCTGAAGGCCGAAGGCGAGCGGCCGCTGGCGCTGCGGACCGCGGCGGCGGCGGCGGAGGCGGCGCTGGCCGCGATCGGCCCCGATCTCGGCGGCTGGCGGCTGGCGACCATGCGGCATGTGCGGACGCGCGAGCTGCGCCGTCCGAAGGGGGGCTGGACGGCGGTGATCGAGTTCCGCGCGCGGCTGCTCGCCGAGCCCTAGGAGCCTGAGGCCGAGCGCTGCAACGCGTTGTGGAAGAGCTCTTTGAAGTTCGTCCGCAGGTCCTCAACCTCGGTCGCGGCGTCGCGCTGGGCGACCGCCATGCTGTCGCCGGCGCGCCGCGCGGCCGCGATGTAGGCGGTGCGATAGGCCGTCTCCTGCTGCGCGCACGCTGTCGGATAAGCGGTATCGAAATCGGCCGGCGTGGTCCGGTCCTGGATCTTCGCGTCGACATAGGTGCGAAGGCAGCTCGAAAACTGGTTGCGCTCGCTGTTGGCCATGAGCTGCAGGCTGAGCAGCAGCGGGACGATCAGAGAAGCTGAAAACATGTTCAATTCCAATCCCCTAGCTCGGAACGAAGAGGGAGAGTGACTCATGGCTGCGGAAAAGGGAAGCGCCTTTTTGCTGAAGGTCGGAAACGGCGGAAACCCGCCTGTTTTCGCGACGGTCGCCGGGATGCGGACGACGCAGATGTCGGTGAACGGCGAGCCGGTGAACGTCACGAGCAAAGACTCGGGCGGCTGGCGCGAGCTTTTGTCGGGGGCAGGGATCCGGTCGGTTTCGGTGTCGGCCAGCGGCATCTTCACCGGCTCGGCGAGCGAAAACCGGGTCAAAGGCAATGCGCTGGCCGGGCTGCTCGACGATTACGAGCTGAGCTTCGAGAGCGGCGAGCGCATGCGCGGCCGCTTCCTCGTCACGCGGCTCGATTATTCGGGCGATTACAACGGCGAGCGCAACTACGCCCTGAGCCTGGAAAGCTCCGGCGAAGTGGTATCGCTGTGAGCGCGGCGGCGAACCCCGCGCGGGGCGAAGCGGCGTTGCAGGTGGGCGGCGCGCTGCTGACGCTGCGGCCAAGCTTCGAGGCCCTGGTCGCGGCGGAGGAGGAGCTGGGGCCGCTCTTCGCTTTGGTCGAACGCGCGGCCGACGGCGAGCTCAAGCTCGCCGAGATCGCGGCCTTGTTCTGGCATTGCGTCGCCGAGCGCCCGGACGGGCTCACCCGCGAGCGAATGGGGGCGGCGATCGCCGAGCGCGGCCTGGCGGGGATCAGTCCGATCCTCAGGCTGCTGCTCAGGCAGATCCTCCAGGGCCGTGTTTAGCGAATGCGCACGGCGCCTGGCCGGCATTGCGGGAGCTTTGCTCGGCTGGCGGCCGGAGGAGTTCTGGCAGGCGACGCCGGCGGAGCTGGCGGCGGTGATCGAGGCGCTGGCGGGCGGCGAGTGCGCCGAGCCGGCCTCGCGCGCGGACCTCGAGCGGCTGGAAAGGATGTTCCCCGATGGATGACGAGATTGAGACCCTGCTGGTCAGCGTCCGCGCCGACACCGCCGCCTTCGCCAAGGACGTGAGCGACATGCGCGGGCAGCTGGAGGGGCCGTTCGCCGCCGGCGTCGAACGTGCCGGGAGACTGCTAGAGACGGCCTTGATCCGGGCAGTGCGGACCGGAAAGCTCGGCTTCGAGGAGCTGAAGCAGATCGCTTTGTCGGCGATGCAGGAGATCGCCGCCTCGGCGATCCGGAGCGGGATCGGCGCAGTGCTCGGCGGCGGGGGGAAGGGCGGCATCGGCGGCCTTCTCACCGGGCTGCTCGGCCTCCCCGGGCGGGCGACGGGGGGCCTGGTGGCGCCGGCGCGGCCCTATCTGGTCGGCGAGCGCGGGCCCGAGCTGTTCGTGCCGACCGCGAGCGGGCGGATCGATGCGGGCGGCGGGGCCTATCGAAATGTGAGGATCAGCATCAACGTCAACGCCCCGGCGGGAGCGCAGCCGCGCGCGCTCGCCCAGTCGGGCCGGCAGGTGGCGCGGGCGGTGAAGCGGGCGCTGATGCAGCTCGACGAGTAGCTCAGCAGATCGCGTTTCCCATGACGCGGCGCATGTTGGCAGGCGTCGTCTCCAGGATCATCACGCCGCTCCGGCGCATCGCAAGCGCAAGCGCAAGCGACATCCCGGGCTCTACCCAAGGCTGTTCCGTTTCGCCAAGGGCGCGAAGGCGGAATCGCTCCTCCGGGAAGCCGAGGCTCGTCAAATAATCGAGAATGGCGAGGCCGCGGCGCCAGGAAAGGTCGAGATTGGCGCGGGTTGCTCCGGCGGGGTCGGTCGCGGTCTCGATCGTGTACCGATTATAGGGAGCCTCCATCCTGCGTGCGAACTCGGCCCAATTGTCCAGCACGCTCCTCGCCTGGGCGCTGAGGCGCGCGGAGCCTTCGTCGAAGAAGACCATGTACAACGGGCAGAATTCCTGGAGTTCCTCGGCCGGCGGCTGAGCGGCGAGCAGGGAAGCGGCGATGATCTCGATCAGCCGGTGCACGCCCCGCAGCTTAACGCACAAAAGGACGGAGGGTAAGCGACGTGCCATATTGGCTGGCGCCGCCCGGCAGCGCCAAGACGCTGGGAGCGGTGAAGCGGTTCGATCCGCGCTTCTGGACGGTCGATTTCCCGCGGCCGATGATGGCGAGCGCCGTGACGACCGGGCCGCATGCGCTGCGGGTCGAGGCGCTCTTCTACCGCAAGAACGACCTGGCCGGCCTGATCTGGGAAGCGGAGGACCGGCACGACCATCCGCTGCTGCGCTACGAGACCAGCCGCGACTTCCGCCGCTGCCGCCTCGCCTTTCGCTGGCGGAGCGGGGGCCTGGTCCCGCTCGACGCGGTGCATGGGCCGACGCTGACCATCGAGGGGCGAGACGAGGGGGGCGAGGCGCGCAACTGGTACGTGCGGCTGTGGAACTATGCCGCGGGCGCGCCGGACGACGCGCTGGTGACGCTCGATTTCGCCGCCCTGGCGGGGGGCTGGGAGGCGGCGGATCCGGTCTGGGCGGGCGACATCGACCGTCTGTTCGTGTCGCTGGTCGCGCCGGCTTATACGGGGGAGGACCTTGCGCTCGACGCGCCGGCCGAAGGGTGGGCGGAGCTGAGCGAGATCGCCTGCGACGGCTCCGGCTCGGTACTCGGCATCGGCGAGACGATCGTTCCGGAGCACCGGCTCCGCGTCGCCACGGCTTACGACGATCTCTACCATCTGACGCCGGCGCGGCTGCTGCGCAACGCGCTGCTGCTCGGCTATCGCGGCGTGCTCAACCACTATGTCGGGATGAGCCACTATTTCCGGCTCGGAGCGGACGGCATTGTGGCGGACGCGCTCAACGGGCCGTGTGCGGCCTGGCACCGCGATTTGCTGGAGGGAGCGAAGGCGCTCGGCTTCGAGGTCATCCTCTCGCTGTCGTTCGAGCTGCTCGCCGAGCATTGCCCGGATGGCTGGAAGCAGCGCGCCGCGGACGGCACGCCGGCCTTGACCGGCTGGCAGCCGCCGTCGGCGCTGCTGTCCCCCGCCAACGCCGAGGCCATGGCCTATCTCCGGACGGCGGCGCTCGCCTTCACCGCGATCGCCGAGGCTGCCGGGCAGCGCGTGCGCTTCCAGATCGGCGAGCCTTGGTGGTGGGTGGCGAGCGAGGGCCGGATCTGCCTGTATGACGCCGCCGCGGTGGCGGCTTTCGCGCCCGTGCCGATCGCCGATCTGCGGGCGGAGCTCGGAGAGGCGGAGAAAGCGACGCTCGACGCAGCGGGAGCGGTGCTCGGCGCGGCGACGGCGGCCCTGGCTTCGGCCGTGAGGGCGCTGCATCCGGAGGCCGAGACTTTGCTGCTCGCCTACCTTCCGGCGACGCTCGATCTGCACATGCCGGAGGTGCGGCGCGCGAACCTGCCGCCGGCCTGGTCCGCACCGGCGTTCGATGTCCTCCAGATCGAGGATTATGAATGGGTGACGAGCGGCCGCCGCGCCCTCTCGGCGCGCGGGCGGGCGATCGTCGAGGAGCGGCTCGGCTACGGCGCCGAGCGGCGTCACTATCTGGCGGGGTTCGTGCTCCAGGCGGCGGACCGCGCGGAGTGGACGGCGATCGCCGCCGCGGCCGAGGCGGGGCTGCGCGAGGGAACCGCGGAAGCCTTCGTCTGGGCGCTGCCGCAGGTGCTGCGCGACGGGTTCACCTTCTTTGCAGGAGAAGCGGCGATGGACGCCTTCGACGACGTGCTTTTCCCGGTCGCGGTGGGGCGGGAGGCGACCGTGGAGCCGGGTTTCTTCACCGACATTGCCGCGACGGCGGCGGGCGTCGAGCAGAGGAACAGCGCGTGGGCGGACGCACGCCTCCGCTTCGACGCGGGACCGGGGGTGCGCAGCGAGGAGGATCTCCAGGCGCTGCTCGCTTTCTTCCGTGCGAGGCGCGGGGCGGCCGTGGCATTCCGCTTCCAGGATCCGTTCGACGACAGCTCCAACGGAATGACCGGGCCGCCGGGCCATGCCGACCAGCCGCTCGGCGCGGGCGACGGGGCAGCGACCGATTTCCAGCTCGTCAAACATTATGGCCGCCAGGAACGGCCGATCACGCGGCCGCGCGCGGGGACGGTCCGCGTGTCGGTCGACGGCGTCGAGCGCGTCACCGGCTGGACGCTGGGCGACCGCGGGCGGATCCTGTTCGACGACCCGCCCGAAGCGGGCGCTGCAGTGGCTGCCGGATTCCTCTTCGACGTGCCCGTCCGCTTCGAAGAGGATCGTCTCAGCTTCAGCCTTACCACATTTCGCGCGGGCGAGGCGCCGTCCGTGCCGCTGATCGAGGTCCGGGAGCAAGGCGGATGAGCATCGTCGACAAAGAGCTGACGACCGTCGCCTTCTGCTGGCGCATCGAGCGACGCGACGGCGTGACCGTCGGCCTCACCAGCCACGACCGCGATCTCGCACATGACGGGCTGCTCTATCGGGCGGCACCGGGCATGCTGCCGTCGGCCATCATCCTGTCGGACGGGTTCGAGGCGGACGGGCTCGACATCGAGGGCGCGCTCGCCTCGGACGCCATCGGCGAGGAGGATCTCGCCGCCGGCCGCTGGGACGGCGCGGCGCTCTCCATCTTCATGATCGACTGGGAGCGTCCCGACGAGCCGGCGATCGCGCTTGCGGCCGGCGAGCTCGGCGACGTCGCCATCCGCGGAGCCGGATTCCAGGTGGAATTGCGTGGCCCTGCCGCCTTGCTGGAGCGCGCCGTCGTGGAGCAGACCTCGCCCGAATGCCGGGCGGAGCTCGGCGACAAGAGGTGCCGGGTGGACATGGCGGGGCGCGTGCGGATGGCTTGCATCGCTGCCGCGATCGGCGGCGCCGTGTTCGATCTCGACGGGGAGGCGCCGGGCGATACGTTCCGCTTTGGACGGCTGCGCTGGATCGGCGGACGCAATAGCGGCTTCGGCTCACGGATCGCGGCTGTGGACGGCGTTCGGGTGACGCTGTGCGACGCGCCGCCCTTCCCGGCGGCGACGGGAGACCGGGTCGAGATCGCCGAGGGCTGCGACAAGAGCCTCGCGACCTGCAGCGCGCGCTTTGCGAATGCCGCGAACTTCAGAGGAGAGCCCCACCTCCCGGGGATGGACCTGCTGACGCGATATCCCGGAGCCTAGCTCCGCTTTCATCGAAGGAGACCGAAATGCAGGCCGCCGCGTCAGGCATGACAAGCGGCGCCGACGGGGTGGTCGCGCGTGCGCGCTCGCTGATCGGCGCGCGCTACCGGCCGCAGGGCCGCAGCATCGAGGCCGGGCTGGACTGCGTCGGCGTCGCCGCTTTCTCCCTCGGCCTCGCGATCGATACCGTCCCGCGGGGCTACACAGTGCGAGGGACCCCGCTCGCCGTGATCGAAGGGGAGCTCGGGCGGCTCGGGCTCGTCCGCGTGCCGGAAGCCGCAGCGACGGCCGGCGATCTCGGCCTGTTCGTCCCAGGCCCTGCGCAGCTTCACCTCGCCGTGGTCACCGGAACCGGCCTCGTCCACGCCGATGCGGCGCTGCGCCGGGTGGTCGAGCGGCCGCTCCCCGCGCCCTGGGGGGCGATCGGCTATTGGCGCGCGGCGCGACCGCCGGAACCGGGAGACGCGTGATGGCGACTTTGCTGCTGACGGCGGTCGGAACGGCGCTCGGCGGACCGATCGGCGCCGCGGTCGGAGCGGTGCTCGGCCAGGCGGCCGACCAGACGCTGTTCGGACCCAAGGCCCGGCCCGGGCCTCGGCTCGGCAACCTCACCGTCCAGACCTCGTCCTATGGAACCGACATCCCCAGGGTCTTCGGATCGATGCGGGTGGCCGGAACGGTCATCTGGGCGACCGACATCGTCGAGACGCGCTCGTCGAGCGGCGGCGGCAAGGGACGCCCGAGGAGCGTCGGTTACGCTTATTCGGCCAATTTCGCCGTAGCCCTGTCGGCGCGGAAGCTGCGCGCGGTCCATCGGATCTGGGCCGACGGCAAGCTGCTGCGCGGCGCGGCAGGCGACTTCAAGACCGCGACGATCTTCCGGTTCCACGACGGCGACGAGGACCAGCCGGTCGACCCGCTGATCGCTTCGGCCGAGGGGCCCGGGCTTGCGCCTTCGTATCGCGGCCTCGCCTACGCCGTGTTCGAAGGGCTCCAGCTCGCCGACTTCGGCAACCGGATCCCCTCGCTCAGCTTCGAAGTGGAAGCCGATCCGGGCGGCGTCTCGATCGGCAGAATCGCGGAAGAGCTCAGCGGCGGCATCTTGGTTGCGGGCGAGACCCCGTCGGTCGACGGCTATGCCGCCAGCGGCGACAGCGCCCGCGGCGCAATTTCCGCGCTCCTGGAGGCGGTCCCGCTTCCGCTTCGCGCGCAAGGCGACCGCCTCGTCCTCGGACCGGACGGCGCTGATGCGACGCTCGTCCCTCTCGCGGCCCGCATCGGCCGGCTCGAGCTGATGCGGCGCGCCGCCGCCCCCACTTGCGTTACCCTCTCTTACTATGACGTCGAGCGGGAATATCAGGCGGGCACCCAGCGGGCCTCCCGCCCGGGAGCGCCGGGAAGGACGCTGGCGATCCCGCTCGCGGCCGCACTCGCGCCGGGTCCGGCCAAGGAGATGGCGGAAGCGCGCCTCGCGGCCGACGCCGCGGCCCGGGCATCGGCGGGCGTGCGGCTGGGCTGGAGGCACCTCGGCCTGGTGCCGGGCGCGCGCGCCCGGCTCGAGGGCGAGGCCGGCCTGTGGACCGTGCAGCGGTGGCGGCTTGGACCCGCCATCGCGGACATCGAACTGGCGCGGCTGCCGGACGTTTCCGCGCCCCCGGCGACTGCGACGCCCGGGCGGACGGTCCGGCAGCCGGACCTGGTCCACGGCCCGACCAGCCTGCACATCTTCGAGGCCCCGCTACCGGGTTATCGCGACGGGCCCTGGCTGTTCGTGGCCGCAGCGGGCGCGTCGTCCGGGTGGAGAGAGGCGACGTTGCTCCGCAGCAGCGACGGCGGCGTCAGTTGGGACGAGAGCGGCCGGACCGCCGAGCCGGCGGTTCTCGGGCAGAGCCTCACCGCCCTCCCCGCCGCCCCTGCGGCCTTGATCGACCTGCGATCCTCCGTGGTCGTCGAGCTCCTGAACGACGCAATGGAGATCGAGAGCCGGACCGATGCAGCGCTCGGAGGCGGAGCCAATCTGGCCTTGCTGGGATCGGAGCTGGTTCAGTTCGGGGCGGCCGAGCGCATCGGCGAGCGGCGCTATCGGCTGAGCCGCCTGCTTCGCGGCCGATCGGGCAGCGAATGGGCCGCTGCGGACCATGTGGCGGGTGAGGCATTCGTCCTGATCGAGCCCGCCACCATCCTCCCGCTGCAGCTGCCTTTGGGCGCGATCGGCGCAACCGCCGTCGTCACGGCCGCCGGTCTGGGCGATCCCGTCGAGGGGGTTCGGGCCGAGCGGCCGATCACCGGGGAGGCGGTGATGCCCGTGATGCCGGTGCATCTCGCCGCCGTCATCGATGCTGCAGGCGACCTCGTCGTGACCTGGGTCCGCAGAAGCCGCTCCGGTTTCGAGTGGTCGAACGGGAGCGACGTTCCGCTGGGCGAGGAACAGGAAAGATATCGGGTGTCGATAGTGGCTGCCGCCGCCACCCGGCGGTTCGAGGTCGCAGAGCCGCAACTCGTCTACACCGGCGCCGAACGCGTGGCGGACGGGATCGTCCCACCCTTCGCCATCGCCGTCGCACAGGTCGGTACCCATGCGACGTCGCGTCCGGCGATCCTGCCTTTCGGCTGATCCTAGAGAGGAGCATCTTCATGACCGACGCGACGCCGCGCTTCGCGCTGCCGTTCATCCTTCCCGGCCAGGCCCAAAAGGAGCTGTTCCACAACGAGGCGATCCTGCTCGCCGACGCTCTCCTGCATGCGGCGGTGGAAGGGGCGCCGCAGACCGAAGTTCCGCTCGACCCGACGCCGGGTCAGTGCTGGATCGTCGCCGCCGGGGCCACCGGGCCGTGGGGAGGACGCGAACACGCCCTCGCCATCTGGACCGAGGGCGGATGGCGGTTCGCGGCGCCGATCCCGGGCATGGCCGCGTGGAACAAGGCCGAGGCGACGTGGCTGATATGGTCGGGGACGAGCTGGCGGTCGGGGGAGGTTCCGGCGGCGAAGCTCATGATCGGCGGGCAACAGGTCGTCGGACCGCGCCAGCCCGCGGTGCCAAGTCCTTCAGGCGGAACGACAATTGACGCCGAAGCGCGCTCCGCGCTCGACGCGCTCATTGTTGCTTTAAGGTCACACGGCCTGATCGATTGACCTGGGCCCTCGAAATCATGCAACCCCGGCGGGGCGGAACCGTTCGAAGCTCGTCTGGCAAACTGCCGTTCGCCCTGCTGCGAACTGCGGCTTTTCGGCAACATTTGTGGGGATAAGCGTGCTTGCGCGGAAACTCCGCTTACCGTAATGAGTTCATGTCGTTCCCTCCAGGGACGCAGAAGAAAGGGGAAATTTTATGCGGAAGCTCGCCATTGTTGTGGCGCTCTCATCCACCGCGATCGCGACTCCGGCACTTGCGCGCGATGGCGCCTGGTATGTCGGCGGTGATTTCGGCGCGATGATCGTTGAGGACGTCGAGATGGACGTCGGTACCGTCGACAACGCTCTCGTCATCGACCATGATTATGGTTTCGACGGCGCCGGCTTCGTCGGCTACGATCTCGGTGCCTTCAGGCTCGAGGCCGAGGTCGCCTACAAGCGCGCCCGTCTCGACGAGCTGGAGGGGCTCATCGGACTGCCCGGCGATGCGCGTCCGGGGCAGGGCCTCGGCCTTGCGATCCGTGAGGCGGCCGGCAACACCACCGCCCTCAGCTTCATGATCAACGGCATGCTCGACTTCGGCGACGATGACGGCGTCAGCGGCTTCCTCGGCGGCGGCGTGGGTATCGCCCGCGTCAGCTTCAACAACCAGCGCGTGTTCTCGAACCAGGACGCCTTCCTCGACGATTCCGACACGCGCTTTGCGTGGCAGGTTGTCGCCGGCCTGCGTCAGGCGATCTCCGAGAATGCCGACGTGACGGTCCGCTATCGTTTCTTCAACGTTCCGAGCCTCGAGATGATCGGCTTCGGCGGAAACGAGTTCTCGACCCGTCTGCGCACCCACAGCGTCCTCGGCGGTCTGACCTTCAACTTCGGCGCTCCGGATCCTGTGGAGCCGCTGCCCGAGCCGATCCCGACCCCGCCGGAGCCGATCCCGGTTCCGCCGGAGCCGGTTCCGGTCCCGGTCATCAACTGCCCGAACGGCACGACGGTCACCCCGCCGGCGACCTGCCCGATCCCGGGTCCGTTCATCGTCTTCTTCGATTGGGACAGGGACGAGATCACGCCGCAGGCGGCGGGCATCCTCGACAATGCCGCGGAGCAGTATCGCGCCACCGGCAACGCGCAGGTCGTCCTCGCCGGTCACGCCGACCGCTCTGGCTCCGACCAGTACAATGTCGGCCTGTCGCAGCGTCGTGCCGACAATGTTCGCCAGTATCTGGCGGGCCGCGGCATTCCCGAAGGCGTGATGCGGACCGAGGCGTTCGGCGAGAGCCGCCCGGCGGTCGAGACCGCCGACGGCGTTCGCGAGCCGCAGAACCGGCGCGTGGAGATCACCTTCGGCCCCGGCTCCGGCTGGTAAGAAGGCCGCCGCTGCCCCGGCAGCGCGCGAATCGAAAATCGGGAGCCAGTTCATCGAACTGGCTCCCTTTTTTTGCCGTGCGGCGCGGCCGGACCGGCGACCGAAATAGCGAAGCGGGCGATTGCGCGCGGGAGAAAAAGGCTGTCGCCGACCCCGGTGCCTTGTTAACCCCCTCGCGTCCCGCCGCTTCTTGGAGGCATAATGCACATCGCGATCATCGGCACGGGCTATGTCGGCCTGGTCTCCGGAGCCTGCCTCTCCGACTTCGGCCACGACGTCGTCTGCGTCGACAAGGACCAGAGGAAGATCGACCTGCTGGAACGCGGCGTGATGCCGATCTTCGAACCCGGCCTCGAGGAGTTGGTCAGGCGCAACGTCGAAGAAGGGCGGCTGACCTTCAGCAACGACGTCGGGACTGCGGTGCAGGGGGCGGAGACGATCTTCATCGCCGTCGGGACACCCTCGCGGCGCGGCGACGGCCATGCCGATCTCAGCCATGTGTTCGCGGCCGCCGAGGAGATTGGCGGTTCGCTCACCGGACCGGCGGTGGTGGCGACGAAGTCCACCGTTCCGGTCGGGACCGGCGATGAGGTCGAGCGGATCATTCGCGAGACAGCACCCGGCACGTCGGTCGCGGTGGTGTCCAACCCAGAATTCCTTCGCGAGGGTGCGGCGATCGAGGACTTCAAGCGCCCCGACCGCATCGTGGTGGGCACCGACGATGAGCATGCAGCGGCCGTCATGCGCGAAGTGTATCGCCCGCTCTACCTCAACAAGGCGCCGCTGCTGTTCACCAGCCGGCGGACTGCCGAGCTCATCAAATATGCCGCCAATGCGTTTCTCGCGACGAAGATCACCTTCATCAACGAGATTGCGGACCTTTGCGAGGCGGTCGGCGCCGATGTCCAGGACGTCGCTCAGGGGATGGGCCTGGACAATCGCATCGGCTCCAAATTTCTCCACGCGGGGCCCGGCTATGGCGGCTCCTGCTTCCCCAAGGACACGCTCGCGTTGCTGAAGACGGCCGAGGCGCGTCACGCGCCGCTGCGGATCGTCGAAGCGGTGGTGCAGGTGAACGACAGCAGGAAGCGGGCAATGGGCCGCAAAGTGCTGCGTGCGCTCGGCCCCGATCCGCGCGGCAAGGTGGTCGCTTTGCTCGGCCTGACCTTCAAGCCGAACACCGACGACTTGCGGGACGCCCCTTCGTTGAGCATCGTCCAGGCACTCGAAGATGCCGGCGTCTCGGTTCGAGCCTATGATCCGGCCGGAATGGAGCAGGCGCGGCCGTTGATGCCGAACGCGGAATTCTGCGGCAGCCCCTATGAGGCGGCCGAGGGGGCAGATGCGATCGTGCTCGTGACGGAATGGGACGTGCTGCGCGCTCTCGACCTCGGGCGGCTGGCCGCTTCAATGAAAGCGGCGGTCATGGTCGACCTGCGCAACGTCTACACTCCGGAGGAGGCCCGCAGCGCCGGCTTCGTCTGGGACGGGATCGGCAAAAAGCAGGCGCCGCTGCCCTAGCCGGGGCGAAACCGTTTCGCTTCCGGCTCGTTTCATCGTCCGTGACGAGGAGAATGCGGATGAGAAGCGGGTCCATCATCGCCGGCGCAACCCTGGCGGCCTCGCTCGCCGCATGCGCCACCGGCCGCACCGATCAGCCCGCGGCGGCCGACCCGGCGCCCGAAGCCGTCGCCACCCAATTGCGCGACGCCGGCGGCCGGACCGTCGCGTCCGCTTCCGCGAACCAGATGGCCGACGCGCTCCGGGTGCGCGTGGAGGCGTCCGGCCTCGCCGCCGGCATCTACGGGATCCACATCCATGCGGTCGGGCGATGCGACGCCCCGGGTTTCGAGACCGCTGGTCCGCACTGGAACCCGTCGGACCGTGAACACGGCCGCGACAATATGCGCGGGCAGCATGCCGGGGACCTGCCCAACCTGCTCGTCGGCACGGACGGCCGGGGCAGCTTCGAGTTCACGATCCCCTCCGCCGGGCTGTCCCAGGGAGGCCGGCGCCTGATGGATGCCGACGGCGCCTCAATCGTGCTTCACGCGCGTGCCGACGATTATCGCACCGATCCGAGCGGAAACAGCGGGGCGCGGATCGCTTGCGGGGTGTTGAGCTAGATCGGCTCGCCTGCTTCGCGGGCGCGCTCGACCTTGGTCGCTTCGAGGCGTCCCAGGTGGCGCGAGCCGATCCAGAGGCCCAGCAGGGTGAGCGGCGGCATCAGATAGAGCATCGCGATGCCCGCGGGCAGGCTGCCGGTCAGGACCGACATCTTCCCCGCATAATAAGGCCCGAGCGCGAGACCGACCATAGTCGTCCCGAGGATGTAGGTGGCGCCGGCCGTGGCCCGCATGCGGGGCAGGACCAGATCCTGGAGCGTAGCGACCGCAGCGCCGACCCAGGCGGAGGCGAGCATGTGCGCGATCGGGTTCACGGCGTAGAAGGCGGTCAGATTCTCCGTCGTCAGCATGAAGGCCACGAGCGGGATCGGCAGCAGCGCCGAGAGCATGTTGATGAAGATCCTCCCCCGCGGATCGCGCTGACGCCAAAGATCGGAAAGATAGCCCCCGAGGATGACGCCGACCGCGGCCGAGACGGCGGCCGTCCAGCCGATGATGAAGCCGACCTCCTCCTTGGCGCTGAGGCCGTTGAAATAGCGCGCCGGCGCGGCGCCTCCATCGTAGAAATAGGCCTCCACATAAGGCGGGATCCAGAAGCTGGTGGCATAAGTGACGAACGAGATGCTTCCGAATGCGACTGCGAGCAGGACGACGATCGGCGACCCCCAGATCAGGCGATACGTCGGCAGGTCGCGATGCTTCAGCGACTGGATCCATGAGCAGATCGCATAGACCCCGATCCCGTAAGCGAGCCATTGAGGGCCGTCCCCGGTTAGACGGTAGAGGCCGAAGCCGGCGGCCGCGACGATGGCGAGCACGATGAGGTTGCGGCTGAGCGCGCCGGGGATCCGGGCGACGTTGAGCAGGGTGAGCGGCGGCAGGATGGCGATCAACTCCCGCCCGAAATCGCGCCAGGCATTGGGTCGGACGACCGCCTGCGGAAGGCCGTCCGACGCGCCCCGCCTGGGCTCGCGCAACGTCAGCACCCACAGCGCGAGCAGCAGGCCGGGCAGGCCGACGGCAAGGAAGGCCGCCTGCCATCCGACGAGGCCGAACGGCGCCGCCGCCGGATCGGGGTAGGCCGCATTCCAGCGGCTCACGACGAAGCCACCGATCGGCAGGCTGAGCGCCCCGCCGATGTAAAGGCCGCTCGAATAGATCGACAGCGCCGTCGCCCGCCGGTTCTTGGGGAAGGTGTCCGAGATCATCGAATAGGCGGCGGGCGAAGCGCTCGCCTCGCCTATTCCGACGCCGATGCGCGCGGCGGCGAGCATGCCGAAGCTGTTGGCGAAGCCAGAGAAGGCGGTCATTGAGGACCACAGAGCCAGTCCCATCGCCATGAGCCGCCCCCGATACCAACTGTCGGCGAGGCGCCCGAGCGGGATTCCAAAAAGCGCGTAGAAAACGGCAAAGGCGGTGCCGTAGAGGAAGCCGATCTGCGCATCGGTGACGCGCAGATCGGCCTTGATGTCCCCGACCAGGATCGAGAGGATCTGCCTGTCGACGAAGTTGATGATGTAGACGAGCACCAGCACAAAGAGGGCGTACCAGGCGTAAGCGCCGATCCGCGGCGGCGGAGGAGCGGGAGAAGCGCCTTCCTCGCTGGTCGCGGCCATCGATCCTCCGGTTTGTGCTTTCGGCAGCCTCTGGCTAGCAGAGCGGCGGGCATTGGCAACAAGGCTTTATGGATGGCGGTCTCCGTGCTGTTCGTCTGCCTCGGCAACATATGCCGCTCGCCGCTCGCAGAAGCGGCCTTGCGGCGGGAGGCGGACAAGCTCGGGCTGGAACTGGAAATCGATTCCGCCGGCACCGGAGACTGGCACGTCGGGCGCCCCCCGGACCCACGCGCGATCGCGGCGGCGCGCCGGAACGGTGTCGACATCTCGCACCTGCGCGCGCGGCGCGTGACGGCGCGCGACTTCGAGCGGTTCGACCACATCGTCGCGCTCGACACCGAAAATCTCGCGGCGCTCGAGCGGATGCGGCCGGACGGCGCGAGGGCGACCCTGTCGTTGCTTCTCGACCATGTCGAAGGCCGCGAAGGCGGAGCGGTGGCCGATCCTTATTACGGCGAGGCCGAGGAATTCGACGCCACCTGGAGCGACGTCGTCCTCGGAGCCGCGGCGCTCGCGCGAAAGATCGCGGCGGGCAGGTGACAAGCTTCGCGCACCGGGTCGCTTCGCTGCTGGCTGTGCCCGAGAGCCAGCTCGAGCGTCTCGCCGGCGGAGACCTGTCGGCGGTGCTGCTCGCGCGGCGGACCGACGGACGGTGCACGGTGGCGAAGGGCGCCGCCGCAGTGGCGGCCGAAGCATCGATGCTGCGCGCTCTCGCCGCTTCCGGGATGCCCGTCCCCTCGATCGAAGGGGAGCATGAGCATCTGCTCCTCCTTGAATATGTCGAAAATGACGGAGTCTTCAGTCGCCATGCCTGGTCGGAGATCGGGTGCGCGCTGCGGCGGCTGCACGAGCGGACCGGCGAGCAATATGGCTGGCCGGTCGACTACCGGATCGGCACCGTCGAGCTCGTCAACCGGCCGAACCCGGACTGGCCGCGCTTCTGGGGCGAACAGCGGCTCGTATCGACGGCGGCCCTGCTCGACCGCCCGTGGCGGGAGCGGATCGACGAGCTCGTCCGGCGGCTGCCGGATCTGCTTCCCGCCGCGCCGGCGCCGTCGCACCTGCACGGCGACCTTTGGAGCGGGAATATCCTCGTCAAGGAGGGGCGGTTGGCAGCTCTGATCGATCCGGCCTGCTATTACGGGCATGCCGAGGTCGACCTGGCGATGATTGCCCTGTTCGATTCGCCTCCTGCGGAATTCTGGGAAGCCTATGGGCCCCTGCAGGCCGGCTGGAGCGACCGCCGACCCCTCTACCAGCTCTTTCCGGCGCTCCTCCACCTGCGCCTGTCCGGCCCCTCCTACGCACCGCTCGTCGACCGTCTGCTCGCATCGTCCAGCCGATACCGTTCCAAGGTGGAGTAGACCGGCCCCTGGGGGGTCAGCCGGCTCTCGAAGAGCGTGAACGCATCGACGGTGAAGGGCGCCGTGGCGATGGGGCCGCCGAGAAAATCGCCCGTCGCGCCGGCGCCGCGATCGAGCCGCGCCAGCGTGATGTGCGGGAAGTAAGTCCGCCGATCGGCCTCGACGCCGACGCGGGCGATCGCCTGGTCGATCTTTTTGTGCAGCGCCCTGAGCGGCTCGTGGGGGCCGACGCCCGCCCAGAGCACGACGGGCCGGCCGCGGCGCTCGAACGTGCCCAGACCGCTCACCGCGACCTCGAACGTGGGGTGATGGACCGCGCCCAAGGCGGCGTCGACGTCCTCCGCCTGATGGCGGTCCACTTCGCCGATGAAGCGCAGGGTAAGGTGGATCTGATCGTCCGACTGCCAGCGGGCGCCGCGGACGCCGCCCATGACGCCCGTAAGGAAGGCCCGGATCGGCGGCGGCGGGCGGATCGCGACGAACAGGCGGTGCATCGACCCCGCGTTAGCGAAAGGCGTTGCGGCGGCGAACCGGTTTTCCTTGAATGTGGACGCCGATCCCACGATATTGTGGCGGTACGGCAGGGGTTCGCCGGCAAAAGGAGAGTTCGAAATGGCAAACTGGTCTGACCCGCGGACGGCAGCGACGCCGCAGCCGACGACGACCGCCGGTCGGGACGTCGCATTCGATGCGGGCCTGCGCTCGCACATGCTGTCCGTCTACAACTACATGACGTCGGGGATTTTGCTGACTGGCATCGTCGCGCTGCTGTTCTCCCAATGGGAAGGCGCTCCGGCGATCCTGTTCAACCCGGGCGTGCTGAAATATCTGATCATGTTCTCGCCGCTGGCCTTCGTGCTGGTGCTGAGCTTCGGGATCAACCGGCTGTCCACAAGCACGGCGCAGATGCTCTACTGGGTCTTCGCGGTGGTGATGGGCCTGTCGCTCGCGTCGATCTTCTTCGTGTACACGCAGGCATCGATCGCGCTGACCTTCTTCGCGACGGCGGCGTCCTTCGCGAGCCTCAGCCTCTACGGCTACACGACGAAACGGGACCTGTCGGGCATGGGCACGTTCCTGCTCATGGGCGTGGTCGGCTTGCTCGTCGCTTCGATCATCAACGTCTTCTGGATGAACGATACCTTCAGCCTGGCGATCGCGGCCGTCGGCGTGCTGGTCTTCGCAGGCCTCACAGTCTACGACACGCAGCGCATCAAGAGCATCTATTTCGAGATCGCGGGCACGAGCCATCTCGGCAAGGCCGCGATCATGGGCGCGCTGGCCCTCTATCTCGACTTCATCAACATGTTCCTCTTCCTGCTGCGGTTCCTCGGCAACCGCGAATAGGTCGGGACTCCGACGAAGAAGAAGGCCCGGCGGAAACGCCGGGCCTTTTTTCAGCGCAGATGGCGGGCGAAGAAGGCGAGGGTCGCCGCCCAGGCCTGCTCAGCCGCATTCCGGTTGTAGCGTGCCGACGACGTATCGTTGTGGAAGGCGTGGTCGACATCGCCATAGGTGATCGCTTCCACCGTTTTGCCGCGTGCGCGGAGCGCCTCGATCCAGGGCAAAGCGGTACGGTTCACGCGCTCATCGCGGCCGGCGAGGATGATCAGCATCGCCGCCTCCACCACCGCGGCCTCGCCCGGGTCCGGCGCGGGGCCGTAAAAGGAAACGCCCGCCTCAAGTCGCTCTCCGGCGGCCACGGCGAGCCGATTGACCATCGCCCCGCCCCAGCAGAAGCCGACCGCTCCCACCTTGCGGTGACCGCCGCCCGCGCGAGAGCGCAGCCAGGCGAGCGTCGCCACAGCATCCGCCGTGCCGGCCGCCAGGTCGAGCGTCCCGGTCATCGTCCGCGCTTGGTCCTCATCCGCGGGCGTGCCGCCGGCGGGCGCAAGGAAATCGGGCGCCAGCGCCCTGTATCCGGCGCGGGCCAGCCGCCGCGCAACGTCGCGGATATGCCCGTTGAGCCCGCGATTCTCGTGAACGACGACGATTGCGGGCCCGCCGCGTCGCCAGCCGGCCGGCGCGGCCGAATAGCCGCGCATGTTGCGTCCCGGCGTCGTTTCCCAAGCGACTTCGGCCATCGCAAGCGCAGGATCGTCCGCGGCGGCCAGCGGAGACGCGGTGCTGCAGGCGGCGACGCTCAGCAGCAAGCCGTTCGCGGCCGCGGCGCTTCCCGCAAGCCGGGTGAGCTCGGCCATGAAGGCTCGGCGGTCGAGGGTCTCGTGGGTGAACCGGTCGTGGAGCGCTATGGCGGCCTCGATCAACGCGCGGTTCACCGCGCATTCTGCTTCGGCATCAGGGCGTCGTCGATCTCGCGTGCGCGGATCGCCGCCGGCCGCGACTGGAGCCGGTCGACATAGTCAGCGAAAGCCGGGCGGCGCTCGATCGTGCCGAACATCATCCCCCAGCCGATCTGAGAGCCGACATAGACGTCGGCGGCGGTGAAGTGGTCGCCGCACAGATACTTGCAGTCCTTCACCGCCTGCTCGAGCGTGTTCACCACGTCGTCGAACGTGCCATAGCCCGTCATCGGCGCCTTGTCCGGCGGCGCCAGGAGCCCTAGCGATTTGCCCGTGACAGCCGCCTCGACCGGCCCGGCGGCGAAGAACAGCCAGCGATAATAAGGGCCTCGGCGCGGGTTTCCCGACGGAGGCGCGAGGCCCTTGTCGGGAAACATGTCCGCGAGATAGGCGCAGATCGCCGCCGCTTCGGTCACGACCGTCTCGCCGTGGCGGATCGCAGGCACCTTCCCCATCGGATTGACGGCGAGATAGTCGGGCGCCTTCATCGAGCTCGCATAATCGAGCAGCACCGTGTCATAGGGCTCGCCGACCTCTTCGAGCATCCAGCGAACGATCCGCCCGCGCGACATAGGGTTGGTGTAGAAGGTGAGGGTCTCGGTCATGCTTGCTCCTCCTCGCGCTTCGAAGCGCCGGCGCCGCGGAACATTCGCCGCGATGCCGCGCTGTTCGTCTCACATTGCAAGACTTTGACCCGGGAGAACAGCCATGCTTCGCAACCTGATCGGCGCCGCTATCGGACGCAGGCTTGCCGGCCGCCAAGGCGGCACCAGGGGCGCTCTGCTGGGCGCAGCCGCGCCCTGGATCGCGCGCCGGGCGTTCAGCCCGCTCGGCTTCGCCGTAGCCGGCGCCTGGGGCGCCAAGAAGCTTTACGACCGCCGCCGCCGGACACGCGTTGCCCCGACGGTCTGACGCCAAACGGGGGAGCGCGGCCTAGCCGGCGCTCCCCTCTATCTTCAGCAGCCACAAGGCAGCGATCAGCGCCAGGGTCGCGGCGATGACGGCGAGCGTGATCAGCCGCAGGAAGCCGATGCGCACGGTCTTCACCTCATGGGTGTGGAGCCGCCGGACCACCGCGCAGGCGCGCCGCTCCGCCGCGATGAAGATCATGATCCCGATCAACAGGAAGGCGGTGGCGATCGCCTTCGGCACCCAGACGGGCTCGAGCTTGGTCAGGAGGTTGAACCCGACGCCGACCGCGATGGACGCGAAGCCGGTCCGCATCCAGCCGGCGAAGGTACGCTCGTTGGCGAGGACCGTGCGGTCCTCGGCGAAATCGGTCCGCTCCGCCGCCAGATGCTGCTTGTCTGCGCTGTCCGCCATGGCTCAGAGCTGGCCGCTCTCGGGCTGCGGCTCGGGCCGGGGCGGCGGTGCTCCCTCCGGCGGGGGCGCGCCGCCCGGAGGGCCGGGGAGGGGCGCGTCCTCCGGCTTCTCGCCGGCACCGTCCTCGGGCGGCGTCGCGCCGTCGGCGGGCGGCAACGCCAGTTGGTCGGGCGTCGGCTCCGCCTGGTTCGACTGGACTTCGTTCGCCGGCGCCCGGTCGGCCTGCTGCAACGGCACTTCGGCGACCGGCGCGCGGGCGCCGTCGCCGAGCGCCTGCGTCATGAAGCTGCGCCAGATCCGCGCCGGTATGCCGCCGCCGCTGACGCCCGCCATCGGGCGGTTGTCGTCGTTGCCTACCCAGACGCCCACGACCAGATCCTGAGCGAAGCCGAAGAACCAGGCGTCGCGATAATCGGAGGTGGTGCCGGTCTTGCCGAAGGTCGGGACCGGAAGACGCGCCGCCGTGCCGGTCCCGCGCTGGGTGACCGCGAACAGCACGTCGCGAAGCATCGGGAAAGCAGGGTCACGGCGCACCGTCTCTCCCGAGCCCCAGAAGCCCGACAGCCAGCCGCCGTCGCGCGCGATGCCGTAGGGTCTCACCGGATAATGGCCGGCCGCGACCGCGGCGTAAGCGCCTGTCATTTCGAGCAGGCTCACGTTGGCCGTGCCGAGGGCGAGCGTCGGTTCCGGCCTGAGGGGGGTCGAGATGCCGAGATCGCGCGCGGCCTGGATGACGTTCTGCCGACCGACGCGCTCGGCCACCTGGACCGCCACCGAATTGCTCGAGAAGGCGACCGCGTCGCGGACGGTGATCCGACCGCGATAGCGCTGGTCGTAATTTTGCGGGCGCCAGCGGCCCATCACGACGGGAGCGTCCATCACCGGCGTCTCCGGCGTGAGGCCGGCCCTGAAGGCGGCGAGATAGACGAACAGCTTGAACGACGAGCCGGGCTGGCGGCGCGCCTGGGTGGCGCGGTTGAACGGGCTCTGGGCGTAGTTCTTGCCCCCGACCATCGCCACGACCCGCCCGTCCGGCCGCATCGCCACCAGCGCCACCTGGGCGCGGCCGAGGCCGGCGCGGCGCACGGTCTGCACCGCGATGCGCTGCAGGTCGCCCTCCAGCGTGGTCCGCAGCACGCGCTCGCCATATTCGCCGTCCTGCGAGGCCTGCTCGGCCTGCTGGAAGACCCAGTCGGCGAAATAGGTGCCGGTGGGCACCGTCTCCCGCTCGCGGACGTTGAGGCGCGCCGGGCGGATGGTGTCGAACTCGCCCTCGCTCAGCATGTTCGATTCGACCATTTCGCGCAGAACGAGCCGGGCGCGCCGCCGGGCCGCGGCGAGGTTACGCGTCGGCGCGAGCCGCGACGGGGCGTTGACGACGCCCGCGAGGAGCGCCGCCTGGGCGAGGGTCAGCTCCTCGGGCTCGACGCTGAAATAGTGCCGTGCGGCGGCGCGCAGGCCGTAGACGTTGTCGCCGAAATAGACGTTGGAAAGATAGCGGCTGAGGATCTCGTCCTTGCTGAGCCAAGCCTCCAGCCAGAAGGCGATCAGCGCCTCCTGCGCCTTGCGTCCGAAGGTGCGCTGCTGGCTGAGGAAGCTGGTTCGCGCGAGCTGCTGGGTGATCGTGCTTCCGCCCTGGCGGACGCCGCCGGCGCTGACGTTGCGGAGCAGAGCCCGGACGGTGCCGCGGATGCTGATCCCGAAATGGCCGTAGAAGTTGCGGTCCTCGATGGCGACGAAGGGCTGCCAGACGCGGCGCGGGAGTCGAGTCACGTCGACCGGCTCGTCGATGATTGCGCCGCGCCGCGCGATCGGCTCGCCGTTGGCCGCGAGGATTGTGAGGCTAGGCGCGTTGATCGGCTCCAGCGACTTGGACAGGGGCGCGGTCACCGCGAGCCAGGCGACGGCGAGGACGAAGAGGATCGCGAAGACGAGCAGGATCCGCTTCGCCTTTTGCCAGCGCGTACGCGTCGGCCGCTCTGCAGGAGAGGCGGGGGTTCCCGTGGGGGCTGCTGGATCGGGCGCGGACTGGGGCTCGGTCGCGGCAGTCCGGAACATACGCGTCATCCTCCACTCATGCTCCGAACGCCGGAATTAGGAAAGAGGTTGCCGCCCTGCTGCAAGCCGCGCCAGCCGGTCGATTCCGACCTCTCCCGGCCCCGCGCCGAGCTCCGCGAGCCCTTCCGGCCAACCGCTCCCATCGATCAGACCCTTCGTAACGGCGCCCATCGCGGGCGCCGTCTGGAGCCCGTAGCCGCCTTGGCCGGCCAGCCAGAAGAATCCCGGCGAGTCCGCTGCGAATCCGGCGACCGGGACGCGGTCCGCGGCGAAGGTCCTGAGACCGGCGCGGCGGTGCGCGATTCGGGCGACGCTCAACCTCGTATATTGCTCGATCTTCGAGGCGGCGATCGCGACGTCATAGTCTTCGGGCTGCGCGTCGCACGGCTCGCATTCGACCTCGTCGACCGGCGAAGCGGCGAGGCGCCCGCCCTCGGGCAGGATGTAGAAATCGTCCACGGCCGTTTTTACGAACGGCCAGGAGCGGACGCTGGTCCCTTCGGGCGGATCGACAGCTATGATCGTGCGCCGAAGCGCGCGCAGGCCGAGCGGCGACACGCCTGCCAGCACGGCGATCCGATCCGCCCAGGCGCCGGCCGCATTGACGAGGAGGGGCGCCCTCCATTCCTCTCCGCCTTCGGTTGAAACGGCCCAGCTCGGGCGGATCCGCGCGACCCGCCGCCCGGTCAGGACTTCGCCGCCCGCGCCGCGGACGGCCCGCGCATAGCCCTGCAGCAGGGCATCCGAATCGAGCCTGAGCCCGTCCGGATCGAGGCACCCCGCCACCGCCCCCTCGCCGCCCACCCGAAGGGGCGGGAACAACCCCAGCATCTCCGCTTCGCCGACGCGGCGGAGCCCCCGGGTGAAACGCGCCATCTCCTTTTCAAGCTCTTCGAGGGCCGGCATCATCTCCTTGGTGGCGACGAACAGCGCGTTCGCCCGATCCGCGACGCCCTCTCCAAAGAAAGGCCTGCTCCAGGCAGTGAGCGCACGAACGGCGCGATCGCCGATGCCGTAATGGCTGAAGGTCGCGCTCCGCCCGCTTGCATGGACGCCGAGCGAGTCCTCCGCTTCCAGAACGACGATCCTGGCGTGGCGCGCCAAGCAGGCCGCGGCCGAGAGACCCGCGACGCCGCCGCCGATCACAAGGATATCGGCCCGGTTCAAGGCTCGAACTCGTCGAACGGCCTTCCGAGCAAAGCCGACACGATGCGTGCGCTGGCTTGGCCGTCTCCATAGGGATTGGGCCCCCGGCGAAATCCGGCGCCGAGCGCTCCCGCCTCGAGCACCTCCGTCACAGCGGCGACGATCGCTTCGGCATCCGTGCCGACGAGGCGCGCCATGCCCGCCTCGACTGCTTCCGGGCGCTCGGTCGAGGCGCGGGTGACCAGCACCGGCTTGCCGAGCGACGGCGCCTCCTCCTGGATTCCCCCGGAATCGGTGAGGATGAGGTCGGCCCGCTGCATCAGCCGGATCATCGGCGCATAGCCGAGCGGAGGCAGCAGGCGGATGTTCTCGGCCGCTCCGAGCGCCGCTTCCACAGGTCCCTTCACCTGGGGGTTGAGATGGACCGGATAGACGATGTCGACGTCGCCGCGCCGCCCCAACTTGTCCAGGGCCTCGCATAAAGCGCGCAATCCTTCGCCGAAGCTCTCCCGGCGATGGCCAGTGACGAGCACGAGCCTGCGGTCTTGCCCAAGCTCAGGCAGCTCTGCCTCCGCCGCACGGCGCGACTCTTCGTCCGCTTCGAGTCCCAGCGCGACGTGGAGGAGCGCGTCTACGCCGCTGTTGCCGGTGACGAACGCCTTGCCGGCGAGCCGCTCGGCCTCGAGGTTCGCGCGCGCACCGGGAGTGGGCGCGAACAGCAGATCGGCGACGAGGTCGATCGCGCGGCGGTTCATCTCCTCCGGAAAGGGCCGGCCGAGATCGTAGGTCCTGAGGCCGGCTTCGACATGGGCGACCGGGATGCCGCGTTGAAAGGCAGCCAAAGCCGCGGCCATTGCGGTGGTGGTGTCGCCGTGGACCAGGACGCGGTCCGGCCGAATCCGCTCGAACGCCTCATCCAGCCGTCCGAACGCCCTTCCGGTCAGTGCGTTGAGGCTCTGGTCCGGCGCCATCAGCGCGAGATCCAGGTCCGGCTCGAGCCCGAACAGGCGCAGCACCGGATCGATCAGCTCGCGATGCTGGCCGCTGAGGCACAGCCGCAGGTCGACCGCGGGTTCTTCGCGTAGCGCGAGCAGCACCGGCGCCATCTTGATCGCCTCGGGCCGCGTGCCGATCGCGGCCAGCAGCTTGATCGCGTGCGCGCGCATCCGCCGCTGATACCCGCCGTCGACGCGATGGCAAACCTTCCCCTCAGCGCAAGGCGATCGTCTCCGTTCTCCGGCAGATGAGGCCGGCGAGGCGCGGCTGCGGGTCGTCGGTCTCCGGTACGGTCACGGCGAGCCGGCAATTGCCTGCGCTCCAGCTAGCCTCCAGCACGGCGCTGCCGTCGAGCGCGGGGATGTAGACCTCACCGCCGGAGACGGCGACGTGCAGGTCGGCCGCGCCGTCGACCCGGACCAAGGCGCCGGCCGGAAGGGGGGTCCCGTCCTCCAGCGAGAGCTGGAGCAGCACGCCGCGCTCCCGCCGGACGCCGAAGCGGAGGACCGCGCCGGCGCGGGCGAACGGACGCACCGGCATTTCGGTCTCGCCGATCTGCACCTCCAGCGGCAGGTCCGCCTCCTCGATGCGAATGACGTTGCGGTCGAACGGCCTCAGCGCGGGGACGACGACGGAGCCGTCGGCGCCGGTCACCCCGATCAGCTGATTGTCGGCATAGACCCGCACTCCGGCATGGCCGCCGACCTGAACCCGGGCGAAGCTTCCGCCGAGCGAGCGCGCGGCGAACGGGCGTCCGCCCAACAGACCGAGCGATCCGCGCGCCGAGAGGCGCACCCCGGTGGCACCGCCGGCGCGGCTGACGTGGGTGCTCAACGTGGCGAGGGTCGTGGAATAGCTGTACACGCTCTCCAGGGTCCGTCGGCCGTCGCTGACGTTCGCCGTCGCGCGGTAGCCGCCGCCGACGCCGGTGGGCGCATCCTCCTGGAACGAGACGTTGTGCGAGAAGCCGCCCCCGGCGCGATATTCCACCGACGCCGAAGCGTTCCGCCGGCCGCCCAGCGAGAAGGAGACGTGGGCGCCGAGCACCGTCTGCGCGCTGCCGGCGACGGCGCGGCGCGCGAAGACTTGCATGGTCATGCCGTCCACCAGCGGAACGTTGGCGAACGCGCCGGCGACGCTCTCGTCCTGCTCGCCGCCACGGCGGTCGCGACGAATGAAATTGAGGCCGACGGAGCCGCCGAGCAGCGGCAGGTCGGCGAAAGCCTGCGCGCTCAGCCGGGGCGGGCGGTTGTCCGCGCCGATGCCGAGGAAAGTATAATTCGCGCTGGCATATTCGGCATGGACTCCGAAGGAGAGGCCGGTGCTGCGCCGTTCGATCGAGCCGGAAAGGAGCGCGCCGCTGCCGCGCGGTGAGCGGCTGACGGCCGCCGCCGCTCCGATCGTTCCGAGGTCGAAGAAGGAGAGGTTCACGCCGGCGCCGGCTACCTGCGTGGCCCGGCTCGCCTGCGCGTGCGCCTCCAGGGTGACCGCGTCGCTCAGGCCGTAACGGTGGCTGGTCGAAGCGACCAGGCCGCCATAATCGTTGCTGCGGGCGCCGAATCCCGACCGCACGAAGCCGATCTCGTAAGAGAAATCGTGAAGGCCGCGGCGCAGCAACACGCTGGAGGCATAATAGGATTGCTGGGTGACGACCTGCCGTCCGAGCAGATCGCGCGTCACCAGCTGAACGGTCCCGCCGCCCGACTGGATCGGGACGTTGGTGAGCTCGAACGGCCCCGGCGTGACCTCGCGGCTGCCCTGGAGGGTGTTGTTGACATAGACGTCGACGACCGACGGTACGGTCGCGCTGCCTTCCAGCGTCGGGAGCGGCATGGTGAGGTATCCAGGGCGGGTCGCGAAGTTGCGCGCATATTGGATGCCGCCGAAGCGCAGCGGGGCGACGCCCGTGCCGCCGGTCGTGACCGCGTCCCCGATGCGGATCGAGGTGAGGCTCTCCGGGCGGTCGATCGACCAGCCCGTCTCCAGCCGGAGCATCCGCGCGCGGCCGCCGCTCGAGCTGAGGACGAACCCCGAGGAGCCGACGCCGAATCGGGTGAACGCTCCAGCCTCGATCGCGCCGCTGAAGCTGAGATCGCCGCGGCGATATTCGGTGAGAAGATCGTAGTTGAGCCAGCCGCCCGTGCCGGAGGGCGTCATCTCGATCGATGCGAGCTCGGAGAGGCTCGCGCTCTGGCGCTCGAACAGCTCGGGGCGCGCGTCGATCCGGAGCGACTGCTCGGCGGCCGACAGGGTGGCATGCAGGCCCGGATCGTTGTCGATCCGGTACCAGGCTTCGCCGTCGATCGTGATCGGCGCGGTCGAGGGCAGGCGGATGCGCCATTCGCGCAGCTGCTCCTCGCTCGCATAGAGCCCGCCGCTCGAATCGTGCTGCAGGAGCAGGGGCTCGTCCGAGCCCTGGCCGTTGACCACGACTTCGAGCAAAGTCGGCTCCAGCGGCGATCCCGTCGCCGCGCCGGACGCCAAAGCAGGCGAGGAGGCGGCGAGCAGCAGACCGAGAAGGTAGCCTCTAGTTGCGGCGGAGCGTGAGCTGCGCATCGGCACGTCCTGACGCCCCCTGAATCGACGTGAAGCGGGTCCGATCGACGATGGCGGGCTCGTTGCCCACCACCCAGCGCCGGCTGCTTCCCGGAAGCACCACGCCGAGATTGGTCCCGTCGGCAAAATCGATGCCCGTCGCGGCCTCCGCAGCGGCGGGTTCGACGCGCACATAGTTGCGGCCGGCATTTACCGCCTCGACCGTCCATCGGCCGTCCGACCCGCGCGCGGCGGACCAGGCGAGCTCGGCGGCGGTCCCGGGCTGCATCGAGACGAACAAAGGCAGGTTGAGGCGCAGGGCGACCTGGACGCCGCCGCCCGGTGACGCTTGCGGCACCTCCTCGACCATCAAGCGGTAGGCGCGGGGACCGCCGGCTGGATTGCGCAGGCCGATCCGGATCAGCTGGGTGCCGCCGCCGGGGATGGTGAAGATCGGCGGCGAAGAGATGACCGCGCTCGTCTCCTCGTAGCGGTCCTCGCCGTTGGGCTGGCTCCAGTCGAGCGCGTAGGCGCGGATCGTGACCGGCGACTGCTCCTGGTTGCGGACCCGCAAAGTGGCAGTTCGGCGGCCGGTGTTGATCTCGAGCCGGATGGGATCGACCTGGAGCGAGCCGGCGGTCGCCGGCACCGGTGCGGCGAGCGCAGCGGCGGCACCGAGCAGAGCGGCGCTGAAGCGGGTCATCATGATCGTTCGGCTCCTGGTCAGTAGGTGACGGTGACGTTGACGGTGTCGGAATAGCTGCCGGCGGGGACGCCGGTCTGGCCGGAGAAGACGCGGCCGTAGACGGTGACGGTCTGCGCCGCCCCGGTGCCGGTGCCGCCGATCGTGGCGGTGCCGCTCGTGCCGTTGCCCCAGACGGTCCCGTGACCGGCCGTGGTGTGGATCGTATAGTTGAGCGTGTTCGCCCCGAAGGTCATTCGCCGCACCGCCATGGTGGCGCCGCTGCCGCCGCCGGCGTCGGCTGAAAGGGCCCAAGGCGCGCCGGCGGTGCAGGAGACGGTTACCGTCCCGCTTGCATCGACGTTGGCTCCGCTCAGCGTATTCACGCTCCCGAATGCGACCGGCGTAGTCGAGATGGTGCAGTTGGCGGTCACGGTCGCGCTGACGCCCATCGTCGCGCTCTGCGTGCCCGCAGAGGCGGGCGCCGGCATGGCGACGGTTCCCATTGCGCCCGAGACAGCGAGCATCAGCGCCTGCCGACCCGAAGCAAAGGTGTTTGGCATGTTTTTCGCTCCCGCAGCATTGACGCCCAATCCGGGGATCGAGCGGCTCATGGCGGGACTACGGTCCCTCTGGTAAAGACATGGTTAACCAGGACCGGTAACCTGCCGGTCGGTATTGCCGCCGCTTCCGGCGGTTTCAGCGACGGGGCCTCAATGGGGGAGATGACCGATGCCGAGCTTGCCGCGCGTGCCGCAGATGCGGCGGGCAGGCTGCTCATGGCGCTGCGCGCCGGAGGCCTGCTGAGCGGACCCGCGATGGGCACGGCAGGGGACCTGCTGGCCAATCATCTTATCCTGGCCGCGCTCAGGCAGTGGCGCCCCGAGGACGGCATCCTCTCGGAGGAATCGCCGGACCGGCCCGATCGCCTCGCCAAGTCGCGCGTGTGGATCGTCGACCCGCTCGACGGGACGCAGGAATATGTCGAGGGCCGCGACGACTGGGCGGTCCACGTCGCGCTGTCGATCGACGGCGCACCGGCCGCCGGCGCGGTTGCGATGCCGACGCGCGCCCGCCTGTTCCGCTCGGACGACCCCGCGGGGGCGGTCGTCGAGCTGAAGCGGAGACCGGTGCTGCTCGTCAGCCGCACCCGACGACCCGCCGAAGCCGAAGCGCTTGCCGCTTCACTCGGCGCGGAGCTGCGAGCGATGGGCTCCGCCGGCGCCAAGGCGATGGCGGTCGTCTCGGGAGACGCCGACATTTATTTCCACTCGGGCGGGCAGCACGAATGGGACAATTGCGCGCCTGTCGCCGTCGCCAAGGGCGCCGGCCTCCATGTCAGCCGCCGCGACGGGAGCGCGATCCTCTACAACCAGGAACGCCCGTTCGTGCCGGATCTGTTGATCTGCCGGCCGGAATGGGCGCGCGCCGCGCTCGACGCGCTCAGCGTCGCCGGTAGGGTGTGAAGTCGCCGAGGAGGCAGGTGGGGCCGGGAATCGACGAGCCTCGCTCCACGGCACGGAAGCGGTCGTTGCGGCAATAGCTTTCGCCGGACGCCTCGATCACGATCAGGCTGTCCGGACGCAGGCCGGGGCACTCCGCGCGGAGGCGGTTCACCCACAATGTCCCCGGAGTGTCGTAGACCAGGGTGCGGCGGTCCACCGGGTGCAGCGACGTGCTGCCGATCCGCGAGACGCAGCGGTCCGGTTCGCCGGCTACGCGCTCGGCGAGCTGCCGGGCGAGAGCGGAACTCTCCCGATCGTCGATCGAGCCGCCCGCGGCGCAGCCGGCGAGCGCGAAAACCAGGATCGAGCCACGCCTCTTCATGATCTGTCTCCTGCCGCTTCAACGTATGGAACCGAGTCGGGTTCAGGCGTGCTCGCGGGCAAATGCGGCGGCCGCGCCGAACAGCCCCGGCTGCGGATGCGCGAGCAGCTTGACCGGCAACTCGTCCATGCGCCGCTCGTAGGGGCTCTTCGCCACGAAGCGGTCGCGGAATCCCGAGCCTGGCAGATGCGCGCCGAGGCGCAGCCCGAGCCCTCCGGCGATCACGACGCCGGCCGCGCCGTGCGCGAGCGCAAGGTCTCCTGCGACCGCGCCGAGGATCAGGCACCAGCGTGCGAGCGCCGCGCCAGCGAGGCTGTCGCCGCCGGACATCGCCGCGGCCCATAATTCCTTGTCGTCGCCAGCCCAGACAGGGGCCGCCTCGATCCCCGCCAGCACCTCGTAGATGTTCGTCAGGCCCATGCCGGCAGCGAGCCGCTCGACCGAGACGCGGCCGTAGCGGGCACGCAGGTGCGCCAGCATCCGGTCCTCCACCTCGTCGAGCGGTGCGAAATCCACGTGGCCGCCTTCGGTTTCGATCACGTCGTAGGCGCCGCCCCCGCGCCGCAGCAACTGCCCCACTCCCAGGCCGGTGCCGGGACCGACGATGCTGATCACGCCTTGCGGGGGCAGCGCGGCATCAGGCCCGCACAAATAGCGGTACTCGCCGTCGCCGAGTTGGGCGACGGCGTGCGCGACGGCTCCGAAATCGTTGACGACGGTCAGCCGCTCGACGCGGAGCTCGCGCGGCAACTGCGCCGGCCGGATCACCCACGCATTGTTCGTGAGCTTGAGCTGCTCGCCGCCGACCGGACCTGCGAAGGCGATGGCCGCGGCGGGGGGGAGGGGGCGCCCGCTTCGCTCGCGGAACATTTCCCACGCGGCGGTGAGGCCGGAATGCTCGGCGGTGTTGAGCTTGAAGGCCTCGCCGAGGCCGCGCACCCGCCCGTCGCCCACTTCTGCGATGGCGAAGCGGGTATGGGTCCCGCCGATGTCGACGACCACGATCTCGCGCATCGCTGCGGCTTAGCTGGGCCTGAGCAGTGCCGCCACCCCGAGGCGCGCTCTGCCGGTCGCATCTATGGTCGCCCTCTTTAGAATTTGTTAACCATTGGCGCGCTGAAGGGAATGCATGTCCAGAAACCGGCCTCTCTTCGCCCTTGCACTCGCCTCGGCCGCGGTGGCCGCGTGCCAGCAGGCGCGGCCGGAGGGGCCGCCGCCGCCCCGCCCCGCCGTGGTGCTCGAGGCGTCGGAGAGCTGGCGCAGCGTCGCGCTGCCGCAGCATGCCGGAGTCAGCGAGGACATGCCGGGCCTGTTCCGCCAACTTGCCGGAGCGGCGCGACCCGCGGCCCCCGACCGCGAGCTGCTCGACCCGAACCTGGTCCTGCCCCGGGCCGCGCCGTCGCCGGGCCCCTATCGCTGCCGGATCGTCCGGCTCGGCCCCGCAGCCGCCCCGCCGCCGCGCGGACGGCGCGCCGGCCGCGATTCCTTCTGCTTCGTCACGCTGGTCGGAGATCGGCTGAGCCTGACCCTGGAGACGGCGGCGCGGCCGCTCGGCGGCTACCTCTGGGAAACCAACCACCCCGGGCGTCTCGTCTTTCTCGGGGCGGAATTCGGTCCACGCGGGCGCACCGCCCCGCCTTATGGCGAGCCGGGGGCGATCAGCACCGCCGGCCTGTTCGAGCGCATCGGCGATTTCCGCTACCGCCTCGTCGTCCGCGGCCCCCGGCAAGGAACTGCCGACGTCTACGAGCTGATCGCCGCACCCAGCCCGCGCTGAATCCCGATTCGGGACGGACACTCTTCTTTTTGGGCGGGAATGCGCCCGCGCGCGCTGGTATTTAGGCCGGCGCGGCGCCGCGGGTCGACGCCGCGTCCGAAGAAGAGGGAGTCCGGCAAATGCGTGATCTTCACATCGACGAGATCGGCCATGTCTATGGGGCCGGCGGCAAGGGTTCGTGCCGCCCGCGCTCGTGCAATCCCTGCGGCTCGCGCGGCCGCGGCTCGCGCAGCAAGGGCCACGGCTCGCGCAGCAAGGGCAAGGGCAGCAAGAGCAAGGGCCGCTCGAAAGGCCGCTGCTAAGTGCGACCGGCCGGGACCGCGATTGCGGCCCCGGCCGTTGCTTCGCGCCGCGCGGCGTAAGACTTCCTTACCGCACCGGCGGCTATGGCTGCGTGCCGGAACCTGCCGCGCTTTATCGACGCGGCGGTTGAGGGAGGGAGCTTGGTGCGCAGCGAGCGCGTAAACCCGAATGCCAGCGAAGCCGCCGGCGCCGAGCTCGTCTGGCTGCTCGGCCAGCCGCACCTTGGCGACTATCTGGACTTCGTGAGGACCAAGGCGATCGGCGGCGCCGACATCCCCCCGCAGCGCCTCGCCGACGAGTGGCGCGCGGCCAACGATCATTATTACGCGCTCGAGCAGGAAGAGGCAGGCGAGGCCGAGCGGCTCGAATGCCGGCCGCTTCCGACGGAGATGCGGCCGCTGGCGCGCAAGGTCAGGGCGCATCCCTGGTTCCGCGAAGCGTTCGGGACGCTCCCGTCAGGGATCGTGATGGTCGAGCTCGACCGGCTGATCATGTCCCAGACCCATATCGAGCGGCCGTTCGCCGATGCGCTCTGCGGCGGGCTCGGCGCCGACCCGGATCCCGAAGCCCTGTTCCGCTTCTGCCTCCCGCTCGACCGGCCGGCGCCGCCGGTGCGGGTCCAGCGCCTGTCCTCCGACCGCTACCTTTTCGCTTGCGGCTCGACCGACTTTCGCGCCCATGCCGCGCGGCTGATGGCCCCTGGCGAGCTCGGACGCCTGGCGAGCTTCGGCCCGGTTTCCTCGGCGCTGGTGCTTCCGGTCGGCTTCGGCTGCAACTTGATGTCGGCGGTGCGCAGCGGCGGGCGCGCCGTGCTCCAGAACGGCTATCACCGCGCTTACGCCCTGCGCGCGCTGGGAATCACCCACGCGCCCTGCATCGTCACCGAGGTGACCCGCAAGGACGAACTCAGGGTGGCGGCCGGCGAGCCGGTCTCGGAGGATCCCGAATTCTATTTCGCGGCGAAGCGGCCGCCGCTGCTGCGCGACTATTTCGACCCGAAGATCGTCAAGGTCCTGCCGATCGTCCGGATGGAGACGGTGATCGAGGTCGAGCTGAAGGTCCGCACCAGCAACGCCGCCGACTGCTAGGCGAGCTCCGGTAACCGCCGGCTGCGCCGCTCGCTGCGCACCAGCCGCCCTCCGTCGAGCGTGAAGACGATGTCCGCCCTTTCGACCAGGGCCGGACGGTGCGCGACGACGATGCGGGTCACCGGCAGCGCGGCGATCATGTCCGCGATGGCGCGCTCGTTCTCCTCGTCGAGATTGGCGGTGCCCTCGTCGAGGAACAGGATGTCGGGGTCCCGGTAGAGGGCGCGGGCGAGCATGATCCGCTGCCTCTGCCCGGACGACAGGGCCGCGCCCATGTCGCCGATCAGGCTCTGATAGCCCATCGGCATCTTCATGATGTCTTCGTGGATTCGGGCCAGCCTGGCCGCTTCCTCGACGCAGGCCTGGTCGATCCGTGGATCGAAGAAGGAGATGTTGTCGGCGAGCGTGCCGGTCAGGAGGTGGTCGTCCTGCATGACCGCGC
The DNA here is from genome assembly GCA_035628635.1 of Allosphingosinicella sp. Lineage (GTDB taxonomy): Bacteria > Pseudomonadota > Alphaproteobacteria > Sphingomonadales > Sphingomonadaceae > Allosphingosinicella. The sequence continues at coordinate 159,740 of DASPJJ010000019.1, forward strand.
CGATGCGGCTGCGCCAGCCCGAGATGGTGGCCGGGCCGAGCGGGATGCCGTCGATCAGCACGCGCCCGGACGTCGCCGGTAGCAGGCCGAGCAGGATGCGCACCAAGGTGGTCTTGCCCGAGCCGGAGGGGCCGACGATGGCGACGAAGCTCCCCGCCGGCACTTCGAGGTCGATGCCGTCGAATATCGGCGCCTCGGTCGGCCCGTAGGCGAAGGTGAGACCGTCGGTGCGGATCGCGGGCGCCGGAAGCAGCCCGCCGCGCGGCACGATGTGGAGGTCCTCGCGCGGCTCGCCGACGATGTCGGAGAGCCGGTCGAGATGGACCCCGACGAGGCGCCAGCGCTGGAGCTGCCCGACCAGCGCCACCGCACTGCCCATGAAGCTGGTCCGGTAGGCGATGAAGGCGAGCAGCAGGCCGATGGTCATCGTCTGGCCGAGCACGGCGTGCGCGCCCAGATAGACGACGAGCAGGAATTGGAAGCCGAACAGGATGTTCTCGGCGAGGTTCAGCCGGATATTGTAGATCTCGGCGCGGTAGGTCGCCGAGATCACCTCGGCATAGCGGTTGCGCCAGCCATTCTCGCGCATCGCCTCGTGGCTGTGCAGCTTGATCGCCCGGATCGCCCGCATCGATTCCATGAGGTAGGTCTCCTCATTGGCGCGGGCGACGATCTCCTCCTCGGTGCGCCGGCGCAGGCCCGGATAGAGGAGCAGGCTGTAGGCGAGGTAGAAGAGCGTCGAGCCGACCACGATCAGCATGAGGAGCGGGCTGATCATCGCCATTACGATGACGGTGGTCAGCGCCAGCGCGGAATCGATGAGGACGTTGACGACGCCTTGGGTGAGCAGGGTCTGGATCGGGTCGATCGAGCCGATGCGCGAGAGGAGGTCGCCGACGTGGCGGCGCTCGAAATAGCCGAGCGGCAGCCTGACGAGATGGCGCACGACGTTGCCGGCGAGCTGGTAGGTGAGCGATTCGCCCAGGGTCAGCACCACCCAGGAGCGCAGGGCGCGGGTGACGCCGTTCAGCACGTAAACGACCCCGAAGCCGATGAAGAGGATGAGGAGGAGATTGGTGTCGCCCTGTCCGATCGCCTCGTCGACGGTCAGTTGCAGGAAGAAGGGCATGACCAAGGCGGTGAGCTGCAGCAGCAGCGACAGCGACAGCACCTGGACCAGCGCGCCGCGATAATTGGTCATCCGGCTCCACAGGTCGCGGAGCCGCGTCTTCGAGCGCGCCTCGACCGGCTTGAAGTCGGAGGTCGGCGTCAGCTCGAGCGCGACGCCGGTAAAGTGGCGGTCGAGCTCGCGCAGGGTCACCCGCTTCCGGCCGGCGGCGGGATCGAGGATCACGACATGGTCGCGCCCCGCGCTCTCCAGCACGACGAAATGGTTGAGGTCCCAGTGGAGCAAAGCCGGGGTCTGGAGCTTGTCGAACTCGTCGAGATCGAGGCGGACGGCGCGCGGGGACAGATCGAGCCCCGCGGCGATCGTCATCAGATCTCCGAGCGTCGCGCCCTTGATCGAGGTCGGATAACGCTGGCGCAGGCCGGAGAGATTGACCCGGTGGCCGTGATGATTGGCGATCATCGCCAGGCAGGCGAGGCCGCATTCGGCCGCTTCCGACTGGTAGAGCGGCTGCAGGCGCCGCAGCCAGGGCCACTCGATCCCGCTCATTGCGCAACCGTCGACAGGAACGGGTTGAACAGGACCTGCCAGAGGCTGCGGCGTTCGAGGACGAGGTTCGCCGAGAGTGTCATTCCCGGGCGGAGCTGGCGCTGGTCGGCGCCGGCGCGCGGCGCGAGCTGGTCGATCGCGACGCGGATGCGGAAGACCGGCTCTTCGATGCCGAGCTGGGCGTCGATCGCGGAAGGCTCGGTCGGCACGCGCGACACTTCGGTGACGCGGCCGCGACCGGCGCCGTAGGTCTGGTAGGGAAAGGCGTCGAACAGCAGCCGCACTTCCTGGCCGGGGCGGACGAAGCCGACTGCGCGCGACGGCGCGTAGACCCAGACTTCGAGGCGGCTTCCGGCAGGGACGATGGTGACCAAAGAGGCGTCGGGCCGTGCCCGCTGGCCGACCTCGACCGGCACGTCGCCGACTTCGCCGTCGATCGGCGCGGTGAGGGTGAGCTGGTGGGTGCGAAGCAGCGCCTCGCGCTGTTCGGCCAGAGCCGCGCGCTGGGCGCCGAGCACCGATCCGCTGCGGCTCGCCTCCAGCGTCCGCCCGGCGACCTGGTTGTCGATCGCCCGGAGCTGCTCGCGCTGCGCAATCAGCCGCTCGTTCAGCCCTTCATGCTCGGCGCGGCGCGCGAGCAGGGTCGCACGGGCGTCCTCGACCTGGCGCTGGGTGCCGGCGCCTTCGCCGGCGAGCTGGACGGCCCGGCGGGTCGCCGATTCGGCGAGCGTGATCTGGCCCGCGGCGATCGCGCGCTGGCGCTCGAGCGAGGCGATGGCGGCGCGCAGGCCGGCGCGTTGCTCAGCGAGCCCGCCGGCTTCGGTGGCGCCGATCTCCCCGGCCAGCGCCTGCTGGCGGGCGAGCTCGGCGTCCTGGCGGTCGATCTGGGCGAGCTGCGCGGTGACCCCGTTGGACCCCTGGGCGAGCGAGATGGTGACCAAAGGGTCGCCGGCGCGAACCCGTTGGCCGGTGCGGACGTGGATCGCGCGGATCTCGGCCGGGCTCGCCGGATACACCCTGGCGATGCCGGTGTCGTAGGCGACGATCCCGCGCACCCTGGCGCTGGTCGCATATTGACCGAGGACGAGAATCGCGACGACCACGGCGGCGAAGCCGAGCAGCAGCATCGTATAAAGGCGCGACCGGGGCGGCACCGCGGCGACGACGGCGCCGGCCAGCCGGTCGCGGCTCGCCTCGATCACTTCCTGGCGGAACAATTGCGTCGACATTCGAAGCTGCGCGGCCCTTTTTCCTTCGAGCGGCGGCTAGCGGAAATGCCTGAAAGTCGGGTTAATTCCGCTTCAACCCATTTTAACCTCCGCGCGCTATCCGCCGACCTGATGACCGCGCACCACCTGCCCGCATATGCCCTGCTCGCAGCGCTCGCTTCGGCGTGCGCGCCGTCGGTCGAGATGCGGCCGCGTCCGGACCTGCAGTCGCACCGCTGGAGCGGCGAGGGCCGCGCGATCGCAATTGCCGCGCGGCAGCCCGCACTCGGCGACGCCTTCGGCGACCCGGCGCTGCAGCGGCTGCTCGGTCTTGCCGCCGCACGCAACGCCGACGTCGCAGCCGCGGCGGCGCGGGTGCAACGTGCGCGAGCGCAGCTCGGCATCGCGCGCGCCTCGATGCTGCCGGTGGTCACCGGCTCGGCCGGGCTCAGCGGCACCGACACCGACAATAGCGGCGGCGGCGCCTTCAACTTCAGCGAGGGCTTCGCCGGCCTCGATGTTTCTTACGATGTCGACTTGTTCGGCGGCGAGCGGGCAGGCCGCCGTGCCGCCCGCGCCCGCCTCGCCGCCGCGGCTTTCGATCGCGACGCTGTAGACCTGGTGGTCGAGACCGAGGTAGCCCGCGCCTATGTCCAGCATGCGGCCCTGGCCCACCGGATCACCCTCCTGGACCGGAACATCGCCCAGGCGCGCGAGCTCGAGCGGATCATCGGGGTCCGGCTCCGCCTCGGCGACGCCACGCGCGTCGACAGCGGGCTCCAGACCATCCAGGTGCGCCAGCTCGAGGCCGACAAGCTGCGGCTCGTCGAGGCGCTGGCGCGGACCCGCAACGCCCTCGCCGTATTGGTCGGGGAGGAGGCGCCGCTGTTTCAGGCCCCGCAGGCGAGCCTGCAGAACCTCGCCGTTCCCGACATAGCATTGATCCAGCCGGGCGAGCTGCTCGTCCGGCGTCCGGACGTGCGCGCCGCGGAAGCGCGGATCGCCGCCGCCGAAGGCGACGTGGCTCGCGCCCGAGCCGCCTTCCTGCCCCGCATCCGCCTGAGCGCAAGCGCTCTCGGCCAGGCGGCGACGCTTGGCGGCCCGATCGGAGCAACCCTGCGCATCGGCTCGGACCTCCTCGCGCCGATCTTCAACCGCCGCCGTCTTCGCGGCGAGCTCGGCACCGTCGCCGCCGACCAGGCGGAGAGCGTCGAGCTCTATCGCGGCGCCCTCCTCGCCGCGCTGAGCGAGGCCGAGAACGGCCTCGCGGCGGTCGCCCATTCTCGTGCGCGGGAAGCGCTGCTGGTCGAGATCGTCGCCGAGGCGACGATCACCGCCCGCCTGGCCCGGCGCCAGTATCTGGAGGGCGAAGCCGACCTGCAGCAGGTGCTCGACGCGGAGCAGCTGCTGGTCCGCGCCGAGGATGCCCGCGCCGTCGCGCATCAGGAGCGCCTCGAAGCTGCGATCGATCTCTACAAGGCGCTCGGGGGCAGCCCCCGCCGCTGAGGGGGTACCCCCGCCGCTTGGTCCGTCCCCGCAGCCGCGCTAAGCGCGGCGGGTGAGCAATATCGACGAAGCGACCGCCCGCGCCTTCGACGCGAAATGGAAGGTGAGGACCGGCGGCACCGGCAATCCGGAGCGGACGCGCCGGGGCTTCGAGCAACTCTTCTCGCTGTTCCCGTTCGACGAGCTGGCGGAGGGCGAAGGGTTCGATCTCGGCTGCGGCCAGGGACGCCTCGCCGTCTTCGTCGCCCCCCGCGTCGGCCGGCTCCACTGCATCGACCCCTCGGCCAACGGCCTGGCGGTGGCGCGGCGGGCAATGGCGGACTGCGGCAACGTCGAGTTTCATCTCGCGGCGGTGGATGCGATCCCGCTCTCGGACGGCAGCCAGGATTTCGGCTATTCGATGGGCGTTCTCCACCACGTTCCGGATACCGAGGCTGCTCTGAGAGCCTGTGTGGCGAAGCTCAAAGCCGGCGCGCCGTTTCTGCTCTACCTCTATTACGACTTCGAGAACCGCCCGCTGTGGTTCCGGGCCGCGTGGCGGGCGAGCGACCTTGGCCGCCGGACGATATCGCGCCTGCCGATCCGCCTCCGCCGCCTCGCCTGCGACGCCATCGCCCTCGCGATATACTGGCCGCTGAGCCGCCTCGCCCGGCTGGTCGAATGGGCGGGCGGCGACGCCGATCGGGTGCCGCTCGGCTCCTACCGCGATGCGCGGCTGGGCAACATGCGCATGGCCGCGCTCGACCGGTTCGGGACCGCGCTCGAACAGCGTTTTTCGCGCGCCGGCATCGAGGCGATGATGCGGCGCAGCGGCCTCGGGGAAATTCGGTTCCGCGACGGCGCACCTTATTGGGTGGCGATGGGCCGCAAGCAGCGCGGCGGCTGATTTTCCACGGCTGCCTCCGGCCCGGTCACGAACCGGCCGGTCCGAGTCAAGGGGCCTTCGGTGCCCATTTCAAAAAATAGTTGTCATTTTGGACCTATTCGGCCTCCTCATCGGTCTGTAACGACCCGCCCAGAGGGGCGAGTATGCGTACAGATCAAACAATCGCTTTCGCGATTCACACCCAGCTTGCCGCATTTCCGGACCGCGTGCTGATGCGGTATCTCCAGAATGGCGATCACGAGACGGCTGCGCTAACCGGCGCCGATATCGAGACAGCCGGGCGCCGGGTGGCCGGAGGCCTCGGCGAAAGCGGGCTTGCGGGCTGCCGGGCGCTGATCGTCATGGAGACGGGCCCTGATTTCCTCAGTGCCCTTGTCGGGTGCCTCTATGCGGGGGTTGTCGCCGTGCCGGCGCCGGAGCCGCGCCCCGGCGCATCTCTCGACCGGCTGGAGAGGATCGCGGCCGCCTGCCGCCCCGCCATCGTGATCGCGTCCCCGCGCATCGGCGAGCAGCTGAGGCTGCGCGCTTGGCCCGGCAGCGTCCTGTCCGGCGTGCCGACCGTGGACGTGGATCGTCTCGCCGAGGCCGGCGCGCCGGTCGATTGCCCGGGCCTGGCGCTGGATCCGCGTCGCCCCGCCATCCTTCAATGCACTTCAGGGACCACCGGCGTGCCGCGCGGCGTGATTCTGGACAGCCACTGCCTGCTTGCCAACGTCGCCGCTTCGTCCCGCGGGATGGACGTCGGCCAGGGCGAAGCGCGCGAACTGCTCGTCAACTGGATGCCCCATCATCACGACATGGGCCTGGTCGGAAAAATCCTGACTCCGCTCGTCAACGGGCTCGAGACGGTCCACATGTCGCCGCTCGCCTTCGTTCAGCGGCCGGCGCGATGGCTGACGGCGATCAGCCGCTACCGGGCGACGACCAGCGGCGCCCCTGCCTTTGCGCTCGATCTCTGCACGAGGCGCGTTCCAGACGAAATCCTCGACGAGCTCAACCTGTCGTCCTGGCGGACGGCATTCTGCGGCGCCGAGCCGGTCTTTGCCTCGACTTTGGCGGCTTTCCGCCGCCGCTTCGCGCGTGCGGGCCTGCGTCCGGAGGCGGTCTTCACCTGCTACGGCCTCGCCGAGACGACGCTCTACGCCGCAGGCGCGCACCGCCCCGCTTTGCATTCGGAGCCGGAGCTGCCCGCGGCCGGAGAGCGCGCACCCTGCTATCTCGACGCTGCGAGCCGGGCTGCGATCCGAATCGTCGGCCCCGGAGGGCGCCCGCTCGGCGAAGCCGAAGAAGGCGAGATCTGGATCCGCGGCCCGTCCGTCGCCGCCGGCTATTTCCGGGACGAGGACGCGACCCGGGAAGTCTTCCGGGCCCGCATCGAGCCCGACGACGGGCACGAATGGCTGCGCAGCGGGGATCTCGGTCGGATCGACGGCGACCGGCTCAGCGTCACCGGCAGGACCAAGGACATGCTCATCGCCGGCGGCGTCAACGTCGCCGCGGTCGACGTCGAGCGCTGCGCGACCCGAGCCCTGCCGGATCTCAACGCCGACGCCGCCGCGGCCTTCCAGGTGGCGGAGGAGGAGGGTGGGCCGATCATCCTGCTCGTCGAGCGGCAGCGCGGCGCGGCGGCGGAGATCGGCGAGCGCGAGGCCCTTCATCGCGCCCGCGCCGCACTGTTCCGCGATCTCGGCGTGACCCTCGCCGAGCTGCATATCCTGCGCCCGGGAAGCCTTTCGCGCACGACCAGCGGCAAGATCCGCCGGGGCGCCGCCCGCAATCTCTGGATCGGCGAGCAGTCGATGGCGGAGGCCTCGTGACGGCGACCGCTCGGAGCATGGACGTCGACGAATGCGTGGCCGTGCTGCGCAGCCGTTCGTCGGACGTCGTCGACCTGCCGCGCTTCTTCGCCGAGATCGAGCAGGCGAGCAGAACGCCGATCCCGAATATCCGGGAGCAGGTCGAACGGCTGCTCTTCTTCCTCGGCGGCGAACGCCATATCGAGTTGCGCCGCGCGGCGCTGGCTTTCTTCCGGCCGACGATCCTTGCCCAGTGGCAGCCCGAGATTGCGCGCTGCGCCGACGAAGCGGCCGCGAACCTTGACGGGCGGGGAGAGGCCGATCTCGTGGCGGACTTCGCCCGAGTGGTGGCGGGAGACGTGGTCTGCCGAATGATCGGCCTGCCGGCGGCGAGACGCGAAGCGTTCGACCTCTGGACGGACGAGGCGCGCTGGCTGACCGAGCCGCTCCCGCCGATGCGCCTGCTGCCGCGCATCGAAGCCGCCCTGGGGGAGTTTGCTGCCGCCGTCGCCCAAGCCGCTGCAGCGCCGGCCGAGAGCGGGCCTCTTCCGACCTTTCTCCACCAGGCTGATGACGGGCTCTCACCGGAAGACAGGATCTGGCTCGCCATGAGCCTTTACGGCGCGAGCAGCGTCACCCGGCACACCCTCTCCAACACCATCATGACCGTCGCCGGCCTTCCGCCGGCCGGTCGGACGGCGCTGCTCGACGGCAAGATGCGCATGGCCGCGGTGGAGAGGCTGATAGCGTCAGGCACCTCCTTCCAGTTTCTGATCCGCGAGCGCCGCAGGGGAGTCCCCCCCGGGGCGCGGATCGAGGTGCCGATCGGTCCGGCCAGCGCAGAGGCGCTCGGCGGAGCCTGCCCGCTCGGCGCCGCTTCCGGCGGATCGGTGACCCACGTCGCCTTCGGCGCCGGGGTTCATAAATGTCTGGGCGCGCAACTGGCCAGGTTGATCATCGCAGAGGCCCTCGCGGCTTTGGTCCGCCGGTTTCCGCGCCTTGCGCTGGCGGGCCCGCCCTCGGGCTGCGAGCCCTATGCCATGGTGACGAGCCCGACCGACCTCGTCTGCCGCCTCACCTGAAGGACTCGAAAACGTGACCGACGCCGCCACGCGCGACGAACTCATTGCCTTTCTGCTCGATCGGCTCGCCGAGCGGATCGGTTGCGACCCCGGCGACATCGACCGCGACGCCGACCTCATCGAGCTCGGGATCAGGTCGATCGACGCCGTGCTGGTCAGCGGCGAGCTCGAGGACCGCTTCGGCGTGGAGATCGACCCGGTGCTGCTGTTCGAGTGCCGCACGGTCAACCGCGTCGCCGAAAGCGTGATCGCAAGCCTGACTCGGCGATGAGCGTCTACTATATCGGCCTCAGCGTCACAGGGCACGATCCGGCCTTCGCGATCGTGGACTCGGCGGGGAGGCTGGTCTTCGCCGAGGCGACGGAGCGCTATCTGCAGGACAAGCGTGCCTGGGGCGCGGCGCCCGATCATTTCGACCACCTCGCCGGTCCGCTCGGTCGCTACTGCGCCGATGCGACCAGGTTCGTCGTCGCCGCGAGCTGGGCGAGGGTCAAGCATTGGGAGCAGGTTCCAGGCGAGGAAGGCGCGCCTTCGGCCGACATCATCGACCCGGTCAACGCCTTCTGGCTCCGCGAGCACCAGCGGCGCGCCTTCGAGCATTTCGGGCTGAACGTGCCGCGGATCGCGCCGGGAGTGTCCGTCGAGCGCCGCGCCTACGACCATCATCTCTGCCACGCCGCTTATGCCGCGGCCTCCTCCCCGTTCGAGGATGCGCACTGCCTGATCGTCGACGGCGAGGGCGAGGTCGGCTCGGTCAGCCTCTACGCGATGCGCGAACGGCGGCTGACCCGCCGCTGGCGCTCTTGGGGGCCGGGCAGCCTCGGCTATCTCTACGGTTTCGTCACGGGCCGGTGCGGGTTCGACTGGCGCAGGGGCGAGGAGTGGAAGGTCATGGGCCTCGCAGCCTTCGGCCGCCCCGTTCCCGAAGCGGTCGAATCCCTGAAGCGCCTCGTCTGGATCGAGAACGGCCGCCCGCGGACCGGCGACGCCTCGCTCTGGAACGACGCGGGAATCGCGCTGGGCCGCTGGTCCCGCGACCGGTCCGAGGACGTGATGGCGGCAGCGGATCTCGCCGCCAGCGGCCAGGCCGCTTACGGCGCGCTCGCGGACGAGGTTCTCGCCGCGATCGGCTGCGCGCCCGGAGACAATCTCCTGCTCGGCGGGGGCTGCGCGCTCAACTCCTCGTACAACGGCACGTTGCGCACCAGATTCGGCTTGGGCGCCGTCCATGTGCCGCCGGCGCCCGCGGACGACGGCAACGCGGCAGGCGCCGCATTGCTGGCGTGGCAAGAGGATAATGAAGGCGCGGCGCTGCCTTATTGCCCCAGCCCCTATCTCGGCAGCGAGCCGGACCCCAAGGCGGTCGCCGGAGCCATCGCACATGGCGGCTTCGGACGGGTGAGCGAGAGGGGCGGCGACTCCCGCCGCGTCGCCGAGTTGCTCGCCGGCGGGGCCGTGATCGGCGTGATGCGGGGGCGGGCAGAGTTCGGCCCCCGCGCGCTCGGCGACCGCTCGATTCTCGCCGATCCGCGGCCGCCGGAGATGAAGGACCGGCTCAACCGCGAAGTGAAGGGACGCGAGCCCTATCGGCCCTTCGCGCCGATCGTCGCGGAGGAGGAGGCGGAGCGCTGGTTCGAGGATGCGGGGCCCTCTCCCTACATGTCGTTCGCCCACCGCTGGCGCGCGGACAAGGCGAAGCGGGTGCCCGCGGTCGTCCATGCGGACGGGACGGGTCGCCTGCAGACGGTAAGCGGGGAGTCCAATCCCTGGCTGTGCGCGCTGCTTCGCGATTTCGACGAAGCGAGCGGGGTCCCGATCCTGCTCAACACCAGCCTCAACGTAATGGGAAAGCCGATCGTCCACGGCGTCGAGGACGCGCTGGCCATTCTCATGACCACCGGTCTCGACGCTCTGGTCGTCGACGAGGTGCTGATCGAGAAAAGCGCCGGATAGAAGCGACGTGCTGACCTACGATCCCAAGTTCGTCGCCTTCTTCCTGCCGGCGCTGCTGGGCGCCTACTGGCTGCTCCGCAATCGCGGCGGCGGCGCGCGCATCGCCGTGCTGCTCGCGGCTTCAGCGTCGTTCTACTGGCTCGCGGACCCGCGACACGCGCCCCTGGTCGCCGGCCTCGTCCTGCTCAATTTCGCGGCCGGCATGGCGGTGACGCGGGCAAGCGGAAGGTCGCGGATGGGGATTGCGGCGGGATCCGTCCTGCTCAACGTCGCGGTCCTAGCAGCCTACAAATATGCCGCCTCTCCGGCCGACCTCGCCGGCGCCGAGCCCGCGGCGGGCCTCATCCAGACCGGCCTCCCCCTCGGCCTTTCCTTCTTCATCCTCAAGCAGATTTCGTGGATCGCCGACCTGGCGCCGGGCGAGGCGGACCCGGTCGGCGCGCGGGACATGCCGCGCTTCGCCCTCTATTCGATCTTCTTCCCGCAAATGGTCGCGGGCCCGATCTTCCGGTACCGCGACGCCGCGCGGGAATATGAGGCGCTGGAGAAGGGGGCGGCCGCGCCGGCCTCGCTGGCGCTGGGTCTCTCGGTCTTTGCGGTCGGCCTTGCCAAGAAGCTGCTGATCGCGGACCCGATCGGCGGGGTCGTCGATCCGATCTACGCCGCCGCCGCCGCCGGCCAGGCGCTCAGCGCGGCCGAGGCCTGGGTCGCGGCCTGGTGCTATCTGATCCAGCTCTACTTCGACTTTTCCGGCATCTCGGACATCGCGCTCGGCATCGGCCTGATGGTCGGGCTGCGACTGCCGATCAATTTCTATTCGCCCCTCAAGGCGCGTTCCGCGACCGAATATTTCGACCGCTGGCACATCTCGCTGGTCGTGTTCATCCGCACCTATGTCTACGCACCCTTGTTCCGCTGGGTGCGCAGGCACGTCGGCGGCAGCGCCACCACGCGCGCGGTGAAGGCGTCGGCCGCGGCCACTTTGCTCAGCCTCTCGCTTTTCGGATGGTGGCACGGCGCCCGCCCCACCTATGTGCTGTGCGGGCTCCTCGGTGGGCTGATCGCAATCGCTTACCAACTCGCCGAGCTCCACTGGCCCTCGACGGGTGCTCGCGGGCCGGCGCGCCGCCTTTTCGCGCGTGTGACGGTGATCCTCGGGCTGGTGCTGATCGGCGTCCTCTTTCGATCCGGGACGCTCTCCACCGCCGCCGCCGTCTACGGCGGCCTGGCCGGCCTCGGCGGCGGCGCCCCGGGAGGGCCGCTGCTGCCCCAGCTCGCGGCGATCAGCGGTCTCGATGGGATCCTGCACGTCGCGAGCGCGGCCTCCGGAGCTGGGCTGCTGATCGCCGCGTTGGGGACGGTCCTCGCGTTCGCGGCGCCCAACACGGTCCAGATCTTCGACCTCTACAGTCATCCCGGCGCGCCGCAGCGGCCTGCGGCCAGCCCAGTGTGGCGACTGGATGCCGCCCGCGCGGCGCTGACCGGCCTGCTCATCGCCGCCGCCCTGATGCAGGGGCTGAACGGCGACCTTAGCGCCACGATCTACGCGCGATTCTGATATGCGCGCGCCGGCCTATGTCGCTCTGGCCGTCGCGACGGCGGCGGCAATTCTGGGCGCCGTCGCTGCGCTGAACCTCGCGATGGACCCTTATTCGGTCGGCCTTGGCCGCTGGACTCGCCTCCGCTCCGCGGCCCACGACGATGTCGCCGATCGCGTCCCCGATGCAGGGACCGCGGCGCGCGCCCAAGCGGTGGCGCGATCGTCGGCGCCAGTGCTGCTCCTGGGAACGTCGCGCACGCAGGCCGGCTTCCGCACCGACCCTGGCCGGATCTTCAATGCCGGCCAGTCCGCCGCGACGATGGACGACGTCCTGCGTGTCGCCGAAGCCGCCGCTGCGCGGCCGGTCCCGCCAGCGGCCATTCTGATCGAGTTGCCCCAGGCGCTGGCTCTGCCGCCGGTCCGGCGGCGTCTCGTGACCCGAGACTGGCCGGGACCAACCGATCGGTTGCTCGCAACGAGCACGACCCATGTCTCGCTCCATCTCCTCGGCCATGCCTCGCGCGGCCGCTCCGTGGTGCCCGCGCGAGACGACTTCTTCCTTGACGTGGTCGTTCCCGCGGCCCTTGGGAGAGCGGGGGAGGGGCGCGCGATCGCGCCGACGCTGCCGTTTGTCGCCCTCGGCGGCGCGCCGCGGGACCATCTGCCGGAGGCGCTTGCACGGCTGGTGCGGCTCTGCGTTCGGACCGGCGCCACGATCCTCCTCTACGAGCCGCCGCTGGATCCCGCACGGCTTCGCAGCGGTGCCGATCGAGAGGCGGCGCGCGCACGCGTCGCGACCTATCGCCTGTACCTGCGTCGGGTTGCGCAGGGAGGTGCAGGATGCCCGATCGCGCTGCTCGACTTTTCGGGTCTTCCCGGCAGCCTCCGAATCCCTGAGGCGGAGCCCGCAGGCGCGTGGATCTATCGGGATCATTTCCGCCCCGCTGTCGGCGACATACTGCTTCGCAGAATGGCGGTTGACGATCTACTAAGAAGTTAGTACTAAGATTGGCGTACTCCGAGGAAAAGCGCCGTCAGTGTCCACACCGACCACTCCCAACCCGACCGAAGGCGAGCTCGCGATCCTTCGCGTGCTGTGGGCGCGCAAGACGCCGATGACGGTGCGCGAGGTCCACGGAGTGCTCTCGCGCGGCAAGGACACCGCCTACACGACGGTCCTCAAGATGCTCACGATCATGGCCGAGAAAGGGCTCGTGCACCGGGACGAATCCGAGCGCAGCCACACCTACCGGCCCGCGCAGGCCGAGCCGGCCGTGCAGGCGTCGCTGCTCAAGGACCTGGTGCGGCGCGTCTTCTCCGGCTCGGCGCTGACCCTGGTGCAGCGCGCCCTCGATGACGATTTGGCCAGCGTCGATGAGCTGGACGCGATCGCGAAGCTGATCGCCGAGGCCAAAGCGAGGCGCGACCAGGGATGACCGACGCCCTCTCCGCGGCCCAGTTCGGACTTGCGCCGGCGCTCGCGTCCGCGCTTCTCGACTCATTGTGGCAGAATGCATTGCTGGGCCTGGCCGCCGCGCTCGCGCTCGGGGGTATGGCTCGGGTCAGCGCCCGCCGGCGCCACGCCGTGGCCATGGCGTTCCTGATCGCGATGGTTCTGGTGCCAGCCTATCAGTTCCTCCGCTTCTGGACCGAATCCGGTGCACAGATAAATGCGGGTCTCGTTCCGGCGATGACGGCTCCGCAACTCGGCCCTGGCGCGAGCGTCTTCGTCCAGAAAACCGCCGCCCTCGCACCGCTTCTCGTGCTGGCCTGGGTGCTCGGAGTCGCCGTGATGCTGCTCCGTCACGTCGCGGCGCTGCGCGGGCTGACCGCGATCGAGCGCCACCCTTATGAGGCGCTGCCGCCGCAGTGGCGCCGCCGGGTGGAAGAAATCCGCACGGCGCTGGGGATCGCCCGTTCCGTCAGCGTCCGGCTCTCCGCGGAAGTGCTGACGCCGTTCGCGGCGCGGTTGGTGCGGCCGGCAATCTGGTTGCCTTTGGGGTTGCTCACGCGGACTCCGGCGGCGCAGCTCGAGGCGCTGCTGGCACATGAGCTCGCCCATATCGCGCGCAAGGACTGGCTCTGGAACGGAATCCAATGCGTGGTCGAATGCCTGCTCTTCTTCCATCCCGCCGTGTGGTGGCTCGGGCGGCGGATACGGCAGGAGCGCGAGCATGCCTGCGACGATCTCGCGGTGGCGGCCTGCGGCGACCCGATCGCCCTCGCCGAAGCGCTGGCCGCCCTCGAATGCGACCGCAATCCCTCGACCCGTCTCGCCCTTGCAGCCAATGGAGGTTCACTCATGAAACGAATTACGCGCCTGCTCTCGGGACCGCCCTCGCGCGGACGCTGGGGGGCGCTGGCAAGCCTCGGAGCCCTGACCGTCGCTGGCCTCGTCCTGATCACCCAGGTCGGCGCAGCCGGCCTTCCGGATCTCAACGTCGAATCCTCGACGGCGGGAGAGCTCGGACCCGGCGATTACCGCCAGATCACCGCCAACGGCCTCGACAAGCGTCGCTTCTACCGGATCAGCCTCGACGCGCAGGGCCGGCGCACGGAAACCTACCAGGAGAATGGCGAGGCCCGCCCGATCGACGCCGGCGTGCGCCGCTGGATCGCGGAAGTCACCCGCCTCGGAGTGCCGCCGGCTCCCCCCGCGCTTCCCGACGTCGACGACATGCCCGAACACCGGGCGCTCGTGGCGCTGATCGCGAGCCACCCCGACGTCGTCGCGAGGGTGGGGAGCCCCGCCGCCGCGACCTCCCGGCCGGTGAACGGCAACGTCCGCCTCACCGGAAGCGAGGGCGACGCGGATATCGAGATCGAGCTCGGCGGCCCGCGGGGGCGCGTGACCGTGGAAGTCCAGGCCGAGAGGCGCAACGGCGCCTGGCGTCTCGACAGCCTCGAGCCGCGGTGATCGGCACCCCTTTTTTGCACCATCCTACTAAGAACTTAGTAGTTCGGCGGCGGCAGCGTTGCTGCTTTTGGAGACGGAAGATGATTTTGACTCTCAGGATGTTCGGCTTTGCCGCATTGCTCGGCATTATTCTCTTCGGCGCCCGCGCCGCCTCGGCGCAGCCCGCCGACCTGCGGGCGCGCGCCGACGAGATTCTCGAATCAGCCTATCCCGCCGACGGCCCCGGGGCGGTGGTCGTCGTCACCCGCGGCGGACGGACCGTCTACACCGCCGGCCGAGGCCTGGCGGATGTCGAGGCGGGCACCCCGATCCGGGCGGACAGCCTCTTCCGCCTCGGCTCGATCACCAAGCAGTTCACCGCCGCGGCGATCCTCCAGCTCGTCCAGGCGGGGCGCATCTCGGTCGACGACCCGATTTCGCGCTTCTTTCCGGATTATCCGCAGCCCGCGGCCTCGGCGACCGTCCGCCAGCTCCTCAATCATACTTCCGGGATCCAGTCCTACACGGCGATCCCGGGGTGGATGGTGGAGGCCAATACCAGCCGCGCGCGCACCACCGCCGAGATGATGGCGCTGGTCCGCGACCTGCCGCCGAGAACCCCGCCCGGGGAGGCATGGGCGTATAACAATTCCGGCTACGTCCTGCTCGGCGCGATCATCGAACGGGTCACCGGGAGGCCGTGGTACCGCGCCGTCGAGCGCATGACGGGGCGGCTGGGGATTCGCGGCATCGGCTACGGCGCGGAGCGGGAATCCTCGCCGCGGATGGTGCGTGGCTACACGGTTGCCGACGGACGGGTCGTGCCCGCCCCGCGGATCCACATGAGCGTTCCTCATGGCGCGGGCGGGCTGGTCGGCTCGGTCGGCGACCTCGCCCGCTGGGCGCACGCGCTACACCGCGGCCGCGTGCTGAGCCCGCAACTCTACGAGGCGATGACGACGCCGGCAAACCTGACGGGCGGCCGAACCCACCCCTACGGCTTCGGCGTCCGCTTCGATCGCCTCCGCGACCGCGAGACGATCGAGCATGGAGGCGCCATCTTCGGCTTCAACACCGAGAGCATCTACATCCCCTCGGAGGACGTCTTCGTCGCGGTGCTCGCCAACAGCGACGGGCCGACAACGGCGCCGGCCCTGGTGGCAAGGCGGCTCGCCGCGCTCGCCATCGGCGAGCCCTATCGCGCCTTCACCCGCGCCGTGGTCGATCCGGCGAGCCTGGCCCCGCTGTTCGGCATCTACCGGATCGGGGACGGCGCAACCGGCCGCCGCTTCTTCTCCCGGGACGGCAGGCTCTACACGATGCGCGACGACGGATCGCCCGAGCGCGAAGTGTTCGCCGCGGGCGACGACCATTTCTTCTATCCGGGCAGCTTCAACTGGTTTCGCGTGGTCCGCCGCGCGGACGGAGCGCATGTCATGGAGATGCATCAAGGCGGGGAAGATTCCGCCGAGCTCTCGACCCGAGCCGGCGACATCCCCACCGAGGCGCCGGCGGCGCAGGTGGGCCGCGCGATCCTCGAATCCTATGTCGGCCGCTACGCAACCGAAGGGCCCGCCGCGGAAGTGGCGATGGGAGCCGACGGCATGCTGACGATCCAGCTGGAGGGGCAGCCCGCCATCCCGCTTCGGGCCAGATCGGAAAGCGAGTTCGAGATTGCGGGCGTCGGGGCCACGATCGTCTTCCATGCGGAGAACGGAACGGTGAACCGCTTCGTTATCCGCCAGGGCGGGCGCGAGCTCGAGGGGCGGCGCGTCGTGCGTTGAGCCGCGCCACCGGTTGACGAGAGGCCAGGCCGGGAAGCAATAGCGGGGCGATGGCCGGGACGATCGACAGAGCGGGGCTGCAGATCGCCGCGACGCTGGCGCGCTTCATCGAGGAGGACGCGCTGCCCGGAACGGGCGTCGATTCCGACGGCTTCTGGCGCGGCGTCGCCGACATCTACGCCCGCTTCGTGCCGGAGAACCGGGCGCTGCTGGCGGTGCGCGATTCGCTGCAGGCGAGGATCGACGCGTGGCACGACGCGCATGCGGGGCAGGCGTCCGTCCATGCCTACCAGGCCTTCCTGCGCGAGATCGGCTATCTGGTCGACGAGCCCGAGCCCTTCGCGATCGCGCCGGGCGATGTCGACGACGAAGTCGCGCGCATCGCCGGACCGCAGTTGGTCGTGCCGGTGCTCAACGCCCGCTTCCTGCTCAACGCGGCCAATGCGCGCTGGGGCAGCCTCTACGACGCGCTGTACGGCAGCGACGCGGTCGCCGGTCAGGCCGCGGGCCCTGGTTACGACCCCGCGCGGGGCGCGACGGTCATTGCCCGCGGCAGGGCGTTTCTCGACGGCGCGGTGCCGCTCGCATCCGGTTCCTGGTCCGATTTCGAAGGGAACGATCCGGCGCTCGCCGATCCCGCGCAGCTCGTCGGGCGGCGCGGGACGAATCTGCTCTTCCGCCACAACGACCTGCATATCGAGCTGGTCGTCGACCGCGACCACCCGATCGGCCGCGACGACCCGGCCGGGATCGCGGACATCGTGCTGGAGGCGGCGCTGACCACGATCGTCGATCTCGAGGATTCGGTGACGGCGGTCGACGCCGACGACAAGGTCGCGGCCTACGGGAACTGGCTCGGGCTGATGCGCGGGGACCTCGAAGCGCGGTTCGACAAAGGCGGACGTGCGCTGACCCGGTCGCTGGAGGAGGATCGCATCTACGAGGCGGCCGACGGCTCCGAGCTCGTGCTGCCCGGACGCAGCCTGCTCTTCGTCCGCAATGTCGGCCATTTGATGACCACGCCCGCCATCCTGCTGCCCGACGGAAGCGAGGCGCCGGAGGGGATTCTCGACGCGATCGTCACCAGCCTGATCGCGCTGCACGACCTCAAGGGGCTGGGACGCTTTCGCAACAGCCGCGCGGGTTCGGTCTATATCGTCAAACCCAAGATGCATGGGCCGGACGAGGCCGCGTTCACCGACCGGCTGTTCGACGCGGTCGAGGATCTGCTCGGCCTCGCCCGCCACACCCTCAAGGTCGGCGTGATGGACGAGGAAAGGCGGACCTCGGCCAATCTGGCGGCCTGCATCCGCGCGGTGAAGGACCGGGTGATGTTCATCAACACCGGCTTTCTCGACCGGACGGGCGACGAGATCCACACCTCGATGCGCGCCGGCGCCATGGTTCCGAAGGGCGAGATGAAGGGGAGCGCCTGGATCCGCGCTTATGAGGACCGCAATGTCGGCATCGGCCTCGCCTGCGGCTTCGCCGGCCGCGCGCAGATCGGCAAGGGCATGTGGGCCGCGCCCGACCGGATGGCCGACATGCTGGAGCAGAAGATTGCCCACCCGCGGTCCGGCGCCAATACGGCCTGGGTGCCGAGCCCGACCGCGGCCGTGCTGCATGCCCTCCATTATCACGAGGTCGACGTCTTCGCGCGCCAGCGGGCGCTGAAGGCGAGGCCGATTCCCGGCCTCGAGGAGTTGCTGACCATCCCGCTCGCGTCCGGCCGGAACTGGTCTGCCGGTGAAATCCGCGACGAGCTCGACAACAATGCCCAGGGCATTCTCGGCTATGTCGTGCGTTGGATCGACCAAGGCGTTGGCTGCTCGAAAGTGCCGGACATCCACGACGTCGGGCTGATGGAGGATCGCGCCACTTTGCGCATCTCGTCCCAGCACATCGCCAACTGGCTGCTGCATGGAATCTGCTCGGCGGAGGAAGTCGATGCAGCGCTGCGCCGGATGGCTGCGAAGGTCGACGCCCAGAATGCGGGCGATCCTCATTATCGGCCGATGGCCGGCAACGAAGCGACCAGCCTGGCTTTCCAGGCGGCGCGCGCGCTCGTCTTCGAGGGAGCCCGGCAGCCGAACGGCTATACCGAGCCGCTGCTCCACAGCTTCCGCCGGCGTGTGAAGGAGCGGGCGGCTTAAGGCTTAGCGGGGGAGCGGTGCGAATGAGCGAAGCTGCAACGGAAGCGGACCGCCCCGGTCTGCTCGAACGGCATTTCGAGCTCGGCGCGCGCGGCAGCGACCTGCGGACCGAGATCCTCGCCGGCGCCACCACCTTCCTGACCATGGCCTATATCGTGCTGGTCAACCCGGCGATCCTCGGCCAGGCCGGGATGCCCGTCGCGGCGGTCGCGGCGGCGACCTGTCTCGCCGCCGGCTTCGCCAGCATCCTGATGGGGGCGAGCGCCAACATGCCGCTCGCGCTCGCGCCCGGGATGGGGCTCAACGCCTATTTCGCCTTCACCGTGGTCGGAGCGATGGGCGTGCCCTGGCCGGTCGCGCTCGGTTGCGTCTTCATCTCCGGCGTCGCCTTCCTTCTGCTGACCTTCGCCGGCATCCGCCAGCTGATCATCGCGGCGATCCCGCAATATCTGTTCGCAGCGGTGGCCGGGGGAATCGGGCTGTTCATCGGCTTCATCGGTTTGAAGAATGCCGGCATCGTCGTCTCCAACGAAGCAACCTCCGTCGCGCTCGGCGATTTGCGGGCGCCCGGCGCGGCGCTCGCTTTGCTCGGGCTTGCGATCGTCGCGGCATTGGCCGCCTGGAAGGTGCGCGGCGCGATCCTGATCGGCATCCTGGCCACGACGCTCGCCGGTTGGGCTTTCGGCCTGGTCGCATTCGCGCCGCAACCCTACGATCTCACCGCCATCGCCCAGACCGCCTTTCAGCTCGATCTCGCCGGCGTCTTTTCCGGCCGATACGGGATCGGCCTGTTCGAAATCCTGTTCGTGTTCCTGTTCGTCGACCTGTTCGACAATATCGGCACCCTGGTCGGCGTCACCCGCCGCGCCGGCCTGATCGGCGAGGACGGCCGCATTCCCAGGCTCAACCGCATCCTCTTCACCGATTCGGTCGCGACCATGGCCGGCGCGCTCGCCGGCACCAGCACCGTCACCAGCTACGTCGAGAGCGCCGCCGGCGTGCAGGCGGGCGGCCGCACCGGCATCACCGCCATCGTCACCGGCCTGCTGTTTCTGTTGGCGATGCTGGCCGCCCCTTATGCCCAGCTCGTCCCCCTCGCGGCGACCGCGCCGGCCCTGATCCTGGTCGGCGGCCTGATGATGGCGCCCCTGGTCGACGTGGCGTGGGACGATGCCGAAGTCGCCATCCCCGCCTTCCTTACCGTCGCGATGATCCCGCTGACCTTCTCGATCGCCAACGGCCTGGCGTTCGGAATCACGGCTTATGCGCTGCTCAAGCTGGTGCGAGGGAAGATCACGCGGACGGACTGGCTGCTGCTTGCGCTCGCGGCGCTGTTCGTGGCGCGCTTCGTCTGGCTGTCAGCAGGGTGATGCCGGTCGCTATGATTCCAGCCTTACTGGTAGACCGAAGCACGGTCCGATGACGGACAGCAGGCTCCACTGCCTGTCCAGTCTTCGAAACATCCCCGCGCATTGATGCAGATGCGCTCCAAAAGGCACCCGTTCGTGTACGACGAAGGTGCAACGGATCCGCGAGCGTCGCGTTGCCGGAACGCATTCGACCTGGCTCACCTGGGAAATCCGGGGCTGCTGCCGCCAGAGGACGTCGTCGCAATCAGCAACGTCGGGACATGCCAGACGATAGCGAAATTCGTTATAGGCGTTGCGAGCCTCGTCATCGGTCGGACTGATCGAGGCTGGCCCGAGAATGCCGGAGGTTTCGACGCTCGGATCGCGCGCGGCGCAACCGCCTGAGAAGAGCGCAATCGCGACGACGGCAATCCGTGGCTTCATAAGACGGATGTTCGCAGGAACCCGGACGGTCCGCAATGGTCGCGAAGCCGACGCGAACTGTTGTTTGTAAGGCGCCAGGGCGGATGATCCCCTCTCTACTGGCTTACCCAAATCTCGTCAGCCGGGGCGAGTGCGACTTCGTCGCAATTTTCGCCGGGGCCGGCGCGGTCGACGACCAGGAAGTCGCTTTCTTCCAGTACCAGGAGGAAGTGGTGCCAGACGGCTTTGCGGTAGTGGACGCCCTGGTGACCCTCGGCGCGGAACAGGCGGATCAGGGCGGCATCGAGGGGGCCCGCTGGGGCTACGGCGACAAGGTAGGGGCGGCCGCTCAGCGGGACGAAGGTCTGGCTGCCGAGGGGGTGGCGTTCGAAGACGCGCAGGACCGGCTCGACGAGCGGGCGGGCGCGGAAGAGGCTGACGACGGGAACGCCGCCGCCGTCCGCGACATCCACTTCGGCGAGCGCGTCGTAGCGGACGGCGTGGCCCTGGTTGATGTCGAGCTTCACCGCCTCATCCGAGGCTTCGATCACGCTCCCGAAAGGCGCGAAGGCGTCGGCGGTGAGCGGCTCGGGGGTCATTTCGCGCATGCGCCATGCTTGGCACAGAGCGGCGTTTCGTCCTAGCGTGCTGCGAGGCGATGCATACGGACGAAAGCACCCCTCGCGATCTCGTCGGATACGGCCGGACTCCGCCGCACGCCCAATGGCCGGGCGGCGCGCGCATCGCGGTCCAAGTCGTGCTCAATTACGAGGAAGGCGCCGAGGCCAACGTCCTCGACGGCGACCCGGCCTCGGAAGTCTTCCTGTCCGACATCGCCAATGCGGCCCCGGTCCAGGGCGCTCGGCACATGAGCATGGAGCAGATCTACGAATATGGGTCGCGCGCCGGCGTGTGGCGGCTGCTTCGGCTGTTCGAGCGCTACGACGTGCCGGTCACCGTGTTCGGAGTGGCGCTGGCGATGCAGCGCAACCCGGCGGTGGTCGAAGCCTTTCTGGAGGCGGGGCACGAGATCGCCTCGCACGGCTGGCGGTGGATCAACTATCAGTGGGTGCCGGAGGCCGAGGAGCGCGCCGATCTCGAGCGGGCGATCGAGGTGCACCGGAAATTGACCGGCGAGCGACCGCTCGGCTGGTATACCGGGCGGACCAGCCCGAACACGCGGCGGATCGTCGCCGAGGAGGGCGGCTTCCTCTACGATTCGGACGATTATTCCGACGATCTGCCCTTCTGGACGGAGGCGGCGGGCAGGGCCCACCTGATCGTGCCCTATTCGCTGGAGACGAACGACATGCGCTTCGCCTCGGCGAACATGCAGACCGGCGACCAGTTCTTCGCTTACCTGCGCGACGCCTTCGACATCCTCTATGCGGAGGGCGCGGAAAGCCCGAAGATGATGTCGGTCGGGCTCCACTGCCGGCTCGCGGGACGGCCGGGCAAGATCGCCGGGCTCGAGCGCTTCCTCAGGCACGCGCTTGGCCACCGGGACGTCTGGTTCTGCCGCCGCATCGAGATCGCCCGTCACTGGCGCGCCGTGCATCCGCATGTTTGAGGAGCTGCGCCGGCATCATGTCGATCTCGCCCAGCCGCGGCTGGGGGCGGAGGTGGTCTATGCGACCGACGATTTCTTCGCGGACAAGGCGCGCCTGATCGACCCCGCCGAGCCCGTGTTCATCCCCGACAAATATGACGAGAACGGCAAGTGGATGGACGGTTGGGAGAGCCGTCGCAAGCGGACCCCGGGCCACGATTGGTGCGTCGTCCGGCTCGGCGTGCCGGGGCTCGTCGCCGGCTTCGAGATCGACACGCGGCATTTCACGGGCAATTACCCGCCCGGCGCCGAGCTCGAGGTCTGCCGGAGCGACGAACGGGTGCCGGGCGATGAGGCGGGTTGGACCAAGCTCACCGACCGCCTCGCACTGAAGGGCGACGACCGCGTCTACGTCCCCGTCGAGCATGGCGAGCCGGTGTCCCATGTACGCCTGCACATCTTCCCCGATGGCGGGGTCGCACGGCTGCGCGTCTGGGGGAGGGTTGCGAAGGACTGGTCGAAGGTGGATGCGAATGCGCGCGTCGACCTGCTGGCGATGGAGAATGGGGGCCGCGGGATCATCGCGGATGACGAGCATTACGGCCGGATCGAAAACCTCACCGCTCCCGGGCGAGGAGTAAACATGGGGGATGGCTGGGAGACCAGACGGCTCCGCGGACCGGGTCACGACTGGGCGGTGCTCGAGCTGGGCACATCCGGCCTCATCGACGAGGTCGTCGTCGATACGGCGCATTTCAAAGGCAATTATCCGGACCGCTGCTTCCTCCAGGCGGCGCCCGACGCGTCCGGATCGCCCGAGGAGATTGCCGCGGCCGCGGAGACCTGGCCGATGCTGCTCCCCGAGGTGAAGCTGGAGGCGGACAAGGTTCACGTGTTCCGTGAGGGCCTCGCCGATCTCGGCCCCGTGCGCTTCGTGCGGCTGAACATCATCCCGGACGGCGGCATCAGCCGGCTGCGGCTGATCGGACGGGTCGCGCGGTGACCGCCTTGTTCGAACATTCGCCCTGGGTCGAGGAGCGCGCCGATGCGCGCTCGTCGTCGGGCGACCGCCATGCGGACCTGATGGCCGTCGTCCGCGACGCTTCGCCCGAGGAGCAGCTCGCGCTGATCCGCGCCCATCCCGAGCTGGCCGGCAAGGCCGCGGTCGACCTCACCGAGGC
The DNA here is from genome assembly GCA_035628635.1 of Allosphingosinicella sp. Classification (GTDB taxonomy): domain Bacteria; phylum Pseudomonadota; class Alphaproteobacteria; order Sphingomonadales; family Sphingomonadaceae; genus Allosphingosinicella. The sequence goes on from DASPJJ010000019.1 coordinate 182,724, forward strand.
CAGCGCCTCCGAGCAGGCCGGCGCGGGGCTCGACCGTCTGACCCAGCCCGAGTTCGACCGCTTCCATGCCCTCAATGCCGCCTATCGCGAAAAATTCGGCTTCCCCTTCATCATCTGCGTGCGCCTGACCGACAAAGCGGGCATCCTCGCGGCGATGGAACGCCGCCTTGCCAACGACCGCGACACCGAGATCGCCACCGCGCTGGAGCAGATCGGCGAGATCGTCCGGCTGCGCCTCGAGGACAGGGCATGAGCACGCTCTCTACCCATGTGCTCGACACCATGCACGGCCGGCCGGCGGCGGGCATGAGAGTGGCGCTCAGCGGACCGGACGGCGAGATCGCGCGCGGCACCACCAACGGCGACGGCCGCTGCCCCGATCTGCTGCAGGACGCGCTTGCGCCCGGCCGCTACGCTATCCGCTTTGCAGTGGCGGACTATTTCCGCGGCCTCGGCGTCGATCTGCCCGATCCGCCCTTCCTCGACGAGGTGATTGTGGACTTCGGCGTCGCGGCGGATGGCGGTCACTATCATGTGCCTCTCCTCGTCTCGCCTTTCGCTTACTCGACCTACCGGGGCAGTTGAGCAGTGGGCGTCGACTACGGGGAATGGTTGAACCTGGCGCTCAGGTGGCTGCACCTGATCACGGGCATCGCCTGGATCGGCTCTTCTTTCTATTTCGTCTGGCTCGACAACCACCTGAGGCCGCCCGCCGAGGGGGATGCCTCGGGCGAATTGTGGTCGGTCCATGGCGGCGGCTTCTATCACAACCAGAAATATCAGGTTGCGCCCGCCGCCATGCCCGAGCGGCTGCACTGGTTCAAATGGGAAGCCTATTTCACCTGGATCAGCGGTTTTTCGCTCCTCGTCCTGATCTATTATGTCGGCGCGGAGAGCTTTCTGATCGATCCCGGCAAAGCCGATTTGAGCTGGTCCGCGGCGATCGCGATCGGCCTCGGTTCGCTCGCGCTCGGGTGGCTGGTCTATGACGGCCTGTGCCGCTCGCCGGTGGGATCGAGCAATCTCGCCCTCGGCCTGTTCTGGTTCGGCTGCCTCTTGCTCGCCGCCGCCGCCCTCGACGGCCTGTTCAACGCGCGGGCCGCCTATCTGCATGTCGGCGCGATCGTCGGCACGGCGATGGTCGCGAACGTGTTCCTCGTGATCATCCCCAACCAGCGCAAGGTCGTCGCCGACCTGATCGCGGGGCGCACGCCCGACCCCAGGCTGGGCGCGGCGGCCAAGCAGCGCTCGCTGCACAACAATTACATGACGCTGCCGGTGCTGTTCATCATGATCAGCCCGCATTACCCGATGACCTATGGCGCCGAGCGGCCGTGGCTGGTGCTCGCCTTGCTCGGACTGACGGGGATCGCGGTCCGCCACATCTTCAACCTGCGCGGCCGCGGGCGGCCGACCGGCGGAACGATCGCCGTGGCGGCGGTCCTCGCAGCCGCCACCGTCACCTACGTCACGATGGAGAGGCCCCGCGCGGCGGCGCCTGCCGGAGACGTCAGCTTCGCCCAGGTCCAGCCGATCCTGACCGCCCGCTGCTCGGGCTGCCACACCGTCAACCGTCCGCCGCGCGCGATCGCCCTGGACAGCTTCGAGCGCATCCGGGCCGCGTCCGGGCGGATCAAGGCTGTGGCGGTCGACACGCATGTAATGCCGCTCGGCAACGCGACGGGCATGACGCCGGAAGAGCGGCAAGTGCTGGGCGCGTGGATCGCGGCGGGAAGCCCGAGATGATCCGCTTCCTTCTCGACGGCGAGACGATCGAGGTCGACGAGCCGGATTCCGCTGCAACCGTTCTCGAATATCTTCGCTACGCGCTTCGCCGCACCGGCACCAAGGAAGGTTGCGCCGAGGGCGATTGCGGGGCCTGCACGGTTCTGCTCGGCGAGCTGGCGGGCGACAGGCTCGAATGGCGCGCGGTCAATGCGTGCATCCTGTTCCTGCCGATGATCGACGGCAAGGCGCTGAAAACGGTCGAGAGCCTCGGTGGGACGCATCCCGTCCAGCGCGAGATGGTCGAGCGGCATGGCTCGCAATGCGGCTTCTGCACGCCGGGCTTCGTGATGTCGCTCTACGGCCGGAGCATCGGCGCGGCGGGCACGCGCGGCGTGCCGGTCGGCGACGTCATCGCGGGCAATCTGTGCCGATGCACCGGCTACGGACCGATCCTCGCGGCGGGCGAGGCGGTGCCTATGGCGGTCGAGCAGGACGATGGCACCGCCGCGGCGTTGCGCGCGATCGAGCCCGCCTACGGTCACCCCAGCACCGCCGACGAGCTGGCCGACCTGCTGCTGGCGAACCCGGAGACCCGCATCGTCGCCGGGGCGACCGACGTCGGCCTGTGGGTGACGAAGCAGCTTCGCGACCTCGGCCCGACGGTCTTCATCGGCGACATCGCCGAGCTGAGGCAGATCGAGGAGGGTCCCGAGGCGCTGACGCTCGGAGCTGCCGTCCGCTATTCCGAGGCGCGCGAGGCCTTGGCGCGCCTCCATCCGGACCTCGGCGAGCTCGTCCGACGCATCGGAGGAGTCCAGGTCCGGAACGCCGGCACGATCGGCGGCAACATCGCCAACGGCTCGCCGATCGGCGACATGCCGCCGGCCTTGATCGCGCTCGACGCCGAGCTCACCCTCCGGCGCGGAGCCGAGCGCCGCACGATCGCGCTCGAGGACTTTTTCCTCGGCTACGGCAAGCAGGACCGGGCGCCGGGCGAGTTCGTGGAGAGGGTCCGCATCCCGCGTCCGTCGCGCGACATGCTGGTCCGCGTCGTCAAGCTGTCCAAGCGCTTCGACAGCGACATTTCCGGCGTGTGCGGCGCCTTCGCGCTGCGCATCGCTGACGGCGTCGTCACCGCGGCGCGCGTCGCCTTTGGAGGCATGGCAGGAATTCCTGCCCGGGCGCCCGGCTGCGAGGCGGCGCTCACCGGCAAGGCCTGGACCGAGGCTAATGTCGAGGCGGCCGCGCAGGCGCTCGCGAGGGATTACACGCCGCTCGACGATTTGCGGGGCTCAGCCGCCTATCGCCGCAAGGTCGCGGCCAATCTTCTGCGCCGCATCTGGGCCGAGCAGCACGAGCCAGTCAGCGTGCTCCATGGCTGAGGGCCCGGTTCACCAGCCCCTGCCGCACGACAGCGCCGACCTGCACGTCGCCGGCGCGGCGACCTATGTCGACGACCTGCCCGAGCCGCCGGGGGTACTGCATCTCGCCTTCGGCCATGCCGCCGACGGCCATGCCGCCTTGCTGTCGCTCGATCTCGACGCGGTGCGGGCGGCGCCCGGCGTCGTCGCGGTGTTCACGGCCGCCGACATTCCCGGCGAGAACAATGTCGGGCCCGTCGTTCACGACGAGAAGCTGCTCGCTGACGGCGAGGTCCTCTACCCCGGCCAGCCGCTCTTTCTCGTCGCCGCGACGAGCACGCGCGCCGCGCGCCGTGCTGCCCGGCTCGGCAAGGCCGGGGTCGAGCCGCGCCCCGCACTGGTCACGATCGCCGACGCCAGGGCCGCCGGCTGCGAGATCGAAGAGACGCAAATCATGGCCCGCGGCGACGCCGACGCGGCTCTCGCTGCCGCCGCGCACCGCCTGACCGGCACGCTCGAAATGGGCGGGCAGGAGCATTTCTACCTCGAAGGGCAGGCCGCGCTCGCCATAGCCGGCGAGGAGGGACAGCTTCATATCCTGAGCTCCACCCAGCATCCGAGCGAGATCCAGCACCTGACCGCCAAGCTGCTCGGGCGCAGCCATGCCGAAATCGTCGTCGAGGTCCGCCGCATGGGCGGCGCGTTCGGCGGCAAGGAGACCCAGGCCGCCGCCTTCGCCCTCGCCTGCGCGCTGGTTGCGGCGAAGACCGGCCGGCCCGCCAAGTTCCGTGCCGACCGCGACGACGACATGGCGGCGACCGGCAAGAGGCACGATTTCGTCGTCGACTACGACGTCGGATTCGATCGCGACGGGCGCATCGAGGGCATCCGCATCGCCCTGGCTTCGCGCTGCGGGGCGACAGCCGATCTCTCGCCGGCGATCAACGACCGCGCGATGTTCCATGCCGACAATTGCTATTATCTGCCGGCGGTCGAGATCGTCTCGCAGCGGCTGAAGACCCACACCGTCTCCAACACCGCCTTCCGCGGCTTCGGCGGGCCGCAGGGCATGATGGCGATCGAGCGGGTGATGGACGCGATCGCCGCGCACCTCGATCGCGATCCCCTCGATGTGCGGCGGGCCAATCTCTACGGCCCGGGCCGCGACGTGACGCCCTATCACATGGAGGTCACCGACAATGTCGCGCCGGAGCTGATCGCCGAGCTCGCCGAACGCACCGGCTATGCGGCGCGCCGGGCCGAAGTGGAGGCGTTCAACGCGGCTCACAACGTGCTGAAAAAGGGCCTCGCGCTGACGCCGGTCAAGTTCGGGATCAGCTTCACCACGACGCACCTCAACCAGGCCGGCGCGCTGGTCCTGGTCTATGCCGACGGCTCGGTACACCTCAATCATGGCGGCACCGAGATGGGGCAGGGGCTCCACATCAAGGTCGCGCAGGTCGTTGCCGACGTCTTCGGGCTGCCCGTCGAGGCGGTGAAGGTCTCGGCGACACGGACCGACAAGGTGCCGAACACCTCGGCCACGGCGGCCTCGTCGGGCGCCGACCTCAACGGAATGGCCGCGAAAAATGCCGCGGAAACGATCAGGAAGCGCCTCGACGCCTTCGCCGCGGCCGATCCGGATTCGGCAAGCTGGGCCTTCCCCGAGCTCTGCCGGCGCGCGCATTTGAATCGCATATCCCTCGCCGCGACCGGCTATTATGCGACGCCCGACATCGGCTATGATCGCAAGAGCCATCGCGGCCGGCCCTTCCTCTATTTCGCTTACGGGGCGGCCTTGAGCGAGGTCGTGATCGACACGCTCACCGGCGAGCACAGGGTGCTCGCGGTCGACATCCTTCACGACGTCGGCCGCTCGCTCAACCCCGCGATCGACATGGGCCAGATCGAGGGCGGCTTCATCCAGGGCATGGGCTGGCTGACCACCGAGGAGCTGGTCTTCGACGCGCGCGGCCGGCTGCTTACCCACGCGCCGTCCACCTACAAGATCCCGACCGCCAACGACCGGCCGGCGCGGATGGGCATTGCCATCTGGGAGCGCGGCCGGAACACCGAGCCCACCATCCATCGATCGAAGGCGGTGGGCGAGCCGCCGCTGATGCTCGCCATCTCGGTCTTCTCGGCATTGACCCAGGCCGTCGCGGCCGCCGCGCCGGGCAAGGGGCTGCCGAAGCTGGACGCGCCCGCCACGCCAGAGCGTGTCCTCGCCGCGATCGACGAGCTGAGGGCGCGCGATGGCTGACTGGCTGGAGGCGCTGCAGGCGGCGCGGGGCTCGCAGCCGGTCGCGCTGGTGACGATTCTGTCGACCGAGGGATCGGCACCGCGCCGGGCGGGGACGCGCATGACCGTCACGGCGGAGGAATCGGCCGGGACGATCGGCGGCGGCGCGCTCGAGTTCCGCGCGACCGAGCAGGCGCGCGCGATCCTGGCCCAGCCCCCCGGCAGCTGGCGCGTCCAGGATTGGCCGCTGGGACCTTTGCTCGGCCAATGCTGCGGCGGGCAGGTCCGACTGATGATCGAGCATGTCGACCCCGCGATGTGGGACTGGACCCGCGAGCTTGCCGACCGCCGGCCGGTCGCTACCTATTTCTACGACGGCGAAAGCCCGCCCGAGCGCTTCCCCGCCGCCACCGTCGAGGCGGGCGTGAAGCCGCCGCTCCCGCCGCGCGCGGAAAAGCCGCGCGGCGGCACCATCTTCATCGAGCCCGACGACCGGCGCCGCCACCGACCGCTTTTGATGTTCGGCGCCGGCCATATCGGCGTCGCCATCGCCGACCGGCTGGCGCGCCTACCCTTCCGCGTGGCCTGGTTCGACTCGCGGCCCAACCGCAATTTCCCCGGCGTGTCGATGCAGGATGACGATGCCCAGGTCGTTCTGGCGGGCGAGGCGGAGCCCGGCGCCGCGGTGCTGATCTTCACCCACGATCACGGTCTCGACTATCGGCTGACCGCCGCCGCTTTGCGCTCGCAGGCCGATTTCGTCGGGCTGATCGGCTCGGCGACCAAGCGCGCCCGGTTCCTCTCGCGGCTGAGGGCCGAAGGGGTCGACGCGGCGCGCCTCACCTGCCCGATGGGAATCCCCGGCATCTCCGATAGCCAGCCGGACGTGATCGCCATCTCCGTCATCGCGCAGCTGCTGACGCTGGGGGAGGTGCCGGAATGACCGTCCAGGGCTTCCGCGGCGAAATCCTGACCGTCCCCGACGATCCTGCAAAGGGCGGCGAGATCCGTCATTTCGCCGACGGTCTGCTGCTGGTCGAGGACGGCCTGGTCGTCTCCTGCGGCCCCTATCGGGAACCGGACGGCCTGGAGGTCGAGCGCCTGGACGGCCTGATCGTCCCCGGCTTCGTCGACGCGCATGTCCATTATCCGCAGGTCGAGCGCATCGCCTCGCACGGCGAGCAGCTGATGCAATGGCTGGAGCGCCACATCTTCCCCGCCGAAAAGGCGTTCGCCGAGCGGGCCCATGCCGATCAGGTCGCGGCCTTCTTCCTCGACGAGCTGCTCCGCCACGGCACCACCAGCGCGCTGGTCTTCGCCACCGTCCATGCCGGTTCCGTCGACGCTCTGTTCGAAGCGGCGCTGGAGCGGGACATGCGGATCGTCTCGGGCAAAGTGCTGATGGACCTCGGGCCGGAGGGGCTGCGCGACACCGTCGCCTCGGGCCGCGCCGACAGCGAGGCGCTGATCGCCCGATGGCGCGGCCGCGGCCGTCTGGGCTACGCCGTCACGCCGCGCTTCGTCCCCACCTCGAGCGACGAGCAGCTCGCCGACGCCGGCGCTCTGGTCGCGGCGCACCCGGACGTGCTGATGCATAGCCACCTTTCCGAAAATCACGGCGAGATCGCGTTCGTCGCAGAGCGCTTCCCGGACGCGGCCGATTATCTCGACGTCTACGACCGGTTCGGCCTGGTCGGGCCGCGCTCGGTCTTCGCCCATTGCGTCCACATGAGCGACCGCGCGCTGTCGCGCATGGCCGAAGCGGGCTCCGGAATCGCCTTTTGCCCGACCAGCAACATGTTCCTCGGGTCGGGCCTGTTCGATCTCGCGCAGGCCGACCGCCACGGCGTCCGGATCGGCATCGGCACCGATATCGGCGCCGGCACCACCCTCTCCGTGCTTCACACGCTGGGCGAGGCCTACCGGACCTGCCAGCTCCGCGGAACCAGCCTCGACCCGTTCCGCGCGCTCCATCTCGCCACCGCGGGCGGCGCCAGCGTCATCGGCATCGCCGACCGCGTCGGCGCCCTGCTCCCGGGCCAGGAAGCCGATTTCATCATTCTGGACGAGCGCGCCACACCCTTGCTCGCGCGCCGCTGCGCAGGCGCGTCGCTCCATGACCGACTGTTCGCCTTCCAGGTCCTCGGCGACGATCGGGCAGTGGCCGCCACCTATCTGCAAGGTCGGCGGGTCCAGGAATCGTCGGAGCGACGTTTCGACTCTGTTCTTGACAAATAGGAGAATTCCTATTATATGGATTTCTGCCGAGTCGGAACCTCGGCACGGCTCTTTGACATTGTGAGACGAACATTGTGGGCCTGGGACGGAGGCGGCGCTAGAGCTCGCCGATGAGCAGCACCTCGGCGAGCTCGCCTGCCGCCGCGGGCGGCGCGTGGGGGAGGCGGCGGATCAGCGCGTTGGCGGCGGCCAGCGGCGCCTGCAGGCTCGAATCCTGGCGCTCGTCGGGGGTAACCGAGAGGCGTGCGGAATCATCGACTTGGAGTCGGGCGCGCCAGTAAACCTCTCGGTCGGCGCCCTTCGGCATCTCACGGGTCAGTACTGCCGGAAGGAGCGGATCCGGCTCGGCCCGGCCAAGCAGCGCCTGCAGGAGCGGCTTCAGCAGCAGATGCGCGCAGACGAAAGCCGAGGCAGGGTTGCCGGGAAGGCCGAGCACCAGCCGGCCGTCGGGAAAGCGGGCGTGCCAGCAGGGCTTGCCCGGCTGCACCGCGATCCTCTCGAAGATCGTCCGCGCGCCGAAGCCTTGCAGGACCGACTTGAGCAGGTCGCGCTCGCCGACCGAGGCCCCGCCCAGAGGCAGGACGATGTCGGCGTCCAGGCCCGCGCCTTCGATCTGCCCGGCGCATCGGGCGAGGTCGTCGGAGAGGATGTCGTGCCGGATCGCGGCGCCGCCCCAGGCGGCGACCAGTTCGGCCAGCGCATAAGCGGCCGAATTGACGTTGAGGCCCGGCGCCAGCTCAGAGCCCGGCTCGCGCAGCTCGTCGCCCGAGGCGAAGATGGCGACGCGCGGGCGGCGGCGGACTTCGAGCGCGTCTTGATTGGCTGCAGCGGCGAGGCCGAGGCGGGCAGGCGTCAGCACCTCGCCGGCATGGGCGAGGACTTGGCCGGATCGGAAATCGCAGCCCGCCGGCCGCACATAGGCTGCCGTGGCCGGTGCCTCGGCGATGCGGATTCTGTCGCCGTCGCGCTCCACCATCTCCTGGATCACGATCCGGTCCGCACCCCGCGGCACGACCCCGCCGGTCGCGATCCGCACCGCCGTGGCGGCCGCTACGAGGCCCGCAAAAGGGGCGCCCGCCGGCGCTTCGCCGATCACGCTCAGGATCGCCCCGACGGCGGCGTCTTGCGCGCGCACGGCATAGCCGTCCATCGCTGAGACGGCTTCCCCCGGTTGATCCCGCCTCGCCACGATGTCGGCGGCGAGCGTGCGCCCACCGCATTCGGCGAGCGGCAGGCTTCCGATCTCGAGCGGCGCCAGGTCCGCGAGCAGCAGCGCGCGCGCCTCGTCGAGCGAAAGCATGGTCATTCCCGCCGCCAGTCGCCCGACGCGCCGCCGCTCTTCTCGACAAGCTCGATGCGCTCGATCGTCATGTCGCGCGCGCTGGATTTGAGCATGTCGTAGATGGTGAGGCAGGCGACCGAGACGGCGGTCAGCGCTTCCATCTCGACCCCGGTGCGGCCGGTCGTGCGGACCTCGGCTGCGACCGCCAGGCCGGGCAGCGACTCGTCCGGCTCGACCCTCACCGCCACGGCGGTCAGCGGCAGGGGGTGGCAGAGCGGGATGAGGTCGCCGGTGCGCTTCGCCGCCATCGTGCCGGCCAGCTCCGCGATGCGGGCGACGTCGCCCTTCGCGGCGCGGCCCGACAGGACGAGCGCGAGGGTCGCTTGGTCCATCCGGACCCGACCGCGCGCGGCGGCGAAGCGGTCCGTCTCGGGCTTCGCGGAGACATCGACCATATGTGGGCGGCCGCTTTCGTCGAAATGGGTAAGCTTCGGCGCCATCAGCGCTCGCCCAGTCGCGGCATGATCTCGACCAGGTTGCAGGGCCGGGTGCGCGCGTCGAGCTGGGGGACGATCACTTTTTCCCAGCCGTCGCGCACCGCGCCGCCGGAGCCGGGCAGGCAGAAGATGAAGGTTCCGTTCGCGACTCCGGCGCAGGCGCGGGACTGGATCGTCGACAGGCCCACCGACTGGAAGCTCACATTGTGGAACATGATCGCGAACCCCTCGAGGACCTTGTCGAACAAGGGCGCGACCGCCTCCGGGGTGACGTCCCGCCCGGTGAGGCCGGTCCCGCCGGTCGAGATCACGACGTCGACATCCGCATCGGCGATCCACCCCTCGACGGCGGCGCGGATGCTCCCCTCGTCGTCCGTCACAATCGCACGGGCCGCAAGCAAATGGCCCGCCGCTTCGATTGCGCCTGCGAGGTACCCGCCGGAACTGTCCGTCTCCGGCGTGCGGCTATCGGACACGGTCAGGACCGCGATGCGCACGGGCACGAAGCTCGCAGTCATATACGCTACGCTTCCCAACGCCGGCGGGCGGCATGGTCGCTGTCGCGCGCCTCCAGCCAGAAGGCCCCGTCGCTGCGCCGTTCGCGCTTCCAGAAGGGCGCTTCTGTCTTCAGACGGTCCATCACATAATCGACCGCGTCGAAGGCGGCGCGGCGGTGCGGCGCGGCCGCCGCGACGAACACGATCGCCTCCCCGGGGAGCAGCCGCCCGTGGCGGTGGACGATCGCGACGTCGATCAGCCCGAATCGCGCGCGGGCGTCGGCGCCGATCGCAGCGACCGCCTTTTCGGTGAGGCGGGGATGGTGGTCGAGCTCGAGGTCCGAGACAGTGGCGCCGTCATTCTCCCTGCGCACCAGGCCGGTGAACGAGGCGATCGCGCCGGCCCCGGCCGCCTGCGCCCCGAAGTCGGCGAGCAAGGCGGCGGCGTCGAGCGGAGGCCCCTGGATCGCGATCATCCCCCGCTCATCGCCGGCAGGAAGGCGACTTCGTCGTCATTGTCCAGCGGCCGGTCCCCGGGAATGATCTCGTCGTTGACGACGACTCGGATCGAGGGGTCGAGCAGCTCGGGGCAGCGGCCGCCGAGCCAGGCCCGGAGCGCACCGGTATCGCGCACGTCCGCCGGAACCGGCCCGACCGGTGCCACGTCCCTCAGGCGCCCGAAGAAGAGAATGCGCATCTCTATCCCCCGGTCGCCGACATATGGCGCAGGACGGCCGGAGGTCCGCCGGACGTTATGGCGAAGTCGTGTCCTCTGGGCTTGCGCCGGATCGCCTCGTCGATCGCGGCCTCGAGCAGGGCGTCGTCCGACGACGCACGGAGCGGAGCCCTGAGGTCCGCCCGCGCCGCCTGCCCGAGGCAGAGGTACATTTCGCCGGCGCAGGTCACCCTGACCCGGTTGCAGCCGCCGCAGAAATTGTCGCTGAGCGGGGTGATGAAGCCGATCGTCCCGCCTTCGTCGGTGCGCACATAGCGCGCGGGGCCGCCGGTCCGCCGGGCCAGGTCGGTCAGCCTCCAGCGGCGTTCGAAGCGTCGGCGGACCTCGGTCATGGCGACGTGCTGGTCGATGCGATCGGCGTCGACCGACCCCATCGGCATCACTTCGATCACGGTTAGCGCGGCGCCGCGGGCATGCGCCCATTCGGCGAGGCCGACGAGATCGTCGAGATTGTCATCGCGGAGCGCGACGGCGTTGAGCTTTACGTCCAAGCCCAAAGCGAGCGCCGCGTCGATCCCGTCGACGACCCGATCGAGCCGTCCCCCGCGCGTGATCCGTGCGTAGGTGGCTGGGTCGAGGCTATCGAGCGAGACGTTCACCCGCCGGACCCCGCAGCGGGCGAGGCCGGCGGCATGGTCCGCCAGCCGGGTGCCGTTGGTGGTCAGGGTCAGCTCGTCGAGCTCGCGGGAGCGAAGGAAGCGCGACAGGCTCTCCACCAGATCGAGAATATTCTTGCGAACGAGCGGCTCGCCGCCGGTCAGCCGCAGCTTGCGCACGCCCTTGCGGACGAACGCCGCCGCCAGCCGATCGAGCTCGTCGAGGGAAAGCATGTCGGCGCGCGGCAGGAACGCCATCCGCTCCGGCATGCAATAGGTGCAGCGCAGGTCGCAGCGGTCGGTCACCGACAGGCGCAAATAGCTGATCTTCCGTCCGAACGGGTCGATCATCCGCTGGCTCCCATCATCCGGCCATAGAAGCGGATCGCCAGCCTCACCGCCACATATAAAATGAGCAAAGCGGTGAGGATGCGGATATATTTCGAATCGAGCCGACCGCTCCCCAGCCCGGATCCGATCAAGCCGCCGGCCAGCACCGCCGGAAAGAGCGGCCAGTAGGTGGCAAGCGCTTCTGCCGCCGCGCCGCCGCTTCCTTTGGCGGCCTGCCCCGCCAGGCCCGCCAGCGAGTTGGCGAGGATGAAAACGGCGCAGGTCCCGGCGATCGCCTTGGGCGGCCCCCAGCGCAGCATGTAGAGCAAGGGCGCGAGGAAGATCCCGCCGCCGATCCCGACGATCCCGGCCAGGAATCCGAGGGCGCCCCCGGCGACCGGCTCGAGCCGGCGGGAGCGGATCCGCACCGGCGCCTCTTTCTCCCAAGCCGGCTGCCAGAGCATCAGGAGACCGGCGGCGAGCAAGGATCCGGCCAGCAGACCGACGAAAAGGGTCTCTGCGACCACCAGCCGCCCGCCGAGCCATGCACAGGGGATGGAGAGGACGAACAGCGGCCAGATTCTTGGCCAGTCGACATGACCGGAACGGGCGAAGCGCCAGCTCCCGGCGCTCACCACGACGATGTTGCAGGCGAGCGCGACGACGGGCACCGCGCGATAATCGGCCCCGGCCAGCACGAGCAGAGCATTGTAGGTCGATCCGCCGCCGAAGCCGGCTGCGGCGTAGAGCAAGGCGGTCAGCAGGAAGAGCGCGGCAAGACCCGGCATGAGCCGGCAATCTATCGGGCTTTGCGCGGCCTGGATATGCCGAACGGCCCAACCAATGAGAGGCCGAGCTTCGCGAACAGCTCATGGAAAACGCTGGCGCACCCGACAGGATTCGAACCTGTGACCTCTGCCTTCGGAGGGCAGCGCTCTATCCAGCTGAGCTACGGGTGCCTGGCCGCGTCCAGATGGGCGCTTAGCAAAGCGGCGGCAAGGGAGCCAGAGTCTATCGCGGCGCGATCTCGACCGGCTGGAAGGGGCCGAGGCCACACGTCGGGCCGGGCGGGCCGCTGCTGCGCCGGACGGTGATGGTGTCGACGGAGCAGAGGCGATCGAGGGAAGTGCGGTAGGAAAAGCCGTCGTCGAATGCCAGGCCCGGACAGGCATGAGGCAGGCGGTTCCTGAGGACGCGGCCGCCGGTCATGTGAAAGTCGATCGTCCGATCGTCGAGGACGACGGTCTCGCGGATGTTGCGGCGTACGACGCAATCCTCCGCCTCCCCGGCCAGCCGGGCATTCTCCAGCGCCCAGCTGTTTGCCCGCTGGCGGGGCGTCAGGCCGTCCTGTCCGGTGCAGGAGACGAGCAGGGCGCAAGCAGCGACGGCGATGGTCCGGATCATGTCCTCTTCCTTCCCGGCCTCAACGCGCGAGCCGGCGGTTGGCTGCCGGGCGGCGGGGTCTTCGGCCGGTAGCGGCAGAGGTCGGCAACGACGCAGCGCCAGCATTCCGGAACGCGCGCCTTGCAGACGTAGCGGCCGTGGAGGATCAGCAGATGGTGCGCGTCGCGGCAGTAGGGCGGAGGGGTCACGCGGTCGAGCGCGCGTTCCACTTCGTCGACATTCTTGCCGGGTGCCAGACCGGTGCGGTTCGAGACGCGGAAGACGTGCGTGTCGACCGCGAAGGTCTCCGCGCCGAACGCGCAGTTCATCACCACGTTCGCGGTCTTGCGGCCAACGCCCGGGAGCGCCTGGAGCGCGTCGCGGTCGGCGGGGACGCGGCCGCCGTGCCGCTCGATCAGAGCCTTGCTCAACGCGATCACGTTCTTCGCCTTGGTGTTGAACAGCCCGATCGTCTTGATCGCCTCCCTGAGCCGATCCTCGCCCAGCGCGACCATCTGCTCCGGCGTCGTGATCCGCGTGAAGAGGTCGCGGGTGGCGAGGTTGACGCTCGCATCGGTCGCCTGGGCCGAAAGCACGACCGCGACCAGCAACGTATAATCGTTGACATAGTCGAGCTCGGTTTCGGGGTTCGGCGTCCGCGCGGCGAGGCGGCGGTAGAATTCGGCGGCCTCGGCGGGCTTCATAGGCCCAGGACATCCTCCATCCCGTACCGCCCGGCCGGCCTCGAGGCGAGCCACAAAGCCGCCTGCACGGCACCGCGCGCGAAGATGGCCCGGCTTTCGGCGCGGTGACCGAGCTCGATGCGCTCGCCCTCGGCGGCGAGGATCACCTGGTGATCGCCGGCGACGGAGCCTCCGCGCAGAGAGGCGAATCCGATATGACCGGCGGCGCGGGCGCCCGTGATTCCGTCGCGGCCCCGATCGCTTACAGCGTCGAGATCGACGCCGCGCCCCTGCGCAGCAGCGCGACCGAGGAGCAGCGCCGTGCCCGAGGGGGCGTCCACCTTCGCGCGATGGTGCATCTCGACGATCTCGACGTCCCAATCCGGCCCGAGGCGCGCCGCGGCCTCGCGCACGAGATGCGCGAGCAGGTTCACGCCGAGCGACATGTTGGCGCTCTGGAGCACCGGGATACGCGCGGCGGCCGCCTCGATCAGGCGCTGGTGGCCGGCATCGAGGCCGGTGGTGCCGACGACCATCCCCACCTCCGCCGCACCGGCCGCGGCGAGGTTCCCCTCCAGCGCCGCGGGCGCGGAAAAGTCGACCAGCACGTCGCTGCCGCGCGCCAGCGCGACGACGTCGTCGCCTTCGTCGGCACCGCCCGCGAGCTGCGCGACACCGGTTTCGGCAAGGGTCGCGGCGATCGCCCGGCCCATCCGGCCGGCTGCGCCGATGATGCCGATCCTGGTCATGAACGCGCCTCCCGAACCACCTTTCGCGTCATGGGCGAGCGGGCCGCGCCGCGCAAGCCGGGCGGAACACGCGTCAGGGCGCCGCGTTACGCCGCCAGAACAATGAGGAGTCCGGTTCATGGTCGAGCGTGAGAGAGAGAGACGATCGTCACCACCGACGGAGGCGAGCCGCGCGGCGGCGGCGGCACCCTGCTCGCCGTGGTGCTGCTGATCGCATTGCTGATCGTCCTGTTCCTCCTCTTCGGGCGCAACCTGCTCAGCGGCGACGCGGACAAGGCGGCGCCGGACGTCGCCGTCGAAGTCGCCCCGAAGGAATAAAGCTCAGCCGGATCGGCGGTTCAACCAGCGCTGGCGCCCCCATTCGCGGATCAGCGCATCGGCTTCGGCGCGGCCGGGGCTGCCCGGCGGCAGCGCGCGGTAATCGCGCCAGGCGCCGCTGCGGCTGGTCCACAGGGCCTCACGGTCGAAGCTGAGGATCGTCCAGCGGCCGGCGCCGTCGACGAGGCCGATCGAGCTCGGCCGTTCGAGGCTGCCGATATATTGGAAGACGCGGCCCGGCGTGGCCGCAGGATCGGGCGGCACCTCGGCTCCCGCCGCGCGCAGGATGATGCCGCGCATGTCGGCGAGACCGATCGGCCCCGTCACCGCTACCCGCCTGTTGAGGACGAACGGAACGTGGGTCTGCTGGCGATTGATCATATGCCCGTGGCCGAGGAAGCCGTCGTCGAACAGGGATTCGCCATGGTCGCCGGTGACGACGAGCAGCGTGCGATCCCAGACGCCGAGCCGCCGCAGGCGATCGACGATCTGGCCGAGCAGCCGGTCGTTATAGGCGACGGCGTTCCAATAGGTCCGCTCGAGCCAGGCCTTGTTCGAGGCGCGGATCTCGCTGCGGGGGATCGCGGCGCCGGGAAGGATCCGCTCCATCCCGCCGAACGAATAAGGGAAATGGGCGGACTGGAGGTTGAAGTAGACGAAGTTGGGCCGCGCCCAGGCGCTCGCTTCGCCGAAGCGGCGGTCGAACTCGCGCAGCAGCAGCCGCCCGTCCAGGCTCAGCGAGCTTACCGAGCCGAGGCTGTAGGCGCGCTCGTCGCGGAGCACCGAGGCGTCGACATAGACCTCCGCGCCGTGCATCCCGACCGTATCGGCTATGCCGCCGAAATCCTCCGCCTGGCCGGAGAAGACGCTGGTCCGGTAGCCGCTGGACCGAAACTCCTCGAACAAGGATCCGCGCGGTCCTGTCGGCGCAAGCCGGCCGGTGAACAGGGTCTGCATCGAATCGCGGGTGAAGCCGACATGGCTGTAGGCCGCGGGGACCGACGTCCCCTGCGCGGCGAGCGCTTCGAGGTTCGGCGCGACGGGGATGCCGGAGATGCGGCGCCCGAGCGCATCGCCCCGCGTCGATTCGAGCACGACGAGGACGACGTGCGGCCGCTCCCCGGCGATCCGCACCGGCGTCGCCGGCGGCGCCGCGGCGTCGCCGAGCACGAGGTCACCTGCATAGCCATCCTCGTCGACCCCGTTGTTCGGCACGTCGAGCGCGTAAGGATGACGGGAGCCGTCGAATGCGTGGGTGTCGGTCGGCGAGGAGTAGAAGCCGTAGCCGTCGCGGTCGAAATCGGTTGCCTCGTTGAGGAGGAATGAGACCAGATAGACGCTATTGAAGCGGCCGAGGCCCGGGCGAACGTCCTCCATCCGATTGGCGGCGAGAAGGAGGATCGGCACCGCCGCGAGCGCCGCATGCAGCTGCCGGCGGCCCAAGCGGGTCCGGTCGGGCACCGGGGCGAGGTCGCGCCATCGCCGCCCGACGAACAGCCGGAGCAGGACGTAGGCGGCGATCGCGCCGCCGATCGTCAGAAGCACCAGTCCGGCTTCGCTCGCGCTGTAAAGCAGGGCCTGGACCAGGCTGCCGCCGCCGAGATTGCGCACGACCTGGAAGCTGAGCGCGTCGCTGAAATAGCTCAGCGCCTGATATTTCGCGACGAGCAAGGCGACCGCGCCGACCGTCGCCACGTAGGCGAAATCGACGTGAAACAGGACGCCGCCGGCGCGGCGGCCGTAGAGGCGGCGAAAGAGCCGGTAGAGGCCGTAGAAGAGGAGCGCGTGGCACGAAAGAAGAGCCGCGAAGAAGGTGGCCGTCTCAGCCGGAGTGTCGATCGTGCGGGATTGGCCGAAGCCGCCGCCGAACATCGCGAACTTGCGCTCCGCCAGCGCGAGCTCGAAGGTGAGGGTGAGAAAGACGACCGCCGGCAGCGACAGCAAGGCGATCGCTTCGGCGGCACGGTGCCGGAGCGGCTGCTTCTCCGGAATTGCGGCAAGCTCGACCTGCAATGCGTCCTCCTCTCGGGCGCGCGGTTTAGCCGAGAGACATTAAGGCGCGGTTTGTCTCCGTCGCGACGCCGGATTGTTGCGGACCGGTAATGGCATTATAGGCCGTCCTTCGGTTTCGCCGGTTGGCTCGCGCAGGGGCGCGGGCGCGGCATGCCGAGGGGAGGGCCCAAGATGAAGATCACGATTTCGACGGGAATGCTGTTCGTCGCCGCGGCTGCGCTGGCCGGCTGCGGCGGCAACGAATCCGGGAACGCCGCGGCGGGCAACGCAGCCGCGCCGGCGAGCAACGCGGCTGCCCCGGCGGCCGGGAACGAGGGCGGGGCCCCACCCGCCGCGGAAGCCGCCGGCGAGGGCGAGTCGGCCACACCGGCCGGCGCGCAGCAGGACTTCACCATCGTCAACAATACCGGCCAGACGGTGATGACGCTGAACGTCTCGCCCTCGGACCAGAACAGCTGGGGCCCGGACATCCTGGGGCAGGGGGTGCTGCCCAACGGCCAGCAGGGCCAGGTCCAGTTCGCCCGCGGGCAGGAACAGTGCAACTGGGACATCCGCGCCACTTTCGAAGGTGGTCAGACCGGCGATTGGCGCAACGTCAATCTGTGCGAGACGACCACGATCACCCTCACGGGCGGCGAGTGACGATCGGGCGGGGCTGAGGCTTTGCTGATCGGCAGGATGGGAGGGGCCGCGGCGTGCCGCAGCCCCTTCTTCCGGCTTGCGGTCCTTGCCGACGGTGGCTGCAATCGCTTACTTCTCCGCCATGCGAAGAGGTTGTGCAGCCATCTTTATGGCGACACTCGCCGGATGCACCGCCAGGCCGCCACAAGACTGCGAGGTAGCGGGCCGGCAGACGCTCCAATGCATTGAGCGCTATCGTGGCCAGAGTGGCGCGCGCTTTCTTCTCGGCTGCTTTCCATTCTCCGAGCCTGAGCGCATTTTAGGAGCTTGGGTCGCCGGTTTCGAGACGAACGAATTTTACGAGGGTGCGCGTGCGTCGTCCGCGCTGATCAACACGCGAGTCGGCGATACCCAGCTTGAAGTTGAAGGTCTTCGAACTGGTGGGCCACGGCCTCTCCTCTACCAGATGGAATTCTTTGGAAGGCGATCCCGCTGCGATATGGGATTTCCTTGCCACATCATCGTCGTTCAACAAATTGTCTCACGACGGGAAGTCAGACCATGACGCTTGCGTTTCGGCGGGGCCGCCCCGCTTCAGGCAATGCGCTCATCCAGCGCTGAGCTGAGCCCGTCGGATGCGCCGCCCTCGCAACATCGTCATCCTCACCGGTGCCGGCATCTCCGCCGAGAGCGGTCTCGCCACATTCCGCGGCGTGGACGGGCTGTGGGAGGGTCACCGGGTGGAGGATGTGGCGACGCCGGAGGCGTTCCGACGCGACCCGGCCCTTGTCCAGGCCTTTTACGACGCGCGGCGGGCGCGGCTGAAGGAGGTCGAGCCCAATGCGGCGCATCGCGCGCTGGCGCGGCTCGACGCCCAATGGCCGGGCGAATTGCTGATCGTCACCCAGAATGTCGACGACCTTCACGAGCGCGCCGGCACCCGAAGGCTGCTCCACATGCACGGCGAGCTGAAATCCGCCTGGTGCCTTGCCTGCGACGCACGCACGCTTTGGGAGGATGGCCTGGGCGACGACCCGGCATGTGCTCAGTGCGGCGTCGCCGGGCGGCTTCGGCCCGACATCGTGTGGTTCGGCGAGATGCCGTACGAGATGGAGCGGATCGATCGCGCTCTCATGGACGCGGACCTGTTCGTCTCGATCGGCACCTCGGGAAACGTCTATCCGGCCGCCGGATTCGTCCAGACTGCCCGCTATACCGGCGCCCGCACGCTCGAGATCAACCTCGAGCCGTCCATGGGGAGCGTCCTGTTCGACGAGAGCCGGACCGGACCGGCCGGCACATTGGTGCCAGCCTGGGTCGAGGAGGTCCTCGCCGATCGCGCCTTCTGACCGATCCTAGATCCGGCGCGGCGCTTCCATGACGGTGAACTCGAAGCGGTGGAGAAGGCGATCCCCTACGTGGACGCTGATCGTGTGCGCCCCGGACGGATCGCCTTCGGAGAGGCACCATTCGCCGGAAAGGATGCCGTCGTCGAGCCCGTCGGGCCGGACTGCGGTGGCGCCGGCGCGGTCGGGATGAACGGTGACGCCCTCGCCCGTTCCCCAGTTCGGCGCGGGGGCCGGCAGACGGAGCTCCTCCCGGAGCGTCACCTGGCCGGGCCTCGGCGCGACCTGAAGCACCCAGCCGAAGCAGCTGGTCTCCGGCCGGTAGGGAATGGTTGTCGTCTCGCTGATCACCGGAGGCTCGGTGCGCGAATCCAGGGCGAAGAAGCGAGCGGCCGTCACTTCGATCCGATCACTGCCCTGCGCCGCGGCGGGCGCGAGAAACAGCGCGGCGATCAATTCAAGCATCCCGATTCTCCTTCGACGTCTCACGCCATGTTATGCGCTTTCCCGGGCAGCGTGAAGCTTGTGCGGCGACGCGTCGCCTTGCCAGACGCCGGCAATTCCCGTATCGGCCGGGCCGCTATGAAGACGACCATCCTCCGCCCACGACCGAGCGTCACCCCTACGAGGTGACGGGTCGCTTCGCTGCGCCCGTCGTTCAGGGTGTAGCTCAGTGGGTAGAGTGCCCGCTTCGGAAGCGGGAGGTCGCCGGTTCGAGTCCGGCCACCCTGACCAACTTCAAACGATCAGGATCCAGGCCATGAACAAGTTTTCGCACCACGAGACCAGCGGTGTCCCGCTCAAGCTCTGGGACAGCCACCAGCCCTTCGAGGCCGGGGCAATGCAGCAGTTGCACAACGTCGCTTCGCTGCCGTTCGTGCACAGCCACATCGCCGGAATGCCCGACGTCCACTGGGGCAAGGGCGCGACCGTGGGCTCCGTGATCGCGACCAAGCAGGCGATCGTGCCCGCCGCGGTGGGCGTCGACATCGGCTGCGGAATGATGGCGGTGCGGACGTCGCTGACCGCAAGCGAGCTGCCCGACACCCTCTCCGAGATCCGCGCCGAGATCGAACGCGCGGTCCCGAAGGGCTTCGAGTCGAGCCAGGTCGCAAACCACGCCAAGGGCGGCTGGGCGATCACGCCCAATGCGATCGCACGGACCTGGCACGAAAGGTTCGAAGAACGCTGGCGCGCGATCGTCGCCAAGCACCCCAAGGTGCAGGGCAAGACCAGCGGCCAATTAGGCTCGATGGGCGGCGGCAACCACTTCATCGAGATCTGCCTCGACGAGGAGCAGCGGGTCTGGGCGATGCTCCATTCGGGCTCGCGCGGCACCGGCAACCGCATCGGCACCTATTTCATCGAGGCGGCGAAGGAGGCGATCGCGAAGCAGCGATTGGACTTCCACCTCGCCGACAAGGACCTCGCCTTCCTGACCGAGGGCTCGGAGCTGTTCGACGATTATGTCGAGGCGATGAGCTTCGCCCAGGATTATGCGATCGCGAACCGCGAGCTGATGATGGGCCGCGTGCTGGAGGCCCTGCGCAGGCACCTTCCGGCGTTCAAGACCGACAGGCAGGCGATCAACTGCCATCACAATTATGCGACCCGGGAGACTCATTTCGGCGAGCAGGTGTGGGTGACCCGCAAGGGGGCGGTCCGCGCCGGCGCCGGCGAGCTCGGGATCATCCCCGGCTCGATGGGCACGGGCAGCTTCATCGTCGAGGGGCTCGGAAATGCCGAGAGCTTCTGCAGCTGCTCGCACGGCGCCGGCCGGGTGATGTCGCGCGGCCAGGCGAAGAAGCTGATCAGCCTCGAAGACCACAAGGCCGCGATGAAGGGCATCGAATGCCGGGTCGACGAAGGCGTGCTCGACGAGAGTCCGGCCGCCTACAAGGACATCGGCGCGGTGATGGACGCCCAGACCGACCTGGTCGCCATCAGGCACCGGCTGAGGCAGGTGGTGAACGTAAAGGGATGATCAGGAGGACACGTACTTTTTCGCCGAAAAGTACGTGTCCTCATCGCTCACTCGACCCAGTCGAGGCCGATCTCCCGATAGAGGCCGCGATCCTCCTCCCAGCGGGGGTTCACCTTGACGTGGAGGAAAAGGTGGACCTTTCGGCCGAGCAGCTTGGCCAGCTCCTCGCGGGCCCGCGCGCCGATCTCCTTGATCCGGGTCCCGCCTTTTCCGAGCACGATCGCTTTCTGGGTGTCGCGGCCGACCAGGATCTGCTGGTGGATCGCGACCGAGCCGTCCTTGCGCTCCTCGTAGCGCTCCGTCTCGACCGCGCTTGCATAAGGCAGCTCCTGGTGGAGCTGGAGATAGAGTTGCTCGCGGGTGATCTCGGCGGCGAGCATTCGGTCGGTGGCGTCCGAGACCTGGTCCTCGGGGAAGTGCCACGGCCCTTCGGGCACGCGCCCGGCGAGCCAGGCCTTGAGATCGGCGACCCCGTCGCCGGTCGACGCCGAGACCATGAACACCGCCTCGAACGCCACCCGCTCGGAGATCTCAGTCGCGAGGGTGAGGAGGGGGCCCTTCTTCACCTTGTCCACCTTGTTGAGCACGAGCGCCTTCGGCTCCCGGCGTTCGGCGAGGCGGTCGACCATGTCCTCGATCCGGGTCGAAAAGCCCGTCTCGGCGTCGATCACCAAAGCGATGAGGTCGGCGTCCGCGGCCCCGCCCCAGGCGGCGGCAACCATCGCCCGGTCGAGCCTGCGCTGGGGAGCGAAGATGCCGGGCGTATCGAGCAGCAGGATCTGAGCCTCGCCTTCGATGGCGATGCCCATGATCCGGGTCCGGGTGGTCTGCGCCTTGGCGCTGACGATCGCGACTTTCTGCCCGACCAGGGCATTGACCAAGGTCGACTTGCCCGCATTCGGCGCACCGACCACGGCCACCAGCCCGCAACGGCTCGTCACTTCAGCTGCTCCAGCAGCGCTTTCGCCGCCTCGGTCTCCGCTTCCTGCTTGGACTGGCCGTCGGCGCTCGCCTTGCCGAGACCGGGAATCTCGACCTCCACGGTGAAGCGGGGCGCGTGGTGCGGGCCCGAGCGGTCGGCGACATTGTAGACCGGCGGCCTCCGGTCGTTGGCCGCCGCCCATTCCTGCAGCGCGGACTTGGGATGCTTGGGCGCCTTCTCCTGCGTCGTCACCCGTCCGGCCCAGGCGCGCTGGACGAACTCGGCCGCCGGCTCGAGGCCGCCCTCGAGGTAGAGCGCACCGAGCAGCGCCTCGACCACGTCGCCGAGGACGTTGTCGCTGTCCGCCGCCCCGTCGTCGCGCGCCTGCTTGCCGAGCCGGACCTGCGCGCCGACGCCGATCGCGCGGGCCACCTCGGCGCAGGTCTCGCGCGCGACCAGATCGTTCAGGCGCCGGGACAGCTTGCCCTCGGGCTCCTCGGGAAAGAGCTCGTAGAGCCAGGTCGCGATGGCGAGGCCGAGCACCCGGTCGCCGAGGAATTCGAGCCGCTCATAATCTTCCGCGTCCGCACGGCTGGAATGGGTCAGCGCCCGCTCAAACAGAAACGGATCGCGCGGCCGCCATCCGAGCGTGCGCTCGACCCAGTCGGCGAGCTCGCTCATTGGCCGGTGCCTCCGACGCGGTTCCAGCGGGCCGCGCTGAACCAGGTCCAGGGCTTCAGCCATTCGGCCGAGCCGTCGGTGGAGAAGAAGGTGACGAGCGCGCGGCCCAGCAAATGGTCGACCGGCAGCATCCCGACCCCGCCCATTTCCTGCGGCACGCGGCTGTCCTGGCTGTCGTCGCGATTGTCTCCCATCACGAAAAGATGGCCCTGGGGCACCCGGAAGATTTCCGTGTCGTCGAGCTCGCCGGCCGGATTCTGGTCGAGCACCTCATAGCTGCGGCCGCCCGGTAGCGTCTCCCGATAGCGCGGATAGGCGCACAGCCGCGCGCCGTCCGCGCCGGGCAGCTCGCGCGGGTCGGGCCCGACCCGGCGGCAGGGGCTGTTGGGGCTGACCGGCATCGGATAATCGGCGACCCGTACGCGCGGCACGGCGCGGCCGTTGAGGATCAGCTGGCCGCCGCGCACCTGGACGGTGTCGCCGGGAAGGCCGATCACCCTTTTCACCCAATCCTCGTTCTCCGCGCCGGGATAGCGGAAGACGACGACGTCCCCCCGGTCCGGCAGGCCCCCGACGATGCGGCCGCCGAATCCCGCGATCCCGAAGGGCAGCGAGTAGCGCGAATAGCCGTAGGGCCATTTGGCGACGAACAGATAGTCGCCCGTCATCAGCCGGGGCAGCATCGATCCCGATGGGATGCTGAACGGCGCGGCGATGAAGGTGCGGATGACGATGGCGAACAGGAAGACGAGCAGGAGGAAGCGCAAAGTGTCCCACCAGCTCTCCTTCTTCTTGTGTTTCTTCGGCTCTGCGGCGGCGGGCTCGGCGCTGGTTTCGCTCTCCATCGCATACGCTTTCGCTTGGGGGCGGGTGAGGGTCAAGCAGCTATGCAGCGCTGGCGGCCGCCCCTAGATAGGCGCCCGAACGGACGGAGGCGCAGCGATGGACGAGGCTTGGGCGAGGATCGAGCGGGCGGAGGCGGCGCCCCTGGCGCAGCTGTTCGCGGCCGAGCCCGACCGGCTGCAGCGTCTGGTCGTCGAGCAGGCCGGCATCCGCTTCGACTTCGCCAAGACCCACCTCCACCGGGGGCTGCTGGCTGCGTTCGAGCAGCTCGCCGCCGCGCAGGACCTCGCCGGAGCGCGCGAGGCTTTGTTCTCCGGCGCGATCGTCAATCCCACGGAGGGCCGGGCGGCCGAGCACAGCGCCGAGCGGGGGCAGGGGGCTCCGGACAGCGTCGAGCGTGCCAAGGCGCTTCACGCGCGGATGCGGGCCCTCGTCGATGCGATCGAGGGGGGCGCGTTCGGACCGGTCCGCCACATCCTCCATATCGGGATCGGCGGATCGGCGCTCGGCCCCGACTTCCTGATCGACGCGCTGGCGCGCGGCTCCGGCCGCTACGAGGCGGCGGTGGTTTCGAACGTCGATGCCGCCGCGCTGGAGGAAGCCGTCTCCGGCTTCGATCCGCAGACGACATTGCTGGCCATCGCTTCGAAGACCTTCACGACGGTCGAGACGATGCTGAACGCCCGCTCTGCGATCGCCTGGATGAGCGAGGGCGGCGTTGCCGATCCCTACGGCCGCATCGTCGCACTCACCGCCAGCCCCGAGCGCGCGATCGCGTTCGGCGTCGACGAGACGCGGATCCTGCCGTTCCCCGAAAGCGTCGGGGGTCGCTATTCGCTCTGGTCCGCGATCGGCTTTCCCGCCGCGCTCGCGTTGGGCTGGGACGCTTATGAGAGCCTGCTCGAAGGCGCGGCGGCGATGGATCGCCACTTCCGCTACGCGCCGCTCGCCGAGAACGCTCCTGTCCTCGCGGCGTTCGCGGACCGTTATTATGCCAACGTGCGCCGCTGCGAGACCCGGGCGGTCTTCGCCTATGACGAGCGGCTGCGGCTGCTCCCGGCCTATCTGCAGCAGCTCGAGATGGAGTCGAACGGCAAGTCGGTGAAGCTCGACGGGTCGCCGGCGGGCCGCGCGACGGCCCCGATCACCTGGGGCGGCGTCGGCACCGATGCCCAGCATGCCGTCTTCCAGCTCCTCCACCAGGGCACGCATCTCGTCCCCGTCGAGTTCGTCGCGGCGATCGAGCCGGGCCACAGCTACGAAGAGGAGCATCACCGGCAGCTGCTGATCAACTGCTTCGCCCAGGGGGCGGCGCTGATGGCCGGGAAAAGCTCCGGCGATCCGCATCGCAACTATGCGGGCGACCGCCCCTCGACGACGATCCTGCTCGACCGGGTCGATCCGGCGACCTTGGGCGCGCTGATCGCATTCTACGAGCATCGGACCTTCGCCAATGCGGTCCTGCTCGGCATCAACCCGTTCGACCAGTTCGGGGTCGAGCTGGGCAAGCAGATCGCCAAGGCGACGGACGCCGGGGAGGATCTCGGTTTCGACCCGTCCACACAAGCGCTCATCGCCCGCGCACTTGGAGACAGCTGATGGCCCGATACGACTACGATTTGTTCGTCATCGGGGCCGGCTCCGGCGGCGTGCGCGCCGCGCGCGTCTCGGCGGCCCACGGCGCGAAGGTCGCTATCGCCGAGGAGCACAAGGTAGGCGGCACCTGCGTGATCCGCGGCTGCGTGCCCAAGAAGCTGCTCGTCTACGGCTCGCATTTCGCCGAGGACCTGCAGGACGCCCGCCGCTTCGGCTGGGACGTGCCCGCCTGCAACTTCCACTGGCCGACCCTTCGCGACAACGTCCTCGCCGAAGTGACGCGGCTGGAGGGCGCCTACACCGAGACCCTCACCAACC
>DASPJJ010000020.1:0-57154 GCA_035628635.1 Allosphingosinicella sp.
ACCACCCCGACGACGGCGACGTCGCCGGCTTCCTCGACATCGCCAAGATCTTCGCAGGGGCAGTGGTGGGCGGGGCGGCGGCGGGCGGCTCGGCGGCGCTGGCGCGGAGGCGGGCGGCAGAGAACTAACCGCCGGCCTTCCTCAAGCGAGCGTCACGAAGCTGTCCAGCACGCGCTTTCGCCCCGCTTGCTCGAAGTCGATCTCGAGCTTGTTGCCTTCGATCTCGGCGACGGTGCCATAGCCGAATTTCGAGTGGAAGACGCGCTGGCCGAGGGCGATATCGCTGCGGCCGGGATTGCCCAGGCTGATCGCGGAGGCCTTCACATCCATGACCCGCGCCGGGGTGCGCTCGAAGCCGCCCTGGACGGCGCGACGCCAGCCGGGGCCGCGGGTGGTGCTTCGGGCGACGTCGGCGAACGGGTCGGCGCGCTCTGACCAATTGGCCCGCCACAGGCTCTCGCCGCCCGACATGGTGTGCTCCTGCTCGATGTGGGCGTCGGGGAGCTCGGCGACGAAGCGGCTCGGGATCGAGCTCGTCCACTGGCCATAGATGCGGCGGTTCGCAGCATGGAAAATCAAGCACTTACGGCGCGCTCTTGTAATCGCGACGTAGGCCAGGCGCCGCTCCTCCTCGAGGCTGGCTTGGCCGCCTTCGTCCAAGGCGCGCTGCGAGGGGAAGACCCCTTCCTCCCAGCCGGCGAGGAAGACGGTGCCGAACTCGAGGCCCTTGGCGGCGTGGATGGTCATGATGGTGACCTTCTCCGCGTCGCTCGCGGCGTCGTTCTCCATGACCAGCGAGACATGTTCGAGGAAGGCCCCCAGCGTCTCATACTCCTCCATCGCCCGGGCGAGCTCGGCGAGATTCTCGAGCCGGCCGGCGCTTTCGGCCGAGCGGTCCGCCTGGAGCATGGCGGTGTAGCCGCTCTCGTCGAGGATGAGGCGGGCAAGCTCGGGGTGCGGCAGCTCGGCGAGGCGGGCGCGCCAGCGGGCGAAATCGCCGACAAGATTGCCCAAGGAGCGGCGGGCGGCGCCGGTCAGCTCGTCGGTATCGAGGATCGTCGCGGCCGCCTGCATCAGCGGCACGCCTTGGGCGCGCGCAAGGCTGTGGATGTTCGCGACGGCCTTGTCGCCGAGGCCGCGTTTGGGCGTGTTGACGATGCGCTCGAAGGCGAGATCGTCGGCCGGCTGGGCGATGACGCGCAGATAGGCGAGCGCGTCTCGGATTTCGGCGCGCTCGTAGAAGCGGAAACCCCCGACGATTCGGTAGGGGAGGCCGATCGCGATGAAGCGGTCCTCGAACTCGCGGGTCTGGAACTGTGCGCGCACCAGGATCGCCGCGTCATCGAGGGACCCTCTGCGCTGGATCGCCTCGAGCTCCTCGCCGATCCGGCGCGCCTCCTCCGGCCCATCCCAGACTCCGACCACCTTGACCTTCTCGCCCTCGCCCTCCTCGGTCCACAGGGTCTTGCCGAGGCGGCCGCCATTATGGGCGATCAGGCCGGACGCGGCGGCCAGAATATGGGGTGTCGAGCGGTAATTCTGCTCGAGCCGGATGATCCTGGCGCCGGGGAAATCCTGCTCGAAGCGCAGGATGTTGGCGACTTCGGCACCGCGCCAGGAGTAGATCGACTGATCGTCGTCGCCGACGCAGCAGATGTTCTTCCGCTCCTGCGCCAGGAGACGCAGCCAGAGATACTGGGCCTGGTTGGTGTCCTGATATTCGTCGACCAGGATGTAGCGGAAGCGTTGCTGGTAATGTTCGAGCACGTCGCGACGGGTGCGCAGGATTACGAGCATGTGGAGCAGCAGGTCGCCGAAGTCGCACGCGTTCAGCGTCTTAAGGCGCTCCTGATACTGGACGTAGAGCGCTGCCCCCTTGCCGTTGGCATAGGTTTCGGCCTCGCCGGCATCGACCTGGGCCGGGTCCCAGCCTTTGTTCTTCCATCGGTCGATCAGGCCGGCGAGCATCCGCGCGGGCCAGCGTTTCTCGTCGATGTCGGCGGCGGCGATCAGCTGCTTGAGCACGCGCAGCTGATCGTCGGTGTCGAGGATGGTGAAGTTGGAGTGGAGGCCGACCAACTCGGCGTGGCGGCGCAGCATCTTCGCGCAGATCGAATGGAAGGTGCCGAGCCACGGCATTCCCTCCACCGCGTCGCCGATTATCCGGCCGACCCGCTCCTTCATCTCGCGCGCCGCCTTGTTGGTGAAGGTGACGGCGAGCAGCTCCGACGGCCAGGCGCGGCGCGTGGCGATCAGATGCGCGAGCCGGGCGGTCAGCGCCGCCGTCTTGCCGGTTCCGGCGCCGGCGAGCACCAGCACCGGGCCGTCCACGGTCTCGACGGCCTCGCGCTGCGGCGGATTGAGGCCGCGCAGATAGGCCGGCTCCGGGGCGAGGGCGGGGGACTCGGTCACGAGCGAACAGCTAGGGAACGTAAGCGCCGAAGTCTAGAAAAGGCGCCGCCGTCGACGCGGCGGCTCGTCCGCTTCGCCGGGCTCGTCCTCGACCAGCCATTCGTAGCTTTCGATCAGGTTCGAGCGGATCGGGCGGCCGTACCTGTCGCGGGCGGGGTCGTAGCGGAAGCGCTGCTCAATCAGGGAGCAGGTAGTGTCGTCGAGCACGGAGCTGCCGCTCGAGCGGGTTACCGAGCAGTTGGTGACGCGGCCGTCGGTCTCGACCACGTAGCGCACGCCGACCCGGCCGCGCACGCCCGCCTCTCCGAGGCCGCGCGGATAATCGCTGTCGCGCAGCCGTCCGCGCAGCCACCGGGGTGGCCTCAGGCCGCGCCCGTCGCCATAGCCGCCCTCGCCGCCGCCGCCCGGCCCGTCGCCGCCGGCGCCGCTGCCCGTCCCCTGGCCGAGACCGCCGCTGCCCGTGCCGGGCCCGCGGACCGGCGCCGCGCCCTGGGTCGGAGCCGCCCCCGCGCCTGCGATGGCGGCGGCAGGAAGAGGCGATGCCGCCGGGCGAGGCGGGGCGACGATCTCGGTCGCGCGCGATTCGAGGTTCGGCGGGGAGGCGGCGCCCTCCTCGCGCGGCGCGCCGGAGCGGCGCGATTCGGTTTCGCCGGTGGACGGCGCAGGCGGAGGGATGAGTTCGGGGACCGGCGGCGGCAATGCGAGGTCGATCAGCTTGACGCGGTCCTCGTCCGCCGCGGGGGGCATCGAAGCGAGGCCGCGAATCAAAGCGAGAGCGAGCAAAATGTGGATGGCGGCGACGGGCAAGGCGGCCCGCACGCGTTCGGTCGTGGTGAGTTGCTGGGCGAAAGTGGACATCAAGCTCCGGGCCTATGCCGCTGCTTTGTTTGCCCTTCCGCAGGTGAACCGCGGCTGAGCAGGTCAGGCGGGCCGGCGGAGCAGCAGGATGCGCGCCTTGCCGAAGCGGCGGTTGGCCTCGAGCGCGAGCCCTTCGGGTAGATCGACCTCCTCGGCGCCTAGCTCCAGGCTGAGCCAGGCGCCGGGCGCCAGCCAGTGGCCGCTCGCGACGCGATCCAGCGTCTTCTGGGCGAGGCCGGTCCGGTAGGGAGGATCGATCAGCACGAGGTCGCAGGGCGCGCGCGGCGGCGCGCCGTGCTCGGCCGCCTGCACGCGCAGCTCTGCGCGTTCGCCGGCCTCGACGCTGCCGATGTTGCGCCTCAACGCGGCGACCGCCGCCGGGTCCTTCTCGACGAAGGTGCAGTGGGCCGCGCCGCGCGACAGCGCCTCCAGCCCGAGCGCGCCGGTGCCCGCGAACAGGTCGGCGACCTCAAGCCCGTCGAAGCTGCCCAGCCGGCTCGCCAGCATCGAGAAGAGCCCCTCGCGCGCGCGGTCCGACGTGGGGCGGGTCTCCCGACCCGGCGGCGCGAGCAGCGGCCGCCCCCGCCACGCCCCGGCGATGATCCTCAATCCTTTCCTCCCCGGGACGGGGAGGGGGACCGCGCGAAGCGCGGTGGAGGGGGCCCAGCGCCTGAAGCTCGCTCCGCTCGCCCCCCTCCACCATGCTGCGCATGGTCCCCCTCCCCGTGCCGGGGAGGAGATTTGCCCAGCGCCTTCCGGAACGCGACCAGGTCGTGCTGGCGGACCTCGTCGACCGCGCCGACAGGCATATCGGCGAGGGGGAAGGGGCCGTAGGCGGTGCGGATCAGGCGCGACACCTGGAGGCCGAGATGCTCGAGGACGCGGCGCACCTCGCGATTCTTGCCTTCCCTGAGGCGCATCTCGACCCACGCGTTGCGGCCGGTCCGGCGCTCCAGATTGGCATCGATCGCGCCATAGCGCACGCCTTCGATTTCGACACCCTGGATCAGCTCCTCGAGCCGCGCCTGCGAGACCTCGCCGAAGACCCGCGCGCGGTAGCTGCGCTCGACGCCCGTCGCGGGGAGCTCGAGCTGGCGCTTCAGCTCGCCGTCGGTGGTGAGCAGCAGCAGGCCCTCGGTGTTGAGGTCGAGCCGCCCCACCGGCATCATCCGCGGCAGGCCGCTCGGGAGCCGATCGTAGATGGTCGGCCGGCCCTTCGGGTCCCGCTCCGTGGTGAGCAGCCCGGCCGGCTTGTGGTAGCGGAAGAGCCGCGCCGGTGCCGGCGCCCTCACTGGCTTTCCGTCGACGGTGACTCCCTCGAGCGAGGTCAGCAAAGTCGCGGGCTTTGCGACCTTCTCGCCATGGAGCGCGATCCGCCCTTCCTCGATCATCCGCTCGATTTCGCGGCGCGAGGCCACGCCCGCCCGGGCAAGCAGCTTGGCGATCCTTTGCGGCTCGCGCGGGGAAGATGGGCGGGGCGGCGGCATGATTCCTCGGCCAGTAGGAACGGGTTTCGAGCCGAGGCGAGTCTGCGCTCCGGCACCCTTGACCGACTTGCTCGTTACGCGGACAGATCGATCGACGGGAGGCGCGGACTAACATGCTCTTCGGCAAACGCGAAAGGCTGATCCGCCGCATCCTGGTCGTCGAAGACGAGCCATTGGTCGCCTTCGACAATGAGCATTCGCTCGGCGAGGCCGGCTACGAGGTCGTCGCGACCGTCGACAGCCAAGCCGACGCCCGCGTGGTGATCGAGAACGAGGAGGGGATCGACCTCGTCCTCACCGACATCAAGCTGAGCGGCGACGGCGACGGGACCGATGTGGCCCGGATCGCGCGGGCGAGGGGCATTCCCGTGTTGTTCGTCACCGGGTTCTGCCCCGACGAGGCCCAGAGCCTCGCCGTCGGCTGCTTGTCCAAGCCCTATACGGACAAGGTGCTGAAGGCGGCGCTCGATTGCCTCGACGACGTGCTCCAGGGCAAGCAAGTCAACAAGCTCCCCCCGCAGCTCAGCCTCTACGGGCAGGCTGCGGGGTGAGGCGAAAAGGGGACATGTGCCTTTTCGCGAAGAGTACGTGTCCCCAAGCTAGGCCAGCGCCCGTTCCACCTGCTCGTGGAAAATGTGGATGCCGGTCTCGAGCGTGCCGATCGTCAGCTCGGCGAGCGATCCCGATTCGAGGCCGTTCTGCTGGAGGCTCGCCGCGCGATAGTCCTCCGCCTCGAACACGCCCTCGTCGAGGATGCGCCAGCTCTTCTCCCAATGCTCCTCCTCCTCGGCCGTTCGCGGCGGCTCCGGAATCAGCATGAAATCCTCGACCGACGTGCGCCCCGAGGCCTGCGGCATCAGCACCATCAGGTTCACATAATCGGGACTCATGATCATGATCGTCGCCGGAAAGAGCTGGTAGGCGAAGGTGATCACCGCGCGGAGCGCCGGCCAGTCGCGGTGGTCGATGCCGGCCAGATAGTCGGTGCGGCCGACGGCGGAGCGCTGGTGGACGCCGATCCGGTCGCCTGCCGTGATCCCGTCGGCGAAGAAGCGCGCGATGGTGGCGGCGTGGAGGCGCTGGACGTGGTAGCTCTCCAGGAACGCGTCCATGATCAGCTTCCAATTGGCCGCCACGTCGTGGATCCGCCGGCGGTAGAGATGATGCCCTGCGAGCCCGAAAGCGTCGAACTCGGGCGCGAGCGCGTCGGCGTCGGACATGTCCGCGCCTTCATCTGCCGCGAACCAGATCAGGCCGCCGGCCTCGCGCGACGGAAGCTCGCGAAGTCCGTGCGCAGCCTTGTCGAGCCCGGGGAAGCTGTCCGGACGCGGCATTCCGGCCAGGCGCCCGTCGGCGGCATAGGTCCAGGCATGATAAGGGCAGACGATGCGCGGCGCCGACACCGGCTCCGATCCCTCGACTAGCCGCGTGCCGCGGTGGCGGCAGACGTTGTAGAAGACGTGGGCACGCCCTTCTTTGTCCCGGGTGAGCAATAGCGGCAGCCCGAAGCCGTCATGCGGCACCGCCATGTTCGGGCGCGGCAGCAGGGCCGAGGGCGCGATCACAGTCGGGAGACGGCGGAAGAGTCGTGTCTGCTCGCGCTCGAAGCGCTCCGGATCGGTATAGACGCTTGCGGGGACGCTCAGCACGCTCGCGCCGGTCCGCTCGACGCCGCCGGCGATCTCCCGCGCCAGCGCGAGCTGGCCTTCGGTCGGCCGCTGCTTGGTCGGCATGTCCATGGCCGCGGATCGTGCGTTGCTCGCGGCGAGAAGGCAAGCCGCGCCGGGCGCGCTTTGCAAGTGCGGGAAATCCGCTAAAGCTGCACCCTCTCTTCAAACGGAGCAGCGAGTGGCGGAAAAGCTGAGCGGGTGGCGCCTCCTCGGCGCCGCGATGAAGAACCGGAAGACCGGGCTCATGCTGGTGTTCGGCTTCTCGGCCGGCCTCCCTTATTCGCTCCTCATCGGCACGCTGAACGCCTGGCTCGGCGAGGCGCAGGTGAACCTCGCCACGATCGGCATTATCTCCTGGATCGGCCTCGCTTACGCCTTCAAGTTCCTGTGGTCGCCGCTCGTCGACCGCACCCGGCTCCCCGTCCTGGGCCGTCTCGGCCGGAGGCGCGGCTGGCTGATCGTCTGCCAGCTGATCCTGGCCGCGACCTTCCTGGCCTTGTCGCTGACCGACCCGGCCCTCGCCATCGGAACCTTCGCCACGGTCGCGGTGATCGGCGCCTTCGCTTCCGCCACTCAGGACGTGGTGATCGACGCCTGGCGTATCGACGTTGCGGACGACACGGCCACGGTCGAGATCCTGTCTTCCGTCTATCAGATGGGGTTCCGCACCGCGGCGCTGGTCGGGGGCGCCCTTGCCCTCGTCCTGTCGTCCCGGATCAGCTGGCCCGGCGTCTATGCGGCGATGGGCGTCGTCATGGCCCTCACCATCGTCGCGACGCTGATCGCGCCGGATACCGCGCGTCCGGTCGACGAGCTGGGCTTTCGCGAGCTGCGCGAGCGCGGCGCGGTCCATCCCAAGCTGCGCGCGATCGGCCTTGCCGTGGTCGGCCTGGGGTGGACCTGGGCGATCGGCGCCGTCGCCTGGTTCATGGTTCGCATCCTCAGCGTCGAGCCGGGCGATCCGAACCCGCCCAGGGCAAGCGACTTTACCGCGCAGATGGGGCCCTGGATCATCGCCGCGACCGTCGTCCTGCCGGCGCTGGTCGCGACTTATTTCAATTGGCTGCGCAATCAGGGGCGCAGCGTGCTGACTTCCGACGTCCCCTCGAGCAGCGCCACGCAGCGCGCGGCCGATCATGCCTATAGCGCGCTGCTGCTGCCCATGGCGGACCTGATCGCGCGCCTGCGCTGGGGCGTGGTCATCGCGCTGGGCATCATCCTCAGCTACCGGCTCACGGACAGCATCTGGGGGCCCTTCGCCTTCCCCTTTTACCTGACCGAGCTGCAGTACAGCGCGGACGAGGTCGCCTTCGCCTCGAAGGTGTTCGGCGTCATCATGACCATCACCGGGATCGCGATCGGCGGTCTGCTCTTCGTTACCCTGGGGCGCATGCCGACCCTCCTCCTCGGGGCGGTCGTCGCCGCTTTGACCAACCTGCTTTATGCCGACCTCGCGGCGGGCTCGCCCTTCATCGATTCCTTCGCCAACTTCCTCGGTCTCAACGGTCTCGGCGTCGATCCGCGCATGATCCGTCTCATGGTCGCGATCTCCGCAGAGAATATTGCGGGCGGGCTCGCGGGGGCGGCCTATGTCGCCTATCTCTCCTCGATCGCGAGCAAGGATTACAGCGCGGTCCAATATGCGTTGCTTTCGTCGCTCACTCTGCTGGTCGGTTCCCTCGGCCGCGGGGCCCTCGGCGAGATGATCGAGACCGACGGCTACGTCGCCGTCTTCTATCTCACGGCCGCGCTCGGCGGCGTGGCGGTCGTCTTCTGCATCCTCGAATGGATTCGCGCGGCCCACCAGACGCGGCGCGACGAGGCCGCGCCGGCGCTGGTCCCGGCCAGCGACGCCGCCCACGTTACCGAAGGCGACACGGCGGCCTGAGCGATGCACTTCTTCGCGGTCATCATCGGGCTTGCGGTCGGCTGCATCGTCCACTGCCTGCGCAAGGGCCGGAACCCTTATTGGATCCTGCCGATCCTGGTCTTTCCGCTGGTCGGCAGCCTCGCTTATCTGATCGTCGAGGTGCTCCCCGGCCTAGGGGCGCGGCGCGAGGTGCGGCTGGCGAAGGCCGCGGCGGTCAAGACCATCGATCCCGAGCGCGAGGTCCGCGCCGCGCAAGATGCGCTCGACACCGCGGACACCGCCGCCAACCGTATCGCCATGGCCGACGCGCTCGCCGGGCAGGCGAGGTGGTCCGAGGCGATCCTCCATTATCGCGAGGCGCAGGCGAAGACCCCGCTGCCGGACCGCGCCGTCCAGATCAAGCTGGCCAAAGCGACCCTCGAGGCCGGCAACCCGGCCGAAGCGCGGCGCCTGCTCGAGTCGCTTCCGGGGACGCACAGCATCGCCGAGGAGGATCGCGGGCGGCTACTGCTCGCCCGCGCGCTCGCCGATTGCGGCGAGGCGGAGGAGGCGATCGCCTTGTTCGCCGAGATCGGCGAGCGGCTGCCGGGCGCGGAGGCGCAATGCCGCCAGGCGGCCTTGCTGATCGAGCAGGGAAGGGAGGCCGATGCGGTCGTGCCCCTCGCCGAAGCCGAGCGCCGCGCCCGCCGGCTCGACCGCTACGAGCGCCTTCGCGACCGCGAGATGTACGCCTGGGCAGAGCGGACCCTGGCAGAGCTGCGGGGGAGGGGGCTGTAGTTTCTCCCCACCCCTTGGGTGCAGGGAGGAATTGAGCGTCACGCAGGCGTCTGTCCGTTCTTCCTGAGCACTTCGCCGGCGAGATAGAGCGAGCCCAGGATCAGGACCACGGGCGGACGCGCCCGGTCGGCGTGACGCGCGATCCAGCCGAGGGCATCCGCGACTCCCCCCGCGGGGACTGCGCTGAGCCCGTTCTCCTTCGCGACCCGCGCGAGGTCGGCGGGGAGATGATGCTGGTGGCCTTCGACGGGGATCGGATGGAAGGTCACCGAGCGGCCCTGGAAGGGTTTCAGCATGCCCGCCGAGTCCTTGTTGGCGAGCAGCCCCAGGACGATGTGGAACGGCCTGTCCGCGGGGACATGGTCCCGGAAATAGTCGCCGACGACGCGCGCCGCAGCCGGGTTGTGGCCGCCGTCGAGCCAGAGCTCGGCCTCCCTTGGAAGCAGATCGTTGAGCGGGCCGCGGGCGAGGCGCTGCAGCCGTGCGGGCCAGTCGGCCCAACCCATGGCCGCCCGCAGCGCCGAATCGGGCACCCGTATCGCCGCCTGGTGCCGGAGCATCGCCACCGCGAGACCGGCATTCATCGCCTGATGGGCGCCGCGCAGGCGGGGTAGCGGCAGATCGACGAGTCCGCTCTCGTCGCGATAGTGGAGCTGGTCGCGGTAGACGGCCGCCTCCCATTTTCCTCCGCGCGGCAGCCACAATGCGCGCGCCTTTTCGGCGGCCTCGCCGATCCGCTCGGCGATTGCGGGGGGATAATGGTGGGTGACGAGAGGGACGCCGCTCTTGGCAATGCCGGCTTTTTCGGCGGCGACCTGCTCGATGCGGCTGCCGAGATAGGCCTGGTGGTCGAGCCCGAGCTGCGCGATCCCGCAGACGGCAGGCGCGGCGATGACGTTGGTCGCATCGAGCCGGCCGCCGAGGCCGACCTCGACGATGCAGGCGTCGGCGGGCACGCGCGAGAAAGCGAGGAAAGCCGCCGCCGTCGTCGCCTCGAAGAAGCTGATTTCCATTCCGGCCGCGGCGTCGAGCGCCTCCTCGAGGTAGCCGGCGAGCGCAGCGTCCTCGATCAGCTTGCCGGCGATCCGGATGCGTTCGTTGAAGCGGACGAGGTGCGGACTCGTGTAGACGTGCGCTTTAAGCCCTGCCGCCTCGATCGCGGCACGCAGGAAGGCGCAGGTCGACCCCTTGCCGTTGGTCCCGGCGACGTGGAGCACCGGGGGAAGGGACCGCTGCGGATTGCCGAGCCGCTCGAGCAGGCTGGAGATGCGCTCGAGGCCGAGCATCTCGCCGGCAGGGGCGAGCGCCGCCAGCCGTTCGAGCTGCGCCTGGACTGCGGTGTGATCGGAGACGGCGTGGT
Organism: Allosphingosinicella sp.; assembly: GCA_035628635.1. Classification (GTDB taxonomy): domain Bacteria; phylum Pseudomonadota; class Alphaproteobacteria; order Sphingomonadales; family Sphingomonadaceae; genus Allosphingosinicella. The sequence continues at coordinate 10,435 of DASPJJ010000020.1, forward strand.
CAGCCATCGTCGGTCCCTCCCCATCGCTGCACGATGGGGTGGAATTTCACGCCGCCGCCTTTCGCTCCGGGGTGAGATAGGCGAGCAATTGCGCGAGGCGCTGCTTCAGCTCGTGGCGGGACACGACCATGTCGACCATCCCGTGCTCGAGCAGATATTCGGCGCGCTGGAAGCCTTCGGGGAGCTTTTCGCGGATCGTCGATTCGATCACCCTCTGGCCGGCGAAGCCGATCAGCGCGCCGGGCTCGGCTAGCTGCACGTCGCCCAGCATCGCGTAGGAGGCGGTCACCCCGCCGGTGGTCGGGTCGGTGAGCACGACGATATAGGGGAGACCCGCTTCCCTCAGCTCGGCGATCGCCACCGTCGTCTTCGGCATCTGCATCAGCGAGAGGATGCCTTCCTGCATGCGCGCACCGCCCGCCGCGGTGAAGATCACATAAGCGCAGCGATCCTCGATCGCGGCGCGCACGCCGGCGATGAAGGCCGCCCCCACGCCCAGCCCCATCGATCCACCCATGAAGGCGAAGTCCTGGACTCCGACCACTGCTCTCTCGCCGTCGATCGTGCCGCGCGCGTTCATCAGCGCGTCGCTCTCGCCGGTCTGCTGGCGGGCGGCGCGGAGGCGGTCGACGTAGCGCTTCGAGTCGCGGAATCGCAGCGGGTCCTCGCGCACCTGCGGTGGCGGCAGGACGGCGAAACCGGGGTCGAGCAGCTGCTCGAAGCGCGTCTTCGGCCCGATCCGCCCGTGATGGCCGCAGCGCGGGCAGACGTTGAGATTCTCCTCCCATTCCTTGGTGAACACCATCGCATCGCATTCGCGGCATTTGTGCCAGAGATTTTCCGGCGTCTCGCGCTTGGGCAGGAACGGGATCGAGTTGCGGACGCGGGTGAGCCAGCTCATCGGGATTCTCCTTGGGAGGCGGCGATAGGACCGCGCTGCGAGCCTTGTCCAGCTACAGCGTCGCTTCGATCGCCCTCGCCGCGATGTCGGGGTCCTGCGCCGCGGTGATGGGTCGGCCGATCACCAGGACCGAGGCCCCGGCGTCGAGGGCCGCGCGGGGAGTCACCACTCTCTTCTGGTCGCCGCTATGGCCGTCGCTCGGTCGCACCCCGGGTACGACAAAGAACCCCTCCGGCCAGAGCCGACGCGCGATCCGGACTTCGTTCCCCGAGCAGACCACCCCGTCGAGCCCGGCCTCGCGCGACAAGGCGGTCAGCCGTTCGACCTGGCCGTGAGGATCGTCATCGAGCCCAACCGAACGCAGGTCCTCGCCGTCGAGGCTGGTCAACACCGTCACCGCGACCACCTTGGTGCCCGCCGGCGCCGCGGCCTTGGCGTCCTCCATCATCGCCCGGCCCCCGACGGCGTGGACGGTGAGGATCGCCGGCTCGAGCGGGCGCAGCGCCTGGATCGCCTTGCCGACCGTGTTCGGAATGTCGTGGAGCTTGAGATCGAGGAAGGTGGGAAGCCCGAGCTCGGCCATCTCCCGGACGCCCTGGCGGCCGTTGGCGCAGAAGAATTCGAGCCCGAGCTTGATGCCGCCGACATGGCGCCGCACCCGTTCCGCGACGCTTTTGGCCCGTTCGAGGTCGGGGGTATCGATGGCGACGTAGATCGGGCTCCCGCTCATGCCGGCCAGACTTTGGAGTCCGTCGCGATCCGCTCTTCTTCCCGGCGCGGCGGCGCCGCCGCCGGTGCGAGTCCCCCTGGCGTGTTGGCGACGGTGACCGGATGCGACGATTCGAGCCTGCGCTTCAGCCCCCAGACGCGGCTGCGGTAGACGAGCAGCGTCGGCAGGAAGCCGATCAGGAACGCCGCCACCACCAGCACCGGCAGCTTCACGTCCATCTGCAGTCCGCCCCACAGGTTGATCGTCACCTGGGTCCAGTTCGCATTGGCGAAAAGGACGAGGACGATCGCCAGGACCACCCAGAACAGCGTCTTCAGGAACTGCATGCCTCTTCCTCCCCGAATTCGTCTCGCGCGTCCAGCCTCAGCCGATCTCGCGTCGAAGCGTCTCGAACAACGGCACGATGGCAGTCAACCGCGCCTCCTCCTCGGCGAGGATCGCGCGGAACGCCTCGCGCTTGACCGCCGCCGCGTCGATCCGGTGTGCCGGCACCGTCGAAAGCAGGATGTCGATCAGCCGGTCGGCGCCGTGGAGGCGGCCCCACAGATAGTCGTTCTCGCGCCAGGCGCGGCTGAAGAAAGCGCCGAAGCTGTTGAACTGAATCCCTTTCAGCGTCGCCGCCGCGCCGCCGGAGCGGATCGCGGTCGCGTCGTCGGGCGAGATCCGGTCGACCTTGATCGGATCATATTCGTCGCGGCCGTCCTCCTGCAGGAGAGGGAAAGTGGCGATGTCGTAGAAGGGGAAGCCTATATAGGCGACGATCAGCGGCTTGCGCTCGGCGCGCGGGATCGCGCTCAGCGCCTCGGCCAACCGCGCGTCGGCCTCCGCGTCGATCGCGCCGAGGTCGAGCGCCGCCGACAAAGAAGCGAGCGCGGCGTCAGCATCGTCGATCGGAAGATCATCGATCTCCGCGGCCGCCGCCGCCCGATAGCGCGCCACCAGCGAGTCGAGCAGGACGCGAAGCGCGGGCCGCTCCACGCCTCGCGTCTGGAGCGTGCGGGCGAGAAAGCGCAGCCGGCGGATGCGGAAGCCGGTATCGAACGCGCCGAGAAATCGGATTGCCGCCTCGCTCGTCCCACGCGCGGTGAAGGCGTCGTCGCCGGCGACTCCCGCCTGCCGCACCGTCCGCCAGATGGCTGTGCGAACGCCGCTCTCCGGCTCGGTTCCGGCGCAGCGGCAGAGGTGTAGGATCGACTCTTCGACCACGCGCGAGAGCTTGAGCTGGCCGTAGGCAGCGTAGGCGAAGCCCGCCTGGCGGGTGGCGAGCGCATGCGCCCGCGCCCGCCAGGCCTTCAGCCGGGCCGCGGTCGGCGCGCGAACGAAGAAGCCGCCCCCGAAGGCCCGGTCGATCGCCGACTCGACCTGCGGCCGGATCGCCTCGAGGATCCGGTTCATCCGCCTCACCCGCGCGGACCGCGCCTCGATCGCCTCAAGATTGTCGCGGATCGGCTGCTCGCGCGGGATGTCGGAGAGCGCGCCGAAGATGGTGGCGAAGAAGCCCGGCGGCTCCGCCTGGCCGGCCGGGCCGAGCCGTACGCTGCGGATCCCCGGCTTCGGGTCGATGTACACGAAGCGGCGATCGACCTCGCGCCGCGCAGGCCGGTTCTGGAGCGCGGCGATCGCCGGCCGGAACGGCGCGTTGGCGAGGATCGAGCCGTCGATCAGCACCGCCCGCTCGACCTCCTCCGCCGACCGTCGCGGGAATGCGGCGGCGAGAAAGGACGCCCGCGCGGGCCATTCCATGCCGCGGCCGGCGAGAACCGAATCCAGCTCGGCGACGGTGAAAGGCGGAAAGGCGCCGGGGAAGCTCGCCGTCGCCCGCGCCGCGAATGCGAGGTCGGGCGTGCTCCCCAGGGGCGCTCCCGCGGCGCGGAACGAGAAAGTGAGGCGGTGCTCGGTCTCCAGGACCTCGCGCGGCGAATTCAGCCGCAGGACCTGCGGAAAGCCATGAAAATCGGTGACGGTGACGGCGAGGTCGAGGGGGTGGCCCGGCGGCAGAAGGGGCGTGCCGGATCCTTCGCGCTTCATCGCCTCGATCGCGTCGATCAGGATCCCGGTGAAGCCGGGCCCGCTGAACGGCGGCGCGAACCAGCGCGCCCGGACGAAGCTTGCGACCTTGGCGCGCACTTCGCCGCGCTGCGCCCCGTCCTCGGCGTTCCCGCTTTTGCCGCGTCCGGAGAGCGCCCATGCGAAGGGCAAAGCCGCCGCCTTCGCGAAGCGCGAAAGGCCGCTCACCTCCGGGTCGATCAGCCGGTCGACGTCGGCTCCGTCCAGCCACAAAGCGGTCAGCGGCTCGAGCGAGCTTCCCGAAGCGATCGCCTCGGCGAGGAAGATGGCGTTGATCCCGCCCGCGCTCGCGCCCGCCAGGATGTCGACGAGGACGCGCACCGAGACTTGGCTCTCCTCCTCCGCCTGGCGAAGCAGCCCCGCATAGACCTTTTCGGTCGCCCGCTCGGGATCCCTCCCGGCATGATGAGCTTCGCTCGCCTGCGCCAAGTGCCAGATCTCGCGGGTGATGCCGTGCATGTAGACGGCGAGGCTGACGCCGCCATAGCAGACGAGGGCGAGGCGCAGTTCCTTCTCGTGCATCGCCCGGAAGCCTGACAGCGCGCGCCGCTCCTGTCGAGCGCGCCTATCTTTCGAAGAATCGCCGCGCTAGAAGCCGTGCCCGATCTCCAGCGCCTCTTGTCCGTGGGAAGCAGTCCGCCCGTGCCCGCCCGGCGTATCGCCTTCATTTTCCTCGCACTCTTCGCTCTCGTCGGGCTGGGCTGGGCAGTCGGCCTGGTCCAATTCGTCGGATCGGTCGAGCCTCAGGCGGAGACGCCGGAAAGGATCGGCCCGCGGAGCGGCTACGAGACGCAGATCGGCGATTCCCCGGCCGGGCCGAGCGTCATCGACTATCGCCGGATCCACGAGCGGCTGCAACGCCTCGCCGAGCGGCCGAACATGGTCGGCCTCGCCGTCGGCATCATCGAAAACGGCGAGATCCGCTTTCTCCAGGGCTACGGCACCACCGCCTCGAACAACGATGAGCCGGTCACGGTCGATACCGTGTTCCGCTGGGCGTCGCTGTCCAAGGGCGTGGCCGGCGACATGGTCGGCCTGCTCGCCCACGAGGGCCGGCTCTCTCTGTTCGATCCGGTCAGCCGCTGGTCGAGTTCGCTGCGCCTCCCCGGCGGCGCCGAAGCGCGCGCCACCGTCTCCGACCTTCTCACCCACCGCCTCGGCCTCTTCTCGCATGCGCAGGATTCGAAGCTCGAGGACGATTACGATCCGCGCTGGCTGCGCGCGACGCTGGCGACTTTGCACCTCATCTGTTCCCCTGGCCAGTGTCACGCCTACCAGAACGTCGCCTTCGATGCTGCCACGGAGGTAGTCGAGCGGGTCACCGGACGGCCCTATCGCGAAATCGTCCGCGAGCGCCTGTTCGCGCCGCTCGGTATGGATTCGGCGACGATGACGCGGGCCGGACTGATCGGCTCGCGAAGCTGGGCACGGCCCCATGTCGGCGGGCGCGCCAGCCGCCCGGTCGAAGTCACCGAAGCCTATTATCGCGTTCCCGCGGCGGGCGGGGTCAACAGCTCGATCAAGGATCTCGCGCTTTGGATGCGCGCCCAGATGGGCATCGCACCCGACGTGCTTCCGCCCGAGGCGCTGCAGCTGATCCAGGAGCCGCGCGCCCGCACTCCCGCGGAGGACCGCCGCCGCCGCCGCCAGGCCGAGCGGATCGGCAACAGCCATTACGGCCTCGGCTGGCGGGTCTACGATTATGCCGGGCACCGCGTCGTGGGCCACCGCGGCGGCGTCCGCGGCTATCGCTCGCTGATCCTGTTCGATCCCCAGCGGCGGACCGGCGTCGTCGCCTTGTGGAACAGCTCGGCCACGCAGCCCGGCGGTATCGAGTTCGAAGTGATGGACATGCTCTACGGCCTCCCGTTCCACGACTGGATGGAGCTCGACGGCCGGCCGGGCGCTGCGCCGCCTGCCGAGGAACCCCCGGAGCCGGCCGAGAATGCGGTGGAGAGCACGGGGCCTTAGGGACAGTTACTTTCACGCGCCGCGGTGCCCGTTCTCTCACCGCCGCGGGTGAAAGTAACTGTCCCCCTCAGCGCAGGACCTGGGGACAGTTACTTTCACGCGCGCTCGCGTTCAGGCTCCCGCCGCCGCGGGTGAAAGTAACTGTCCCCCCTTAGCGCTCAATCCCGGGGACAGTTACTTTCACGCGCGATCGCGTTCAGCCTCCCGCCGCCGCGAGTGAAAGTAACTGTCCCCTCACCGAGCGTGAAAGTAACTGTCCCCTCACGCCAGACGCAGCTCGGCCCAGATCGGCAGATGATCCGAGGCCTTGCGCGCCGTCGCCGAATGGTGAGCGCCGCTCGCCACCACGGCGAGATCGGGCGAGACCATGATCCGGTCCAGCTGGGCGATCGGGCGGCGGGCGTGGAAGCTTCGCCCGCAATCCGCGAAGACGTGGCGCGTGGCGAAATCGCGCAGGCAGCCGCCGCGCACGCTCCATTCGTTGAGGTCGCCCATCAGCACCGTGGGCGGGTCGCCGCGGCGGGCCGCGAGATGGGCGAGGATCGCATGCGCCTGCTGGCGCCGCCAGAGCCCGGACAAATCGAGATGCATTCCGACCACGCGCAGCTCCGTTCCCTCTACCCGCAGGTCGGCGAGCACCGCCCCGCGCGGCTCGAGCGAGGGCAGGTGGACCAGCTCGCGATCGAGGATCTCGACTCCTTTCTTCACCAGCAAGGCGTTGCCGTGCCAGCCGATGCTGCCGGCGCGCGCGTCGAGCGGAACCGGCTTGTAGGGGCTATGCTCCTCGATCAGGTGGAAGGGGAGGGCGCTCGCCCGGGATCCGAAGCGGCGGTCGGCCTCCTGCAGCGCGATCACGTCCGCGTCGAGCTCGTTCAGCACTTCGAGCGTCCGCTCCGGGCGCCTTCGGCGGTCCGTGCCGATCGCCTTGCGCATGTTGTAGCTCGCGACGCGGATCATAAGGGACAGTTACTTTCGACGGGACAGTTACTTTCAAACGCGACGATGCGCGTCTAGCCGCCGCCGCGCGGGAAAGTAACTGTCCCCGGCGGCGCAAGTGGGGACAGTTACTTTCACGCTGCGGAGCTTTCTATCGGGCGCCCGCGCCTGAAAGTAACTGTCCCCTATAGCCCCTATCCACGCCGATCCGACAGCTTGCCGAGCTGATGGTCGAGCGCGCGCACCGCCTTCTTGGCGGCGCCGATCACGGCGCGGTCGACGCTCGTGCCCTCGTCGGCGACCGCGATCGGGGGAATGCCGTTCACGCGCGCCTCCAGCGTGCATCGCAGGTCGCCATGGCCGCCCTTCGACCCGTTGACGTCGGAGACATGGACCTCGACGTCGGTGATCCGGTCCTCGAACCGCGCCATGCGCTGGCGGATCTGCTCCTCGAGGCGGAGGTTGCGCTCGGCGTCGCTCTCGACCTGGTTGTCGGCGTGAATCTGGATGAACAAGCTCACTCTCCACATCTGCTGGGATGCACGGTGAATGCGAGGCGGGCGACGAAGTTCCTCCCCATGACGAAGGCATGGGGAGTGGGACCATGCGCAGCATGGTGGAGGGGTATCTCGTCGAGGCACAGTCACTTACCCCTCCACCACACTTCGTGTGGTCCCCTCCCCGCGAGCTTTGCTCGCAGGGAGGAACTTCGGCTTCCATGTTCCCGTTTCATTCGCTAGCTTCGCCTCATGGCGAAGCCCCGCACCCGATACGTCTGCCAAGCCTGCGGCTCCGCGCAGAGCCGCTGGCAGGGCCAGTGCCCCGGCTGCGAGGGCTGGAACACGTTGGTCGAGGATGCCGGCGCCGTCGTCACGCCGTTCGCGGCGCGCCACAATCTGCGCGGCGGCGGCCGTCCGCTCGAGCTGGTCGGCCTCGACGCCGAGGTCGCGCTGCCGCCGCGCATGTCGACCGGCATCGCGGAGCTGGACCGGGCCGTGGGAGGGGGGCTCGTCGCCGGCTCTGCGACCCTGGTCGGCGGCGATCCCGGCATCGGAAAGTCGACCCTGCTCCTCCAGGCAGCTGCGAAGATCGCCGCGCAAGGCCATGGCGTAGCTTATATTTCCGGCGAAGAAGCGACAGACCAGGTGCGCCTGCGCGCCCGCCGCCTCGGGCTCGGCGCGGCCCCGCTCCGCCTCGCCGCCGCGACTTCGGTGCGCGACATTTTGACCACGCTCGGCGAGGGGGCGCCGCCGGCCCTGCTGGTCGTCGATTCGATCCAGACCATGCATTCGGACCTGATCGAGGGCGCGCCGGGCACGGTCAGCCAGGTCCGCGCCTCCGCCCACGAGCTGATCCGCTACGCCAAGGAGACCGGCGCCGCTTTGGTTCTCGTCGGCCACGTCACCAAGGACGGATCGATCGCCGGCCCGCGCGTGCTCGAGCATATGGTCGACACGGTGCTGAGCTTCGAGGGCGAACGCAGCCACCAGTACCGGATCCTGCGCGCCTCGAAGAACCGCTTTGGCGGCACCGACGAGATCGGCGTGTTCGCGATGGGCGAGGTGGGGCTCGCCGAAGTCGCCAACCCTTCGGCTTTGTTCCTCACCGAGCGCGGCGAGGCGGTGGCCGGAGCCGTCGTCTTCCCGGCGCTCGAAGGGACCCGCCCGGTCCTGGTCGAGATCCAGGCATTGACGGTTCGCCTCGCCAGCGGCGCGACGCCGCGGCGTGCCGTGGTCGGCTGGGATTCGGGCCGCCTTGCCATGATTCTCGCCGTGCTGGAGGCACGCTGCGGCCTCAGCTTCTCGACCGCCGAAGTCTATCTGAACGTCGCCGGCGGGTATCGGATCGGCGACCCGGCCGCCGACATGGCGGTCGCTGCGGCTCTGGTCTCGGCCCTTTCGGAACGCCCCGTGCCCGCCGAGGCCGTCGCGTTCGGCGAAGTCGCCCTCTCCGGCGAGCTCCGTCCCGTCGCCCACGGCGCCCTCCGCCTCAAGGAAGCCGGCAAGCTCGGTTTTACGCGCGCACTGGTCCCCGCCTCGCTCGGCGGGGAGCGGAGCGGGATGGCGCTCAGCGGCTTCCGCACGCTCGGCCAGCTGGTCGATCATCTGCTGGGGAGGTGACGGTCCTTCGATACGTCCTTCTAGATGCCGTTTCGCCAGGCTCAACGGCTCCTCAGGATGAGCGGTGGCGGAAACCCCAATCGCTCATCCTGAGGAGGGACTGAGCTTGGCGAAGGCCCGTCTCGAAGGACCCTCTTCCCAAGCGCCCGCATCCTCCTCTAACTCACCGGCATGACCGCGCTCGACATCGTCACCTTGCTCCTCGTCGGCGGCGGGCTCGTGCTCGGCGCGATGCGCGGCTTCGTCCAGGAGGTGCTTGCGCTCGCCGCCTGGGTGATCGGCATCGCCGCGCTCAAGCTGCTCCACACCCCGCTCACCGGGGCGCTGGAAGGGGTGGTCGGCAACTGGGGCGGCGCGGCCGTGCTCGCCTTCGCCCTGATCTTCGGCATCGTCTTCATCGCCGGCAAGCTCGTCTCGCGTCGCATCGGCGCCTCGACCCGCCGGTCGATCGTCGGCCCGATCGACCGCGTGCTCGGCGCGGGCTTCGGCGCCTTGAAGGGCCTGATCGTCGCCACCCTGCTCTATCTGGCGGCCAATTTGCTGATCGACATGTGGAGCGGGCGCACCGCGCAGCGGCCTGCCTGGATCGCCGACAGCCGCACCTATCCCCTGCTCAACGCCAGCGGCCGGGCCATCGTCGACTTCGTCGAGTGGCGCCGCGGCCCGGCTCCGGCCGAGGGCGCGGACGGAAACGTGCTCGGCAACGAAGCCCAGAACGCCCGCTGATGATCCGCCTCCACGACACGATGGCGCGGGAGAAGCGCGCCTTCGCGCCCGCCGACCCGAGCCGGGTGACGATGTATCTGTGCGGACCGACGGTCTACAATCGCGCCCATATCGGCAATGCGCGGCCGGCCGTGGTGTTCGACGTGCTCGCCCGCCTGCTCCGCCGCGTCTATCCGGACGCGCGGCTCGATTTCGCCCGCAACGTCACCGACGTCGACGACAAGATCATCGCGGCGGCCCGCGAGGAGGGCGTCGACCCGTCCGTGATCGCCGAGCGCTTCGAGCGGCACTACGACGAGGATACCGGCGCGCTCGGCGTCGAGAAGCCGCCGATCACGCCCCACGCCACCGAGCATCTCGCCGACATGGTGGCGATGATCGCCCGCCTGATCGAGACCGGCAACGCCTATGAGGGGGACGGCCACGTCCTCTTCCACGTGCCCTCCGATCCCGAATATGGGGCGCTCGGCCGCCGGGACCGGGAGGCGATGATCGCCGGCGCGCGGGTCGAGGTCGCCTCCTACAAGAAGGACCCGGCCGACTTCGTCCTGTGGAAGCCGTCGCCGCCCGACATGATCGGCTGGGACTCCCCGTGGGGCCGCGGCCGGCCGGGCTGGCACATCGAATGCTCGGCGATGATCGAGCGCCACCTCGGCGAGACGATCGACATCCACTGCGGCGGGCTCGACCTCATCTTCCCGCACCACGAGAACGAGATTGCCCAGAGCCGTTGCGCCCATGGCGGCGCGCCGCTCGCGCGCTACTGGGTCCATAACGGCTTCCTCTCGATGGCGGGCGGCGAGAAGATGTCGAAAAGTCTCGGCAACGTTGTGATCATCGGCGAGCTGCTCGAGCAGGGCCACAAGGGCGAGACGCTCCGACTGGCCTTGCTCTCGGCTCACTACCGCCAGCCGCTCGAATGGTCCTCGCAGCTCGTGACCCAGTCGAGGGCGACCCTCGATCGGCTCTACCGCGCCGTCGGCGAGGCCGAAGTCGGGGAGGTGGACGCGGGCGTGCTCGATGCGCTCGCGGACGACCTCAACACGCCGCTCGCTTTGTCGCGTCTGCCCGCGATCGAGGATCCGGCCGTGCTGCGCGCCTCGGCGAAGCTGCTCGGCCTGCTCGAGAGCGCCCCGTCCGCATGGTTCCAGGGCGACGGCGATTCGCGCATCGACGCGCTCGTCGCCGCCCGCGCCGAGGCCAAGGCGCACCGCGACTTCGCCGAAGCCGACCGCATCCGCGCCGCGCTGGCCGGGGAGGGCGTGCTGCTCGAGGACGGCCCGACAGGGACCACCTGGCGCCGGGCGTAGCCTGTAAAGGTCCCTTGACACCGGTCACGGAACTCATGTAAAGCTTCCTTTCCAAGGGAGCCTCTACATGAATAACCGCCGCTACTATCTCGAGCTCAGCGCGGCCTTTGCGCTCTACCTCGGACTGCTGGTCGCCTCGAACCTGATCGACGACGCCTTCCACCTCACCGGCAACGCCCGCATCGCGCTCGCGCTGACGCCGATGGTCGGAGCCGCCGCCGCGGGCTGGGCGGTGATGCGCGGCATCTGGCGGATGGACGAGCTCCAGCGCCGCATCCAGCTCGACGCCATCGCCATGGCCTTCCTCGCCACGGCTTTGATCACCTTCGGCTGGGGCTTCGCCGAGGAGGCCGGCGCGCCGCGCCTCTCCGCCTTCCTGGTCTGGCCGGTGATGGCGGTCGCCTGGATGATCGGCCTTCTCATCGCGCGGAGCCGCTACCGGTGAACAATCGCCTGAAGGAGCTGCGCGCCGGGCGCGGATGGAGCCAAGGCGACCTCGCCGAAGCGCTCCAGGTCTCGCGCCAGACGGTCAACGCGATCGAGAACGGCCGCTACGACCCCAGCCTTCCGCTCGCCTTCGCCATCGCCGGGCTGTTCGCCCTCACCATCGAAGAGATTTTCCATCCCTGAAAGGACTAAAAATGCGTCCCCTCCGGATCTTCGCCGCTTTGTTCCTTCTGCTGTTCGCCGCCTCCCATGCGCTCGCCAACGAGCCCGTTCCGCCGCGCTTCACCGTCACCGTCCAAGGCTCGGGTCCGGATGTGATCCTGATTCCCGGCCTGGCCTCCTCCGCCGCCGTTTGGGACGCGACGGCCGAGCGCCTCAAGGCCGGTCATCGCGTCCATCTCGTCCAGGTTGCGGGCTTCGCCGGGGCGCCGGCGGCGGGCAACGATCACGGCCTCGTCGTCGCGCCGCTCACAGAAGCGCTCGCCGACTATATCGCCCGCAACCGCCTCGAGGCGCCCGCGGTGATCGGCCATTCGCTCGGCGGGGAGGCGGCCCTGATGCTCGCCGCGCGCCATCCCCAAGCGGTCGGCCGGGTCATGGCCGTCGATTCCCTCCCTTTCTACAGCCTGCTGTTCAATCCCGCCGCGACCGTCGATTCTGTGCGTCCGCAGGCCGACGCGATGCGCGCCGCCTTGCTGGCGCAAAGCGACGAGCAGGCGGCGGCCGGCGCGGAGGCGAGCATCGCGCGCCTGGTGCGCACCGAATCGGCGCGCGCCGCGCCGATCGCCTGGAGCCGGGCTTCGGACCGCAGCGTCGTCGCCCGCGCGATCCACGAGCTGGTCACCACCGATCTCCGCCCCGAGCTCGGCCGCATCCGCGCCCCGCTCACCGTGCTCTACGCCTACGATCCGCTCTATGGGGTGCCGGCCGAGGCGATCGACGGAATCTTCCGCTCGGCCTACGCCAACGCGCCCGGTGCGACGCTCCGGCGCATCGACGGAAGCTTCCACTTCATCATGCTCGACCAGCCCGAAGCCTTCGCCGCCGCGGTCGACCGGTTCCTGCAATGAGCCGTGGTGGCGGTCGGCGCGCGGCCGCTCTATAGGCGCCGGGTGCCGACCGCTCTGTACAATCGCGACATCCTCCGCCTAGCAGCCGCCATCCCCCATATCGGCCGCCTCGACCAGCCCCAGGGCAGCGCGGAGAAGAGCTCTCCCGTCTGCGGAAGCCACGTCGCGGTCGACCTGATCCTCGACGGGGAGGGGCGGGTGGCGGCGATCGGCCAGGAGGTGAAGGCCTGCGCGCTCGGCCAGGCGTCCGCCGCCCTGCTGGGCGCCCATGCCGCCGGCCGCTCTCCGGACGAGCTGGCGCAGGCGCGCGATGACTTCGCCGGCTGGCTCGCCGGCGGTCGCGACGATCCGGGCGACTGGCCCGGTCTAGGCGTTTTTGCCCACGCCCGCGCCTATCCGGCGCGCCACGCCTCGATACTGCTCGCCTTCGAAGCCGCGGCCGAGGCGGCGCGGAAGGCGGCAGCGCGATGAACGGCGAGACCCCCCACGCCGCCGCGCTCCTGCTCCGCGACGGCGTGATCATGCTCGGGGCGGCGATGCTGTTCGTGATGCTGTTCCGCCGCCTGGGGCTCGGCGCCGTGCTCGGCTACCTCGTCGCAGGCGCGCTGGTCGGACCGCACGCGCTCGGACTGATCGGCGCGCCGGAGGAGATGCTCCACGTCGCCGATTTCGGCATCGTCCTGCTTCTCTTCCTGGTCGGGCTCGAGCTCAACCCGAGCCGGCTCCTGCGTTTGAGGCACGACATCTTCGGGCTCGGCCTGCTTCAGGTTGCGGCGAGCGGAATCGTGATTACCGGTCTCGTGCACTTCGCCGGCGGTTTCAGCTGGCCCGCCTCGCTGGCCATCGGCCTGCCGCTCGCCCTTTCATCGACCGCGCAGGTGCTGCCGAGCCTGCGCTCGTCGGGGGACATCCACACGCCCGCGGGGGAGCGCGCTTTCTCGATCCTGCTTTTTCAGGACCTTTCGATCGTGCCTCTGATCACGATCATCGCGGCCCTGTCGCGGGCGCCGGTCGATCCGAGCGCGCCGCCCGGCTGGCAGCTCGCCCTCTACACGTTGGGCGCGATCGCCTTCCTCGTCCTCGCCGGACACTTCCTGATCAACCCGCTCTTCCGCCTGGTCGGGCGGATCTCCGAGCGCGAATTGTTCGTCGTCGCCGGCCTTTTCATCGTGCTCGCCTCCGCCGCAGTGATGGAGGCCCTGAACCTCTCGGCGGCCCTCGGCGCCTTCGTCGCCGGCGTGATGCTCGCCGATTCGCCTTACCGGCACGAGCTCGAGGCGGACATCGACCCCTTTCGCTCGATCCTGCTCGGCCTGTTCTTCGTCTCCATCGGGATGATGCTCGATCTCGGTGCGATCACCCGCAGTCCCGGCTTCGTGATCGGCATGGCGGCGGCCCTGATCGCGGTGAAGGCCGCAGTGCTGTTCGGCCTCGCGCGAATGTTCGGGGTCGAGAGCCGGCGCGCGCTGAAGCTCGGGCTGCTGCTCAGCCAGGGCGGCGAGTTCGCCTTCGTGCTGTTCGCTGCGGCCCAGCGCGCCGTGCTGATCGAGGCCGAGGCGGCGAGCCTGTTCGGCGCGATCGTCACCCTCTCGATGGCGACCACGCCCTTCCTGATGATGCTCAACGACAAGCTCGACCAGCGCGCATCGCGCCGCCAGGGCGCCGGCCTCGAAGGTCCGGAGCAATCCGCCCCGTCACGAGCCATCGTCGTCGGCTATGGCCGCTTCGGCCAGACCGTTTCGCAGATCATGATGGCCAAGGAGATCGGCGTCACCCTGATCGATTCGAAGCCCAGCCAGATCGAGATATCGGACAGCTTCGGGATGAAGGTCTATTATGGCGACGGCACGCGGATCGATCTGCTCCGCCTGGCCGGCGCCGGCGAGGCGGAGGCGATCTTTTTCTGCCAGGACGGCCCGCCGCTGAACGCCCGCCGGCTCGAGCCGATCCTCGAGGCCTTTCCGCAGGCTTCGGTCTTCGTCCGCGCCTTCGACCGTCTCCATCTGATCGAGCTCAGCAGCCTCGATCTGCGCTGCATCATCCGCGAGGTCTTCGAATCGGCGGTCTGCATGGGCCGGGAGGCGTTGCTCGCCTTCAAGGTGGATGAGGAAGAGGTCGAGCGCGTCATCGGGGAATATCGGGAGCGCGACCACCAGCGGCTGGAGAGGCAGAGCGCGACCGGAGACATACGTGCTCTCCGCGAGAACATGTTCAGCCCGTGGAACCCGATCGGCGGCCGCCCGGCAGGGTCCGCCGATCCGTCATCCGACTGACGCCAGCGCCGCGACGATCCGGTCCACGACCTCGTCGTGCGGCACCCGCCCGGTCCTGACGCGCAGATGGGCTTCGGCGTAAATCGGGTTGCGCCGCTCGGCGAGCTCGGCGAGGGCGGCGCGCGGCTCCCGGCCCCGCAGCAGCGGGCGGGACTCCCGCCGCATCACCCTCTTCGCGAGCGTCTCGACGTCCGCGTCGAGCCACACAGCGATGCAGCCCTCCAGGATCATCGCTCGCGTCTCCTCGTTCAAAAACGCGCCGCCGCCCGTCGCCAGCACCTGGCGCGCACCGTCGATCAGCCGGGCGATCACGCGCCGTTCGCCGTCGCGAAACGCCTCCTCGCCGAAGCGCTCGAAAATCTCGGCGATGCTGCGGCCGGCGGCGCGCTCGATCTCCTCGTCGGCGTCGACGAAAGGGAGGCCGAGCCGCCGCGCCAGCCGCTTGCCCACCGTCGTCTTGCCCGCACCCATCATCCCGACGAGCACGATCGACCGGTCGGCGTGAGGAACGGGGCTGGCCATCCTTTCTGGGGCTATACAGCGAGCCGCCGGGTGGGGCAAAAGGCCGGCCATGCGCAGATCGTCCATGCTTTCCCCGCCGCCCCGCCGGCGCCGTTCGCCGCTTCCCATGCTCCTCCTCATATTGCTCATCCTGATCGTCGGCTTCCTCTTCTGGCTGTCGACGATGGACACAGAGGTGCCGACCCAGCGGATCGAGCAGGACGTCACCAATGCGGCGCTGGCGCGCTAGGGGCCTCCTGATCGCCGGCGTCGCGGCGCTCGCCGCGGCGATCCCGGCCTTGGGGCAGGACTCCCCCGAATCCCTGCTGCCGCCCGGTTTCGGCGATCCCGAGCCGGCGCCGAAGGAGGAGCCGCGCGACACGCCTGCCGAGACGTCCGGCCCGGTCCCGGCCGATACCGGGAACGCGGCGGTCCCGACGCCTTCGCCGACCGAGACCCCAGTCCAGGAAGTCACCGATTCCGCGCAGCAGGATCTGGAGGAGCTGCCGCGGGTTCGCCCGAGCTACACGCAGGATGTCCCGGAGGACCTGCGCCGGCCGGTGGACGTCGTCGGACCGCTCGATCCCTCCAACTGGGGGCTCGGGCCCAACGCCTTCGGCACCGCCGAAGGCGCCTATCTGTCGAGCCTGATGCGCCAGCTCGAGGCGCCTTTGCCTTCGCGCTGGGCGTCGATGCTGTTGCGCCGCGCCTTGATGTCGCGGGTGCCGTCGCCTGCCACCATCGATCCCGTCGACTGGGTCGCCGTGCGCGCCTCTTTGCTGCTCCGGATGGGCGAGGCCGACGGCGCCCGCTCTCTGGTCCAGGCGGTCGACGTCTCCGTCTACACGCCTGCAATGATCCAGGCGGCGCTCGACACCGCGCTCGCGACCGCCGATCCGGGCGCGCTCTGCCCCCTGATCGAGCCGGGGCGCCGGCTCGGCGACCAGCCGGTCTGGGGCATGGCCGACGCGATCTGCGCCGCTTTGGCCGGCGATGCGGCGCGCGCCAGCGAGCTGATCGACCGCGCGCGCAACCGCGGCGAGGCGAGCGGCGCCGATCTGGTGCTCGCCGAGAAGGTGATCGGTGCCGGCATCGACAGCCGCCGCGCGGTCAGCCTTCGCTGGGAAGAGGTGGATCGCCTTACCCCGTGGCGCTTCGGCCTGGCCGGCGCGACGGGGGCCGAGGTGCCCCAGCGGCTTGTCGTTCGAGCCGGACCGCGGATGCAGGCCTGGTTCGCGCGCGCACCGATGGTCCCCGTCGAGCACAGGATGGAGTCCGCCTTCGTCGCCGCCGCTTTGGGAGTCTTCTCGAGCAGCGCCCTCGTCGAAATGGAGAGCCTGCTGTTCGAGAGCGCGGAGGCGGAGGACGCCGCCGAGACGCCCGCGGGCAGGCTGCGCACCGCCTTCGCCGACCGCGACGCCGACCGGCGCATCCGCGCCTTGCGCGACCTCTGGGACGACGGCGATGGTCCGCTGCAGCGCTACGGCCGGCGCATCCTGACGGCCGGCGCCGCGACCCGGATCGCGCCGAGCGAGGAGCGGCGCGAGCATGCCGACGAGCTGATCGCCTCCATGCTCAGCGCCGGCCTGGACCACGAGGCAGCACGGTGGAGCGAGGTCGTCGCCGCCGGCGGCGCCGACCCGCTCGCCGCCGCTTTGCTCGCCGTGGGCGCCCCGCGCCCCTCGGTCGACGCCGCGGCGGCGATCGAGGCCTTCCGGGCGGCGGACGACAGCCGCGAGGACCGCCGCACGCAAATGCTCGTCGCCGGCCTGGCGGGCCTCGACAGGATCAGCGCCGACCAGGCCTCGCAGCTCGCCGCCGGCCTCGGCATGCCGATCGCGCGCGAGGACCTCTGGACCCGCGCTCTCGACGAGGCGGTCAGGGCGCGCCGGCCGGGCACCGTCGCCCTCCTCGCAGCGGTGGGAATGCAGGCGCCCGACTGGGCGCGCGTGCCGCCGCGCTATCTGTTCAGGATCGTCCGCGCGCTTCGCCTCACCGGGCACGAATATGAAGCGCGGATGGTCGCCGCCGAAGCCCTGATGCGGCTGTGACGGCCGACGGCGAGGATCGCCGGCTGATCGCCGCCTTCCTCGAAATGATGGCTGCCGAGGCGGGAGCCGCGCGCAACACGCTGGTCGCCTACGAGCGCGATCTCCGCGGGGCCTCCGAACTGCTCGGCGGCCGCCTCTCCGCGGCGCCCCCGGACAAGTTCGAGAGGCTCGCCGACGCGTGGCGGCCGTTGAAGCGCGCGACCGTTGCCCGCAAGGCCGCGGCGCTGAGGCGCTTCTTCGGCTTCCTCGCCGACGAGGGGCTTCGCTCCGACGACCCCTCTTCCGCGCTGCCGCGCCCCGCTGCCGAGCGCCCGCTTCCCAAGGTGCTCGACCGCGCCGCCGTCGACCGTCTGTTCGCCGAGATCGAGCGGCGGAAAGGAGAGGGCGGTTCCGAAGCGCTGCGGCTCTCGGCGCTGATGGAATTGCTCTACGGATCGGGGCTGCGGGCGACCGAACTGGTCTCGCTGCCGCGCAACGCCGTCTCGCCCGATCGGCCATTCCTGATCCTGAAGGGCAAAGGCGGGCGCGAGCGGCTGGTGCCCATCTCGGACCGCGCGCGCGCCGCGGTCGGTGCCTGGTCGCAACTGGTGCCGCGCGAATCGCCGTGGCTGTTTCCCTCGGCCAGGAAGTATCTCAGCCGCGTCCGCCTCTTCCAACTGGTGCGCGAGCTTGCGGCGGCTTGCGGGATTCCGCCGGAGCGGATCAGCCCGCACGTGCTGCGCCACGCTTTTGCCACCCACCTGCTCGAGGGCGGGGCGGATTTGCGCGCCCTCCAGCTCCTCCTCGGCCACGCCGACATCGCCACCACGCAGATCTACACCCATGTCGACAGCCGCCGGCTGATCGAGCTGGTCAACAGCCGGCACCCGCTTGCGGATGCCGCCCCGCGAAGGGGGCGGCGCGTTGACGCGCCCGGCGCCAAGCCGTAACCGCCGCGCTTCATGGCCACCTTCCTCGATTTCGAAAAGCCGATCGCCGAGCTGGAGGCGCGGGTCACCGAGCTGCGCGAGACCGCATCGGCCGGCGAGCTCAATATCGACGCCGAGATCGACCGGCTGGGCGCCAAGGCCGAGCGCCTGCTGCGCGAGACCTATCAGCGCCTCACGCCGTGGCAGAAGACCCAGGTCGCGCGTCACCCGGAGCGGCCGCATTTCAAGGATTATGTCGCCGCTCTGGTCGAGGATTTCGTGCCCCTCGCCGGCGACCGCGCCTTCGGCGAGGACCAGGCGATCGTCGGCGGCCTCGGCCGCTTCCGCGGCCGCAAGCTGATGCTGATCGGCCATGAGAAAGGTGACGACACCGCCAGCCGCCTCCGCCACAATTTCGGCATGGCCAAGCCGGAAGGCTACAGGAAGGCGATCCGCCTGATGCAGCTCGCCGACCGCTTCGGCCTTCCCGTGGTCTCGCTGGTCGACACGTCGGGCGCCTTCCCCGGCGTCCAGGCCGAGGAGCGCGGCCAGGCCGAGGCGATCGCCCGCTCGACCGAGCAGTGCCTCGCCCTCGGCGTGCCGATGGTCGCGGCCGTGGTTGGGGAGGGGGGCTCGGGCGGCGCCATCGCCATCGCCGCCGCCAACAAGGTGCTGATGCTGGAGCACGCCGTCTATTCGGTGATCTCGCCGGAGGGCTGCGCCTCGATCCTGTGGCGGACCGCCGATCGCGCTGCGGACGCGGCCGAAGCGATGAAGATCACCGCCGAGGACCTCAAGCAATTGGGCGTCGTCGAACGCGTCGTGCCCGAGCCGCTCGGCGGCGCCCATCGCGCTCCGGCAGAGGCGATCGAGAGCCTCGGCGCCGCGATCGAGGAGGAGCTGGACGGCCTCGTCCGCCTGTCGCGCGACGAGTTGCGCGCCCAGCGGCGCCAGAAATATCTCGCCATCGGCTGAGCCTGAGCGGAAAGCCGCGGCCGAGGAACAATCGGTTCCGTAACGGTGTTTTCGGGCGGACGACCTTTCGTCCCGTGTAAGGAGTACCGCCCCATGAGAAGCAAGGCGCTGATGGCGCTCTCCGCTTCGCTCGTCTGCCTCGCCGGCGCGAGCGACGGACTGGCGCAGACCCGTACCCGCAGCATCTCGCAATCGACCCAGGCGACCGCCGCGCGGCAGCATCCCGCGCTCGTCCAGGAGTTCGGCGGCGAGCTTCAGGGCGCGCGCGCCGCTTATGTCCGCGCGGTCGCGGCCAGGGTCACCGCCCGCACCAACATCACCGGCGGCGCCAACGCCTTCCACATCTCCACGCTCAATTCGCCCGTGATGAACGCGTTCGCGGTCCCCGGCGGCTATCTCTATTTCACGCGCCAGCTGCTCGGCCTGATGAACGACGAGGCCGAGCTTGCCTCGGTCATCGGCCACGAAGCAGGCCATATCGAGGCCCGCCACAGCCAGGAGCGCCAGCGCTCGAACATCCTCACCCAGCTCGGCGCCCTTCTCGTCGGCGTCGTCACCGGCTCGGGCGAGCTCGGCCAGATCGCCGGCCAGGCGGGCCAGCTCGTCACCCTGCGCTATTCCCGGAGCCAGGAGATCGAGGCGGACCGCTTCGGCGTCCGGTACATGACGGCCGCGGGCTACGACCCGGCCGCTTCGGCGAGCTTCCTGAACTCGCTCGGCAGCTGGAGCGACCTCGAGCCGCGTTTCCAGGGCGGGCAGGGCGGCAATGATCAGCGCTCGACGCCGTCCTGGGCGCGCACCCACCCGCTCAGCGCCGACCGGGTCCGCCGCTCGACCGCCGAGGCGCAGCGCACCGGCCGCATGGGTCAGGGCATCCGCAACCGCGAGCAGCACCTCGCGGCGATCAACGGCATGATCTTCGACGACGATCCGGAGCAGGGCGTGATCGAAGGCCGCGACTTCATCCACCCGGACCTGCGGCTCGCCTTCACCATCCCCCAGGGCTTCCAGATGCAGAACGGCGCCCGCGCGGTCAGCATCGTCGGCCAGAGCGGGCAGGCTCAATTCTCGACTCTGCCCTATAGCGGCAACCTCTCCGCCTATGTGAGCCAGGTCTTCCAGGCGCTCGGGGGGCAGCAGGCGCGCTTCCCCCATCCCGCGCCTCAGGGAACGACGATCAACGGCATTCAGGCGGCTTATTCCTCGACGCGGGTCCAGGCGCAGCAAGGCGTCGTCGATGTCACCGTGGTCGCCTATCAGTTCGACGCGAGCCATGCCTACCACTTCGCGATGATCACCCGCGCCGGCACCGGCATCGGCCCGTTCGAGTCGATGGTGACCTCGCTGCGGCGCATCAGCGCGCAGCAGGCGGCGGCGATCCGCCCGCGCGTGCTGCAGATCCATACGGTCCGCGCCGGCGAGACGGTGGCGAGCCTGGCCGGACGGATGGCCTATACGAGCTACCAGCAGGAGCGATTCAGGGTCTTGAACGGGCTCGCAGCCAATGCCGTGCTGCGGCCGGGCGATCGGGTGAAGCTGGTGGTCTACGGGGCGCGTTCCGGCTGACGGTCAGCCGGTCGCGACATTGTCCGCGACATTGTCCCACATGCTGATCGTGCCTTCGGCGAAGGCGCGGACGCCGGCGATCATCGCGAGGAAGACCAGGGCCATGATCAGGGCATATTCGATCGCAGTCGCACCGCGTCTGTCTTTCCCCAGATCCCGCAGCCTGCGCATCGATCCCGCCCTTCTGGTGTTCCCCGAGCCTCGCCTCTACGGCAGCAACGGTTAAGGGAATCCTGACGCGAGGGCGCTCATTGGAAAAAATTCCGACATTGACGGTGGTCGCCGCCGCTTTGATCGACGGCAAAGGGCGTGTGCTGCTCCAGCAGCGGCCCGAGGGGCGGGCCATGGCGGGGCTCTGGGAATTCCCCGGCGGCAAGGTCGAGGAGGGAGAGCTGCCCGAGGCGGCCCTGGCCCGCGAGCTCGAGGAGGAGCTCGGCATCGCCGCTGCCGCCGCCGACCTTCTTCCCGCCTGCTTCGCGAGCGCGCCGCTCGGCGGGCGCCACCTGGTCCTGCTGCTGTACGTCTGCCGGAACTGGCAGGGTGAGCCGCGTCCTCTCCACGCCAAGGCTCTCGAATGGCTGCGTCCAGACGACATGAACCCCGACGAGATGCCCCCGGCAGACCGCCCGCTCATCGCCTCACTCCAAGCGCTTCGCTAGCGCCGCTTCAGCGCCTCGGCGAGCGAGGCCGTGGCGCTGCCGCGGGGGGCGGGCCGGGGCTGGTCGGGGGAGGGGGCCCAGCCGGTCAGATAGATTATGTCGAAGCGCTCGGGAGTCTTTCCATCGGGATCGGCCTCGGCCGCGAACGCGGCCATGGCGGCGGCGAGGCCGGGCCGGCCGAGCGGACGGCGCGAGCGGCTGGCGAGCATATTGGTCGCGCCCACCGCGCGCAGGTCGGCGATGAGGCGGAGCAGCGAGGGGAAGCGCACGGTGAGCGTCTCCCCGTCGGCGACCGGCAGAGCCAGGCCGGCGCGGGCGAGCAGGTCGCCGGCCGCGCGCAGGTCGATCTGCGGGTGGATGCGCGGCGAAGCGGGCAGGCGTTCGGCCTCCTCGGCCGCCTGCATCGCCCGGCGCAAAGCGGGAAGGCTGCCCGCGCCGGCGAAGGCTCCCAGGAACAGCCCGTCCGGCCGCAGCGCGCGGCGGATCAGGGCCAGCGCGCCGGGAAGGTCGTTGACGCTGTCCAACGCGCCGACCGACAGGATCAGATCGAAGGCGCCCTCGGCGAAGGGGAGGCGGTCCTCGTCGGCGCGGACGTCGACCGGCGTCGCACCGGGATCCGCGGAAACGACGCTCATACCCTCTTCCTCGAGCCTCGCCGCCAAGCTGGCCTCGACGCAGCCGAGCACCAGCGCGCGGTCGAACTTCCGGCGGACGCTCTGCAGCCGCTCGATCAGCTCATCGGCGGCGTGGCGGAGCAGATAGTCGGCCTCGGCGGCCCCCTTTGCCGCCCGCGCGCGGCGCAGCCGCCTCAGCCTTCGGTCAAATGGCTCTTCGTCCATCCGGGCGCGCTAGCGCGCCGGACGCCTCAGAAGAAGAGCTTGCGGATGGTGAGGCGCACCGAGCGCCCGAGCGGATCGAGATAGTCCGGCTGGTAGCTGAGCGGCGTCGCTCCGGCGGCGTCGCGCACCTGGAGGCGGCTGTCGAACAGATTGTCGATCGACAGGGTGATCCGGGTCCCGCGCAGGAACGGCACTTCGCGAACCCAGTCCCGGCGCGCGCCGAGGTCCGCAAACAGCCGCAGGTTGACCGTCGAGAAGTCGCCGAATTCGAGGTCGCCGCTCGTGCCGCCGAGGTCGGGCCGCCCGCGTATCGTCGTGCCGCTTTGCCAGTTGGCCGTGAGCCGCGCGCCGAAGCCGTTGCGGAACAGGCCGGCCTGCGCCTCGACTTCGTGGCGCGGCTGGCCGCCCCGCCCGCCCACGGCCGACCCGTCGAGCAGGTCGAGCACGGGCACGCCCTCGCGGATCAGGATCTCGTTCTCGATATGATAAGTGTGGAAGAGGCCGAGCTGCAGCCGTCCCCCGAACCGCCCGCCGCCGCCGCCGAAGCCGCCGCGGCCTCCCCCGCCGCCCCCGCGCCAGCCGCCGCCGCCGGGTCCGCGTTGTCCGGCCGCACCCTCTCTGGGTGCAGGCTGCGCCGGCGACCCCTCGCCGGTCTGGCCGCTCGCGGGCGGCGCCCCGGCGCCGGGCGGACGCTGGCCGCCGAACCGGCCGCGGAAGCCGCCGGCGGGCCGTTGTGGGCCGATCGGCTGCGCGAAGTTGATCCCCCAGCGGACCTCGCTTCGGCTCGCGCGGGCGAAATTGACCGGCCGGGCGTCGATTCGCTCGAGCCTGCCGCTGGAATCGCGGACGAAGCGGTCGGGAAAGGCGGCCTCGATCTCCGGTGTGGCCGTCGGGAATGAGGCGACGGGATTGTCGGTGCGGCTGTTCGTATAGTTGGCGAGGATCGTGAGATCCTTGTCCGAAAAGGGCCGCGCACTCATGCGCAGCGTCAGTACTCGGCGATTGTCCGCGAGCAGGGCTGGATTGCCGCCCTCGATGCGGGTGATGTGCACCGTCTCTCCGCGCACCAGGTCGAACACGCGCACGGCCGGCGTAGCCAGCACCGGATCTCCGAGCTGCTGCATCGAGGGCGCGCCCTCCTCGTCGGTATAGGTCGCGCCGAAGTTGAGCGCGGCGACGGGCGACCAGTTGATGCCCCCGCCGAGCGTCGTCAGCGTGCCGAAGTCGGAAAGCTGCTCGACTTCGGCGTTGAAATTTACGGAGAGGTTGCCGAGGCCGGTCAGCACGGCGCGGCGGCGGCTGGCGATCGGAAGATCGATGCTCGCCTGCACGCTGCCGCGGTCGCGGGAGAGGTCGCGGCTCTGCTCGACTCCGTCACGCAGCGTCTCGCTCGAAAAGTCGCGCGTGTCGAAGCCGGCGCGGACCGTCGCCGAGGCCTCGCCGGCGGGGAGGTCGAACAGTGGCCCGCTGGTGACCAGCTCGGCGCTGCCCACCGACGACATAGAGCGCGCGCGGTCCGGCATGTTGCCGAGGCCCGTATCGGTGCGGTTGGTGCTGAGCACATTGTCGTAATTGCCGGTCAGCGACCAGCGCCACGGCCGGACATTGCCGTTGAGGATGATTCCGAGATGCGCTGTCCGGCCTTCCGACTCCCGAGTAAGCCCGCGCACAGCGGCGGGATCCTGGCCGAGAAAGCGGGTGTTCCAGCTCCTTTCCAGCCGCGCATTCGCCGTCCCGGAGACGTTGCCGAACACATTGCGGTTGACGGTCCCACCCAGCGTCACCTGGTCCGTCTCGGCGAGGAGCGTACGGAAATCGCCGGCGCCGGCGGGCGCATTGGCCTGCTGGATGATGTCGCGCTCGCTCTCGAACAGGGGGTCGGCGTGCTGATATTCGAAGTCGAGGCTGTAGCGGCCCGCGGGATCGATGCGCAGATGGTTGAGGTCGAGTCCGTAGCTGCCCCGGCCTCCGGCGGTGGCGAGTCCGCCCTGGAGCTCCGCGGTGGTGGCGTCGAAGCGGCGCCGCAGCACGATGTTCACCACCCTCTGGTCGGCGCGGTAGCCGTATCGAAGCGCCACTTCCTCCGGGAGTATGTCGACGCGCTCGATCGCTTCCGGCGGGAGGTCGCGGACCTCGCCGAAGCCGGAGATGCGCTGGCCGTTGAGCAGAACCACGGGCCGGCCGCCGCCGTCGCGGCCGCGACCGCTCCGCGTCTGCGGCGCGATCGCGTCGAGCAGCTCCGCGACGGTTCCCGCGCCGGTCGCGCGAATGTCGCGGCGGTTGAGCACGATTTCGGGCGGGACGTCGGAATCGACCGAGCCGCGCGGGCGCTGCCCGGTGACGACGATCGCCGCATCCTCCTCGTCCTCCTCGAACGCCTCCTCGGCCGGATCCGCGTCCTGGGCTGCGGCGGCGGCCGCCGCGTCAGCTTCCGGAGCGGCCTCCGCCGGCGGTGCCTGGGTCTGGGCGAGGAGAGGAGCCGGAGCGACGCCGGCAAGGAGCAGGATCAGGAAGCGGCAGGACACAACAATACTCGCCTTGGATGACTGGACGCTCGCCTGCTGGGCGCGCGCCGCTGAACGCGCGATTTATCGCAAGCTCGCGCCCAATCGTCCGAGGCCAGGTTGTTCCGGACTTCCGGGAGGACGGGCTGATCAGTCGTCCCGCGAGCCGCGGCGTTCCCACTCCGAGCGCGACCGGCACACTTCCACCCAGCGGTAGCGAATGCCCGGCCGGTTGGACGGGCGCACCCGGCGGCGGCAGACCTGCTCATCCTCCGCCTCCGCCCGCTCGGCGGCGGCTTCCGCCGTCTCGGCGGCCTCGCGGGCCTGGTCGGCCGCATTCTCGGCCTGGTCGGCGGCGGCGTCGGCCTGATCCGCTGCGGCATCCGCGGCCTGGGCCGCGGCTTCGGCCTCCGCCTCGGCCTCGGCTTCGACCTTCACTTCGGCTTCGAGCGGCGGATCCGCAGGCGTGGGCTGGGCAGCAAACAACGCAACGGACAACAGGGATACGATCATTGGGGGGGCTCCAAGTGTTCGGAAACGTACATTGTTTCAGGATTCGTGCCATTTCGCAACTGAGAAACGCCGCTGCACTCGATAGCGCGGGAACGAGCATGATGTTCCGTGAATTGAAGGCCGGACGGAAACCGGTAGGGAGACGGCAATGACGGCTGACGGCGATTCTTGCGGCGAGGGCTCCCCCGTTTCCTCGGGATCGGCCGCGCTCGACGAGATTCTCGCCGGCGGTTACGGGTCCAACCGAATCCACCTGATCGAAGGCGCTCCGGGCGCAGGCAAGACGACTCTCGGCCTCCAGTTCCTCCTCGACGGCGTACGGCGAAACGATCGCTGCCTCTACATCACCATGTCGGAGAGCCGGGCGGAGCTCCTCCACGTCGCGGGCACGCATGGCTGGAGCCTCGACGGCATCGACATCTTCGAACTGGTCCCGCCCGAGCTCAGCCTCGATCCGGAACGGGAGCAGTCGATCGTCTACGCCTCGGACCTCGAGCTCGGAGAGACGGTCGGGATGGTCATGGAGCAGGTCGAACGATTGTCGCCCGCGCGGATCGTGTTCGACAGCCTCTCGGAAATCCGCCTCCTCGCGCAGGGCTCGCTGCGCTATCGGCGCCAGGTGCTCGCGCTGAAGCATTTCTTCGCCAAGCGCAATTGCACCGTCCTGTTCCTCGACGACCTGACCGACAATGGGAGAAAGGAGGATTTGGGGCTCCACAGCCTCGCCCACGGTGTCGTCCGACTTGAGCATACGGCGTTGAAATACGGGGCGGAACGGCGACGGCTGCGCGTTCACAAGATGCGCGGTCGCGCATTTCGGGGCGGATTTCACGATTTCGAGATCCGCACCGGCGGCCTCGTCATCTTTCCGCGCCTGGTCGCCGCGGACCATCCGGACGGCGGCCGCCGGATGCGCCATGCCGACAGCGGCATACCGCGCCTCGACGCCCTGGTCGGCGGCGGCCTCGATTACGGCACCACGACGCTGGTGATCGGACCCTCCGGCGTCGGCAAGTCGACCGTGGTGCTGCAATATGTCCACGCGGCGCTCCGCCGCGGCGAGAAGGCGCTGTTCGTCAGCTTCGACGAGACGCGGCGCGTCTTCCACCGCCGGGCCGCCGGCCTCGGCCTGGACGTCGAACGGTTCGAGCAGGAGGGCAGCTTCCTCTTCCGCCAGGTCGACCCCGCGGAGCTTTCGCCGGGCGCGCTCAGCGCCATGATCCGCGAACATGTCGAGGAAAAGGGCGTCTGTGCGGTCGTGATCGATTCGCTCTCCGGCTACCAGCACGCCATGCCGCAGGAGCAGTTCATGCTCCTCCAGATGCACGAGATCGTCACCTACCTGAACCAGCAGGGCGTGCTCACCTTTCTCATTCTTGCGCAGGCCGGAATGGTCGGCGCGATGCACTCGCCGGTCGACATCACCTATCTCTCGGACACGGTGCTGCTGCTGCGCTTTTTCGAGGCGCGGGGCGAGATCCGACGGGCGCTCTCGGTGCTGAAGAAGCGCACCGGGCGGCACGAGGCGACGATCCGGGAGGTCCGGATCGCTTCGGGCGGGATCAGCGTCGGGCCGAAGCTCGACGGCTTCCGCGGAGTCCTGACCGGCACCCCCACGTTCGAAGGCACGTCGCCTTTGCTCAGCGGCGGCGATGAGCGCGCGCCCGCCCGCTGACGGCGCCGGCCCGCTGCTGATCCTCGCGCCCGTCGGGCGCGATGCGAGCGTGATCGCGCAGCTTCTGAGGAGCGCCGCGATCGAATGCGAGATCGTCTCCACCGACACTCTGTTCGAAGCGATCGTCGACGGCTCGGCTGCCGGCGCCGTCATCACCGACGACGCGGTCGCGCGGATCGATGCGGCGCGGCTGCGCGATGCGATCGAGCGCCAGCCGCCCTGGTCCGACTTTCCCTTCGTCCTGCTCGCCCGCCGCGGCGAGACGCGATTGGGTTCCCGGGCGATCGAGGAGCTGATCAACGTGACCGCGCTGGAGCGGCCGCTTCACCCGGCAAACCTGATCAGTGCGGTACGGTCCGCCCGCCGCGGCCGAGAAAGACAGCGCCTCGCCGCCGACTATCTCGCCGAGCGCGAGGCTGCCGAGGCGCGGCTGCGCGAGCTTGCCGCGACGCTCGAGCAGAAGGTCGACGAACGCACCCGGGATCTCGCCGCGGCGAACGAGCGGCTGATCGCAGAGATTTCGGAGCGCGAGCGGGCCGAAGCGCGCCTGATCCAGGCCCAGAAGATGGAGGCGGTCGGCCAGCTCACGGGCGGCATCGCCCACGACTTCAACAATCTGCTGACCGCCGTCGTCGGCTCGCTCGATCTGCTCTTGCGGCGCACCGACGACGAGAAGGTCGTGCGGCTCGCACGCAACGCGCTCCAGGCCGCCGAGCGCGGCGCGAAGCTCACCGCGCAATTGCTCGCTTTCTCGCGCCGACAGCGCCTGTCGCCGACCGCGGTCGATCCGAACAAGGTGGTCTCGGGCATGGCCGACCTGCTCGCCCGCGCGATCGGCACCCATATCAGCATCGAGATGCGGCTCGCGCCCGATCTGTGGCGCGCGCTGGCCGACCCGACCCAGCTCGAAGTGATGATCCTCAACCTTGCGATCAACGCCCGCGACGCCATGCCCGCGGGGGGCCGCCTCCGCATCGAGACGCGCAATGTCGCGAAACCGCCGCCGGCGGTCGCGGCCGAGCTCTCGCCGGGCGAATATGTCGCCCTCGCCGTGACCGACAACGGCTCCGGCATGCCGCCCGAAATCCTCGCCCGCGCGTTCGAGCCCTTTTTTACGACCAAGGACCGGGGCAAGGGGACCGGGCTCGGTCTGGCCCAGCTTTACGGCTTCGCCCGCCAGTCCGGCGGCACCGCACGGATCGAAAGCGAGCTCGGCTCCGGCACCACCGTCACGATCTATCTGCCCCGCACCCGCGCCGAGGCGGCGCCGGCGCCTTCGCCGCTCGCAGAGGCGCGCGCGGCCTCGGCGGCTCGGGTCCTCGTCGTCGACGACGACGAAGGCGTGCGGCAGGTCGCCGCGGCCATCTTCGAAGAGCTCGGCTACGACGTGCTCATCGCCGCGGGCGGCGGCGAAGCGCTGCGGCTGCTCGAGACCGAAACGGTCGACATCCTCATCACCGACATCGTCATGCCCGAGATCACCGGCGTCGAGCTGGCACGACAGGTCCGCGCGATCGCGCCGCGCCTGCCGATCCTCTTTGCCAGCGGCTATGCCGACGTGAAGACCTTCGGCCACGAGCTCGGCGACGAGACGGTGCTGAGGAAGCCGTTCCGGATCGCCGAGGTCGCCGCCCGCATCCGCGAGATGCTCGACGGGCGCGAGGAGGGCGAAGGCAATGTCGTCGAGTTCCGCCGCCGCTAGGGATCCCCGCGCCTGGCGCGGGTGAGCAGGTCGAGGCAGGCCATGCGGACCGCGACGCCGTTCGCGACCTGATCGAGGATCGCCGAGCGCTCGCGATCGTCGGCCACGTCGCCGGCGATCTCGACGCCGCGATTCATCGGACCGGGATGCATCACCATCGCGTCCGGTGAGGCATGCGCGAGCCGGGCGCGGGTGAGCCCGAAGCAGGCGTGAAAGTCGCCGAGCGAGCCGGCGATCGCCTGCTCCATCCGCTCCCGCTGGATGCGCAGCATCATCACCACGTCAGCGCCTTCTATGCCTTCCTCCATGTCCTCGAACGTCGCGACGCCGGGCGGGACGACGTCCGGCAGCAGCGAAGCAGGGCCGACGGCGCGCACCTCGGCGCCGAGCAGCGGCAGCGCGCGCAGGTTCGATCCGGCGACGCGGCTGTGGCGAAGGTCGCCGCAGATCGCCACCTTGAGCCCCTCGATCCGGCCCTTCCGGCGTCGGATGGTAAGCGCGTCGAGCAAGGCCTGGGTTGGATGTTCCCCGCGCCCGTCGCCGGCGTTGATCACCGGGCAGTCGACCATCGCCGCCACCTCGTGCGCGGCGCCGTTCTGCTCATGGCGGATGACCAGCAGGTCGGGCCCCATCGCGTTCAGCGTCTGCGCGGTGTCGATCAGGCTTTCACCCTTGCGCACGCTCGACGCCGCCGGGTGGAAGTTCGAGACCTGGGCGCCGAGGCGCTTGCCCGCGATCTCGAACGAGAAGAGGGTCCGGGTGGAGTTCTCGAAAAAGGCGTTGATCTGGGTGAGCCCGCGCAGCCGATCGTCGGCCTTGCGGGCCTGCCGGTTGAAGCCGATCCAGCCCTCCGCCTCGTCGAGGATCAGGAGGATGTCATCGCGGCTTAGCCCTTCGATGCCGAGCAGATCACGGTGCGGGAAGGGGCTCACCGGTCGCGGATAGCGGGGGCGCAAACGCCGCTCAAGTGCACGGCGCACGCTGGCAGAGGTGCCGCTGCCGATATAGTCATTGCGGATGCTGACCGGCGTCCTGTTCGTCCTGCTCGCCTTGTTCGGCCGCGCCGATGCGCCCGCGCCCGCGCCCTGCTCGGACCAGGCCGTGCGGGAGCGCGGCGCGGCCGTCGCCGAGGCGCGCGCGCGGCTTTCATTGCTTCCGGTCGGGGAGATGGAGACGCGGCTCTCTCCCGCGGCGCAGGTCGCGATCGAGACGCTGAAAGACCGTCTCGTCGAGTTCGTCGAGCTGACTGTAGTCTGCTCCCGTCCCGCCGAAGCGGCCGAGCCGCTCGAAGAGCGCCTCGCGGCGCTCAGCGATGCCGCTCCGCCTCGGCTCGTCGTCACGCCGGAAGAGGTGCGCGACATGCACGGCGCCTGGCTGACCTACGAGGCGGCCGTCCCGAGCGCCCAGCCCGGTCTTCTGGCGGTCGTCGTCCGGTTCGGAATCGAGTGCGGCGAGGACGCGCTATTCCTGTTGTTCGACAGGCGCGCGGGCGTGCGCGCGCTGATGGTTCGGCGCAGCCCGCCCTATGACGAGATAAGCGGCGGCTATCAGCAGCTCACTTATTCGGTGTCGCCCCCCGACAGGAACGGCCGCTGGTATGTCGCCACCGCATCGACGAGGCCGTGGTGCAGCTCGGCCTGGCGCGGAATCGTCTACGATTTGAGCCGTCCCGGACCGGACCCGCAGCGGCCGCGCATTTTCTATGAACGCACCGTCAGCGGATATATCGGAAACGACATTCTCGCCGTTTTGCGGGCGGAGGCTGATCGCTTCCAGATCGAGCATGACGGCGGCATCGTCGACACCGACATCATCGTGCGCCGGCACGTCGAGACCTATGCCCTGGACGGCGACGCGGTGCGGCGGATCCAGCCGGCCGCGTTCAACGTCCGGGACTTCGTGGATGCCTGGATCGGCGCCCCCTGGACCGAGGCCGGCGACTGGTCCGCTCCGGCCCCGGCGATCGCCGACGCGCACCGCCGACTCTCCGCGCTGGAAGGGAGCGAAGGTGTCGGGCTGGGTTTCGGACCGATCCGCCGCTGCCGAAGCGGGGCGACCGAGGTCCGCCTCGACCCTCGCCGCTACGACAATGCGGGGGGCAGGCTCGCGCCCTGGTATGTCTACGTCCGCGGCCCGGGCCCCTTCCAGATCGCGGGAGCCGGCCAGGAACGGTCGGAGCCCTGCCTCGGCCCCGACCTGCGCGCGGAAATCGAGCGGGAGAGCCTGCGCCGCCGCGGCGTGCCCGGCTGAGGGAGGGGACAGTTGCTTTCGCGCGCGGCAGAATGAGGGGACAGTTACTTTCACGCGCGGCGGCGTGAGATCCGGCACCGCCGAGTTTGAAAGTACCTGTCCCCGGTCCAGGTCGCGTCGGAGGGGGACAGTTACTTTCACCTGCGGCGGCGGAGGTCCGGCACCGCCGGGTTTGAAAGTAACTGTCCCCTTACCCCATCGTGAGTGCGTCGAGCGCGCCCTGAAGGATGTAGGCGGCGGCGATCTTGTCGACGAGGTCGGCGCGGCGCGCACGGCTGGCGTCAGCGTCGATCAGGGTGCGGGTCACCGCCTGGGTCGACCAGCGCTCGTCCCAGAGCAGAAGCGGCAGGCCGAGCGGAGCGAGGTTGCGCGCGAAGGCGCGGACCGACTGGGTGCGCGGGCTCTCCGAGCCGTCGAGGTTGAGCGGGAGCCCGACGACCAGGCCGCGCACCTGCTGCGCCTCGGCGATTCGCCGCAGCTTTTCGAGATCGGCAGCGAACTTGCCGCGCCGGACCAGCTCGGCGGCGGTGGCGATCGTCCATTGCGAATCGCACAGCGCGACCCCGATCGTCTTTGTGCCGACATCGAGCCCCATCAGCCGACCCCCCTCCGGCAGGGCGTCGCGATACTCGGCTGGGTTCGCCGTGATCATCGCGCGAGGAAGGTCGCGAGCCGCGCCTCCGCGTCGGCCCGGACGTTCGCCCAGAACAAGGCATAATCGTAGACGTGATAATTGTTGCCAGGGAGGACGTGGCCGCCGAGCTCGGGCGGGTCCTCGCCGATCAGCAGGAAGCCGCGAACGTCGCAGCGCGCCGGCACCTCGCGGGCGCGGAACTCGGCCTCGGTGAAATCCTCGTTCGGGAAGAGCGTGCCGCGATTGGCCTCGCGCCCCGCTTGGTCCCCGCGATTGCCGGTGAGCGGATTGACGCAGAGCATCCGGCTTCCCGCGCGCGGCGCGCCCCCGGGGCCGAGCGATTCGTCGTAGACGTCGGTCACCATCTTCGGGTCCGCCGGCTCGCCGAAGCTCTGCCAGCTGAGGATGCAGCCGGCCTCGCCGCGACGCTCGCAGGCCGGCAGGCCGAGCGCGGGAAGATCCGCGGTCATCGAGACCGGCCAGCCGATCACATAGGCCGCCGCGATCCTTCGGGCCTCGTCGCGGCCGGCGATCCGCTCGGCGAGCAGGCGGGTCAGATGGAGGCTGCCCTGGCTGTGCGCGGCGAGGATGATCGGCCGGTCGCGAGGCGCCTCGCGCAGGAACTGCTCCCATGCGGCGAGCACGTCGCGATAGGCGAAATCGAGCGCGCGGCGGGCATTCTCCTCGGTCGTCAGGAAGGCGCCGAACGCGGCCTGGCGGTATTTCGGCGCCCAGATCTCGCCCACCGCGTTGAACGCGCTCGCCTGGCTGCGCACGAACAGCCGGGCCCGCCACTGCGATTCCTCGTCCTCGATCGGGGCGTTCCACTGCGTCCGCTCGAGATAGGAGGTGGGGTGGATGAAGAAGATCGAGGCGCGCGGGCTGCCGCCGCGGCTCACACCGGGGGGCGTCCACAAGGCCGGGTTGCCGGGTATGTCCGGGCGGGCGATCCACAGGTCGCGGTTCGCATAGCTGGCGCCGGCCTTCATCGGCACTTCGCGGAATTCTGTCCTCGGCACGAAGGCGAGGCGCATCAGCTGCGTCTCGAACACCTTGTAGGCGATCGCCCCGACGATGAAGAGGACGGTGAGCCCCGCCACCACCCAGAGGAACCGTCTCGCAAGCATGGGCGCTTCGAAAGCGTATAAGCCGGGGGGATGCAAGTCATCGTTGATGCAGCGCAGCATGGATGCTAGCCGCGCCTGCATGTCCGTCGACGCCGCCACCGTCCGCCATATCGCCCGTCTCGCCCGCATCGCCATCACCGACGCCGAGGTCGAGGCGCTCGCGCCGGAGCTCAACAACATACTCGGCTGGGTCGAGCAGCTGCAGGAGGTCGACGTGGCGGGGGTCGAGCCGATGACGGCGGTGATCCCGAACGGCCTGCGCCTGCGCGAGGACGCGGTCACCGACGGCGGCATTCGCGACCGCGTCCTCGCCAACGCGCCGGCGGCCGAGCACGGCTTCTTCGCCGTCCCCAAGGTGATCGAGTGAGCGCGCTGACCGACCTGGGCGTCGCCGCGATCCGCGACGGCGTGCGCGACGGCGCGTTCAGCGCGCGCGAGGTGGCCGAGGCGTTCGTGGACGCCGTCGGCAAGGCGAGGGGACTGAACGCCTTCACCGTCGAGACGCCCGAGCATGCGCTCGCCGCGGCCGACGCCGCCGACGCGGCGCGCGCGTCGGGCAGCCTGAAGCCGCTCTCGGGAGTCCCGCTCGGCATCAAGGACCTGTTCGCGACCCAAGGGGTCCAGACCACCGCCGGCAGCCGCATCCTCGAAGGCTTCGCCCCGACCTACGAATCGACCGTCTCGGCGAACCTGTTCGCGGCCGGCGCGGGGATGCTGGGCAAGCTCAACATGGACGAGTTCGCGATGGGCTCGTCGAACGAGACCAGCGGCTACGGGCCGGTGATCTCGCCCTGGCGGCGCGGGGACGGCGGCAACGCGCCGCTGACGCCGGGCGGAAGCTCGGGCGGCTCCGCCACGGCGGTGGCGGCGCGGCTCGCGCCGGGCGTCACCGGCACCGACACGGGCGGCTCGATCCGCCAGCCGGCCGCCTTCGTGGGGATCACCGGCATCAAGCCGACCTACGGCCGCTGCTCGCGCTGGGGGATCGTCGCTTTCGCCTCCTCGCTCGATCAGGCGGGGCCGATGGCGCGGGACGTTCGCGACTGCGCGATCATGCTCGAGGCGATGGCGGGCTTCGATCCGAAGGATTCGACCTCGCTCGATCTGCCGGTGCCGCGCTGGGAGGCGAACCTTTCGTCGGACGTGCGGGGCAAGCGCATCGGCATCCCGAAGGAATATCGGATCGAGGGCGTGCCCGAGGAAGTCGACCGCGTCTGGGAGCAGGGCATCGCGATGATGCGCGAGGCCGGCGCGGAGATCGTCGAGGTCTCGCTGCCGCACACGCGCTATGCCCTGCCGACCTACTACATCATCGCTCCCGCGGAGGCCTCGTCCAACCTCGCCCGCTACGACGGCGTCCGCTACGGCCGGCGCGTGGCGCCCGAGAACGGCAACCTCACGGACATGTACGAGGCGACCCGCGCCGCCGGCTTCGGGGCCGAGGTCAAGCGCCGGATCATGATCGGCACCTACGTGCTCTCGGCGGGCTTCTATGACGCCTATTTCAACCAGGCGCAGAAGGTCCGCGCGCTGATCGCCCGCGACTTCGAGCGCGTCTGGGCGGAGTGCGACTATCTGCTGACGCCGACGGCCCCGTCGGCCGCCTTCGCGCTCGGTGAGAAGAGCGCCGACCCGATCGCGATGTATCTGAACGACGTCTTCGCCGTCCCCGCCTCGCTGGCCGGGCTGCCGGCGATCAGCGTGCCCGCCGGCCTCAACGGGCAGGGCCTCCCGCTCGGCCTCCAGATCGTCGGCCGCGCCCTCGACGAGCAGGGCGTCCTCGACGCCGCCCTCGCCCTCGAGGAACGGGCCGGCTTAACGGCAAGACCGGAGGCCTGGTGGTGAGCGACTATCGCATCCAGGGGGCCACCGGGGAGTGGGAGGTGGTGATCGGGCTCGAGGTCCACGCCCAGGTGACCTCGAAGGCCAAGCTCTTCTCCGGCGCCTCGACCGACTTCGGCGCGGAGCCCAACAGCCAGGTCAGCCTGGTCGATGCAGCGATGCCGGGCATGCTGCCGGTGCCGAACCGCGAATGCATCCGCCAGGCGGTGCGCACCGGCATGGCGCTCGAGGCCGAGATCAATGCCTGGTCGCGCTTCGACCGGAAGAATTATTTCTATGCGGACCTGCCGCAGGGCTACCAGATCAGCCAGCTCTACCATCCGATCGTCGGCGAGGGCGCGATCACCATCCTCACCGACGAGAAGGACGAATCGACCGCCAAGATCGTCGGCATCGAGCGCATCCATCTCGAGCAGGATGCGGGCAAGCTGATGCACGACCAGCATCCCAGCTTCTCCTATGTCGACCTCAACCGCTGCGGCGTCGCCTTGATGGAGATCGTCTCGCGTCCCGACATGAGAAGCCCCGAGGAAGCAGGCGCTTACGTCCGCAAGCTGAGATCGATCCTTCGCTATGTCGGTTCCTGCGACGGCAATATGGAGCAGGGCTCGATGCGCGCCGACGTCAATGTCAGCGTGCGCCGGCCTGGCGGACCGCTCGGGACCCGCACCGAGACCAAGAACGTCAATTCGGTGCGCTTCATCATGGCCGCCATCGAATATGAAGCGAGCCGGCAGGTCGACGTGATCGAGGGCGGCGGCGCGATCGTCCAGGAGACGCGGCTGTTCGATCCCGACAGGGTCGAGACGCGCTCGCTGCGCTCCAAGGAGGAGGCGCACGATTATCGCTACTTCCCCGATCCGGACCTGCTTCCCGTGGAGCTCGACGAGGCGTTCCTCGCCGAATGCCGGGCCTCGCTGCCGGAGCTGCCCGACCCCAAGCGCCGCCGCTACGAGCAGGCCCTCGGCCTTCCCGTCTACAATGCAGCCGTGCTGACCGCCGAGGTCGAGACGGCGCGCTGGTTCGAGGCCCTGCTCGCCGAGCTCGGCGAGGAGCACGCGGTGCGCGCGTCCAACTGGGTGATCTCCGACCTGTTCGGCGCCCTCAATCGCCTCGACCACTCGATCGAGCAGAGCCCCGTGAGCCCGGCCCAGGGGGCCGAGCTGCTCCGCCTGGTCGCCGACGGCACGCTCTCGGGCACGCTTTCCAAGCAGGTGTTCGAGATCATGCTCGAGACCCGCCAGGATCCCGGCAGGATCGTCGAGGAGCGGGGGCTGAAGCAGACTTCGGATACCGGCGCGATCGATCGGGCGATTGCCGACGTGCTCGCAGCGAATCAGGACAAGGTGGCCGAGTATCGCGGCGGCAAGGACAAGCTCTTCGGCTTCTTCGTCGGCCAGGTGATGAAGGCGATGCAGGGCAAGGCCAATCCGGCGCTCGTCAACGAGCTGCTGAAGAAGGCGCTCGGCTGAGCGCATGCGGCACGCGCTGAGGCTCCACCCGGACAGCGTCTGCGAGCCGGTGAGCCGCATCGAAGTGGACGTCGTCCGCGGCGGCGCGGACGTGCTCGGCTTGCGCTATTTGGTCATAGGCCGGATCGCCGATCTCGCTTTGCCGCCGCCGGGCCCGTCGATCCAGGCGCATGGGCTCTGGCAGCACAGCTGCTTCGAAGCGTTCCTCGCCGACGACGAGGGCGAGGGCTATGCCGAGCTCAACGTCGCGCCTTCGACGCAGTGGGCCGGCTACCGCTTCGCGCGCTATCGCGGCGAGCGGAAGGATGCGGCGCTGCCGCCGCCGCGGATCGATGTCGCCGCCGCCGTCGACCGCTTCGAGCTGCGCGTCGCACTGCGCCTGCGGACCGGCGGCGAGCGCCGCCTCGCCTTGTCGGCCGTCATCGAGGAGACGAACGGGCGCAAATCTTACTGGGCGCTCGCCCACCCGCCGGGGACACCGGATTTCCATCATCCCGATTGCTTTGCGGCCGTTCTCCCGCCACCAGCCGAGGGATGAAGACCGGGCTCGATCGTCTGCTCGAAGATGTCGCGCTGCGCCGGCCGCTGGAAGGCAAGCGCGTCGCCCTGCTCGCCCATCCGGCCTCGGTGACCCGGGACCTCACCCACGCGCTCGACGCGCTCGCGGCGACCGGCCTGAACCTGACCGCCGCCTTCGGCCCGCAACACGGGCTTCGCGGAGACAAGCAGGACAATATGGTCGAGTCCGACGACTATACGGACCCGCTCCACAAGCTTCCGGTGTTCAGCCTCTACGGCGAGGTGCGCCGGCCGACCGGCCAGTCGATGGGGACGTTCGACGTGCTGCTCGTCGATCTCCAGGACCTCGGCTGCCGGATCTATACCTTCGTCACCACCTTGCTCTACGTCATGGAGGCCGCCGCCGCGCACGGAAAGGCGGTCTGGGTGCTCGACCGGCCCAACCCTGCCGGGCGGCCGGTGGAGGGAACCACGCTGCGTCCCGGCTGGGAGAGCTTCGTCGGCGCCAGCGCGCTGCCGATGCGCCATGGCCTGACCCTGGGCGAGCTCGGCCGCTGGTTCTTCCACAACCACAAGCTCATCCTCGACTATCGCGTGATCGAGATGGAGGGCTACGACCCGGACGCCGCACCGGGATATGGCTGGCCCCTCGGCGAGCGCGTCTGGGTGAATCCGAGCCCCAATGCCCCCAATCTGTCCATGGCGCGAGATTATGCGGGGACGGTGATGCTCGAGGGAACGACTCTGAGCGAGGGCAGGGGCACCACGCGGCCGCTCGAAATCTTCGGCGCCCCCGACATCGACGCACGCGCCGTTCACGCCGAGATGCGGCGGCTCGCGCCCGAGTGGCTGGAAGGCTGCCTGGTGCGCGAGATCTGGTTCGAGCCGACCTTCCACAAGCATCAGGGCCAGCTCTGCAACGGCCTCCATTTCCACGCCGAGGGCCCCGCCTACGACCATGCGCGCTTTCGCCCCTGGCGCCTGCAGGCACTCGCCTTCAAGGCGATCCGGCGCCTCTATCCGGACTATCCGCTGTGGCGCGATTTCCCTTACGAATATGAGTTCGGCAAGCTCGCCATCGACGTGATCAACGGCGGCCCCAACCTTCGCGAATGGGTCGACGATGCCGCCGCGCAGCCCGGCGATCTCGAATCCCTGGCGGGCGTCGACGAGATACTGTGGGCCGAGGACCGAAGGAGCTCGCTCATCTACTGAGCGGCAACGCCCTGCCGGGAACCCTTTCGATCGCCTGCCATCCAATGTCCGACATTGGCGGGAGGCGACGAGATGGCGGCTGCGGAGATCGACCCGGATTTGCCCGATTTCGGCGAAGGCGTTGCGATCGCGGATATCGCTCCCGAAGGGGTTCTGGCCGGACGCATCGGCAACGCGCCGGTCCTGCTCTCGCGGATCGACGGGAGTTTCTTCGCGGTCGGCGGCGCCTGCACCCATTATGGCGCTGCCTTGTCCGGCGGGCTCAGGAGCGGGGAGACCATCCGCTGCCCCCATCACCACGCCTGCTTCAGCCTCCGCACCGGTGCGGCGCTGGGCGCGCCGGCTTTCCGATCACTCGACCGCATGCGGGTCGAGCGGATCGGCGAACGGCTGTTCGTCCGCGAGGCGCTGCCCCCCGAGGGCCCGCGCGCGACCCGCCCCCCGGCCGGGGTCCGGTCTATCGTCATCGTCGGTGCAGGAGCGGCCGGTTATGCCTGCGCCTCGAAGCTGCGCGACCTCGGCTATGACGATCGTGTCGTCCTCATCGGCCGCGAGCCGGACGCACCCTATGACAGGCCGAATCTATCCAAGGATTATCTCGCCGGTACTGCTCCCGAGGAATGGATGCCGCTCGCCGATTCCGCCTTCTACCCCGATCGGGCAATCGAGCTTCGGCTCGGCCTCGAGGTCATGAAGATCGACCCTGCGGGGCGATCGGTTCTTTGCAGCACGGGCGAGAGCCTTGCATTCGACCGCCTGCTTTTGGCGCCCGGCGCCGAGCCGGTCCGGCTCGCGGCGCCGGGGCTGGACGCGCCGAACGTCCACACCTTGCGTTCTTTCGCGGACGCGCGGGCGCTCGGCGCAGCCTGCCGCGAGGGCGCGCGCGCCGTCATCCTCGGCTCGGGATTCATTTCGCTGGAGGCGGCAGCGGCGCTGACGGCGCGGGGTGTCGGCGTCGACATCGTCACTCTCGAGGGCACGCCGTTCCAGCGGCTGTTCGGCCCGGAAGTGGGCGCGTGGCTGCAGCGGCTCCACGAGCATGAAGGCGTCCGCTTCCATACCGGCAGAACCGCCGCCGGCTATGCGGAGGGGAATGTCCTGCTCGACGACGGCCGCTCCCTCGCCGCGGACTTCGTCCTGCTGGGGATCGGGGTTCGCCCGAACCTCGGCCTGGCGCAGCGCGCGGGCCTCGCGGTCGGCGACGGCATCCTCGTGGACGAATGCCTCGCGACCAGTGCGCCGGGAATCTATGCCGCCGGCGACGCGGCGAGCTACGCCACCGCGCGCGGCCGCCGCCGCATCGAGCATTGGGTGACGGCGCAGCGCCAGGGCGAGGCGGTTGCTGCGAACATGCTCGGCGCGGACCTCCGTTTCGATCGCGTGCCCTTCTTCTGGTCGGAGCAGCACGGGGTGGCCCTGCGCTATGTCGGCCATGCCGCCACCTGGTGGGACGTCCGGATCGAAGGCTCGCTCGACGAGAACGATTTCACCGCCCGCTATTTCGAGGACGACGCGCTCGTCGCCTCGCTGTCGGTCGGGCGCGATCGCGAGAATCTCGAAGACGAAGCGCGGCTGGAGCGCTCCGCCCTGGAGTCGGCGAGGCCGCGGGAACCGGCCGGCGCCGCCGTCATCTAATCGCCGACGAGGAGCGGGAGACGGGAACATGGAGCTTTACGAAGGCGAGGCGCTGGTCGGCAGCGAGATCGAGGAGTCGTTCGGGCGGGGCCCGCCCCAGGCGCCGCGCGCCGGTGCGGTCGAAGCGGCGGTGCGCACCTTGATCGCCGCCGCCGGCGACGATCCCGACAGGGAGGGGCTCGCGGACACGCCCGCCCGCGTCGCGCGCGCCTATCGCGAATGGTTTGCCGGCTACCGGACCGATCCCGTCGCCTTGCTCGAGCGCGTGTTCAGTGAGGCCGAGGATTATGACGAGACCGTGCTGCTGCGCCGCATCCCGCTCGTCTCCACCTGCGAGCACCATCTCGCGCCCATATCGGGGCACGCCCATGTCGCCTATCGGCCCGCGGGGCGAGTCGTCGGCATCTCCAAGCTCGCCAGGCTGGTGGACGCCTATGCGCGGCGGCTTCAGCTCCAGGAGCGGCTGACGCAGCAGATCGCAAGGACGCTGGACGCGGTGCTGCGACCGAAAGGCGTTGCCGTCGTGATCGAGGCGAGCCACGGTTGCATGTCGACGCGCGGCGTCAATCGCCATGGAGTGACGATGGTGACCAAATGCTGGCTCGGGGAGTTCCGAACGGATCCGGACCTGCGCCGCGAGCTGATGCAGTCGATCGGACGCTGACCGTGCAGCCGCTCGCGAGGCCCGATTATTCCGCGCTGGAGGATGCCGAGCTCGCGCGGCTCATCGCGGCGCGCGATCCGGAGGCCGTCCGCCTCGTCTCCCAGCGCAACAACCAGCGGCTGTTTCGCGCCGCCTGGAGCGTCCTCAAGGACCGCGCGGAGGCCGAGGACTGCGTTCAAAGCACCTATCTGCGCGCCTTCGCGGCGATCGACGGTTTTGAAGGACGCTCGTCGCTCTCTACGTGGCTGACGCGGATCGCGATCAACGAGGCGCTGGGCCGGCTCCGCTCGGCGCAGCGACGCCGGACGCGGCTGCGCGAAGATTCGGTCGCTATGCTCGACGACTACCGGGAGAAGCTGATGCGCGGATCGAGCAGCCCGTCTCCCGATGCGGCGATGGCGCGGGATCAGATCCGCCGTCTGATGGAGAAGGCGATCGCCGAGCTGCCGGACCCGTTCCGGCTGGTCTTCGTGCTCCGCGAAGTCGAGGGACTCAGCGTCGACGAGGCGGCCGACGCCCTCGACCTGCTGCCGGCGACGGTGAAGACGCGCCATCTGCGCGCCCGCCGCCGCCTCCAGCAGGCGCTCGCCCCGGAGCTCGCCGACGCGCTCGCCGGCGCCTTCCCCTTCGCCGGCGCCGATTGCGCCGCGATCACCGAGCGGGTCATCGCGAGCTGGTGCGGCGGCGCCGCTCAATAATCGTCGGGCCAGGGCAGGGGGAAAAGGTCTCGATAAGGTCTCGCCTCGTCCACGGCGCGGGCGAAGCTAGGCCGCGCCAGCAGGCGGTCGTAATAAGCGGCCAGTTGCCGATGCGCGGCAAAGGGCAGGATGGTGTTCGCGTAGAAGAGGGCCGGCGCGGCAGCGCAGTCGGCTAGGGTGAAAGCGTCGCCGCAGATCCAGTCGCCACCGCGCTTGGCCAGTCCGTCCTCGACGATGCGGTAGCTGCGCGCGAGAATCGCCTTCGCCTCCTCGACGCCGAACGAATCGTGCGTGCCGTCGGGGCGGAAAGTGTCCGCGACGACCTTTTGGAGCGGCGTCTGCACGTAAAGGTCGAACAGACGGTCCCAGTAGCGGACTTCGAGGGCCGCCTCGCGCTCGCCGGGCACGAGGGGAGGGCTCTCCCCGAACCGGTCGAGATATTCGACGATCACGCTCGCCTCGGCGATCGTCCGGCCGGCCTCTTCGTCGCACAGCACGGGAAACTTGCCGATCGGCGACAGCGCTTCGAGCATGGCGCGCTCGGCGGCATCGGAGAGGTCCACGATCCGCGGCACGAACGAAACGTCGCGCTCGTACAGCGCGATCAGCACTTTCTGGCAGAAGGACGAGAAGGGATGGAAATAAAGGGTGAGGGTCATCGGTCGCCTTCGCGGACTGTGGCGGATTTGCATCGCTTGTACGGGATCGTTGCCTCGCCGCAATCATTCATAATGCGTTCAACTCATCGATGAAATAGAACGACTCGTCGCAGCAAGCGAGTTGCGTCGAGGAGTGAAGACGATGTTGAGGACGATCGAAGGCAGCAAGGGTTTCGCGCACGATCCGGCGATCCGCGGCTTCCTGCCCGTCTATCATCCGGGCGAGGTCAACCGCTGCCCCGGCTGCGGCCGGACGCACTGGTTCGTCGGGCGTCTGTCGGCGGAGTGCGGCTTCTGCGGCACCGCGATCGCGCTCGCGGACACCGGCTTCACCGGTACC
The DNA here is from genome assembly GCA_035628635.1 of Allosphingosinicella sp. Classification (GTDB taxonomy): domain Bacteria; phylum Pseudomonadota; class Alphaproteobacteria; order Sphingomonadales; family Sphingomonadaceae; genus Allosphingosinicella. The sequence continues at coordinate 51,934 of DASPJJ010000020.1, forward strand.
GGCCTGTTCCGCCGCGCCGCGTAAGGCAGCACGGCCGCCGACCGGATCATCTTCCGCCCGCATTCGTTTGAGCCCCGTACCGTCCGCGGCATTCCGCCGCGGCGGCGGCAGGGGACGCAAGGCCTTGTGCTCAAACGCTTTTCCAGCCATCCTCACCGTCTCGGCCGCTGCCGGAGTCGCGCGATGAGTCGCAATGCCCTCGCTTTGATCGCCGCCTCAGCGCTCGCGCTCGCCGGCTGCGTGCAGACCCGGCAATATGCCGACGCGGAGTTTGCGCCGCCGCAGGGCGATTATTCCCTGCTCGTCCTGCGGCCTTATGTGTCGGTCGGCTCGATCACCACCGGCGGCCTGGTCGAGCCGCGCGCCGAATGGACCGAGCAGGCGCGCGTCCACATCCTCGAGGCGCTGCGGCGGCAGCAGGCGGGGCGCGGCGGGCGGACGATGGTGCTCGACAGCCGGGCCGGCGTCCGCGGCATGAGCGAGCAGCAGGTCGCCGACATCGAGCGGCTGTTCCAGGCGGTCGGCAGCGCGATCATCGTCCATCGTTATGCCGGCCTGCGTCTGCCGACCAAGCGGCGCGGGCTCGACTGGACGCTTGGCGGGGATGCGATCGCCCTCGGCCGCGCCACGGGTATGGATTACGCCTTGTTCCTGAGCGCGACCGACGCCCAGGCCTCGAGCGGGCGCACGGCGCTGCAGGTGCTCGGCGTCGCCGGCTGCTTCATCGGCTTCTGCGCGCCGCAGAGCGGGGGCAGCCAGTCGGCATACGCTTCTCTGGTCGACCTTCGCACCGGCGAGGTGGTTTGGTTCAACATCCTCCAGACCAACAGCGCCTTCCCGGGCGTGGCGTTCGGCGACATCCGCACGCGCGAGGGAGCCGAGCAGATGGTCGAGCGGCTGATCGGCCGGATGCGCGCCGGCCGCCACGTTCGCGAGCGCAGGGACGCAGCGCAATGAGCCACGAGGCGCTGCCGCTCACCCGGCGGATGATGCTCGGCGGCCTCGGCTGCGCCTGCTGTCTCGGCCTGATTGGCGCGGGCCAGGCGCTGGCGCGGATCAGCCCCTGGGCGATGCGGCCGCTGATCGGCCCCGGCTACCGGCCGACCGAGGCGGACGAGCGCGGCATGTGGCGCGAATATGAGAGGGTGGAGGCGGAGATCGCCGGCTCCAACCTGCTCATCCGCGACCCGCGCCTCACATCCTATCTCGGCGGCATCGTCGAGCGGATCGGCGGGCCGGCGGCGCGGGACTTGCGCGTCTATCTGGCGCGGGTGCCGGAATTCAACGCGTTCATCGCGCCGACCGGCTTCATGGTCGTCTTCTCCGGATTGCTCGCCCGGATGCGCGACGAGGCCCAGCTTTCCGGCGTGCTCGCCCACGAATCCGGGCATTTCCTGCGCCGTCACCATATCCGCCAATGGCGCGACCTCAGGCGGCGGACGGACCTCTTCTCGATCTTCGCGATGGGCGCGGGAGTCGGCGGCGCGGGCGCGGGAATCTATCTCGGCGACGCGGTCCGGCTGGCGCAGATCGGCACGATCCTCACCCTCGCCGCCTTCAGCCGCGAGATGGAGGCGGAGGCCGACGCGATGGGCGTCCGGCTGATGGCCGAGAACCGCTACGATCCGGCGGCAATGCCGGAGATCTGGCGCCAGCTCGTCCAGGAGATCGAAGCGAGCGCCGAGATGCGGCGGCGGCGGCCGCGGCGGGGCTATTCGCTGCTCGCGACCCACCCGGCGCCCGAGGAGCGGATGGCCGACCTGCGCGCCTCCGCGGAGGAAGTGAAGGCGCGGGGCGGGGCATTCGAACGCGGGCGGGAGCGCTACGCGGCGGCGCTCGGCGCGCACCGCAAGATGCTGCTCGACGACCAGGTCAAACTGAACGATCCCGGCGCCAGCCTCTACATCGTGCGCAACCTCGCCGTCGACGGCTGGAGCGGGCTGCTGCGTTTCTACGAGGGGGAGGCCTTCCGCCTGCGCGGGCGCCGCGGCGACCGCGAGCTCGCCAATGCAAGCTATGCGGCGGCGGCCGCCTACCCCGACGCGCCGCCCGAGGCGTGGCGGATGCACGGCTACGCGCTCGTCCAGGCCGGGCGGCGCGAGGAGGGCAAAGCGGCGCTCGCCCGCTATCTCCAGCTGGCGCCGGACGCCCCCGACGCGGCGATGGTCCGCTACACCATCCAGCAATAGGAGCGTTTATGAGGGTCCTCATCGCCGCCTTCGCCGCTCTATCGCTCCTCGGCGGCTGTGCCGGGGGAGGCGGCGGCGGCGGCCTCGGCTTCTACCGCTACAGCCTCGTGCAGCCGCGCGAGCGCGAGGTGGCGCGCACCATGCTGGTGACGCCCACCATCCGCTGGAACCGCGCGCCGCGCAACGTCCGCGACATCGGCCGGGAGGAGAACTGGACCCTGCACGGAGTCACCCTCGACGCGCTCTCCTTCATCGGCGGCCTGGAGGACGGCCGGCCTCTGGTGCGCTGGCAGAGGCGCCAGGACATCCGCCAGGTGCCGAATTTCCGCGCCGACATGACTCCGCCGGAAATCGCCTCGATGATCGAGAGCTATTACCGAATCCGTGGCGGCTCGCTGAGCTTCACCGTGACGGGCCTGCAGCCGCGCAATTTCCTCGGCCATCCCGGCTTCCAGCTCGATTACGACCATCTCGGCGGAAACGAGCTCGAGCGGCGCGGACGCGTGGTCGGGGCGGTGATCGGCCGGCGGCTCTACATGATCCTGTTCGACGCGCCGAAAAGCCATTTCTTCGCCGAGATCCTTCCCGAATTCGAGCGTATCGTCGCGAGCGCGAGGCTGCGCTCGGCGCCCGATAGCCCTGCGACTGTGTTCCCCCAGCCACAGGCGTAACTTCGTTGCGGCGCAGCAAACTTAGTCCTTTTGAAAAACCCAAATTGAGCTAGGTTCCTGATTCGGGGACCTTCATTCGGGGGACAAGAACATGACAACCTATCGGCTGGCTCTTCTTCTTTCGGGCATTTCGACCGCCGCCTTCGCCGCCTCGCCGGCTTTTGCCCAGGATGAGGCCGCTCCGCCCGTCGAGCAGGCCGAGACCGCCCAGGAAGACGAGATCGCCCAGGGCAATGCGATCATCGTCACCGGCACCCGCCGCACCGACCGCACCCTCGCCGACAGCCCTGTGCCGATCGACGTCATCGGCGCCGAGGCGATCCAGAACAGCGGCCAGACCGAAACCAACCGGATCCTCAACGATCTCGTGCCGTCGTTCAACTTCCCGCAGCCCTCGATCGCCGACGGCACCGACGCGCTGCGCCCGGCGACCCTGCGCGGCCTCAGCCCGGACCAGACCCTGGTGCTCGTCAACGGCAAGCGCCGCCACGTCTCGTCGCTGCTCAACATCAACGGAACGATCGGCCGCGGCAGCGCGGCGGTCGACCTCAACATGATCCCGGGCCTCGCGATCAGCCGCATCGAGGTGCTGCGCGACGGCGCTTCGTCGCAATATGGCTCCGACGCGATCGCCGGCGTGATCAACATCCAGCTGCGCAACGCCGACAATGGCGGCCGCATCACCGCGACCTACGGCCGCTACCACACGACGTTGAGCGACGTTGCGCGGATCACCGGCCTGCAGACCGGGGCCGGCAACCAGCCTTTCCTCGATCCGAACGACAATCGCGTGTTCGCCGCGACCAGCGACGGCGAGCGCCGCGCCCGCGACGGCGAGATGTACACGATCGGCGCCAATGTCGGCATCCCGCTCGGCGAGGGCTTCGTCAACGTCACCGCCGAATATCGCGACCGCAACCCGACCAACCGCGCCGGCTACGACCTCCGCCCCAACTACAACCGGCCGACCGCCGCCTTCGACGCGCGCGAGCTCACCTTCGACCGGCTGCAATTCCGCTACGGCGACGCGCGCACCGAGGATTACAGCTTCTTCCTCAACACCGGCATGCCGCTCGGCGGCAGCGGCTGGGAATTTTACGGATTCGGTTCCTACGGCCACCGCGACGGCCTGAGCGCCGCCAACTACCGCAACCAGAACGCCGCCGCGAACCGCGATTTCGGCGCGCTGCTGCCGGGGCAGACGCCGAACGCCCAGAATTTCGTGCCGCTGACGGAGCACGGCTTCCTGCCGTTCATCGATACCGACCTCGACGATTATTCGGTGACCGGGGGTATCCGCGGCGAGGTCGCCGGATGGCGGACCGACCTGTCGGCCCAATATGGGCACAACAGCTTCGATTATACGGTGCGCAACAGCCTCAACACGTCGTTCGGGACCGCCAGCCAGACGACGTTCGACGCGGGCGGTCTCGGCTACGGCCAGTTCGTCGCCAACCTCGATTTTTCGCGGGAGTTCGAGATGGGGCTGGCGGCCCCGGTCTCGATCGCGATCGGCGCAGAGCATCGCCGCGAGAATTTCACCATCCGGCCGGGCGACGATCAGTCCTGGCAGACGGGCCCCTTGTTCCGCGCGTCCTTTTCCACGACGGCGGCGAACTGCGCGACGCAGGGCGGCGTCTATAATGCCGGCACGTCCATCTGCAGCTTCCCGGGCCGCGCGGCGCCTGCGGGCGCGCAGGGCTTCCCCGGCATTCCCGCCGGCAGCGCCACCGACGAAAGCCGCCACAGCTGGGCCGCTTATGCCGAGATCGACGCCGATCTCTTCGAGGGCTTCACCACCGTCCTCGCCGGCCGCTACGAGCATTTCTCCGATTTCGGCGGCACGCTGAACGGCAAGCTCGCGTTGCGCTACGAGCCGGTCGAGGGCTATGCCTTGCGCGGCTCGATCTCCAACGGCTTCCGGGCGCCGTCGCTGCACCAGCAATTCTTCACGACGACGTCGACCAACTTCATCAACGGCCTTCCGGTCGACATCAGCACGCTCGCGGTCAACAGCCCGGTCGCGCGCGCGCTCGGCTCCAACGACCTCGAGCCGGAGGAATCGGTCAACATCACCCTCGGCGCGACCGCCAATCCGGTGCCCGGGCTCACCTTCACGCTCGATTGGTACCAGATCGACATCGACAATCGGATCGTTCTCACCGAGAATCTCGGCGCGGCCGGCGCCGGCACGCCGGCGGTCAATGCGGCGGTGAAGGCCCTGCTCGACGCCAACGGCTTCCAGAGCGTCGGTGCCGCGCGCTTCTTCATCAACGGCCTCAACACCCGGACCCGCGGGCTCGATGCGGTCATGAGCTACCGCTGGCGGACCGGGAATATCGGCAACTGGACGCTGACCGC
>DASPJJ010000021.1:0-15690 GCA_035628635.1 Allosphingosinicella sp.
GGATGAAGCGCCGGGCCGCCTTGCCGGAAGCGGCGGCCTCGCTTAGCCTTCGGGACGGACCGCGATTTTCGCGCCACGGAGAAAGGGATTTCGCCGATGCTGAGACACTGGCTGGCGCTCGCGCTCGCATTCTGCCCGGTCGCCGCCGCAGCGAACGCCACCGCCGCCGCGCAGCCGAACGCCGCGGCCCCCGCGGGCCCCGAGCGCTGGCAGAGGGGGGACGAACGCGTCATCTTCACCCCGGCGAACGTCGCCTTCCCCCGGCGAGCGGGGATTCTCGAATCGGGAGGCTTCCAGGAGTTCAGCAACCCCGGCCAGGGGCTCGACAACGGCCTTCAGTACCGCTCCCGCGACGGGCGGACGATCGGCACCGTCTATGTCTATTATCCCGGTCTCCCGCATTCCGGGTTCGCGGCCTGGGCGACCGACAATGCGATCCGCGCCAATTCCGCCAGCCGGGTCCAGGCGAGGGGCACCCGCGTCGTCGCTGCGGGCGGCGTCCCCGGCGTGGCGATCCGCATGGATTATTCCAACTACCGCAACGGCAACGCTTCGAGCGCAGCCTTCGTCAAGGCAGGCCGCTGGATCGTCAAGCTGCGCGTGACCGGCCCGAACCCCGGCCAGGTCGATGCGGCGATGGACGCGTTGATCGCCGGCCTCCGGTGGGGCGCATCGAACCCGCCGCAGCCGGCGATGCCGGTGACGGTCGCGGCAGCCTGCACCGGCGATCCGGGAAGCCGCGCGGCGCGCCCGCTGCCCGATCCGAACCCGAACGAGCTCGCCGCCTACGCAATGCTCGGCACGTTCGACGGCGGCGGCATCGAGGCCCGCGACGACAGCGGCGCACGGGTGCGCCTGCCCTCGCGCATCCCGCCCGAATTGTGCCTGTCGAGCCGGCTCGCCAGCGGCGTCCCGATCCTGCGCTCGGCGGAGGGCGATCAGCCGTCGATCGACGGACGCACGCGGCTCCTCGCCGTGCTCAGCGACGCCGGCGCGGCGCTCGAGATCGTCTACCCGCGCAATATCGGCCGCTACCTGCTGCTCTACCACCAGATCGGCGAGACGTCGCTGCTCGGCACCTTCGACGGCGTCCCTTCCGACCGGCAGATCGCCGACATCATCGCGGGACGCGACCGCGAATCCGCGCGGGTCCGAGCGCTCGTCCGGCTCCGCCCGGGCGAGGGCGACCAGATCCATCTCAACGCGCCCGACGAACCAGCCGAGCCGGCCCGGCCGGTGACCTGAACCGGCCGCTGGTCCGGGGCTCCCGGCCGCGCTAGGGAGCGCCGATGTTCTTCTCGTTCGTCGACGAGCTTCGCGCCGCGGGCATACCTGCCTCGATCAAGGAGCATCTCCTGCTGCTCGAAGCGCTCGAAGCCGAGGTGATCCGCGCCACGCCCGAGCAATTCTATTTCCTCGCCCGCGCCACCTTCGTGAAGGACGAGACTTTGCTCGACCGCTTCGACCAGGTGTTCGGCAAGGTCTTCAGGGGCCTCGAGACGACCTACCAGACCGACGCCGTCGCGCTCCCGGAGGAGTGGCTGCGCAAGGTCGCCGAGCTTTACCTGACGCCCGAGCAGATGGCCGAGATCCAGTCGCTCGGCTCCTGGGAAGAGATCATGGAGACGCTGAAGAAGCGGCTCGAGGAGCAGCAGGGGCGCCACCAGGGCGGCTCCAAATGGATCGGCACCGGCGGCACCTCGCCGTTCGGCGCCTACGGCTACAATCCCGAAGGCGTTCGGATCGGCCAGGAATCGGGCCGCAACCGCTCCGCGATCAAGGTCTGGGACAAGCGCGAGTTCCGCAACCTCGACGCCTCGAAGGAGCTGGGCACCCGCAACATCAAGGTGGCGCTCCGGCGTCTGCGCCGCTTCGCCCGCGAGGGCGCGGCCGACGAATTGGACCTCGACGGCACGATCGACGGCACCGCGCGCAAGGGCTGGCTGGACATCCGGATGCGGCCGGAGCGGCACAATGCCGTGAAATTGCTCCTCTTCCTCGACGTCGGCGGATCGATGGACCCGTTCGTGACGCTCTGCGAGGAGCTCTTCTCCGCCGCCACGTCCGAGTTCAAGAATCTCGAATTCTTCTACTTCCACAACTGCCCCTATGAGAGCGTCTGGAAGGACAATCGCCGCCGCTTCTCGGAGCGCACGCCGACCTGGGACGTGCTCCACAAGTTCGGCCACGATTATAAGCTCATCTTCGTCGGCGACGCCGCGATGAGCCCCTACGAGATCACCCATCCCGGCGGCTCGGTCGAACATTATAACGAGGAGGCGGGCGCCACCTGGCTGAAGCGGATGGCCAACACCTATCCGAGCGCGGTCTGGCTCAACCCGACGCCCGAGCAATATTGGAACTACTCGGCTTCGACCCGTATCGTCCAGGAGCTGATGCAGGACCGCATGTACCCGCTCACCCTCGAAGGCCTCGACGACGCGATGCGGACGCTGAGCCGCAAGAGTTGAGCCCTTCACCGCTTTACACGGCTTTAATCGACGAACGTTACGCCGGCTGCTCGGAGGCGGGCGGGGTCCGCCATGGGCGCGAGGTGAGCATGGAGTCGATCTTCGTCAGGGTGCAGCGGGTGCTTTCCGCCAATATCGAAGTGGGCATGGGCGCGGTCGAGCGGGCGAGCAGCGACAGCTTGATGCGCCAGGCGATCCGCGAGGTCGAGCGGGCCGAGGACGAGGCGCGCAGCGCGCATCACGAGGCGCGGTGCCGGCGCACGCAGGCGGAGCTCCGGAAGGCCTTGCTGAGCGACCGCATCGCGACGCTCGGCGAGCAGGCCCGCTTCGCTTTGTCGAAAGACCGGCCGGACCTCGCCGAGACCGCGGTCGCGCGCCAGCTCGAGCACGAGGCGCAGGTGAAGCAGCTCGACAAGGCCGAAGCCGATGCGATCGACGAGGAGAAGCGCCTCAGCGAGTGCATCTCGGCGCTGAAGCTGCGCAAGGCGCAGATGGAGAAGGAGCACGCAGCTTTCAAAGCCTCGCGATGCGACGCCTCCGCAGCGACGGACCCCTGCAATTCCCCGGCCGAGCGCGCCGAGCGCAAGGCCTCGCGCGCCGAGACGATGTTCGAGCGCGCCATGGCCGCCGCGGGATCGCCGGGGCCGGGCCTGATGGACCCGGACGACGCGGCCAAGCTCGCCGAGGTCGACGCGCTCCGCCGCGAAGCCGCGGTCGCCGAGCGCCTCGCAGCGATGCGCGCCGCCCAGGAGAAAGCGGCCGCGAGAGGCGCGCGGCAGGCGAAGCGCGCCTGAGCGCCGTTACGATGCCAGGCTGAGCGCGTGCGCGGTCGAGCGCGGCCGCGCGCGCGTCACGATCACCCTGCTGTTGAAATCGGTCAGCCGGTAAAGGCGCCGCGCGAAGGCGTGCGGCAGGCGGATGCAGCCGTGCGACGCGGGATAGCCCGGCACGCGGCCGCCGTGGAGCGCGATGCCGTAATGGGTGAGGCGCTGCATGTAGGGCATCGGCGCATTGTCGTAGATGTTGGAATAATGCTCGATGCGCTTCTGCAGGATCGGGAACGATCCCGTCGGCGTCTCATGCCCCCGCTTGCCGGTCGACACAGGCGAGGTCGCAATCAGCTCCCGGCCGCGAAAGACCCAAAGCCGCTGCTGCGGGAGGCTGACCAGGATTCTGACCGCGCCCGTCGGCGCCGGGCGCCGCGCCGCCTGGGGCGCCGGAGCGGGCGCAGCAACCGGCTCGGGCGCTAAGACGGCCTGGAAGACGGTGCGGGTCAAAGGCGGCTCGGCGGGCGCGGGCGGGGGCGGTTCCGCGCGCTCGGGCGGCGCCGCGCTGCCGAGCAGCAAGCCCATGCCGGCGCAAATGAACAGCAGGCGCCTGACTGACCGTCGCAATCGATCCTCCGAGTCTCGCACGCATTCTAGCGGGGCAACGAAGGCTTAACCATGTTGCTGCGCGCACCAGCGCGATTTTCGTCGCCGGGCGCTTGCCTGCGCGATGCCGCATGCTAACCCCCTTGCCGCCATGGCCCAGTACAGATCCTCCCTCCTCCGCCTCCTCGACGAGCGGGGCTACATCCACCAGCTGACCGACGCCGAGGGGCTGGACGCGCTCGCCTGCGCCGCGGTGGTGCCGGGCTATGTCGGCTTCGACGCCACGGCGCCCTCGCTCCATGTCGGGTCGCTGATCCAGATCATGCTGCTCCGGCGCCTCCAGCAGGCCGGCCACAAGCCGATCGTGGTGATGGGCGGAGGCACCACCAAGGTCGGCGATCCCTCGGGCCGCGACGAGAGCCGGCAATTGCTCACGGAGGAGACGATCCGTGCGAACATCGCCTCGATCCGCCCCGTCTTCGAGCGCGCCTTGCGCTTCGACGAGAGCGAGACCGGCGCGATCATGGTCGACAACGACGAATGGCTCGGCCGGCTCGGCTATGTCGAGCTGCTGCGCGACGTCGGCCCGCATTTCACGATCAACCGGATGCTCACCTTCGACAGCGTCAGGATGCGGCTCGAGCGCGAGCAGCCGCTCACCTTCCTCGAATTCAACTACATGATCATGCAGGCCTACGACTTCATGGAGCTGAACCGGCGGCACGGCTGCCTGCTGCAGCTCGGCGGCTCGGACCAGTGGGGCAACATCGTCAACGGAGTCGAGCTCGCGCGGCGCGTGGACGGCGCGCATCTGTTCGGGGTGACCACGCCTCTGCTGACCACCGCCGACGGCGCCAAGATGGGCAAGACCGCGGCCGGCGCGGTCTGGCTCAACGCCGACCTGCTCGGTCCCTACGATTTCTGGCAATATTGGCGGAATTGCCAGGACGCCGACGTCGGCAAGTTCCTGCGCCTGTTCACCGACGTTCCGCTGGACGAGGTGGCCCGCCTCGAGGCGCTGGAAGGCGCCGGCATCAACGAGGCCAAGAAGATCCTCGCCGACGAGGTGACGGCGCTGGTCCACGGCCCGGAAGCGGCGCGCGAGGCTGCCGGAACCGCGCGGCGGACCTTCGAGGAGGGCGCGTCCGGCGAGGCGCTGCCGACGCTCAAGGTGGCGGGCGAGATCGGGCTGGTCGATGCCCTGGTCGGGCTCGGCCTGTGCGCCTCGAAGAACGAGGCGCGGCGGCTGATCGCCCAGGGCGGCGCCAAGGTCGACGGCGAGAAAGCGGACGAGGACCGCGTCATCACGATCGCGGCCGAGGTCCGGGTCTCGGCCGGCAAGAAGAAGCACGGGGTCCTCGTCCCATGAAGGGCGCAGCGCTGCTCGGGGCGATTCTGGCGATCGCCGCCGCTGGACCCGCGCAGGGCAAGGCGCCCGTCCCCGCCCCGGCGAACGCGAGGCTGATGACGCTCGATCTGCTTGACGCCCGCCGCGGGCGCGCGGTCCCGATCCTCCTCTACGGAGCCGGCGGCCGGCCGAGACCATTGGCGCTGATTTCGCACGGCTACGGGGGCACCAACCGCGCCTACTCCTTCCTCGCCGAGGCACTGGTCGCACGCGGCTACGTCGTCGCTTCGATACAGCACGAGCTGACGGGCGATCCGGAAATGCCAACGGCGGGCGAGCCCGCGGTGGTCCGCAGGCCGTGGTGGGAGCAGGGCGCGGACACGCTCGAGTTCGCGATAAGGCAATTGCGCGCGCTCCGCTTCGCAAGGCGAGGCCGGGTCCTGCTCGTCGGCCATTCCAACGGCGGCGACACGAGCATGCTCTTCGCCGCCCGCCGACCCGATTGGGTCGCGGCGGTCTTCTCGCTCGACAATCGCCGCATGCCCTTCCCGCGCACCGCCCGCCCGCGAATCTGCTCGGTGCGCTCGTCCGACCAGGTCGCCGATCCCGGCGTACTCCCGTCGGCGGAGGAGCAGGCGCGCCTCGGCATGGTGATCGGCACCGTCCCCGGCCTCACCCACAACGACATGTGGGACGCCGCGACCCCGGAGCGGAAGGCGGCGGTGATCGCTTTGCTGGACCGCTGTCTGGCGGGCGTTTGATCGAGATGCAGGCCTGAATCCCCTCCCCTAGAGGGGGAGGGGTTTGGGGAGGGGTGGCATCTCCGGAGGAGCACCGCCCCACGAACGAGTCCACCCCACCCAAACCCTCCCCCCTCGAGGGGGAGGGCTTTAGAGCTACCCGCTCCTCAGCAGGTTCACCGCCGCGTCTCGCTCGAACAGATACAGCAGCACCCGCGCCGCGCGGCCGCGCTCGCCTTCCAGCCCGCCGTCGCGGTCGACCAGCAGGCGCGCATCGTCGCTCGCGGTTTGGGCGAGCTCCGAAATCTGCTCGGGCGAGGCCAGGCGGAACTGGGCCTCGCCGGATTGCCGCGTCCCCAATATCTCGCCGGCGCCGCGCAGACGGAGATCCTCCTCGGCGATGCGGAAGCCGTCATTGGTTTCGCGCATCAGAGCGAGCCGCGCCCGGCCGGTCTCGCTGAGCGCGTTGCCGCGGAGCAGCAGGCAGATCGACCTCCCCTCCCCGCGCCCGACCCGGCCGCGCAACTGGTGCAGCTGGGCGAGGCCGAAGCGGTCGGCGCCCTCGACGATCATCAGGGTCGCGTTGGGGACGTCCACCCCCACTTCGATCACCGTCGTCGCGACCAGCACTGAGATCGCGCCCTGGGCGAACGCCGCCATCACCTCGTCCTTTTCCGGCCCGCGCATGCGGCCGTGGACGAGCCCGATCTGCTCGCCGAAGCGCAGCCGCAGCACCTGCGCGCGCTCCTCGGCCGCGGCCTGGTCCGAAGCCTCGCTCTCCTCGACCAGAGGGCAGACCCAATAAGCCTGGCCGCCGCGGGCGATGTGGCGGGCGAGCGCATCGACCATTTCGGGCAATTTCTCGATCGAGAGAACCCGCGTCTCGACCGGATGGCGGCCGGGCGGCATCTCGTCGAGGCGGCTGACGTCCATCTCGCCATAATGGGTGAGGGTCAGCGTCCGCGGGATCGGCGTGGCCGTCATGACGAGCAGGTGCGGCGGCCGCTCCGCTTTCTGTGCCAGCATCATCCGCTGCGCGACTCCGAAGCGATGCTGCTCGTCGACCACGGCGAGGCCGAGGCGCCTGTAGCTCACCGATTGCTGGAAGATGGCGTGGGTGCCGACGAGGATGTCGATCGATCCGTCGGCGAGCCCCATCAGGCAGGATTCGCGCGCGCGCCCTTTCTCGCGGCCGGTAAGGACAGCGACGTTCACGGGGAGGCCGGCGAGCATGCGGCTCAGCGTCTCGAAATGCTGGCGGGCGAGGATCTCGGTCGGCGCCAGCATCGCCGCCTGCGCGCCCGCCTCGACCGCGCTCAGCATCGCCATCAGGGCAACCAGGGTCTTGCCCGATCCGACGTCGCCCTGGAGCAGGCGCAGCATCGGCGTCTCCTGGGCGAGGTCGCCCTCGATCTCGGCCACTGCGCGACGCTGCGCGCCGGTCGGCGCATAGGGCAGCTTGAGCGCGTCGCGGAGCCGACCGTCGCCCCTCAGGGGAACGCCCCGGCGCTTCCGCGCGGCCCCGCGCACCAGCATCAAAGCGAGCTGGTTGGCGAACACCTCGTCATAAGCGAGCCGCTCCTTCGCGGCGGCGGCGTGGCGGCCGCGATGGGCGCGAACGAGTGCCTCCTGCCACCCCGGCCAGCCGCGCCGGTCGAGCAGGCCCGGCTCGATCCACTCGTCCAGGACAGGCGCCCGCGCCAGCGCCTGGGCCGCGAAATCGCCCATGCGCCGGTGGGTCAGCCCTTCCGATAGGGGATAGACGGCCTCGCGGTCGGGCAGGTCCGCCGCTTCCTCGGGCGGCAGCGCATAGTCCGGATGGACGATCTGCAGCTCCTGGCCGTACATCTCCATCCGCCCCGAGACGATCCGCTTCGTGCCGAGCGGCAGCTGCTTCTTCGCCCAGCCGGGATTGTTGAAGTAGACGAGGCTCAGATAATTGCCTTCGCGGTCGGTCGCATGGACGCGCAGCGGGCTGCGCGGCCCGCCCTCGCGATAATTGACCGGCGTGACCTCGACGGTGACCACGTTTCCCGCGTCCGCCATGTCGAGCACGTCGATCCTTTTGCGCTCGATCCACCCCGTCGGCAGGTGGAACAGCACGTCCACCACCCGCTCCAGCCCGAGCCGCTTCAGCGGCTTGGCCACGGTCGGCCCCACGCCCTTCAGAACCTCCACCTCGGCGAACAGGGGATTGAGGATGTCGGGGCGCATAGCGGTTGACTAATGGAAGCGGCGCGGGCGCGGAAGCGGCAGGTTTGAACCGGTACGGCGCCACTCTGCTGGTCATACCTCCGACCTCATATTACAAGCAGGCTGGTAGCGGATTTAAGGGACCGGGTAGGTGGCCTGCAGGATCTGCGCGAGACTGCGCCGCTGGCTCGACATGGACAGCGAGCTCAGCTGCGAGGCGCTTTGGAAATCGCACTTCGACCAATCCAATGCCTGGGAGCGCTCGAATTCAAACGAGGATGAGCTATGGTGGAAGGACTCGGACCGGAATCGCGCGCTGGTCGAGGAGGCCTATGCACGCAGCGAAGCAGACCCCGAAGCCGCTTTCCGAATTCACCGTGAGGCGGCTGAGGCGGGCTCGGCCGCAGCTTTGCATATGGTCGCATGGCATTACCATACCGGAACCGTGGTGGCGGCGGACTTCGATCGCGCCGCTGACTATTATCGCCGGGCAATCGAGGTCGGCTCGTGGATGGCGACGATAGGCTATGCCCGATTGCTCGCGGACCATGGCCATTTCGATGAGTCTGAAGACGTGCTGCGCGACGGCGTGCGTCTCGATTTCGTCCCCGCTTTTTTCTGGCTGGCCCGGCTTCGCTACGAGCGCTCCCCAACCCGTGCGACGTGCCACCAGATCAGGGCCTTGCTGGATTATGCCGCCGGACGGGGCCATCCGGGCGCCAAGCTGACCCTGGGCCGAATGCTGGTGAAGGGCAAGTTCGGCATTCTCGCCATTCCGAGAGGCATCAGATTCCTGCGCGAGTCGATGCCGCCGATCCTGCGGCGCAAGGAAGCGTCTGCCGACCGCTTGAAAGCTCTGGCGCTCCGGGCGGCGGCACAGGGATAAGGCTTCCCCGCGCGCGTCGCGCGCCTACTGGCGTTCGGGCGCGCCCGCGCCTATCCGGGCGCAAATCTCCAGCCGACGCCGCAATTCAGCGCCGCCGGCCGATTGCTGTTGGAGGAATATGGACCGCGCTGCACGATTGAAACGCCTCCGCTTCCGAGCCTGGCATCGCGGCGTGCGGGAGGCCGACCTGATGGTCGGCGGCTTCTTCGACGCGCATCACGCAGCGTGGGCCGAGGCGGAGATGGACTGGTTCGAAGCCCTGCTCGAGGAGCAGGACGTCGACATCATGGCCTGGGCGCTCGGAACCGCCGAGCCGCCCGAGCGCTACCGCGGGGCGCTCATGGGGCGGCTCCAGGACGTCAACTATATCAGGCACTCCGGATGACAGAGGCGAACGACAAAGCCCCTCCCCTTGAGGGGGAGGGGTTGGGGAGGGGTGGACTCTCCGGCAAACGCGCTGCCGGTGGAGGCGCCACCCCCACCCAACCCTCCCCCCTCAAGGGGGAGGGCTCAATCCAGAAGATCCTGCGCACCCGTTCGCCGGTCACCCTCGCCGGCGCGCCGGCCGGCTTCCTCCCCTGGCTCGCCGCGGACCTCGCGCGCGCGGCGAAAGGACGTGCCGTGTTCGTCGCGCCGGACGAAGCGGCGATGCGCCACATCCAGGACGCCGCCGGCTATTTCGCGCCCGAGCTCGAGATCCTCGCTTTCCCCGCCTGGGACTGCTTGCCCTACGACCGCGCCTCGCCGTCGCTGCGCTCGACGGCCGAGCGGCTGGCGACCCTGCACGCGCTGCAGCGCAAGGCGGAAGGCCCGCAGCTCCTCGTCACCACGATCAACGCCGCCTTGCAGCGGACGCTGACGCCCTTCCGCATCCGCCAGCTCGTCGCCCGCCTCGTCCCCGGCGAGCGCATCGACCGCGACCGGCTCGCCGCTTTGCTCTCGGCCAACGGCTATCACCGCACCGACACCGTCCAGGACGCCGGCGAGTTCGCGGTGCGCGGCGGGCTGGTCGACCTGTTCCCCTCGGGCGAGAGCGAGGGCCTGCGTCTCGATTTCTTCGGCGACGAGATCGAGAGCGTGCGCCGCTTCGATCCGGCGACCCAGCGCACGATCGGGACCGCGCAAGGCGGCTTCACCCTCCTGCCCGCTTCGGAGACCCTGCTCGACGAGGACAGCGTCAAGCGGTTCCGCTCGCGCTACCGCGAGAAGTTCGGGGCGACCGCGACCGGCGACCCGCTCTATCAGGCCGTCTCCGAAGGCCGCCGCCTCGCGGGCATCGACCATTGGCTGCCTCTGTTCGAGGAGCGGCTCGGCACTTTGCTCGACCATCTCGGCGAGGACGATCTGATCGTCCGCGACGCCCACGATTCCGGCGCCGCCGACGCCCGCTTCGAGGCGATCGCCGATTATTACGAGAACCGGAAGCGTTCCTTGTCGTCCGATCCGGGCTCCTACCGTCCGCTCGAGCCCGACACCCTCTATCTGTCGCGCGAGGAATGGGAGGCGGCGATCGCCGACCGCCCGCTCCATCTGGCGACGCCGTTCCGCGAGCCCGAGAGCGACCGCGTCGTCGATTTCGAAGTCGACGCCGCTCGCGACTTCGCGCCGGAGCGCTCGCGGAACGCCAATGTCTACGAAGCGGTCGTCGACCACGTCGCCGCGCTCCGCCGGGCGAAGAAGAAGGTCGTCCTCGCCAGCTATTCGCGCGGCGCGCGCGAGCGGCTGAAGGGGCTTTTGGCAGACCACGGCCTGAAGAATGCCGTGGAGGCCGAGGCCTGGCAGGAGGCGCTGGGCGTCGGAATAGCCCTCGCCGTCATCCAGCTCGACCACGGCTTCACGACGGCCGACGTCGCATTGCTCACCGAGCAGGACATGCTCGGCGACCGCCTCGTCCGCCGCCGCCGGCGCCGCAAGTCGGCCGACGCCTTCATGTCCGAGCTGTCGACGCTCAGCCCCGGCGACCTCGTCGTCCATGCCGATCACGGCATCGGCCGCTACGAGGGCCTGACCCGCATCCCGGTCGGCACCAGCCCGCACGATTGCGTCGCATTGGAATATGCCGGCGGCGACAAGCTCTACGTGCCGGTCGAGAATATCGACGTCCTCTCCCGCTACGGCAGCGATGCCGAAGGCGTGACGCTCGACCGGCTCGGCGGCGAGGCCTGGCAGCGGCGCAAGGCGCGGATGAAGGAGCGCATCCGCGAGATTGCCGGCGAGCTGATCAAGACCGCCGCCGAGCGCGCGGTGCGGCCGGGCAAGGTGATCGAGCCCGACACCAGCTACGCCGCCTTCGCCGACCGCTTCCCCTACGAGGAGACCGACGACCAGGACCGCGCCATCGCCGACGTCTTCGCCGATCTCCAGGCGGGCAAGCCGATGGACCGCCTGGTCTGCGGCGACGTCGGCTTCGGCAAGACCGAGGTCGCGCTGCGCGCCGCCTTCGCCGCCGCGATGGCCGGGCTCCAAGTGGCGCTGATCTGCCCGACCACCCTGCTCGCCCGCCAGCATTACAACACCTTCTGCGAACGCTTCCGCGGCTTCCCGATCGAGATCGGCCGCCTCTCCCGCCTGGTCCCGCCGAAGGAAGCGAAGCAGACCCGCGAGCGCCTCGCCTCGGGCCAGCTCGACATCGTCGTCGGCACCCATGCCCTGCTCGCCAAGACCGTCGCCTTCAGGAATCTCGGCCTGGTCATCGTCGACGAGGAGCAGCGTTTCGGCGTCACCCACAAGGAGCGGCTCAAGAATCTGCGCGCCGACGTCCACGTCCTGACGCTCACCGCCACTCCGATCCCGCGCACCCTCCAGATGGCGATGTCAGGGCTGCGCGAGTTGAGCGTGATCCAGACGCCCCCGGTCGACCGTCTCGCTGTGCGCACTTACGTCATGCCCTGGGACCCGGTCGTGATCCGCGAAGCCTTGCTGCGCGAGCATTATCGCGGCGGCCAGACCTATTTCGTCGCCCCCCGCGTCGCCGACCTTCCCGACCTCGAACTTTATCTGCGCGACGAGGTGCCCGAGGTGCGCTTCGTCACCGCCCACGGCCAGATGGCGCCGACCGAGGTCGAGGAGAAGATGTCGGCCTTCTACGATCGCAAATACGACGTGCTGCTCTCGACGACGATCGTCGAATCGGGCCTCGACATCCCCTCGGCCAACACCCTCATCATCCACCGCGCCGAGCGCTTCGGCCTCGCCCAGCTCTACCAGCTGAGGGGCCGGGTCGGCCGCGCCAAGACCCGCGCCTACGCTTATTTGACCACCCCGCCGACGCGCACCGTCACCGAGGCGGCCGACAAGCGCCTCCAGGTCCTCGCCAATCTCGATTCGCTGGGCGCCGGCTTCCAGCTCGCCAGCCACGACCTCGACATCAGGGGCGCCGGCAACCTGCTCGGCGACGAGCAGTCGGGACACATCAAGGAGGTCGGCTTCGAGCTCTACCAGTCGATGCTCGAGGACGCGATCCTCGAGGCCAAGGCGGGCGGCGGGGCGAGGCCGGTCGAGGATTTCTCGCCGCAGATCACGGTCGACGCGCCGATCATGATCCCTGAGGCCTATGTTCCTGATCTCGACCTCAGGATGGGCCTCTACCGGCGGATGAACGAGTTCGAGCGGCCCGACGAGATCGATCCGTTCGCCGCCGAGCTGATCGACCGCTTCGGAAAGCTCCCGGGCGAGACCGAGAACCTGCTGAAGGTGATCGAGATCAAGCTGAACTGCCGCCGCGCCTGCATCGTCAAGCTCGACGTCGGCGCCAAGGGGGCGCTGGTCCATTTCCACAACGACAGCTTCCCCGACATCGAGGGGCTGATCGCCTACGTCCAGCACCTGAAGGGCATCGCCAAGCTCAGGCCCGATTCGAAGCTGGTCGTCACCCGCAGCTGGCCCGACCCCGCCGCCCGCGTCAACGGCGCCCTCCAGCTCAGCCGGGGCCTGGCGAAGATATTGGGCTGACCATTCCTCCCCGGAACGGGGAGGGGGACCGCACGAAGTGCGGTGGAGGGGCCGAGCCCGAAGGGTGAGGTCTGACCCTCCGCGTGACGTGAATGGGGACACGTACTTTTTCGCGAAAAAGTACGTGTCCCCGATCCTGTCCAAAAAGTACGTGTCCCCGATCCTGTCCCCGATCCGCGTCGAGCTCACAATTTCCCGAAGGCCACGCCCTTCCAGCCCCAGCCGGCGCCCTGCGCGGCCTCGATCAGCGGCGCCTTCAGCTCCTTGGTATTGAAGCGATATTGGTAGACCTTGCCGTAGGAGAGGTCCTCCTCCCGGAATGCGTAAGCGGTTCCGAAGCTGATCTCCTTCTTCTGGCCGCGAAAGGCGCTGGCCGCGAGCGACAGGCTGGGCACGCCGGCGCGCCACTCGACCGACCATTCCTGGTCGACGGCGCGAACCTCCCCCTCTTCCTCGTCGAACTTCATCAGCACCTTGAACGCCCGCTCGAGCCCCGCCTTGGCGAAGATCTCGTACCAGCGCGCGTCGACGATCTTCCATTCGGCGACCAGGTCCACCCCCTCCGGCGCCCCGTCGCGGACCGTGAACGGCGCGGTGTCGCGATTGACCGCGAGCAGCCGCCGCCGCAGCTCCGCGACGCTCTGCCTCTCCACCCCGGAAGGCGCCGCCTTCGACCCCGTCAGCCAATCGAACAAACCCATCGATCCGTTTCCCGCTTGTCGCGCCCTTGTTTCGCTTAACGAGGGGACCGAAGCCGCCGGGGTCGATCTTCCGCGCCACCCGCCTAGCGCCGGTCCGGCGGCGCGATCAGCACCTCGCCGCGGCGATTCTGCCACTCGGCGGTGCCGTCAGCGGTTTCGACCACCGGCCGGGTTTCGCCGAAAGCCTCGATCAGGGACCGCGCGCGGACCCCGCGCCCACGCAAATAGGCGATCATCGCCTCGGCCCGCCGCCGCGAAAGCGCTTCGTTATAGCGGTCGCTGCCGGTCCGGTCAGTATGGGCCGCGGCGATCAGCAGGCAGTGCGACAGCGGCCTGTAGAAGGTCGCCGCCTGGTCTAGGATTGCCGCGGCGGCAGCGGTGATCCGGCTGCTGTCATGATCGAAGAAGACCATGAACACCTCGTAGGAGGCCGATCCCCACGGCGCCTCGAAATGGGTGCAGCTCGTCTGCGGCCCGGCCGACTGCCCGGCCGCCTGCCCCTGCAGCGAAGCGGCCGCAAGCACGGCGGCCAACGCGACAGCCATTCATCCCTCCGAAATTCCCGGCGCCCACCCTAATCGCCGCGCACCACCATTTCCACTGCGCTCCTGCCGGGACGAACGCCGGGCCCTTCTCCTCCCCTCCCTGGAAGGGAGGGGGTTGGGGGTGGGTACGCGCGCAGCGCGTGCTTTTCTGCTACGCTCGCGACATGCCCGGCCGCCGCATCCCGCGCCGCATAACCAGCCGCGCCCGAGCGCTGCGTAACGAACCCACGCCGCAGGAACTGGCGATCTGGCGTCTGATTTCCCGCTACCGACCGAAGTTCACCCGACAGCTGTCGATCGAGCCCTATTACGCCGACCTCGCCTGCCGCCAAGCGAAGCTGATCGTCGAGCTCGACGGCAGCCAGCACGCGGAGTCGCGCTCGGATGAAGTGCGCACGCGCTTTCTCGAAAGCGAAGGCTGGACCGTGATCCGCTTCTGGAACGGCGACGTCGATTCCAATCCCGACGGCGTCGCGGAGGCCATCCTGCTCAAAGCCGCCGAGTGCCTCGGCGGCACCCACCCCCAACCCCTCCCTTCCAGGGAGGGGCGGAAAAGGCGGTCGCGCCGCTAATCGCCCCGCCTGAGAGAACGAAAAACGAATCTTTACGATGATACATCCTGCGAGTCATAGAATCGTCGATGAGCGACTCGGCCGAACATCCCGCCGCGCGGCGCCTTCGCGAATGCCCGGCTTATTATCGCATCCGGTTCGATCCGGTGCCGGTGAAGGCGCGCCACGACGGCTGGACTCCGGAGCGCCAGCGCGGCTTCATCGACCGGCTGGTGGTGACCGGCTGCCTCGCGCGCTCGGCGCGGGCGGTCGGGATGACGCCGCAAAGCCTGCATGTTCTCAGAAAGCATAAGGGCGCCGCGAGCTTCAATCGGGCCTGCGACGAGGCACAGGCGAGCGGCCGCTCCTACCAGAACGACATCGCCATCCTCCGCTGCATCGAGGGCGAAAAAGTGCCGGTCATGTACCGCGGCCGCTGCGTCGGCGTGAAGGTGCGCCACGACAACAGCCTCCTCATCGCCGTCCTGAATTCGACCTCGCCTCATGAAGCGACAGGGGAAGACCCCGCCGTCGCGCTGGCCCGCGCGCTGGAGGCGCTGGACGCCTCTTCCGAAGCTCAGCCTGACCGGGGAAGCGACATTGAAAACTAAGCACTTTCTCCGGGCCTGCGGACCAATTTCATCAATTTTGCGCCCTAAGTCCTCAGCAGGTCGGGGCCGGACGGGCGTCGCTCGCCGCGATCCGAGCGGCGGCCAGCGGAGCCGGCTCGAAAAAGGCCTGCACCAGCCGGTTCGAACGCTCGGCGACCCCGTCGGGCGTGTCGACCAGAAGACGGGGTTCGCCCCAGGCGACGACGCGTATCCGGTCGTGGGGAACGCCGCGCGCCATGAGATAGGTTCGCACGGCCTCTCCGCGGCGCCGGGAAAGCCTCTGATTCCCAAGCGCCGAGCCGGTCCTGTCGGCGCGCGCG
>DASPJJ010000022.1:0-151992 GCA_035628635.1 Allosphingosinicella sp.
GTCACCGACCGCCCGGGCCACGACCGCCGCTATGCGATCGACGAGACCAAGATCAGGACCGAGCTCGGCTACGCGCCCGCCCGCGACTTCCGTGAAGGGTTCGCCTCTACGCTCGACTGGTATCTCGCCAATGAGGATTGGTGGCGGGCCGTGATGGACGGCAGCTATCGGAATTGGATCGATCGCAATTACGGCGGTCGCAGCTCGAACGTCTAACCCTACGCGCAGGGGACGGCGACGATCACCTCGGCCCCGGGGCCCAGATCGAGGGTGGCTGGACCGTCCGTCATCCAGACGCTGCCTGCCTCGACACCCTCCCCATCGAGCGAGGCATCGCCGACAAGCGGGACGACCCACGCCGCATCTTCGAGACTGAAGCGGCCCGGCCCGTCACAGCGCTCCAGCCGCAGCTTGGCGCCGGCACAAAGCTGCGTCCGCCCCTCCGAGATGGGCCGCGAGGCCAGCTCGCCGCGGAACGGCTCGGCGCGCGCCACCGCGACCGCCTCGTCGAGATGCAGATCGCGGGGGCGCCCGTAATCGTAGAGGCGAAAGGTGAGGTCGACATTCTGCTGGACCTCGATCAGCCGCAGGCCGGCACCGATCGCGTGGATGGTCCCGGCCGGCGAATAGAAGACGTCCCCGGCGCGGACCGGGCGCCAGTCGACGAGGTCCTCGATGCTGCCGTCGAGCGCAGCCCGGCGCAGCGTGTCGCGGTCGATCCTCTCCGCCAGTCCCAGGCCGATGGTGGCGCCGGGATCGGCGGACAGGATGAGCCACGCCTCGTCCTTTCCGCAGGGGCCGGCCCCCGCCGTCTGCGCTGCCGCGTCGTCGGGGTGGACTTGGATCGAGAGACGCTCGGAAGTGAACAGATATTTGACCAGCAAGGCGGCCTCGCGTCCGTCCGGCGGTTCGAACCAGATTTCGCCAACCGGCTCGGCGACCGCAGGGACGTCGCCGAAAGGAGGGCCGAGGTCGCGCCGGCCCCAGACCTTCTCCACCCGCCGCGGCTCGAGCCGGACCGCGCTCATTTCGGCGCCCGCTCCAGCGCCTCCTTGACGCGCTGGCTCTGGCCGCGCGGGAGGACGAGCACGGCATCGTCGCCGACGACGACGATCAGGTCGCGCACTCCGACCGCCACGACCGGCCTGCCGGCGGAATGGACGAGGCAATTGTCGCTGTCGATCAAAGCGGCCGGGCCGGTAGCGACATTGCCGCGCGCGTCGCGCTCTCGCATCTCGTGGAGCGCGTCCCAGCTGCCGATGTCGGCCCAGCCCATCTCCACGGGCACGACCGCGACGCGGTCGTCCTTCTCCATCACGGCATAGTCGATGGACACGGAGGGGGCGGCGGCGAAGGCGTCTGCGTCGGGGCGGATCTCAGCTCCCGGAGATGACGCGGCCATTGCGGCGGAAACCGCCTCGTGGATCGCGGGCGCGTGGTCCCTCAGCGCGTCCAGATAGCGGCCGGCGCGGAACAGGAAGATGCCGCCGTTCCAGTCGTAGCCGCCATCGTCCAGATAAAACTGGGCCGTCTCGACGTCGGGCTTTTCGACGAAGCGGTCGACCCGGTGGGCACCCGGCGCCAGCGCCTCGCCGCGCCGAATATAGCCGAAGCCAGTCTCCGCGTGGGTCGGCCGGATTCCGAAGGTCACCAACCAGTCCTGCGCGGCGAGCGGGCGCCCGGCCTCGACAGCGGCGCGGAAGGCTGCGGTATCGCGCACCACGTGATCGCTCGGCATCACCAGCAGCAGCCGGCCTGGACCGACGGCCAGCGCGGCAAGCGCGATCGCGGCCGCCGTGTTGCGCGCGCTCGGCTCCAGGACCAGCGCCGATGGGATCGTGCCCGCTTCGGTGAGCTGTGTTGCCAGCAGGTGGGCATGGTCGGCGCTGCCGATGACGAGGGGCGCCGCGAACGCCTTCCTGTCGTCGACGCGGAGCGCCGTCTCCTGGAGCATTGTGCGATCGCCCGCGAGCCGGAGGAATTGCTTCGGCGTCGAGGGGCTGGAGAGGGGCCAAAGGCGCGTCCCCGCCCCTCCCGACAGGATCACCGGTACGATACGTTCGTCTTCGCTCATGCTCGCGACGGTTAGAGGGTTGGGGCTGGGAAGACTAGGGTGCGGACCCCGACCGGGTCAGGTTGCGTCCGTTCCCGCGGGCAACTATCAGCTTCGCGCCGGAACCACCCGCTTCGGCGCACCTCGGGAGTATCAGTCGCCATGGCAGTCGCGGTCGACATCGTCACCGTGAACTGGAATGCCGGGCCGCTGCTCGCCGAGTGCGTCGCTTCGGTGCGGGCCGTGGAGCCCGATATCGTCACCCGCTACATCGTCGTCGACAACGGTTCGCGCGACGGCTCGGCCGATTTCGATTGCGACTGGGACAAGCTGCTTGTCGACCGCACCGGCACAAATCTCGGCTTCGGCCGCGGCTGCAACCGCGGCGCCCGCCAGGGCAGCGCGCCCTACATCCTCCTGCTCAACCCCGATACGCGGCTCACCGAGCCGGCGATCGGCAAGGCCGTCGCGTTCCTCGAAGCGCCGGAGAATGCGGGCTACGGGATCTGCGGGATCAAGCTTCTCGACGAGCAGGGCCGGGTCACGCGCCATTGCGCTCGCTTTCCGACCTTGGGGACTTTCGCGAGCATCATGGTCGGCCTCGACCGCCTGTTCCCCGGCAAGGCGCCGGGGCTGCTGATGGCCGATTTCGACCACCGATCCAGCCGGCCGGTCGATCATGTCCAGGGCGCCTTCTACCTGATCCGCCGCGAGCTGTTCGAAGCTCTGGGGGGCTTCGACGACGATTATTTCGTCTACCTCGAGGATATCGATCTGTCGCTGAGGGCCCGACGTCGCGGCGCCCTTTGCTATTATCTCGCTGAAGCCGTGGCCTTCCATCGCGGAGGCGGGACCACCGATCAGGCCAAGGGGACGGCCCGCTTCTACGGTATCGAGGCGCGCTTCATCTATGTGCGCAAGCATTTCGGCTTTCTCGCGCGCGTCGCGCACGCCTTGCTGAGCTATCTGGTCGAACCTGTCGCGACGATCGCCTGGTCGCTGATCCGCCACCGCGGGCGGACCCTGGGCCAGGTCCTGCGCGGCTTCGGCCTGATGGTCCGCAACACGCCGCGCCTGCTTCGCGGACGCGCCACGGGGCCTCTCTAGGAAGCCGGGGTCCTCGCCGGGAGGCTATGGCCGATGAGACGGCCGATGGCGCGGCTCACCGGGTTCGAATTGCGGCTGGCGACGAGCAGATTGTAGGCGACCGAGCCGTGCCGGCTCCGCGACACGGCGACCATCGTCATCACCAAGATGTGGGCGAGGGGCCCCGGCAAAGCGAGCACGAGTTGCGCGCGAAGGCGCTCCAGCAGGCCGGCGCGCGGCGCGACATGCGCCCGATAGTCGGACCGCGTGAAGCTGCCATAGGCGCGGTAACCGAGGATCTGGAGGAAGGCGCGCCACGGCTCGCGCGGGACGACGGCTGCCTTGGCCGCGTCCGAATAGCCCTCGAACCCCCAGATCAGCTTGGGCCAAGTCGCCATCCAGATCTCGAACGAGCGATGGGTCCACATCGCATTGCCCATCCGGATCTGGACCAGCGCCTGCGGGAGGACGCGCGCGTGGGGCAGCGGCGGCTGCTGGAAGATCACGCCGACGTGCATGAAATAACTGCCGTAATAGGCCTTGCTGTCGCGCGTGAGCCAGCAGGAGCGGCGGATGATGACGACGCCGAGGAAGGTCAGCGTATTGCCGGCATCCGCCATGAAAGCGTCGCGATCCTCAGGCCGATAGTCGCGCCGCTCCCTGATCGGGAGACGTGTGGGCTCGAACAGGCGATCGACCGCGAGGTCGCGGACTTCCGAATCGACGATCAGCAGATCCGGGTCGCCGTCGCCCAGCTCGCGAAGGACCGTCTCGACCGCGTGCGGCACCAGCAGATCGTCGTCGCTGAACAGCCAGATATGCTCGCCCCGCGCCTGCTCGATGTTGTAATCGCAATCGGCGTAGTAGCCGGCATTGGGGACGACGGGCCCGCCGGTGCCGGTGTTGAAATAGCGGATCTGCGGCGTGCGCTCCAAATAGGGTCGGACGACGTCGCCGGTCCCGTCGGTCGAGCCGCCGTCGACGATGACGACCTCCACGTCCGGCGTGAGCTGGGGGACGATGCTGTCAAGGGTCTCGCCGATGAAGCGGGCGCGGTTCAGCGTCGTGATGCAGATGGAGAGGCGGGGCACCTTGCTCATGCCACCAGCTCTTTGAATCCTTGCAGCATCGGGACGGCTCCACCCGGCGCCGCGGCCCACGTCGACGCCCTCTTTCGTCGTGAACATGCCGGTCAGCATCTGCTCGCCGGGCTAGACCTGCAAATAGTCGAAGAAATCGAATATTTCGCGGCGAAAGACATCGGGAACCCTGCGCACCTTGAAATGCGACCCGATTTGCGCGTTGTTCCAGTGATACATTCTCGACAGGATTCCAAATAGATAGCGATGATCTATGAAGAGTTCGAAGCGAGGGTGTAATTCGGCGAAGTCTTCGTTCTGCCTGCGCACCGAAGCAGGCGCATCGCTCGACACGTCAAAAACGTAACTCAGCTCCGTCCCGGTCGCGTGGATGATCACCCAGCACGGATCGGCGATCGGGGTCTTGGCACGCGCCCTCTTCAGCGCCACGTTCAGCAGCGGCAGGATTGGAAGCTCCCGCTCGGGATCGGGCCTCAGTTCGCGCTCATAGGCGTAGCCCGGGAACGGCATTTGCGACAGGTATCGCTCGACCTCTTCGCGATCGTAAGGCTCCGTTCTGACGGCGGAGGCGGTCATGGTGTCGAGGTCGAAACTGGCCTTGCCGCCGTCGGCGAGGACGACGGCCCGTTCGCCTGCCTCTCTGGCGGCGACGACTGGATCAGGAATTCCGCGATACTGGTTCTGCTCCATGAGCGGGCCCCCAAGCCAATGCTTGCCGGCAAAGGGCAGGATGGCGTCGGGCGAGAGGGCTTCGATGTAACGGTGGAAGATATCGAGAAAGTGCCGCTCTTTCGCACGTCCCGCGGCCAGGAGATCGTCTCGATTGTCGAAGATGAACGCCTGGGGATGGACCGTAGCCCCACCATAGGGGATCAGCGCCATCATCCGGGCCCCGTCGCATAGTCCGCGGATCGTCTCGACCTGCGGTTCGTCGAAAGGACAGTCGTTGAGATTGGCGACGGCCTGGTCCGCGCGGCGCACGACCAGCGCCGAGTCGATGTTCACGGCTCGCGTCTTGTTCGGCAGGATCCAAATGTCGGTCTCGCCGTGTCGGCAGTGATCGACGACTGTGAACTCGAAGCCGTCCGCCGCCAGCTTGGCGTTCAGGATGGGTGGAGCGTGGCGGCCGGCAATAATCCTGGCGTCCGGATAGGCTGCCAGGTACTTCCTCAAGAAAATGGGGTCGTAATGGTCCGGGTGGATGTGAGAGATGAAAATCAGGTCGGCCGGACCGATGGTCGAAACCGGATCCTCGACGAGCGGCCATTGGAACCAGGACCCGTCATAGACACCGGGCGTGAACCACGGATCGCACAGGATCCGTACGTCCGGGCTCTCGATCACGACGCAGGCGGAATAGAGGTAGCGAACGATCAAAGCGCTACCTTTCGAAGGACGAGCGACGGCTGCCTCGTATTGCGGACATGCTCCATCACGTAACTTCCGGGAGTCTCCGCCATGAACTCGCGGACGGCGACGGTCTCGCCGGGAAACATCGCGATGTTCCATTCGTCGAATACGATCATCCCGCCGAGCGAGAGGCGATTGTGGAACTCCCGTAACGCGAGCAAAGTGGGAGCGTAGAGATCCACGTCGATATAGATCATCGAGAAGCTGAGTTCCGTCCGTTCGGCCAGCAGGGGAGGAAGCGTTTCCTCGACCAGGCCCTTGTGGATCACCACCTCGCCCTCAAGGTCGTAGAGGGCGATGACATCGAGCAGCTCATCGAGCGAGCCCCGATAGAAGCCCTTGGTTCGGGTGGCGTCGCCATCCTCGGGCGAGAATTGCTGCAGGCCCTCGAACGCGTCGAACGAGTGGACCTGCTTGTTGCTATGTGGATCGAAAAGCCTGATCAGCTTGGCCATGAACAGGAGGTTCGCGCCTCGCCATGAACCGACCTCTCCGATGTGCCCGGGCACGGCCAGGGACTGCTCGACCAGCTTCGATATAGCGATGAACCTGGAAAGCGAGTAAACGCCAGCATAAAGCGGCCAGTGGTCTACGATAGACCATAGATCTGGCTGATCGTATTTTTCCGCAAACGCCGCCCGGCGAGCGATATAGTCCTGGTCTGCCTTCGAATACTTCTTTTTGCTGCCGCTCATTCGAAGCTGCCTTCCTGATCGGATATTAGAGCCACGTGCCCCGGCGGGCAGTTCAAATTGCGGCGCCGGGTAAGTGTCGCCATCCGGTTTAGCTGTCAACCTTCTGATTTAACCCGCTTACGGGGCCGGCCGGCCTTGCTCGGCCGACCGCTTCGACGCCGCGTGGCCTCACAAATTACCGTCGCCTCGCTCATGCCCCCAGCTCCTTGAAGCCGACCAGCATGCGATTGCCGCGCGCGTCGACCTCGGTCTTCTCCTGGAAAACATAGCCGCTCCGGCGATAAAGCCGGATGGCGCGCTCGTTGGTGTCGAGGACGCGTAGCCGCACACGCTCGCTCCGCCGGAGCCGGGCGGCGCCGTGGAGGAAGTGCATCAGCGTTGCCGCCAGGCCGCGGCCGCGCCACGCCGGATGGACGGCGATGCCCAGGCTGGGGACGGTATAGCCCTCCTCCCAGCCGCGCAGCAGGCCGTAGCCGGCCACTACGCCGCCGGCGGTGGCGACGTAATAAAGGTCGAGGGATTGCGGATCGCCGATTGCGTCGAGATGCTCGGCGGTGAACGGGTGGGGCCGGAACAGCTCCGCTTCTCCGCTCGCCTCGAGCGCCTGGAGCAGCGCGAGCAGCCCGTCCCTCGTCGCGGGGGAAAGCCGCACGATCTCGAGCGCCGTTTGCGGCGACCCGTTTGCCATCTACGCCCGCACTACATCGCGCAGCGAGCCGACGATGTAATCGACTTCGTCGTCGGCGACGGTCGGGCTCGTCGGCAGACTGATCACCCGCCCTGCCAACCGCGTCGATACGGGCAGGTCCTGGGCTCCGTAGATATGCGGCATCTCGCTGGCGGCGTGGAAGCCGGGGCGGGTCTCGATGCCGCGCTCCTCCAACAGCGCCATGATCCGGTCGCGGCCGGGTTCGAACGCGTCGGGAGCGATCTCGACGGCGACCGCCCAGACCAGCGGATCGACGCCCGGCGTCATCGTCTGGAGCCTGATTCCGTTCAGCTGGCCCAGCCCCTCGACATAGCGCCGGTAGACGCGCCGGCGCTCGGCGGCGATGGTGCCGATCTGCTCGAGCTGCGCGCAGCCCAACGCCGCCTGCACATTAGGGAGCCGGAAATTGTGTCCCGCTACCTCATGATAATAGCGGCGGGAGCTGAAGCCGTGGCTCCGGTAGAGCTTCATACGCTGGTGCGCTTCCGCGTTCCGGGTCGCGACGGCTCCGCCCTCCCCCGTGGCGATCGTCTTGCTTGCGTGGAAGCTGAAGGTGCCGATGTCCGCGATCGTTCCCGCCTGCCGGCCCCGGTAGGTGGATCCGAGCGCCTCGGCCGCATCCTCGATTACCCACAACCCGCGCGCTGCGGCGAGGTCGAGGATGGGCTGCATGTCGCACATGTTCCCATAGGTGTGAACCGCTACGATGCCGCGCGTGGCCCTCGTGATCACCCGCTCCGCCGTCTCCGCGGTCATGCACCAGCCGTCGGGATCGACGTCGGCGAAGACCGGGATCGCATTCATGTGAAGCGCGACATTGGCGGCGGCCATGAAGGTGAAGCCCGGCACGATCACTTCGTCGCCGGGGGCGAGGCCGGCGCCGAGGTAGGCGCAGTGCAACGCGGTCGTCCCGTTCGAGGTCGCCACCACGTGCGGCGCGCCGCAAAAAGCGGCGAGGGCAGCCTCCAGGCGCTCCACGAACGGGCCGCCCGAAATCCATCCCGAGCGCAGCGCCTCGAGGGCATAACGCTCCTCCTCGCCCCAGAACTTGGGCTCGGCATAAGGGATTTTCGATCGCACCGCGTCACCCACGATCCGCCTCCGGGGGCTTGACGAATTCCATGCCGATCACTCCCATCCCCTTTAGGTCCGCGATACGTTCGTAGCGCCGATATGCGCGCCCCATCATCACCGGCTCCCACCAATAGGGATAAGAGGGATCGGTGCGCTTTCGCACGACGACGCGGTCGTAATTGCCCGCTTCAGCCTCGCCGTAGACGGCCGTGCGGACCGGCGGTCCCATGACCCCGAAGGTCTTCGCCAGCAAGTCCTCGTCATAATAACGCTGCCAGTAAACAAGGCCGTCGTTCGTGCTTTCGAACAGGCCGTATTCGTCGAGATTGGTATATTCCTCGCACGCCTCGCGGGCGCAGGGGACGGTGACGACGAGGCGGCCGCCCGGACGGAGCAGGCGCCACATCGCCGCGACCGCCGCTTGGTCGTCCGGTATATGTTCAATCACCGAGATGCTCGTGATGAGGTCGAACGAGCCCTCCTCGTAGGGCGCCTCCTCGATCATCGCCCGGAGCGGCCGGCAGCGGCCATCGAGCCCGAGCGCCCTCGCCAGGGCGAGCGAGTCCGCGAGGTCGCCCTCGATCGGGTTGATCACGTCCGCGACCAGGCTCTTCTCGCGGTCGAGAAGCATCAGGAAGACGAGCCGCGGCGACGAAACGTCGAGATAGCGTCCGAGCACCGGCCCAGGAATGCATCTCCGGACGAAATCGAGCTCGAAATAGCGGAACGAATCCATCGGGTTGACGATGAGGGCAAAGGCCTGCCTTGCCTGGCCGAGACGCAGCGCGCGGAGGCCGAGGAGGATGCATCGGACGCGGATCCGAAGGCCGGGTGTCCCCTGGATCCTCGCCGCGACCAGCGCGAAGGGGAGCAGCAGGAGTCCTAGCGCATTGTGCAGCCTGCTTCGGGTTCTGCCTAGCGGCGGCTGGGAGGGCGGGAAACGCAGGTAGCGGCGCCGCGCGGCGGAAGACTCGTTCATGGGCCGGACTGAAACCCTGCTGGGAGCGACGATGCGGGACGGGAGGCTGGGCCTGCCGCCAGCCGCGCGCGCGAACTAGCAGCCCACATCTAGAGAGGCAAGCACGGGGGCCTTCCGGAGGCTTTTCTATCCGGCGAGAATCGCATGGATCTGGGCCGGTTTGTAGGGGCACAAGGCGGCGGCAGCGAGGAAGGCGAGCAGCCCCGCTCCACAGCCGATCAGGAGGTGGACGGGGAGTCCGGCGCCCGCGCGGGCGATGAGGGCGGCCCCGGCGAGGCCGGAGGCGATGGAGATCGCGAGGGGAACGCCGGCATCGCGCAGCATCCACTTCCCGCCGATGCCCTTCAGGACGCGCCGATGGGTCATCCAAGTCCCGAGGTTGAAATAGAGGACATGAAGCGCGAGCCATGCCGCGGCGCCTCCGATCGCTCCGAAGCGCAGCGCAAGGAAGATGATGAGCGGCACCTGCACCGCCATCAACATGAGGTTGATCGTGAGCGGAAGCCGGGTCATGCCGTAAGCGAGCTGCAGCGAATAGGGCAGGTACATCATGCCGTGGAGGGCGGTGCCTGCAGTCAGCAAGGCGAGGACCGGGGTGGTGTCGGCCGCGATCTCGGGGCTGCCGGTCCAGAGCAGCAGCAGCGGCTCGGCGCACAGGATCAGCGCCATCGTGCCTGGAAACCAGACGATCGCGAGCAGGTTGCTTATCGCCCGGTACTCGAAGCGCAGCCCTTCCTCGTCGCCGGAGGCGATGCGGGCGGAGAAATGCGGAAAGACCACTTTGAACAATGCGCTGATCACCCCGTACAGCGCCATCGCCACCGCCGTCGCCAGCATATAGTGGCCGAAATCGGCGAGCGGCAGGAGCGCGCTCAGGATCACCTTGTCGAGCTGGCTGACGATGATGCCGGTGAGCGCGATCCCGGTCATCCCGACCGAAAAGCGCCAGATGCTGCGCAGCGCGCGGGGGTCGAAAGCCGCCTGGGCGCGGCCGCCAACGATCCGCCATGCCGCCTCCTGCGTCGCCAGGGTATAGACGAGGGCGCAGCCCGCCTGCCAGATGAAGAAGGCTTCGATCGTGCGCGACCAGAAGGCGATGACCAGCACCGCGCCGATATTGGCGATGACGATGTATATGACCGCCAGCGCGCTGGAGACGGTCAGCCGGTGGGCTCCGATCAGCGCCCCCGTATAAAGGCCGCTCGGCCAGCGGCAGGCGATCATCACCCCCATCAGCAGGACCGCCTGGGCGACCGTCTCGCTGCTCAGATGCTCCGCGGAAATCCACTCCCGGGCGATGGTCGGCGCCGCGAGGAGGAACGTGAGGGCAATGAGCGCGGCCACCAGCCAGTAGATCCAGGCGGCGCTCCTCAGGACGTTGCGCGTCCTCGGCATGTCGTCCGACGCGAGGCCGCGCGCCACCTCGCGGCTGATCGCGGGCGCCAGCCCGAGCTCGAGGATCTGCAGCACCGCCTGGAGCGTGGCGTTGAATCCGATCAGGCCATAGGCCTCACTCCCCAGGAAGCGGATGTAGAGCGGGACGACCGCCAATGCGACGATGGTGGTGATGAGGGTATGGGCGATGCCGGCCGCGAGGTTGCGAGCCAGCCTCAAGGACTACCACTCATGAAAGTTGCTGGGCTGGAAGCCATGGCTCTTGACCAGCTCGTCGCGTTCCGCCGCCTTCAGATCCTCGCGGATCATTTCGCTGACCAGTTCCTCGAACGTCACCCGCGGCGACCAGCCGAGCTTCTCGCGCGCCTTGCTCGCGTCGCCGAGCAGGGTCTCGACCTCGGCCGGGCGGAAATAACGCTGGTCGACGCTGACGATGCAACGATCGTGCTGATCATAGCCCTTCTCATCGGCACCCGAGCCCTCCCAGCGGAGGTGGATGCCGAGCTCGGCGGCGGCGGCGGTGACGAAGTCACGGACACTGTACTGAACGCCGGTGGCGATGACGTAATCCTCCGGCTCGTCCTGCTGAAGCATCAGCCACTGCATCTCGACATAGTCGCGGGCGTGGCCCCAGTCCCGCCGCGCGCCGAGATTGCCGAGATAGAGCCGATCCTGGAGGCCCAGCTTGATGCGGGCGAGGGCGCGGGTGACCTTGCGGGTGACGAAATTCTCGCCGCGCAACGGAGACTCGTGGTTGAAGAGGATTCCGTTGCACGCATAGAGCCCGTAGGCCTCGCGGTAGTTGACCGTGATCCAGTATCCGTAAAGCTTGGCGACGGCGTAAGGCGAGCGCGGATAAAAGGGCGTCCGCTCGGTCTGCGGAGTCTCCTGGACGAGCCCGTAAAGCTCGGAGGTCGACGCCTGGTAGAAGCGCGTCTTCTCTTGGAGGCCGAGGATGCGGATCGCCTCGAGCAGGCGCAACGTGCCGAGCGCGTCCGCATTGGCGGTATATTCCGGCACCTCGAACGAGACCGCCACGTGGCTCTGCGCGGCGAGGTTGTAGACCTCGTCGGGCTGGGTCTGCTGCAGGATGCGGATAAGGTTGGTGGAATCGGTGAGGTCGCCGTGATGGAGGAAAAAGCGGATGTCGTCCTCGTGCGGGTCGCGGTAGAGGTGGTCGATCCGGGCGGTGTTGAACAGCGACGCGCGGCGCTTCAGGCCATGGACGATGTAGCCCTTGGCGAGCAGCAGCTCGGCTAGATAGGCGCCGTCCTGGCCGGTGACGCCGGTGATCAGAGCGGTCTTCTGAGGCTTGGTCATGCGGCCCGATTGAAGCCTTTCCCCCGCCGGTTCAACCCCAAGCAAATCGCGACGCCTGCCGACGATGCGCCACCATCGCCGGACCACCCGCGAACTTGAAGCGACAGGGCCGCGCCCCTATCCACCCGCGATGATCGTCCGCGTCGTGATCGTCAACTGGAACTCGGGGCCGTGGCTCGCCCGCGCCCTGGCGTCGTTGCGGGCGCATGCGGGACCCTCCCTCGCCGAGGTCGTGGTGGTCGACAATGCCTCGAGCGACGGCTCGGAGCGCATCCCGCTCGCCCCCGGCGAGCGGCTGATCGAGACCGGCGCCAACCTCGGCTTCGCCAAGGCGTGCAACATCGGCGCGGCCGGCGCGACGACGCCCTATCTGCTGTTCTTAAACCCCGACGCGGAGCTGCGGGCGGGGACGCTGCAGGCCGCGCTCGCCTTCATGGAAAGGGCCGAGGCCGCCGACGTCGCCGTCTGCGGAATCCGGCTGGTCGGTGAGGACGGCGCAACCCAGCGCCACATCAGCGCCTTCCCGACGCCGGCGACCATGTTCCGCAACGAGCAGCGCGAGCTCGACTTCGACCATCTCTCCAGCCGCGACGTCGACCATGTCATCGGCGCCTTCTACCTGATCCGCCGCTCGGTCTTCGAAGAGTTGGGCGGCTTCGACGAGCGCTTCTTCGTCTATCTCGAGGATATCGACCTTTCCTGGCGGGTCCGGCAGGCCGGCTGGCGCACTCACTATCTGGCAAGCGCGGTCGGCTTCCACAAAGGCGGCGGCACGTCGGAGGGGGTCAAGGCCGAGCGCCTCTTCTATTCGCTGCGCAGCCGCCTGCTTTATGCGGGCAAGAACTTTTCGCGCGGCGGGGCGCTGTTCGTGCTCGCCGTGACGTTGCTGGTCGAGCCGTTTGCCCGGGTCGCGCGCGGGCTGCTCGGCCGGCGCAAGGGCGAAGTCGGCCAGACCTTGCGGGCCTATCGCCTGCTCCTCGGCGGCCTGCCTGGGATCCTCAGGACGGTTTTCGGCGGGCCTCGAGCGTCGAACGGATGATCCGGGCGAATCGCTCGGCCACCACCTCGGCGGAATAGCCCTCCTCGACCGTCCGCCGGCCGGCCATGCCGATCCGCTGCCGGAGCTCGCGCGAACCGGCGAGGCGGTCGAGCGTCTCGACCCATTCGTCGTCGCTGCTCGCGAGGAAGCCGTTCTCGCCGTCGCGCACGAGATCGACGTTCATGCCGACCGGCGAAACGACCGCAGGCCGCCCGACCGCCATATATTGCAGCGCCTTGAGGCCGCACTTGCCGCGGGCCAAAGGCTCGTCCGGGAGCGGCATGATGCCGACATGGCTGGCGCCGATCGCCTCGGCCTCGCCTTCTTCCCGCCACGGAATATAGGCCGTTTCGGCCCCTGCGATGGGCGCGCGCGGCGGCACGTTGCAGATCACCTTGACCAGCAGCCGGCGGCGTTGCGCGAGCCGCTCGAGAGCGGTGCGCGCCGTCTCGAAGTTGACCAACGTGGTGTGCGATCCCGTCCAGCAGACCACGAACGGGTCGTCGTTCCCGGGTTCCGGCTGCACGTCGTATTTGGCGAGATCGATGCTGGTCGGGAGGATGTGGACATTGTCGTTATACTGCCGGGCATAGCCGGCGAGGAATTCGTTGCCCGGCAGCACGGCGGCGGCGAGGCGGCAGATCGTCGCGGTCTTCCCCTGGAATTTCAGCCTGGCGAAGATCCCGTTGACCGAATCGGCGTTCGCGGATTCCTGCCAGATCGTGTCGTCGAAGTCGAAAAAGAGGGGGAGGTCGGTCGCGGCGAGCATGCGCTCGTAGAGCGCCGGGCCGAGCAGGGCGGCGCGCCGGTAGATGACGATCCCGTCATAATCGCGGGCGCGGCGGACGACGGCGCTGCGGCGCAGGAAGTCCGCGATCAGGTGGCGAGCCTTTTTCACGCGCATTCCGGGCTTGTAGAGGATCTCGGTCAGCGCGGGGGATTCGAACGGGAAGAAGTCCAGCTCGATCCGGTGGCGCGCCGCGGTCAGCTCGCCCCATTGCTCCAGCCGGAAGCGCTGGCCCGGGGACACGCCCTTCGGCTTGTCGGCCAGGACCATCAGGCGGAGCAGGGGGAGGGCGGTGTCGTCCGCCGCGGGCCCGGCCGGCCGGTCTAGAACAGCCGCTTCGACCATGTCTCCGGGGTCTTCTCGTTTTCGATCTCGAGGTCGAGATGGTAGATGAAGGGCCTGACACCGCGTTCGCGGATCCAGTCGATCATCTGCTGCAGCCCCTCCTCGAGCCTCACCTTCGGCTGGTAGCCGAGCAGCCGCCGAGCCTTGTCGGCCGAGCAATTGGCGAGCAGCACTTCCTGAGGCCTCCCCCGCGTGTAGGTGCTCTCGAGCTGGAAATCGAGCAGCTTGGCGACCGTCTGGGCAAGCTCGTTGATCGTAACGAACTCGTCGTCGGGCCCGATGTTGATCACCTCGCCGACGCAGGCCGGATCGAACGCCATCTGCTTCAGCGGCGCGATGTCGTCGGAGACGAAGCTGAAGCAGCGCATCTGGTTGCCGTCGCCGTAGATATAGGGCTGGCGGCCCTGCAGCATGAGGTTGATAAAGATGCTGGCGACGTTGCGATAGGGATCGTCATATTTCTGGCGCGGGCCGACGATGTTGTGCGGCACCGCGACCACCCACTCCATATCGTGGACCTCGGCGAGGTTCCGGAGCATCAGCTCCGACATGTACTTGCCGATGCCGTACGGGTCCTGCGGGCGGGGAGACATGTCCTCGGTGAACGGGACCTGGTTGGTGCCGTAGCGCGCCATCGACGAGCACATCACGAAGCGGCGCACCTTGTTGGCGATCGCCGCGGATATCATGCCGGTGGAGGCGGTGACGATGTTCTGGGTGATCATGTGCGGGGAGAAGACCGAAAGGCCCTCATAAGCGGTCGCCGCGCAGTGATAGACGATGTCGACGCCCTGGAGGTGCTCCTTGACGCGCGAAAAATCGTTGCAGTCATATTGGTGGAATTCGACGCCCGCGGGAACGTTGTCGAGATAGCCGCCGATCATGTTGTCGTTGCCGATGACCCGATGGCCGTCGGCGAGGAACGCGTCCGCAAGATGGCTGCCGAGGAAACCCGCCACGCCCGAAATGAAAATCGTCTGCTTTTCCAACGCACTCTCCAAAATGGGGAACACGCGATTCCGCGTAGAATCGGCGCACGGACGTCCCTATCGCCTGCCGCATGGACAGTCGAGAGTCGAGATTAGCCGCAGACGCGGGCGCGGCACCGCGGCCGTTGCGCGTGCTCGCTCTGACCAGATACGATTTGCAGGCGGCGAGCACGCGGCAGCGCTTCGCCCAATATGTCCCCTACCTTGCGGAGCACGGGGTCGCGGTGACGCTGTCGCCGCTGGTCCCCAGCGCCTGGATCGAGGCGGTGAACGAGGACCGCCGCAGGGACCCCGGCATGTTCCGCGGCGCCTATTGCCAGCGGCTGAAGGCGATTCGCGGGCGCCGCGATTACGACCTCGTCTGGGCGCAGTACGAGCTCATTCCTTATGCGCCCGGCTGGGTGGAGGCACTGGCGGCGCGCGGTCCGACGCCGATCGTGCTGGATTACGACGACGCCATCTTCCATTCCTACGACGCGCACCGAAATCCGCTCGTGAGGGCGCTGCTCGGACGCAAGCTGGAGCCGTTGCTCGCGCGCGCGGCCGCGGCGATGTGCGGCAATGGCTATCTTAAGGCCTATGCCGAGCGTTTCTGTCCGAACAGCGTGATCGTGCCGACGGTCCTCGACACCGCAGTCTACACGCCCGCAGAGGGCCCCGCCGCGGACCGGCCGCCGACGGTGGGCTGGATCGGCTCGCGGACGACCTGGGCCAATGTCGAACCCCTGCTTCCCGCTCTCCTCCCGGTGCTGAAGGCGCGCGGGGCCCGGCTGAGGGTGATCGGCGCCGGCCCCGGGGCGCGCGGTATCGAGGGCGTGGACGCCGTCGAATGGTCGGAGGCAAGCGAGGTGGCCGCGCTTCAGGCGATGGACGTCGGCATCATGCCGCTCCTCGATCAGCCCTTCCAGCGCGGCAAATGCGGGTACAAGCTCATCCAGTACATGGCGTGCGGCCTGCCCACCGTCGCTTCGCCGGTAGGAGTCAATTCCGGGATCCTCGCGGACGGGTCGAGCGGCTTCCTCGCCGCCTCGCCCGCCGAATGGGCGGAGCGGCTCGGGGCGCTGCTCGACGATCCCGCGCTGCGCGCCCGGATGGGGGCGGAGGGGCGCCGAATCGCAGTCGAGCGCTATTCGCTCGCTTCGCAGCAGCCGCGGGTGCTCTCGATCCTGCGCGCGGCCGCCGGTTGAATCGCCGCCCTGATCGGCTATTGCACCGGAGCCGCGGCAGATGGGACGGACGGGCTGAGATGGACGTCTCTTACGAGCTGGTCGGATATTCGGACGAGATCCGCGACGCCTATCTGAAGCTGCTCCCCGAGCAGGAGCAGGCGATCGGCCGCGGCAAGCTCGAATGGAAGCTTCGCGACGGGCCGGCCGGCACCGGAGCGGTCGCGGTCGCTACCGCCGGCGGCGAGATCATCGGCGTCAACGCCTTCATGCCGAGCCGCTTCCGGATCGGAGAGCGGATCGGCCGGGCCTACCAGTCGATGGATACCATCGTCACGCCCGCGGCGCGCGGCAAGGGCGTGTTCGGGCGCCTGATCAACTGCTTCTACGACGAGGCCGAGGCCGACCTCCTCTACGGCTTTCCCAACGCCAACTCGTCTCCGGGCTTTTTCGGCAAGCTCGGCTGGGCCCATTTCGGCCCGGTGCCGATGCTGTTCCGGCCGCTGAGGAGCGGCTATTTCCTGAGGCGCGTCTCGCGTTTCCTGCCCGATCTGCCGATCCCGATGCTGGCGCGGGGCGCCGGGGATTACGAGCGGGCGCTCGGCTTCGACGAGCGCGCCACCGGCGCCTGGCGCCGCTTCTCCGAGGGGATGGGCTGCGCCGTCGAGCGCGACGCGGAGTTCCTCAACTGGCGGCTGCGCGACCACCCTTCAGAGCGCTACGACATCCTGCAGGCGGAGGACGGCTCCTTCGTCGCGCACACGCTCTCGGACAAGCATGGCGGGCGGATCGGCTATGTGATGGAGGCGATCGGCGGCGCCGACACGCTCCCCGGGCTGATCGCGGCGGCGTTGCGCGAGCTGCAGGCCGCGCGGGCCGACGCGGCGCTCGCCTGGTGCCTCCCCGGCTCGCCGAATTATTCCGCCTACCGAAAGGCCGGATTCTACCCGCTGCCCGAGCGGTTGCGTCCGATCGTGATCAATTTCGGTGCGCGCGCGATCGCCGCCCCCGCCGCCACGGTCGAGAATGCCAGCGGCTGGTATGTCAGCTATCTCGATTCCGACACCGTCTGATGGCGGGCACGTTCATCCTGTCGCTCGACTGCGAGGGGAAGTGGGGAGTCGCCGACCACCTCTCGCCACGCTGGCAGCGCGACTTGACCGAGGAGCGGCTGAAGGAGGCCTATCGCGCCATCGCCGCCCTGCTCGCCAAGGCCGGAGTCCCGGCCACCTTCGCCTTCACCGAGCTGTTCCTGCGTTCGCGCGACGAGCTGCTGGCCTTGCCCACGGACGAGATCGCCGAGCGGTTGCCTTATGCGCGACCCGCCTTCCGGGACCTCGTGCACGGCTCCGGCGAGGGCTGGACCGGCGAGTGGGCGTTGGCGGCGATCGGCGCGGGGCACGAGATAGCGAGCCACGGCGTGACCCACACCCCCTGGACCGAGATGACCGCCGACCAGGCGCAGTACGAGCTCTCTTTGGTGCCGATCGAGCGCGGGCGCACCTTCATCCACCCGCGCAACGCGATCGCCCATCTCGACCTGCTCGCGGAAGCGGGCTTCGCCGGCTACCGGCTGGCGCGGCCGCGCTCCTCACGCATCGCTTCCCTGGCGGGCGAGCTGAACATCCTCGCCGCAGCCGAACCGTCGCCGGCGCCGGCACCGCTCCAGCCGATCCCGGCGGGCTATTTCATCAACTGGCTGTCGGGGCCGCGACGGCTGGTTCCGACCTGGGTGACCCGCCGGCGCGCGCGCCACGTGCTGGAGCAGGCGGCGCGAACGGGAGGCGTCGCCCATTTCTGGACCCATCCCGAGAATGTCGCGGCGGCGCCCGCCACGTTGCGCAACCTCGCCGCCGTGGTTGAGGAAGCGGCGGCGATGCGCAAGGCCGGCCGGATCGAGATCCTGACCCAGATCGACTATTGCCGGTCGCTGGTGAGCTGAACGAGCAGGTCAGACACGGTTCAGGGCGGCAGTCGCAGGGGAAAAGGATGATGAACCGACGCATTTTCCTCGCTGCCGGCACGGCGCTGGCCCTCAGCATGGCGGGAAGCCGCCTCTGCGCGCAGACCGGCGGCGCACTCGTCCGTCCCGAGGACTATGGCGCGCGCGGTGACGGCCGCAGCGACGACACCAGGGCCCTGCAGGCGGCCATGGACGCGACGCCTGCCGGCGGGCGGCTGCAGTTGCGCCGCGGGGCGGTCTACCGCGTCGACACCAATTACCGGCCGACCTGGCACGCTTATGGCGGCCTGAAGATGAAGAGCGGCGTCACGCTCGATTTGAACGGCGCCGAGCTGCGCGCGCTGCCGA
This sequence comes from Allosphingosinicella sp., assembly GCA_035628635.1. Taxonomy (GTDB): domain Bacteria; phylum Pseudomonadota; class Alphaproteobacteria; order Sphingomonadales; family Sphingomonadaceae; genus Allosphingosinicella. The sequence continues at coordinate 18,459 of DASPJJ010000022.1, forward strand.
CGGTGCATGGCGAGGGGGCGGTGGTGCAGGGCAGCCGGACCAGCCGCTGGAGCATCGTCGGACCGGGGCGGATCGTCGGCGAGCGTATCGGCCATCGCGGGCGGGGCGGCGAATGGGGCCACGGCATCGCGGCGTTCGCGGCGACGGGCTGGACGGTCGGCCCAGGGATCGAGATCGCCGATTGCTGGGGCGACGGCATCTATGTCGCCAATGCAGGCGATCGGCCCGGCACCTTCTGCGAGCGCTTCCTGATCACCGGCGTCACCATCCGCAACGTCCGCCGCAACGGAATTTCCATAATCGCCGGCCGGACGGGCGAGGTGCGCGGCGCGCGGATCGAGGACGTTGCGGGGACTCCCCCCCAGGCGGGCATCGACCTCGAGCCCGACAATGCGGCCCATTCCAACCGCGACATCACGATCAGCGGCGTGACGATCGCCCGGGTCCAGATCGGGATCGGCGTCACCGTGGGCAACGAACGCGTTCGTATCACCGGCAGCAATATCGAGGCGGCCAATACCGGCATCGTCATCGCCGACAACAGCCGCGGCATCGAGATCGTCGGCAATCCCAGGATCGCCTCGACGGTGGGCGGCTCCGAGGGCGGCGCGATCCGCACCGTCGCCGGCAACGGCGCCTCGATCAACGGGATCACGATCCGGAACAATATGCTGGCGGGCGGCGGCTTCTTCGTGCTCGACTTCACCCACGCCGGTTACCGCAACGTCGTCATCGACCAGAACCGGATCCACGCCAGCAACCGCGGCACGACCGGGATCGCCCGGATGCTCAGCGGCGGCACCTTCACAGGCAACCAGTCGGTGATCGAGCGCGGGGCGGGCGTGCGCGACGAATATTATCTCCAGCTCCACGGCGTCACCCACGGCCGCAACCGCTTCGAGAGCCGTTCGGGGGTCAGGATGCGCGCGTTCCGGACCGGGCGCGACCTCGGCGGCGACGTCGTCGCGACTCCGGGCGTGCTGGCGAACTAGGCCCGAAGCGCGCGCGCCGGGCAGCCGGCGACGCGGGCGCCGTCGGGCAGGTCCGCGATCACCACCGATCCCGCGCCGACGATCGCGTCCGCACCGATTGCGACGCCCGGTATGACCGTCGCGCCGGCGCCGACCAGGGTGCGCGCGCCGACCCGTACGGAGCCGCAGAGATGGGCGCCGGGCGCGATATGGGCGGCGGCGCCGACCCGGCAGTCATGGTCGACGCTGGCGCCGGTGTTGACGATGGCGGCCTCCCCGATCTCGGCCTCGGCGTTCACGATCGCCCCCGGGGCGAGAAAGGCGCCGTCGCCGAGCTTCGCGGTCGGGCTCAGGATGGCGCCGGGATGGACGACCGAGGCGAGCGGCCGATCCAGCCCGGCCAGCCATTCGATCAGGGCCGCGCGCGCGGCATTGGTGCCGATGGCCGGGACGACCGACCCGCGGAAGGGGTTGGTCTCCAGCCAGTCGCGGCCGCCGACGATCGGCAGGCCGAGCAAGGTCCGGCCGGTCGCCGCAGGATCGTCGTCCAGGACGGAGACACGGCAATCCGGTATGGCCGCGCGGATCGCTTCCAGCACCACCTTGGCATGCCCGCCCGAGCCGAACAGGATCAGGGAGGCAGTCATGGTCTCAGGCGGCGGAGCGGCGGCGAGGCGAGGGCGCGGCCGCCGCCTCGCTCTTGTCCGCATCGAGCCACATCTGGAACATGAGCACGCTCCAGAGATGATGCTGCATGTTGGCGCTGCCTTTCTGGTGCGCGTCCCAGGCGGCGCGGATCGGGGCGGCTTCGAAATGTCCCTCGCCGGCGAGGCGGCCCTCCGCGAGCAGGCCCTCGGCCCAGTCGCGCAAAGGCCCCCGCAGCCAGGAGTCGATCGGCACCCCGAAGCCCATTTTCGGCCGGTCGACCAAAGCCCGCGGGACATGCCGGTCGAGGACGCGGCGCAGCAGCCACTTGGTCTCGCCGTTGCGGATCTTGAGCTCGATGGGGAGCCGCCAAGCGAGCTCGACGACGCGATGGTCGAGGAACGGGACGCGGGTCTCGAGCGAAACGCTCATCGCGGCCCGGTCGACCTTGGCGAGGATGTCGTCGGGAAGGTAGGTGAGCATGTCGAGCGCCATCATCCGCTCGGCGTCGTTGAGGCCCGCGAGGCGCGGAGCGAGGCCGTTCAGCGCCCCCGCCACCTCCGATCCGCCGCGCACGGCGCTCGCCGGGTCGCGCCAGAAGGAGACCAGGCCGAGATAGAGGTCGTCGACCGACCTGCTGGCCAGCACGCCCGCGGCCTTGTGGATCTTCTCGCCCGGGAGCCGCATCCTGGCCGCGCGGGGCAGCAGCGGATCGAGCGCGGCGGCGACCCGGTTCCAGCGCTCCGGCGAGACGGCGCGCAGGCCGCGCGCGGCGGCGCCGCGCAGCGGCCGCGGGATCCGCGACAGCCGGCGCCACGGGCCGGCCACCATCCGGTGCCGGTTGTAGCCCCCGAACAATTCGTCGCCCGCGTCGCCGGACAGGGAGACGGTGACGTCGCGGCGGGCGAGCTGGGAGACGAGGAAGGTCGGGATCTGCGAGGAATCGGCGAAGGGCTCGTCGTACATGCCGGCGAGCCGCGGGATCACCGCCATGGCGTCCGCCGGGCTGACGTAGAGCTCGCTGTGATCGGTCCCGAGATGCGCGGCCACCGCCTTGGCCTGGTGTGCCTCGTTATAGGCCTCTTCGGAAAAGCCGATCGAAAAGGTCTTCACCGGCCGCGACGATTGCGCCTGCATCAGCGCGACGACGGTCGAGGAATCGACCCCGCCGGAGAGGAAGGCGCCGAGCGGCACGTCGGCGACCATCTGCTGCGCGACCGCATCCTTGAGCAAAGCCTCGAGCGCGTCGGTCGCCTCGTCCGGCCCGAGACGAAGCGGATCGGCGGCGCCGCGCTCCGCCACCTCCGCGCCCGACCAGTAAGAGTGGATCGCCGGCTCGTCGGCGCCCGCAGCGAGGGTCAGGATGGAGCCCGGCGGGAGCTTGGCGATCCCGCGATAGATCGAGAGCGGCGCGGGCACGTAGTTCAGCCTCAAAAAGGCGGTGAGCGCCTGGCGGTCGATCTCGCCTTCGAAGGCAGGGTGGCGCCGCAGCGCCTTGAGCTCGGAGCCGAACAGGAAGGCTCGATTGCCGCCGCTCCGCTGCCAGCCATAATAAAGCGGCTTCTCGCCCAGGCGGTCGCGGGCGAGGATCAGGCGGCGCTCCGCTTTGTCCCAGAGCGCGAAGGCGAACATGCCGATCGCCCGGCCGAGCGCTCCGGCGACGCCCCAGCGGTCGATCGCGGCGAGCAGGGTCTCGGTGTCGGAATGGCCGCGCCAGCCGGGGACGAAGCCGTCGACCTCGAGCTCGCGGCGCAGGTCCATGTGATTGTAGATCTCGCCGTTGTACGCGATCACCCAGCGCCCGCTCGGCGACGTCATCGGCTGGTCGCCGGCCGGCGAGAGGTCGACGATCGCGAGGCGGTTGTGGGCGAAGCCGATGGCGGCCTCGTCGTCGCGCCATAGGCCGGTGCCGTCCGGCCCGCGATGGCCGATCGACGCCGCCATCCGGGCGAGAACCTCCTGCCTGTCGCCGCTCGTCGCGCCCAGATATCCTGCCAGGCCGCACATGGAAGTCGCTCGCCGCCTTTCGAAGACCGGCCAAAGACCGGATGCAATCGCTGCCGCTTGCGATATGGGGCTCGCTGGGAAAGGGCAAGGCGCGTGACATCGGAACCGGGAGGAATGCAGGCGCGCGGGGGGCAGAAAGTGGTGCTTCTCGGCTCCTACGCGCCCTCTTTGATCAACTTCCGCGGACCGCTGATCGCGGCGATGGTCGCGCGCGGCCACGAGGTCCATGCCGTCGCCCCCGACATCGACGAGGACCTCGCCGCGAAGGTCCGGGCGCTGGGCGCAGAGCCGGTCGACGTTCCGCTCGCCCGCACCAGCATGGATCCGCTCGGCGCCCGCGTCACCCGCCGCGCGCTGACCGCCCTGTTCCGGCGCATCCGCCCCGACGTCGTGATCGCCTATACGATCAAGCCGACCGTGATCGGCGCCGCCGCCGCGCGGGCGGCGGGAGTGCCTCGCTTCATCCCTTTGGTCACCGGCCTCGGCTATGCCTTCCTCGGCGGCCTGCACCCGAAAAGGCTGCTGATCCGCGCGGCGGCGATCTGGATGTACCGCCGCGCGTTCCGCCGCTCCTGGTTCGCAATCTTCCAGAACGAGGACGACCGGCGAGACTTCCGCCGCCTCGGAATCCTCCCGCGATCGCTGCCCACCGGTCTCGTCGCAGGCTCGGGCGTCGATACCGATCATTATGCCGAGCGGCCGCAGCCTCCCGGCGTCAGCTTCCTGATGATCTCGCGATTCCTGCGCGACAAGGGCGTGCGCGAATATGGCGAGGCGGCGGTGCGCCTCAAACGCGAGCATCCCGAGGTGAACGTCCGGCTGGCGGGCTGGCTCGATGAATCGCCGGACGCCGTCTCCCAGGCGGAGATCGACGCGATGAGGGCCGGTGGGGTGGAATGTCTCGGGAAGCTGGACGACGTGCGGCCGGCGCTGGCGGCGTGCAGCGTCTACGTGCTTCCCTCCTATCGCGAAGGAACGCCGCGCTCGGTGCTGGAAGCGATGGCGACCGGGCGGGCGATCGTCACCACCGACGCGCCCGGCTGCCGTGAGACGGTAGTCGAGGGGGAGAACGGTCTTCTGGTGCCGCCGAAGGATGCCGACGCCTTGTTCGAGGCGATGCGGCGTTTCGTCTTATGCCCGGAGCGCGCCGGGGAGATGGGCAAGGCTTCGCGCAGGATCGCTGAGGCCAAGTTCGACGTGCACCGGGTCAACGAAGCGCTGATGCGCTATGCGGAGCTGTGAGCGAGAAGCCCTCGACCGATCCTTATGCGTTGCTGGGAGTCGCAGTGGATGCCGACGCCGCGACGATCCGCGCCGCCTATCTGCGGCTGATCAAGGAGCGTCATCCCGACCGGCGCGGCCACGGCGAGGCGGCGGCCGGGGCGAGCGAACTCAACGAAGCTTACGCCTTGCTGAGGAATCCGGAGCGGCGGCGGACCTACGATCTCGGCCGGCGCAAGGCGGCAGCGCTGCCGGTGGTGGTGGCGCCGCCGTGGCGACCGCCGCCGCCGCGGTCGCGGATCGGCTGGTGGCTGGGATTGCCTGTGGTGGTCGGCTTGGCCTGGGTGGCGGCGCAGCTCGGCCAGCGCGCCTACGAGCAGACCGCGCCGCGCATCTCTCCGTCCGCTGAAGCCGAGGAGGAAGCGACGGAGCCGGCTTCGGGGCCGCCGAGCGGCTGGGTGGACGGCGCAATGATCGAGCAGGCGGTCGACAATCTGGTCGCCCTGCGGACGGCGGGCCGCACGGCGGAGATCGAGCGCTACAGCCGCACCTGCTCGGCGCAGTTCGAGACCGATCCGAACCCGCTCCGCGCCGACCATTGCATCGCCTTCGACATCGCCGCGGCGACCCTGGACGCGCGGGGCAAGACGAGCGCGGCCCCGCCGGCGGTCGCCGCTCGCCACGCCGTCATGCTGCGCCGGCTGTTCGAGGAGCCGGTTGCGACCGAGATGCGGCTTCGCGAAATTCGCGCCGAGACGATCTCCGCCGTGGCGCGCAGGCTCGGCCCAGCGGCTGCGCGGGAGCGGGGGCGCCGCTGACACGTCAGACGACGCGGCCGTCCTCCAGCCGCACCGTGAAATCGCAGGCGGCGACGGTGGAGCGGCGGTGAGCGATGACGATGAGGGTGAGGCCGCTGTCGCGCGCCAGCGCGTCGAGCGAAGCGAGCACCTTCGCCTCGGTCTCGTCGTCGAGTGCGCTGGTCGCCTCGTCGAGCACCAGCACCGGCGCGTTCTTGTACAAAGCGCGGGCGATGCCGAGGCGCTGCCGCTGGCCTCCGGAGAGCCGGACGCCGCGTTCGCCGACGCGGGTCTCGTAGCCCTCGGGAAGCGATTCTATGAAGCTTGAAAGCTGCGCCCGGCGCGCCGCCTCGGCCACTCGCTCGGGGTCGATCGCATCGGGGCCCGAGGAGAAGGCGATGTTCCGCGCGATCGAGGCGTCGGCGAGGAAGATGGCCTGCGGGACATGGGCGATGCTCCGCCGCCAGGCGGCGCGCCGGGGGCCTTCGAGCAGGCCGCCGTCGACCGTCACCCGGCCGGCGTCGGGATGGAGCAGGCCCATGATCAGATCGGCAAGCGTGCTCTTGCCGCTGCCGGTCGGTCCAATGACGGCGACTCGCGCGCCGCATGCGATGCGGAGGTCGACGTCGCTCAGTGCCGGCTCGATGCGGCCGGGGTAGCAGAAGCCGACGCCCTCCAGCCGGATCTCGCGCTCGAGCGGCAGCGGCGGGCCGTTCTCCGTCTCCTCGGAAGGCGGCAAGCCCAGCAAAGCGAGCAGGTCGGCGGTGACGGCGCGGTTGGCGATGACGGTGCTCCAGGACTGATAGACCTGCTGGATCAGCGGCAGCAGCCTCTGGGCGCCCAGCGCAAGGGCGCCGAGGACCGGCAGCGCATCGGCGAATCCGCCTTCGCGCCGGGCGAGCAGCACGGCGGCTGCCGCAAACAGAACCATTCCCGCAACCTCGATCAGGTAGCGCGGCGCGACCGAAAGGAAGGCGGCGTCCGAGCGGGCGCGGCTCAGCTGCCTGTCGATCCGGCTGAACGCGGCGAGGTAAAGAGCTTGGGCGCGGTCGAGGATGACGTCGCGTATTCCACCGAGGCTCTCCTGGACGATGCCGATCCGCCCGCTCAGCGCCGAGGAGGCGGAGCCGGAATGGCCTGCCAGGCGGTGCCGGGTGGCGACGGAAACGCCGACATAGACCAGCGCCAGCAGGCCTGAGGCGAGAGCCGCCGCGACGGGCTCGATCGCTACCAGCGCGAGCGCGAGCGCCACGCCGATGACGGCGCCGCTCAGTCCCTGGACCAGTTGCAGCGCAACGCCGTGGGAGAGCAACTGCACCTTTTCGAGCGACGCCAGCACTTCGCGGCTGCCGTGGGCGACATGCCAGGAATAAGGCTGGTCGAGGACGCGGCTCTGGATCTCGAGGTTGACGTCATGGCCGAGCCCGTAAGCGAAGAGCTGCCCCGTCCGGATCAAGAGGAGCCGGATCGCACCAGCGAAAACGGCAGCCGAAGCGAGCAGGACGGCGGCGGTCGCCAGCGCGTCTCCGGGGACGACCATCGGGAGCCATGGGACCGCCGGCGGCCTGTCGGGGCTCGATAGAAGAGAGAGGAACGGAAGGACAGCGCCCAGGGTCGCCAGCTCGGCGGCCGCGCTGCCGAGCGTGAGGGCGAGCACCAGCCAGAATTGGCGGCGGCGCGCGCGCGGCAGGTGGGCGAACAGTTGCCTCAGCGCTCCGGGCGCCCCGCCCCGATCCTCCACGCGTCCACCTCCTCCGACCGCGGCAGCGATAGAGGAAGCGGGCAGAAAGGCAAAGCAGCCGGAGCGCCGCGGTCCCCGGCGCGATTCGTTTGCCCCCGGCGGGGCGCTGGTCTAGGCTCCGCTTTCGTGCTCGGGTGCGTGGTTGCTTGGCGATCGGGGGTCGGGCTTGAGTAACTGGCTGAAGTTGCGGACCGCCCTGGCGTTTTCCTGCTGCTGGCTCGGCCTCGCCGGGACGGCGGTCGCACAACCTTCGCCGCGCCCGCCGACCCGCGAGGAAGTGCAGCGGCCGGTCGAGCCGGCGCGGCGCGAGCCGCCCGCCCGCCTCACCGTCGATTCGGAGATCGAGAGGTCGCCCTGCGCGCTCGATGACGCCCAGTTCCAAGGCATAAGTTTCACGCCGACGAGCGTCCTCTTCGACGATCTGCGCGGCCTTGCACCCGAGGCCTTGCGGCCCGCTTACGCGCCCTATCTCGGCCGCGAGCAGCCGATCTCGGTGCTGTGCGAGATCCGCGACCGTGCGGCCGCCATCCTCCGCGACGCCGGCTATGTCGCGGCGGTCGAGGTTCCGGTGCAGCGGATCGAGAACGGCGAGGTCCGCCTCCAGGTACTTATGGCACGGCTGGTCGCGATCCGGGTGCGCGGCGATGCCGGGCGGGCCGAGCGGACCATTGCCGGCTATCTCGAACATCTCATCGGCCGCGATGTGTTCAATCGGTTCGAGGCCGAACGCTATCTGCTGCTCGCGAGCGACCTTCCCGGCTATAATGTGCGCCTAGTCCTTCGCTCGGCGGGGGCGGGGCGGGGCGAGGTGGTCGGCGACGTCACTGTGGCGCGCATTCCCGGCCTTGCCGACTTCAGCGTCCAGAATTTCGGTTCGCGGCCGCTCGGGCGCTGGGGCACGCTCGCCCGCGCCCAGCTCTACGGGATCACGGGCCTCGGCGACCGCACCACCTTCGCTTTGTTCGCCACGCCCGATTTCGACGAGCAGAGGACCGTCCAGATCGGCCACGATTTCCGCCTCGGCAGCGAGGGCTTCGCTTTGTCGGGGCAGGTCACGTACGCCTGGGCCAATCCCGACCTCGGCGATCCGAATATCGCCATCCGGGCGCGCACCCTCCTGGCGACGCTGGAGGCGAGCTATCCGTTCGCGCGGCTGCAATCGCACACCATCCGCGGCGCGATCGGCATGGATTTCGTAGACCAGGAAATCGAATTCAACGATCTGCCGCTGAGCCGCGAGCGGCTGCGCGTGGCCTTCGCGCGGATCGATGCGGCTGCGCAGCGCCAGGGCGATGCGACGCGCTACACGGCGAACGAGCCTCGCTGGCGGGCGTCGGCATCGCTCCAGCTCAGGCACGGGCTGGGTATCCTGGGCGCCAGCAAAGGCTGCGGGCCGGGTTTCATCAACTGCCTTTCGTCGAGCGTCGTCCCGCCGAGCCGCCTCGAAGGCGATCCAACGGCGTTCGTGATCCGCGGCGAGGCTTCGAGCGAATGGCGGCCCACCCCAAACCTTACCTTCGCCCTCGGAGCGGTGGGCCAGCGCAGCAGCCGTCCGCTGTTCGCGTTCGAGGAATTCTCGGCCGGCAATTACACGGTCGGCCGCGGCTACGATCCGGGCACCCTGCTCGGCGACAGCGGACTCGGCTTTCAGGCGGAGCTGCGCGTCGGGCGCGCCTGGCCGCGCCGTCAGGACCGGCTCGCGGTGCAGCCTTATGCCTTTTACGATCGGGCCTGGGTGTGGAACGAGGACCAGCTCGCACCGGTCAGTCGCGACCGCCTGAGTTCCGCGGGGGCCGGAGTGCGCCTCGCCTGGGGAGACCGGGCACGACTCGATCTCGCCCTGGCGATCCCGCTCGAGCGGGCGGCGCTCCAGGCCGAGCGGCCGGATCCGCGCCTGCTCGTCTCGTTCACGACCCGACTCTGGCCATGGAGGCTCAGATGAACCGCACGCGCCGCGCCCCGCTGTACCTCGGCTGCGCCCTCGCGGCGCTGGCCGCGCCGACCGCAGCGCGGGCGCAGGCCTTCACGGCAAATCCGGACATCGTCGGCGGCTCGGCCACGATCGATCGATCGGTCCCCGGCGTCGACACGATCACGGTCAACACGCCCTCGGCAGTGATCAACTGGACCTTCATCTCGCCCGTCGGCAATCCGATCGTGTTCCTTCCGCCGGACACGACGGCCATCTTCCAGAACAGCACGAACATCCCCAACTTCGCGGTGTTGAACCGCATCATCCCGGCCGGGGCGCCGGTCCTGATGGACGGAAACGTCATCTCGCAGCTGCAGACGCTGGGCGGCGGGACCGTCCCGGGCGGCACGGTCGCCTTTTCGAGCCCGACCGGGCTGATCGTCGGGCCGAAGGCAATTTTCGACGTCGGCAACCTGCTGCTGACCACGCTCGACCCGACCTTCGACGCGACCGGAACCTTCATCTTCGGCGGCACCCTCCAGCTCGCCCAGGGCAATTTCCCGCCCGCCGCGTTGATCACGCAGGCCGGGTCGCAGATCAACGCGCCCGCGGAAGGCAGCTGGGTGGCGCTGGCGGCGCCGCAGGTGACCCACGGCGGCAGCATCCGCGTCAACGGATCGGCCGCGCTGGTCGGCGCGGAGGCGGTGAACATTACCATCAATGCCGGCCTGTTCGATATCGAGATCGCCGCCGGCTCGACCCAGGCCAACCCGATCGTCCACACCGGATCGACCGGGGGGCCGGCGAGCGGTGCGGCGGGGGACAACCATATCGTGTACATGGTGGGGGCCACGCAGACCACGCCGATCACGCTTTTGCTTTCGGGCAGCGTCGGATTCGATCCCGCGGTCAGCGTCGCGGTCGAGAACGGCGCGATCATCCTGTCGGCGGGCCACGACGTGCTCGGAACCGAGATCAACCCGGTCCCCGTCGCGCTCGCCGAGGCCTCCGCCCGGATCACGAGCGGCACGTTCAGCTCCGACGTCACCGGGCGCGCCCGCACCGATTTCCTCGCCGGCGGCAGCGGCGCCGGGACGCTCGTCTTCCAGCAGGACGCCAGCCTCAGCGGCTATGCGCGCGCCCATCTCGTCGCCGACGCCGGCTATGTCGCGACGGTCGGCGGCAATCTGATCCTCTCCGCGGCCAATATCGAGCCGGTCGACCTCGGGATCGGCGCCGACGTGACCGGCGGTGAGGCGGTGCTCCGCGCCACGCAATTCGGTCAGATCGCCATCGCCGGCAATGCGACCATCGACGCCTCGGCGGAGGGCGGAGTGACCGCGGGCGGGCTCTCCGGCCGCGGCACCGGCGGCAGCGCCATCGCCGAAGCGAACCAGGGCAATATCGACGTCACCGGCAACCTTCTTCTCGCTTCGGTGGGCACCGGCGCGCGGGACGATTTCGCCGCGCCGCGCCCCGTCGGGGGGCCGGGCGACGGCGGCACCGCGCGCGCTACGGCGCTTAACGCCGGCGACCTCCACGTCGGCGGAAACGTCCAGGTCGACGCGCGGGGAATCGGCTCGAGCGGCACCGGCGAGACGCCGGGCAATGGCGGCGACGGCCTCGGCGGAAACGCGCGGATCGATGCGCTTGGCGAGGGCACGGTGCGGATCGACGGCGGGGCCGCGGTCAACGCCTCGGCGACCGGCGGCGACGTGCTCAGCGGCGCGGCCAATGCCGGCGGGGCCGGGCAGGGCGGCAATGCCCAGATCGTCGCGACCGGCGGCACGGTCGACGTCGGCGGCCCGGCCATGATTGCCGCGAACGGGAGCGGCGGATCGGCCGCGACCGGCGGCAACGGTAGCGGCGGCCTGGCCGCGGTGGATGCGACCGACGGTCGCGTCGCGCTCGCTTCGACCCTTCAGGCGCAGGCGAGCGGCGCCGGCGGCAATGCCAATGTCGGCCCGGGAGGCCGCGGCGGCGACGGGGCCGGCGGCCAGGTTCGCGTGGTGGCGCATAGCGGCCAGCTCGAGGGGGCGGTGACCGCCGCCGCGACCAATCTGGTCGCCGACGGAATCGGCGGCACCGGCGCTTCGGGCGGCGGCGCCGTGCCTGGCGGCCGCGGCGGCGATGGCGCGGGCGGCAATATCGCCGCGAGCGCAGAAGCGGGCAACGGGCGGCTCCAGCTCGCGGGCGTGACGACGCAGAGCCGCGGCGTCGGCGGCAATGGCGGGGACGGGCTCGGCCTCGAAGGTGGGCGCGGCGGGAACGGCACCGGCGGCGGCATCGCCGCGGGCACGGTCCCCGGGGCCCCGATCGGAATCTTCACGGGCCGGGCCGATTTCGCTTCGGTCGCCTTCACGGCCTCCGGGCTGGGCGGGAATGGCGGCGCGGGGGCGCCCGCGGGCGCCGGGGGCGGCGGCACCGGGGGCTCGGCGACGCTCGGCTCGACCGGCGCCCCGGTCACGGTCACCGGGACGGCCGACCTCGCCGCCGACGGCATCGGGGGAATCGGCGGCACGGGCCAGCGTGCACCCGCCGCCGGCGGCGGCGTCACAGTCTTCGCCGCGCCCCTCCCGAACGGGCCGGCCGGAAGCCTCGTCGTCGGCACGCTCAACGCCACGTCGATCGCGACCGGAGACGCGAGCAACCTCAACCTGCTCGGACGCTGGCGCCTGATCGCCGACGGAAGCCCGATCCGGATCGGCACGGCGACGCTGACCGCCACCGCGACCGGCGCCCCGACCGTACCGACGGCGTCGGAGATCCAGCTCCCCGGCGGCACGGTCACCGTGCTCGGCACCGGCCTCTTTTCCAGCGATGGCGAAATCCGGCTGACCGGGGCCGGCGCCGGCCAGCTGATCGGCGGCGACCTGACGCTGAACTCGCGCAACGCGATCACGCTCGCCCACGCCGCTCGTCCCGCGGCGCTGCAGACCGTCGACGCGGCGCGCTTCACGGCGATCGCCACCGGCAATTACGACGCCGCGGCGGGAACAGCGGTTTTGGCGAGGAACGGCGTCGACATCCAGGCCGGCGGCAACGCCGTTCTCGGAACGACCAATGGCACCACGGCCCTGACCGTGACCGCCGCGGGCCTCGCACGCTTCCTTGCGCCGGCCACGGCGCAGGCGGCTACGGTCACTTCGGCGGATATCGACGTGACCGCCGCTGGAAGCGTCGGCGACGCCGGCACCAACCTCGTCGCCCTCCAGGTCCAGGCGAACCAGAATGCGACGACGCTCGGCGGCGCGGTGCAGGGCCCGGGCTATACGCTCACCCAGGCGGAGGCCGGACGGCTCCGGGGCGAAGTCGTGCGGGTGGCCGCGCTCGGCGGGGCGGCGGGGGCGGGACCCTCCACCCGCATCGTCGTGCAGGATCTGACCTTGAGCGCCGCGGCGGCGGGGGCCTTCGAGATCGTCACGCCGGGGGTGGCCCGCGTCGACGGCGCGCTGCTGCTCGCCGACGCGGGGGCGGCCAACCGGATCGGGATCAGCGCCGGCGCGCGGCTGGAGGTGGCGACCCCCGGCGGCGGCGTCCGCGTCCGCAGCGCCGCCGGCGCTCCCGCGGGGACCCTGACGGTGACTGCGGGAGACATCTGGGTGGCCGACCCCGCGCTGCTCGGACAGCTCGTGGCCAATCCCAACTTCGCCGGACGGGACGACGCGCTCGACGACAATCCCGGCGCCGACCAGCCGCGCGGTGCGATGGAGGCGGACGGCGTGACGCTCGCGCCGCGCACGACCCTGTTCGTGCAGAACAGCGGCACGCCTGCCGCCTTCGCCGGCATCACCGTCGGCCAGGGCGGCCTCACGCTTCAGCCCAGCGGCGACGCTCCTGCGTCGGTTTACGCCTTCGGCAACCGGCTCAACCCGGACGGCAGCTTCACCACCAACATCCCCTTCTTCTTCCAGGTGAATTACAGCTTCGGCAATTCCGCCGGCTACACCGACCAGTCGGAGCTCAACGACTGCCTGATCAACACTCCGCGCTGCGGCGCGCCGTTCGGCGGGATTCCCGGCACGACTCCCGATTTCTTCTTCGGCCACTTCCCGATCCCGCCGCAGGAGCCGCCGGGCGAGCCGCTCGACGAGAGCGGGATCGGCGCGCGGCCGCTGATCGAGGAGCCGGTCACCAGCGGCTCCGATTCGACCTTCTGGGCCGATCCGGACGACGACGAGGACGAGGAGGAATGAGATGATCCGGATCTCCTCCCTCCTGGGGCTCGGCGCGCTGCTTGCGGTCGGCGGGGCGGCGGCGCAGCCGATCAGCCTCAGGGACAGCTTCCCGATCGGCTCCGGTCCCGGCATCGTCTGCACCGGCCAGGTCGCCCCGGCGGACCGGGCGCTCGCCGACATGTTCGATCGCGGCTACGCGATCGTCTGCAGAGATGCGGCGACCGCGGTCGGCCGCGTCTACGCGCTGCGCAACCGCCGCGGCGACCCGTCCGCGCGGCTCGCCTCGATCCGCGACGCCGAATGCGGTCCGCCGCAGCGCGCCCAGGTGGAAGGCCTGGGGCCGGTCCAGACGTTCGACTGCCGCCAGGCGGCGAGCGGGGCGGGCTACCGCGTCTACCTGCTGAGGCGCGGCAACACGCTCTACGCCGCAGAGGGCCTGTCGGGCTACGACAGCGCGTTGCTGCTGGCGCTGCGCACGATCGTCGCCGACCGGCCCGTCGCCGGCCAGGTCTCGGTCGCCACCACCGGCGCCGGGGACCCCGCCGCCTTCGCCCGCGCCCAGGCCGCGACGCTCGACCCGGGCCGCGCGCTGGAGGAAGCCTATCGCCGCAACAATGCGGGGAGCTATGCCGAGGCCTCCGAATTCTTCGGCATCCTGAGCGGCGCCGAGGCCGCGCCGACCAGCCGCGCCGAGGCCCTGGTCAACCAGGCGCTGCAGCGCTCCAACCTCGACAGCTTCGGCGAGGCGGACGCCTTGTTCGACGAGGCAACGCCTTTGGTCGCCAACGATCCGGTGCTGGCGCGACGCCTCAGGAACTATCGGGCGATGCACCTTTTGAACCAGCTCCGGCCCGAGGAGGCGATGGCGGAGCTAAACCGGCCGCTGCCGCCCGGGGCGCGGGCGCTGCCGGCGGCCCGGCCGGTCGACGCGGCGACCGCGGCGCGGCTCAACCGGGACCGGCCGGTCTCGCGCGCGCTCGACGCCTCCGCCGGCGCCTTGCTGCCGGAGGAGAAGGTCGCGATCCTCGAGGCGCAGGCGCAGCATATCCGGGGGACGATCCATCGCATCGAGGGACGCGCAGGCGAGGCGGCGCCGGCCCTCAACGACGCGCTGGACGGGCTGATCGCGATCCGCGGCGGCACCGTCGCCTCGACCATGTGGATGCGCGCCCAGATCCTCGGCGAACTCGCCGCGATCGACGAGGAACGGGGCGACGCCGCCGGAGCGGAGCGGCGCCATCAGGAAGCGATCGCCCTGCTTGCCGTCCATTATCCGGGCTCCGCGGCCTGGCTCGCCGCGCAGACGCGGCTCGCCGGCTTCTACGCCCGCACCGGCCGAACCGCGCCGGCGCTTGCGCTCTACCGGCAAATCGTCGACGCCAACATCGCCGGCGGCAACGCTTCGCCGACCCTGGGCCGATCGCTGGCGCCCTATTTTGCGCTGCTCGCCGCCAACGGCTCGAACGCCGAAGCCGTCGCGGACATGTTCCGCGCCAGCCAGATCCTGCTTCGTCCTGGCGTGGCACAGACCCAGGCGGTCCTCGCCCGCGAGCTCAGCGCCGGTTCGGACGAGGCGGCGCGCCTGTTCCGCCAGTCGGTCTCCCTGGCCCGCGACGTTGAGCGCAGCCGGGTCGAGATCGCGCGCCTCGCGGCGACCGAAGGCGCCGACCCGGCGCAGGTCGCGACGCTTCGGGCGAGCCTCGCGGCCCTGGAGCGCGATCAATCGGCGACGCAGGCGCGGCTCGCGGACTTCCCCCGCTACCGCGCCG
Organism: Allosphingosinicella sp.; assembly: GCA_035628635.1. Taxonomy (GTDB): domain Bacteria; phylum Pseudomonadota; class Alphaproteobacteria; order Sphingomonadales; family Sphingomonadaceae; genus Allosphingosinicella. The sequence goes on from DASPJJ010000022.1 coordinate 33,700, forward strand.
TCGCGACGAGCGCGATGAGCCTCCAGGACCTGCAGCGCCTGCTGCGGTCCGACGAAGCCTATTACAAGATGACCGTCGTCGGCGACGCGGCCTATGCGATCTGGATCACGCCGTCTTCGGCGCGCGCCTGGCGGATCGACGCGAGCCCCGCCGCGCTGGACGCGGACGTCGACGCGCTGCGCGAGACGATCGCCGTGGTCGAGGACGGGCGGACGGTCACCTATCCGTACGACGTCGATCGCGCTCACGCGCTCTATCGACGCCTGTTCGCCCCGGTCGAGGGCGAGCTGGGCGCGGTCCGCCACCTGGTCTTCGAGCCGGACGGCGCCATGCTGCGCCTGCCGCCCAACCTGCTGGTGACCCACGAGGCCGGAATTGCCGCCTATCGCGCCCGCGCCGGTCGGGGCCAGGACGAGCTGTTCGATTTCACGGGGATAGCCTGGCTCGGCCGCGACCGCGACGTCAGCACGGCGGTCTCCGCGCCGTCCTTCCGCGACGTCCGCCAGATCGCCCCGTCGCGCGCGACCCGCGAGTTCCTCGGCTTCGGCGAGAACGCCCCCGCCGACGCCTTTCTCGCGCCGCCGACCGATCGCGGCGCCGACTGCAGCTGGTCGCCGTCGGTCTGGGCGCGGCCGATCTCGGCCGAGGAGCTCGACACTGCGCGCCAGGTCCTCGCCCGCGGCGATCCGCGCGAGGCCGAGCTGGTGACCGGCGCGGCTTTCACCGACGATGCGATCAAGGCGCGCGACGACCTCACCGATTTCCGCATCGTCCATTTCGCGACCCACGGCCTGCTGCGCGCACCGCGCGACGAATGCCCGGCGCGTCCGGCTTTGCTGACCTCGTTCGGCGGGCCGGAGTCGGACGGCCTTCTGACATTCTCCGAAATCTTCGACCTGAGGATCGACGCCGACCTCGTCATCCTCTCCGCCTGCGACACGGCCGGCGGAGCGAGCCTCGCCGCGACGCGCGAGGCGGGGATCACGAGCGGCGGCGACTTCGCGCTCGACGGGCTGGTGCGGGCCTTCGTCGGCGCGGGCGGCCGCTCGATCGTCGCGAGCCACTGGCCGGTGCCCGACGATTTCGACGCGACCAAGAGGCTGATCTCCGGGCTGTTCGCGGCCACGCCAGGCATGGCGACCGCCACGGCCTTGCGCCGCGCCCAGCGGGTGCTGATGGACGACCCGGAGACCTCGCACCCTTATTACTGGTCCGGCTTCGCAATCGTCGGCGACGGCGCGAGGCCGGTAATCCTCGCCGCGGGGGGCGGCGCAGGCGCGCAGCATTGAAATAAGCCCTTTATTTCCCGGCCGTTGTTGCGCAAAGGTGCCCCGCTCTCCTTGCGGGCGGGGTGTGTTTGACCAGGACCGGGCTCTTGTTGGCGGCCGTCGCGTGGAGCGCGCTCGCTTGTGCCACGAGCGCCGGGGCGCAGACGGGGTCACGCGCGCCCGAGACCCCGCCGCCGTCCCCGGCCGGGCCCATCGTCCCGGATTCGCAATTCGAGGAAGCGTTGCCGGCGCTCGACCCGGATCTGACCCGGCCGCTTGAGCCGCTCGAGCCGGTCGATCCCAACGCACCGCCTTTTCCTCCGGTGCCCGGTCCGGTCGACGAGAATGCCCCGCTCGGGGATCCCGCACTCGCCGAGCCACTGCCGCCGCTCTCGGCGTTCGAGGCCGAGCCGATCAACGAGGGGGGCGCCGGCGGCGGCGAGAGCCAGGCGGCCACGGTCCGCTACACCCTCGTCGTCGAGGGCATGGATGAGATCGGCCTGACCGGGCGCTTCCGCGACCTGTCCGCGCTCCAGGACGCGCGCGGCGAGGCGGTCAACGGCGCGATGGTCGTCGCCCGTGCCCGCGAGGACGAGGCGCTGGCGATCCGGCTGCTCCGCTCCGAGGGCTATTACGACGCCGTCGCGGCCCATGCGATCGAGCAAGTGCCCGGGCAGGGCGACGAGCCTCCTTCGCTGCGGGTGGTGATCAGCGCCGTTCCGGGCCGGCGCTACAATTTCGGCGAGATCCGGATCGACGGCCCGCCGACCCAGCCGCCGGACATCGCGCGCGAGGCGCTGCCGCTGACGACCGGCCGCCCGATCGTCGCCATCGACGTCGAGGCGGCGGAAGCCAATGTGCTCCTGCGCCTGCCGCAGCAGGGCTATCCCTTCCCCGAGATCGGCGTCCGCGACATCCTCCTCGATCCGGAGACCGGCGCTGGGGACTATACGCTGCCGCTCAACCCGGGCCCCCGGGCGCGCTTCGCCGGCTTCACCACCGACGGCAAGCTCGCCTTCGGGCCCCGGCATGTCGGCGTCCTCGCCCGCTTCGAGCGCGGCGACCTCTACGACCGCCGCCGCGTCGACGACCTGCGCGAAGCGATGGTCGCGACGCGATTGTTCCGCAGCGTCTCCGCGGAGGCGGTACGCACGGGGGAGTTCGCCGAGGATGGCGCCGAATATGTCAACATCCTCGTGCATCAGGATGCGGGGCCGGCGCGCTCGCTCGATGCCAGCGCCGGCTTCTCGACCGGCGAGGGGTTTCGGCTCGAAGGCGCCTGGGAGCATCGCAACCTGTTCCGCCCCGAAGGCTCGCTGCGCCTCGCCGCGGTGGCGGGGACGCAGGAGCAATCGGTCAACGCGCGCTTCCGGCGCAACAACTGGAACCAGCGCGACCGCGCGCTTCTGCTCCAGTTCGAAGCCGGCCGGCGCGATTATGCAGCCTTCCGAGGCTATACGACGCGGCTCTACGGGCTCGTCACTCGGGAATCGACGCCGATCTGGCAGAAGGTCTGGACCTATGCGTTCGGCGCCGAACTGCTCGCCACCAACGAGAGCCGCGTCGGCGAGCCGCGCCTGTCATTGGGCGACGCCTATTTCATCGGCGGCCTGGTCGGCCAGGTGGGCTACGACCGCTCGAACAGCCTGCTCGATCCGACCCGCGGCTTCCGGCTCGCGGCCCGCGTCAACCCCGAGGCTTCGCTCCGCGACGGCTTCGACCGCTACGCCCGCAACCTGTTCGACGCGAGCGCTTACTATCCGGTGCGCGACAATATCGTGATCGCCGGCCGCATCCGGGTCGGCTCGATCTACGGCATCGAGCGCGACGCGCTCGCCCCTTCGCGGCGGCTCTATGCCGGCGGCGGCGGCTCGGTCCGCGGCTTCGGCTACCAGCGGCTCGGCCCGCAGCAGATCGTTCCCAATCCGGATTTCGACCCGGAGGATCCCGACCGTCATCCGGAAACGATCGCAATCCCGCTCGGCGGGCGGAGCCTCAACGAGTTCGCGGTCGAGGGCCGCTACCGCTTCGGCAATTACGGCGTGGTCGCCTTCGTCGACGCCGGCCAGGTCTATGAGCGGCCGTATCCCGACTTCTCGAACCTGCGCTTCGGGGTCGGCGTCGGCGGCCGCGTCTACACCAATTTCGGGCCGCTGAGGGTCGACGTCGCGACTCCGCTCGGCCGCCGCCAGGGCGAGGGGCGGATCGCGGTCTACATGTCGATCGGGCAGGCCTTCTGATGGCGAGCGAGCCCCCCGTCGTGGCCGACGAGCCGATCGCCGAGGCGCGGGCCCGGCGCCGCAAGCGCGACGTCGCCCGCAGCGTCGCCAAGTGGATGGGCGTCGCCGTCGCCGTCCTCGTCGTGCTGATCGTCGCCTTCCTGATCTGGCTGAACAGCGACCCGGGGCGGCGCTTCATCGTCCGCCAGATCAACAATCTCGAGACCGCGTCCGGCCTCGACATCGACATCGGCCGGATCGAAGGCTCGATCTTCGGCGATCTCACCATCCACGATCTGACCCTGAGGGACCCGCGCGGCACCTTCTTCTACGCGCCCGAGGCGCGGGTCGACTATCGCCCCTTCTCCTATTTCCGCAACCACATCGACATCAAGGAGCTCGACATACCGCGGGCGCGGCTGATGCGGCTGCCGGTCTTCAACCCCGGCGACCCGAACGCGCCGTTGCTCCCCGATATCGACGTCGATGTCGGCCGCCTCCATTTCGGCCAGCTCATCGTCGATCCGGCGGTGAGCGGACGGCCGCACGTGATGACGGTCCAGAGCAGGATCCGGATCGACGACGGCCGCGCGCAGGTCGGGCTGAACGTCGGCACGGTCCGCACGGCGCGGACGCCCGGCGGCGACCGGCTGATCATGCGGATCGATTCGGTGCCCGCCCAGAACCGGCTCGATCTCGCCTTGCTCGCACGCGGGCCCGCCGACGGATTCCTCGCCGGCGTCACCGGGCTCAACCGCTCGATCGACGCCCATCTCGAGGGGCGCGGCAGCTGGGACGCCTGGAACGGCCGCTTCCGCGCCGCGGTGGGCGGCCAGTCCTTCGCCAACATATCGGTGCAGGCGCGCGAGGGGACCTACACCATCTCCGGGCCGATGCGGCTCGACCTCGTCCTCGCCGGCCAGGCGCAGCGGTTGGTGGCGCCGCTGACGATGGTCAACCTGACGACCACCTGGGAGAATCGGCGCGCCGATCTGAGGCTGAGCGCGAACAGCCGCGCCGCGGCGATCCAGGCGCAGGGCATACTCGACCTCGGCCGCAACCGGTTCGAAGGCTTCCAGGTGGCGGCGCGGGTGACCGAGCCGGGGGCGCTGGCGCCGAACCTGCGCGGCCGCGACCTCCGGCTTACCCTGCTGCTCGACGGCGAGATGCACCGGCCGTTCGTCGGCTACGACCTGCGTGCGGCGAGCTTGGGCTTCGGCACGACGGTGATCGAGGGACTGCGCGCTCGCGGCCGCGCCCAAGTGCGCGACGACCGCATCGTCGTGCCGCTCACCGCCAGCGCGAACCGCATCCTCGGCCTCGATCCGGCGCTCGGAGGGCTGCTCACCAACGTGCAGCTCGCCGGCGAGCTTGCGATCAGCGGCTCGCAGATCGTCTCAGACAATATCCGCATTCGCTCCGATCGGCTGGTCGGGACGGCGGTCATCGCCTTCGACCTCGCGCGCGGCGTCTACCGCACCGCGCTGCAGGGGAGGGTCAACAACTACCGGATCGAGGGCGTCGGCCTGGTCGACGTCACCACCGATCTCGACGTGGTCAGCAATGCGCGCGGGTTCGGAATTCGCGGCCGCTTCATCGCCCGCACGCGGCAGATCGAGAATGCCGCGGTCCGCGATTTCCTCGGCGGCGTCGCCACGATCAGCGCCAATCTCGCGCTCGATCCGTCGGGGGTGATCCGCCTCGACGGCATAAGGCTGACCTCGCCGCAGCTTCGGATCACCGGCGGCGAGGGCACCTATTGGCCTAACGGGCGAATCGACTTCCGTCTGCGCGGCAACAGCGCCGCCTACGGCCCGCTCAGCGTCCGCGTGACCGGCACGCAGGCCGCGCCGCAGGTCCAGCTCCAGGCGGCCAATCCCGGGCTCGGCTTCGGCCTCAGGAACGTCAACGCGACCGTCCGAAGCACCCCCCAGGGCTGGGCGGTCACGGCGAGGGGCGAATCGAGTTACGGGCCTTTCACCGCCGACGTGGTGGCGCTGACCCGGCGCGGGCCGCTCACGCTCCAGATCAACCAGCTGACCATTGCCGGCGTCACCCTGAGCGGGCGGGTCACGCAGTCGCCGGCGGGGCCGTGGATCGGCACGCTCAGCATGTCGGGGCAGGGGATAGAAGGCGTCGCCCGTCTGGGGGCCGAGGGCCGCTACCAGCGCATCGAGGTCGCCGCCACGGCAAACGGCGCGCAGATCCCCGGCGACGTCCCGACCACGATCCAGCGCGCGATCGTCCAGGCGACGGTGGTGCTCTATCCGGATGCGCCTTCGATCGTCGGCGACGTCCAGGTCGCGGGGCTGAGGAGCGGGCAGTTCTCGCTCGAGACGGCGCGGGCGCGGATCAACTATCGCGGCGGCACCGGCACGGCCCAGATCTTCGCGCAGGGGACGAACGCGGTCCCGTTCCGGATCGGGGTCAACGCGGCGCTCACCCCCAACCACGTCCGCGCGGCGATGCAGGGAACGGTGAACGGGCTCCCCTTCAGGCTCGCGCGGCCGGCCGAGATCGCGAAGGTCGGCGGCGACTGGCAGCTGGCGCCGACGACGATCGTGCTCCCGCAGGGCAATGTCCGCCTCGCCGGCCGCTACGGCGCCGGCGGCATGGTCGTGCAGTCGCGGCTCGACAATCTCGATCTGTCGATCGTCAACGCCTTCTCGCCCGGCCTCGGCGTCGGCGGCCGCGCCACCGGCAGCCTCGATTTCGCGCTGCCCGCCGGCTCCGCTTTCCCGCGGGCGGAGGCGCGGCTCAACATTGCCGGCTTCACCCGCAGCGGCATTGCGACCCGGTCCGAAGCGATCGACCTCGCGGTGGCCGGCAGCCTCGTTCCCGAAGGCGGCCAGCTCGCCGCCGCGTTCCGCCGCAACGGTGCGCTGATCGGCCGTCTCCAGGTCCGCCTCCAGCCGCTCGGGCCGGCCGCCGGAAGCTGGGCGACGCGGCTGTTCGCGGCGCCGCTCCAGGGCGGCATCCGCTACAACGGCCCGGCCGATGTGCTGCTCTCGCTCGCGGGGATTGCCGGTCACCAGCTGTCCGGCCCGATTGCGGTCGGCGCCGATTTCTCGGGCCGCGTCCAGACTCCGCAATTCGCCGGAATCGTCCGCTCCAACAACCTCACCTACGTCAACGACCAGTACGGGACGCGGATCACCAACCTCGCCGTCCAGGGACGGTTCAACGCGTCGCAGCTGGAGATCGTGAGCCTCACCGGACGCGCCGGCGAGGGAACCGTCCAAGGGTCCGGCACGATCGGACTTGCGTCGGCGGCCGGCTTCCCGATGGACCTCCGCTTCCGCTTCCAGAACGCCCAGCTCGCCCGGTCCGACGATATCGGCGCGACCGCGACCGGCGAGGTCAGGATCACCAACAGCCGCGCCAACGGGGCGCTGATCGCCGGCGAGCTCGAACTGCCCGAGGTCCGCTACCAGATCGTCCGCCAGGCCGCCGCCGAGGTCCGCCAGCTTGCCGGCGTACGCCGTCGCGGCGAGCCGATCCCCGATCCGAATGCCCAGGCCGAGGCAGGCGGGGTGCCGAGCAACTGGCGGCTCGACCTGCGCGTCCGCGCCGACAATCGCGTGTTCGTCTCGGGAATGGGTATCGAATCGGAGTGGAGCACGGATCTTCGCGTGCAAGGCACCTCGACGACGCCGAGCATCGTCGGCCAGGTCGAGCTGATCCGCGGCACCCTGAGCGTGGCCGGGCGACGCTTCAATCTGGAGGAAGGGCGCGTCACCTTCACGGGCGCCCGGCCGCCCAACCCGCAGATCGCGATCCGGGCCGTCGCCGACGTCGAGGACGTCGAGATCGTGATCAACGTCGACGGGACGGCGAACAATCCGCAGATCGCCTTCTCGTCCAACCCCGGCCTCCCGCAGGACGAGATCGTCGCCCGCATCCTGTTCGGGAGCTCGGTGACCGAGATTTCCGCGCTCCAGGCGGTGCAGGTCGCAGCGTCGCTCAATTCGCTCCGCGGCGGCGGCGGGGGCGGGCTCAACCCGCTGGGCCGGCTGCGCTCCGCGACCGGCATCGACCGCCTGCGCATCCTCGGCGCCGATCAGACCACCGGCCGCGGTACCGCGCTCGCCGCCGGCATGTATCTGTCGGACGACATCTATATCGAGATCATCACCGACGCCCGGGGCTTCACCGCCACCCAGCTCGAGATCGCCTTGAGCCGTGCGCTCAGCGTCATCTCGCAATTCGGCTCCGGCAATAGCGGGACCAACGTCAACGTTCGGTACACCCGTGACTATTGAGGCTGGCGGCGGAGCGTCAGCAGGTCGTCGGTCAGCGTCATCGTGAAGGCGGGCAGGTTGCCGGGAGGCGTCTCGGCGATCGCGTCGACGAACGCGGCACGCGTTTCAGGGTCGTCATAGGCCATCTTCGCGTCGAACGCCTTGTGCCAGGTCTCCTCGTCCGGCCATTCGGCGTATGCGACGAAGCGCCCGTCGCGCTCGCGGTGGAGGCGCGAGCCATAGCTGCCGTAGATGCGGGTGATATGCTCCGTCCCGCGCCGCCACGCCGCACGGAACTGGGCCTCCTTGCCGGGATGGACCCGCCACCAATAGACCGCGACGAACATGACTCGCCTCCTCGCCGCTGCCGATAGCGCAATCAGGACAAGGCGGCGATGGCGGGGAGAATGGTGCCCAGGGGCGGAATCGAACCACCGACACCGTGATTTTCAGTCACGTGCTCTACCAACTGAGCTACCTGGGCATTTCCGGCGGGCGGAAAGTCGTGCGCCTATAGAGGGGCTCAAGGTTCGCTGTCCAGCCCCGCGGGCGGGCCCGGAACCCGATAGGAATCCCCGAGCCAGTTCAACAGGTCGCGGTCGCGGCAGCCCTGCGAGCAAAAGGGCGTGCGCTCGGCGGAGGGCGGTTTCCCGCAGACCGGGCAGGCATTCGCGCGGCGGCGCGGCTCAGCTGTGGGCGCTCTGGACATCGCCGCCTGAGATGGGCAGCGACGCGTCCGCGCGCAACCGTACGGGCGCCCCGATGCGGCGGGCGAGCTCGTCCCTCCACCCGGCCTCGCCTTCGATCCTCTCGATGATCGCCGGGGCGGCCCGGACGGTGCGCTCTCCTGCGCCTGGCGTTCGTTCCGCGCGCCGGAGCAAGGCGCGCGCGGCAGCGCCGACGCGGTCCGCCTGGAGAATCTCCGGGACCGACGGCCGCTCCCGCCGACGGACCATCTGGAGGAAGCCGAAGCCGTTGACCGCCGTGCGCTCGAACGGTTGCGGCAGCAACGCGTCGAACGCCGCTGCGGCCGCCTGGCGCTCGGTCTTGCCGGCGAGCGTCGGCAGGTCGATCCCGACCGAGCCGCCGATCGCCAAGCGGCGGATCGCCCGCGCGGCGGCGGCCGCTCCCGCACAAGCGAGCTCCGCCGGCGGGAGCGCGCCGTCGACGTCGAACAGGGTCATTGCGGGCGTCAGGCTCATCCGCAGCGCCCCGCCGGCGAAGCCGATCTCGCCGGTCTGCGCCTCCTCGAGCAGCTCGGACCAGCCGGCCTGCTCGAAGCGATCCGGTCCAGGGGGCCGGTGCATCGGCGGCCGGCCCAGGCGTTCGAACAGGGTCGTCCCGGGCCGCGCCCCCTCCTCGGTCACGCGCGCCTTGGGGAGCTTCGGCCGCCCCGGTTCCGGCACGGCTTCGCGGACGATCTCGATCCGCAGCTCCTGGCCTTCGGTCAATTCCCTCGGCAGCGGCTCCAGCATCGCCTCGCCCTGGCCGGCGACGACCAGGCCGCGCCGGCCGGGAACCAGGATCCTCGCGAGCCGCGCAGCCGTGACCGTCCCGGCCCGCAGCGGGTCGGGCAGCTCGATCGCCGCCTCGAGGATAAAATCCCCTTCCACGAGTACGGCGCGGTTCTCGCCGATCCCCTCCTCGTAGAGCCACTCAGCCAAACGGATATCCGGCGGCGCGGAGCAAGGCGCGGGTCTCGAACAGGGGCAGGCCGACGATGCCGCTATGGCTTCCCGAGATCGTCCGCACCAGCGCCTCGGCCCGTCCCTGGATCGCATAGCCGCCGGCCTTGCCGTGCCACTCGCCGGACGCGAGGTAGGCCGCGATCTCCTCCGCGGAAAGGCGCTTGAAGGCGACGATGCTGATCGAGAGGCGGTGGCGCGCCTGTCCCGTGACGTCGACCAGGGTGAGGGCGGAGAGGACGCGATGGCGCCGGCCGGAAAGCAGAGCGAGCGCCGCCGCGGCAGTCTCCTCCTCCTCCGCCTTGGGCAGAATCCGCCGTCCCGCCGCCACCACCGTGTCGGCGGCGAGCACGAGCGCCCCCGGTCGCGCGACCGCGACAGCCTTTGCGGCCGCCATCCGCCGGGCATAGTCGGCGGGCCGTTCGCCCTTCAAAGGCGTCTCGTCGATCTCGGCAGGCGCCACCTCGTCCGGCACCACGCCGATCCGTGCGAGCAGATCGAGGCGGCGCGGGCTGGCGGAAGCGAGGACGAGCCGCATCGGCCCGCTTATTTGAATCGGTAGGTGATCCGACCCTTGGTGAGGTCGTAGGGCGTCAGCTCGACGAGCACTTCGTCGCCGACGAGGACGCGGATCCGGTTCTTGCGCATCTTGCCGGCGGTGTGGCCGAGTATCTCGTGATCGTTTTCGAGCCGGACGCGGAACATCGCATTGGGCAGCAGCTCCACCACCTGCCCGCGCATCTCGAGAAGTTCTTCCTTTGCCAAACCCTGTGCTCTCCAGCTGAAAAATCGCGCCGCTTTAGCGCCGGGACGCTCAAAAGGGAAGGCGAACGGTCCCGCGCAGCCTGCTCACATGAGTGAAGGTGACCGGCGCGAGGTCCACCCACATATAGGGAGTGGTGCGCGCGGCACCGATCTCCATGGGCCGGATCCGCCGCCGGGCGTAGCTCCGGCGCACGACCGCGAGCAGGCGCGGATTCTGGCCGGCGGCGGTCGGCTCGGTATAGACGAGCTGCCCGCGCGGGTCGACGAGCCCGCGCAGGGTGACGACGCCCTGCTCCGCGTTACGCAGCGCCGCCGCGGGATAATCGTCGTCGCTGAGAAGGCCCGCCAGGCGGCGCGCGAAGGGTTCGGCGGCGGCGCCGTTCACGGAGCCAGGCGGCAGCCCTCCGTTTGCGGCGGCGACAGCGAGGAGCAAGTCCTGGCGTTCGCGTGCGCCGCCCCCGATCGCGACCGCCGCGAGCGACCTGATCGCTTCGTAGCGGTCCTCCGCATGCGCGCTGCCGAGATCGCGCCGCGCAATCGCAGTCAGCAGGGCGCGCGCCTCGCCGCCATTCTCAGGGTGGTGGGCGAGGTTGCGCATGCTCGCCAGACCGCGCCGCCGCACCGCCGCGTCCGCGTCCGTCAGGCCGATGCGTGCCCGGACGAACTCCGCCTCCGGCACGAAGGCGAGCGCATCCTCGCCGACGAGGCTCAGCGCAGCCGCGCGGTCGGTCGGGCGTCCGCGTGCGAGCAGGGCCTGGGCGAGCCGGAGCCTCGCATAAGGCAATCCGCGGACGCCGACGTAGCGGCGGATGAAGGCGATCGTGTCCGCCCGGGCGAGATAGGCGTCGCGCTCAGCCAGGGAAGCGAAAGGCGCCGCCGGCACGACGGGCGCACCGCCGATCGCCCACGCTCGGCGCAGATGCCCCTGAGCGAGCCCCGCGTTGGGAGCAAGTTCCCCGAGCACCTTGTAGGCGGCGGCGGCGTCCGGCGAGGGCCGCTCGGCGAGGGCGCGGGCGATGCGCAGCGCGAGTGCGGGGCGGCGTGCGCAGACCGCCTGGTGTCGGGACTCGAGTCCCGCCAGGACGCGGGCGTCGGTGAGGAGCTGATAGCGATTCTCCGACGGTCGGGTACCCGGCGACGGGCACGCCGCATGCGCTGCCGCGGCCAGCGCGACCAGCTCGCGATCGTCGACGACCGGAAGGCCCTGCGTGGCCGCGCCGCTCGCCTGCGCGATCGCGAGGGCCGCCGCCGCGGCCGCTTGTCGGATCTTGTTCATCGCCGCAGCAGCTTGGGCCGGTCGGCACGCCGCCGCAAGCCGGCGCACGGAAGACCCGCCCGGATCGCCGGGCGGGCCCTTTGGCTCGTCCGGACGACGATCAGCCGGCCGCGCCGCCCGCCGCCAGCGCCGCGAGCAGCAGCAACGCCACGATGTTGGTGATCTTGATCATCGGGTTCACGGCGGGGCCGGCGGTGTCCTTGTAGGGATCGCCGACAGTGTCGCCCGTCACCGCCGCCTTGTGCGCCTCCGAGCCCTTGCCGCCGTGATTGCCGTCCTCGATATATTTCTTGGCATTGTCCCACGCGCCGCCGCCCGAGGTCATCGAGATGGCGACGAACAGGCCGGAGACGATTACGCCGAGCAACAGCGCGCCCAGAGCGGCGAAGCCCTGCTCGCGGCTCTCGATCGCCGAGATGCCGAAGAAGACCACGATCGGCGCCAGCACCGGCAGCAGCGAGGGGATGATCATCTCGCGGATCGCCGCCTTGGTGACGAGATCGACGGTGCGGGCGTAATTGGGCCGGCTGGTGCCTTCCATGATCCCCGGATTCGAGCGGAACTGCTCGCGCACGTCGATGACGACGTTGCCGGCAGCGCGGCCGACCGCGGTCATGCCCATCGCGCCGAACAGATAGGGCAGCAGCGCGCCGAGCAGCAGGCCGACGACGACGTACGGGTTGGAGAGCGAGAAATCGATCCCGGCCGGGCCGATGCCGAGCTCGCTCGCATAATGGCGAAGATCGGTCGTGTAGGCGCCGAACAGGACCAGGGCGGCGAGGCCGGCCGAGCCGATCGCATAGCCCTTGGTGACCGCCTTGGTGGTGTTGCCGACCGCGTCCAGCGCGTCGGTGCGGGTGCGGACCTCGTCCTCGAGATGCGCCATCTCGGCGATGCCGCCGGCATTGTCGGTGACCGGGCCGTAGGCGTCGAGCGCGACCACCATGCCGGCGAGCGCGAGCATCGAGGTCGCCGCGAAGGCGATGCCGATGAGGCCGGCGAGCTGGTAGGAGCCGATCATTCCGGCGCAGATCACGAGGGTCGGGAGAGCCGTCGATTCGAGGCTGATGGCGAGGCCCTGGATGACGTTGGTGCCGTGGCCGGTGACCGACGCCTTGGCGATCGAGCGGACCGGGCGATAGTTGGTGCCGGTATAATATTCGGTGATCCAGACCAGCAGAGCGGTGACGCCGAGGCCGACCATCATGCACCAGAACAGGTCCATGCCGGTGAAGCCGGAGTCCATCGCCTGCCGCACGACTTGGCCCTCGACCTCGGCGCCTGCCGCCTCGCGGGCGCTGCCGAGGATCGTGTTCATGTCGCCGATCGTCTGCGCGGTGACGTAATAGAGCGCCGGGATCGACAGCAGAGCGGTGGTCCAGAAGCCCTTGTAGAGCGCGCCCATGATCGACTGCCTGCGGCCCAAGCGGACCATGTAGGTGCCCGCGATCGAGGTCAGGATGCAGACCCCGCCGATGATCAAAGGCAGGCTCATCAGGGCCGTCATCTGCTCGACGGAGCCCGAGACCAGGAGGGCGATCAGCACCATCGTGGCGCCGACCGTGACGACATAGGTCTCGAACAGGTCGGCGGCCATGCCGGCGCAGTCGCCGACATTGTCGCCGACGTTATCGGCGATGACGGCCGGGTTGCGGGGGTCGTCCTCGGGGATTCCGGCCTCGACCTTGCCGACCAGATCGGCGCCGACGTCGGCCGCCTTGGTGAAGATGCCGCCGCCGAGGCGCGCGAAGATCGAGATCAGGGAGGCGCCGAAGGCGAGGCTGACGAGCGAATCGATGACCAGCCGGTCGTTCGGCGCGAGGCCCTGCACTTCGACCAGCACGTAGAAGAAGACCGAGATGGCGAGCAAGGCGAGGCCCGCGACCAGCATGCCGGTGATCGCGCCGGCGCGAAAGGCGGTGGTGAGGCCGCTCTGCAGCGTGTTGCGGGCGGCCTCGGCGGTGCGGACGTTGGCGCGCACCGAGATGTTCATGCCGATATAGCCGGCCGCGCCCGAGAGCAGAGCGCCGATCACGAAGCCCACCGCCTCGGTGATTCCGAGGAAGAAGGCGACGAGAGCCGCGACGACCACGCCGACCACCGCGATGGTGGTGTACTGGCGGCCGAGATAGGCCTTGGCCCCCTCCTGGATCGCGCCGGCGATCGCCACCATCCGCTCGTTGCCGGGCGACATGCGCAGCACCTGCATGCTGGTGAAGATCCCGTAGACGACGGCGACGAGGCCGCAGGCTATGGCGATGAGGACGACGGTCATGGACTTCCCTTCCGATTGAACCCGCGGCGGGAAAGCCCTTCCCGCCCGGAACCCCTGTTACCGCGCATGACGGCGGCACCCGGCGCGGACGCGCCCGGTCGTGCCGGGCCGCTTAGCGGCGTTCAGGGCAGGATTCAACCGGCTGGAATCGCGACACATGCCGACAAGCGACGACATCGTCGGACCATGGTCCGACACGCGTCAGCGATGCTCCCAGCCGAGCCTGGCCGGCAGCGCGACGGCCTCGCCGCGCTCGCTGAGCCGCAGCCCTTCGCCGGGCTCGGCGGCGCCGACCCGGCTGAGCGGCAGGCCGAGGCTTTCGGAGAGGGCGAGGATCTCGCCCGCGCGCCCGGGCGGCGCCGTGAACAGCAATTCGTAATCGTCGCCCGCTGAGGCCGCGGCCAGCCGCGCCTCGCGGGAAACGCCCAGGCAGGCGAGATACGCCTCGGAGAGCGGCACGGCGTCCAGCTCGATATGCAGCCGCACCCCGCTCGCCGCCGCGATCCGCGCCGCGTCGATCAGCAGCCCGTCCGAAACGTCCATCATCGCCGAGACGACCGGCGCCAGCGTCGCCCCGGCCTCGAGCCGCGGCCGCGGCAGCCGATAGCGCTCGACCAGAGCCTCGTGCGCCCCCTCGATCTCGCCCTTCAGCACCCGCAGCCCCGCGCCGGCATCCCCGATCGCCCCGCTCACCCAGAGCTGGTCCCCCGCCCGAGCCCCGCCGCGCGAAGGCACCGCCCCCGCCGCCTCCCCGATCGCCGTCATCCCCAGCACCCGCGCCGACCCCTGCGGCACCGCGACCGTATCCCCGCCGAGCAAAGCCACCCCGAACGCGCCCAGCGCCGCCCCGAGCCCCGCCACAAACGCCCGGTCCCATTGCTCCGCGCCGAGCGAATAGCCAAGCAGCACCCCCACCGGCCGCGCGCCCTTGGCTGCGAGATCGGAGAGGTTCACCGCGAGCAGCTTCCAGGCGACGTCCTCCGGCGGGTCGGAGGGGAGATAATGGACGCCTTCGACGAGCATGTCGTGGGTGAGGACGAGGGTCGCGCCGCCGACGGTGAAGATTGCGGCGTCGTCGAGAAGGCCGCGCGCGGAGGGGGAGCCGGCAAGGGCGCGGAGCGACTCAACGAGGGCGGATTCGCGGGACACTCATTCCCTCATGAGAGGCCTAGGACACAGGCTCGCCTACACGAAGGCGTGCCCGCGGACTCTCGAAGCTGAATTGCTCGAGCGAGAATCCCCTCGGGCTATTGGGGATAAGAATCTCGATTCCGGAATGCCTCTCGACAAGATGAATATGCCAGTACGCACCAGACTCCCTAACCGATTGGTGCAATTTAGGTAGGATCGAACGGATTGCTTCGCGGGGAACCGCAAACGCGCGGCGGAGGTCCATGCAGCCCAAGACAAAAAATGAGCGCTCCGCCGGAGCTAGGAATTCGTCCCACTGAGGATGATAGGCATACCAATAAGGGTTTTGATTCTTCCCTTCATAGCGCTTGGATATGGAGCAGACGGCCCGCACATCGTGCGCAGCGTTCCAATATTGCGCCCGGGTCTTTTGGAGGAGGTGCGTCCCCTCGCGCTCACCCAAGGATGTGACAATGCCCATCCGCTTCGCCTGCAGCAGGGCGCTGTCCGTAAACTGGTAAGGAGCCTTCGACTGCGGTTCGCCTCCCAGCGGTCCAAGCGGCGCGGGATCGGTCTCCACGGGTGTTTCCACGATATCTGCCTGGACCACTTCCGTGTCCGTAGCTGCCGTGAACACCACGTCGACCATCCGATCGAGGCGCGTATACTCGACAGGCGAGAACAGGCTGCGGATCTTTGAGCCGGTCTCTGCTTCGTCAGAATTCTCCTTCACCTGAAGCAGCTTCAGCAAGGCCTCCACGCTGATAAGACGGATATCCCAAGCGTGGCGGGATCCGCGAATCTGAGCTTCGAGCTCACCTGTGTCCTCGCGCCCGACCACGATAAGAATCGAGGAGGTGTCGCTCATCTCGCCTGAGGCAGTCAGCTTACTCCGGTACTCGGCGAGCGTATCCAGGGCGAGTCGGTAGGCATCAGTTGTTTTCACCTCGACGACGAGATCATGGCCTTCGGGCGAGCGCCACAGGCCGTCGAAGCCGACCGCTTTTGCCGTCCCTTGATACCTGCCGTTCACAACTTCATAATCGAGGCGTCGTCCGACCTCGTTGATCAAATCTTGCAGCACCATCCCGCCGCGCGTGAAGCTGCTCGAAAGGCAATGGTCGGCATAAGATGCCAATGTGTGAGAGGGCACCTGCGCTAGGTAAGCCCGAAACTCCTCCGAGCAAACCGAGCCATCACGGAGATTACCGTCTCCCGCGGTCGAAACGATCTGTTCGATCGTGAGTTGGCCGACTGCGGCTGGATTCGAGTCCCACAATGAAATCAGTGGCACCACCGAAGCTCCTGTGCTGGCCAACTGGGGATGTGTGGCCTCGACCTCCAGCGGTGGATTTTCCAATAAGTCATATCAATCGCTCCTGCTGGCCCGTCGCCTCACGCTTGGAGCGCTTCCCTCTCGCGGCCTCGACATAAGGGAGGTCAGGGCGCTTTCCTCGAAACAGCTCAGCGAGGGTAATGATCTGGAGGCGCGGGTAACTCCTTCCGGCTGAAACGCTTTCCAAGCGCCCGACCGCGGCGGCGGCGGCTATCATTGACCGGGTGGGCAGCTCCTTAGTGACGAAGATGCCGATGGGTATCCCCTCCCGCTCCATCGCCGAATGGAGATTGCGGATGTCCTTAACGCCAGTGCCGCCGCCCTTGACCTCTATCACCGCCTTCTCGGTTTGATTGGCCTCCGGCTTGAAATAGATCACTCCGTCGTACGGACCGGCACCTTTCTTCCCTCCGCGGGCTGGATCGCCGCCGACCTTGGCCACTGCCCACAGCTCAAACTGGTGCTTGTCGCGTTCGGCAAGCATTTCTGCCGAGGCGAGGTCTCTGGGCGTGCCGATGGTTTCGAACGTGACGCCCTTGTGGTTTTTGTGAAGCCGCCGTTCGATCTTCTCAATGGCAAGGTGGGTAACGTCGATGCCGATCCAGCGGCGCCCTAACTTTTGGGCAGCGTCCAGAGCTGTGCCGCAGCCACAGAATGGATCGAGCACGAGGTCGCCCGGGTTTGACGAGGCGGCGATGATTCGCTCGAGTAAGGCGAGTGGCTTCTGGGTGGGATAGCCGAGCCGTTCGTCGGCGAGGTTATGCATCGGTGGGATATCGGTTATCACGTCTTGCGCAGGCGTGCCGGGCTGCTCGTCCAAATAGCGCTTGAGCATTGGCATGCCGTCGGTCTTATGCGGCCAGTGGATGCGTCCAGCGGCATCCATTTTGTCAAGTTCAGAGGGCGGCCAAGCCCAGTGTCGACCCTTAGCGGTGACATTAATTCCCCGCCACGGTTGCCCCGTCTCGCCGTTTCGTGTTCCGGCACCAGTCACGTCTGATCGCCTCCATCTTCTCCCGTCTGAGTCCACGTGCGTGTAAAAGGCGTTCAAATATGTCTCGTCATATGGTTGGAATTTCTGGTTCCAAACGTGATGGGAAGACTTGGAATAGAAGAGGATGGTGTCGTGGACAGGACCAAAGCGCTTCGCACTACTATGGGCACTCGTCCGCTTCCATATTATCTCGTTTAAGAAGTTGGTCGGTCCGAATACCCCGTCTAGAAGGAGCTTCAAGTAGTGAGAGGCCGTCGGGTCGCAGTGAAGATAAAGGCTGCCGGTGGGCGTCAGCACGCGGTGCAGCTCCAGCAGGCGGATTGCCATCATAGCAAGGTACGCCATCATGTCGTTGTCGCCGAGGAAGCCGCGCATAGCGCGCAGGAGTTCAGCCGCATCGGTGTTACCGCTGCGCATGACTTGGTCGAAGGCGTCTTGCGACCCCCCTTCGCTCTCGTTCCAATGCCAAGTGTCCTCGAAGGCCTCGATCTGCGCATCCGCACCAGCGCCAGTTCGGTCCTTGAACAGGATGTTATAATTGGCATTCGAGTTGAAGGGCGGGTCGAGATATACGAGGTCGACGCTCTCGCTCGCGATCTCGTTGCGTAGAACATCCAGGTTGTCGCCGTAGAAGAGCTTGTTGGTCATCGATCCGCCTGTGGTTGCGTGATGTGAGGCTAGAAGTCGGGCGGGGCTTCGACAAGCTCAGCCTGAGCGGTGTCGCTGGCCGCGGCTCCGGCAGCGCGGCCAAAGCTGGCGGCCTCGGCTTCGCTCGGCGGGGCGTCTCGACTTCGCTCGACGCGAACGGCTTGGGGGGGGGCTGGCTGAGCTCGATCGGAGCGGGCAGTACCAGTTACCCCTCCACCATGCTTCGCATGGTCCCCCTCCCCATGCTGAGCATGGGGAGGAACCAGTCCGCACGCGCTTGCCGCTGCATTCCCGTCGCCCAAGCGCGAAAATCGCGTTACGATCCAATCGATAAGGGGGCGAGGATGCGATTGGCGGGAATATGGCGGCTCGTCGTCAGCGCTTTGGCGCTCGCGCTCGCCGGCTGCGACGCCCGGCAATCCACTCCCCCAGGCGTCGCCGAGGCCACCACGATCGACTTCGCCAACGTCGCCGATTATTCCGCGCCGGCGCTGCCCCCCTATTTCGACGAGACGGTGGCGGCGCTCGACAACAGTCCGGCGGCCAACGCCGCCGACGATCGCGTGGCGACGCTCGGGCGGGTGCTGTTCTACGATCTGCGGCTGAGCACCAACGACAGGGCGTCGTGCGCCTCCTGCCATCGCCAGGCGCTCGGCTTCACCGATTCGATGCGGTTCAGCAACGGGATCAGCGGCGCCTTCACGACCGACGCCCATGCGATGCGGCTCGGCAATGCGCGTTACTGGCGGCCCGGCACCATGTTCTGGGATCGGCGCGCGGCCAGCCTGGAGGCGCAGGCGAGCCTGCCGATCCACAGCCTGGTCGAGCTGGGGTGGGGCGGGGCCGCGGGAGGCATGGACGATCTGATCCGGAAGATGGGCCGCACCGCTTATTATCTGGACCTGTTCGCCTGGGCCTATGGCAGCCGGACGATCAGCGAGGAGCGGATGGGGCGGGCGCTCGCCCAGTTCGTGCGGGCGATGGTCTCGAGCGCGAGCCGGTGGGACACGGGCTATGCGCGGGTCTTCTCGGCCGATGCGCCGAACCGGGCCCTGGGCGTCGATCTGCCGAACTTCACGCCCCAGGAGAATCGCGGCCGGCAGCTGTTCATGAGCGCCGTCGGACAGGGAGGCGCCGGCTGCTCCGCCTGTCATGTCCCGCCGACCTTCGCCCTCGCCGCCGACGCGCGGAGCAACGGCCTCGACGCCGGCGAGAGGCGCCTGTTCAAGGCGCCTTCGCTGCGCAGCGTCGGCCTCACCGGGCCGTACATGCACGACGGCCGCTTCGCGACCCTGGCGGAGGTGATCGACTTCTACGACCGCGGCGTCCGGGACGGCCCCGCGCTCGATGCCCGGCTGCGGGAGGGCCGAGGGCCGAGGCGGTTGAACCTGAGCGCGGCCGACCGCGCGGCGCTCGTCGCCTTCCTGATGACCCTGAACGACCCCGTCCTCACGCGGGACCCGCGCTTCGGCGACCCGTTCCGCCGGTGAGGAGCCGCTAGCTGGTGCGGATCGAATAGAGGATCGCGTTGCTGATCGCGATGACCGCCCCGTCGGCGCCGACGACCGTCGGCGTATAGGCCTGGCCGAGGCCGGAATTGAGCTGCAGCGCCTGCGTCAGCGTGTTGGTGGTGAGGTCCCAGCGGTACAATATGCCGTCCTCGTTGTTGGCGAGCATCGACTTGCGGGCCGGATCGGCGGCCATCGTGTTGATGCACCATTCCTTGCGCCCCGTGGTGTTGCCGTCCTGGGTCGGAGCGAGGATCGTCATCACCTCGCGCATCACCTGCACGGCCGGCACGATCGGGTCGGCCTGGCTCGTCCGCGGATCCAGCACGGCCATCCGGTTGAGCCCGTCGCCCGTGCCCGCTCCGATGTAATTGTTGTACTTCTGGGCGAGCAAGTAGGTCGAGGGACCGACATAGGAGGGCACCATGGCCACCGGGATCACGCTCGGCGACACGTCCCATCCGAAGCTGCCCGGCACGCCCGCCGGATTGAGCAGGGAATCGAACTGCAGCAGCCAGCCGCGCGCATTGTGCGTCGGGAACTGGGTTTCGAGGACGCCGTAGAAGACGCGGCCGTCCGGGGCGACCACCGGCGACGAGGTGGCGTCGTCGCTGACGCGCGCGGGGGCGTTCGAGTTCGGGTCGGTCAGCGCGACCTTCGCCTTGGTCGCGAGGGTCGTGCTGTCGAGCGCGAGCAGATAGCCCCGCTGCACGACGCCGCCCTGGAGGGCGATGTTGACCGCGATGTAGACGGTGCTGCCGTCGTTCGAGATCGCCGGCGCGCAGTTCATCGCCGGCTTCGCGATCGCAGGATCCCCGGCCGCGGTGGCCGCGCCGACCCAGGTCCCGGTGCCGTTGGGGGTGATGCGGGCGATGCCGCTGACCAGCCCGGCCGGATTGGCCCCGGTCACGTGGAAGCCGAAGAAGACGTTGCCCTGGGCATCGGCGGTGAGCGGCGTGTTGATGAACACGGCGGCGTCGAACGCGGCGGGATTGGCGTTGTAGGCCGCCGCGCCGTAGAAGACGTGCGTGGCGACCGCGCCGTTCATCGCGTCCGGATCCTCGCGCACGACCACCTTGCCGCCGGCGCCCGGCGCATAGACGCGGCCCTGCGGCGTGAGCAGCACGTTGTAGGGCGGCTTCCAGTTGTGCGGCGGCGCGGCATAGTCGGTCGAGAGTGACCAGCCGAGGGCGCCCGTGCCGCCGTGGCGGCCCTCGACGCGATAGCCGCCGTTCGCCGTCGACTTCACCGGGATCACGACCGTGTTCGACGTGGTCACGACGGGCGAGCCGTAATGGGTGAGCAAAGCGCCGCCCGGCGTATATTGCGGCGCCAGGTCGACGGCCGACGACCAGGTGATCTTGCCGAGGTCCTGCGAGGCGATCGCGCTCACCGCGCTGTGCTGCGAATCGCGGCCGTAGCCGAACCATGCCGGTCCCGAGATCGGCGCGGGCGGCGGGGGCGGGGGCGGCGGCGGTGGAGGCGGCGGAGGGGGAGGCGGAGGCGGTGGAGGGGGCGAACCGCCGCCCCCGCCGCCGCAGCCGACGAGGGCGGCGCAGGACAGCATCAGCAGCGCTTTGCGGCGTGAAACGCCGGTGGGCTCAAGCGGAAGGGGCGGAATATGATGGCCGCTCATAGTGTTTTGATATCCCTCCCCTTTGACCGACGCACCGCTTCGTGTGGCGCCCCGGATCTCGAGTGTGGCATTGTTTGGCCCTCAGCTCCAAGCCCAAAAATCGTTGCGCGCGTCGATGCTTAACTGGCCCTCACGGCCCGTCGGGGGGAGCGCTTGTGCCGGCATTCGAATCGAGGGGCGAGGCGGCGTTTCTCGTGCGCGAGATGCTTGGGTCCTAGCGCCGCACGTCCTTCGCGACCGCGTCGAGCAGGCCGTTGACGAAGGCGGCTTCCTTGCGGTCGTAGAAGGCCTTGGCGACGTCGACATATTCGGAGATGACGCTGCCCGTGGGCACGTCCGCCCGCGCCACCAGCTCGTAGGCTCCGGCGCGCAGGATCTGGCGCATCGGGCGGTCGAGGCGGGCGAGGGCCCAGCCTTTGGCCAAGCGGGCGGAGATCAGGGCGTCGAGCTCGGCCGCGCGGGCGTGGACGCCGCTCACCAGGTCGTCGAAGAAGTCGACCTCCGCGTCGGCATATCGGTCGCCCTCGATGGTCGCGCCGAGCCGGTGGTGGTGGAATTCGTGGAGCAAGCGGGCGAGCGGGGTCTCCTCCATCTCGTGCTGGTAGAGCGCCTGGACGGCGGCCAGGCGGGCGGCGGAGCGCGAGCGGGAACGGGCGGAAGCGGAAGGCATTGCCGGCGCCATAAGGAGGGGGCGCCGGGGTGGGAAGCCTAATCGGCGGTTTCGGCGAGGAAGTCGCGGATCGCGGCGGTGACCGTGCCGGGCTCCTCCCAGGGGATGAAGTGGCCGGCGGTCTGCGAGGTGACGACGCGCAGGTCCGCGACCAGATCGGGGAGGCCTTCGAGCTGGACGGGGAGCAGGGCCGGGTCCTTCAGCCCCCAGACGACGAGGGTCGGCATGGCCAGCTTCGGGAAGGGCGCGTGGGTCCAGAGCGGCGCACTGGCGTCCTCGCCGGGCGACGGGACCTCGAGCGCCGAGGCGCGGTACCAGTTGAGCATGGCGGTGAGCGCGCCGGGCTGCTGCCAGTCGTCGAGATAATGCTGCCGTTCCTCCGCCGGGAGCTTGGTCGGATCGCTGTGGGTGAGCAGGACCTTCTCGAGGAAGGTCTCGAGGCCCATCGCGGCGATGGCCGCTTCCGCGGCGGGGCTGCGGAAGAAGCTGATATATTGCGAGGCGGCGCGCTGGGCCTCGTCCTCGATCAGCGACTTCTGGAAGACGAGCGGGTGGGGCGCGTTGACGATGACCAGGCGCCGCACGCGGACCGGGTGCTGGAGCGCCGCGGTCCAGGCGACGGCGCCGCCCCAATCGTGGCCGGCGAGGGTGAAATTCTCGATTCCGAGCGCGTCCATCAGCGCCAGCGCGTCCTGGACGATCCGGCCCGTCTCGTAACGCTCGACGCCCTCCGGGCGGTCAGAGCCGGCGAAGCCGCGCTGGTCCGGCGCGACGACGTAATAGTCGCGCGAGAGGTCGTCGAGCTGGTTGCGCCAGGTGCGGTGCGATTCCGGGAAGCCGTGCAGGAACAGGATCGCAGCGGCGCCCTCGGGGCCGCCATGGCGAACGTTGAGCGTCACGCCGGTGGAGAGATCGATCCGCTCGGTGCGAAGCGTGGTCACGGATAGCTCACCGTCTTGGGGACCTCGGGGAGCGGGATCCATTCTTCGGCGTCGTCGGGCGGGAGCGGGAAGGCGCCGGCCTTCCAGTCGTCGCGCGCCTGGCGGATGCGCTCGCGGCTCGACGAGACGAAGTTCCACCACACATGGCGCGGCCCGTCGAGCGGCGCGCCGCCGCACAGCATGACATGGGCGCCGCCCCCCGAACGCAAAGTCGCCGCCGCGCCGGGGCGCAGGACGTAGAGGGTGCCGGGATCGAGCGCGAGCCCGTCGAGGCTCGCTTCGCCCTCGGCGAGGTAGATTGCGCGCTCGTCGGCGTCCGGGTCGACCGGCATCGCGCCGCCTGGGGCGAGCTGGACGTCGGCGTAGACGGTCTCGCTGTGGCAGGTGACCGGTGAGCTTCGTCCCCAGAGCGTCCCCATCACCACGCGCGCCGCCGCGCCGCCTCCCTCGACGAGCGGCAGAAGATGCTGCGGCACATGCTCGAACGCGGGATCGACCTCCTCCTTCGCGGCCGGCAGCGCGATCCAGGTCTGGATGCCGCTGAGCTCCGGTCCGCCGGGACGCAGCGCCGGCGGCGAGCGCTCCGAATGGGTGATGCCGCGCCCGGCGGTCATCAGGTTCACCGCGCCGGGCTCGATGGTCTGGAAGGTGCCGAGCGAGTCGCGATGGTCGATCGCGCCGGCGAACAGATAGGTGACGGTAGCGAGATTGATGTGCGGATGCGGGCGGACGTCGATGCCCTTGCCGGGCGGCAGCTGAGCCGGCCCCATCTGGTCGAAGAAGATGAAGGGGCCGACCGTGGTCCGCTCGCGGTGCGGCAGCGTGCGGTGGACCTTGAAGCCGCCGAGGTCGTGGGTGGCCGGGAGGAGCGTCTGAAGAATGAGGTCGTCGGGCATCGGCCGATCCTAGCCGTCATTGGGAGCGAAGCGAAGCAATCGGTGCGATGTCCGACGCCGGCTGGATTGCTTCGTCGCTGCGCTTCTCGCAATGACGGCTATTCCCCCGGCGCGCGCGCTTCGATCGCCAGCGCATGGATCCGGTCGGGCAGCAGGCCGGCCAGCGCGGCGTTCACCGCGCGTTGGCGCTCGATGCGGCTCTGCCCCGCGAAGGACGAAGCGACGATGCGCACCGTGAAGTGGCTCTCGCCGCTGCCGTCGTCGCCGGCATGGCCGCGGTGGCGGGCGCTGTCGTTGATCACGTCGAGCCGCTCGGGAGCGAGGGCGGCGCGCAGGCGTTTGTCGATCTCCGCAGCGACGGGACCGGTGAAAGCATCGGGCATGGCGCCTATATAGAGGGTTTGGGCGAGAAGGGCAGTTGCACTTGGCGAGCGCGGGGCGAAAGGAAGGCCGGTTCCACGGACGGATCGAAGGGCAGGGGCTCTGCGCGGAGCCCGGCTGCACCGCGGCGGGCGAGTTTCGCGCGCCCGCGGGCCGCGGGCCGAGCTTCAACGGGCCAGGCGAGTGGCGGCTGCTCTGCCTCGACCATGTCCGCGAATTCAATGCCGGCTACAATTATTTCGGCGGGATGAGCGCGGAGGAGATCTCGGCCGCGCAGAATCCCTATGGCGGCTGGGACCGCGAGACGCGGGCTTTCGCCTCGGTCGGCGGCAGCGCCCCGCCGCGCTGGTCCGACTTCACCGATCCGCTCGACGCGATCGGCGCCCGCTTCCGACGCGCCTCGGCGGAAGGGCCGCGCCGCGACGGGCGCGAGCTGAGCGAGAGCGACCGCAAGTCGCTGCGCGTGCTCGGCCTCAGCACCGACGCCGACCGGCGCACGCTCCGGCGCCGCTATGCCGACCTGCTGCGGCGTTACCACCCCGATCATAATGGCGGCGACCGCGGCCATGAGAAAGCGTTGCAGGCCGTGATCGACGCCTATACGCAGCTCAAGTCCCGCCCGGCCTTTGCCTGAGCCCCCGAACACCAGAGCCCCCGAAGAGAAGACCATGTCAGACCTCCCCAACGCCAACCCCGCCAGCCGCGGCGCGACCGTGATGGATGCGCCGGATCGCATGCTGAAGGTGCGCGAGGCGTTCGGGATCGACAGCGACATGGAGGTCCCCGCCTTCTCCGAGGCGGACGAGCGCGTTCCGGACCTCGACCCGGCCTATGTCTTCGATCCGGACACGACGCTCGCAATCTGCGCCGGCTTCGCCAAGAACCGCCGGGTGATGATCCAGGGCTATCACGGCACCGGCAAGTCGACCCATGTCGAGCAGGTTGCCGCGCGGCTCAACTGGCCGCTGATCCGGATCAACCTCGACGCCCATATCAGCCGCATCGACCTGATCGGCCGAGACGCGATCGTGCTCCGCGAGGGCCAGCAGGTCACCGAGTTCCGCGAGGGGCTGCTGCCCTGGGCGCTGCAGACCCCGACCGCCTTGGTGTTCGACGAATATGACGCCGGCCGGCCCGACGTCATGTTCGTCATCCAGCGCGTGCTCGAGACCGAAGGCAAGCTGACCCTGCTCGACCAGAACAGGGTGATCCGGCCCAATCCCTATTTCCGCCTGTTCGCGACCACCAACACGGTTGGCCTCGGCGACACGACCGGCCTCTATCACGGCACCCAGCAGATCAATCAGGGCCAGATGGATCGCTGGAACATCGTCGTGACCTTGAACTACCTCCCCGCCGAGACCGAGGCGCGGATCGTCCTCGCCAAGTCCGGCGAATACGACCATGAGGGCGGCCGCCAGGAAGTCGACAAGATGGTCAAGGTCGCCGATTTGACGCGTCAGGGCTTCGTCGCCGGCGACATCTCGACCGTGATGAGCCCGCGCACGGTGATCAGCTGGGCGCAGAACACTTTGATCTTCGGCGACGTCGGCTTCGCCTTCCGGTTGACCTTCCTCAACAAGTGCGACGAGGCGGAGCGCGCGGTGGTGGCGGAATATTATCAGCGCGTGTTCGGCAAGGACCTGCCCGAGAGCGTGGCGGGGAAGGCGGGGTGAAGCTGCCTCGCCCTGGAAAGCCCCTCCCCTTGAGGGGGAGGGGTTTGGGGTGGGGTGGAGTCAATGAAGTGCGGTGTGTTTCCGGAGACTCCACCCCCACCCTAACCCTCCCCCCTCAAGGGGGAGGGCTCTTGTCGCGCCATGTCTGACCGTGACAACCCCCTCGATTCGTTCCGCCAGGTGCTCGCGGGAGCGGCGCGGGCGATCGCTCGGGACCGGGAGGTGGAGCTCGGGCTGACCGCCGAGGCGCCGAGCGCGAGCGGCAAGTCGATCAAGGCGCCGATGCCGGGGCGGACGCTGCCCGAGCGCGAGGTGGCGGAGGCGCGGGGCTTCGCCGACGCCGCCGCGCTGAAGCTCAGGCACCATAACGCGCAGCTCCACGCCCGCGGCGCGCCGGCCGACGAGGTGGCGAGGGCCGTGTTCAACGCCGCCGAGCAGGCGCGGGTCGAGGCGCTCGGCGCGCGGGCGATGGAGGGCGTGCGCTCCAACCTCAACCGGCTCACCGAGATGCGGCTTCGCACCGATCCCCTGACCCGGGCGCGGGCGCGCGACGAGGTCCCGCTCGGCACCGCCATCGGCCTGATCGTCCGCGAGCGGCTGACTGGCGAGGCGCCGCCCGAGGCGGCGGAGGCGGCGCTGGCGATGGTCTCGCAATGGATCGAGGAGAAAGCGGGGGCGGACCTCGACGGGCTCGCTCTGGTGCTCGACGACCAGGCGGCGTTCGCCCAGATGCTCGGGCGCGTCCTCCAGGACCTCGAGCTGGTCGAGGGCGACTTTCTCCCCGACGACGACAAGGAGGGGGGCGACGAAGGCGAAGGCGACCAGGATCGCGACGACGGCGAGAACGAGGACGAAGGGGACGACCAGAGCGCGGCCGAGGGCGAGGCCGAGATGCGCCCCGAGCAGGGGGAAGGCGGGGAAGACGAGGACGTCAGCGACTGGGCCGACCAGGATATGGAGCAGGCCGACGAGGGCGCCGGCGAGGAAGGCGAGGAAGGCGTCGTCCCGGCGCGTCCGAACCGGCCGGTGTCCGATTTGCCGCCGCAATTCGATTATCGCATCTTCACCACCCAATATGACGAGGTCGTCGAGGCGGCGGAGCTCTGCGAGGAGGAGGAATTGGGGCGGCTGCGCTCCTATCTCGACCAGCAGCTGACGCATCTCCAGAGCGCCGTGACCAAGCTCGCCAACCGGCTGCAGCGGCGGCTGATGGCGCAGCAGTCGCGCAGCTGGGAGTTCGACCAGGAGGAGGGCCTGCTCGATGCCGCACGGCTCGCCCGGGTGGTCGTCAATCCGGCCCATTCGCTCTCCTACAAGGTCGAGCGCGACACCGAGTTCAGGGATACGGTGGTGACGCTGCTGATCGACAATTCGGGATCGATGCGCGGCCGGCCGATCTCGATCGCGGCGATCTCGGCCGACATCCTGGCGCGGACGCTGGAGCGCTGCGGAGTCAAGGTCGAGATCCTCGGCTTCACCACCCGCGCCTGGAAGGGCGGACAGAGCCGGGAGCGCTGGCTGAGCGAGGGCCGCTCGCCCAATCCGGGGCGACTGAACGATCTTCGCCACATCGTCTACAAGAAGGCCGACGACCCCTGGCGGCGGGCGCGCAGGAATCTCGGTCTGATGATGCGCGAGGGCCTCTTGAAGGAGAATATCGACGGCGAGGCCCTGCTCTGGGCGCATGGGCGGCTGATCGCGCGGCCCGAGGAGCGCAAGATCCTGATGGTGATCTCCGACGGCGCTCCGGTCGACGATTCGACCCTGTCGGTGAATTCGGGCACCTATCTCGAGCGGCACTTGCGCCAGGTCATCGGCTGGATCGAGGAGCGATCTCCGGTCGAGCTGAACGCGATCGGCATCGGCCACGACGTGACTCGCTATTATTCCCGCGCGGTAACGATCATGGACGCTGAGCAACTGGGCGGGACGATGATCGGCCAGCTCGCCGATCTCTTCGACGCGCCAGGGCTCTAGCGGGGCCGTGCTGCGGGCGGCCGCGGCCCTTTGCGCGGGTTTCCTGCTCGCCACCTTCGTCGCGCCCTCGGACAGGGGGCCGCGGCCGAGCCTCACGGCGCTGACGGCACGCCCCTTCACGTTGGGGGAGGCGCGGCGCCTCGGCGGACTCGAATTTCTCGAGGGCTGGCACCTGTCGAGCGGCGACACCCGCTTCGGCGGCGTCTCGGCCATCCACGTGGAGGGAGATGCGGTGCTCGCCGTCAGCGACACCGCTTCGGTTTTCCGTTTCCCGCTTCCGCGCGAGGGAGCGTTGCCGCTGCGCATCGAGCGGCTTGCGCACGGCCCCGGCAGCGGGCTCGGCAAGGGCGACCGCGACGTCGAGGCGATCGCCGTCGCCGGCGGGGGGCTCTGGGCTCTCTACGAGGGGCGCAACCAGATCTGGCGCTACGGCAGCGGCGGACGGCACGCCGCGGCGGCAGCAGCGATGCGCGGCCTTTCCCGGAGGCGCGGTCCGGAGGCGATGGTGGCGCTGACGGACGGCCGCTTCCTCGTCATCGGCGACGACCCCCCGGAGCGGGACGGCACGGTCCCGCTGCTGCTTTTCCGCGGCGATCCGGCGCTGGCGGACACGCGCGTGCTGCGACTCCGCTACCGGCCGCCGGCTGGCTATCGGCCGAGCGACGCGGCCGCGCTGCCCGACGGGCGCCTGCTGCTCCTCCACCGCCGCTGGAGCCTTGCGGGAGGATGGGAAGCGTCGCTGGCGGTCGCGGATCCGCGCGATCTGGACGGGGGAGCGCCGCTGGCAGGGCGTGTCCTCGCAGAGTTCGGCGGGACGACGACGGCCGACAATCTGGAAGCTTTGAGCGTGACGCGCGAGGCCGGCCGCACCATCGTGTGGATCGCATCGGACGACAATTTCAATCCGCTGCTGCAGCGGACGCTCTTGCTGAAGTTCGCGCTGGTGGAGTGACGCCGGGCTCAGGCCTCGGCGGACGTCTCAGCCTGCTTTTTGGCGATCTCGCGCTTCAGCCGGCGCGCGCGCAGGCTGAGCTTCTCGCTCTTCGACTTCAAGAGCCAGTTGTCGAGGCCGCCGACATGCTCGACCGAGCGCAGTCCGTTCATCGACACGCGCAGCTTGACCGAGCGGCCGAGCGCGTCCGACATCAAGGTGACGTCCTGCAGGTTCGGCAGGAAGGTCCGCTTGGTCTTGTTGTTGGCGTGGGAAACGTTGTGGCCCACCTGCCGGCCCTTGCCGGTCAGCTCGCAAATGCGCGACATCTTTTGTCTCGTCCTGGATGAAGCGGGGGCGGAACCCCGAAAGCGGTGGCGAAATAGCGGCCGGGGCGTGCTTCGTCAACCGCATAGCCGGCAGGAGAGTCGTTGCGGGGCTGCAACCAAGCGGCTAGGCCTTCGTTCTCGCGTCGATCGTCATTGCCGGAGATTCCCCGATGCTGCGCAAGTTCCTGCTCCTGCTCGCCCTTCTCGTCGTCGTCGGGATCGTGCTGGTCGGGACCGGCATCGTCGACGTCGACTTCGGCCGCGGCCAGGTCCGGCTCAATCCCGTCGAAGTCGGCACCGAGACCCGCGAGGTCGAGACGCCGACGATCCGCGTCAGGAACGGCAACGATGCGGCGCCGGCGCCCGCCGCCCCGCCCGCAAACGGCCAGTAGGCGCCCGGGATTTATCGACCGCCAGCGATAGGCTATCTCGCGCCGGGGGAGGCGGCCCATGCAAGGAACAATCCTGACCTTCGATCCGGCGACCGGCGAAGGGATCGTTCTCGACGCGGAAGGCAAGCGCCTCCGGTTCGACGCCGGCGACTGGAAGAGCCCGGGGGCGCCGCGGCTGGGCGCAACCGTCGATTTCACGCCTGCAGGCGATCATGCTGCGGAGATATTGCTGCTGCCCGGCGGGGCGGGAGCGGGCGCGGAATCGAGCGCGCTCATGCTCGGGATATTCTCGTTCATCTGCGCAATAGCCTCGTTCTTCGTCGGCCAGCTTGGGCTCGTGACCCTGCTCGCGGCAGCGATCCTCGGCATCCTCGGGCTGAGGGCAGGGCGCGACCTTGCGGACAGAAGGGGCTATCAGCTGAGCCGCGCCGGCCTCGCCGTCGCGGCGGCTTATCTCGTCTTCATCGCGGTCGCGACGACGATCGGCCTTCGCATGCTGCGCAGCCCGCCGGAGAAGAATCGCGCGATTTCGGTCGACCTCGATATAGTCCAGCCGGAGCCTAACGACGGCAATGGCGGCCAATAGGCTCCGCGGCTTGCGCGCGCCGACAGCGCCGCTAGCAGGGATCGATGAGCTTTCCTTTGCCCGAGCCGATGCGCGCGGCGCTCGACGAGGCGCGCGCCGCGGCGGCCGCCGGCGAGGTGCCGGTCGCGGCAGTGGTCAGCCGCGAGGGAGAGATGATCGCGACCGGCCGCAACCGGATGCGCGAGCTGAATGATCCGACCGCCCATGCCGAGATGGTCGCGATGCGGGCGGCCGCGGCCGCGCTCGGCGTGCCGCGCCTCGACGGCTGCGACCTCTGGGTGACGCTCGAGCCCTGCGCGATGTGTGCCGGAGCAGTGGCGCTCGCCCGGATCGGCCGGCTCTATTTCGCCGCGCCCGACCCGAAGGCGGGCGCGGTGCTGCACGGGCCGCGCCTCTTCGCCCAGCCGACCTGCCACCATGCGCCGGAAATCTATGGCGGCATCGGCGAGAGCGAGGCGGGCGAGCTGCTGCGCGCCTTCTTCCGCGACCGGCGCCTGTGACGATCAGCGGCGCCGATTGAGCGCGGGCGGAACCCAGTCGAAGCTGGTGCTGACGACCGAGGGCACCGGCTCGCCGCGGCCGTCGGTCGCGGGGCGATAGCGGAAGCGGCGCTCGATGAGGTTGCAGGTGACCGAGTCGAGCCGCGGGTTGCCGCTGGACCGGGCGACCGTGCAGGCGCCGACGCGGCCGTCGGCGCCGACGGTGAAGCGGACCGAGACCGATTCGATCCGGTCGCGCCGGCCGCGCCCCGGATAGTCCGAATCGTCGAGCGTGCCGGAGAGCCGCCGCGCGCGCGACGCGAGGCCTCCCCCGCCGGTGCCGGACCCGCCGCGTCCGGAGCCTGCCCCCGCCCCCTCGCCGCCGCCGCCAGTGCCGGTACCGGGGTCGGTCGAGGCGCCGGCCTCGCGGGCGGTTCCGGTGGCTACGGGCATGGGCATCGGCACCGCCCAGGAGCGGGACGGCGCCTCGCGCGGCGCCACCACCGGCGTCGGCCGCGCCTTCAGGCTCTGCGGCGCGGCCGCGCCTTCGGGCTCGGGCCGGCGGACGGGGGCGGGGATGGTGGGCTCGGGAGGGGGCGGCACCTCGATCGAGATGATTCGAAGCGGCGCCTCGATCGCCCGCCGGAAATCGACGCCGAGGCCGACGATCAGCGCATAGCCCAGAGCGAGATGGAGCAAGGCGACCGCGACCGCCGCCTTGCCGCGCTGGTCATTGCGGGTGTGTACAACGCTCGCCATTCCAGTCCGCCACGAAAGAAGGCGCCGTGGCTGTGCGCCGGCGCCCTCCCTTGTGCCTCGACCGGGCTTAACCCTGGGTTGCAGGCACGATCCGGATCTCGACCCTGCGGTTCGCCTGCCGGTCCGCCTCGCTCCGCTCGGGATTCGCCAGCAGCTGGCTCTCGCCGTAGCCGCGCGTGGCGATGCGCACCGGCTGGACGCCGCGCGCCGTCAGGTAGGAAGCGACCGACTGGGCGCGACGTTCGGAGAGGCCCTGATTGTAGGCGTCGGAGCCGGTGCTGTCGGTGTGACCGAGCACGTCGATCATCGTCGACGGGTAAGCGGTGAGCGTTTGCGCCACCTCGTTGAGGACGGGCTGGAACTGCGCCTGGATGTCGTACTGGTCGTGGGCGAAGGTGATGCCCGACGGCATGGTCAGAACGAGCTCGTCGCCCTGGCGCTCGACCACCACGCCGGTGCCGGCGGTGCGGCGCCTCAGCTCCTGCTCCTGGCGGTCCATATACTGGCCGACGCCCGCGCCTGCGACGGCGCCGATGCCGGCGCCGAGGATCCGCTCGGTGCGGTCGCGGCGGCCGCCGATCAGGTCGCCGAGCAGATAGCCGCCGATCGCGCCGGCTGCGCCGCCGATCACGGTCCGCGTCGGGAATTCGCGCTCGCCGGTCTCCGGGTTGGTGACGCAGGCGGCGGTGGTGGCCAGGAGCGCGGCAGCGACGGCCGCGGTGATACGCTTGGACATACTCATTCCTTTCCCGGTGAGGGGGTGAACGGCGGACAAACCGCCGCCGCGGGCCCATTGTTCCACGTCCGGCCCGACGGCCAGTACGGACCCTAGCGCGCACTACCCGGGGAACGGGTTGTCGATGCGAAAGCTAAAGCGCTAAACGAGCCGACCCGCTCATGGCTCCCTCCGCCCCCCAAATTGCGCCCTTTCCCTGGCTGGACGTCCTCGCGATCGTGCTGCTGGTCGGCGTCAACGGGCTGTTCGCCATGTCCGAGCTGGCGATCGTGTCCTCGCGCAGGCCGCGGCTGAAGGCGATGGCCAAGCGAGGGCGGCGCGGCGCGCAGACGGCGCTCGACCTGGCCGGCGATCCGAGCCGCTTTTTGTCCACCGTGCAGATCGGGATCACCCTCGTCGGGATCGTCGCCGGCGCCTATTCGGGCGCGCGTCTCGGCGGGCCGGTCGGGCAGCGCCTGGAGCTCCTCGGCCTCGATCCGGGCACCGCCCAGACTGTCGGCTTCGCTGTGGTGATCGTCCTCACCACCTACGCCTCGCTGGTCATCGGCGAGCTGGTGCCCAAGCAGTTCGCCCTCCGCGCGCCCGAAGGCATCGCCGCCGTGATGGCGCCGCCGATGCTGTGGCTGGCGCGGGCGACTGCGCCGTTCGTCTGGCTGCTCGACAAGACCAGCGCCGCAATCTTCCGGCTGCTGCGGCTCCAGCGGGAGGGGGGGAGCCGGGTGACTGCCGAGGAGCTCCACATCGTCGTCGCCGAGGCGCAGCATGCCGGAGTCATCGAGGAGAGCGAGCGCGCGATCATCTCGGGCGTGGTCCGCCTCGCCGACCGGCCGACGCGCGAGGTGATGACCCCGCGCACCGACGTCGACTGGATCGACGCCGACGCCGACGTCGCCGCCATTCGCGATAAGCTCCGCGACACGCCGCACAGCCGGCTTCCGGTCGCCGAAGGGTCGGTCGACAATCTCGTCGGCGTCGTCCAGTCGCGCGACATCGTCAAGGCGTTCGTCGAGGGGCGGCCGCTGGAGCTGCGCAGCCTGATGCGCGACGCGCCGGTCATCCCCGACCAGATGGACGCGATGGACGCGCTCGCCGTGCTCCGCGACGCCGAGGTGCCGATGGCCTTCGTCCACGACGAATACGGCCATTTCGACGGGCTGGTGACTCCCGCGGACCTCCTCGCGGCGCTGGCGGGGGCCTTCGCTTCCAACGCCGACGACAGCTCGGACCGGCCTCTGGTCGAGCGCGACGACGGGAGCTGGCTGATTTCGGGTTCGCTCTCGGCCGACGCGCTCAGTGACCAGCTCGGCATCGCTCTCCCCGAAGATCGCGACTACGCGACGGTCGCCGGCTTCGCTTTGTCGGTCCTCAAGCGCCTGCCCGAGACGGGCGAGCGCTTCTCCTACACCGACTGGTCGTTCGAGGTGGTCGACATGGACGGCCGCAAGATCGACAAGCTGATCGCCACCCAGGAAGACAAAAGGCGACGTTGAGCAGGTCGCGACAACCCGGCGAAGGCCGGGTTCTCAGGACGAGAGGTCGCCGCCGCACATGCAGCGCTGCGCATAAGCTTGCGCAAACTCTCGCTGAGATCCCGGCCTGCGCCGAGATGACGGAATACGGCCTCAGCTCTCCCCGCCCAGCTTGCCGAAGCGCGCCTCGAAGCCGTCCGTGTCGCCGCGCGCGAGGAACTGCGCCTGCTCGACGAGCCGGTCGCGGGCGACGCGGCCGCTGAACGGGCCCAACCGCTCGTCGAGGCGGGCGACCTCGGTCTCGCCGAGATGGGCGAGCTGGGCGTAGCTGGTGATCCCGAGCTCGCGCAGGCGGGCGGCGAGCTTGGGGCCGACCCCCTTGAGCAGCTGGAGATTGTCGGCGCCGGCGGGCGCATCCGCGTCCACGCTCAGCACGTCGCGAAGCACGTCGGTGGTCGCGGCGGCGACCTCGTCGGTCACGCCCGCATGGGCCGGCGGCGGAGTGGGGGGCGGCCGGACATAGGGCCGCTCGTCCCCCGAGCGCTCGCTGAGGATGGGGCCGCGGGCGCGGCGGCGGCGGGCGCCCCGCCACGCGAGCCAGGCGACGATCGCCGCGGCGAGCGCGGCGATTACGATGACGATCAGGAGGGTCGGATTCGAGCCGTCAGTCATGTCTATTCGGGTCCTGGACGCGGCCGGTGGAAGGCCCAGCGGGCGGTGACGATACCGATCAGCAGCGCTGCCGCGAGCGGGAAGATGTTTGCCTGGATGAGCGCAATCACGTCTCGAACTCCTCGTCGCCCAGGAAGCTCTGCCGCCTCCTGCGGCCGAACAGCAGCCAGCCGATGCCGAGGCCGGTCAGCCAGGCGGCGGCGGCGAGCAGGAGGATCTCCGCGAGCAGCGGCAGGACCCAGTCTCCCTCTTCCCCTTGCCAGGCGATGCCGCCCATCCCCGGGATCGTGCGCATGCGATCGTTGATGCCGGGATAGGAGCCCATCCCCTCCCTCTGATAGGGGTCGGCGGGCCCCGAAAGGGTGACGAGGCGCGCGAGCGGTTCGCGCTGCATCCGCGCGGTTACTCCGACGCCGCGCACCTCGGGTAGGCTGAGGCGGAGCTCGGCGCGCTGCTGGAGCGCGTCGATGAAGCGGGCGCCTCCGCCGTAGGGACCGTAATAGAGCCAGCCCGCCACGAGGGCGGCGGCCAGCCCGATCAGCAATTTGGCCCAGCGCGGCATCGTTCCTCCTCGTCTCGCCATCCTTTTAGCGACCAAGCGCGCCCAGGTCAGCCCCGCGCGATTTCCCGCCAGCCGATGTCGCGGCGGCAGAAGCCGGCCGGAAAGTCGATCGCGTCGACCGCCCGATAGGCCGCGCGCTGCGCGTCCGCCACCGTCGACCCGGTCGCGCCGACCGACAGCACCCGGCCGCCATTCGCCACCAGCGCACCGTCCTTCAGCGCGGTCGCCGCCTGGAACACCTTTGCCCCGGCCATTTCGTCGAGCCCGCGGATTTCCCCGCCGACCTCAGCCGTTCCGGGATAACCCTTGGCCGCCAGCACGACGGCGAGCGCCGCCTCGCCGCTGAAGCGCGGCGCCTCCGCATCCGCCAACCGGCCCTCGGCGGTAGCGACCATCAAGCCGAGCAGGTCGCTCTCCAGCCGCAGCATCAGCGCCTGACATTCGGGATCGCCGAAGCGGACATTATATTCGATCAGCTTGGGGCCCTCGGCGGTCAGCATCAGCCCGGCATAGAGGATGCCGTTATAAGGCGCCCCCTGTGCCGCGATCGCCCGAATCGTCGGGAGCACGATCTCGTGCATCGTCCGCCGCTCGATCTCGGGCGTGAAGATCGAGGCCGGGCTGTACGCGCCCATCCCGCCGGTATTGGGGCCGGTGTCGCCCTCGCCGGCGCGCTTGTGGTCCTGGGCGGAGCCGAACGGCCGGACGGTCTCGCCGTCGGTGAGCACGAAGAAGCTGGCTTCCTCTCCCTCGAGGAACTCCTCGATCACGACCGCGCCGCCGCGACCGGAAAACACTGCGTCCAGCGCCGCGGCCGCCTCCCCGGGATCGGCGGCGATCGCGACGCCCTTGCCGGCGGCCAGCCCGTCCGCCTTGATCACCACCGGAAACCCGAAATCGCCGAGCGCGGCCTCGGCGGCGAGCCGGTCGGAGGCGCGGGCGTAGCGTGCGGTCGGAATGCTCGCGCGCGCGCAGAGGTCCTTGGTGAAGCCCTTGGAGCCCTCCAGCTGCGCCGCGGCCTTGTCGGGACCGAAGACGCGGAAGCCCATGGTGCGCAGATTGTCGGCGAGGCCGTCGACCAGCGGAGCCTCCGGTCCGATGACGACGAGTCCGATCGAATGACGGATGCAGAAATCGGCGCAGGCGCGATGATCGGCGGGATCGATCGCGACCAGCTCGGCATGCTCGGCAATCCCCGGATTTCCGGGCGCCGCGAACAGCTTGCCGAGCATCGGCGATTGCGCCAGCTTCCAGGCGAGCGCATGTTCGCGCGCGCCGGAGCCGATGAGCAGTACATTCATGATCGAATTCCCGAAGGCCGCCGACGGCGCGCTGTTAGCAACCGAGACGCCGGGCGACAACGCGCCGGCCATGTCGGTGAGCGAGCTCTCGGGCGCGCTCAAGCGCGCGGTCGAGGACGCGTTCGGCCATGTCCGCGTCCGCGGCGAGATTTCCGGCTTCAAGCGCCACGGCTCCGGCCATTGCTACCTCACCCTCAAGGACGAGAACGCCTGCATCGACGGGGTCATCTGGCGGGCGAACGCGGCGGCGTTGCGCTTCCGGCCGGAGGACGGAGTCGAGGTGATCGCCACCGGGCGGCTGACGACCTATCCGGGACGCTCCAAATATCAGGTGGTGATCGAACGGCTCGAGCTGGCCGGCCAGGGCGCCCTGATGGCCTTGCTCGACAAAAGGCGGCGCGCGCTGGCGGCGGAGGGGTTGTTCGACGCCGAGCGCAAGAAGCCGCTGCCTTTCGCGCCGCGCGTGATCGGCGTCGTCACCTCGCCGACCGGCGCGGTGATCCGCGACATCCTCCACCGGCTCGCCGACCGCTGCCCGTGTCACGTCCTCGTCTGGCCCGTGCCGGTCCAGGGCGAGGGCGCCGCGGCGCAGATCGCGGCGGCGGTGCGCGGTTTCGCGGCCGGCGGGGCTTTTCCCCGGCCCGACCTGCTCATCGTCGCCCGGGGCGGCGGCTCGATCGAGGATTTGTGGGCGTTCAACGAGGAGGAGGTCGTGCGCGCCGTCGCCGGCTCGACCATCCCGATCATCTCCGCGGTCGGGCACGAGACGGACACGTCGCTTTGCGACTTCGCCGCCGACGTCCGCGCACCGACGCCGACCGCCGCGGCCGAGATTGCGGTGCCGGTGCGGCGCGACCTGCTCGGCCAGCTTCGCGAGCTCGGCCATCGTGCGGAGCGCTGCGCGCGGCGTGCGTTGGAGCGGTCGGGCGAGCAGTATGAGATCGCCGTGCGCCGCTGGCCGGAGCGCGATTCGCTGCTCGCGCCGCAGCGGCAGAAGCTCGACGAGCGCGCCGACAGGCTGCCGCGCGCGCTCGCCGGCCGGCTCGACCGGGCGCGCGGCGAACTGGGCCACGCCGCCGGGGCGCTCCGGCCGGGCCTGCTCGACGGCGCACGTCGCCGCGCCTCCGAGCGGCTGCAGGCCCTGTGGCGGGTCGCCGAGCTCGCCCACCCGAACAAGCCGCTCGAGCGGGGCTATGCCCGCGTCGAGGATCGCGCCGGCCGCACCCTGACCTCGGCGGCCGCAGCCCGCGATGCGCGCCTGCTCAAGCTCGTGTTCAGCGACGATGCGGTCGAGGCGAGCGTCGGCGACGCGCCGCCGCGGCCGCGCCGTCCCGGACTGACCAAGGTGGGCGTCGACCAGCCCAAGCTGTTTTGAGGAATCGAAGATGTTGATGTCGAGCAGGGGCCGCCCCGCCAAGGTCCATTATCTTCCCGGCTCGTTCCGAGTCCTGGTCAACGGCGATCATGTCACCTGCGCCGTCACCGGCCAGCCCATCCCGCTCGACCAGCTGCGCTATTGGAGCGTCGAGCGTCAGGAGGCCTATGCCTCGCCGGAAGCGGCGATGAAGGCGGAGGGAAAGGCGTGAGACTGGCGGCAGCGGCGCTGGCCGCCGCTCTCTCCCTCTCGTTCATTCCCGCTCTCCCCGCAGCCGCCCAGGGTTCTATCGAGATCGAGGGGCCGGCGGTGCAGGGCGGCCTCGTCCGCGGCCGCGCTCCGTCGGGAACGGTTGCGCTCAGGATCGGCGCGGAGCCGGTGTCGCTCGCGCCGGACGGCCGCTTCCTGATCGGCTTCGACCGCGACCAGCCCGCCACCGCCCTGTTGACCGCGCGGCTCACGGACGGCCGTACTGTCGAGCAGGCGATCGCCGTGGCACCGCGCCGCTGGCCGATTGAACGGATCGACGTCGCCCGGCGCCCGTCGGGTGTACCGGACGAAGCGTATCGCCGCCGCCGCGAGGCGGAGCTGGCGCGGATCCGCGCTGCACGGGCGCGGCGCACGGGGGCTGCGGGCTGGCAGCAGAGCCTTGTCTGGCCGGCGCGCGGCCGGATCAGCGGCCTGTTCGGGGCGCAGCGCATCTACCGCGGCGTCCCTGCGGCCTATCACGGCGGAGTCGACGTCGCCGCCGGGGCCGGAGCGCCGGTGGTGGCGCCGGCCGATGGCGTCGTCGTGCTCGCCGGGCCGCCGGCCTTCAGCCTCGAAGGCAATCTGGTGATCGTCGATCACGGCATGGGCCTCAACAGCGCCTTCCTCCATCTCGCCACCGTCGAGGTCTCGATCGGCCAGCCAGTCCGCCGCGGACAGCGGATCGGCACGGTCGGAGCCACCGGCCGGGCGACCGGCCCGCATCTCCACTGGAGCCTGACCTGGAGCGGCGCGCGGCTCGATCCGCAGCTGGCCGCCGGCCCGATGGGCGCGCCGCGGCGGTGAATGGCGGCCCGCGCCGGCGCGGCGCACATTGTGACCTTTTTGCTACAGCCTCCGATCAACTCGCCGCGAGTGTCGCCGCGCCATTGCCTTGTTCTCAAAGGCTGTCCTACACGGGGCGATGAAAGCGGCTTCGAAGCCGTTTTTACCGTTTGCGCGCATGGCCTTCAGGGGAAGGCCGCTCTCAAGCGGGAAAGAGATTAAAAGAGATCCGGCGGCCGAAACCGCCGTTTGCTAGGGGACTAAAGATGCAATCAACTCTCCGTCAGCGCCTGTTGGCGTCGACCCTCCTGATCGGCGCTGCCGTTCTCTCGACGCCCGCTTACGCGCAGCCCGAGGACAACGATCCCAACGCGGGCCAGCCTCCGGCTCCCGTCCAGCAGTCCTCCGCGGAGAGCGAGGACGACACCATCACAGTGACCGGTACGCTGTTCCGGCAGCGCACCACCGACGAGACTCCGTCGCCGGTGACCGTCCTCTCGGCGGAATCGCTGCAGCAGCGCGGCATCAACACCGTCTCCGAGGCGGTGCAGCGCATCTCGGCGAACAATGCCGGCACCATCCAGCAGGGCTGGAACACCGGCTTCAACTTCGCGTCGGGCGCCAACGCGCCGTCGCTGCGCGGCCTTACCGTGCAGTCGACGCTGTCGATCTTCGACGGCCTCCGCATGGCGCCGTATCCGCTCGCCGACGACGGTCAGCGTAACTTCGTCGACCTGAACACGATCCCGAACGCGATCATCGAGCGGGTCGAGATCCTGCGCGACGGCGCGTCCTCGACCTACGGCGCGGACGCGATCGCGGGCGTGATCAACGTCATCACCCGCCGCGAGATCCAGGGCCTGCACCTCAACGCGTCGGCGGGCATCTCGCAGCGCGGCGATGCCGGCGAGCAGCGCGTCGACCTCACCTACGGTTACGGCGATCTCGACGAGCAGGGCTTCAACTTCTACGTCAGCGGCGAGTATCAGCGGCAGGATCCGCTGTTCGCCCGCGATCGCGGTTATCCGTTCAACAGCTCCGACCTCAGCGGCATCTGCAACGAGGCCGGCAGTTGCATGCACAACCTCAACTGGAACGGCCTTTCCACCGAGGACAACAACTTCAACGGCCTGATCAGCATCCCGGGCGTCGCCCTGGTTCGCCCGGTCACCACGCCCGGCGCGTTCACGGGCGCGGGCCGCTTCCAGTATCTCGATCCGGCGTCGGGCTGCCGCAACTGGCCGGTGACGCAGGTCCCCGCGGGCGTTTCGGCGACTTCGCCTTTCCAGGTCTGCGAAGTCGACTTCCAGTCGGCCTACATCATGCTGCAGCCGGAGATCGAGCGCATGGGCATCACCGCCCGCGCGACCGTCGACCTCGGCACCGACCATCAGCTCTACGCGATGGGCAACTACTACCGGACCGACACATTCGCGTCGTTCACGCCGCTCGGCCTGAACGGGACTCCCACGCCGCCGATCCCGGCCGGCCTGGGCGCCTACAACGTGATCCTGCCGGTCTATGTCTGCCCGACCGGCGTCGGCACGCGTAACGGCGTCGGCACCGGTTGTACGGCGGCCAACGGCACGCTCAACCCGCAGAATCCGTTCGCGGCGGCGGGCCAGACCGCTCAGGCGTTCGTCCGCTCGACCCGCGGCCGGAACATCGAGACCAACGCCCGCGCCCTGCGCGCGGCTGTCGGCCTCGCCGGCACGATCTTCGACGACTGGAACTACACGGTCGATTTCACGGCCTCGGAAGTCCAGCTTCGCCGGACGGAGGGCAATTACTTCATCCCGCAGCGGATCATGAACCTCGTCGCCCGCGGCGAGCTCAACCTGGTGGACCTCGAGGCCAACCCGCAGTCGGTCTGGGACTACATCGCACCGGTCAACAGCCGCGTGTCGACGTCCCAGCTGTGGCAGGCGTCGGCGACCATCGCCAGGGAGCTCTTCGAGCTTCCGGGCGGTCCGCTCCAGCTCGCGGTCGGCGCGGCCTATCGCGAGGAGTCGATCGAAGCGCCCAGCGGCAACCCCGCTGCCGATCCGATCAGCGGCAACCAGTATGAGCGTTACTACGGCATCAACGCCGTGGGCACCTCCGGCAGCCGCAGCGTCCGGGCCGCGTTCTTCGAGTTGAACGCTCCGATCCTCGACCAGCTCGAGATCAACCTGTCCGGCCGTTACGACGACTACTCGACGGGTCAGAGCTCCTTCTCGCCGAAGGTCGGCGTGAAGTTCACTCCGATCCCCGAGCTGGCGATCCGCGGCACCTGGTCGCGCGGTTTCCGCATTCCGAGCTTCAACGAGGCGTTCGGTCTGCCGACGACGGGTTATGTCACCCGTATCGTCGACTGCACCACGTTCGCGACGTTCTGCGCCGCGCACGGCAACAACGCCTACGCGACCGGCCAGTATTCGCTCGGCCTGACCCAGACCGGCAACCCGGCTCTGGAGCCCGAGCGGTCGACCTCGTTCACCCTCGGCGCGATCTTCGAGCCGATGCGGAACGTGAGCTTCACCGTCGACTTCTGGCGCATCAAGGTCCGCGACCTGATCGTCGGCGTCACCGACACGTCGGAGGCGGAGGCGCAATACTATTCCAATAACGGTGTGGTGAACCTTCCGGGCATCACGGTCGTCCCGGGCCAGCCTGATCCGGCTTTCCCGAACGCCCTGCCGCTGCTCGGCTTCATCCAGTCGTCGTTCAAGAACGCGACGTCGCAGATCGTCAGCGGTCTCGACTTCGGGGCGAACATCCGAGTGCCGCTGTCCAACAGCGTCACGCTGACCAGCTCGTTCGAAGCGTCGTACCTGATGAAGTACCACCTCACCGACGAGGCCGGCACGGTCCTCGAGTATGAGGGCACGCTCAGCCCGTGCAACATCACCTCCTGCTCGGGTGCTCCGCGGTGGCGCGCCAGCTGGCAGAACACGCTGCAGTTCGGCGACACCTCGGTGACGGCGACGGCATACTACACCAGCGGCTACGATCTGGCCTCCATCGACTTCGGCGGCGTCGAAGGCGACTGCGAGTTCAACGCTTCGATCGGCGCTTCGGTGGTCACCTACGCCGACGGCACGCCGGTTCTCTGCCGGGCCGATCCGACCTGGAACGTCGACCTGACGGCCAGCCACCGGATCGACGATCGGTTCACGATCTACGCCAACATCCTCAACGTGCTGGATATCGATGCGCCGTTCGAGCCGAGCGCCGCGTATCACATCTTCCAGTTCAACCCGGCGTGGGCCGGCCCGAACGTGATGGGTCGCTACTTCCGCGTCGGCGCGAGGGTCGACTTCTAATCGGCCTGCCGGTTGGAATGCAGAGGGGGCGGTGCTTCGGTGCCGCCCCTTTTGCATTTTGCCGCAAGCTATGTTATTGAAAGTGCAGCACTGATTCTGCGGTACCCGTTGCGACGGCGTCTTCCGGCAGGTTCAGGCTCAACCATTTTTGAACCTGCCTGAGGGGATTTGCCGATGCGTCCTTATCTGTTTCTGATCGCCTGCGCCGCCGTCACCGCTGCTCCTGCCACCGCTTCGGCCGAGACCGGGACCGCCGCGGCTTCGACGGCGGAAACGAGCCGCGAGGCCGGCCAGGCCGCGTCCGAGCGCCCGATCTGCCGCCGCGTCGTCGGCACCGGTTCGGTGATGCGCCGCCGCGTCTGCCGCCCGCGCAACGAATGGGATGCTGTCGATGCCCGGGCACATTCGGAAACGCGCAGGTCGGGCAGCCAGGAGCAGTCGGGCGGGTCCGCGGCCGGCAACCGCTAGGATAGTCCTTACGGGCCGAAAAAGGCCGCTGCCGTCTCCCCCGCGGGGGAAGCGGCAGCGGCCTTTTCGCGTTCCGGCGACGGCTAGGCGGCCTGTGCGCGCGCCTTGTCGGTTTCCAGCCTCAGGCCCCCTTCGCCCTCCTCGACACGCACCGTGTCGCCTTCGCCGACTTCGCCGCGCAGGATCAGGTCCGCGAGCGGATCCTGGAGATATTTCTGCACCGCCCGCTTGAGGGGCCGCGCGCCGTAGACCGGGTCGTAGCCGACGCGGCCGATCCAGCCGCGCGCGGCGTCGCTGAGCGCGATCCCGATCTTGCGGTCGGCGAGCAGCTTCTGGACCCGCGCCACCTGGATGTCGACGATGGGCCCCATATGCTCGGCGCAGAGCCGGTGGAACAGGATGATCTCATCGAGCCGGTTGAGGAATTCCGGACGGAAATGACCGCGGACGACGTCCATCACCTGGGGCTCGACATCCTCGACCCGCTGGCCGTCGACCAGACCGGTCAGATGGTGGCTGCCGAGGTTCGAGGTGAGCACGATGATCGTGTTGGTGAAGTCGACGACATGGCCCTGGCTGTCGGTCAGCCGCCCGTCGTCGAGCACCTGGAGGAGGATGTTGAAGACGTCGTTGTGGGCCTTCTCGACCTCGTCGAACAGCACCACCTGGTAAGGCCGCCGGCGCACCGCCTCGGTCAGCACGCCGCCCTCCTCATAGCCGACATAGCCCGGAGGCGCGCCGATCAGGCGGGCGACGCTGTGCTTCTCCATGAACTCGGTCATGTCGATCCGGACCATCGCGCCCGGATCGTCGAACAGGAACTCGGCGAGCGCCTTGGTGAGCTCGGTCTTGCCGACGCCGGTGGGACCGAGGAACAGGAATGAACCCAAGGGCCGGTTCGGGTCCTGAAGGCCGGCGCGGGAGCGCCGCACGGCAGTCGAGACCGCCTTGACCGCCTGGTCCTGTCCGATGACACGCTTGGCGAGATGCTCTTCCATATGGAGCAGCTTTTCGCGTTCCCCCTCGAGCATCCGCTCCATCGGGATGCCCGTCCAGCGCGCGACGACGCCGGCTATGTCCTCGCCGGTCACCTCTTCGCGCAGCATCGCGCTCTCCGACGCCGCCTCGGCCTCGGCGAGCTGCTTCTCGAGGGTGGGGATGCGCCCGTACTGGAGCTCGCCGGCCTTGGCGAGATCGCCCGCGCGCTGCGCCTGCTCGAGCTCGAGGCGCG
Organism: Allosphingosinicella sp.; assembly: GCA_035628635.1. Classification (GTDB taxonomy): domain Bacteria; phylum Pseudomonadota; class Alphaproteobacteria; order Sphingomonadales; family Sphingomonadaceae; genus Allosphingosinicella. The sequence continues at coordinate 76,850 of DASPJJ010000022.1, forward strand.
CGGCGTCGAGCTGCTCCTTGACCTTGGACTCGGCGGCGATCTTCTCCTTCTCCGCCTGCCAGCGCTGGGTGAGCTCGGAAGACTGCTGCTCGAGATTGGCCAGCTCCTGCTCTAGGGTGGTCAGCCGGTCCTTGGAAGCGCGGTCGGTCTCCTTCTTCAGCGCCTCGCGCTCGATCTTGAGCTGGATGATCCGCCGGTCGAGGGTCTCGATCTCCTCCGGCTTCGACTCGACCTCCATGCGAAGGCGCGATGCCGCCTCGTCCATCAGGTCGATCGCCTTGTCCGGGAGGAAGCGGTCCGAAATGTACCGGTGCGACAGAGTGGCCGCCGCCACGATCGCGCCGTCGGTGATGCGGACGCCATGGTGGAGCTCGTATTTCTCCTTGAGCCCGCGCAGGATCGAAATGGTGTCCTCTACGGTCGGCTCGCCGACGAAGACCGGCTGGAAACGCCGCTGCAGCGCCGGGTCCTTCTCGACATGCTTGCGATATTCGTCGAGCGTCGTGGCGCCGATGCAGTGCAGCTCGCCGCGCGCCAGCGCCGGCTTCAGCAGGTTCGACGCGTCCATCGCGCCCTCGGATTTGCCGGCCCCGACGAGGGTGTGCATTTCGTCGATGAACAGGATGATGTCGCCCTCGGCCTGCTTGACCTCGTCGAGCACCCCCTTGAGGCGCTCCTCGAATTCGCCGCGATATTTGGCGCCGGCGATGAGGCTGCCCATGTCGAGCCCCATCAGCTTGCGGTCCTTGAGGCTGTCCGGGACGTCGCCATTGGCGATACGCAAAGCGAGGCCCTCGGCGATCGCGGTCTTGCCGACGCCCGGGTCGCCGATCAGGACGGGATTGTTCTTGGTCCGGCGCGCGAGGATCTGGACGGTGCGGCGAATCTCCTCGTCGCGGCCGATCACCGGATCGAGCTTGCCGTCGCGCGCGGCCTGGGTGAGGTCGCGGGCGAACTTCTTCAGCGCATCGTAGCGGTCCTCGGCCGTCTGCGTGTCGGCGGTGCGGCCGCCGCGCAGCTCGTTGATCGCCGCGTTGAGCGCTTCCGCCTTGACGCCCGCGTCCGCCAGCGCCTTGGCGGCGTCCGTGTTCGCGGCGAGAACCAAGGCGAGCAGCAGCCGCTCGACCGTGACGTAGCTGTCGCCCGCCTTCTGCGCGACCTGCTCGGCCTGGTCCAGCACGCGCATCGTCTCGGCGTCGAGGCCGGGCGCTTGGCTGGCGCCGCTACCAGACACCGCGGGAATCTTCGCCAGCGCCTCGTCAGTCTCCCGCCGCGCCGCCTCGGCCGAGCCGCCGGCGCGGGCGATCAGGCCGGAAGCCATGCCCTGCTCGTCCTCCAGCAGCGCCTTCAACAGGTGCGACGGCGCGATCCGTTGGTGGTTCAGCCGGATCGCGACCGTCTGCGCCGCCTGCAGGAAGCCACGCGCCCGATCGGTGAATTTCTCGAGGTTCATCGTCTGCCCCTAGTCCTTTCGCACGCCCATGTAGTGTTGCCAATGTGCAACACAAGGGCCCTGCTAATTCTCGAAAGCCGTGCCGCTCGCCGACATCGGGCCGAGTTGCCATCGCCGCCTCGGCCGCTAGGGTGGCGAGCTCGCTGAAAGGGCGTCTTTTTTTGGGGGAGCCGGAATGCGTAAGCTCGCTGGGATCGTCATTGCTGCCGCGGCGGCGCTTGTTTCCCCCGCCGCCGCCCAGCCGTCGGCTCCGACCGGCCAGCCCGCGATCCGCGCCTTGCTCCAACGGACCCAGATTCCCTACGAGACCTTCACCCTCGCCAACGGGCTGCGCGTCGTCGTCCACACCGACCGCAAGGCGCCGGTGGTCGCGATCCAGGCCTGGTACAATGTCGGCTCGAAGGACGAGCCGGCGGGACGCACCGGCTTCGCCCATCTGTTCGAACATATCGGGCTGTTCAACGGGACGGAGAATTTCCGCGCCGGGCTGATCGAGCCGCTGCGCGCGATGGGCGCGACCGACTGGAACGGCACGACCTGGTTCGACCGCACGAACTATTTCCAGACGGTTCCCACCCCGGCGCTCGAGCAGGCGCTCTACATGGAGAGCGACCGGATGGGGCATCTGCTCGGCGCGCTCACCCAGGAGCGGCTCGATGCCCAGCGCGGCGTCGTCCAGAACGAGAAAAGGCAGAACGACAACCAGCCCTTCGGCTTGGTCTACTACCGCATGCTGGAAGCCCTCTTCCCCGAAGGCCACCCCTATCGCCATTCCACGATCGGCTCGATGGCGGACCTCGACGCCGCCAGCCTGGAGGACGTGCGGCGCTGGTTCCGGGAGCGCTACGGCCCGAACAACGCCGTGCTCGTCCTCGCCGGAGACATAGACGCGCGCACGGCGCGCAGGCTGGTCGAGCGCTATTTCGGCCACATCCCGCGCGGGCCGGAAAACCGGCCGGCGGAAGCCGGCGTCCCGACGCTCGCGGCACCCCTCTCCGAGACGATGACCGATCGGGTCGCCAACACGCGGCTCTACCGCAACTGGGCGGTCCCCGGCATGCTCGACGAGCAGTCGGTCGCGCTGGAGGTTGCGGCTTCGGTGTTCGGCGGCCTCGCCAGCTCGCGACTCGACAACGCGCTGGTGCGCGGCGACCGAAGCGCCGTCGGCGTCACCGCTTCGATGACTCCGTTCCAGCGCGTGGGGGTCTTCAGCATAATCGTCGATGTCCGGCCCGGGGCCGACGCCGCGGCGGTCGAGCGGCGGTTGGACGCGCTGATCGCCGAGTTCATCGCCGAGGGGCCGACCGAGGACGAAGTCCGGCGGGCCGTGATGCGCGCCGTTTCCTCGACGGTTTTCGGCATGGAGCAGGTGGGGGGCTTCGGCGGCAAGGCGGTCGCGCTCGCCCAAGGGACGCTTCTCGCGGGCGATCCGGCTTTCTACCAGCGCCGCCTCGCGGCGCTGGCGTCGACCACTCCGGCCGAGGTTCGCGCGGCGGCGCAGCGCTGGTTGAGCCGCCCCGTCTACGCGCTGCGCGTCGATCCGGGCGAACGCGCAGCCTATCAGGAAGCCGCGGGGCCGGCTCGCACCGCGGCTGCGCCGGCCGCAGAGATTGCGGCGACCCCGCGCGGGCCCGTCCCGCCGGTCGGGGAAGTGCGCGACATCGACTTTCCGGCGATCGAGCGGGCGAGGCTCTCGAACGGGATGCGGGTCACCTACGTCCGGCGCGAGACGGTGCCCACGACATTGGTTGGGGTCGATTTCGACGCCGGCATCGCTGCCGATCCGGCGGACCGGCTCGGCCTGCAGCTGCTCACCGCATCTCTGCTGACCGAGGGCACGACGAGCCGCAACTCGATCCAGATCGCCGAAGAGCAGGAGCGGCTCGGCGCCTTCGTCGGCACCGGCGTCGCCGTCGACCGGACCATCGTCACGCTGTCGGCTCTGACGCCGAATCTCGGCCCGTCGCTCGACCTGCTCGCCGACGTGGTGATGAATCCCGCTTTCGCCCCGGGGGAAGTCGAGCGCCTCCGGGCGCAGCAGCTTGCGGGGATCGCCGCCGAGCGCACCTCGCCGACGGCGCTCGCGCGCCGGGTGCTGCCGGCGATCCTCTACGGCGAAGCGCATCCTTACGGCCGGCCCTTCTCGGGCACCGGCAGCGAGGACACGGTCCGCGGGTTAACGCGCGACGATCTGGTTGCAACCCACCGCACGTGGTTCCGACCCGACAATGCCGAGATATTCGCTTCCAGCGATCTTCCGCTCGCCCGGCTGCTGCCTTTGCTCGAGGCGCGCTTCGGCCGGTGGCAGGCGCCGCCGACCCCGAGAGGGGTCAAGCGCTTCACCGCGGCGGTGCCCGCCGGCGGCAGCCGGATCGTGCTGATCGACCGCCCGCAGTCGCCTCAGTCTCTGATCTTCGCAGGACAGCTGCTGCCGGTGCGCGGCGTCGACGACACGCTTGCGCTGGAGACTGCGAACGAGGTCCTCTCGGCGGATTTCCTCGCCCGGCTGAACCAGGACCTGCGCGAGACGCGCGGCTGGTCCTACGGCGTGTTCGGCTTCGTCCAGCCGGTGCAGGAGCGCATGCCCCTGTTCCTGCAGGCGCCGGTACAGACCGACCAGACCGGCCCCTCGATACAGGCGATCATCGACCAAGTGCGCGCCTTCGTCACTGACCGCGGGGTCACCCCGGCCGAGCTGCAGCGCGTCGTCCAGGGCAACAGCCGCGAGCTCGCCGGCAGCTTCGAGACGTCGCAGCAGCTGCTCGGGGCCCTGCGCACGATTTCGATCCTCCGCCGGCCCGACGATCATGTCGAGCGCCTTCCGGCCCGCTACCGATCGATGACGACCGCCGAGCTGGACGCGGCGGCCCGGCGCGCAATCGATCCGGCGCGGCTGGTCTTCGTCGTGGTCGGCGACGCCTCGGCGGTCCGCCCCCAGCTGGAGCGCATCGGCCTGCCGATCGAAGTCGTCCAGCCGCGCTAGCGCTTCAGCCGCGTCACATGCCCCATCTTGCGGCCGGGGCGCGGCTCGCCCTTGCCGTAGAGGTGGAGGTGCGCCCCAGGCTCGGCGAGGAGCTCGCGCCATCGCAGCGCGTCGTCGCCGATCAGATTCTCCATCTCGATCCTCGGCGCCGTCAGCGCGGTCGGCCCGAGCGGCAGGCCGCAGATCGCACGGATATGGTTCTCGAATTGGGAAGTGAGGGCGCCTTCGATCGTCCAATGGCCGCTATTGTGGACCCGCGGCGCCATCTCGTTGAACACCGCGCCGGCCTCGGCCGCGAAGAATTCGAGCGCGAGCACTCCGACATGGCCGAGCGCGTCGGCGATGGTCCGCGCGAGCGCCTCGGCTTCCACGACATGTTCGAGCAGGTCGTCACCGGCAGGCACGACGCAGCGTTCGAGGATGCCATGATCGTGAACGTTGCGCGGCGCATCCCAAATCGCGATCTCGCCGTCCGACGCGCGGCACAGCAGGATCGAAAATTCGGCGTCGAAGCGCACGAATCCTTCGAGGACCGAGGGCGCCCCTCGCAACGCCGCCCAGGCCGCATCCGCGTCGGCGGGAGCCATGATCCGCGCCTGGCCCTTGCCATCGTAGCCGAAGCGCCGCGTCTTCAGGATCGCGGGCGTTCCGATCCGCTCCACGGCATCGACGAGTCCGGCCTGGTCGTCAACCGCTGCAAAGGGTGCCGGCCGCCCGCCGAGGCCCGCCACGAACTGCTTTTCCGAGAGCCGGTCCTGGGCGATTTCGAGGGATCGGCGGGGCGGGTAGAGCCTGGTCTCTGCGGCCAGGGCGGCGAGCGGACCGGCCGCGATATTCTCGAACTCATATGTGGCGACGTCGACCGAGGCGCCGAAGCGCGCGAGCGCGGCTTCGTCGGCATATTCGCCGCGTGTGAAGAGCGCCGCGACCTCTGCCGCGGGCGGCAGCGCCTCATCGGGCGCGTAGACATGGCATCGATACCCCAGCCGGGAGGCGGCGGCGGCGAGCATCCGGCCGAGCTGGCCTCCGCCCAATATGCCGATCGTCGAGCCGGGCGGCAGGCTCATTCGGGCGCTTCGCCGACGCCGTCCGTCTGGCGCGCGCGCCACTCGTCGAGCTTCGCCGCCAGCCCTTCATCGGTCGTGGCGAGGATGGCGACGGCGAGCAGAGCGGCGTTGACCGCGCCGGCCCGGCCGATGGCGAGCGTCCCGACGGGCACCCCGGCCGGCATCTGAGCGATCGAGAGCAGGCTGTCGAGGCCGGCGAGCGTCTTCGATTCCACCGGCACGCCGAGCACCGGCAGGCGCGTCATCGACGCGGCCATTCCCGGGAGGTGCGCCGCGCCGCCGGCCCCCGCGATGATGACGCGCAGGCCCCGCGCTGCCGCGCCTCTTGCATAATCGTAGAGCCGCTCCGGCGTGCGGTGGGCCGACACCACCCTGGTCTCGTGCGCCACGCCGAACTCGGCGAGCGTCTCGGCCGCGCGGCGCATGGTCTCCCAATCGGAGCGGCTGCCCATGATGATGCCAATGAGAGGCCCGTCTTCAGCCATGCCGCCCCTTAGACGGCGGCCAACGAGCAGGCAAATCGCGGCCGAAGGTTTTGGCGATGCGTTAACCGTTCCGCGATAGGGTGCAGCGGCCGAGGAGGGACGAATGGCGACGCAACCCAATGTCGAAATCGATGGCGGAGCAAGCTATGCGGCGCTCGCCGACGAGAATGCCCTGCTCAGGGCCTCGCTTGCCGAGATGCGCGGCCGGCTCGACGAGCTCGAGTACCTCGCCGATACCGACACGCTGACGCCGCTGCCGAACCGGCGCCGCTTCATGCGCGAGCTCGATCGGGTGGTGAGCCACGCGGCCCGGCACGGCACGCCCGGCGCGGTCCTCTATATCGACTTGAACAGCCTGAAGCGGGTCAACGACCGCCACGGCCATATCGGCGGCGACGCGGCTCTGATCCACGTCGCGCGGCTGCTCCAGGCCCTGATCCGCTCGACCGACGTGGTGGCGCGGATCGGCGGCGACGAATTCGGCCTGATCCTCGACCATCTCGACCATAACAGCGCGATCGAGACCGCCGAGCGGATCTCGCGCTGCATCGCCTCGTCGCCGGTCGATCTCGGCGGGGTCCAGGTCTCGCTCGAAGCCGCGATCGGCGTTGCCACCATCCTGCCCGGCGACAGCGCCGAGGACGTGATCGCCCGCGCGGACCGCAACATGTATCGCGCCAAGACCGACCGCTAGCGGTCCTTCAGATAATAACGCTCGCGCTCCGCGAGCTGGTCGTCGAGCTCGTAGACGATCGGCTGGCCGGTCGGGATTTCGAGGCCGGTAATCTCGTCGTCCGGGATGCCCGAAAGGTGCTTGACCAAAGCGCGCAGCGAATTGCCGTGCGCGGAGATCAGGACCCGTTTCCCGTCGCGCAAAGCCGGCGCGATCCGCCGCTCCCAATAAGGAAGCACACGTGTGATAGTGTCCTTGAGGCTCTCGGTGCGCGGCACCGGGACGCCGGCATAGCGGCGGTCGCCGGAGAGGTCGTAGGGGCTGTCCGCCTCCATCGGCGGCGGCGGCACGTCGAACGAGCGCCGCCAGATATGAACCTGTTCGTCGCCGTGACGGGCCGCGGTCTCGGCCTTGTTGAGCCCGGTGAGGCCGCCATAATGGCGCTCGTTCAGGTGCCAGTCCTTCTCGACCGGAAGCCACAGCCGGTCCAGCTCGTCGAGCGCGAGATGGAGCGTCTTGATCGCCCTTTTCTGGACGCTGGTGAAGCACAGATCGAAATCGAGCCCGCGCGCCTGCATCAGCGCGCCCGCGGCGCGCGCTTCCTCGGCTCCCTTCTCGGTGACGTCGACGTCCCACCAGCCGGTGAAGCGATTCTCCAGGTTCCAGGCCGACTGGCCGTGACGGATGAGGACCAAGCGGGGCATCGTGCGCTTTCGCTGGCGGTCAGCGGTTGCCGTCGGGCCAGGGCAGCCCGAAATGATAGTCGCCGGCGACGTTCCGGCCGTGTGCATCGCGTGCGGGCTCGAAACGGACGACGCGCGCGCCGTCGCAGAAGCGGCGGTCGATCGCGTCGTCGAGGCTCGGTTGCGTGAGCGTGCAGGCGGTGACGACCCCGTCGGCGCCGACGGCAAGGGCGGCATCGATCCTGTTGACGTTCGGCGGGCGCCGCGTCGAGGCGTCCAAGCCGATCGTCGCGGCGTCGATCGACCGGAGCGGGCGCGGCGGCGTTGAACCGTCCCCGGGCGTGAAGAGCGGCGCCTGCATGCGCGGGATGAGCTGATAGTCGACCCGCGCGCCGAAGGTCTGCGCGACCCGCCGGCCCCGGTCGTCGAGGGCGGGGTGAAAGACGGCGTAGCGCATCAGATGCGGACAGGCGTGGCGGTCGAGCGAAGCCGCGCCGCTCGGCTGCATGACGGTACAGCCGGCAAGGCGGCCGGCCGCATCGACGACGAGCCGGACGTAGACCGTCCCCTCCCGCCGGGCGGCGAAGGCTTCGGCCGGGTATGGGCCGATCTGCAATTGCCGCGCGCGCCAATTGTGCTCGGCGCGGCGATAGAGGCCGGGGACGGCCCGGTAACGCTGCTCGATGTCGAACCACAGCTGCGGCATGAAGGTCCTGCCGCCGACCGTGACCTCGCTGCCGAGCGACGGCGCCTGCTGCGCCGCGGCCGCGAGCAGTGCCAAAGGCAGCATCAGCTTTTCGCCCCCTCCAGCTTGGGCAGGATCGCGTGGAGCGCGTCGAGGGAGGAGCGGGCGAGGTGGCGGCAGCGCTCGGGCGACCAGCCGTAGACCGGGTCGGGCAGGTCGTCAGCGTCCTTGAACGGCATTTCGAGCGTCATCGAGACGGCGCCGAACCGCTCGGCGAGCTGCGCGGTCGACATCGACAGGTTCGCCTGGCCCGGCCGGGGGATCTCATAGCCCTTCTCGGTCTGGAAATCGGGTGATAGGCCGACCAGCGCGTCGGAGAAGGCGTCGAACAGCGCCTGCCTCTCCTTCTTCCAGCCGGGAATGCCTTCGAAGCCGGCGAGGAAGTTGCCGGGGATTGCCTCGTCGCCATGGACGTCCATCGCGAAGTCGACCCCGCTCTTCTCCATTTCGGCGAGGACGTGGAAGACCTCGGGGCTGCGCTCGAGGCTCGGCGCGTGCCACTCGCGGTTGAGGTTGACGCCGATCGCGTTGGTGCGCAGGTGGCCGCGCTTCGATCCGTCCGGATTCATGTTCGGGACGACGTGGAAGGTCGCTTTCTCGCGCAGCCGCCGCGAGACCGGGTCGGAATCGTCGAGCAGCCGCTCGAGCGCGCCCTCCATCCACCATTCGGCCATCGTCTCGCCGGGATGCTGGCGCGCATAGAGCCACACCGACAGCGGGCCCCGGCCGATCCGCAAATAGTCGATCTCCTGGCCGTCGAGCGTTCGGCCGAGCGAGCGATAATCGGCCTCCGGATGCTCGGCGATTTGGGCGACGAGATCGTGGTGGCGCTCCATCGTGTAGGGCGCAAAATAGGCGAACCAGAGGCTGTTCGCGGCCGGTGTGGCGCGGATGGTGAGGATGCCCCCGGAATAGCTGGTGTCCGCCCGCTCCCATTCCTCGCGGTCGCAGGACATGCAGGCCCGGTAGTTCGCCCAGCCGAGCGGATAAGCCGAACCCCCGCAGTTTAGGATGCGGATCTCGAGCGCGCGGCCGGCCCCGCCGGTCACCCGGAAATAGAACCATTGGTAGAAATCGGACTGGTTGTCCTTGACGATCTCGAGGTCGATCCGGTCGCCCTCGATCGCGATCAGCTTGATGTTGCCGCCGTCGAAGGCGGACGTGACGGAAAGGCTCATCTGACCCTGATAGAGCGGCCCGACTCGCCGGGGAAGTGCTGGAAGAGGGCCGCGGCGAGGCGCTCCACGATCGCCGGTCGCGGGCTGCCCGCGGAGGTCTCGGTCACGGCGCGGCCCTGCCAGAAGACGGAGCCGTCCGACCGGCGCTGGATGCGAACGTCGAGCAAAGTGGCGACGGCATTGCGGTCGCGGCTGGCGCGGCCGAGGCCCGCCGGCCATCCGCTGGTCAGGGCGGCGCGCGATCCCTGCGTCACGGTGACGCGCGCGATCTGTTCGGAGGCGGGGCGGTTGGCGGCGATGGTGTAGCCGAGGCGCGCGAGATGGCGCTCGACCGCGGCCGCATAGGTCTGGAATTCGGGGTTGTTGCGGTCCGCGAGGTTGACCGGCTCGACGGCGATCTGGGCGCGCGCGAGCTGCTGGCCGAGGTGGGTGCGGGTGACGTCGACCGCGCCCGCCGCCTCGCCGCCGCCGCGGCGGGAGCTCGCGCAGCCCGCCAGCATGAGGGCGATCGCCAGTGCCGTCCCGAGCCTCTTCATCCTGCACCTCGCGATATGCGTTGAAGACTGTATAGGGCCGTAACGTCTCCGGCGGCCTTTTCGCTGCATCCGCAATCCGAGGACCGATTTCAATGAATGAATCCGAAAAGCCGACGGTGCTGGTGACCGGCGGCGCCGGCTATATCGGAAGCCACGCCGTGCTCGCTCTGCTCGACGCCGGCTGGCCGGTCGTCGTGATCGACAATCTCACGACCGGATTCGAGTGGGCGGTTCCGGCCGGCGCGACCTTCGTGCGGGGCGATGTCTCCGATCAGGCGCTCGTCGCGCGTCTCGTCGCCGAGCGCGAGGTCGGCGCGATCATGCATTTCGCCGGATCGATCGTGGTCCCGGAATCGGTCGAGAAGCCACTCAAATATTATGAGAACAACACGGTGAAGAGCCGTGCCCTGATCGAGAGCGCGGTCGAAGCCGGGGTGCGCCACTTCATCTTTTCCTCGACCGCGGCGACCTACGGCATTCCGGACGAGGTTCCGGTCCGCGAGACGGCCCGGACCGAGCCGATCAACCCCTATGGCTGGTCGAAGCTGATGACGGAGCGGATGCTCGCCGACGCCGCCTTCGCCCATCCGATCAATTATTGCGCATTGCGCTATTTCAACGTCGCCGGCGCCGACCCGCAGGGTCGCTCCGGCCAGTCCACCGCGGGCGCCACCCATCTGATCAAGGTCGCCGTCGAGGCGGCGACCGGCAAGCGCAGCCACGTCTCCGTGTTCGGCACCGACTACGACACGCCGGACGGGACCGGCATCCGCGACTATATCCATGTCAGCGACCTCGCCGCGGCCCATGTCGACGCGCTCGGGAAGCTGATCGCCGACCCGGCCGAGAGCCATGTCATGAACTGCGGCTACAGCCGCGGCTTCTCGGTGCTCGAAGTGCTCGACAGCGTCGACCGCGTCACCAACATGCGGATCGAACGCCGGCTGGAGCCGCGCCGGCCCGGCGATCCCGACGCTCTAGTCGCGGACAACGCCAAGATCCTGGCGACCTTGCCCTGGCGGCCGAAGCGCGCAGATCTCGACACCATCGTCGCCGACGCTTTGGCGTGGGAGCGCAAGCTGGCGGAGCGTGCGGGATGAGACGCTTTTTGCTGGCGCTCATCGCCCTCTTTTCGCTGCTTGCCGCGCCTGTGGCCGCCGGGACTCCGCAGGAAGCGCTGGACGCGCTGCTGGCGGCGGATCGCGCGTTCGCCTCGATCGCGTCGGAGCGCAGCCTCGGTGCGGCGCTGGCGGGAATGCTGGACGAGGAAGTGATGATGCCGCTGCCGAACGCGACTTTCGCGCGCGGACGGGCGGACGCGCTCAACGCCTTCGCCGCGAGCGGCGGCTTCCAGTCGCGGGGTGGGTGGACGCCGGTGCGGGGCGGGGTCTCGGCGGATGGCAGCCACGGCTTCACCTGGGGCTATAGCGAGGCGCGCGCGCCGGACGGCAGCGTCCGGCCGGGCAAATATCTTTCTTACTGGGTGCGGCGGGCAGGGGGCTGGCGCGTCGTCGCCTATCGCAGGGTGCCGCGACCGGAGGGCGAGGTGTCGACCCGCATGCTGCCGCCCGCTCTGCCGGCGCACCTGATCGCGGGGCAGCCCCTTCCCGGCGCGGCGCAAAGCCTCGCCGCGGCCGAGCGGGCCTTCTCCGCCGATGCGCAGCGTATCGGCCTGGGCCCGGCCTTCGCTCACTGGGGCAGCGCCGATGCGATGAACCTGGGCCGCGAGCCCGCGGTGACGATCGGCGCCGCCGCCATAGCGGCGCGCATGCCGCGGGAGGCGCCGAGCCGGCTGCGCTGGGCCCCGGACGAAGGGGTGCTGATCGCGCCTTCGGGCGATCTTGGGGTCACCTTCGGCTGGATCCGGCCCAATGGACCGGTGCCGGAGGGCCAGCCGGCGGCCTTTCCCTTCTTCACGATTTGGCGGCGCGCCTCGCCGGATGCCCCTTGGCGCTATGTCGCAGAGTAGCACCGCCCTTGACTGCGGCTGCGCTTCACACTAGGTCGGCGGCTCGCTTTTCCGGCAATTCCAATCGGTTTCAAGAGGCAGGGCCGCGCGCCATGAAGATCCGCAATTCGCTCAAATCCCTGAAGTCGCGTCACCGCGACTGCCGCGTGATCCGCCGCCGGGGCCGCACCTACGTCATCAACAAGACCAACCGCCGCTTCAAGGCGCGCCAGGGCTAGGTTCGCCCCGCGGCGTCATCCTGACGAAAGTCAGGACCGATGAACACGGCATCCGGCGATATTCCGAGACCTCTTCGGTTCCTGGATGCCGGATCAAGCCCGGCATGACGGTTTAGCCATGTCCAAGCCCACGGCCGTCGTCTTCGACGTCGGCAATGTCCTCTACGGCTGGGATCCCGAAGCCTTTCTCGCGCGGCAGCTGCCGGACGACGCGGCCCGGCTGCGGTTCATCGAGGATGTCGGCCTCTGGGAGTGGCACGACAGCCTCGACGGCGGACGCGCTTTCGACGAGGCGGCCGCGGAGCTCGTCGGCAACTTCCCCGAATATGCCCATCTGATCGCAGCCTGGGGCGAGCGGTTCGGCGAGACCATCTCCGAACCCGTGCCTGGAAGCCGGGAGATCGTGACCGAGCTGGCCGGGCGCGGCGTACCCCTGTTCGCAATCACCAACTTCTCCGCCGATTTCTGGAAGCCGTTTCGCGAACGCGAGCGCAGCTTCTTCTCCTGCTTCCGCGACATCGTCGTCTCGGGCGAGGAGAAATTGCTGAAGCCCGATCCGGCTCTTTATCGCCGCGCGCTCGACCGCTTCGGGCTCAGGCCCGCCGAAGCCCTGTTCGTCGACGACCGCGCGATCAACGTCGCCGGCGCGCAAGCGGTCGGCATGCACGGCCACCTCTTCACCGACGCCTCCGGCCTGCGCCGCCGGCTGGAGGCCGAAGGCCTGCTCTGAACCTTTCGCCGCGCTCGCGCTTTGTTGCGCCGATGCGGCAAAGATGGCCTTCCCGACTTTGGATCGTCCGCCACGGCCAGAGCGCCGGCAACGTCGCGCGCGACCTGGCTTCCGCCTCCGGCGGGCACATGATCGACATCCCGACGCGCGACGTCGACGTGCCGCTGAGCGAGCTGGGACGCCGCCAGGCCGACGCGCTGGGCCGCTGGTTCGCCGCCTTGCCCGAGGGCGAGCGCCCGGAGGTCGTCCTCGCCTCGCCTTATGTGCGCGCCCGCGAGACGGCGGCTCGCATCTGTCGCGAGCGCGGCGTCGCCCCGGGGGCGAAGGGACCGGTGATCGACGAGCGCCTGCGGGAGCGCGAGTTCGGCATTCTCGACCGGCTGACCACGGAAGGGGTGAGGCAGCTCCACCCGGACCAGGCCGAGCACCGCGCCTTGCTCGGCAAATTCTATCACCGGCCGCCCGGTGGCGAGAGCTGGGCCGACGTCATCCTGCGCCTGCGCACTGCGCTCGACACGATCAGCCTCCATCATGCCGATCGCAGGGTCCTCATCGTCTGCCACCAGGTGGTGGTGCTCTGCTTCCGCTACATTCTCGAGGAGATGGACGAGGAAGCGGTGCTGCGCGTCGACAAGGAAGGGGACGTGCTGAATTGCGGCGTCTGCGAATATGAGTTCGAACCCGACGATGAGCGCGAATGCGTCCCGCGCCTGGTCCGCTACAATCTCGCCGCGCCGTTGATCGAGGACGAGAAGGCGAAGGTGACCGCCGAGCCGGACGTCATCATGGGCACGCGATGACAAGCTTAGAGGAGCTCGACCGGGCGCTGCTCGAACGTTTTCCGCTGCCGGAGCATCCCGAAGAATCGAGCAAGGAGGATCGCGGACGCCTGCTCGTGGTCGCCGGCAGCCGCGAGCTTCCCGGCGCCGCCTATCTTGCGGGCATCGGCGCGCTGCGCGCCGGTGCCGGCAAGCTCCAGATCGCGACCGCCGCCAGCATCGCGGTGCAGCTCGGAGTCGCGGTGCCCGAGGCGCGGGTGATCGGCCATGCCGAGACCGAGGAGGGCTGCGTCGATCCCGGCGCGATCGGCCCGATCGTCAAATATGCGCGGGAAGCGCAGGCGGTGCTCCTCGGCTGCGGGCTGCAAAGCGGGCCGCCGCTCGAGGCCTTGCTCGACGCCTTGCTCGATTGCGGCGCCGATCATTTGCCGCTGGTCCTCGACGCGGCGGTGCTCGGCTGCCTCGCGCCGCGGGCGGACGCGCTGCGGGGCTGGCGCGGCGGCGGGGTGATCCTGCCGCATGCGGGCGAGATGGCCGGGCTGCTCGGCTGCAGTCGCGAGGAGGTCGAGGCGGAGCCGGAGGCGGCGGCACGGCGCGCGGCGGAGACGCTCGGCGTGGTCAGCCTGGTGAAGGGCCCCTTCAGCTACACCGTCGCCCCCGATGGCCGCGCCTTTCGGTTCGAGGGCGGCGGCGTCGGCCTCGCAACCTCTGGCTCGGGAGATACGCTGGCCGGGATCGTCGGCGGCCTCGCCGCGCGCGGCGCCGATCCGCTCACCGCCGCCTTATGGGGGGTCTATATCCATGGCGAGGCGGGTCGTATCCTCACCGAACGCGTCGGCCGCATCGGCTTCCTCGCCCGCGAGATCCTCGAGCTGATACCAGGGATAATCAACCAGTAAGCCCCTCCCCTCGATGGGGAGGGGTTTGGGGTGGGGTGGAGTCGGCACCTGGGCAGCGCCTCTTTTGAAGCTCCACCCCGACCCAAACCCGCCCCCATCCAGGGGGAGGGATTTGTGCCTCCATTTCGATTAGTGCCGCGTCCCCTTGGGGGCTTCGGCCCTGCTCTTGTGCCGGTCGAGCTCGTCGCCGGCGAGCCGCACGATATGGATGACGTTGGTTGAGCCCGGAGTCCCGAAGGGGACGCCGGCGATGATCACGATCCGGTCGCCGGCCCTGGCGATGCGGTGCCTCAGCGCCATCCGCTTGGCCTTGGCGATCATCTCCTCGAAATTGGCGACGTCGCGGGTGCGCACCGCATGGGCGCCCCAGAGCAGCCCGAGCTTGCGCGCCGTCTTGAGCGACGGGGTCAGCACCAGCAGCGGCACCGCCGGGCGCTCACGCGAAAGCCGCCGCGCCGTGGACCCCGAGAGGGTGAAGCAGACGATCGCCGCCGCACCGACCGTGCCGACCATGGTGTTCGCCGCCTGCGCGATGGCGTCCGCGGTGGTCGGGTCCGGCAGCGTCTCGGTGAAGTGGACGCGCGCGCCATGGCTCGGATCCGCTTCGACCGCGGTTGCGATCCGGTTCATCATCGAGACCGCCTCGCAGGGATAGTCGCCCGACGCGCTCTCGGCCGAGAGCATGACCGCGTCGGCGCCGTCATAGACGGCGGTGGCGACGTCGGAGACCTCGGCCCGGGTCGGCGTCTGCGACGAGATCATCGATTCGAGCATCTGCGTCGCGACCACCACCGGCCGGCCCATCCGCCGCGCCGTCTCGACGATGCGCTTCTGGAAGGGCGGCACCTGCTCGGGCGGGAGCTCGACGCCGAGGTCGCCGCGCGCCACCATCACCGCGTCGGCCATTTCGAGGATTCCCTCCAGCCGCTCGATCGCGGCCGGCTTCTCGATCTTGGCGAGCAAAGCGGCGCGGCCGGCGATCAGCTTGCGCGCCTCGGCGACGTCCTCCGGCCGCTGCACGAAGGAGAGCGCGATCCAGTCGCAATGATGATCGAGCGCGAAGGCCATGTCGGCGCGGTCCTTGTCGGTCAGCGCGGCCAGCGGCAGCACTACGTCGGGGACGTTGACGCCCTTGTTGTTCGAGATCCGCCCGCCGACCTCGACCACCGTCTCGATCCGGTCCGAGGTCACTGCGGTCACCCGCTGGACGATCTTCCCGTCGTCGATCAGCAGCCGCGTCCCCGCCTCGACGCCGCTGAAGATCTCGCGGTGCGGCAGATTGACCCGGCTCGCATCGCCCGGCCCCTTGTCGCGGTCGAAGGCGAAGAGCTGGCCGCGCTCGAGCTCGACTCCGCCGCCGGCGAAGGTGCCGACGCGCAGCTTCGGCCCCTGCAGATCGGCGAGGATGGTGGTCGGCCGGTCGAGCTCCTTTTCGAGGGCGCGGATGGTCTCGATCGCGCGAAGATGGCCGGCGTGCGTGCCGTGGCTCATGTTGATCCGGAAGGCGTCGGCGCCGGCCTGGGCGAGCTTCCTGATCATTTCCGGCGAATTGCTGGCGGGGCCCAAGGTGGCGAGGATCCGGACCTTGCGGCTGCGCGGCACGAATTGGCTGTGGAGCGTTTCGGAGTTCGCCATTGCCGGTCGCCTTAGCCCCCCCTAAGGCCGCGGCTCAACCCCGGATGGAAGACGGACAGATGGCGGAAGGATCGATCGCGGCCGACGAATTGAGGCTGCTCATCGAGCGGATCGAGCGGCTCGAGGAGGAGAAGAAGGCGATCGCGGACGACGTCAAGGACGTCTACGCCGAAGCCAAGGCGCGCGGCTACGACACCAAGACGATGCGCGCCATCGTCCGCCTCAGGCGGATGGAGACCCACGTCCGCCAGGAGGCCGACGCCTTGCTCGAGACCTATCGGGCCGCTTTAGGCCTCGCCTGAGCCGGCCTTGCGCCTTTCCGCCGCCGCGTTAGGTTGCGCGCGGGGAGGGTAGGTCATGACCGATGCGAGGGCCGTCGCGGCGCCGCCGCCGCGGCGCAGCTTCCTCGGCTTCCTTGCGTCCGCCTTGGCCGCGGTCGCCGATCGGGCGCTGATCGTCCCCGTGCTAATGCTGACCCTGCTCCTCACCGTCACCAACATCGTCCTCGCCAGCGCACATCCCGATACGGGCTCGGAGCTGTTGCTGTTCGAGGGGGTGGCCCTGGCGCGGGCAGCGGGCCTCCTCCTGCTGTTCGTCGCCATGCTGCGGATCGCCAATTCGAGCCCGCGGTCCCCATGGCGCCCCGATTCCAGCTTCGCGCTCTACGTCCTCACCTTCCTGTTCGGCCTCGGCCTGACCCTCGGCCTCGCCCGTCTTCTCGGCGACCGCGTCGATCCGGCCGCGGCGGGGCCGATCGTCGGAGCCGCCGTGTCGGTCCTCACCGCCCCGCTCGCCGCGTGGTTCGTCGCGATCGCGGTCGAGCGGCCGCTGGCGTGGCGGGCCGGGCCGTGGCTGCGCGATTTCGGGCGCTGGCTCGCGCCTCTGGTCCTTTGGTCCCTGGTCCTGGTCGTCCCGCTCGGCCATCTCCACGCGACCATCGACAATTTGCTGGTCGAGGGCGCGGGGCGGTGGTTCTGGCCGCTCGCTCTGCTCGACGGCCCGCTCAGCGTGCTCCTCGCTCTGCTCGGCCTCGGCCTTGCCAGCGCCGCCTACACGTCCGTTGCGCGAGGCTGAGCCTCTCGGCTATCGCTCGGCCATTCTTCCAACAGCAGGACCGAAACCGGACCCATGGCCGGCCACAGCAAGTTCAAGAACATCATGCATCGCAAGGGCGCGCAGGACAAAAAGCGCTCGGCGATGTTTTCCAAGCTCTCCCGCGAGATCACCGTCGCGGCGAAGATGGGCACGCCGGATCCCGACATGAACCCGCGGCTGCGCGCCGCCGTGCTCGCGGCCAAGGCGCAGTCCATGCCCAAGGACAATATCCAGCGGGCGATCGACAAGTCGGCCGTCGGGGAAGGCGACGCGTACGAGGAGCTGCGCTACGAGGGCTTCGGCCCGGGCGGCGTGTCGCTGATCGTCGAGGCTCTGACCGACAACCGCAACCGCACGGCCACCAACGTGCGCACCATCTTCTCGAAGAATGGCGGCAATCTGGGCGCTTCCGGCTCGGTCAGCCACGGCTTCGAGCGGATGGGCCTGATCGAATATCCGGCTTCAGCGGGCAGCGCGGACGAGGTCCTCGAGGCGGCGATCGAGGCCGGCGCGGACGACGTCGAATCGGACGAGGAAGGCCACGAGATCTGGACCGCGCAGGAGAATTTGCACGAAGTCGCCCGCGCCCTCGAGAAAAGCCTGGGCGAGCCCGCCTCGACCAAGCTCGCCTGGCGTCCCCAGATTCCGGTCGAGGTGAACGGCGACGATGCCGGGCAGCTCATCCGCCTCATCGACGCGCTCGAGGAGGATGACGACGTCCAGACCGTCTGGGGCAATTATGAAGTCCCCGACGAGGTCATGGAGCGGCTTTGATCCTGATTGGCCTCGATCCCGGGCTGGGCACGACCGGCTGGGGGGTGATCGCGGCCGAGGGCAACCGGCTGAGCCATGTCGCGAACGGGCAGGTCAGGACGGACACGAAAGCAGACCTGCCCAGACGGCTGCTCGATCTCCACGGGAAGCTCACCGCTCTGCTCGCCACCCATGCGCCCGAAGCCGCGGCGGTCGAGGAGGTCTTCGTCAACGAGAACCCGCAATCGACGCTGAAGCTCGGCCAGGCGCGCGGCATCGTCCTGCTCGCCGCCGCGGCGCGCGGCATCGAGGTCGGCGAATATGCGCCGAGCCTGGTCAAGAAGGCGGTGGTCGGCACCGGCGGGGCCGACAAGGCGCAGGTGCGGGCGATGGTCCAGCGCCTTCTTCCCGGCTGCACCATCGCCGGCCCCGACGCCGCCGACGCGCTCGCGGTCGCGATCACCCACGCCCACCACCTTGCCACGCGCCGCGCGCTCGCCGGCGGGCGTTCGCAGGGGAGCCACGCCGCATGATCGCGAAGCTGCGCGGCCTGCTCGACGCGTTCGGCGCGGATTTCGCAGTGATCGACGTGAACGGCGTCGGCTATCTCGTTTCCGCCTCGACCCGCACCCTCTCCGGCCTAGGCGCGATCGGCGGGGAGGTGACCCTGCACGTCGAGACGCAGGTCTCCGAGGACGCGATCCGGCTGATCGGCTTCGCCTCCGCCGAGGAGCGCGACTGGTTCCGGCTGCTGACCTCGGTCCAGGGCGTCGGGAGCCGGGTTGCGCTCGGCATCCTCTCGGCGCTGGCCGGCGACGAGCTCCACCGCGCCATCGCTTCGGGCGACCACCGCATGCTCTCCCGCGCCCAGGGCGTCGGCCCGAAGCTCGCGCAGCGCATCGTCAACGAGCTGAAGGACAAGGCCGGCGGCATCGTGCTGGGCAGCGGCGGCCCGGCGGCGCCGCGGCCCGGCGGGCTCGGCGCCGATGCCCTCTCCGCCTTGCTCAACCTCGGCTTCCGCCCCGCCGAAGCCTCCGCGGCGGTGGCCCAGGCCGAAACCGAGCTCGGGCCCGAAGCGACGCTGGACGCGCTCGTCCGGATCGCCCTCAAGAAAGCGGCGCGCTAGCCGCTCTTGGCGATGACGGCGCCGACCGCCGCGATGCGCTCGACGTCGCGATAAGCGGGCCTCGCGAGCTCCTCGCCGAAAATGTCGGGATCGATCTCGCGGTAGACGAGGGTGCAGCCGAGCGCGGGCAGCTCCCGCTCCAGCGCCGCGCGGAGGGCGTCCCTTCCCGCGACGATCGCGCTCCCGGTGTAGAGGAGCATCCGCCCGCCTGGCGCGAGCCTGGCGGCCGCCGCGAGGGCCCATTCCAGCGACAGCTCGGCGCCGTGCATGCCGCCGCCGGCGCGATAGGCCGGTCCGCCCTCGTCGATGATGAAGGGCGGGTTGGCGATCGCGAGGTCGAGCCCCGGCGCGACCGCCTCGACGCCGTCGCTTCGATAGGTCGCGACCGGGACGCCCGCATGCGCCGCGTTCACGCGGGCGAAGCCGAGCGCCTTCTCGTTGACGTCGACCAGCTCGACCGCGGCGCCCGGAAGCCGTGCGGCCGCGACGATCCCGCCGACGCCCGCTCCGGCGCCGATGTCGACGAGGCGCTCGACGCCACCCGCCCCGTCGAGCTCATCGAGAAGGAAGCCGGCGAAGCGGACGGTGTCCGGGCCGAGAAAGACGCTGTCGTCCCGGTCCGTCGGGAAGGCGGAATGCAAGAACAGCCGTCCGGCGACAGTCGAGGCCCGCACCTTGCTTTTCCATCGGGCGCCGCATCGCTCGACCAGCCCGCCGTCCCGTAAGGTCACAAACAGGTCACACCGAAGCAGGTCCTCGTCGAATTCCAGGCTCCATCCGAACACGTCGCGCAGGTCGCAGGCGCGGCACTTATCCGCGCGCGCGACGACCCGTTTGTGCGTTTCCGGCGTGACCGGGACGAACGCATATTCGAGGGCGTCCAGTGCGCACAGCAGCGCCAGCCCCGCTTGCTCCTCCAATTCGCGTCACTCCCACCTAAGCCCCCCACTCCACGGCGGGCTGGAACTCACCTTAGTAGGAACTATCCTATTTGTCAAGAACGGAGCTGGAACGGAGCAAACCCGCTCGACAGCGAAGGCGCTTCGGCTAAAGCTTCCCTGGTGGAGCAGGATCGCATCACCACCCCCGATCGTCGACCGGAGGATCTCGACGCCGCGCTTCGCCCGAAGACGCTCGACGATTTCGTCGGCCAGAAGGCGGCCCGCGAGAATCTGCGCGTGTTCATCGACGCCGCCAAAGCGCGCGGCGACGCGCTCGACCATGTCCTGTTCTTCGGCCCGCCCGGCCTCGGCAAGACCACTTTGGCCCAGATCGTCGCCCGCGAGCTCGGCGTCGGCTTCCGCGCCACTTCGGGCCCGGTGATCGCCAAATCGGGCGACCTCGCCGCCTTGCTGACCAATCTCGAGGACGGCGACGTCCTGTTCATCGACGAGATCCACCGGCTCGCGCCCGCGGTCGAGGAGATTCTCTATCCCGCGATGGAGGACAGGGCGCTCGATCTGATGATCGGCGAGGGGCCGTCCGCCCGCTCCGTCCGGATCGATCTTCCCAAATTCACCCTGGTCGGCGCGACGACTCGCCAGGGACTGATCACCACGCCTCTGCGCGACCGCTTCGGGATTCCGGTCCGGCTGAATTTCTATTCGGTCGAGGAGCTGGAGCAGGTCGTGCGCCGCGCGGCGCGCCTGCTCGGCCTCGCGCTCACCGAGGACGGCGGCCGCGAGGTCGCGCGCCGTTCGCGCGGGACGCCGCGCATCGCCGGGCGCCTGCTGCGCCGGGTGCGCGACTTCGCCCAGGCGGCGGGCGCGGCCGAGGTCGACTCCGAAGTCGCAGACCGCGCCCTCAGCCGGATGGAGGTCGACGGGCTCGGCCTCGACGCGATGGATCGCCGCTACCTGCTGATGATCGCCGATCTCTACCAGGGCGGTCCGGTCGGCGTGGAGACGCTCGCCGCCGGCCTTTCGGAGCCGCGCGACACGATCGAGGAGGTGATCGAGCCCTATCTGATCCAGGTCGGGCTGGTCGCGCGCACCGCGCGCGGCCGCTGCCTCAACGGCCGCGGCTGGGCCCATCTCGGCCTGCCGCCGCCGAAGACCGGCCAGGTCGGCCTGTTCGAATAAGCGCAGCTGCCCATTTCAGCCCTCGAGGAAGAACACCTCCTCGACGGGACGGCCGAGCGCACGCGCGATCCTGAGCGCGAGCAGGGCCGACGGCACGAACACGCCGTTCTCGACCGTGTTGATCGTCTTGCGACTGACCCCGACCAGCTCGGCCAAAGCGGCCTGGGTGAGGCCGCGCTCTGCCCGTAGCGCGTTGAGCCGGTTCCCGAGACCGTCAGCCACCTTTGTGCGCGCGCCTTTCGAGAAGGCCGAAGCGGAGCACGGCCGCGGCGAGGCCGATCGTCACGAGCAGGTGCGCCACCTCGCGGCCGCCCACCGGTTCGAACAATGCGATGAGGTAGAGCGCGATCCCGCCCATCATCGTCGCGAGGAAGCCCGTGCGCATCGCCGCGCCGCGATTGGCGCGGGTGACGTCGTCGTCGAGCAGGTCGCGGACGCTCTTGCGCCAGAGCCAGAAGCCGCCGGTAGTGAGCGCGAGCAGCAGGACGATGGAGAGGATCAGCCACGCCCCGGTCTTCACATGGTCGACCGTGCGCGTCCCGCCCTCCACCTGCTGGGAGATGAAGGCCGCCTGCTGCGACAGGAAGATGATTGCGAAGACGGGCAAAATGCGCGCGCGGCGGCGGCTCAGACGGTCGGCGGTTTCGATGTCGGATGCGTCGGCCATGATGGATCCCCTGTAACCTGTAGGTGACATGTAACCTCAGCGTTACACGGCTGTCAACGCGAAAACGTCACGGCTCGTCCTTCGCCGCGCCTTTTCAGTTGCGGCCGCGAATCCCGCGCCTCTACAGCCACTTGGGTGGGCGGGGAATATGACACACCCTATCGCGGCGGCTTCGTGGGCAGGACCCACCGGTTCGCGCTGCGCGTCTACTTCGAGGACACCGACACCGCCGGCATCGTCTATTACGCCAATTATCTCCGCTTCATGGAGCGGGCGCGGTCGGACATGCTGCGCGCGGTCGGCATCGATCAGAGGATTGCGATGGAGCAGGGCGAGGGCGTTTATGCGGTGGCGGACGTCGCGATCCGCTATCGCGGCTCCGCGAGGCTCGACGACGATCTCGTCGTCGTGTCCCAAGTCCGGCAGGTCCGCGCCGCCGCCTGCGTCATTCAGCAGCGAGTCATGCGCGGGGACGAAATCCTCACCGACGCGAAGGTGACCGCTGCGTTCATCACGAACGAAGGCCGCCCGAAGCGACAGCCGCGCGAGTGGGTGGAGATATTCGAGCGGCTGGTGACGGAAGGGGAAGCGTGAGCGTAGCCGGTACCAGTGCGAGCCCGGGCGAGGTCATGTCGCCGGCCGCCTTGTTCATGCAGGCGGACATCGTCGTCAAAGCGGTGATGGTCGGCCTGCTCGTCGCCAGCGTCTGGACCTGGGTGATCATCGTCGCCCATGCCTGGAAGATGCACCGCCTCGGCCGCGAGAGCGAGCGCTTCGAGCGCGACTTCTGGAAAGCCGAGGATCTGGACCGCTTTCACGAGACCCGCGGCCGCGAGGACATTCCGCCGGCGAAAGTGCTCGCCGCGGGGATCGCCGAGTGGCGCCGCTCGACCGCCGGGCGGGCGATCGACAAGGAGGGTACGCGCTCGCGGCTGTCGGTCGCGCTGCACAGCGCCGTCACCGCCGAGATCGACCGGCTCGCGGGGCGCCTCAACATCCTCGCCACCGTCGGGTCGGTCGCGCCCTTCGTCGGCCTGTTCGGCACGGTCTGGGGCATCATGCGCAGCTTCAGCGACATCGCCGGCGCGGGCAGCACCAGCCTCGCCGTCGTCGCGCCCGGGATTGCTGAGGCCTTGTTCGCGACCGCCCTCGGCCTGTTCGCGGCGATTCCGGCGGTGATCGCCTACAACCGGTTCAGCTACGGCATCAACCGCGCCGAAGCCCGCTTGGCCCGCTTCGCCGACGGCTTCCACGGCACGCTGTCGAGAGAGCTGGAGATGGAAGGATGAAGGGCGTTCAATTCCTCCCCGGAACGGGGAGGGGGACCGCACGAAGTGCGGTGGAGGGGGCCCACGCCTCCGTGCTCGCTGCGCTCGCCCCCCTCCACCAGCGTCCGGCCGGTCCCCCTCCCCGTTCCGGGGAAGAGTGCTGATGCCCATGCATCCCATCCTCGGCCCCGGGCGGCGCGGGCGGCGAAGCCCGATGGCGGAGATCAACGTCACGCCGATGGTCGACGTAATGCTCGTCCTCCTGATCATCTTCATGGTCACCGCGCCCCTGCTCGCCGCCGGAGTCCAGGTCGATCTGCCGGATACCAGGGCCGCCCCGCTCAAGCAGGACGGGGAGCCGGTCGCCGTCACCATCGACGCCTCGGGCGCGATCTTCATCGACCAGATTCCGGTCGCCGAGGGCGACCTGCCGGCGCGCCTCAGGCAGATCGCCGCCGCGTCGCGCGAGCAAGGCGGACCCCGCATCTTCCTGCGCGCAGACCGCGGCCTCGATTATGGCCGGGTGATGGGCGTGATGGGCGAATTGAATCGCGCCGATCTCCGCCGGGTGGCTTTGGTCTCGACCGGGGCGGACCGGCCTCGATGAGGGTCGAGCGGGCGGAGGTCGCCGGTCTCGGCGTCGCGCTCGCCGCGCACGGCGCGCTTTTGTGGGCGCTGGGCCTGCGGTCTCAACCGGAGCCGGTACCCGCGCCCCCCATGGACGTCTCCTTCGTCGAAGACGTCGGCCCCGTATCGGGCGCGCCGACCAGCGCGCCGGCCACCCAGAGCGCTGCGCCCGAAATCGGGGCTCCCGAGGAGGCGGCGCCCGCGGCGGCGGCGCCGATCCCCGAGCCGGTGCCGCGGCTCGTGCCTCAACCCCAGCCTCAGCCCCGTCAGGCACCGCAGCAGGCCGCGAGGCAGAGCGGTTCCGGCGCTGCGACGGCGAATCGGGGCTCGCGGCTCGATCCCGACATCCTCAAGGGCATCGGCAGCGATCCCGCCGCGCGCTCCGACCGGCCGGCCGCACCGGCGCTCACCGCCGAAGCGAGGACCGGCATCCGCGGCATCATTCGCCGTGCTTTGCTCCCCTGCGAGCGCCAGCCGCTGACGACGCCTCCGGAGGCACGGGCGATCCAGGTCCGCGTCGACGTGACTCTGAACCGCGACGGCTCGCTGGCGGGCACGCGGACGCGGGTGATCAACGACGATCCGCGGCTGACCCAATATGAGGACGAGATCCGCCGCGCGGCCTTGCGCGTCGTCAGCCAGTGCTCGCTGCGCGGCCTCGCCGTCCAATATGCCCAATATTACGACGTGCCGAACGGCTGGCGCACATTTCCCTACATCTTCGATCCAAGGTCATCGCGATGAAATCATGGTTGTTGCTCGCGCTTTCCATGCCAGGCGCCGCCGCCTCGGTCGCCCTCGCGCAGGAGCCGCCGGCCGAACTGGCGCCCGCGGCGGACGCGCAGGGAGAGGATGAGCCGATCCGCCTCGGCGAGGGCGTCATCACCGTCGTCCCGATCGCGGTTCCGCCGATGCCGACGCCGGCCGCGGTCGCGACGCCGGCCGGAAACACCTCCGCCCTCGGCCTCCAGGTCGCGCAGATCGTCGCCAGCGACCTGCGCAACTCGAACGTGTTCACGCCGATGGGGCCGCAGGGCCTGCCCGCCGTCTCGATCCCGCAGGTGACCGCGCCGGATTACGGTTTCTGGTCCGGCACCAGCGCGCAGGCTCTGGTGCAGGGCGCGGTGCGGGCGAATCCCGACGGGACGATCACCGTCGGCTGCCACCTCTACGACCTCGCCTCGCGCAGCGAGCTCACTCGTCAGGACCTGACCGTGCCCCCGGCGCAGTGGCGCCGCGCCGCGCATCGCTGCGCCGACCTCGTCTACTCGCGCCTGACCGGCGAGGGGGCGATGTTCGACAGCCGCGTCGTCTACGTCGCGGAGAGCGGACCGCCCGGGCGCCGGATCAAGCGCCTCGCGATCATGGACCAGGACGGCGCCAACCACCGCTTCCTCACCAACGGCCAGTTCACCGCGCTGACGCCGCGCCTCTCGCCCGACAACCGCACCATCACCTACATGACCTACACCGACGAGCAGCCGCGGGTGTTCGTCTACGACCTCGCCTCCGGCCGCTCCCGCCCCTTGGTCGACGCGCCGCACATGACCTTCGCGCCGCGTTTCTCGCCGGACAGCCGGCAGATCGTTTTCTCGATGGCGGTCAACGGGAATACCGACGTCTACCGCATCTCCGCCCAGGGCGGCCGGCCGCAGCGGCTGACCAACGCGCCGGGGATCGACACCGGCGGCAGCTTCTCGCCCGACGGGAGCCGGATCGTGTTCGAGAGCGACCGCTCCGGCGGCCAGCAGCTCTACGTGATGAATGCCGACGGCTCGAACCAGCGTCGGATCAGCTTCGGCGGCGGCCGCTACGCGACGCCCTCCTGGAGTCCGCGCGGGAACCTCATCGCCTTCACCAAGGTCGCGGGCAACTTCCGCATCGGCGTGATGGCGTCGGACGGCTCCGGCGAGCGGCTGCTCACCAACGGCTGGCACGACGAAGGCCCGAGCTGGGCACCGAACGGACGCGTCCTGATCTTCTTCCGCAGCGCGCAGGGCAGCGGGCGCGGCTCGATCTGGTCGGTCGACCTCACCGGCGGCAACGAGCGCCGCATCCCCACGCCCCTCGACGGCTCGGACCCAGCCTGGTCCGCCATCAATCCCTGATCCGAACTGGAGACCAAGATGAACAAGACCGCCCTCCGGCTCACCGCCCTCGCCGTCGCCTTGTCGCTGACCGCCGCCTGCGGCTCCCGCCGCCCGAACCAGCTGCCCCCGCCTCCGGGAGACGCGGCGACCACCGGCGAGACCGGATCGCCCGGCGCCGGCGACCAGAGCGGCGCTCCGGACGCCCCGGTGCCCGGCTCGCAGGCCGATTTCCTGCGCAGCGTCCCCTCGGACCGGGTGTTCTTCGACACCGACGTCTACGCGCTGTCCGCGGAGGCGCGGGCGACCCTCGATGCCCAGGTCGAATATCTGCTGCGCTACCCGAACGTCTCGGTGACGATCGAGGGCCATGCCGACGAGCGCGGGACGCGCGAATACAATCTGGCGCTGGGCGACCGGCGCGCGAACAGCGTCCGCAACTATCTCGAATCGCGCGGCGTGGCGGCCGGCCGGATGACGACGATCAGCTGGGGCAAGGAGCGGCCTGCAGTCGAAGGCTCGACCGAGGAGGCCTGGTCCCGCAACCGGCGCGCGGTGACCGTCCTCCCGAACTAGGCGCGCGTCCCAGTCTCCGCTATCGGGGGCGAGAAGCGACAGGAGGAGGCGGCGATGGATCTCGGACGGATCTCGGCGGCGGCGGGAGCGGCTTTGACGCTCGCGGGCTGCGCGACCGGGGGGATGCCGCAGCAGCTGGAGCTGACTTCGACGCTGACCGGCTACCAGGCGGTGCCCGGTCCCGGAGACCTCGACGGCACGGGCACCGCGCGCGCCCGCGTCGACGCCGAGCGCGGCCAGGTCTGCTGGGAGCTGAACGCCCGCGGCATCGACCGCGCGACCGGCGCGCACATTCACCGCGGCGAGGCGGGCAGCGCCGGGCCGCCGGTCATTCCGCTCACGCCGCCGGGGGCCTCGGAGCGAAGCGAGGGATGCGCGACGGTCACGCTCGAGCTCGCCCGCCAGATGATCATGACGCCGCACGGCTTCTACGTGAACGTCCACAACGCGGCTTTTCCGGCCGGCGCGATCCGCGGCCAGATGCGGGGCCAGGCGCGGCGGCGGGAGGCTCCGGCGCGGCCTGCGACGAACCGCTAGCGGCTTATTCGACGACGATCCGGCCGCTCATGCCCAGCAGGCGGTGGAAGAGGCTGGTGCTGCGCATCCGGTAGCGGCCGGCGGCGGGCACGAGGAGGATGGTGCGGCGCTCCCCGGCGGCGAGGCGGAAGCTGCCGTCGGCGAGATCGTCGCGGTCGCCCGCTCGAATCCGGGCCGCGCGGAAGAATGCGGGCGCGGAGAAGCTCAGCGCCCTCTGCCCGCTGTTGACGAAGCGCAACCGTACCGCCCGCCCCGCCTCGAGGCGCAGCGTCGCCGGCTCGTAGGAATAGGGCTTCAGCAGCACGTCGAAGTCCGCCGACTGCCGCCATTCGGGTTCCTGCGCGACGGCCGGCACGGCCAGCGGCGCGGCGAGAAGCAAGGCGGCGAGCAGCAACGTCAGTCGACCCATATACGGTCCTTCTTGCCGGCGGACGCAGAGGCATAACATGGGGAGTCGAGCTGCCGCCAGTGCCTCCCTGCGAGCGAAGCTCGTGCGGAGGGGGACCACCCGGAGGGTGGTGGAGGGGTAACTGGCGCAGGCCTCGGCATTTACCCCTCCACCATGCTGCGCATGGTCCCACTCCCCATCGCGAGCGATGGGGGAGGAACTCAGAATCTCAGCGGCTTGACCCGCCTCACGCCCGGAATGGCCTCCAGCCTGGCGATCGTCGCGGGTTCGACATGGCTGTCGACCGAGACCAGGGCCACCGCCTCGTCGCCCGCGGCGCGCCGGCCGAGGTGGAAGGTACCGATATTGATACCGGCTTCGGCGAGGATGGTGCCGAGGCGTCCGATGAAGCCGGGCCGGTCCTCGTTGACGATGTAGATCATCTCGCCCTCGAGCTCAGCCTCGAGCGCGATCCCGAACATGTCGACGAGCCGCGGCGCGCTGTTCCCGAACAGGGTGCCGGCGACGCTGCGCTCGCCGTCGGGCGTCTGCGCGGTGACCCGCACCAGAGTGTGGTAGTCGATCTCGCGGTCGTGGCGCACCTCGCGGACGTCGAGGCCGCGGTCGCGGGCGAGGAAGGGCGCGTTGACCATGTTCACGCTGTCCGAATAGACCCGCATGAAGCCGGCGAGGACGGCGCCGGTGATCGGCTTCTGGTTCAACTGGGCGGCGGCTCCCTCCACCTCGATCGAGAGTCCGGTCGCGCGCCGGCCGTCCACCTGCCCGACCAGCGAGCCGAGCTTCTCCGCAAGCGCCATATAGGGCTGAAGCCGAGGCGCCTCCTCGGCGGAGAGCGACGGCATGTTGAGCGCGTTGACGACACCTCCGCGGACCAGGAACTCGCTCATCTGCTCGGCCACCTGGATGGCGACGTTGACCTGCGCCTCGGTGGTCGAGGCGCCGAGATGCGGCGTGGCGACCAGCCCCTGCGTCCCGAACAAGGGGTTGGCCCTGGCCGGCTCCTCGACGAACACATCGAGCGCCGCGCCGGCGACGTGACCGCTTTCGAGCGCTTCCTTGAGCGCCGCTTCGTCGATCAGGCCGCCGCGCGCGCAGTTGACGATGCGCACGCCTCGCTTGGTCCTGGCGATATTCTCGCGGCTGAGGATGTTGCGGGTCTGCTCGGTCAATGGCGTGTGCAGGGTGATGAAGTCGGCGCGGGCGAGCAGTTCGTCCAGCTCGACCTTCTCGACGCCGAGATCGACGGCCCGCTCGTGGGTCAGGAACGGGTCGAAGGCGATCACCTTCATCCGAAGGCCCAGCGCCCTGTCCGCGACGATCGAGCCGATATTGCCGGCGCCGATCAGCCCGAGCGTCTTCGAGGTCAGCTCGACCCCCATGAAGCGGTTCTTTTCCCAGCGCCCGGCCTGGGTGGAGGCGTCGGCGGCGGGAAGCTGGCGGGCGAGCGCGAACATCAATGCGATCGCATGCTCGGCGGTCGTGATCGAGTTGCCGAACGGGGTGTTCATGACGACGATGCCGCGTGCCGTCGCCGCCGCGACGTCGACATTGTCGACGCCGATCCCGGCCCGCCCGATCACCTTCAGACGCGAGGCCGCGTCGAGGAGGTCCGCGGTGACCTTGGTCGCAGAGCGGACGGCCAGGCCGTCATAGGCGCCAATGACCGCCCTCAGCGCGTCCTTCGAGAGGCCGGGCCGCTCGTCGACCTCGACCCCGTGCGAACGGAAGATCCCGGCGGCGTTCGGGTCCATCGGATCCGAGATGAGCACTTTGGGCATTGCGTTTCCTCAGGCTGAGCGCGCTTCGTGGAAGGCCCAGTCGAGCCAGGGGCAGAGAGCGACGACGTCGGCGGTCTCCACGGTGGCGCCGCACCAGATGCGCAGGCCCGGCGGCGCGTCGCGATAGCTCCCGACGTCGAACGCCGCGCCCTCGGCTTCGAGCAAGGCGGCCATTTCCCTGACGAGCGCCGCCTGGCCCTCCGAGTCGAGGCCGCGCACCGCATCCGCCGCGAATTTGAGGCAGACGCTGGTGTTGGAGCGCGTCGCCGGATCGGCGGCGAGATGCTCGACCCAGGAGGTCGCCTCGACCCAGGTGTCGAGCGCGGCGGCATTGGCGTCGGCGCGGCCGGTCAGAGCGGAGAGGCCGCCCAGGCCCTGCGCCCATTCCAATGCGAAGATATAATCCTCGACGGCGAGCATCGAGGGCGTGTTGATCGTCTCGCCCCTGAACAAGCCCTCGATCAGCTTGCCGCTCTTGGTCATCCGGAAGATCTTTGGGAGCGGCCAGGCGGGGACGTGACTCTCGAGCCGCTCGACCGCCCGCGGCCCGAGGATCAGCATGCCGTGGCCGCCCTCGCCGCCGAGCACCTTCTGCCAGGAGAAGGTGCCGACATCGATCTTGTGCCAGGGGATGTCCTGCGCGAACGCGGCCGAGGTCGCGTCGGCGATGGTCAGGCCCTCCCGGTCGTCGGCGATCCAGTCGCCGTCGGGCACGCGGACGCCCGAAGTGGTTCCGTTCCAGGTGAAGACCACGTCCGAGGCCGGGTCGACCGCGCCGAGATCGGGAAGGCTGCCATAATCGGCGCGCAGGATCGTGGCATCGAGCTTCAGCTGGTTGACGACGTCGGCGACCCATCCCTCCCCGAAGCTCTCCCAGGCGAGCAGGGTCACCGGGCGCGGCCCGAGCAGGCCCCACAAGGCCATCTCGACGGCGCCCGTGTCGGAGGCGGGCACGATGCCGATCCGATGGCTGGCGGGGACGCGCAGCACCTTGCGGGTCAGGTCGATCGCATATCCGAGCCGCGCCTTGCCAAGCTTGCAGCGATGCGAGCGGCCCAGCGATCCGAGTGCGAGATGTTCGGGGCCCCAGCCCGGCGGCTTGGCGCAGGGGCCCGAGGAAAAATAAGGACGCGCAGGCCGCGCGTCCGGTTTGTCGGTCGTCACTGTCACACTCTCCTCGCAGAGAGCACGCGCCGCGTTGGGACGGCGTGGCCCGCCGACGGGGATAGAGGCGGGGGCCGGCGTGTCAATGACGAGTTGACCGGTGCTCCGGCGCACGGGCACATTCCCCGGCATGCGGTGGGGAACGGTCTTCGCGATGCTCTTGCTCGCCTCGTGCATCCCGCGCGCCGACGAGCGGCGGGCGCCGCCGGAGCCTCGGCGGCCGCCGCCGGCTGTCGGCGTGCCCGCTCCCACGGATCGCGAGACGCTGCAATGCCACCTCGCGCTCGCCCGCGAGGGCATCGGGTTCCGGGTGCTTCCCGACCGCCTGTTCGGCGGCGGGTGCAGCGCGACCGGCGCGGTCCAGCTCACCGAGATCGGCACGCCGGTCACCAATCTCGGCGCGATGCGCTGTCCGCTCGCCCGCGCCTTCGCCGCCTGGGTGCGCGAGGCGGTGCAGCCCGAGGCGCAGCGGCGGTTCGGCTCCCCGGTGCGCCGGATCGAGAGCTTCGGAACCTATGCCTGCCGCTCCGTCAATTCGCGCCCCGGCGCCCGGCTCAGCGAGCATGGTTCGGCCAATGCCGTCGACATCGCGGCCTTCGTCCTGGCGGACGGGCGCCGGATCACCGTCGAGGATGGCTGGAACGGCGGCGGCGAGGATGCCCGCTCGTTCCTGCGCGCCGTGCACCGCGCCGGCTGCCGCCGGTTCAGCGTCGGCCTGTCGCCGGACAGCGACGCCTACCATTACAACCATCTCCATTTCGACTTGGGCCGCGGCCCCTATTGCCGCTAGAGGCCCTCCCATGACCGACAGCAATCCCCGCACGCCGCCCGAGCGCCTGTTCCCCGCCGCCCGCGAGGAGGCGGAGACCGCGAAGCAGCAGACGAGCAGCGCGCAGACCGAGCATCCGGCCTACCGGCTCGCTTTTCAGGACCTCGATTTCCTGCTGCGCGAGGACCTGCGCCCGGTCCGCTTCCAGCTCGAGCTGCTGAAGCCGGAGCTGATGCTCGACGAGGCCGGAATCGCCTCGACATTCCCGATGTACGGCTCGGCGCGCATTCCCGAGCCGTCCAAGGCCGAAGCCCTGCTCGCCGCCGCCGCGACCGACCAGCAGCGGATCGTCGCGGAGCGGCTCAAGGCGAAGTCGAAATATTATGACGAAGCGAGGAAGCTCGCGCGCCTCGCCAGCCGGGTGCCGCTCGACGCCGACGGCAAGCGGCACTTCGTGGTCTGCTCGGGCGGGGGGCCGTCGATCATGGAGGCGGCGAACCGCGGCGCCTGCGACGAGGGCGCCGAATCGATCGGGCTCAACATCGTGCTTCCGCACGAGCAGCTGCCCAATCCCTATGTCACCCCGTCGCTGAGCTTCCAGTTCCACTATTTCGCGCTCAGGAAGATGCACTTCCTTCTGCGCGCCCGGGCGGTGGCGGTCTTCCCCGGCGGATTCGGCACGTTCGACGAGGCTTTCGAGCTGCTCACCCTGATCCAGACGGGCAAGGTGAAGCCGATCCCCATCCTGTTCTTCGGCCGCGAATTCTGGGAGCGGGTGGTCGATTTCGGGGCGCTCGTCGAGGAAGGCGTGGTCTCGCCCGACGACCTCAACCTGTTCTGCTATTGCGAAACGGCCGAGGAAGCCTGGGAGCAGATCCTCGGCCATTATAATGGCGGCGAGGGCGCCGGCCGCTGATGCTGTCCTTGTTCGGGGCCAGGCTGCCGATCGACGAGGACGAGCTCGAATTCCAGCTGGCGACGTTCAAATGGCTGGCCCGCGAGTTCGGGCCGCCGGCCGACGCACTGGTGCTGCCGACCAAGGTCTGGTTCCCACCGTCCGCGCACAAGGGTCACACCCGCATCGCCGACCTGTTCGGCCACGTGAAGGCGGCGGCCGGCATGACCGACTGGCCGTGCGAGCTGCAGCCGGGCGCGGGCGAGCGGCCGGCCCATGTCGGCGCCGGCCTGCTGCTTCGCCACGAAGGCGCTTCGCCGCCCTGCGGCACCTTCCAGGTGATCGGGAAGGACGGCCGGCCGACGGTGATCATCACCTACAATCCGTCTCTGGCCGACGATCCGACGGCGCTGATCGCGACCTTCGCCCACGAGCTCGGCCATTATCTGATGAGCACCGCACAGGGCGACCCGCCGGGCGGCTGGGAGCTGCACGAGCTCCACACCGATCTCGCCGCGGTCCATCTCGGCTTCGGCCTGTTCCTCGCCAACAGCGCGAAGTCCTTCAGCCAGTTCCAGAGCGCCGGCGAGATGGGCTGGTCGTCGCGCGCGCAGGGCTATCTCAGCGAAGGCGCTCTGGTGACCGCGCTCGCGGTGGCGGAGCGTCTCGCCGGCCGCGATCCCCTAGCGGCCGCGCCCTATCTCAAAGACTATCTCGCCAAGGACCTGCGCCGCGCGGTGAAGGGCCTGAACAAGCGGCATGGCGAACTGGCGGCCGCGGTCGAAGCGGTGGACCTCTCCGAATACGGCTCCTGAACCCATAGCCGCGAGGGGTCGCGACGGCCCTCGGATTCTCTCACGCGCACTCGGCTTCGGACACTCCCGCGGGCAGCCGTAACCCAAGTCCTTCGTGACTTGAACATTGACTCATGTTTCAATTTGCTGCAATCGCGTCCGGTGCGGCGAATCTCCCGAGAGAGGAGTGCGTCGGGGGGGAGGGATCGTTGAAGCAGTTCACGGCAGCGGACGGCGAGCGGATCGCATATCGCGACGAGGGCGCGGGGCGTCCGGTCGTGCTGCTGCACGGACTGATGGCGCATAGCGGCTTCTTCGCGTCCCAGGCCGCCCTCGCCGGCGATTTCCGTCTCATTTCGATCGACCTTCGCGGCCACGGCGCGTCGCGCGCTGCGGGCGGGGCCCTCACGGTGCGGCAGCTCGCCGAAGACGTCGCAGGGATCGCAGAGAGTCTCGACCTCCAGGGCGCGGTCGGCATCGGCTGGTCGCTCGGCGCCAGCGTGCTCTGGCATGTCCTGGCCGGCCCGACCGGCAGCCGCTTCGCCGGCGCGGTCGTCGTGGACATGACCGCCCGGGTCATGAACTGCGGCGACTGGCAGCTCGGGCTCTCGCCGGAGGCCTGCGACGCGCGCACCGCCGCCATCGCCGAGGATTTCGAGACCTTCGCCGCGGCGGCCGGCCAGGCGATCTTCGCCCAGCCGATCGGCGAGGACTTCCGCGACCGCGCCGACTGGGCGAGCCTCGAGTTCGCCCGCAACGATCCCGCCGCCATCGGCAGCCTGTGGGCGTCGCTGATGGGCCAGGATTTCCGCGCGCTGCTCCGCCGCATCCGCCAGCCGACGCTCATCGTCCGCGGCGCCCACAGTCAGCTCTACGGCGGCGCGACGGCGGACCATCTTGCGGCCGTGCTCCCCGACGCCCGCATCGTGGAGTTCGCGGCCTCGGGCCACGCCCCGCATGTCGAGGAGCCGGACAAGTTCAACGCCACCATCCGGGCGTTCGCGGAGAGTCTCAGCCGCGCGCCCGAAACCCGCACCACGCAAATGATGAATTGAGGAGGAACGCCATGCGCAGGACCAGCCTTTCGACCGCCCTGAAGATCGGAACCGCGATCGCGGCGCTTGCCGCCGCATCGCCGGCTTATGCCCAGCCCCCGGAGCAGCCGACGGAAGGCGCCGGCGAGGAGCAGGAGGCCGCGCTCGCCAACGAGCAGAGTGCCGACGACGGCACGGCGGGAACCGATCCCGATCTGGTGGTCACCGCCCGCCGCCGGGCCGAGACGCTGCAGGACGTGCCAATCGCGATCACCGCTTACACGGGTGAGCAACTCGAAAATGCCGGTGCGCTCGACATCACCGACATCTCCAATACGACGCCGAACGTCACCCTGGAGGTCTCGCGCGGCACCAACTCGACGCTGACCGCTTTCATCCGCGGCGTCGGGCAGCAGGACCCGGTCGCCGGCTTCGAGGCCGGCGTCGGCATCTATCTCGACGACGTCTATCTCAATCGTCCGCAGGCGGCGGTGCTCGACATTTACGACGTCGAGCGGATCGAGGTGCTACGCGGCCCGCAGGGCACGCTTTACGGCCGCAACACGATCGGCGGCGCCGTCAAATATGTCACCCGGCGCCTCCCTGCAGAACCGCAGCTTCGCGTCCGCGCGAATCTCGGCACCTACGAGCAGGCCGACCTCATCGCCAGCATCAGCGCACCGCTGAGCAGCGACGGCGTGCTGCGCATCGGCGCCGCCGGCGCGCGTCTGACCCGCGACGGCTTCGGCAGGAACCTCACCACCGGCGAGGACAATTACAATCGCGACATCTGGGCGGGACGGGTCTCGGCCGAGGTGAACAACGAGCGCAACGTCTTCTTCCGCGTCCAGGCCGACTACACGCGGGACAATTCCAACCCGCGCGGCGGCCACCGGCTGATCCCCGCGCTCGTGGCGGGGACCCCGGTTCTCGACGACGTCTACGATTCGCGCGGCGGCCTCGCCGACCCCGAGCAGCAGGTCGAGGCTTGGGGCGTCCATTTCTTCGGAGAGGTCCAGCCGACCGAGAATATCACCTTGCGCAGCATCAGCGCCTATCGCCGGGACGAAAGCGGCACCCCGATCGATTTCGACGCGCTCCCGCAGGTCGACGTCGACGTCCCTGCCGTCTACGAGAACCAGCAGTTCAGCCAGGAGCTGCAGGTCCTGTACGACAACGGTCCGGTCAACGCCCTGCTCGGCGCTTATTATCTGGACGCCAATGCCCGCACCATCTTCGACGTGCGGCTTCCCAATACGGTAACCGCGCTGACCTTCGGAGATGTCGACACAGAGACCTGGGCGCTGTTCGGCGAGCTCTCCTTCGACATCACCGATCAGCTCAGCCTGTCCGTGGGCGGGCGCTACACCTGGGACACGCGCAGTTCGGACATCCTGCGGCAAGTGTTCATCGGCGGCGGCTCGCCCTTCTTCGGCGGGCCCGGGGCCTTGTTCGCGCTCCAGTCGGATTTCGAGGGCACGGCCGATTTCGAGGAGTTCACGCCGCGCGCATCGATCACCTACGAAATCACCGACGATCAGACCGTCTATGCGAGCTATGCGCGCGGCTTCAAGGGCGGCGGCTTCGACCCGCGCGGCGTCTCGACCGCTTGCCGCAACCCGACCGGCGGCGCCTGCAACAGCCAGGAGCTGTTCGATTTCATGGCGTTCGATCCCGAGACGGTCGAGAGCTATGAGGTCGGCTATCGCGCATCGCTGTTCGACCGGCGCCTGAGCTTCGGTCTGGCCGCCTTCCACGCCAACTATCGCGACGTGCAGATTCCGGGGTCGCACGGCACGGTCCTCAACGGTCAGCAGACCTTCATCGGCGTCACGACCAATGCCGCGCGCGCGCGCTTCCAGGGCATCGAATTCGAGGGAAATGCGGTTCTGGCGAGGGATTTCGGCAGAACTGGCGACCGACTCAACCTTTCCTGGTCGCTCGGCTACATCAATGCCGACTATCTGGAATATATCGATGCGCGCGGGCTCAACGTCGCGGACAATCTCAGCATTCAGAACACGCCGGAGTGGACGGCGAGCGGCACGCTGACCTATGTGACGCCGATGGCCGGTGGTCAGCTCAACGCAAGCACGACCCTGGCCTATCGGAGCCGCACCCAGCAGTTCGAGCTCCCGATCCAGGGCCTGGACCAGCCGGCATATGCGCTGCTCGACGCGAACCTCGTCTGGCGCTCGGATGACGACCGATGGTCGATCGGCCTTCACGGTCGCAACCTCACTGACAAGCGCTATGTCGTCGCCGGCTACAACTTCCTGAGGCAGAATCCCGACACCGGCCAGTTCATCCTGGCGAACGGACAGCCGGGGCTGAGCTCGACCCTCGGCAGCCAGGGTATCCTCACAGCTTATTACGGCAGCCCGCGCCAGGTCTTCCTGAGCCTCGGGTTCAACTTCTGAAGATGGACGCGGCGAGGAACAGGATGGGAGAAACGCCCGGCTGGCGGGTGCTTTCGATCCTGCTCCTCGCCTACATCTTCAACTTCCTCGACCGCCAGATCCTCAGCATCCTCCAGATCCCGATCCAGCGCGAGCTGGAGCTGAACGACGAGCAACTGGGCCTGATGGGCGGAGTCGCCTTCGCCTTGCTCTATTCCGGGCTCGGGGTTCCCATCGCCTGGCTCGCCGACCGCAAGGACCGGGTGAAGATCATTGCGGTGAGCCTTGCGGTGTGGAGCGCGTTCACCGCTCTCTGCGGCGCGGCGCAGAATTTTTGGCAGCTGTTCCTGGCGCGCATGGGCGTCGGCGTCGGCGAGGCGGGCGGAGTCGCGCCTGCTTACGCCCTCATCTCCGATTATTTCCCGCCCGAGCGGCGGGCCCGCGCGATGGCGATCTTCTCGCTCGGGATCCCGATCGGGACCTCGCTGGGGGTGTTCTTCGGCGGCTGGCTCGCGAGCAGCGTCGACTGGCGGTTCGCCTTCGCGCTGGTCGGCGGCCTCGGCCTGCTGCTGGTGCCGCTGATGCTGCTCGGGATCCGCGATCCCGGCCGCGGCCGCTTCGATCGGGTGGACGGCAAGGCGGTCGAGCCCGCGCCGCCTTTCCTGACGGTCATGAAATGCCTCGCGCGCAAGCCGACCTTCTGGCTGCTGAGCTTCGGCGCGGCCTGCGGCTCGATCCTCGGCTATGGCTTCGCCTTCTGGCTTCCCCAGTTCCTGACCCGAAGCCGCGGCCTCGAGCTGATGGACATCTCCTGGTTCTACGGCTCGATCGCGCTGATCGGCGGAATCGGCGGCATCTGGCTCGGCGGCGTGGTGGGGGACCGGATGGGGAGCATCAGGCCGGCCGGCTATCCGCTGATCCCGGCGGTGTGCTTCCTGATTGCCGCGCCGCTCTACACGGCCGCGATCTACGTCCCGTCGCTGACCCTCTCATGGTTCATGATCGTGCTGGGCACCGCCTTCGGCCTCGCCTGGCTCGGGCCGGTGATCGCCGCGGTCCAGCACATCGTGCCGCCGAACATGCGGGCGAGCTCCTCGGCGTCCTTCCTGCTGATCAACAACCTGATCGGCATCGGCTTCGGCATCTGGTTCATCGGCAAGCTCAGCACCTTGCTGACGCCCGCATACGGCCAGGACGCGCTGCAGCACGCCATGTTCTACGCGCTCGGCTTCTACCTGCTCAGCGCCTCGCTCTACGGCCTCGCCGCCTGGCGCATCGGCCGCGACTGGTACAGGCTCGCCTGAAGCTCAGCGCGCGAAGCCCGGGTCGAGCCGGTGCCCTACACAGCAAAGCCGGCCAGGCGAGGGCGCCGCGGCGAGCCCGTCGAGGTCGACCGCCACGTCATCATAATCGTGATAGGCGGGCTCGTCGCGGGTCAGAATCGCCGTCTGCGTGAGGGGCGGCACGCCGCCGCGGTTGCCGGCGCTGCCGGCGGCCTGGCTCGATAGGATTGGCCTGCGGTCCATGATAGGCTGATCCCCCGAGGAGGGTCAGGAAAATGCACGCCATCAGGGAGTCGATTCGGCCGGCCCAGCAAAGCTTCAGCCGGGAGGAGCTTATCAGCGGCCCGGTCGAGATCCTGCTAGGCGTCACGCCCGCCGCAGCGGAGCTGCTCGGCAAGTTCGGCATCCGGAAGATCTTCGATCTCGGCATGTCCGGCGTGTTCAACTCGGCCAAGCGGCTGTCCGAGATCATGGACGGCGGTGATGAGCCGATCGCGCGCTACATGCTCGTCCCGGGCGACCTCGTCGATGCCAATGTCCGGGATGGCCTGGACGATCTCGCATCCGCCAGCCCCGAACTGCTCAGGCAGGTGGGGCCAAACGAAGCACGCGCGCTACGCGAGGTGCTCGGCATCACGACGCTCTACGAACTCGGCCATTGGCACCCGTTTCTCGTCGCGCACGCCATCGTTCACGATGCGCTGGAGGCGGAAGCAGGACTGCGCGACCCGGGCGTGCCCGACGAACTGGTGCCGCGGTTCAACGAGTTTCCGACGGAGAAGTTTTTCTACTCCATCTACGCCATGGACGGGGGCGGCGACCGCGACCTGCGAAAGCTGGAGCCCCTGCTGCTCGAGATCGACGACAAGCAAGAGCCGCCTGTGCTGCCCGTCCGCACCGGCGCCATCATCCGCTACGAGCAGGCCTGGGTCCCCGTCGGCCTCGCCCTCGGCAATCTGCTCCATTCTCTCGCACTCGCGCCGGGGGAAACCACCCGGATCGCCATCATCGACTGGTCGCGGCGGATGGGCGTCAGGACATCCGAGGAGATGACTCAGGCCGAGACGCTGTCCAACTCGCTGCTGCACACGCGCTCGATCAACGAGGTGACGAGGGCGGTCGCTCGTGAAGCCCAGACCGGTTTCTCCCAAATGAACGCCAACTCGACCGTCTCGAACACCGCCTATTCCGCCTATGGCGTCCAGAATGCCGAGGAGGCGGTGGCCAGCACCCTTGTCGGTGCGGCGGTCGGGGGCGCGGCGGGGGCGACGCTGGGCGGCCTCGCCGGGTTCGGGGTCGGCGCCCTGGTCGATGGAGCCGCATTGCTCAGCACGTTCGGCATGGGCATGGTGGGGGGGACGGTGCTCGGCGCGGGGGCCGGCGGGCTGGTCGGCGCCGCCTCGGGCGGCGCAGCGGGCTTTCTCTCGACCGCGGAGCTGGGTGCCACCTCGAACAGCGGATCGACCACCGCGACCGAAGTCGTCAGCACGACCTCCACCACCGGAGCACGCGATATCTTCGGGGAGATGCTGCAGAACATCGACGACCGGACGCAGCAGCATGCGAGCTCCAGCCGCAGCCGCAAGGCGACGATCGTACAGGAATCCTGGCAGCGCGAATCCGAAAACGTAACCACCCGCTCGGTCAGCAACTTCAATCACATGCATGCGCTGACCATTCAGTATTTCGAGGTGGTGCAGATGTACTCCGTCCGCACCCGGGTCGCGCATGTCCAGCGCTGCCTCTACGTGCCGACGCAGCCCGTCAAATGGAGCCGCGGAATCGTCGCGAAATATCGCCGAGCGCTGCTCGCCAGCGCAGTTGAGCCGCGCGTCGTGAATGCGCTGCTGCTGGAATCGAACACGGCCGTGATCTCGCCCGGCTGGGCGCGCGACCTGCCGGCTGCGGCTGCGGCGGCCTTTGCGGCCGAGCCGCGCGCCATGGAAGCGCTCAATCGAGCGCGGTGGGTGCTCGGAACCAATGTCGCCAGCTTTCCCCTCGAGCCGTGGCACATCCGGGATGACGCGGTGCTGACGCATGTCGCGGTCGGCCTGCGCAGGTTAAGGGCGAACGGCACCTTCGTCTTCCTCTCGATCGGCCGCCTCCAGAATCCCGAGGTGCTGAACCAGCCGGTCAGGAACATTAGCGCCGTCGCCTGGCGGTTAACGCCCTCCAATCCCGGCGTCTTCGATGAGGACGGCGATACCCGCCTGGATGCCGAGCTGACCTTCACCCACGACGGAAGGGAGTTCAAATGGCTCTATCCGGTCGTCATCACGCGAGCACAGCTGGAAGGGCCGAACGCTCAGCCGCTGATCAGCGTTC
Source organism: Allosphingosinicella sp. (assembly GCA_035628635.1). GTDB lineage: Bacteria > Pseudomonadota > Alphaproteobacteria > Sphingomonadales > Sphingomonadaceae > Allosphingosinicella. Next base: position 116,550 of record DASPJJ010000022.1, read on the forward strand.
GGTTCACCCGCACCCCGGGGGAGCAGTGGCTGCTGGACCACCTTCGCGCTCATACCGATCATTATTCCCGCGCGGTGTGGCGCGCAGTCGATGAGACCGACACGGCGGCCCTGATCGCTCCCTACGAACATGAGGGCGTCGCGTTGCTCGACAGCGTCGATCTCAAGCCCGTCGCAATCAGCGGCCGCTACCTGATCTTCGCCTACCACCACGCGCCGGAGCCGGAGTGGAGCGAATGGAAATCGAAAAGGGGCTATGATGCGGCGGACCACGGCTCGGTGGAGCTGCTGCCGATCGCGACCGGCGGAGTCTTCGCCGAAGCTGTCCAGGGACGCGCCAATTCGGCCGAAAAGCTCGATCTCACCCGTTTCTGGAACTGGCAGGATTCGCCGATCCCGCTGTCCGCGCCGGAGATCGCGGCGGTGCAGGCCGGCTCGCGCGCAACGGCCGCCGACGTTCGTCCGGGCGCGCTTGCACCGCCGGTCGTCGGCATCACGGCGCCGACCGCGCTGCCGGACCCGCAGGGAATGAGCGCGGTGATGAGCGCGCTGGCGGCGGGCAACATGTTCCGCGACATGAGCGGCCTGGCCGAGGCGCGGCAGCTCGCCGCCGGTGCGCTGCAGTTCGCCCAGGCCGGGGCCACCGGTGCCGGAACCAATGCGACCGCCAGCCTCGCAAAGGGCATGGAGATGACCTCGGCCGCGATCCAGAAAATCCTCGGCATGTACGGCGATCTCGCCAATTCGTTCGTCACGGCGGGGTTCGGGGCGTTGGGCGCCGGCACCAACATCAGCGGGACCGATGCGTCGAAGGCGGGAGCGATCCTCAACGCGGCCAAGGACGCCGATGCCAAGGCCAGGCCGGGAAGCACCGGCACCGCCATTCAGAACCGGGGATCGAGCGCGCCGGAAGGATCTCGAGGCCCCGACGGGGACAACGGGGGCCCCGCGCCGCCGACCCCCGCCGCCCGCGCGACTCCGCCGGGGCCGGCCTCCGCAGCCACGGGGCCGGAATCGCTCTACGACGAGGGGGTCAAGACCCTGATCTCCGGCGCCGGCGGCTATGCCCCGTTCGGGCTCGGCACGCTCGCCGGATCGCTGGCCGCGGCAATACCGGGAACGGACGCCGGGGCGGTCGCGGCCGCGCCCGATCCGGCCCGTCCGATCCGTGGCGCGGCAGGGGGAGACCTCGACATCGCAACCGAGATGGTCATGCTCATCGAGGACGGCCCGGGGCTGCAGACCGGCGCGTGCTACGAAGTATCGTGGGACAATTTCCTGCAGGCCTGCAAGAGGCTCGGCTGCAAGACCGAGGTCGACCCGCGCCTCGGGGAAGTCCCGTTCATCATGGGCGACTCCGGTCGGGTCTCCCCCTCGACCATCCACAATATCTGGGGATCGCTTTCCTACAAGCTTACCTGGCAGAACATTCCGGAGGCCTATCGCGGGCGCGGTGCGCCGGGCGCGCTCTATTATGCAGGGCTCGCGGACGGGGGCATCAAGACCGCGGACGGGAAATGGCCAGAGGGGCTTCGGCCGGGGGCGCTGGTCCAGCTTTGGGAGGATAGGGCGACCATGGGCAGAGTCGCCGTCGGAGGGTCCGAGGAGCCCGGCCACTCGCTCGTCTTTCTAGGCTATGCCGGGGACGGCAAGGCCCACATCTCGGATCAAATCTCCCGGCGCCGAGTCGCCGGCATACCCTATCTCGGCCTGGGCTTCGTCGTGGCAGCGAACGTCAGTGCAGCGGAGTTCGCCGACTAGCCGAGGGGCATCGCGGCCGAGGCCGACCGGGAGCGTTTCCGCAAGATGCCGCGGTCAGCTCGCGAATCCGGGGTCGAGACGGTAGGCCTTGCGAAGCAGAGCCGGCCAGGCGAGGGCGCCGGCAGCGAGCTTGAGCCCGATCTTTCCCTGCTGCGCGGTCACCTCCGGAGCGCCCTGCGGCGGGTTGTTGAGACGGCCCTCGCCCGCCGACAGAGCGAGGATCTGCGCCTGGCAGGCGCGCTCCAGGAAATAGATGCGGATGAACGCTTCGCCCACCGTTTCGCCGACGGCCAAGGTGCCGTGGTTCCTGAGCAGCATCGCGCATTTGGAGCCGAGATCGGCGATGATCCGCTCGCGCTCTTCGAGATCGACCGCGACGCCCTCATAATCGTGATAGGCGACCTCGTCGCGGATCAGCATCGCCGTCTGGGTCAGCGGCAGCAGGCCCTCGCCGTGCGCGGAGACGGCCTGGCCGTGCGGCGTGTGAAGGTGGATCACCGCCTGCGCGTCCTCGCGCGCCATATGGATCGCGCTGTGGATGGTGAAGCCGGCGGGATTGGTAATGAACGGGGTGGGCTCGACCGGGAGCCCCTGCATGTCGACCTTGACCAAAGACGAGGCGGTCACCTCCTCGAACATGAGATTGTAGGGGTTGAGCAGGAAATGGTGCTCGGGCCCCGGCACCCGCGCCGAGAGGTGGGTGAAGATGAGGTCGTCCCATCCGTAATGCGCGATCAGGCGGTAGGCGGCGGCAAGATCGACGCGGACCTTCCACTCCTCCTCGCGCACCCGGCCCTCGAGCGAGGGGATCTCGACCGAGGCGATCGGCGCCTCGTCCATATGCTTCGCGATCGCGTCGACCCGGCCCATGCTCCGACTCCCTGCTGCTCCGGCCGCTATAGCGGCGGCCGCAGGCCCAACGCTAGACGGGGCGGCGCGGCGGCTCCCGCTCGAACCGCCAGACCGCCCCGCCGGTGACCTGGATGCCGGCGAGGGTGGCGCGGCCGCCGGGCGCGATTTCGGCGAGGATGGCGGCGAGCTTGTCGCGGCGCCAGTCGCCGCGCTCTCCCCGGACGGTCTCGATGGCCCGCGCCGAAAGACGGCGGAGAAGTTCTGCCGGAAGCCCGTGCGGATCGAGCAGAACGGCGCCGCGATCGGCGCGCGCCCGGGCCTGCCACTCGCGCTCCGCCGCCCATTCGAGCGCGTCCTCGGCTTCCCCGAGATGCGCGGCGGCGGCGGCGAGGCGCGGGGCGGGAAGGAGTTCGCATCCCGCGAGGAGCGTGCGGAAGCGGGTGCGATCGTAAGCGTCGGAGCGGTTGGAGGGGTCGTCGGCCGCGGTGAGGCCGGCCCCGGCGACGATCGCGGCCAGCTCCTCCCGGCGCCAGCCGAGCAGCGGCCTGAGCAGGGCGACCGGTCCCTCGTTCCGGCGCGGCCGGATCGCCGACAGCCCGCTTAGGCCCGCGCCGCGCGCGAGGCGCATCAGCACCGTCTCGGCCTGGTCGTCGGCATGGTGCGCGGTCGCGAGGAGGGCGATGCCGCGCCTTTCGGCCCAGCCCGCGAGCAAACGATAGCGCAGCCTGCGCGCCTGCGCCTGCGCGCTCGCTCCGTCGATCGGCGCGTCCGGGTCGGCGAGCGTCTCGTGGGGCACGCCGAGAGGGGCGCAGAATCCCCGAACCATCGCCGCCTCCGTCGCGTTTCCCGCCCGCAGGCCGTGGTCCACGGTCGCGGCTTCGACCTCTCCCGGAAAGGCGGCGTGAGCGAGCAGCAGCAGAGCGAGGCTGTCGGGCCCGCCGGACACGGCGAGCCCCAGGCGCTCCGGCGGTCCGCCCGCCAGCTTTTCCAGGTCGCGGCGAAAGCGGTCGGTCTGCTCTGCGCTCGGCATGGACCGAGCTTAAGCGATGCGGCGGGCGCTGGGAAATCCCGGCCCCTCGTGACATCGGCGAGCACGGACCTTAGGAGGCCTGCAGCGCCAACAGGAGCCCGACCATGAAGCCAGCCGCCGCCGCATTCGCGCTGATCCTGCTCTCCGCCTGCGCGCGGAGCGAGGATGCGAGCGTCAGGCCGGGCGAGAGCAACGAAAGCTACAGCGCGGTCGAGCAGGTGCGCAGTCAGGACGGCGACGAGCGCGAGCCGGCGCTGGGAGAGTGGCGGCGATCGCTGCAGGAGGACCAGCCGTCGCTCGAATTCGGGCCGGCGGGGACCGCTCCGTTGCTGACCGTCGCCTGCGCCGAGGGGGGCAGCCTCGTCCTGCAGCGCGCCGGTGCGGCGCCGCCGGGATCGGCGCCGACCGTGACCGTGGCGGTCGGCGGCCAGACCCGCCAGCTGACGATGAGCGCGGCCGGTGGCAGCGCGCCGGCGCAGCGCACCGCGCTCGCCGGCGGCGATCCCCTGATCCAGCAGCTTGCCTCGGCCCAGGCGCCGATCACTTTGCGCTTCGGCGACGGCACGGCTCTGGTGCTGCCGCAGAGTCCGCTCATCGGCGAATTCGCGACCGGCTGTGCACAGGGCTTCCCGGCGGATGCCACGCCCGTCGGCACGGCGCCCGCCGACGGCAACGTCCAAGCCGCTCCCGCAGGCAATGAGGCCAATGCCGCCGCCGGGCGTTGATGCGGGTGGAACGAGCGGGAGTGGCGTGATGAGGGTTTCGCGGATCGCGCTGGCGCCGGCCCTCGCCGTCGCGCTCGCTTCCTGCGCCACGCGGCCCGCGCCCGCACCGGAACCGCGGGCCCCGCCGCGGCCCGCGCCGCGGGTGGTGCCGCCGATGGCGGCGCCGCCGTCCCAGCTTCAGTGGCAGGACGCGCCGCTCAGCCCAGGCGACTGGAGCTGGGACGGCGGCGGCGGTGCCGCCTCGTTCGGACCGCCGGGACAGCCGAGCCTCGTCGTCCGCTGCGCCGGCGCCGGGCGCGTGACGATCGAGCGGCGCGGAGTGGCGCCCGCGACCGGCGGCAGTCTGACGATCCGCACGAGCAGCATGGCGCGGACGCTGCCGGCGCGGAGCGGTCGGGAAGGGCTGGAAGCCGGCCTCGCCGCCTCGGACCCTTTGCTCGATGCGATCCTGTTCAGCCGCGGCCGTTTCGCGGTCGAGGCGACCATGCTGCCGGTGCTGATCGTGCCGTCCTGGCCGGAGCCGGCGCGGGTGGTCGACGATTGCAGGGGCTGAGGCGGGAAGAGCCGCGCGGACGGGCGCGAAGCAAGAAAGACTAGCGCCAAAATAATCGAGTTCAAGACTTGATCGCCGATTCGGCGCGAATCATAGTGAAGCCGAGTTCAACAAGCGAAAGGAGGTGATCCGATGTCTCATGGTTCAGCAGAGAGGTCGGTCCAGCTCGTTCGGGAGATGAAAGGCTAAGTCTTTCAAGGTCTTCCGGGCTGGAGCTTCCGGCCGCTGACCATGTAGAAGGGCCGCCGGGCAAGTCCCGGCGGCCCTTTTGCCGTCCGCTCGCTGTCCGTCAGCCCGGCCGATAGCGGCCGGCGCCGCGCAGTCGAGAGGGCGGTTGATTCCCTTGGCCGCTGTGGCATGGCCCTCACTGTCCGATTGCCGAGGAGCCGGGGATGAAGCCGTTGCGCGCCGTCATTTCGCTGACCCTGTCCTTGCTGGCTGGCGCGGCGCTCGCACAGCCCGCCGCGCCGCCCGCGCCCGCCGCGCCGCGAGGGCCGCCGCGGCTGATCGTCGTCATCTCGGTCGACCAGTTTTCCGCCGACCTGTTCGCCCAGTATCGCCAGCATTTCACCGGCGGGCTCAGGCGGCTGTCGAACGGCATGGCGTTCCCGTCGGGCTACCAGGCGCACGCCGCGACCGAGACCTGCCCCGGCCATTCGACCATTCTCACCGGATCGCGGCCGTCGCGGACCGGCATCATCGCCAACAACTGGTACGACCTCTCGCTCGGCCGCGAGGACAAGAGCGTCTATTGCTCCGAGGATCCGAGCGTCGCCGGGAGCAGCTCGACCAACTACACCGTCTCGCCGCAATATCTGCGCGTGCCGGCGCTCGGCGACCATATGAAGCGCGCCGACCCGGCCAGCCGCGTCGTCGCCGTCGCCGGCAAGGACCGCGCCGCGATCATGATGGGCGGCCGCGCCGTCGACCAGCGCTGGTGGTGGGGCGGGCGCGACTTCACCAGCCAGAACCAGCACCGGCCGACCGAGGCGGTCACCCGCGCCAACCAGGCGATCGCCGTTTCGCTCGCCCGCCCCGCGCCCGCTCTCACCCTGTCGCCGTTGTGCGAGACGCGCGCCCGCGCGGTGCCGCTCGGCGGCGGCGGCCCGCCGGTCGGCTCGCACCGCTTCGCCCGCGACGCCGGCGACGCGCGGTCCTTCCGCGCCTCGCCCGAGATGGACGGCGCCACCCTCGCCCTGGCGATGGCGCTGCGCGACGAGATGCGCCTCGGCCAGGGTCGCGCCACCGACCTGCTCATCGTCGGCCTCTCGGCGACCGATTATGTCGGCCATGCTTTCGGCACCCAGGGCGCCGAGATGTGCCAGCAGCTGATCGAGCTCGATCGCTCGCTCGGCGACTTGTTCATCCGGATGGACCGGACGGGAGTCGACTATCTCGTCGTGCTCACCGCCGACCATGGCGGCGTCGACATACCCGAGCGTGCGAACGCGAATGGCGGGGCGCTGGCGGCGCGGGTCGAACCCACGCTCACCGCCGCCGAGATGGGCCGCGCGATCGGGGTGGCGCTCGGCCTCCAGGGGCCGGTGCTGATCGGGGACGGCGCGTTCGGCGACATCTATGTCGATCGCGCGCTTGCTCCGGCCGTGCGCATGCGCGTCGTGGCCGAGGCGGCGCGGCGCTACCGCGCCCATCCCCAGGTGGCCGCCGCCTTCACCCGCGACGAGCTGCGCGCCGCGCCGAGCCCCACCGGCCCGCCCGACACTTGGAGCCTGATCGACCGCGCCCGGGCCTCGTTCGATGCCGAACGTTCGGGCGACCTCGTCGTCCTGCTGCGCCCCCGGATCACTCCGATCTCCGACACCAGCCGCGGCTACGTCTCGACCCACGGCAGCCCTTGGGATTACGACCGGCGGGTGCCGATCCTGTTCTGGCGGCGCGGGATGCAGCCTTTCGAGCAGCCGCTCGCGGTCGAGACGGTGGACATCCTGCCCACGCTTGCCGCGGTCATCGGCCTCGACATTCCTGCGGGCACGATCGACGGCCGCTGCCTCGACCTGATCGAGGGCCCGGAGTCGAGCTGCGCCGCCCGCTGACGCGGGTCCGCGGCGGAGGAAGCATGGCGCGGACGCCGGCCAGGAGAGGGATCAGCCGGCGGGGGCTGCTCATCGGCGGCGGTGCCGGGCTCGGCCTGCTCGTCGCCTGGCAGCTCTGGCCGCGCACCTACCAGCCCAATTTCGTCGCCGACGAAGGCGAGCTGCTGTTCAACGCCTTCCTCAAGATCGGCACCGACGGCCGCGTCGTCGTCGCAGTCCCGCAGGCCGAGATCGGCCAGGGCGTCTACACCAGCCTGCCCCAGATCCTCGCCGACGAGCTCGGCGCCGACTGGAACACGGTCGCGGTCGAGGCGGCGCCTCTGTCGCCCCTCTACGCCAACACCCTGTTGCTGGACGAGATCGCCGACGGAGTGCTTCCGGAGCCGCTCGCCGATCTCGGCCGCAGCGCGATGCGCGAGCAGGCGACGCGCTCGGCCTTGATGCTGACCGGCGGCTCGAGCTCCGTCCGCGCCTTCGAGCCGCGGCTGCGGGAGGCCGGGGCGGGGGCGCGGGCCTTGTTGCAGATGGCGGCGGCGGATCGCTGGAACGCCGACTGGGAGGCCCTCGACACGCAAGGGGGATTCGTCCTCGCTCCGGACGGCCGGCGGCTGCGCTTCGCGGAGCTGGCAGAGGCGGCGGCCGGCAAGACGCTGCCCGAGAATCTGCCGGTGCGCGGCGGCTTCGAGGGCCGCCTCGCCGGCCATCCGCTGCCGCGCATCGACACGCCGGCGAAGGTCGACGGTTCGGCGCGCTTCGCGGCGGACGTCAGGCTGCCGGGCATGGTCTATGCGAGCGTCCGCAGCGGTCCGCCGGGGTCGCGCCTGCTGCGCTTCGACCGCGAAGCCGGGCGGCGCGTCGCGGGGCTGGTCGGGCTGGTCCGCAATCCCCGCTGGATCGGCGTGGCGGCGAACAGCTGGTGGACCGCGAACAAGGCGCTCGACCTGATGGCGCCGCAGTTCCGCATCCCCGCCGGCCTGGCGAGCAGCGCCGGCATCGAGGCGGCGCTCGCTTCGGCCCTGGGGCAAGGCGAGGCGCAGGAGGTGGTCTCGTCCGGCGACTGGCGGGAGCAGCTCGCCGCGAACGACGTCGTCCGCGCCGATTATGCGGTCGATCCGGCGCCCAATGCGCCGCTGGAGACGCTGAGCGCGACGGTGCGGATCGTGGGCGACCTGATGGAGGTGTGGGCGCCGACCCAGGCCCCCGGCCTCGCCCGCGCCGCCGCAGCGCGCGCCACCGGCTTTGCGGAGGGTTCGGTCACCGTCCACCCGACGCTGGTCGGCGGCGGCTACGGCCGCAAGATGGAGATGGATGCGATCGAGCAGGCCGCTGTGATGGCGCTGAAGCTCGGCCGGCCGGTCCAGCTGGCATGGCCGCGGATCCAGGAGCTGAAGCGCGACCGGATGCGCGCGCCGGCGCTGGCCCGGATGGCGGCGCGGTTCGGCAACGGCGCCACCATCGCCGCATGGCAGGCGCGGATCGTCGCGCCGCCGACGATGGCGCCCCTGCTCTCCCGCCTCCGCGCCGGACGGCTGCTCGGCGAGCTGGAGACGGCGGACGTGGCGGGAGCGGTGCCGCCTTATGCGATTCCCGCCGTCTCGGTGGAGCGGGTGCCGGTCGAGATCGGGCTCGAGACCGGCCTGTGGCGCTCGGGCGCGCACAGCTACACCTGCTTTTTCACCGAATGCTTCATCGACGAGCTGGCGCGGCGGGCGGCAATCGAGCCTCTGTCGTTCCGGATGCAGCTATTGGGCTCGAACCCGCGGTTGGCGCAGGTGCTGAGCCAGGCGGCGGCGCTGGGCGGCTGGGACGGCGGGCCGCCGGGCAGCGGCATCGGCCTCGCCTGCCACAGCGCCTACGGCTCGCACGTCGCCTTGCTTGTGGAGATCGAGCTGACCGGGGAGCAGCGGGTCCGCGTCCTGCGCGCAGTGGCTGCGGTCGACTGCGGCCGGGTCGTCAATCCGGACCTGGTCAAGCAGCAGGTGGAGGGCGGCATCGTCCACGGCATCGCCGCCGCGACCGGCCGCCCGCTGCGGATCGAGCACGGCATGCCGGCCGCCGCCGACCTCGGCGCGCTCGGCCTTCCCGTCCTGGCGGATTCGCCCGAGATCAGCGTCGAGATCATGCCCTCCGAGGAGGCGCCGGGCGGCGTCACCGAGCTCGCGGTGCCGCCGGTCGGGCCCGCGATCGCCAACGCCTTGGTGTCGCTGACGGGGCGGCGGCTGAGGCGGCTGCCGCTGGTGCTCGGGAGCCGGGGATGGTGAGACCCGAAGGTCATCCGCCGGTCCCCGCGCCCAGGGTCGGCGTGCTGCTGATCAACCTCGGCACGCCCAACGCGCCCGAGCCGGGAGCGGTGAAGCTGTACCTCAAGGAGTTTCTGTCGGACCCGCGCGTGGTCGAGATCCCGCAGCTGGTCTGGCAGCCGATCCTGAGGGGGATCATCCTCAACACCCGCCCGAGAAAGTCCGCGCACGCCTACCGGCAGGTGTGGACTGGGGAAGGCTCGCCGCTCGCCGCAATCACCGCCCGGCAGGCGCGGGCGCTGGCCGGCGCATTCGGCGACGACGTGATCGTGGACTATGCGATGCGCTACGGTCGGCCGGCGATCCGCGACCGCATCGATGACCTGCGGGAGGCGGGGTGCGACCGCATCCTGATCGCGCCGCTCTATCCCCAATATTGCGCGGCGACGACGGCCACCGCCAACGACGAGGCGTTCGCGCATCTGCGCCGCCTGCGCCGGCAGCCGGCGGTGCGGACGCTGCCGCCTTATCATGACGACCCGCTCTACATCGAAGCGTTGATGCGCCATGTGGAAGGTTCCCTCGCCGCCCTCGATTTCGAGCCCGAGGCGGTGCTGGCCAGCTTCCACGGCATGCCGCAGCGGACGCTCGAGCTCGGCGATCCCTATTACTGCCACTGCCACAAGACCGCGGGGTTGCTCTCCGAGGCGCTGGGGCGCGAGCTCAGGCTGACTTTCCAGTCGCGCTTCGGGCGGGCGAAATGGCTCGAGCCGGCGACCGACAGGGTGCTGGAGGCGTTGCCGGGCGAAGGCGTGAGGCGGGTCGCGGTGGTCGCGCCGGGCTTTTCGGCCGACTGCCTCGAGACGCTGGAGGAGCTGGCGATCCGCGGCCGCGCCTCCTTCCTCGCCGCCGGCGGCATGGATTTCGGCTACCTGCCGTGCCTCAACGACAGCGCCGTGGGGATCGAGATGCTGCGCGGCATCATCGGCCGCGAACTTGAAGGATGGATCGCGCCGCCATAGAGCGCGACGCACAATCAGAAACGGGAGAGAGACATGGCACGCGTCGCAGTCGTCACCGGCGGGACCCGAGGGATAGGCGAGGCGATCTCGATCGCGCTCCGCGACGCCGGCCTGACGGTCGCCGCAAACTATGCCGGCAACGAGCAGAAGGCGGCCGAGTTCACCGAGCGCACCGGCATCAAATCCTACAAATGGGACGTCTCCGACTACGACGCCTGCGTCGCCGGCATCGCCCAGGTCGAAAGCGAGCTCGGGCCGATCGACGTGCTGGTCAACAATGCCGGCATCACCCGCGACGGCACCATGAAGCGGATGACCCGCTTGGCCTGGGACGAGGTGATCGACGTCAATCTCGGCGGTTGCTTCAACATGGCCAAGGCGGTCTGGGACGGGATGAACGGCCGCAAGTTCGGCCGCATCGTCAACATCGGCTCGATCAACGGCCAGGCCGGCCAGTACGGCCAGGTCAACTACGCCGCCGCCAAGTCCGGCATCCACGGCTTCACCAAGGCGCTCGCCCAGGAAGGCGCCCGGGCCGGAATCACGGTCAACGCCATCGCGCCAGGCTATATCGACACCGAAATGGTCGCCGCGGTGCCGGAGGACGTGCTCGCCAAGATCGTCGCCCGCATCCCGGTAGGCCGCCTCGGACGCGCCGACGAGATCGCCCGCGGCGTCCTCTTCCTCTGCGCCGAGGACGGCGGCTTCATCACCGGCTCGACGCTCAGCATCAACGGCGGCCAGCACATGTATTGAGGGGTGGGTGGGGACAGTTACTTTCACGCGCGAGGGGTGGGGACAGTTACTTTCACGCGCCGCGTCGCGAGATTTCGCACGGTGAGCCTGAAAGTAACTGTCCCCTCAGGCCCCCTAAAGCGCTCGATGATGATCGCGGGGCACGCGACGTCGATCAGCCTCGAGCCGGTTTTCTGGGAGGCGCTGCGGGCGGCCGCCGAAGAAGAAGCGGTGCCGCTCTCCGCGTTGGTCGCGCGGATCGACGCGGAGCGGGTCGAGGCGCCGCAGCCGCCCAATCTCGCCAGCGCGATCCGGGTCTGGCTGTTCGAAAGAGCTATTGCGAAGCGTTTGCAATAAAGGCAGAGGTGGGCGCGAAGGAGAATGCGCGCGTGGCCGCACCGAACAGGATCCGCCTCAGGAAGCTGTGGTTCACGATCCACAAATGGCTGGGCATCGGGTTGGCGATCCTTGTCGTTCCGATCTCGTTGTCGGGCGCGGCCCTGGTTTGGCACGACTGGCTCGATGAGACGGTCAACCCGCAGCGGCACGCGGTCAGCGGGGCGGCGAGCCTGCCGCCCTCGGCCTATGCCGAAGCGGCAAGGCGCGCGCTGATCCCCGGGGAGCGCATCCTCAGCATCGCCCTTCCCGGCGGGCACGGGCCGGTGACGGTCACGGCGGCGCGGCCGGGGCAAACGGGCGCGCGCCGGCCGGTGCGGACATTGCTCTGGCTCGACCCGGCGAATGCGCGGGTGCTCGACCGGGCCGGGAGCAACGAGGGCGCCGTCCGCATGCTCCACGTTCTCCACGGCAGCCTGATGGTGCCGGGGGTCGGCCGGCAGATCGTCGGCTGGGTCGGCGTTGCGATGCTGATCTCCTCGCTCACCGGCCTCTGGCTGTGGTGGCCGGTCGGCGGTGGCCTGCGCCGCGGCCTGCGGTGGCGGCGACAGGGAACGACCAACGCCAACCTCCACCACCTCGCCGGCTTCTGGGTCGCGCTGCCGCTCGCGATGCTGAGCTTCACCGGCGTGTGGATCTCCTTCCCCGGTATCTTCGGCGGCGCCTCGACGCCGGCGAGGGCCGCGCCGGCCCAGCCGCCGAGGCCCCTGGCCGGGACGCGCCTGAGCCCCGACGCCGCGCTCGCCGCGGCCCGGCCCTACGGCACCGGCCCGCTCGTCTCGATCGCTTGGCCGACGGACAGGGCGCCGCAATGGACAATCGCCTTCCGGCGCCCGGGCGGCAACGCCGAGGTCAAGGTGGACGAGGGGACCGGCCGCGCCTCGCCGCCCTCTCCTCCGCGCGCCGAGGCGACCGCGCGCGCCATGCGGCGCTGGCACGACGGGACCGGCATGGGCCCGGTCTGGCAGATCGTGATCTTCATCGGCGGCATCCTGCCGGCGCTGCTGGCGGTCTCCGGAATCATCATGTGGCTCCGCACCCGCAAATGGCGCGGCGATGTCGCGGAGCGCCGGGCCTAGCGGCCGAGCAGCACCCTCGCCTGGGTGGCGAGCTGAGCGAGCATCGGGGCGGTGGTGACCGGGGCGGTGCGGGCGCGCTCGACCGTGCGGCGGAACTGGTCGATCCGCGCCCGCTGATTGGTCACCCAGCGTTCGACGGCGGCGACCGGATCGCCGGCCTGACGGCGTTGCAGGAAGTCGAGCCGGAGCTGCTCGAAGTCGCGCGCCAGACCGGCGGTCAGCAGCCGCTCCCACTGGTCGTGGGCCTCGAAGCTGTGCGCCGCGGACAGCGCCCAGTCGATGCCGAGCGCCTCGCCCAGCTTGGTATAAGCGTGGGTCAGGGCGATCTCATCGGTGCCGAGTCGCTGACCGAGATCGGCGAGGCCGATCGCTCCGTTCAGCTCGTAAAGGCGGACGACCTCGTCCGCGATCTCGGACGGCGCGCCGAGCTTGATCAGCTGCGCGCGCTGCGCCGCCGCCTGCGCGGCCGGCTCCGGCCTGAGCAGCCGCTCGAGCGAAGCGCTCAATTTGTCGATGCCCGGCTGCAGCCGGGCGACGGTCTCGCCGGGCTTCATGTCGGGCGGGGTGCAGCGCAGCAAGTCGGAGACGTGAAGCTGGAGCGCCGCCGACGCCTGGTCGAACAGCTCGAGCCGAACCTGCTCCGAAACGTCGATGGTGTCGAGCGCCTGCCAGAGCACGGGCATCCTGAACAGCCGCTCGGCCGACACGAAGGCGGAAGCGGCGTGGCCGAGCGAGGCGCCTTCCTGCTCGATCAAGGCGAAGGGCGCGACCAGCCCGAGCCGGTTGACCAGGCGGTTGGCGACCTTGGTCGCGATGATCTCGCAGCGCAGCCTGTGGTTCAGGATCGCGCCGCGATGGCGCTCCTGCATCTGCGGCGGAAAGGCGGCGAGCAGCTCCGTCTCCATCGTCGGGTCTTCGGAGAGGCCGCTCTTCTCGGTCGCGTCCTGCAGCGCCATCTTGCTGTGCGACAGGAGCACGGCGAGCTCGGGCCGCGTGAGTCCGCGATTCTCGTGCGCGCGGCGGAGCAGGTCCTCATTGCCCTCGAAGCCCTCGACCGCGCGGCTGAGGCGACCGCTTTCCTCGAGCACCTCGAGCACGCGGACCTGCGCCGGAAGCGCCGCGGACCCGCCGCGCTCCGCGGTCGAGAGCGCGAGCGCCTGCAGCCGGTTGTCCTCGAGCACGAGCGCTGCCACCTCGTCGGTCATGTCGGCGAGCAGGGCGTTGCGGTCCTCGAGCCTCAGCCGCCCCTCCGCCATCTCGCGGTTCAGGGGGATCTTGATGTTGACCTCGTTGTCCGAGCAGTCGACGCCCGCGCTGTTGTCGATGAAATCGGTGTTGATGCGCCCGCCCGCGTCGCTGAACTCGATCCGGCCCGCCTGCGTAATGGCGAGATTGGCGCCCTCGCCGATCGCCCTGGCCCGGACGTCGCCGCCGGTGATCCGGATCGGGTCGTTCGCCGGGTCTCCGACCTCCGCATTGGTCTCGCTGCGGGCGCGGATGTAGGTGCCGATGCCGCCGAACCAGAGGAGGTCGACCGGCGCCTTCAGGATCGCGGCGATCAAAGCCGCCGGCTCGATCTCGTCGCCTTCGAGCTCGAGCAGCGCGCGGACCTCGGGCGTGAGCGGGATCGACTTCTGGCTGCGCGGGAAGACGCCGCCGCCTTTGGAGATCAGCTTGGCATCGTAATCGGCCCAGGAGGAGCGCGGCAGCTCGAACAGACGCTTCCGCTCGGTCCAGCCCGCCTCCGGATCCGGGTCGGGGTCGATGAAGACGTGACGGTGATCGAACGCCGCCACTAGCTTGATCGCGCGCGAGAGGAGCATGCCATTGCCGAACACGTCTCCCGACATGTCGCCCACGCCCGCCACCCGGATCGGGTCGGTCTGGACGTCGACGCCGATCTCGCGGAAGTGGCGCTGGACGCAGACCCAGGCGCCCCGGGCGGTGATGCCCATCGCCTTATGGTCGTAGCCCTGGCTCCCGCCCGATGCGAACGCGTCCCCGAGCCAGAAGCCGGCCGATACCGCGAGGCCGTTGGCGACGTCGGAGAAGGTCGCGGTGCCCTTGTCGGCGGCGACGACGAAATAGGGATCCTCGGTGTCGCGGATGACGACCTGCGGCGGATGCACCACCTCGTTCTCGACGATGTTGTCGGTGACCGAGAGCAGGGACCGGATGAAGATGCGGTAGCTCTCCGTGCCCTCGGCGAGCCAGGGGTCGCGCTCGGAGACCGGCGGCAGCTGCTTGGGATAGAAGCCCCCCTTGGCCCCGGTCGGCACGATCACCGCATTCTTGACCAGCTGCGCCTTCATCAGGCCGAGGATCTCGGTCCGGAAGTCGTCGCGCCGGTCGGACCAGCGAAGCCCGCCGCGCGCGACCGGCCCGCCGCGCAGATGGATGCCTTCGACGCGGGGACTGTAGACCCAGATTTCGCGCCACGGCACCGGCGCGGGGAGACCGGGAATGCGGGCGCTGTCCAGCTTGAAGGCGAGCGCCTCGGCCGCGGCGGGGGCGAAGGCGTTGGTCCTCAGCGTCGCCCCGATCACCGCGCGGAACAGGCGCAGGATGCGGTCCTCGTCGATCGCGGCGACGTTGCCGAGGCCTCGGTCGATCCGGCGCTCGGCGTCCTTCACCGCCTGCTCGCGATCCCCCTCGAAGGCGGGATCGTGCATCGCATCGAACAAGGCGACCAGGCTTGCGGTCACGTCCGGAGCGCGGCGCAGCGCCTCGACCACGGTCACCATCGAGTAGGACAGCCCGATCTGGCGCAGGTAGCGGAACCAGGCGCGGAACAGCACGACTTCCCGCGGCTGCAGGCCGGCCGACACGATGAGCTGGTTGAAGGGGTCGTTCTCGGCGCGGGCCTCGAGCACGGCCGCGATCGCCCGCTCGACCAGCCGCGCCCGCTTCATCACGTCCGAAGCGTCGCCGCCGCGCGGCGTTTCGAGGACGAAATCGTGTATGTAGCCGAGATCGCCGCCGTCCAATGCGGTCGGCACTTCCTCGAGCACGCGGAAGCCGAAATTCTCGAACACCGGCACCGCCTCGGAGAGCGGGATCAGGGCGGCGAGCCGGTAGGTCTTGAGGTGCAGGCGCCCCGATCCGTCCTCCTCCTTGCGGAACAGCCGGGCATCGCGGGCGGCGGCGCCGTCCAGCTCGCAGATGCGGAGCACGTCCTGCGCCGCCTCGCCCGGGCCGGTCCGGATCCGGTAGCCCTCCGGAAAATCGTCCATGTAGCTGAGCGCCAGCCGGGTCGCGCGGGCGGTGCCGACGATCGATCCGAGCGCCTCCTCGACGCTCGGCTCCCAGCCGCGGACCATGTCGACCAGCCGACGGTCCAGCTCGGCGACGTCCGGCAGCGGCCGTTCCGCATCCATGTCGTAGGTGTAGCGCACCAAAGCGAGATCGCCCTCGCCGAGCTCGACCGCCCAGTTGGTCAGCTTGCCGTCGGTCGCCGCCTCAATCATCGCGCCGATCTCGGTCCGGCGGCGGGTGGTGAGCTCGTCGCGGGGCAGCCAGACGAAGGCGAAGAGGTGGCCCTGCAGCGCGCTGCGGGCGAGCAGCAGGGTCGGCCGCGGCCGGTCGGCGAGCGACATCGCGGTCATCACCAGCGCGCGCACGTCGCCCGGCGACAGGCTGATCAGCAGATCGGGCGGCAGGGCGCTCATCGCGTGGCGC
The DNA here is from genome assembly GCA_035628635.1 of Allosphingosinicella sp. Classification (GTDB taxonomy): domain Bacteria; phylum Pseudomonadota; class Alphaproteobacteria; order Sphingomonadales; family Sphingomonadaceae; genus Allosphingosinicella. The sequence continues at coordinate 132,674 of DASPJJ010000022.1, forward strand.
AGCGCCTTGCCGCTATGTCCCTTCGGGTCGAATTCGAACTCGGCCTCGAGCTCGGCGAGGCGGCGGCGCAGCAGCGGCACCTGGTCAGCCGGCTGGTTCAGCGCCTCGCTGGTCCACAGGCCCGCATGGACGCCGATGCCGACGACCTCGCCCTTCTCGCGCACGGGGAGGACGATGAGGTCGAGCGGCACCCGACGGTGGATGGTCGACTTGCGGTCGGCCTTGGCGAGCAGCGGCTCGTCGCCGCCGCGCTCGAAATAGCGCATCGCGCCGCCGCAGCCGCCCTCGTCGGTCGGGTCGCCGGGCAGCCTGAACAGGCCCAGCGCCTCGCTCGGCGGCCGCCCCGGCCGCTCGACATGATAGCCGAGCAGGGTCATCGCCCCGTCGGCGAACCAGCGCAGCAGTTCGGCCCCTTCCGGATCGGAGATCGCGTCGGCGTCGGCGCGCATCCGTGCCTGCATCGCCCGCCAGTCCCCGACCGCCGCGCGGACGTCGGCGAGGACGCGGTGGAGGGCGGCGACGAGGTCCCGCCGCTCGCGCGCGTCGACGCGGTCCACCTCGATGTACATGATCGATTCGCGCCGGCGCCCGTCGTCGCACAGGGGACCGACCGACATGAGGCAGCCGCCGCCGTCACGCTCCACGCACACCACCGGATGGAGCAGCCGGTGGATGACGACGCCGCGGCCCGCGATCGCGTTCGCCACCGAATCCACCAGAAAGGGCATGTCGTCATTGGCGATGCAGATGCGCATGCGGCGGTGGCCGACCTGGCCGCCGGCGGATTCGAGCCGGACGAGGGCGGTGCCGGGCGGGCGGCGCCCGGCGCAGGCGGCGATGAACTCGGCAGCCTTGCGGCATTCCTCCGCGTCGAAGCCGGCGAGCTCGCCCGGGAGCGCGCCGTTGCACAAGGCGTCGGAAAGCGCGTCGATCAGGCGCCGGTCGGCGGGGCCGGCCTTGTTGCTGCCCTCGCTTCCCCCGGAATCGAGGGAGGATCCAGCAGCAATGTCGGCAGTCATAAAAGGCTCCTGGCGCTCGGACGACACAGGGGGCCGTCGGCTCTCGCGGCGCCCTATGCTCCCGGCGCGCCGGAGAGGCAAGGCTGAGCGGGCGATCGCGGGCTCAGATGCGGCGCGGCGTGCCTTCGCTCTGGCGCCGCTTGCGCAGCGCCTCCAGCCGCGCCCGCGCCTCGGGGAGGCCGGGCACGACCGGCCCCGAGGAAATCGGCATGACGGAGCCGGACCCGCCGCGGCGGGTCGGCGGCACGTAGACCATCATCGTGCCGCCGCTCTGCGCCGCCGCTGTCCGATAGAGGCGCTCGGCGCGCTCCCAGTCGAGCGGGACGCCGCGACCCTCCTCGAAGCGTATGCCGAGCTCGAGCTGGGCATATTTGTCGCCGGACGCCGCCCGCGTGGCGAGCGCCTGCACCTCGGGCGCCGCGCCGCCGCTGCGCAGGGAGATGCCCTGATAGCTCGTCGCCGGGCCGCAACCGGCGAGCAGCAGGAGCGCAGCGGCGAGAGCGGCGTGTTTCATTGGTCCTCCGCACCGAAGCTCGCGTGGACGGGCACGGCGGTCAAGGGGGAAGCGGCGGCGGGTCGCAGTCGCCGTCGAGCACCGAGCGGGCGCCGTATCGGGCGGTGAAGCCGAGCCCGGCGGCGGCTCCGGCGGCGTCGTAGATCCGGCCGATCGTGCGCGGGAGGGGCCAGCCATGCTGCTCGAACCGGGCGGCGACTTCGGGCGCACGCAGCCGCAGCAGTGCGGGGACGTCGGCGACGAGCGCTTCGCGATCCCCGGGCCGGAAGGGCGTCTCGGCGCTGATCACATAGGTCCCGCCTTCCGCATTCAGCGCGAAAGCGTGGGCGCGCGCGACGTCGCGCCGGTCGATGCCCCGGTGCAGGCGGTAGAGCGCCATTTCGGGCAACGGCTCGGGGAAGCAGCGCGACATCCGCAGGATCGCTCCACGCAGGCCGGAGGCGCGGACCAAGGCTTCGGCGGCGAGCTTCGTGTCGTCGTAGATGTCGCGCGGGCGCGGCTCGACCGTCTCGTCGATCCAGGCGGCGCGGCCGGCGGCGGGCTCGAGCGCGTGGCCGTAGAGCGAGGTGGTGCTGGTGAGCACGAAGCGGCCGACGCCCGCCGCGTGCGCGGCGTCGAGCAGCCGCTCGGTCGCGTCGACATTGACGCTGCGGAACTCGCCGTCGGGGGCGCGGCCGACATGCGGAGCGTGCAGCGCGGCGACATGGACGACGGCGTCGAATCCGGCGAGGCCGATGGGATCGCGGATATCGGCCGTCTTCTGGACCTGCGGGCCGGGCCTCAGGTCGAGACCGATCACGTCATGGTCGCGCCGGAGCAGGGCTGCGACGCCGCTGCCGATGAGGCCCGCGGCGCCGGTGACGAGGATGCGCATTCGCCTTTATGGGAGCAGCGCGTCCGCTGCCGCAACAACGCTCAGGCGGCGGCCTTGCGGACGGCGCGGTCGACGGTCGCGTCGTCGTCGAGCGAGGCGACAAGGGCGATGCGGCCGTCGGCTTCGCGGCGGGCGACGAACAGGACGAACTCGCCCTCGCCCTCGACCGCGAGGTCGACGAAGCCGATCGGCCCCGCTTCGCGGAGCCGCGCGCGCGCCTGCTCGATCGGATCGGGCTTCGGCTCGGGACGCTTCGCCTGGCGCTCGGCCCGGACGATCGCCTTGAGGCCGCCCGGCTCCGCTTCCAGCGCCGCGGCGAAGCTGCCCGCGGGCAGCGCCTCGCGCCGCGCCCAGGACAAAGCCGCCGCGAACTCGGCGAGGCGGGTCTTGTCGTAATCGGCGCCGAAGACGAGCTTGACGACCGGCGTCATCGGCGCGCGCGCCTGGGCCTTCAGGCCCGCATCTTCGAGCAGGTCGCCATAGTCTTCGGGGTCGGCCTCGGCGGCCAGCGCGAAGTCGTAGGCGTCGCCGAGCGCGCGGTAGAGGGCGCCGCGGCTGCGATGGTCGGCCGAGCGCGCCGCCTCGGCGCTGTGGCGGGCGTGAGCGAGGCGGTCGCCGAGGCCGGCATCGGCTGCCGGGGGCTGCGGCTCGGACTCGGCGGTCCCGGCATCGTCCTCGGGCCAGAGGCTCAGCGTCGGATCGCCTTCCACCGCCGCTTCGACCGGCGCGACCTCGTCGGGCATTTCGGCGTTCGGGCCGTCCGCCCAGACCGGGCAGTCGGCGATCACCGGTGCGGCGGCGGCCGCGCGGTCGACGGCGGCGGCGATCTCGGTCGCCGTCTCGCTGTCGGCGAGCTCCTTCCAGTTGATCACGCCGTAGATGAAGTCGATGGCATCGCCGTCCGACGACAGCGGCATCAATATGCCCCGGTAGAGCGTGTTGACCCCGCGGCGGTTCAGATATTCGGCCTCGAAGCCGATCGGCGCGCTGTTGGCGATGATCTGGAGATAATGGTCGGTGAGCCGCGACAGCAAAGAGCGGGCAGGCACCTCGCTGATCTGGCGGATGTTCGAATCGAGCCCGCATTCGGCGCGCAGAGCACGGCCGAGGAAGCACACCTCCGGATCCTCGCTGTTGCCGGAGAAATCGAGCAGGACGCTGTGCGGCCCGAAATCCTCGATATTGGCCGGATCGAGATCCTCGATCAGCGGATAGGGGCGCCCGTCGAGCAGCGACACCCAGTGATTGTAGGCCCGTACGTGCATGCGGCGCTCGTCGACGCCGATCTCCGGCGGTGCCTCGATCGCCGGCTCGTCGTCCTGGACGGCATAGGCCTCTTCCTCGAAGCCGCGGTAACTGTCCATGCTCGTGCCTTCAGCTGCCCCACTGCGAGCCGGCACCTTGGCCAAGGGCGGTTGAAATAAGGTTAAGAGGAGGGAAATGGGTGGCCGCCTTGTCAGCGGGCAGGGCCGCTGATAGGGGCCGCAGGGACCCGGATAAGCCGCTTTAGCTCAGCTGGTAGAGCACATCATTCGTAATGATGGGGTCAACGGTTCGAGTCCGTTAAGCGGCACCATTTCCGGACACTTCCCCTCCCGGCGGGCGTCCGAAGCGGCGAAGGTGTGGACGCGCGGCGCCGGGCGAGGCTATGTCCGTCAATGACTTGCAGCCGCGAGTCGGGGCGAGACGCGATGACCGACGGTCGAACCAGCCATCCTGACGATGCGCAAGGGGCGCGATGATGGACGACGCCTCCCGCGATTCCCTGCCCGACGGATTCGACTGGGATCATCTGCGCAGCGCCGGCGAAAGCGTCGCGGATCCGGGCGGCGAGCTGCGCCGATCCTATCGCGAGCCGGAGGAGCGGATGCCGGCGATCGAGCCGCTGCCGCCGGCGCAGCTGCTCGCCGAGGCGCGCCGGCTCTCGGCCGCGCGGCTGATCCGCGACCGCCTGTTCGGCCGCGACCTCTTTCCCAATCCGGCCTGGAACATCCTGCTCGAACTGTTCGTCGCCGCGGAGGAGGGCCGCAACGTCACCATCAAGGGCGCCTGCGTCGCCGCCGCCGTGCCGCAATCGACCGCGCTGCGCCACATCGCCCATCTCATCGAGGTGCGGCTCGCCGCGCGCGCCCAGCATCCGAGCGACGCCCGCAGCGCCTATCTCAAGCTCACCGACCGCGGGCGGGCGAAGATGGTCGGCTTCATCAGCCTGTCGGCAGCGCATCCGGATCCGACGCACGCATAGCGTCCAGCGACATGGCGACATAAGCGGCGGCCTGGTGGAGGCCGAGCTCGTCGAGGCCGTGCAGCAGCTCCTCGGCGGCGCGCGTGAGGTCGGCGAGGCGAGTCCAGCGCTCGCCGAAATCCGATGGTACGATCACTCTCGCCTCCCGCACTCGCTGCATAGGGTCGGCCATAACCTCGCTGCCGCCAAGGCAGAAGCGGATCATGGTCCATTTTCCGAGCCAAAGCGGAGGCGCTTCGCCACTAAAGGGGGGTTGCGCTGGCCTCGCGCGCCGCGCCCGCGTAGAGACGCAGCCCGATGCGCCACAGGAAGAAGCTGCTCGGGGCCGGGATCGCCGCCATCGTCGCGGTCGCGGTCGCGCCGCCTGCTCTTCAGGCCTGGAAAGAGCGCCGCGCGGAGGCCGAGCGGACCGACTTCATCGCGACCAAGGAGCGCGAGATCGCCTGCCTCGAGCGGCTCGCGGCGGGAGGATTGAGGAAGGGCGCCGACGTCCAGGCCGAGATCGACCGATGCCGCCGCGAGGCAGCGGCCGGCGGCGGGGAGGAACGCTAGCGCGCCTTGATTCCGCCGGCCGGGCGGACCGCGTTCACTCCGAAATGGCGCTTGACCGTGGTCGGGCGGCTTGCGGCGGTGACGGCGTCGAGCGTCGCCGGATGGAGCGGGGTCACGAACTCGAAGCCGGCCTGGCGCCCCTCGACCCACACCACCTTGCTGTTGAGCGCCTCGAGCCCGGGAAGCTTGAGCCAGAGGTGGGCCCCGGTCTCGATCGGCATGTCGGATTCGACGGCGAAGCCGGTCACCGAGAGATTGAGCACCTCGACCTCGGCCATGCTCGCGCCCGGCTCGCGCAGGCTGGCGGCGAGGTTGACGATGCGGCGCTCGGCGCGGCGGCCGTCCGGGGTCGGCAGGATGGCGAGATGCGCTTTTCTCAACGTGCGGCTCCGGCAGGGGATCGTGAGATGGCCCTATGGACGCAAATCGATAAATGACGGTTAAGGCGCCCGGAACGCGCGGAAGCGGAACGCGGCGGCGGCTCTGTCCGTTTGCTGCCGGACAACGAGGTTTGCGTCTGGGTGGTGCGTCGGTGAGGGCAGGAACCAAGGCCGCTGCGGCGGCGATGCTGGCTCTGGCCGGCTGCAACGGCATGAGCGGCGGCAACGAGAGCGGCTCCGCGCCGGTCGCGGTCGCCGCCGCCGATCTCCAGGCCGCGGTCAACGATCCGCGGGTCAGGCGATTCTACGAGGCGCGGCAGTGGCGGCCGGTCTGGGGCGAGGAGCAGGAGCGCGCCCTCGTCGCGGCGGTCTCCGACGCGCGCCGCCACGGGCTCGATTCCCGCCGCTACCTGCGCGGGCTGGAGGGCGCGGCGCCGGCGGCACGCGAGGCGGCCCTCACCCTCGCCGCGATCAGCTACGGCGAGGCGCTGGCGCGCGGGCAGACGGATCCCGAGCGGGTCAACGAGATCTACGAGATCCCGCGGCCCGAAGCGGATGTCGTCGGCGGCCTCGCCGCCGCCGTCGAGCAGGGCAATGTCGGCGAATGGCTCGCCGGCCTCGCCCCGCAGGACGAAGAGTATCGCGCCCTTTCCGAGGCCTATATAAGGTGGAGCGAGGCGGCGGCGCGGGAGCAGGCTCCGGCGATCCGGACCGGCGATGCCATCCATGTCGGCGACAGCGACCCGCGCGTTCCGGCGATCGTCGCGGCTTTGCGGACCCACGGCTACCTTCCCGCCGAAACGCCACCCGCCCCCCAGCAGACGGAAGGCAAGGCGCAGGCGCCGCAGCGGCCCGCCGCCGCGCCCACCCGCTACACGGAGGAGGTGGCGGCCGCGGTGCGACGGGTGCAGGAGGATTACGGGATCAACGCCGACGGCGTGATCGGCAGCGGCACGCTCGACATATTGAACGCCACCGCCCGCGACCGCGCGCGCCAGCTCGCCGTCAACCTCGAGCGCCGCCGCTGGCTGCCGCGCACCGCCCCCACCACCCGGATCGACGTCAATACCGCCGCGGCCTTCCTCGAATATTGGCGGGACGGGCAGCTCGTCGACAGCCGCGTCGTGGTCGTCGGCCAGCCGGACTGGGAGACGCCGGCGCTGCAGTCGCCGATCGTCCGCCTCGTCGCCAATCCGCCCTGGTCGGTGCCGCGTTCGATCGAGGAGGAGGAATTGCTCCCCAAAGGCGAGGCCTATCTTGCGCGCAACAACTTCACCCGCCGCAACGGTCGGCTGGTGCAGGAGCCGGGGCCCGAATCCGCTCTGGGCCTGGTCAAGCTCGACATGGGCAACCGCCACGCAATCTATCTGCACGACACGCCGAGCAAGGCCGGCTTCGCCCGCGCCGAGCGGCATCTCAGCCACGGCTGCGTGCGCGTCCGCGACGCCGTCGGCTTCGCGACCCTGATCGCCGACCATGACGGCAAGCGCGCCCAGTTCGAGCGCGCCCTCGCCCGCCGCAACGACGAGGGCGAGCCGCAGGAGGGCGCGGTCCAGCTCGAGCGGCCGCTGCCGGTGCGCCTGCTCTATCACAGCGTCTATCGCGAGCGCAGCGGACGCCTGCTGTTCCGGCCCGACGCTTATGGCTGGGACGAGAATGTCGCCGAGGCGCTCGGCCTGCCGCCCCGCCAGCGCCCGCCGACCGTCCGCCATACCGGCGACATCGGGCCCTGATCGGCGCGCGAACGGCTGGTCGGCCGGCGGCCACGCACCGGCCCGCGCATCGCCGGCGTCCGCAACCCTCGCAGGGCATCACAGGTTGATTCCGCACGGCCGGCGCGGCCGCCAACCTGTGACATTCGAGGAGCATTTCCATGGCGGACGATCGGTATCGCGATTCAGGTCGAGGCCGCGGACGCGGCGGGTCGATCTTCTCCGACGACGAAGGCGGGCGCGGGCGCACCGGCGAATCCGGCGGACGCGGCTTCTTCGAGCGCGCACGCGACGAGGTCCGCTCCTGGCTGGGCGACGAAGACGGATCCCGCGGCAGCGGCGGCTGGTCCGAGCGCAGCCGCTACGGCCAGGGCCAGAGCGGCTATGGCGGCGAGCATTACCGCGCCGGCTGGGGCGGCGGCGGCGGCAGCGATCGCAGCGGCGGCTGGTCCCAGTCCTCCGGCAGCGGCTCGCATTTCGACGAGAATTACCGGCGCTGGCGCGACCAGCAGATCGCCCGGCTCGACCAGGAATATGAGGATTATTGCCGCGAGCGGCAGCAGCGCTTCGAAAGCGATTTCGACAGCTGGCGCCAGACCCGCCAGAGCCGGCCGGCGCAGGGCGGCGAGACGTCCGGCGCGGTCGGCTCCGGCCGCAGCGCGATCCTCGGCGACGAAGCGGCCGGCGCGACCACGACCGGCGGCGGCGAGGCCTCGGCGATGGAATCGAGCACCGGCAGCAGCCCCGAAACCGGCCGCGGACGCGGCTGAGCGCGACAGCAAGGAGTCACCCAGATGGCAGATCAAGGACGCTACGACACGGGCGAGCGGCGCCCGCGCGGCGAGGAACGGCGCGGCGGCATGTTCGGCTCCGGCGGCAGCTGGTTCGGCCCCGATCCGCGCGAAGGCCGGACCCGCCCGGACGAGCGCGGCGGCGGCTGGTACGACGAGGGCCGTTCACGCGACGGCGAAGGCTGGGGGCCGGAGCGCGGCCGGGGCCCGACCCGGGAGCGCGGCCGCGACTATGGCTATGACGACCGCCACCAAGGCCTTCCGGTCGACGAGACCAGCCGCCTGATCGCCTCGAACAAGGTGGAGGGGACGCCGGTCTACAGCCGCGACCGCCACCGGCTCGGCTCGATCTACAATTTCATGGTCGACAAGGTCTCGGGCCAGGCCGAGTACGCCGTGCTTCGCTACGGCGGGTTCCTCGGCATGGGCCAGCGTTACTATCCCCTGCCCTGGCGGGTGCTGACCTACCATCGCGACGCGGGCGGCTATGTGATCGACATGCTCGCCCGCGACTTCGAGGACGCGCCGAGCTTCGACCGCGACAGCGAGCCGGAGTTCGACACCGCCTACGGCCGCAAGGTGCACAGCTGGTACGGGCTCGATTACTGAGCCCTGCCGGATCGGCGGCGGCACTACGCGAGCCGCCGCCGCACCCGTCAGTGGCAGGCTTTGAGGTTGCGGCTCAGCAGCCAGTAATTGACCGGCCAGGCGGCGAGGAAGCCGGCGGGCACGGCGAAGAGGAGGCCGCGCCAGAACATCCAGCTGAGCACCGACGGCGCGGCCATGCCGCCCATCTCATAGTCGACCCAGTTCATCACCAGCTCCATGACGCCGATCGAGATCACCTCGCCGATCCAGATGATCCGCAAAGCGGCGAGCATGCCGATCCGCTCGCGCCGCATCACCGGGACGAGGCCGAGCGTCATGCCGCTCGCATAAGCGAGCGCGGTCGCCAAAGCGATGGTCGCGAAGGTCGAGAGGCCGAGGGTGACGCCGATGGCGAGGCCGGCGACTTCGCCGATCACGCAGCCGGTGAGGCAGTGCAGGGTCGCGTGCAGCGACGTGGCGAGCGCTCCGCCGTGCCCGCCATGACGATTGCGGGGGGAATGTGCGTGGTGCGAATGGTCACTCATGGGTCACTCCTGATCGGCCCGTGAAATATACCCTATGGGGGTACTTGTCAATTACCCCGGCGGGGTATAAGTGTGCGGTCATGGAAAAGAACGACAAACCCAAGCTGCTGAACCGGCTGAGCCGGATCGAGGGCCAGGTGCGCGGAGTCGCGCGGATGGTCGCGGAGGATCGCTACTGCATCGACGTGCTCACCCAGATCCAGGCGGTGCGCGCCGCGCTCGGCCGGGTCGAGACCGAGCTGCTGCGCGACCATCTCGGCCACTGCATCGAGACCGCCATCACCGGCGGCGACCCCGACGAGCAGCGCCGCAAGGCGGGCGAGCTGATCGAGCTTCTGGGGCGGACCAGCCGATGAAGATCGTCCTGCTCTGCGCCGCGGCGCTGGCGGCGCCGTCGGCCGCCGCCGCGCAGCATGGCGGGCATGGCGGCCACCAACCCGCTCCCGCAGCGCCCGCGGAAGAGCCGCCCGAATCCACGGCCGCCGAGGACAGCCGGATCATCATCGCGCACCCGATCGCTCCGCGCAGCGCGCTCGGTCCCTATCCGATGCAGCGGGAGGCCTCGGGGACGTCGTGGCAGCCCGACAGCTCCCGCCATTCGGGCGTGCATGGCCGAGCCGGCCGCTGGAGCCTGATGGGCCACGCCCTTTTGAACGCCGTCTACGACCGGCAGCAGGGGCCGCGCGGCGACGAGACCGTCTTCGTCTCGGGGATGGCGATGGGCAGCGCGCGGCGCGATTTCCGCAGCGGCCATGTCCTGCAGCTGCGCGCGATGCTGAGCCCGGATCCGGCGATGGGCGCGCGCGGCTTTCCGCAGCACCTCTCCGCCGGCGAGACCGCGGACGGCGCCGCGACCCTCGTCGACCGCCAGCATCCGCACGATCTCTTCATGGAGCTGTCGGCGAGCTACAGCGTGCCGCTCGGCGGCCGCGCGAGCGCGTTCCTCTATGGCGGCCTGCCCGGCGCGCCCGCCTTCGGTCCGCCCGCCTTCATGCACCGCTTCTCGGCGATGGACTCGCCCGAGGCGCCGATCAGCCACCATTGGCTCGATTCGACCCATATCGCATTCGGCGTCGTCACCTTCGGCCTGGCCTTCGGCGACGTCCGGGTGGAAGCCTCGCGCTTCAACGGCCGCGAGCCCGACGAGCATCGCTGGGACATCGAGACGGGAGCGCTCGATTCCACCGCCTTGCGCGTCTCCGCCAATCCCGCCCGCAACCTCTCGCTGCAGGCGAGCTGGGCGCATCTGGTCTCGCCCGAGCAGCTCGCGCCCGGCGAGAACGAGACGCGCTGGTCGGCGAGCGCGATCTACACGCGGCGGATCGGCGCCCGCGGCTGGTGGTCGACGACCTTGGCCTGGGGCCGCCGCGCGCAGGACCATGGAGCGCTCGACGCCTTCACCCTCGAATCCGCGGCCGGCCTCGGCAGCTGGACCCTGTTCGGCCGCGCCGAGCGCATCGAGACCGACGAGCTGCTTCCGGCCGGCGGACATCACGGCCCGGCGTTCGGAGTCGCCAAGGTCTCGGCCGGCCTGCTGCGCGATTTCCGCCTCGCGGAGCACCTCCGGCTCGGGATCGGCGGCCTCTATGCCCTGAATTTCGTGCCCGGCGCGCTCGAGCCCTCCTACGGCGGCGACCCGGACGGCGCGATGCTGTTCCTGAGGCTGCGGATCGACTGAGCGGATCGGGGCGCCGGTTTGCTTTTTCGGGCGGGAGCGCCTAGGTACGGCGCCGCTACTAGTCGCAAATGACGGATCTTCGGCGCTTTGCGGCTCCTTTTTCCTTCTCGCCTCTCCTAGCACCGGAGGGCCGATCGTCGGCCCGCCACAGAAGGAAAAATGAAATGATCGGCACCGTGAAATTCTTCAACGAGCAAAAGGGCTACGGCTTCATCTCGCCGGAAGGCGGCGGGAACGACGCGTTCGTGCACATCAGCGCCGTCGAGCGCGCCGGCATGCGCACGCTCGATCGCGACCAGCGCGTCTCCTACGAGCTCGAGACCGACAAGCGCGGCAAGACCAGCGCCGTCAACATCCAGGCGGCGTAACGGACTTGGGGACAGTTACCGGTAACTGTCCCCGAACCGAACCGCGGTAACTGTCCCCGAACCGAACCGACGTGGGGACAGTTACCAGTAACTGTCCCCGAACTGTCCCCTGAAAGGAACGACATGTCAGCACAGTCCGACTTCTACCGCGCACGGGCGATCGACGCCCGCGCCGACGCCGAGGCGGCCCTGCTCGACAATGTCCGCGAGCGCTGCCTGCGCGCCGCCGCCGCCTGGGAGAGCATGGCCGACCGCGCCGCACGCACCAGCAAGATGCGCGACAAGCAGGAAGCCGAAAAGGCCGAGCGCAACGCCGCCCTCGCCACGATGATGGCGCCCAACCCGCAGGGCTGACGGCCGTTGCCGTCATGCCGGACTCGATCCGGCATGGCCTGGTCCCCTTCTCCCGCACGACGCACCCGATCGCTCCGTCGGCGGCGGATCGGTTTCGTCTTTGTTCTTGACAAGTAGGAAGCTTCCTATCATAAGGGCGGTTGCCGAGTCGCGAGGCTCGGCGCGGCTCTTTGACATTGTGAGAACAAGATTGCGGACCTCGCTTGCCGGTCGCCGTGGCGGGGCGGCCGGCGCCGCTCACGCGAGATCGCCGTCTTCGAGGGACGACGGCGTCGCGGAAGCGAACGTGGAAGAGGTGCGCCCCCGCTTCGTCGGTGACCTCGATCCGGCCGCGCAGATCGAGATGCCGCTGCTTCGCCTCTTCGCCCAGCACCGACCTGATGGCGTCCGGCGCTTCCTCCATGCGCTTCGGCCGAGTCGGCAAGGTCGCGGCCTTCCTCGTCTTCGAGGAAGCCGGAGCCGTTGCGGATGTTGAAATGGCAACGCGGCGCCGCCCCCTAACGCGGCGATGCCGCGGAGGTTCAGCGGGGCGTCGGTCTCGGCGCGGGAGCCGGCTCACGCTCGGGCCTCTGCGAGGCTTCGCTGCGCGCCGCGAGGTCCTCGTAATTGGCGGCGATCTCCTTGAGCGAAGAGCAGACGGCGGGAGTGCTCGCGCCGCGGGCGAGGCGTCGGCACTGCTCGGCCAGCCTGCGCAAGGAGGTAGGATCTTCGCCGGTGATAGGTCCCAAGCCCCCGTCGTTCATTGCGCGGCCCCTCTCTGATGCTTGCACGCGGTTATGGCTCCTGGCGAGGGCCCGCCGGGGGAGACCGAACAGGACAGAGAGGGAAATCGACCCGCGGTGCCGCGGCATGAACTGATTTGATTTGGATTAAGTTCCAGCTTTGTGACTCAGCGCATGATTTCGATGGCGTCGCCAAAGGGCAGGACCAGCACGCAGGCGCCTGCCTCGTCCTCGACCTCCAGCCGATGACCGAGGTGCAGGTGGCCGCTGCTCACCTGGGCGCATATCAGGGAGCGCGCTCCGGAAAGCGCCGCCCGCCGGGCCGCGGCCAAATCCGGCAGATCGAGGCCTTCTTCGTCCCGCACCGCGATGTCGTCGTAAACGTGGAAGAAAAATCGCGGCACGCCTCCCGCCTCTGTCGTTTCGGGGGCAGGCGCAATCACCTGGATCAGCTTCTCTCGGGCGATCCGGCCCTGACCCGCTCCTCGATATGGAGGTAATTGGCGTTGAAGCCGGAGGCCTTCTCGAGCTGCCGATAGTCGAGGATCTCGAGCGCGCCGCGCTTCAGGGTGATCAGATCCTCCGAGCGCATCCGCTGCAGGACGCGATTGACGTGGACCGGGGTCAGGCCGAGCGCGTCGGCTATCTCCTCCTGGGTCAGCGGCAGCTCGAAGCGATGGTCGGCCGCAAGCCCGACATTCTCCATCCTCGCGTAGAGCTCGCAGATCAGATGGCCGACGGCTTCATAGGCGTCCCGGCGGCCGACATTGACCACCCACGCCCGCAGCACCGCCTCGTCCACCAGAGTCGCCCACCAGAATGCGCATGCCAACTTCGGCCGCCGGGTCAGTGCCTCCATATCGCGGCGGGGGATGTAGGCGACGGTGGCACGGCCGACCGTCGCGATCGAGTGGTCCATCTCGCCCAGGATGGTGACGTGCATGTCGCAGCAATCGCCGGGGATGAGGAAAGCCGTGATCTGCCGCGAGCCGTCCGGCAGCACCTTGTAGCGCGCAGCCCAACCGTCGAGGATCAGGTGCACGAATTCCGGACGGTCGCCCTCGCGGATGATATTGCGGCGCCCGCCAAGCTCGCGCGCGTCGATGCAGACGGCATTCAACGCGGCAATGTCCTCATCAGGGAGGTCGGCAACGGTCTGGAGCTTGGCGACGAGCGGATTTCGCTCACCGTCGCGCTCCCGCCGCGGGGCGGGGGCTTGGGACATTAATCCATGTTATACTGTTTGTAGGCTGCTGTCGCGGTCAATACGCATGCCACCACTGCGTCCTAACATATGATAACCACTTGGTACCTAATGCTTGTGATATACGTTCGCTCCCCCCTCGGTTAGTCAGAACGTATCGCCGGCTACGCCAAACCGGGCGCCGGCGACTGAGAGATCCAAGCGCTCCCGCCCCTCTTTCCGTGGAGCGTTTCGATGTCCATCACCCCTACCATCGAGCGCGTCGTCCGCCGCCTCGAGACGCGTGCGCCGCTCGACGAAGCGGACCGCGATGGGCTTCGCGCGCTCCCGTTCGTCTACCGGAGCCTCGACGCGGCGACCTACCTCGTCCGCGAGGGCGAGACACCGGAATATTGCATGATGCTGCTGAGCGGTTTCGCCTATCGCCACAAGGTGACCGGCCAGGGCGACCGCCAGATTCTGTCCGTCCACATGCCGGGCGAGTTGCTCGACCTGCAGAACAGCTACCTCGCGGTCGCCGATCACAATGTCCAGGCGCTGACGCGCGTCGAGCTTGCGTCGGTGCCGATCGCCGCCCTGCAGGCCCTCGCCGCGTCCCGTCCGCAGATCGCCCGCGCGATGTGGATCGATACGTTGATCGACGCGGCGATCTTCCGCGAATGGATCGTCAATGTCGGACGCCGCGATTCGATCACCCGCATCTCGCATCTGCTCTGCGAGTTCGCGCTCAGGCTGCGCGCCGCCGGCCTCGGCGACGAGCAGGGCTACACCTTGCCGATGACGCAGGAGCAGCTCGCCGATGCGACCGGGCTCACGCCGGTGCACGTCAACCGGGTGCTGCAGGAGCTCGGCCGCCGTTCGCTGATCGACCGGCAGAAGCGCGCGGTTACGATCGTCGACTGGGACCGGCTGCGCCGTGTCGGCGACTTTTCGAGCCGCTACCTCCACATCGAGCGCGGCGGCCCCACGACGATCGAGTCCGCGGCCTAAGAGCCGGGAATCCCCGATGAATCTTGCGGCGAATTGATCCAGGTAAAGGCCTGCGCCGTTTCATGCTATATGCAACTATTCGGGGCGCCCGCCGGTCGGGCGTGAAACGGGGATTGCCGCCACCATGAAGTATCTCCGGCAGGGGTAGAGCAGCCGTGCACGCTTCCAGAGCCGATCCGTCGCCCCTGATGCCGATGCTGCGCAAGCTGGAGCGCCGCGCGCGGCTCGGCGAGGACGACCGCGACGCGTTGCTGGCGCTGCCGCACCAGCTGCGGCAGGTCTCCGCCGGCGCCCACATCATTCGTGACGGGGACAGGCCCGATTTTTGCTGCCTCTTGCTTTCGGGCTTCGCCTTTCGCCACAAGATCACCGGGGAGGGCGGCCGCCAGGTCCTCTCGCTGCATCTCGCCGGCGATTTCGTCGACCTGCAGAACGGCCTGCTCGAAGTCTCCGACCACAATGTCCAGATGCTGACCGACGGCGAGGTCGCCTTCGTTCCGCGCGAGGCGATCAAGGCGCTGGCGCTCGCGCGGCCGGCGGTTGGGGTGGCGATGTGGGTCGATACGCTCGTCGATTCCTCGATCTTCCGCGAATGGGTGGTCAATGTCGGGCGCCGGGACGCGCGAACGCGCATCTGCCACATTTTGTGCGAATTCTCGCTGCGGCTTGAGGAAGCCGGGCTGGCGAAGCACCATCGCTACGAGCTGCCGATGACCCAGGAGCAACTCGCCGACGCGGTCGGGCTGACCTCGGTCCACGTCAACCGGGTGCTGCGCCAGCTCGGCGAGGAGGGGCTGATCAGCCGCCAGAAGCGCTCCATCGTGATCGAGGATTGGGCCCGGATGCGCGAGGCCGGCGACTTCAACGCGCGCTATCTGCACTACGACACCTGCGCGGCCGCCTGATTGACCCAGATCAGTCCGATTCCGGGGTCGGCCTTAACGTACGTGTGGGACCGGCATTGCCGACACCGGTAGAACTCCGACCAGGGCATAACGGGGACGGACGATGAGCGGGGACTCGGTCAAATTCCATTCGGAGCGTGCGGCGACCGAGCTCGATCTCGCCATGCACGCCAGCCACAAGGCCGCGGCGCGGGCGCATTTCGGCCTGTCGCAGCTCCATCTCGAACGCCTGACACGGCTCATCGGCGATCCTGACGACGCGCGTACCGGCTAGACCTTTTTTTCGTGCGGTACCGCGGCTAGGGCCGAACGATGGCCAGGCCCGTCCTCTACGATTACTGGCGCTCCTCGGCGAGCTACCGGGCCCGCATCGCGCTCGCGCTGAAGGGCGTCGATTACGAGCGGGTGCCGATCGACCTCGCCTTCGGCGCCCAGGGCATGGCCGAATACAAAGCGCTCAACCCGCAGGGCTTCGTGCCGATGCTCGAGATAGACGGGCACCGAATCACGCAAAGCCTCGCCATCTGCAATTATCTCGAATCGACCCGGCCCGAGCCGCGGATCGTGCCGGCCGATCCGGCCGAGCGCGCGCACATGCTCGGCCTCGCAATGACCGTCGCCTGCGACATCCACCCGCTCAACAACCTGCGCGTGCTCAAGCATCTGGGGGCCGAGTTCGGCGCCGACGCGGGCGCGAAGAAGGCGTGGATCGCGCGCTGGGTGAGCGAAGGATTCGCGGCTCTGGAAGCGATGGCGGCGGCGAGAGCGGGCCGCTTCCTGATCGGCGACGAGCCGACGGTCGCAGACGTCTTCCTGGTCCCCCAGATGTACAATGCGCGCCGCTTCGACGTCCCGCTCGAAGCCTATCCGACTTTGGTACGCGCCGATGCGGAGGCGACCGCGCACCCCGCCTTCGCGGCGGCGCATCCGGACCGAATGCGCTGAACTTCCGTCCCCGTTATCCTTGTTATCCACAGCCGGATTCCGCTTTCGCCGAATCGGATTCGCTGTCACTTTCGGTCCGTGGCCAGAGACGGCCGGTTTCGCAAAACGGACCGGATGCCTCCCCAGCCACAGCCGGAGCGGGCAGGTCTTTCGGGGCCGGCACGCGCAAGGCAGGGCGGCTGACGAAGCCGCCGCGACAGCGGCAGCCAGGTGCAAGCCACGGCCAAGCGGACGCGGCAGCCTCGGCAGAAGCCCGGCGGGGGAAGGCGAGGGCGGCGACGCCCCCACCCGATCCAGCCAAGCCCGAGCCGACGAGGCCGGTTCCCCCCGGGAACCGGCGCGAAAAGCGAGGGGCAGGGCGGCTCGACGGAGCCGCCGCCGGTCGGGACGCGAGGGGCGCGAGCCTCGAGCCTCCCGGCAGGGCAGAGCGGAAGCGCAGGCCGACGCTATTGCCTTCAAGGCGGCGGGTTTCGGCGGCCCCGGCGGGACCTTCGGGTCTCGCTCCGCGGCGAACCGTTCGGGGCTTCGGCCTCGGCAGTGAGCCCGGGAGACGCCGGAGCGTCAAGGCTTCGACGGCTCGCCCGAAACCGCTCGGCGGGCGGATCCCCACCTTCGGGTGCGGGGAAGCCCTTCCGAGACAGCGGGGGCCGGCGGCAACGCCGGCCCCCATTTCGTTGGCGCCGGTAATTCCTCCCCGTTCCGGGGAGGAATTAGCCGCCCATCAGTTCCGCGAAGAAGCCTTCATGGGCGCGGCGGAGCCGCTCGAGCGGGATCTCGCATCCGGAATCGCCGGATCCAGCGAGGGGGCGCAGCCTCAGCGAGTCCCCGCCGGTGCGGCCGATCCACGAAATCTCCAGGCCCCCGCCGTCTCCCAGAGCGCGCACGGTCGCCTCGCCGCGGACGGTCACGACATAGCGCCCCTGATCTTCGCCGAAGCACCAGGCCGCGAGCGCGCCCGGCGGCTCGTCATGGAAACAATCGGCGCCGATCCCGCCCGCCAGCGACATTTCGGCCAGCGCTACGAGAAGGCCGCCGTCGCTTATGTCATGCACCGCCGTGACCGCACCGCGCCCGATCAATGCGCGGACGAAGTCTCCCGTCCTGCGCTCGAGATCGAGGTCGACGGCGGGTGGCGATCCATCCTCGCGCCCGAAGCTTTCGCGAAGCCAGAGCGACTGGCCGAGATGGCCGCGACTCCTTCCTATCAGGAAGATCTGCTCGCCTTCGGCCTTGAACGCGATCGTCGCGGCCTTGCGCCAGTCGTCGAGCAGGCCGACGCCGCCGATCGCCGGGGTCGGAAGGATCGCGCTGCCCGTCCCGTCCTCGTTCTTGGTCTCGTTGTAGAGCGAGACGTTGCCGGAGACGATCGGGAAGTCGAGCGCGCGGCAGGCCTCGGCCATGCCCTCGATGCAGCCGACCAATTGCCCCATGATATCGGGGCGCTGCGGGTTGCCGAAATTGAGGCAGTCGGTCGCCGCCAGCGGCCGCGCGCCGACGGCGCAGAGGTTGCGCCAGGCCTCGGCGATCGCCTGCTTGCCGCCTTCGACGGGGTCGGCGTAGCAGTAACGCGGCGTGCAATCGGTGGTGATTGCGAGCGCCTTGTCGGTGCCGTGGACGCGGACCAATGCGGCGTCGCCGCCCGGCGGCTGCACCGTGTCGGCGCCGACTCCGTAATCGTACTGCTCCCAGATCCAGCGGCGGCTGGCGAGGTCCGGCGAGGCCATCAGCCTGAGGAGGTCCGCCGCGACGTCCGCGCTCTCGGGGACGCCCGCCAGCGGCCCGGGCTTCGGGGTCGGGACCCAGGGGCGGTCGTAGCAGGGGGCGTCGTCGGCGAGCGGGGCGAGCGGAATGTCGGCTTCGGTCTCGCCGTTATATTTCAGCACCAGATGTCCCGTATCGGTGACCCGGCCGATGACGGCGAAATCGAGCTCCCACTTGCGGAAGATCGCCTCGGCCTCGGCCTCGCGGCCCGGCTTCAGCACCATCAGCATCCGCTCCTGGCTTTCCGAGAGCATCATCTCGTAGGGCGACATCCCCGCCTCGCGGCAGGGGACGGCGTTCATGTCGAGCTCGAGGCCGACCCCGCCCTTGGAGGCCATCTCGACCGAGGAGGAGGTGAGGCCGGCCGCGCCCATGTCCTGGATGGCGACGATCGCGTCCGAGGCCATCAGCTCGAGGCACGCCTCGATCAGCAATTTCTCGGTGAACGGGTCGCCGACCTGGACGGTCGGGCGCTTCTCCTCGCTGTCCTCGGAGAAATCGGCCGAGGCCATGGTCGCGCCGTGGATGCCGTCGCGGCCGGTCTTGGAGCCGACATAGACGACCGGATTGCCGATCCCCGCCGCGGCCGAATAGAAGATCCTGTCCCGGTCGGCGACGCCCACGGTCATCGCGTTGACCAGGATGTTGCCGTCATAAGCGCCGTGGAAGTTCACCTCGCCGCCGACGGTGGGCACGCCGACGCAATTGCCGTAGCCGCCGATGCCCGCGACGACGCCGGCGATGAGGTGGCGCATCTTCGGGTGATCGGGGCGGCCGAAGCGAAGTGCGTTCATGTTGGCGACCGGCCGCGCGCCCATCGTGAAGACGTCGCGCAATATGCCGCCGACGCCGGTCGCCGCGCCCTGATAGGGCTCGATGTAGGACGGGTGGTTGTGGCTCTCCATCTTGAAGATCGCGGCTTGGCCGTCCCCGATGTCGATCACGCCCGCATTCTCGCCCGGCCCGCAGATCACCCACGGCGCGGTCGTCGGCAGCTTCTTCAGGTGGATGCGCGACGACTTGTAGGAGCAATGCTCCGACCACATGACCGAAAAAATGCCGAGCTCGACGAGGTTCGGCTCGCGGCCGAGGGCCTTCAGGATGCGCTGGTATTCGTCGTCGCTGAGCCCGTGCTCTGCGACGATTTCCGGAGTGATGCGGGAAGCTTCGAG
>DASPJJ010000023.1:0-85576 GCA_035628635.1 Allosphingosinicella sp.
GAAGACGGCGGTCCGATAGCTCTCGCCGCGATCACAGAACTGGCCGCCCGAATCGGTCGGATCGACGGTCCGAAAATAGTGGCGGACGAGCTGGGCGAAATTCACGCGCGTGGGATCGTAGACGATTCGCACCGCCTCGTAATGACCGGTGCCGCCGGCCGAGACCTGCTCGTAGGTCGGGTTAGCGACTCGGCCGCCGGTATAGCCCGAGACCGCCGACACCACGCCCGGCACCTTCTCGAAATCCGCCTCGGTGCACCAGAAGCAGCCGCCGGCGAACACCGCCGTGCCGATCCGCTCGGGCGGCACCTGGGCCACGGCGCGCGCGGCCGGCTCTCCGCCGCAGCTCCACAGCAGCAAAGCGAGCAGCAGGGCGGCGACCCCCTTCATCGCCTTTCGCCGATGGCGCGGGCGATGGCGGCCTCGAGATCGACGATACGGTATGGCTTGGCGACGAGCGGGACGTCGGTGTGCGGGCCGCAGCCGTCCGCGCCGTAGCCGGTGGTGAAGATGAAGGGCTTGCCCAATTGCTTGAGCAGGTCGGCGACGGGAAGGCTCTGGACGCCGTTCAGGTTGATGTCGAGCATGGCGAGATCGAAGCCGCCGCGCGCGCTCGCCGCCAGCGCCTCCTCGAGCGTCGCCGCACTCGCCACCACCGCGCAGCCGATCGCGTCGAGCATGTCCTCGGCGGTCATCGCGATGATCGGCTCGTCCTCGACGAGCAGGATGCGCAGGGCGCCGGTCATGGCGCTTCGCCGCGCGTGGCGGCATCGGCGAGCGAGGCCTCGATCCGGCAGATGAGGCCCTCCGGCTCGAAGTCGAGCCTGGCCGAGCCGTCGAGGTCGGCGGCGAGCGCGCGCTCGATCATCCGGAAGCCGAAGCCGCGCCGCTCGGGCGGGCGCACCGGCGGCCCGCCGCGCTCGCGCCACAGGATGGTGAGCAGGTCGCCGTCGACGGACCAGCCGACCTCCACCCGGCCGCCCGGAACCGACAGCGCGCCGTATTTGGCCGCGTTGGTGCACAGCTCGTGCAGCGCCATGACCAGCGACACCGCCGCCTTCGGGTTGAGCCGGACCGGCGGACCCTGCCAGGCGATCCGTGCCTCGCCGCCGTCGTGCAGGCCGAGCGTCTCGGCGGCGAGCGCCTCGAGCGTCGCGCCCTCCCAGCTTTCGCGGGTGAGGAGGTCGTGGGCGGCGGCGAGAGCGGCGAGCCTAAGCTGGAACGCCGCGCGCGCTTCGGCCATGTCGCGGCCGTCCTTGAAGCTCTGCAGCGCGAGGCCCTGGACCAGGGCGAGCGTGTTCTTGACCCTGTGGTTGAGCTCGTTGACGAGCAGCCGTTGCCGCTCCTCGGCGCGCCGCCGCTCGGTGACGTCGCGGGCGATGGCGTGCAGGCCGATGGGGTTCCCCGATTTGTCGAGGGTCAGGGTCGAGTTGATGTCCCAGTTCAGCCTCCTGCCGGAGCGCGAGACGATGATCAGCTCGTGCTGCGTGGTGCCGCCATGTTCGATCTTCTGCTGCAGCATGCGCTTCGCCTGGTCGAACTGGCCGGGAGCGAGGAAGTCCGCGATCGAATGGCCGATTATCTCGTCGGGCGGCATCTCGATCGCCGCCGCCGCGGCCGGATTGACGTCGGTGATCACCTGATCGAGCGTCGCCAGGACGATGAGGTCGTTGGCCTGCTCGAACAGCCGCCGGTAGCGCTCCTCGCTGCGCCGGAGCTCGGCCTCGGCGCGGGCGCGGCTGATCTCGCGCCAGACATGCTCGGTCGCCTGGCGGAGCAGAGCCGCTTCGTGGTCCATCCAGCGCCGCGGCTCGTGATGATGGGCAAAGAGCATCGCCCGGAAACGCTCGCCGCTGACGATCGGAACGACCAAAGCGGAAGCGACGCCGAGCGCGGCATAGGTCTTGCGGACCCGCGGGTCCTCGAGCCGGAGATCGCGGGCGGAATCGTCGATCCGGATCGTCCGCCCGGCACGCAGGTCCTCGCCTATGTCGCGCCCGAAATCGGGCGTCGGAAACGTGCCTTTATTGTCCGCAAGGGGCGGCTTCACCGCGCAGCCGAGGATCGAGATCGTCCCCGCTTCCTCGTCGAACTCGGCATAGCCGATCCGGGCGGCGTCGACCTCCTCGCCGACCAGCTCGAGCGCCGCCTCGAGGATCGCATCGGGATCGCCCACGAGACGCAGGCGCTCCGCCATGCGCAGCATCAGCGCCTCGCGGCGGCCGCGCAGCACGAACGGAGTGCTCTCGCGGACTTGGGCAAGGATTCCGGCGATGCGTCCGTCCTCGCCCGCCACCGGCAGCAGCGAATAGCTCCAATAGCTGTCGAATGTCTCGCCGCCGAGATTGCGGACGAGCAGCTCGTCGATCCGGTTCACGGCCTTGCCGTTGCGCAGGACGCCGGCGAACTGTCCCGCGAGCGCCGGCCATATGTCGGCCAGCACCTCCCGCGCCGGCCGCCCCAGCGCCCAGGGATGGCGGCCGCCGGCGAGCAGCGAGGCCCAGGCGTCGTTGTAGAGGAAGACGTGGTCGGGGCCCCAGAACACCGCGGATGCGGTCGGCGAGCGCAGGGCGATGCCGAGCGACGAGCGCAGCGACTGCGGCCACTCGCGGATCGGGCCGAGCAGGGTCGAATCCCAGCCGTGCGCGCGGATGAGGGCGCCGGCTTCGCCCCCGCCTTCCAAAAACGCTTTCAGCTCGGGCAAGCAGCGACCCCTTCTCCGCCGCGCCGGTCTACCGTCCGTCAGCGGGCGGGCGCAAGCCGCGGACTCGCTCGATTTTCGGTTGGCCGGTCAGAGGCTCCGGGCGCTGACCACCAGGGCCGACATCGGCACGTCCGCGCCGGCGAGGTCCGCGAGCGCGGCCGCGGCGGCATCGCGCGCCTCTTCGAGACGTTCGGGCGCGCGCGCCTCGATCTCGGCGCGGAGCGGGGTGCCCATGCAGAGGCCGGTCGCGGCGTCGAGGGCGTCGGCGAGGCGGCTGTGCGCGGCGACCGTCTCCACCGCCACTTCGTCGAAGCCGGCGGCGAACAGGTCCTTCTCGATCCGCAGCGGGTCGTGATAGCCGAACGGCACGCGCGAGAGGAAGGACGGGGGGTCGTCCGGGAACAGGGCGGCGACCGCTTTCGCCGCCGCGTCCGACGCCGGATTCGCCTCGAGCCCGTCCCAGACGTTGAACAGGAACAGGCCGCCGCGCTTCAGCACCCGCCGCGCCTCGCGATAGGCGCCGATCCGGTCCGGGAAGAACATCGCGCCGAACTGGCAGACGACGAGATCGAACCCCCCATCCGCGAAAGGCAGCTCCTGGGCGTCGGCCTGGCGAAAGCTCACCGCCGGGGAGAGGACGCGCTCGGAAGCGACGTCGAGCATCGCCTGGTTGAGATCGGTCGCCACGATCTCGGCGTCGGGCACGGCGCGGACGAGCGCGGCGGTGACGATGCCGGTGCCGGCCGCGGTCTCCACGATGCGCCGCGGCGCGATCGCCGCAACCCGCTCGGCGAGATCGCGCGCATAGGGCTCGAACAATAAAGGCCCGAGGCAACGGTCGTAGAGAGCCGGAATCGACCCCGAAAAGGCACTGTCGGTGGCGCCCACCCGCATTCCCCCTGATTGACCGCCCGCCTTGTTAACGCGCGGCGCAGGCCTCGGCAATTGAGCGCCCCCGAGCGGTTATTCCGCGGTCAGCGTAACCGTCGTGGTCTCGCACAGGTTGATGCCCTGCCAAGCGCCGGTGTCGCCGTCCTGGTAGGTGACCCTGATGTCCCATTCGCAGCGCTCTTCTTCGTTTTCGAAGCTGACGTCGGCGCGCTCGCCCGCGGCGAGGATCTCGACGCCGAGAATGTCCGGCCCCCAGCTCGTCTCGTCGGACGGCGAGACGTTGAGCGTCAGGATCGCCTGCCCCGTATTGTTGACGATCGCGAAGTCCTGCTGGGCCGCAAAAGCGGCAGTCGCCAGCGCCGACGCGACCAGCGCGCCGAAAATCATGAAGCTTCTCATCGAGGTCCCCCTGTTGGAGGCGAGAGCAATAGAGGGATATGGCTCCGGCGCAACACCCGTGTGCGCGGCAAAAATGCGACGAGCCGCTTCGCCGGGCGGAACCGACGCGGCGGCGCGCGCGCTTTGGAGCGGATCGAACAGGGGTTCCGTCGATGTCCGCGTCGATTCCCATCATGCTCGTCGAGGACGACCCGATCGTGCTCGACGCGACCGCCGCCTTGCTCTCCGACGGCGGCTGCGACGTCCGCCGCGCCAGCACCGCCGCCGAAGCGATGGAAGCCCTCCTCGCGGGCCCGCTGCCGGCGGTCCTGGTCACCGACATCAGCCTCGCCGACGATCGCGGCGGGCTCGATCTCGCCCGCGCCGTCGCCGAACGCTGGCCGGAGGTGAGGCTGCTGATCGTCTCCGGCGCGCACCGGCCGCCGCCCGAGGACTATCCGGAAGGCGCCCTCTTCTTCACCAAGCCCTATGCGAGCGGGGCGCTGCTCGCGATGGTCAAAGGCGCCGACTGGTAGTCCCGATCCGGCACGCGCGACCGGGCGCGCTTGAAGCCGCCGCCGCGCGCGCTTAGCCTCGCCGGCGATGGGCGCCGCCAACCTCCTCTGCCGCCTCGGTATGCACCGCCCCGCACCCGACGAGGTGTGGAACCGCGGCTATTTCTTCACCCGCTGCCTGCGCTGCGAGGCCGATCTCGTGCGCACGCCGTCGGGCAAGTGGCACGTCCCCAAGGGGCAGAAGGTGGTGTGGAAGCCGAGGAAGCCGCGCGGCCGCCGGCCCGGCTGAGCCCGGATCAGGGCTGCCGCGGCGGCTCCGGCGGGTCGACGAAGTGGATCAGGCGGACGCCGCGGTCCTGCAGCCGGAAGGCGATCCGCGCGAGGCAGCGATAGTCCGCGCCTGCCGGGCGGATGACCCGGACCGGGCGCCCCAGCGCCGCCCATTCCCGGGCGTGGGCGGCGAGCTCGCGGTCGGAAAGGGTCCGCGCGGCGAGGCGAACGCGGCATCGGCCGCGCCGCGTCCCGGTGACGACGATCGCCGGCCCTTCCTCCGCCTGGGGCGGGGCCGCCGGCTGGGCCTGGAGCGCGGACAGGAGAAGAAGCGTATCGAGCACGAGCGTTCCACGGTTGCGCAGCCGTCGACGCGCAGGGTAACGGCTTCGCGCGGGGAGGATAAGGGGGACGGGTGAATCGCCGCAACATCGTCCGCCTGGTCTTCCTGCTCGTCGTCGCCGGCGCCATCGCGCTTGCCCTGTTCTACGGCGAATGGTTCTCCCTCTCCCGGCTGAAGGAGAGCCGCGACGCGCTCGCCGCGTGGGCCGCGGAACGGCCGCTGCCGGCGCTCGGCGGCTTCTTCCTGATCACCCTCGTCGCCACCGCCTGCTGCTTCCCGGCGGCACCGATCATCGGTCTCACCGCCGGCACCTTGTTCGGCTTCTGGACGGGGTTTCCTCTGGTCCTCACCGCCTCGGCCTGCGGCTCGACCATCGCCTTCCTCGCGGCGCGCACGGCGCTGCGCGACTGGGTGGAGGCGCGGTTCGGGGCGCGGCTCGCGCCGATAGACCGCGGCTTCGAGCGCCACGGCGCCTTCTACCTGCTCGCTCTGCGCTTCAACCCGCTCATCCCCTACTGGCTGGTCAACCTGGCAATGGGGATCACGCGGATGAAGCTGCGCGCCTATGTGCCGCTGACCCTGGTCGGCCTGTCGCCGGCGACCTTCATCTATGTCGACGCCGGCACCCGGCTCGCCACGCTCACCGGGGTCCGCGACATCCTCTCGCCCGGGCTGATCGCGGCGCTCGTCCTGCTAAGCCTGTTCCCGCTCGTCGCGGACCGGGCCGGCGCGGCGCTCCGCGCGAGCTCGGGGCCGGGGCGGTAAACGGGCGCGGGCCCAAATCCTCTTGTTTCGCAGTGGTTTGAGGATTCAGGGCCGGTGCCGCGGACTTGACGTCGGCGCGCATCGGGCCGATGTGCATTGCTTAATCGAAATGTAGGAGTGAGTCATGCCGGACGAATTCGATCCCCTGCGCTACATCGCCTCCTATGGCGACCTGATCGAGGCGTTCGGCGCCGACGCCGAGGCCGGGCGCAGGCACTGGGAGCAATATGGCCAGTTCGAGGGCCGCGACCCCTTCCTGTTCGATCCGTTGATCTACGGCGCATCCCACGGCGACCTCATCCAGGCGTTCGGCACCGACACCGGCGCGCTGACCGTCCACTACATCAATTACGGCTACCACGAAGGCCGCGACATCGACCTGTTCGACCCCGAGCAATATGTCGCCGCGAACGTCGACCTGAGGGCGCTCGGCTTCGGCGGCGAGCCGGTGCGGGCGACGATCCACTATATCGAGACCGGCTTCGGCGAAGGGCGCGCCACCGCTCCTCCCGAGCCGACCTTCGACGCTCTGCGCTACATCGCCTCTTATTCCGACCTGATCGCCGCCTTCGGCACCGACGAGAATGCCGGCTTCGTCCACTGGCGGGATTTCGGTCAGGCCGAGGGTCGCGATCCGATGCGCTTCGATCCGCTGATCTACGGAGCCTCGAATCCGGACGTCGCTTCGGCCTACGGGGCCGACACGCGCGCGCTGACGACCCATTACATCAACCACGGCTTCGCCGAGGGGCGCGAGACGACGGGCTTCTCGACCGAGGAATATCTGGCCCTCAACCCCGATCTCGCCGCGCTTTTCGCCGACGATCCCGGCGGCGCTGTCTACCATTATCTCCTGTTCGGAGTGAAGGAGGGCCGCCTCGTCGACGCCGACCAGATCGTCCTGGTCGAGGACACCAGCCACACTTTGACGCTCGCCGATTTCGACGGCGACATCAGCGGCGGCATCACCATCATCTCGCGCTCGCCGGCCACGGCGGGGACCCTGGTGCTTGGGAATTCCCCCTTCGCCATCGCGGACGGGACGGTGATCACCTACGAGCAGATCGCCGACGGCATGCTCGTCTGGCTCCCCGCGAAGGACGTCTACGGCCCCGCGGGCAACGCGGTCATCAACTATGAGGCGCAGGGCCAGACCCACAGCGTCGAGATGATCATGAACGGCACCGATTATTTCGATTCGACCCTCTCCACGGGGACGTTCACGGTCGATCCGCTCGGCGCCCGCACCTCGTCCTGGCAGCCGCCGGTGCCGCAGGGCGACAAGTCATTTACTTTGCACTTCGCGACGACGCCGACGACCGTCTTCGAGGATTTCAACGTCAAGCGCATCGGCCAGAACCTGGAATACACCTGGACGATCGACGGGCAGGAGCGGTCCTTCGTGCTGATCAATCCCGAGCGCGCCCAGGACTTCGACACCACCTTCGGAGGCGGAAGCATCGCCGGCTATCCGCTTGTGGGCCCTTACAAGACGTCTTTCGACCTCGATTCGCGCGGCATGGAAATCGTCGCGAGCAGCGACGCCGCCACGAGCGTCTTCAACAATTTCGATACCGACCTGCTGTTCGCCAACGGCGGCGACGACAGCCTCGAGGCGCGCGCCGAGACCGACTTTCTGAAAGGCGGCCTCGGCGACGACCGCTTCCGCTACGTGCGGATCGACGAGCCAGCGGACTTCATCTTCGACTTCACGCCGGGAGAGGACAAGCTGGAATTCGAGGAGCAGCTGTCGGTCGCGCGGCCGTTCCGCAACCTCGACGGCCCGCTGACGCCGGACCAGCTCGTCGCCAATTCGAACCCGCAATCGTCGGGGACCAAAGCGCAGTTCCTCTACGATACGGACGATGGCAGGCTTTTCTTCGATCAGGACGGAGCCGGCGCGTCGGCGGCGGTCCACATCGTCACGCTCTACGGCGTTCCGCCGCTGACGACGGACGACTTCATCATCGTCTGAGGGGAGAGGGGACAGTTACCGGTAACTGTCCCCGTCTCAGGGGGAGAGGGGACAGTTACCGGTAACTGTCCCCGTCTCAGCGGCTGACGACGACGTCGCCGCTGTCGACCCGGCCGTGCGGCGCCGGCCGCGTCGCCCCGCCCCGCCGCAGCGAGATGCCGCGGAAATAGCTCGGCAGGCCTTCGCCGCGCATCGTCGGCGCGTCGACCAGCTGGTAATGGAGGTGCGGGAAGAGCGAGCTTCCCGACGACCCGATCTGCGCGATCACGTCCCCCGCGTCCACCCGGCGCCCGACCTCAACCCTGACGCTGTTCTGCCGGACATGGGCGAAGATGCTGAACGACCCGTCGCCATGGTCGATGACGACATGGTTGCCGAGCAAGGCGTTGGGATCGGCAACGCTCTCCGCAGGATCGAAGCTGCCGTCGTCCGGCCTGTGCGACACGGCGGCGACGACGCGCCCCGCCGCGGTGGCGCGGATAGGCGCGCCGAACCCGACATAGTCCGCGTTCGACCGCGGCTCGCCGCGGGTCATCCGCCCCTCCTCGTCGACGGGGACGAAATCGTAGGAATAGCGCATCGCATTGGAGTTGAAGCCGAGGCTGCGCAGGAACGGGTGCGCGTAGTTCCAGCGCCGATGGTGCGACAGCGCGTCGTGGCCGTCCCAGACCAGCACGCGCCCAGCGAGCGGAAAGCGCATCAGGCGCGGCCGCGCGTCCCGCCTGACCTCGGCCTCGGCGACGACGTCGGGCACCGCGCCTTCGCCCTCGACCCGGCGGAAGGCCGCGCGCACCCGCACCCGGTGGGCCCGGACGTCCGGCGGCGGCGCCGGGAACGGGTTGAAGAACAAGGCCTCCGACCCCGGCGCGATCACCCGCTCGCCGAGCGTCGCGATCGAGGGCGCGCCGCCGTTGCGGTCCACCCGGCGGCTGATCAGCACGCCGCCCTCCGCATCGAGGAAATCGACCTCGAGCTCCGCCAGCTCGATCGCGAAGGCATGGCCGTTGCGGAGGATGACGTCGAAATTCAGGCTCTCGCCCGCGGCTCCGCGCTCGGCGATCGGCCGGACCGGGAAGATCCGCGCGTCGGGCGCGGTCTGCGCGGTCGACGCCGCGCCCGTCAGACAGGCGACGATCGCCAGACCAAGCGTGAACCTCATCGTTGCTTTCTCCCCCCGGACATTCCTACGCGGTCGCCGACGCGCTTGGAAGGCGGGAGGAGGCCGCACGATCGTCTCGGCGATGGCGACGGGGCTCGCTTTCGCGCTGATCGTGCGCTGGCCGGTCGGCGAGCGCGGGCAGCCCTTCCTGGTCGCAGGACTGTTCATCGCCGCCCAGATGGTGGCGATGGGCCAGCTCGGCGACCTGGCGATCGTCCGCTCGGCCCTCACCTTCCTCGCTACCTGCCGACCCCGGCGGTGCTCGCCGCGGGCTTCGCGGCCGGCGCGCTCACCAGCTGGGCCGGCTGGAATGCCGGCAAGCGCCCCCCGGTGCGGCTCGCTGCGGCGGCGCAGCCGGCCTGACCGGGGACAGCGGCCTGACCGCGGCCTGACCGGGGACAGTTACCAGTAACTGTCCCCACCGCCCGCGGGGACAGTTACTGGTAACTGTCCCCACCTGCTCTGCTATCGCTTTACTTCGCCGACGATCCGGCGCCTTGCTTCCCCTCCACCACGGGAGCGACGCATGGCCGGCCTTGGCATCTTCGTTCTTCTCCTCGGCGTCGCGGCGGCGGCTTACGGCTGGCTCGGCCATTCCAAGGCCCTCGCGCTGGGGCAGGCCGCCGGCCGCTGGGCGATCGCGCCCGCGACGATCCTCGCCACCGACGTGCGCGTGGCGAGACGCGGGGGCGCCGCTTATTGGGTCCCCCTGGTCCATTACCGCTTCGCCGTCGGCGACCGCCACTATGAAGGCGAGCGCCTGCGCTTCGGCTTCGTCGGCACGCAGACCCGCGCCGCGGCGCAGAAGATGGTCCGGCTACGCGCCCGGATCGACCAGCATGCTCCGCTACGACCCGCAGGACCCGCAGCAGAGCGTGCTCGAGCCGGACCACGTCACGTCGAACCTGCTGATCTGCGCGATCGGCGGCGCGGTCCTCGCCGCGATCGGCCTGGCGATAATTATCGCGACCTGACGCCTGGGGACAATTACTGCCCGGTGGCGTAGCGCTGGACGGCGGCGCCGATCTCGCGGACGATCAGCTCGCGCGGCATCTCCACGACCGGAGGGAGCTTCAGGACGTAGCGGGTGAGGGCGAGGCCGAGCAGCTGCGTCGCGACCAGGCCCGCCCGGCGGGGCGCCGTCGCCGCGGATCCCGCGGGAGCGATCAGCGGCGCGACCTGGGCGGCAAAGATGTCGCGCAGCCTCGCGGCCGCGTCCTCGTTCGACGCCGCCGAGCGCAGCAGGACCGGAAGACCGCCCTGCTTGCCTTCCCACTGGTCGAGGAAGTGCCCGACCAGGGTCTCGCCGATCGCCGCGCGGTCGACCTGGGTCAGGTCCGGAAGGCCGAGACGCGGCTCCGCCACCCGGGCGAAGAGCGCATCCTTGCTGCCGAAATAGCGGATCACCATCGCCGGATCGATCGCCGCGCGCGCCGCGATGTCCCGGACCGTCGTGCCGTCATAGCCGTCTTGCGCGAACAGGGCCCGCGCCGCCTCCTCGATCGCTTTCCGGGTGCGAAGGGACTTGGGCGTGCTGCGCGGTGAACGGGCCATCGACATTATTTGCCAACACCTGTTGACAAAGGCAAGCGGTGGATTTAGTCAACGCGTGTTGATAAAAAGGAACCGCGCCATGCTGCCCGATCGAACCGAAATCCTCATCGTCGGCGCCGGCCCCACCGGCCTCGCCCTCGCCATCGCCCTCCGCCAGGCCGGAATCGACCATCTGCTGATCGACGAGCGTCCGCGCGGCGAGGGCACTTCGCGCGCCGCGGTCGTCCACGCCCACACGCTCGAGGCCCTGGCCTCGATCGGCGTCGCCGATACGCTGCTGGGACGAGGAATATCGCTCTCCCGCTTCGTCGTCCGCGACCGCGACCGGCCGCTCCTCGCCATCGGCTTCGAGGGTCTCCCTTCCGAATACAAGTCGCTGCTCATGGTGCCGCAATCGACCACCGAGGCCGTGTTCGCCGAGCGTCTCGCCGCGCTCGGCGGACGCATCGTGCGCAGCACGAGGGCGCTGGCGGCCGAACCGAAGGGGCCCGGTGCCCGGGTGCGGCTACAGACCCCCGCGGGAGAGAGCATCGTCGACGCCCGCTACGTCGTCGGCGGCGACGGCATGCACAGCCTGGTCCGCACCGCGGCCGGCATCGGCTTCGCCGGCGAGGCCTACGGCCAGTCGTTCGTGCTCGCCGACGTCCGCATGCGCTGGCCGCTGGGCGCCGGCGAGGTTTCGCTCTTCTTCTCGGCGGCGGGTCTCGCCGTGGTCGCGCCGCTGCCGGGCGGCAGCTTTCGGATCGTCGCCACGGTCGACGAAGCGCCCGAGGCGCCGTCCGGCGCCTTCATCCAGCAGCTCCTCGATGCGCGCGGCCCGACCGGCGGCCGCTGCCGGGTCGACGAAATCGTCTGGAGCTCCCGCTTTCGCGTCCACCACCGCCTGGCGGACACCTACCGCAAGGGCCCGTTCCTGCTGATGGGCGACGCCGCCCACGTCCACAGCCCCGCCGGCGGTCAGGGAATGAACACCGGCATCGTCGACGCGGTCCTCCTCGGCCGTGCGCTCGCCCAGGTCGTCGGGGAGGGCGGTCCCGATTCGATCCTCGACGATTATGCCGCAACGCGCCGCCCAGCGGCCGCGCAGGTCCTCGCCCTTGCCGGCCGGCTGACCGGCATGGCGACCCTGCGCTCCGCCCCTCTCCGCCTGCTCCGCAACCTCCTGCTGAGGATCGTGAACAGGATTCCGGCCTTCAAGTCCCGCCTGGCCCTCGATCTGTCCGGAATCAGCCGCCGGCAGTTCGCCACGCTGCCTACCGACAGCGAGCAGTCGATGCCGGCTGGCGAGCCGGGAAGCAGCGCAGAGCCGCCTCTGCCGATCGCGGCCTGAAAGCACGGACAGTATACATTTTAGCCTCCCGGAGGCATGCGCGACGAGCGACCGAAGGCAGCTAAATGTATACTGTCCCTGTTTTCCCGTGGACACTAGGTCGCCCGCCTGTCGCAACCTTGTGGCTCCCAAGTCGCGCGCCGCCCCCAAGATTGAACTTGCGCTAACCCCGCCCGCACCCCGCGCTCCCGCCCCCTTTCACGCTTTGTTTGTCAAATTCTGCGACAGCCGGGGGCGTGTCGGAGAAGCTTACAGCGGAGCGTCTGAAGCGCCCCTGCGCGGCCCCGCGCCGCGAGGAGGCGGCGCGTCCGTGATCCGGCTGTTCAAACATTATGTGCCGCACTGGGTGCTGACGCTCGCCTTGCTCGATTTCCTGCTGCTGCTCGGCGCGGCCGAGGCGGGCTGGCTGACGCGGATCTGGCAGCTCGGCGGCGAGGTCGATCCCGAGGCGGCGCGGCTGCCCAGCCTCGCCGCCTTCGCCGCCTCGGTGCAGCTGGCGATGGTCGCGGTCGGCATGTACCGCTCGGAGGCCCTGCTGTCGCTACGCATCGCCACGGCGCGGCTGCTGGTCGCGCTCGCGCTCGGCATCCTCTTCCTCAGCCTGGTCTTCTTCCTCTTCCCGGGGATCGGATTCTGGCGCTCGAACCTGCTCTATGCGAGCGGCTTCGCGATCGTCCTGCTCGCCGGCGCGCGGCTGCTGCTCAGCCGGGCGATCGGCGGCGAGACCTTCAAGCGGCGGGTGCTGGTGCTCGGCGCCGGCGCCAAGGCGGCGCGGATCGATGCGCTCGCGCGGCGGGACGGGGCGAGCTTCACCATCGCCGGATTCGTCGCGATGAACGACGGGCCGGTCGCGGTCGCCCGCGCGACCAACCGCGAGGGCATCCGCAACTTCGCCGACCACCTGCTGCGGCTGCGCGCCTCCGAAGTCGTGCTCGCGCTGGAAGAAAGGCGCAACGCGCTGCCGCTCTCGGACCTGCTGCGCGCCAAGACCACCGGCGTCGAGGTCATCGATTTCTCGACCTTCCTCGAGCGCGAGACCGGCCGCGTCGACCTCGACAGCCTTAATCCCAGCTGGCTGATTTTCTCGGACGGCTTCTCGGCCGCCCGGCGCCTGTCGTCGATCGCCAAGAGGCTGTTCGACGTCGCTGTCAGCACCGCCATCCTGATCCTGACCGCGCCCCTGATCGCGCTCACCGCGATCGCGGTGAAGCTCGAGAGCAGGGGCCCGGCCTTCTTTCGCCAGCGCCGCGTCGGCCTCTACGGGGTGCCGTTCGACATATTGAAGCTGCGCTCGATGCGCGAGGACGCCGAGGTCGGCGGCAAGGCGGTCTGGGCGCAGAAGGACGATCCGCGCGTCACCCGCGTCGGGTCGGTGATCCGCAAGCTCCGGATCGACGAGCTTCCGCAGGCGTGGAGCGTGCTGAAGGGCGACATGAGCTTCGTCGGCCCGCGTCCCGAGCGGCCGCAATTCGTCGCCGACCTCGAGGCGCGCCTGCCTTATTATGCCGAGCGCCACATGGTGAAGCCGGGCATCACCGGCTGGGCGCAGATCAACTATCCCTACGGCGCGTCGGTCGAGGATGCGCGCCAGAAGCTCGAGCTCGATCTCTATTACGCCAAGAACTACTCGCCGATGCTCGACGTGCTGATCCTGCTGCAGACGCTGCGGGTCGTCTTGTGGCCGGAGGGCGCGCGCTGATGGCCGGCTTCCTCCAGCTGTGGAGCCACGCGCTCGCCGCCGCGCTCTACGGCGCGCTCGCCATCTGGCAGCTCAGGCACTGGAACGGCGACCCGCGCAACCGGCCTTTGGTCACCGCCTTCGCGGTCGTGTCGGTCTGGTCGATCTTCGTCGCGATCGAGGGGCCGCATTACGTCCTCGCCAGCTTCTCGGAGAGCGGGCGCAACCTCGCCTTCCTGGCCTTCATGTACGGGATCATGCACGGCGCCGAGGACGACCGCCGCCAGCGCGCGGTCAAATCGGTCTATGCCGCGGTGGCGGGCGTGGTCGGGCTGCAGATCGTCATCGCCGGCGTCTCGGCCGAGTTCGCCGAGGTGCCGCCGGTCCTCGCCGCGCTCACCGCCACCCAGCACATCATCGGCCTCACCATCGCCGCGGGCGCGCTCGTCCTCGTCCACAATCTCTACGGCCAGGCGGCGCCCGGTTCGCGCTGGGGGATGAAGCTGCCCGCGATCGCGCTGGCGGCGATGTGGGCCTACGACCTGCACCTCTATACCACCGCCTATTTGACCCGCTCGCCGGCCTCGGAGCTGTTCGCGATGCGCGGCGCGATCCTGTCGATGATCGTGCCCCTGTTCGCGCTCGCCAGCCGGCGCAACGCCAACTGGAAGATGCAGCTCTCCCGCGCGGCGACCTTCCAGTCGCTGTCGATGCTCGCCATCCTCGCTTATCTGATCGTGATGATGTCGGCGACGCGGGCGATGGAGTTCGCCGGCGGAGACTGGGCGCGCTTCGGCCAGGTCGCTTTGATCTTCGCGATGACCGTCGCGGCCTTGATCCTGCTCCCCTCCGGCCGCGCCCGCGCCTGGGTGCGGGTGATGGTCTCCAAGCACTTCTTCCAGCATCGCTACGATTATCGCGGCGAGTGGCTGCGCTTCACCCACACGGTCGGGCGCGCCGGCGAGGAGGGCGGCCGGATCGAGGAACGGGTGGTGAAGGCGCTCGCCGACATTGCCGGCTCGCCGGGCGGGCTGCTGCTGCTCGCCGACGAGCAGGGCCGGCTGGGCCCCGCCGCGCGCTGGAACTGGCAGCATCGCGCCGAGCCCGGCCGCGACGACGACGGCCGCTTCGCGCGGTTCCTCGCGGCGACCGGCCACGTGATCGACTTCTCGGCGCCGCTCCCCGGCGAGCCGGCGCGCGCCCCGACGGCGGTGCCGGTGCCGGGCTGGATCGCCGCGCTTCCGGAGCTGTGGGCGGGAGTCCCGTTGATCCACGGCGAGCGGCTGGTCGGGATGGTGCTGCTCGAGCATCCCCCGGTGCGGCGGCCGCTCGACTGGGAGGATTTCGACCTGTTCCGGACCGCCGGCATCCAGGCGGCCTCCTATCTAGCCGAGGCGCAGTCCCACCTCGCTTTGGCCGACGCCCAGCGCTTCGACGAGTTCAACCGCCGCTTCGCCTTCATCATGCACGACATCAAGAACCTCGTCTCCCAGCTCAGCCTGGTAGCCCGCAATGCGGAGCGGCATGCGCACAATCCGGAATTCCGCGCGGACATGATCGCGACGCTGCAAAGCTCGGTCAGGAAGATGCACGAATTGCTGGCGCGGCTCTCCAACGGCAGCCGGCGCGACGCCGAGCCGGCGCGGCCGGTGGCGGTGCAGTCCGTGGCCGCGGCCGTCGCCGACGCCAAGCGGCGGGCCCACCCGGTCGAACTTGACGGCGACGCGCGCATCGTCGCGCTCGCCGATCCCGGCCGGCTGGAGCAGGCGCTCGGGCACCTCGTCCAGAACGCGATCGACGCCAGCCCCGCCGGCGTCCCGGTCCGGATCTCGCTCGGCCTGGTCGACGGCGAGGCGGCGATCGAAGTCGCCGACCGCGGCCCGGGAATGTCGCCCGAATTCGTCCGGACCCGCCTGTTCCAGGCCTTCGCCTCCACCAAGGACAACGGGTTCGGCGTCGGCGCCTACGAGGCGCGGTCGCTGGTCGCGGCGATGGGCGGCCGGATCGAGGTCCAAAGCCGCGAGGGCGATGGCTCCCGCTTCACCGTCTTTTTACCGCTGGGTGAGCAAAGCCTCGCCCCTCAGCTTGAACGGAAATGCGCATGACGTCCGAAGCGAAGCCGAAATTGCTGATCGTCGAGGACGACGAGGGGCTGCAGCGCCAGCTGCGCTGGGCCTATGACGATTACGAGGTCATCTGCGCGTCCGACCGCGAAGCGGCAATCGCCCTGGTGCGCTCCGAGGAGCCGCCGGTCATCACCCTCGACCTCGGCCTCCCTCCCGACCCGGACGGAGTCAGCGAGGGCTTCGCGACGCTGGAGACGATCCTGTCGCTGAAGCCCGAGACCAAGGTGATCGTCGCCTCCGGCCACGGCGCCCGCGAAAGCGCCCTGAGGGCGATCGCCTCCGGAGCCTATGATTTCTACCAGAAGCCGGTCGACATCGACCAATTGGGCCTGATCGTCCGCCGCGCCTTCCAGCTCCACGGCATCGAAACCGAAAACCGCCGGCTGGAGAGCCACGTCGGCGCCGACCGCACCGTGCTCGGCACCATGGTTACGGCCGCGCCCGAAATGATGAAGGTCGCTCGCACCATCGAGCGGGTGGCGAATGCCGACGTCTCGGTGATGCTGCTCGGCGCCAGCGGCACCGGCAAGGAGCTGCTCGCCCGCGGCCTGCACCGCGCCAGCCGGCGCGCCGGCGGCGCCTTCGTCGCGATCAACTGCGCGGCGATCCCCGAGAACCTGCTCGAGGCGGAGCTGTTCGGCTACGAGAAAGGGGCGTTCACCGGCGCGATCAAGACCATCGAAGGCAAGATCGAGCAGGCCCATGGCGGAACCCTGTTCCTCGACGAGGTCGGCGACATCCCGTTGCCGCTGCAGGTCAAGCTGCTGCGCTTCCTGCAGGAACGGGTGATCGAGCGGATCGGCGGCCGGAAGGGGATCGCCGTCGACACCCGCATCGTCTGCGCGACGCACCAGGACCTGCCGGCGATGATCCAGGCCGCGACGTTTCGCGAGGACCTCTATTACCGTCTCGCCGAGATCGTCGTGCGGATCCCGACGCTCGCGGAGCGGCACGGCGACGCCACTCTGCTCGCCAAGCACTTCCTCCACCTCTTCTCGCGCGAGATGAACCCGAACGTGCGCGGCTTCTCGCCCGGCGCACTGCAGGCGATCAACGACTGGCCGTGGCCGGGCAACGTCCGCGAGCTCGAGAACCGGATGAAGCGCGCGGTGATCATGGCCGACGGCAAGCTGATCACCGCCGAGGATCTCGATCTGGTCTCGAAGGAAGGCGATCAGTTGCCGATCAACCTCAAGGCCGCGCGCGAGGAGGCGGACCGGCGCGTTATCCGCCAGGCGCTGGCGCGTACCGAGAGCAACATTTCGAGCGCAGCGCGGCTGCTCGGCATCAGCCGGCCGACGCTCTACGATTTGCTGAAGCAATATGGGCTGCAGCCGTGACAGGCGCGCGGCAGGCCCCCTTCGCCCTGCTGCTGGCGGCGACGGCCGCCTGCTCGGGCGCGTCGGCCACGCCTACGCCCGAGGAATATTACAGCCGCGGAATCGCCGCACTCGAGCAGGGCCGGCCGCGCGCCGCCCGGGCCGCCTTGTTCAACGCTCTCCACGGCAACCCGCGCGACCTGCGTGCCCGCCTGGCCCAGGCGCGCGCCTCCCTGCTGCTCGGCGACGGCGTCGCGGCAGAATCGGAAATCCGGCGCGCCCGCGACGCCGGCGCGCCGCAAGCGGAGACTCGCGCCCTTCTCGCCCACGCCTTGCTGCTCCAGGGGGAGCCGCGCAGGGCGATCGCCGAGATCGAGGGAGCCGCGGGCCCCGACGCGGCCTATGCGGCCCGGATCCGCGCCCGCTCCCTGTTCGCGCTGGGCGAAGAGGGCGCCGCCGCTGCGGAATTCGTCCGCGCCGCCGAGCTGGGGCCGCGCGACAGCCAAGTCTGGACCGACATTGCCGGCTTCCGCCGGTCCACCGGCGACGTCGCCGCCGCGATCGCGGCCGCCGACCAGGCCGTCGCGCTCGACCCGCGCAACGACGAAGCGCTGCGGCTGCGCGGCGAGCTCACCCGGAGCCAATACGGCCTTTCAGGCGCCCTCCCCTGGTTCAACCGCGCGCTCGAGATCGATCCCGACGACGTCATCACCCTGCTCGAGCGCGCCGCGACCCTGGCCGATCTCGGCCGGATGGAGGAGATGCTCGCCGATACCCGGCGGGTCCTCTCGCTCCAGAGCGGCAACGCCATGGCCTTCTACCTGCAGGCGATGCTGGCCGCCCGGGCCGGCGAGTTCGAGCTCGCCCAGACCATCTGGCAGCGCACCGAAGGACGGTTCGACGAAACGCCGGCGGGAATGCTGCTCGGCGGCGCCATCGATTACGAGAGCGGCAACGTCGCGCAGGCGGCGCGGCGGCTGGAGCGACTCGTCGAGCAGCAACCGGCCAACCGCAAGGCGCGGCGGCTGCTGGCGGCGGCGCAGTGGCGCCTCGGCGACGCGGCCGCCACGATCGCCACGCTTCGCCCGATCGCCGAGCGGGCCGATGCCGACAGCTACAGCCTGTCCCTGATCGGCCGGGCGCTGGCGCGGCAGGGGGACACCAGAGCCGCGGCCGCCTTCCTGTTCCGCGCGGCCCTTCCGCAGGGCCGTGCGGCGGCCGCGCTCGACATGGACGCGGTCAGCGACGAACAGCTCGCGGCGCTGCGCCGGGCGGCCGCCGAGCGCCGCGACGCGCCGACAGAGGTGGCTCTGGTCGCAGCGTTGCTGGCGCGCGGCTTCGGCGCCGAGGCGCTCGACCGGGCGCTGGCGCTGCAGCGCGGCCATCCCGGCGCCCCGGACGCACATGTCCTGGTCGGCGATGCGCGCGGCCTGGCGGGCGACCATGCGGGCGCGGCCGACGAGTATCGCAAGGCGGCCAACCTCGCCTTCACCGAGCCGGTCGCCCTGCGCCTGATCGAGGCGCTGCAGCGCTCCGGTCAGCAGGCGGCGGCTGACCGCGTTCTTCAGCTCTTCCTGCAGCAGAATCCCCGCAACGTTCCTGCGCTCGTCCTGCTCGCCGCGCGCTACATGCAGGTGCGCGACTGGGCCGGGGCGACCGGCATTTACGAGGGCCTGCGCCGCCGGCTCGGAGACCGCGACGCGACCATCCTCAACAACCTCGCCCTCGCTTATTCCGAACAGGGCGACCACGCCCGGGCCGTGCCGCTCGCCCGCCGCGCCTGGGAGCTGGACCTCGGCAATCCGGGAACGGCCGATACGCTCGGCTGGGTGCTGTTCCGAAGCGGCGCGCGGGCGGAGGGACTGGCGCTGCTCCAGCGCGCGCTGCGCGGCGCCCCGTCCGACGCCGAGATAAGACGCCATTTGGAAGCCGCGCGGCGCGGTTGAAGGGGATAGAATAGGTCGCGTGCCTTCCGGTCGGTCCGAGCGAGGTCGAGGACCGCTGTCGAGCCCAGCGAGAGCTTCCCTTACCTTGGAAAGGCGCCTCGGCTTCGCTCGGCTTGGCGCCTCGACTTCGCTCGACGCGAACGGCGTTAGCGCAGGCTGGGGCTGTCGAGGTTGAGCTCGGCGATCGGGATCACCGTCACGTTCGCGCGGTCGCGGCGGAGCTGGGGGAGGAAACGCCGCGCATCGCCGACGATCACGATCGTCGCCCCGTCGGGCGCGAGGAGCTGCGCGGCGGCCGCCTGGGCCTCGGCGGGCGTGACGGCGAGAACCGAGCGCTGAAAGCGCGCGATTTCCTCCGGCCCGACGCCGAGCAGGACGTAATCGGCCACGAGGCCGGCAATGCCGGTCGTGGTCTCCGCGCTGCGGCCGTAGCTGCCGAGGATCACCGTGCGCCTGATGTCGAGTTCGCTCGCCGGGATCGGCTCCGCGCCCAGCCGACGCATCTCCGCGAGGATCAGTCCGAGCACCTCGGGCGCCGTCTCATTGCGGGTCTGGGTCGTCGCCGAGAAGGGGCCCGGCAGGCGCCGCGCGTCGATGCCGCTGCGCGCGCCGTAAGCGAGGCCGCGGCGAATCCTTATCTCCTGGTTCAGCCGAGCGCTATAGCCTCCGCCGAGCACCGAATTGGCGACCAGCGCCCGATAGTAACGCGGATCGCGGCGGCTGAGCGTGCCGCGGGTGACGGCCACGGCAGCCTGGCCTGCATCCGGCATGTCGATGACGATGACCTCCCCGGGGCGGCCATTTGCCGAGCGAGCAGCCGGAGACGCCGCGCCGGGCGTCGCTGGCGCATTCCAGGACCCGAAATGGCGCTCGGCGAGAGCCAAAGCAGCCGCCGGCTCGATGTCGCCGGCCAGCACGAGGGTGGCGTTGCGCGGTCCCCAGACGCCGCGATAGGCGCCGACTATATCGTCGCGGGTGATCGCGCGTAACGTGCGCTCGGTGCCCGAAGCCGGATGACCGTAGGGCGCTTCGCCAAAGAGTGCCCGCATCGCGGCCATTCCGGCGACCGTCGCAGGGTCGCTCATCCCCACGCGCACCGCGTCGATGGATTGCGCGCGCTGACGCTCGATCTCATCGGCCGCGAAGGCCGGGTTGCGCGCCACGTCGGCGAGGAGGCCGAGCGCCGCGTCGATATTGTCGGTACGGACGGTGAGGCCGATCGAGGCGCCGTCCCAGTCCGCGCCGCTTCCGATCGACGTGCCCAGCGCTTCGACGGCCTGGTCGATCTCCGTCGCGGAGCGCGTCGCGGTGCCTTCGGACATCAAGGCGGCGGTGAGCGCCGCGCGGCCGGCACGGCCCTCGGGATCGAGCGCCGAGCCGCCGCCCGCGACGAGATAGGCGCTGACCAGCGGAAGACCGGCGCGGCGGACGGTGACGACCGTCATTCCATTCGCCAGGCGCTGCGAGACCGGCCGCGGCATCTCGGCGACGATCGCGGGGCCCGGCGGCGGCGGCGCGACCCGCTCCGCCTCGCTCGCCGGCTGGACGATGCGCACGTTCGGCGGCGCCACCAGCGGCGCCGTCCGCACGGTAGCGGCGGTCCGGATCTCGTCCTCGCGGGCGCCGGCTTGCGATTCCTCGGGAAGGTAGACGAGCGTTGCGGCGCCCTCGTCGCGAAGCCATCGCCGGGCGACGCGCTGCACGTCCTCCGGGGTGACCGCGGCGATCTCGGCGAGGCGGCGATCGGCGGCGGCCGGATCGCCTTCGACGATCACCGCTTCGGCGAGCGCGGAGGCGCGCCCGTCGACCGTCTCGCGCTCGCGCAGCGCACCGGTCAGCAGCTCGTTCTTCGCTTCGGCGAGTTCCGCCGGGGTCACGAGCTCGTCGCGCAGCCGGGCGATCTCGGCGCGCAGCGCCGCCTCGCCCGCCTCGGCCGTCTGCCCGCTGGCGAGGATCGCGAATGCCGCGAGAATGCCGGGGCCGCGGCGGAAGCCGGGGAAGGATCCGGCCTGCGCCGCGACGCGCTGCCGGTAGACGAGAGACTGATGCAGGCGCGAGCTCTCGCCGGTCGAGAGGATGCCGTCGAGCACCTCCAGCGCCGCCGCATCGTCGTGCGAGGCGGGCGGCAGGCGGTAGCTCAGCAGCACCGCCGGGAGCGGCGTGTTCGGCTCGTAGACGGTGAAGCGCCGCGGCTGGGTCCGCTCCGGCTCCTCCGCCGTGACGCGCGGGATCGACCCGGCCGGCCGGGGGATCGGGGCGAAATAGCGGTCCACCCACCGATCGAGCTCAGCCGGATCGAAATTGCCCGAGACGAACAGAACCGCATTGTCGGGCCGGTAATAAGTGGCGTGGAACGCGCGCACGTCCTCGATGGTGGCGGCGTCGAGATCCTCGATGCTGCCGATGCCCGGCCGCGCATAGGGGTGAACATCGTAGGAGATTTGCGGGAGGTAGTGGAACAGCCGGCCGTAGGGCTGGGCAAGCACCCGCGTGCGATACTCCTCCTTTACGACGTCGCGCTCCGACGCGAAATAGCCGGGCTCGACGACGAGCGAGCCCATGCGCTCGGCTTCCGCCCAGAGCAGCCGCTCGAGATGGTTGGCGGGGACGACCTCGTAATAGTTGGTGTAATCGTCGTCGGTCGAGGCGTTGTTGAAGCCGCCGACATCCTCGGTCAGCCGGTCGAGCTGCTCGGGCACGAGGTTGCGCGTCGCCTTGAACATCAGATGCTCGAACAGATGCGCGAAGCCGGATCGGCCGCGCGGATCGTCGCGCGAGCCGACATCGTACCAGACCTGCACCGAGACGTTGGGGCTCGCCGTGTCGCGAAGCGCGTAGACCCGCAGTCCGTTGGGCAGGGTCCGGCTGGTGTATCGGATCGGCGGCACGCCGACGGACGGAGAGGCGGCGCTTGGCCCGGCGGCAACCGGCGAGGGGACGGCGGCGCCCGGCCGCTCCGTCCGCGCGCAGCCGCCCATCGCCACCGCGAGCAGAGCGACAGTCCAGATCGAGGCCCGCATCGTCATTCTCCCCACAGCCTGCCGAGCCTTTGCGCACTCCGGCTTCGCATGGTCAAGCGCCGGGATTTTTCCCTATGGCGCAGCGGCTTGGGGCGCGGTAACCAAGCGGGGAAGAGTCGCGGCGGGGGGTCCGTCCGGCGCTGCTTCGTCTTTTCTGGGGGATGACATGAGTTTCCGTTCCTTCTTCCGCCTCCTCGCGATCATGATGTTCGTCGGGGTGTCGACGGCGGGCGCGGCCCAGCTCGGGGGGCTCGGCGGGCTCGGCGACAAGCTCAGGCGCAAGACTCCGAACATCCTCGGCGACCGCGCGCCGATCACGACCAGCCTCTCGGACGCACGCTGGGGCGACGCCAGCAAGGACGGCTTCACGCCGCGCGAGGCCGGGCGCTCGCTGATGACCCTGCAGCGCACGCCCAATGGCGGCTTCGTGCTCCAGCCCGGCTATTATTCGATGCAGACCCAGAGCTACTGCCTCAAGGCCGGCACCCACGGCCCCGGCGGCGGCGACGGCTATCTCTACGCGCCGCCCAAGGGCCCCGCCGAAGATGCGGTGATGACCATCGTGCGCAATTCGGTGAACCGGCCGGAGATTTCGCAGCAGCGCATCCAGCAGCTGCTCTGGGCGATCATCGCCCGCGCCAAGTTCGA
Source organism: Allosphingosinicella sp. (assembly GCA_035628635.1). GTDB lineage: Bacteria > Pseudomonadota > Alphaproteobacteria > Sphingomonadales > Sphingomonadaceae > Allosphingosinicella. Next base: position 22,622 of record DASPJJ010000023.1, read on the forward strand.
GGACCTGTCCGGCGACTTGAGGGCGGTCGCCAGCCAGTTGCTGACGCCGCGGCAGCTCGCGTCGCTCAACCGCAGCGCGCTCGACGTGCTGCACGGCAACGCCTTGACCAACGCGCTCGGCGGAGTGCCCGAGCCGCTGCGCCAGATAGCCCAGGCCGAGGCGCAATTGAGGCAGATGCTGACCACGCCCGGCGCGAGCTTCGCGGAGATGGAGCGGGTGGCGGTGCTTTCCGGGGCGGCGCCCCGGGGCCCGGGAAGCCAGGACATACCGTCGGGGCGGTGGAGCCTCCATCCGGACGGCTATTACGTGCGCTACATTCCTTCGGGCTACAGCTCGACCCGGGTCGAGATTTGGGTGCCGCAGGGGAGCCCGGCGGTCGGCAAGGAGTACGACCCCGCGGCCCATATCGCCGTGCCGGGCAACACGTCGCGCCAGCGCCTGATTCAGTCGGGAAGGGCGCAGCAGGGGCATTGAGCGGATCGTCATGCCGGACTTGATCCGGCATCTATGATCCCAAGGCGGCGACAAGCGGTCGGCGACGGTGTTCATGGACCCCGGATCAAGTCCGGTATGACGGCTATGACCCCTACCCCGCCAGCGCCTCGACCTTCTCGGCGAGCTCGAGCCAGCGCTCCTCGGCGGCGTCGCGCTCGGCCCGGGCCCGCTCGATCGCTTCGGTGAGGGCGGCGAAGCGGGCCGGGTCGCGGGCGTAGAGGTCGGGATCGTGGAGAGCCGCCTCGTCGCGCGCGATCCCCGCCTCCAGCGCGCGGATGCGGTCCGGCAGCAGATCGTAGTCGCGCTGGTCCTTATAGCTGAGCTTGGTCTGCGGCCTGGGCGCGGCGGGAACCGGCTTCGGCGCCGGCCGCGCGGGTGAGGCTGCGCCCGCCGGCCGGGCGCGCTTGCGCTCCCAATCCTCATAGCCTCCCGCCACGATGTCGACCTTGCCCGAGCCGTCGAGGCCGAGCGTGATGGTGACGGTGCGGTCGAGGAAGTCGCGGTCGTGGCTGACGATCAGCACCGTCCCCTCGTAGTCGGCGATCACCTCCTGGAGCAGGTCGAGGGTTTCGAGATCGAGGTCGTTGGTCGGCTCGTCGAGCACCAGCAGGTTGGAGCGGCGGGCGAACTCGCGGGCGAGCAGCAGCCGCGACCGCTCGCCGCCCGAAAGCGCGCCGATCTTGGCCTCGATCAGTCCGGGATCGAACAGGAACTCCTTGAGATAGCCGATGACGTGCTTGCGCACCCCCCTCACGTCGATCCAGTCGCTGCCGTCGGCGAGGACCTGGCGCACGTCCTTCTCGGGATCGAGGAGCTTCCTCTGCTGATCGATGACCACGCCGCTCAAGGTCCTCGCGCGCGTGACCTTGCCCTCGTCGGGGTCGATCTCGCCGGTGAGCAGCTTGAGCAGGGTCGTCTTGCCCGTGCCGTTGGCGCCGACCACGCCGATCCGGTCGCCGCGCTGGATCCTGAGCGAGAAATCCCGAATGACGGCGCGCTCGCCAAACCTCTTGGTCACCCCCTCCGCGTCGATCACGGTCTTGGTCTTCACGTCGTCGGTGGCGAGGCCGAGCTTCGCGGTCCCGGCGGGGCCGAGCATCGCGGCGCGCTGGGCGCGCATCTCGTGGAGCTTGGTCAGCCGCCCCTGGTTGCGCCGCCTGCGCGCCGTGACTCCGCGCAGCAGCCAATGCTCTTCCAGCTTCAGCCGCGCGTCGAGCCGTTCCGCGTTGCGCGCCTCCTCCTCATAGACCTTCTCGGTCCAGGCCTCGAAGCCGCCGAAGCCGATCTCGGCGCGGCGCAGCCCGCCGCGGTCGAGCCACAGCGACGAGCGGGTCAGACGCCTCAGGAAGGTGCGGTCGTGGCTGATCGCGATGAACGCGCCCGAATAGCGGCCGAGCCAGTCCTCGAGCCACTGGATCGCGCCGAGATCGAGATGGTTGGTCGGCTCGTCGAGGAGCAGCACGTCGGGCTGCTGCGCCAACGCACGGGCGATCGCCGCCCGGCGCCGCTCGCCGCCGCTGGCGGTGGCGGCGGGGCGGTCGAGATCGATGCCGATCTGGGTCGCGATCGCATCGACGGCGTGCGCCTGGGGCGCGTCCGGCCCCGAGAGGGCGAATTCGCGCAGGGTCGCGAAGCGCTCGACGGGCGGGTCCTGCTCGAGCAGCACGACCTTCGTCCCCGGCTGGATCGTGCGCCGCCCCTCGTCGGTCTCGATCGTCCCGGCGAGGCATTTGAACAAGGTGGTCTTGCCGGCGCCGTTGCGGCCGATCAGCGCCAGCCGGTCGCGCGCCCCGACGAACAGGTCGATCCCCCGGAACAGCCAGCCCGAGCCCTGGATCAGCCCGAGATTTTCGTAAGCGAGGACGGGAGCGGCCATGGTCGCGGCGAGATAGCGGCGGATCGCGCCGTCGTCACCCCGCTGGCCTCGCGCTTGCCTATTCGGCATTCTCACTCGCGATGGCGAGGACGATCTTCCCTATGCGCTCGCCCTGGCGGCGGCTGCGGCGGTGCTCCACTGGCTCGAATATCGCTACCTCGCGCATGCTTTCTCCGGAGAGGTCTATGTCGGCTTCCTTGCGGTCGGCTTCGTGGCGCTCGGACTGTGGGCCGGGAACAGGCTCACCCCGCGGTGGGCGGCCCCGCAGCCGTTCGCGCGCAACGAGGCTGCGATCCGCTCCCTCGGGCTCAGCCCCCGCGAGGTCGAGATCCTGGAGGCGCTGGCGGGCGGCGAATCGAACAAGGAGCTGGCGCGCCGGCTCGGAATCTCGCCGAACACGGTGAAGACCCATATCGCCCGCATCTACGGCAAGCTCGAGGTGCAGCGACGGGTGCAGGCGATCGAGAAGGCGCGCAGCCTCGCCCTCATCCCCTGATCCGGACTGTCGATTTCGCCCCAATCATCCCGATGGGCGATAGCCCGCACCTCCGATTGGACATAGGATCGGCCCCGCAACAATGAGGGGAACGGACATGCCGGTCATCGGAATGGGCGGTTATTTCTTCCGGGCGCAAGACCCGGCGGCGCTGAAGGCCTGGTACAAGGAGCGCCTCGGCGTCGGCGGCGGCTGCGGGACGGACGAGAAGGGCCAGTCGAACGAATGGGTCTGGTTCCATCAGGGCGGACCGATGGTGTTCGAGCCGTTCAAGGCGGACAGCGACTATTTCCCGGCCGAAAGGACGGCGATGGTCAACCTCAGGGTCGCCGACCTCGACGGCCTGCTCGCCGACCTGCGCGCCGCCGGCGTCGAAGTGACTCGCGAGGAGGCGATGGCCGGCGTCGGACGCTTTGCCCGCGTCCACGATCCGGAAGGCAATCCGATCGAGCTTTGGGAGCCGGAAGCCGAAGCGGGGCAGAAGGAGGACGGGCAATGAGATACGCGCTCGTGTACGGCCTGATCTCGGGCAGCATCGTCATCCTCGTCATGATCGCCGGCTTCGAGCTGACCGCACCCGACAGCTTCGTCCACTCGCTCTGGTACGGCTATCTGCTGATGCTGGCCGTGCTGACCATCATGTTCGTCGGGATCAAGCGCTATCGCGACGCGGAATGCGGCGGCGTCATCCGCTTCGGCCGCGCCTTCGGCCTGGGCGTCGCAATGGCCGCGCTTGCCGCCCTCGCCTATGTCGTCATCTTCGAAATCTACCTGGCCCTCACCCGTTATCGGATGCTCGACGAGATCGTCGCGCGCGCCGGCGACGCCCGCGAGCGGGCCCGGTTCGAATGGATGCTCTACGATCCGCTCGTCCGCCCGTGCCTGGTCTTCATCGAGCTTTTCCCGGTGGGCCTCATCGTTGCGCTGATCTCCGCGCTGCTTCTGCGGAACCCGAGGCTGCTGCCGGCGACGCGCTAGACGGACGGGAATCCACGCTTTGTGAAGCCGCTAAAGCCCTCCCCCTTGAGGGGGGAGGGTTTGGGTGGGGGTGGACTCGTCATCTGGGCAGCGCCTTTTCCGGAGACTCCACCCCTCCCTTAGCCCCTCCCCCTCAGCGGGAGGGGGATCGGGTGGCTTCCCGTCCCCGCGCCTCTTCCACCATCCGCGCGACGCTCGCCAGCAAGGCGGGTGCGTCGTAGACGATGCCGTCCTTGATCGTCCAGCGGACGCCGCCGACGCGCTCGACGGCCTGGGTGGCCGGATTGAGGCGCATGTGGCCGGTTCCGTAGAGCAATTTGAGGTTCGCGAGCGGGTTGCCCGGCACGATGACGAGGTCGGCGAGCATGCCGGGACGGACCATTCCCATCGGCGGCTCCCGGCCCATAGGCTCGAAGATCTCGCGGGCGCCATTGATGGTCGCGGCCTGGATCACCTCCAGCGGCGCGAGTCCCGCTTCCTGGAGCATCTCCAGCTCCTGGATGTAGGAGAAGCCCCAGGTCTGATAGATGTAGCCGGGATCGGAGCCGACCGTGATCCGCCCGCCCATATTCTTGTAGTCGTTGATGAGGCGCATGAAGGGGCCGTAGAAGCGCCGCCAGGCGATCTCGTCGGAGGTCGTCCAGTCCCAGAAGTAGGAGCCGTGATTGACCCGGCTCGGCTGGAAGAAGCGCTGCAGCGACGGCAGAGTGTAGCGCGCATGCCAGTCCGCGTTGCGGGCGCGCATCACGTCGCGGCCGGCCGAATAGATGTTGAAGGTCGGGCTGAGGAACACCCGCCGCTCCAGCAGCCGGCCGAGATAGGCCTGCCATTCGGGTCCGCCCGGCTCGACGATCTGGTCGGCGAGGCGCGCCACCTGGCTGAACCGCCACTGCTCGTCGAACATATTGTAGTCGTTCGGATAGGAAGGCAGGCGGCGGCCCTCGAGGAGACTCTCGAAATGGCCGTAGAAATGGGTGATTCCGCCCAGGCCCATTTCGGTGGCCAAGTCGGCATTGACCTCGGCGACGCCGCCCTGGCCGAGATGGGCGACCGTTCCGATCCGCATCCGCCGCGCCTCTTCGATCGCCGCGCGGGTGGTGGCGGCCGGCTCCGAGTTGAACAGCTTGATGCCGTGGTAGCCGCGCTGCGCGGCATATTGGACGAAGGCGCGGGCGCGCTCCGGCGTCGAGACGTCGCCGTTCGGCCAGTCGCCCATCGCGACATAGTCGTAGAGGCGCGGCGCGACGATCAAATTGGCCGCGCTTCGCTCGCGGTCGCTGCGCGACATCGCCTCATCGCCGAAATAGAGCGAGACGCCGCGGACGGTGGTGATGCCGTGGGCCAGCCAGAGGCGATAGCCGTAGGTCGCGTTGGGAGCCTTGTCCGGATCGCCGTTATGGCCGTGGACGTCGACGAAGCCGGGCAGCACGTACATTCCGCTGGCGTCGATCTCGTGGTCGGCGTCGCGCGGCTGCCGGTCGGCGGCGAGCGGCAGGCCGGGAGTGCCCGCGCCCCGGATGCTCTCGATCCGGTTGCCGGCAATGACGAGGTCGACCGGGCCACGCGGCGGCGCGCCGGTGCCGTCGATCAGCATGGCTCCGCGGATCACCAGGCGACGGAACGGCCCCGTGCCCTCGCCGGCACGGCGATCCGGCACCCGCTCCATCCTGGGCTCGTTTGCCTGCTGTCCCGGCGCAGCGGCCGGCAGAAAAGCGAGGCCCGCTGCCAGTGCCGCCGCCAGCGCGCCGAGCCCCCAATCCCGCATCCTCACTCTCCCCCCGCGCCCCCGTGTCGGGGCATTCATGGCCTATTCAATACGCAAGACCTATGCCACTCCTCAACCACGAGAATATGTCCATGCGTTTCCTCGCCTCCATCGCCATATTGGCGTCGCTCGCGCTTTCCGCCTCTGCGGATGCGCAAGGGCGGCGCGGCCATGGCGGCCGCGACCAGGACGCCGCCTATCGCGCCATGCAGCAGGGCGACATCCTTCCGCTCAACGTCATCCTGTCGCGCGTCCGGGTCCGCAACGCCCGCTATATCGGCGCCGATCTCGATCCATCCGGCTCGATCTACCGGCTGACCTTCATGGGCGCGGGCGGCAACGTCGTCCGCCTCCACGTGGACGCACGTACCGGCCGGCCCCTCGGCTTCTCGCGCTGAGCCGCGCTCCGCCGGCTCCCCTTGAGCAGCGGGACCTGCTATCCCACTTGTTGACGGCGTGAAACAATTTGCCACACGCGCTGGTTTCGGATGATGAGGCCGATCCAAGAGGCGGAGGGAAGACGACATGCGGGTCCTGATCGTCGAGGACGAACCGAATCTGGGCCGCCAGCTGCGCGCCACCCTGGAGGGCGCCGGCTATGCTGTCGACCTCGCCACCGACGGGGAAGACGGCCACTATCTGGGGTCCACCGAGAGCTACGACGCGATCGTGCTCGATCTCGGACTGCCCGAGATTGACGGCCTGACCGTGCTCGACCGGTGGCGCAAGGAAGGGATTGCGGTCCCGGTCCTGGTGCTCACCGCGCGGGACAGCTGGTCGGACAAGGTCGCCGGCCTCGATGCGGGCGCCGACGATTATCTCGCCAAGCCGTTCCAGACCGAGGAGCTGATCGCGCGGCTCCGCGCCCTCATCCGCCGCGCATCCGGGAACGCCTCGTCGGAGCTCACCGCCGGCGACGTCCGCCTGGACACGCGCTCGGGCAAGGTCACCCTCGCCGGCGAACCGGTCAAATTGACTGCGCAGGAGTACAAGCTCCTCTCCTACCTCATGCACCACAAAGGCAAGGTCGTCTCCCGGACTGAGCTCATCGAGCATATCTACGACCAGGATTTCGACCGCGATTCGAACACGATCGAGGTGTTCGTCACGCGCATCAGGAAAAAGCTCGGTCAGGACGTGATCACCACCATACGCGGCCTGGGCTATTCGCTCGAAGAGCCGCGGGGGTGACGCCGGGCCGGCCCCCTCCGGGGCCGCACGGTTCAGCACAGGTTTCGGAAGCGCATCGCACATGGCCTCCCCAGATGTGGTCGAGGTGAGAGGATGAAGCTGCCGAGGTTCAGGCGCGCGCGGCTGATCGGCAAGGGCGGCAACAAGCCGCGCGGCTCGACCGGCTCGCTGACCCGCCGAATCATCGGCGTCGCCGCGATCTGGATCATCGTCCTGCTCGGAGTCGGCGGCTTCACGCTCGATCGCGTGTTGACCTCCGCGATCACCGACAATTTCGACGACAGCCTGGAATATGTGCTGACCTCCCTGATCGCCGCCTCCGAGATCGGCCCCGACGGTGAGGTGCTGCTCAACCGCCCGCCGGCCGACCAGCGCTTCCTCGAGCCCTATTCGGGGCTCTATTTCCAGATCACCGCAGAAGGGTTCAATCCGGCCGACGCGCCGCCCACCTTCGCCTTTCCCTCCCGCTCTCTCTGGGACCGGCGCCTCGCCGTGCAGGGAGAGCATCGCGATTTCGATCTCCACGTCTACAACAGCGGGCAGTTTCCGAGCGAGGAGCTGCGTGTGGTCGAACGCGACGCGCGCCTCCCCGGCTCGCCACGTCGCTGGCGTTTCCAGGTCGCATCGACCCGCGAGCCGATCAACGCCCAGATCAGCGTGCTGAGGCGGACCATGCTGCGCTCCTTCGCCATCCTCGGCGTCGGGCTGCTCGTCCTCGCCGGCCTGCAGGCGCTCTACGGGCTTTGGCCGCTGAGGCGCGTGCGCAAGGCGATCGCCTCGATCCGCTCCGGCGCCAAATCGCGCATCGAGGAGCGGTTTCCGCTGGAGATTCAGCCGCTCATCGAGGAGCTGAACGCGCTCCTCGCCCACAACGAGAAGCAGGCCGAGGAGGCGCGGCGGCACGCCGGCAACCTCGCCCACGCGCTCAAGACGCCGCTCACCGTCGTCACCAACGCCGCCACCGCCAAGGCGCCCGATCTCGCCGACACCGTCTGCCGCGAGGCGACGACGATGCGCCGCCAGGTCGACCATCACCTCGCCCGCGCCCGCGCGATCGGGCGCCGCTCCTCGGCCCAGGCGCGCGCCGAGGTGTGGCCGTCGCTGGAGGCGGTGGAGCGCGCGGTCAGCCGCTTGTACGAGAACGTCACCGTTGACCTCGCAGGGGACAAGGAGGCGGCGGTCCGGGTCGAACGTCAGGACCTCGACGAGATGATCGGCAATTTGATCGAGAATGCGGCCAAATATGGCGGCGGCCGCGTGTTCGTGACGGTCAGGGACACGCCCGATTGCGTCGAGATCGAGATCGAGGACGACGGCGCGGGCATCCCGCAGGATCTGCGCGCATCGATCTTCGACCGCGGCGCCCGGCTCGACAGCGGCAAGCCGGGGACAGGCCTCGGCCTGGCCATCGTGCGCGACGTCGCCGAGATCTACGGCGGCTCGATCGCCCTGGAGGAGAGCGAGGATCTGGGCGGGCTGCTCGCCCGGCTCAAGCTGCCGCTCGCCGTGAGCCCCACCGGCTGAGCCGCCCGGTGGGCGGTGCCCTGCTGCTCAGGCCAGGCCGGCCCTCGCCATCGCGTCGGTGGCGAACATGCCCATCAGCGCCGCATCGCCTTTGAAGACCTTGTGCCGGGCCGCCTTCCAGCTCGCGACCTTCGCCGGTCCATACATGTAATCGAGCTTGGCCGGATCGATTCCCGAATTCTTCGACCAGTGCATCGTGTACCGGATCACGGCCTCGCGCAGCGCCGCGTCCATTGCGGCCTCGAACTCGGCGAAGCGCGCGTCGTTGATGAGGCCGAACTCGAAGACCGAAGTGATCGGCTCGTGCTGCGTGAAGCCCAAAGTCGCAGCCGACGCGCGAGCGAGCCTCACCTGCGCGATCGACGGCAAGCGGGTCTTCCGGCACACCGCCGAGCAGATGTCGATCATCCGCGGGGCGTCGCGCACCGACACGCCGTACGCGCTCTCGGTATAGCCTTCGAGATAGTAGACGGACGACGTATAGATCTGTCCGGGCGTTCCGCGCACATTGTTCAGCAAGGCGAGCTTCCGATATTGCGAGAACTGGAAGCTGGTGGGAATCCGCGGCGGCAGGAAACGCAACAGGCCGATCACGCGCAGGATGTTGATGCCGGGCGCGTAGCCGTTCTTGTCGCGAACGATCCAGCGCGGCACGGGCGTCGGCACGCCGGGCTTATAAGGCACTTTAGGCGCCCCGGCCTCCATCGCGACCTGCTTTCGCGCGTGTGGATCGAAGATGAACTCATAATGGTAGAGGTCGCCGGTATCGCCCGCCGCGAACCGGGCGAGCTTGGCCTTTAGCGCGTCGTGCGGGATGTCGACTATGGGGCCGAATTCGAGCTGGTAGACGGGGGCGGTCTCGATCGCCATTGCGGCGATGATTCCGAACGAGCCGAAGCTGACCAAAGCGGCATTGAAGATGTCATCGTCGCGGATCAGCTCGGCGTCGAGCTGGGCGGCGAACGCGTCGTTGAACAGCGGGCGCGAGGCGCGTTCGATCCACAGCGTCCGGCCGCCGCCGGTCGCGAGGTGCAGGCCGGCGACGAAGTCCGGCATTGCTCCGAAGGTGAGCTGCGATCCGTGCGTATTGCCGGACACGGCGCCGGCGACGGTCTGGCCGTTGCCGATGCCGGCGGCCTTGATCGAGCGCTTCTTCGAGACGCCGCTCGTCATCAGCTCCAGGAAGGCGTTGAGCTCGGCGATCTGCAGCCCGCACTGGGCCAGCACCACGTTGGAGCGGTCGCCGGCCGGATAGCCGTCGTGGAAATAGCGCTCGCCGACGTCGTAGCAGCCGTTGAGCAACTTCGTGTTGACCAGCCAGCCGTCGGTGATGTTGATATCGGAGAGGGCCCACCCCGAGCCGATGGGGAGGATCCTCTTGTTCCCGGCCGCGCGCGCTTCCTGGATCAGCGCGTCGAGCGACTGGCCGGCAAAGCGGAACATCTCGAAGCCGGTGAGCAGAGTGTCGTTCCGCCCGATATTGTCGATATCGAAAATCTCCGCGACCGTCGTCCGGTGCGTGACATGGACGCCGGCCCAGCTTTTGGGACCCCGGTCGTCGCGGTGGATCATCTCGGGCCCATCACTCGAGCAGCCCGGTCTGGACCGGCGGCCGGCAGCAGCGCCAGCTGATCCGCGTCGGCGCCCAGATGCCGAGCGTCAGCAAGGCGGTGATCGCCTGAGGCCAGCTGCGGCCGACCCTGATCTCCTCGATGCCGATCCGCTGGCCGTTGGCGAGCCGGCAATTGGTAATCGGCAAATCCTGCCGGATCAGCCCCCACAGAAAGCTGTTCAGATTCCTGGATTTCCATTCCGTGCCGGGCATATTCTGCGGTTGCGAGTCGCCGAGACCGCCATCCTGGTAGATGTGATAGGTCGATGCGGCCGCGATCACGCCGGATTGTCCGACAGGCCGGTCCATATCTTGCTCTCCCCCGACTCGTTTCGTGAGCGTGCCACACAAACCCTGGAAAGACTATGGTTCATCGACCGGCCTTTAAGAGCTTCGGTGCGTTGACTGGAGGACGGCGAGGCCGCTTGCGTTTCGCGGCCGGAGCCGCCACATCGCCGCCAGCGATGTCCGCCGCCGTCCACCCGCTCCATCCCCGCGCGCCGTCGCTCGAGCCGATGCTCCAGCTGGTCGCAGCGGACCTCAATCACGTCAACGCCGTGATCCTCGAGCGCATGCAGAGCGAGGTCACGCTGATTCCCGAGCTGGCCGGCCATCTCATCGCGGGCGGCGGCAAGCGGATGCGGCCGATGCTGACGCTCGCCTGCGCCAGGCTGCTCGATTATCCGGGCACCCGCCAGCACAAGCTCGCGGCGGCGGTCGAGTTCATCCACACCGCCACTCTGCTCCATGACGACGTCGTCGACAGCTCGGGCCTCAGGCGCGGCCGCCGCACGGCCAACATCATCTGGGGAAACCCCGCCTCGGTGCTGGTCGGCGACTTCCTGTTTTCGCGCAGCTTCGAGCTGATGGTCGAGGACGGCAGCCTGAAGGTGCTGAAGATCCTCTCGCGCGCCTCGGCCGTGATCGCCGAGGGCGAAGTCGATCAACTGACCGCCCAGCGCCGCATCGAGACCGGAGAAGACCATTATCTGGAAATCATTTCTGCGAAAACCGCGGCCCTGTTCGCCGCCGCCTGCCGGATCGCGGCCGTCGTCGCCGAGCGCGAGGAGCCTGTTGAGGCGGCGCTCGACTGCTACGGACGCAATCTCGGCATCGCCTTCCAGCTGGTAGACGACGCGATCGACTATGCCTCGGACGCAGCGACCATGGGCAAGGGTGCGGGCGACGACTTCCGCGACGGCAAGGTGACGCTGCCGGTCATCCTGGCTTATGCCCGGGCCCGCGACGAAGACCGCGAGTTCCTGCGCGATGCGATCGAGGGCGCCAGCAGCGACGACGAGGACCTCCTCCGCGCGACCCGCCTGCTGCGCGACACCGGCGCGCTCGACGACACGCTCGCCCGCGCCCGGACCTACGGCCAGCGGGCCATCGATGCCCTCGGACCGTTCCCAGGCGGGCGCGCCAAGTCCGCGCTGGTCGAAGCCGTCGAGTTCGCGGTCGCCAGGGCTTATTAGACCGTCGGCCCCAGAAACGACTGTGCTGCGCCGTTGCGCAGCTCATCCAGCGTTACAGGCTCTGCGGGAAGACGGAAGCGTTCGGCGGGGATTGCGGCGTTGTCGATCCGCTGAAGCTGCTGGCCGCCATAATAGATAGGCGAGCCGGTCGTCAGCACCTCGCGGATGCGCGTTACCGCGTCCGGCACCGGTGCCCCCCGGGCGCGGAGCATTGCCATCGAGAAATCGATCTGGCGGAGCCAGGCCTGGCCGATCGGCGCCAGCGCAGGATCCTGGCTGACCACGAGCTGCGGGCGCGACGTCGGGCCGTCGGGCATTTGCAGGTGATAGGCACGCCCCGAAAAGCCGCCCATTCTGACCTCGCCTCGCGGGACGAGGCGCATGCTCGAGATAGCGAGGCTCGGGGGCTCGCCTCCATGCTCCGTGGCGAGCTGACGCAGATCGTCGATCCGGGCGACCAACGGCCCGCCGGGCAGCAGGTAAACGACATAGCTGACGCCGCTTCGGTGGATGAGGCGCCACGGCTGGCCCGACATTTCGAAGCGCGCATCTCCATTGCCGGCCACCTCGACCCGCACGGTGCCGCTGCCGTCGACGTGCCGGTAATGCGCGGTAAGGTCCGCGCGGGCCGGCGAACTACAGCCGACGAGCAGCAGCACAAGGATCAGAAAGCGCATGATTTTCCCCCTCGCGGCAGCATAGATGCACCGCATGGACTGTAAAGGGCGCGAAAGCTGAGCCGGCTGCCGATCGAAGAGGTCCTGCCGCAGCTGCTCGCCCTGCTGCGGGCGGGCAGCAATGCCGTGCTGGTCGCTCCGCCCGGGGCCGGCAAGACCACCGCCGTGGCGCCGGCCTTGCTCGCCGAGCCCTGGTGCGCGGGCGAAATCCTGCTGCTTTCGCCGCGCCGCCTCGCCGCGCGCGCGGCGGCGGAGCGGATGGCGGAGCTGGCGGGGGAGCGGGTCGGCGAGACGGTCGGCTACGCGACCCGGCTCGACACGAAGCGATCCGCTCGGACGCGCATCCTGGTTCTCACCGAGGGCATCTTCCTGCGGCGCATTCAAATGGACCCCGAGCTCTCGGGCGCCTCTGCCGTGTTATTCGACGAGGTGCACGAACGCAGCCTCGATTCCGATTTCGGCCTGGCGCTGGCGCTCGACGCCCAGGCTGCGCTCCGGCCCGACCTGAGGCTTCTCGCAATGTCGGCGACGATGGATGGAGCGCGCTTCGGAGCGCTGATGGGCGGCGCGCCGGTGATCGAGAGCGAGGGCCGCGTCCATCCGATCGCGCTCGTCCATCTCGGCCGCGCCGCGGAGAGGAGGATCGAAGATGAGATGGCCTCCGCCATCCGCCGCGCGCTCGGCGAGGCGGAGGGCAGCCTGCTCGCCTTCCTGCCCGGGGTCGCCGAGATCGAGCGCACCGCGGAGCGGCTCGCGGGCCTGCCCGCCGAGGTCGAGCTCCATCGCCTCCACGGCAGCCTCGATCCCGTCGCCCAGCGCGCCGCGATCGCCGCGGCGCCTCCCGGCCGCCGCAAGATCGTGCTCGCGACGTCGATCGCCGAGACCAGCCTCACCCTCGACGGCGTGCGCATCGTCGTGGACAGCGGCCTCGCCCGCCGCCCGCGCTACGACCGCGCCGCCGGCATCACCCGGCTGGTCACCGAGCGGGCCAGCCAGGCCGCCGTCGCCCAGCGCGCCGGCCGCGCCGGCCGCCAGCGGCCGGGAATCGTCTATCGCCTCTGGGACGAGGCCGCGACCGCCGCTTTGCCGCGGTTCGATCCGCCGGAGATCCTCGAGGCCGATCTTTCCTCGCTGCTGCTCGACTGCGCTCTGTGGGGCGTCGCCGATCCGCGCGACCTCAAATGGCTCGACGCGCCGCCCGCGGCAGCGGTGGAGGAAGCGACGACCCGGCTGGCCTCGCTCGGCGCGCTCGACGGCGCCGGCCGGCCGACGCCGCACGGCAAGGCGATCGCCGCGCTGCCGCTGCCGCCCAGGCTCGCGCACATGCTGCTGGCCGCCGGCGACCGCGGGTGGGGCGCAACGGCCGCGGAGGTCGCGGTCTTGCTCTCGGAGCGGGGCCTCGGGGGCAACGACGCGGACCTGGAGCTGAGGCTGCGCCGCTGGCGGAGCGAGCGCGGCAGGCGCGCGGACGCCGCCCGGGGGCTGGCGAAGCGGTGGCTCCATCTGGCCGGTGACTCCCGAACGAAGGTGGAGGAAGAGGTCGGCGGCTGTGTCGCGCTCGCCTTTCCGGATCGCGTGTCGAAGCGGCGCGACGCTTCCGGCGAGAACTGGGTCTCGGTCGGGGGACGCGGATTCCGGCTCGATCCCGCGGCGCCGCTGGCGCGCGAGGAATGGCTTGCCGTAGCGGAGGTCAGCGGCACCGCCGCGGGCGCGCGCATCCTGTCCGCGGCGGCCATCGACCAGGCCACGGTCGAAGAGCTGCTCGCCGGCCGAGTCTCGTCGGGCGCCTCGGTAAGTTTCGACCCGGCGACTGGCGGCGTCCGCGCCGAGCGGGGCCGCCGGCTCGGCGCGATCCGCCTTTCCGGAGGCTCCGACCCGCAGCCGGACGTCGATGCGGTGGCGCGCGCGCTGGTCGACGGGGTACGCCGCTACGGCCTCGACCTGCTGCCCTGGAGCGGGACGGCCAGGAGCCTCCGCCGCCGTGCAGGCTTCGCCCGCACGCGGGATCCGTCGGTGGCGGACCTCTCCGATGAGTCCCTGCTCGCGGGCGTCGACGACTGGCTGGCGCCCCTTCTCGGCGGAAAAAGGCGGCTCGCGGAGATCGATGCTTCGGCGCTGACCGGCGCGCTCGAATCGCTGCTCGGCTGGGAGGGACGGCAGCGCGTCGAGCGTGTGGCTCCGGCGCAGTTCGTGACGCCGGCGGGGAGCGCCCATGCCATCGACTATGAGGCCGAAGCCGGCCCGACGGCAACGGTGCGGGTCCAGGCGCTGTTCGGCCTTGGCGTCCATCCGGACATAGCCGGCGAGCCGCTGGTGCTGAGCCTCACCTCACCCGCCGGGCGGCCGATACAGACGACGCGCGACCTCCCCGGCTTCTGGCGCGGCAGCTGGGCCGCGGTGGCGAAGGAGATGCGCGGTCGCTATCCGCGGCATCCCTGGCCCGACGATCCCGCCGCTGCGGAACCGACCCTCACGACGAAAAAGGGCGCGGGGCGAAGATAGAGCTTATTGCGCAGCCCCGTGCTGCTCGTGCTCGTCCTCGCCGCAGCGGAAGGAGGCGGCGCGGGCGTCGGCGCGAGCCCTTGCAAGGACGTTCGCGTTAGGCAGCCGCCCATCGATCATCGCGACGAGGCAGCCCGCACGCCCGGGCCGGCCGATCGACTCGACGGCGAGGACGCTGGAATTGGGCATTTCATTGCCCGACAAAACGAGCCGATAGATGATGGCGAACGGCCGACCGCTCCGAAGCCGCCACTCGACCCGCGGGCCCGGCGCGCTGAAGCGCCCCGGCGATTCCCACTCGCCATTGTCCTCGCCGGCATCGATGTCGTAGCGGTCGTCGCCGCTCATCACGATCAGCGGCACGCCCGCATGGCCTCGGCAGCGCCACGTGGTGCTGCTGCCTTCCTCGTCATGCGCCGTCTGGGCGCAGCGCGCGACGTCGAGCGCGGTATAGACGCTGGTGGTGCGGCCGGGCTGCGCGGCAGCCGACGTCGCCGCCAGCGCACCGAGCGCGACGGCAATCGCGAAGCTCTGCATGATCGATCTCCCCTCGCGGGGGAGTCTATACCATTGCGAAGGGTGCGCCCAGCCTCAGGCGGTGAGGCGCTGGCGGCTGCCGAGCACGAGCTCGCTGGCCCGCTCGAAGGTCATCGGCTTGCCGAACAGATAGCCCTGGATCTGGTGGACGCCGAGGTCGCGCATGCGGGTGAAGTCGTCCGCAGTCTCGACGCCTTCCGCGGTGACGGTCATGCGGAAGCTCTTGGCGAGGCTGACGATCGACTGGATGATCGCCACGGTCTCGCGATTCTGGCCGGCGTCGCGGACGAACGAGCCGTCGATCTTGAGCTTATGGAAGACGGCCTTGTTGAGGTAGCCCAGCGAGGAATAGCCGGTGCCGAAATCGTCGAGCGCGATGCCGACGCCGATCGCACGCAGGCGCTTGAGGACGTCGAGAGCGCCGTCCGAATCCCCCAGGAACACGCTCTCCGTCACTTCGAGCTCGAGCCGGTTGGCCTGCAGGCGGAAGCGGCCGAGCGCCTCGTTGACGGTATTGGGCAAAGCCGGGAAGATCAGCTGGCGTGCCGACAGGTTGACGGCGACGCTGATATTCTCGGGCCACATCGATGCGGCGCGGCAGGCCTCCTCGATGACCCAGTCCCCGAGATCCATGATCAGGCCCGATTCCTCCGCCAGCGGGATGAAGTCGTTCGGCGGGACGATGCCGCGGGTCGGGTGGTGCCAGCGGATCAGGGCCTCAAAGCCGACCAGGGTCTGATCGGCCGCGCTGATCAGCGGCTGGTAGAGCAAGCGGAACTGGCCGAGCTGCAGGCCGGTGCGCAGGTCCTGCTCCAGTCGCAGCCGGTCTTCCGCCGCATTCTGCATGTCCGCGTTGAAGAAGCAGCAGGTGCCGCGGCCCTGGTCCTTCGCCTGATAGAGGGCGAGGTCGGCCTTCTGGATGAGATCGTCGACGCTCTGGCCGTCGATCGGGCCGAAGGCGCAGCCGATCGAGACCCCGATCCGGATCTCGGCCTTGTCGATATGATAGGGCTCCGCGACCGACGCAATGAGGCGCTGGGCCATGCCCTCGACCATGCGCCGGCTCTGCGCGTCCTTGATCACGATGGCGAATTCGTCGCCGCCCATGCGGCCGACATGGCCGTTCTGGCCGACCTCCTTGACCAGGCGCTGCGATACGCTCTTCAACACCGCGTCGCCCTTGGGGTGGCCGAACGTGTCATTGACCGGCTTGAAGCCGTCGAGATCGAGGAACATGATTGCGCACGGCACATTGCTCGAGGTCGCTCCGGACAGCGCCTCGCCGAGCAGCTGGCGCACCCGGCCGCGATTGGGCAGGCCGGAGAGGACGTCCATGTTGGCGAGGTTGGTCAGGCGCTCCTGCGTCTTACGGACTTCGGTGATGTCCATGCCGACGCCGCGAAAGCCCTGGAACACGCCCGCCATGTCGATGATCGGATCGCCGGCGAGGCTGATCCAGCGCGTGCCGCGGCGGGTCTTCAGCTCCATCTCGAGGTTCGAGAAGGGCTGGCGGGCGAGCAGGGTGCGGCCGAGCGCGCTGTTGCCGCCCAGGGCGGCGGGCAGCGAATGGCCGATCAGCTGGGAGGTCGAACGGCCGAGCAGGGCGGTCATGCGCGAGGAGATGTAGACGACGCGGTTCTCGCAATCGACCTGCCACAGCCAGCCCACGCCGCGATGCTCATATTCCTTGAGCAGCAGGCGGATCGATTCGGCCTGGGTGCGGGTGCGGGCGATGGTCTGCAGCTGCTCGAAGGTCCAGCGGGTCAGCCGGGCGATGCCGAAGATGCCGACCGCCGCCACGCCGAGGAAGGTCAGGCCGAGCTTCGGATCGAGCGATCGCGAACCGAAAAAATAGGTGAGGCAGAAGGCCGCGGTCAGCGTGCTGATCCAGGTGAAGGACGCGGCGGGCACCGCGGACAAAGCGACCGCAGCCGTCACCATCGCGGCCATCGCGCCGCCGATCACGATCTGGACGTCGGGCGCCTGGGTGGCGAAGGCATAGGTCGGCAGCGACGCCCAGACGCAGGCGAGGCCGAGCGCCTCAGCGACCGAGACCCACGTGCGGTGCGGCCGCTGATTCTTGCCGCCCCAGGCCGCCGCCTCGAGCGCGCGCCGGCACACCGCCCAGTTGAGGAAGGAAACGATCGCGACCCAGCCGACGATCAGCTCGAGCCGGACGGCGCCGAACATCGCCCAGCCGGTGAGCAAGGCGGCGCCGACGCCGACGATCGCGAAATAGGGAGCGAACAGCGCCCGCGCCTCGACCTGTCCGTGGAGGAGATGGGCTTCGCGGAGCCGGTCGCTGCCGGTTTCCGCCCCAACGGGCTCGGGAGCAAGCTCGGAGGACTCGAATTCCTGCTCGTCGACATCCAGAGGAACCGGGGCGTGGTACATTTTTATCCAATGCCGGCTGGTCGTTGCTCCATGTTCCGTACCGGCAGACGTTTGATGCTTAGTTAAAGCGGCGGGAAGAAAAACCCGGCCGGGGCGCCCGACGCGCACCGTGCGGCGCTTTCAGCCGCGCCAAGTAAAAGTGGTGAATAAAGCGGTAACCATCTAAGTCGGCAAAAGAACTGCCGACACTTCGCTGCACCTGCCGGCCGGGCTCAGGCGTCGTGGCGGGCGATCCATTCCTCGACGACGGGCGCGATGCGGTCGCGCCACTTGCTGCCGTTGAAGATGCCGTAATGGCCGACGCCCTCGGCGAGGTGGTAGCGCTTCATTTCGGCCGGCAGGCTGCGCGAGATGCGCAGGGCGGCCTTGGTCTGTCCGACGCCCGAAATGTCGTCCCGCTCGCCCTCGATCGCCAGCAGGGCGACGTCCCTGATCGCCGCGGGATCAACCCGCCGCCCGCGATGGGTGAGCTCGCCCTTGGGAAGGAGGTGGCGCTGGAAGACCGCGTCGACGGTCTGCAGATAGAATTCGGCGGTCATGTCGCAGACCGCGCGATATTCGTCGTAAAATTGCTTGGTCGCGTCCGCGCTCTCGCCGTCGCCCTGGACGAGGTGCTTGAACATCTCCCAATGGCTGGTGAGGTGGTCGCCGAGGTTCATCGCCATGAACCCTGCGAGCTGGAGGAAGCCGGGATAGACCTTCCGGCCGCCGCCCGGATAGAGATAGGGGACGGTCGCGATCACGTTCTGCTGGAACCAGGAATGCGGCCGCTGGGTGGCGAGGACGTTGACCGCGGTCGGCGCCTCGCGCGTATCGACCGGCCCGCCCATCATCGTCAGCGTGCGCGGCCGCGCGGGATGCTGGTCGGCGCTCATCAGCGCGGCGGCGGCGTAGCAGGGAACAGAAGGCTGGCAAACCGCCAGCATGTGCGCGCCCGGCCCGATCGCCTCGAGGAACGCGACGAGATAATCGATATAATCGTCGAGGTCGAACCGCCCCGCCTCGAGCGGGACCAGTTTCGCGTCCCTCCAGTCGGTGATGTAGACGTCGTGTCGCGGGAGCATGCGCTCGACCGTCCCGCGCAGCAAAGTCGCATAATGGCCCGACATCGGCGCGACGATCAGCAGCTTCGGTCCGCTCGCGACGCCCTTGCGCCGGAAGCGCTTGAGCTGGCCGAACGGCTTCCTCAGCACGATCTCCTCGCGTACGGCGACCGTCCTCCCGTCGACACGGGTCGTCTCGAGCCCGAAATCGGGCTTGCCGCGCGGCGCCGAGGCATGGGCGAAGACGTCGAGCGCAGACGCGACGATGGGACCCATGCCTGCATAAGAAAGCGGGTTGGCGGGGTTCTGGAGCCAGCCTGCGCCCAGATTGGCGAGGGTGCTGGCCCCGGCGAGCAGCGAACGCTGCATCTCATAGGCGTCGTAAAGCATCCGGACCCCATGTGGGCGCTGCGGAAGCCCCGGTCAACGCCGCGGCGAAGCGCCTGTGGATAAGCTTCGCTCGGGGGCGCGGTCCGGAGCGGCATTGAGCGGTCCCGGTGCGGCTGCTAGGCCGCGGCCATGAGGGAGAAGAGCGAGCCGCCGCCGGCCAGGAGCATCGGCAGCCTCAAGATGGTGTGGCTCTATGCCCTGCGCCACAAGGCGATGCTTGCCGGCGCCATGGTCGCGCTCCTCGTCGCCGCGGGCGCGACCTTGGCCATACCGGACGGGTTCCGCCGCGTCATCGACCGCGGCTTCGCCGGCGGCGGCGGCGATATCTCGGCGCATTTCCGCTATCTGCTCGGCATCGTCGTGGTGCTCGCGATCGCCACCGCGACCCGGTTCAGCCTGATCTCGTTGCTCGGCGAGCGCGTCGTCGCCGCGATCCGCACCGACGTCCAGGAAAATCTGTTGCGGCTCGAACCGCGCTTCTTCGAGGAAAACCGCCCGTCCGAGATCGCATCGCGCCTCACCGCCGACACGGTTTTGATCGAAACGGTCGTCGCGAGCGCAGTCTCCACCGCGCTGCGCAACACGGTGATGGGCCTCGGCGGGATCGCCTACCTCTTCACCCTGTCCCCGGCGCTGACCGGGCAGTTGCTGCTCGTCATCCCGATCATCATAGTCCCTATCACCGTCCTCGGGCGCCGGGTGCGCCGGATCTCGCGCGCGACGCAGGACCGGATCGCCGACGTCGGAGCCGTCGCCTCCGAGACGCTGGGCGCGATGAAGATCGTCCAGGCCTTCGGCCAGGAGGCGCGCGAGGCGGGCCGCTTCCGGGAGGCGGTCGCGAGAGCCTACGGGACCGCGCGCCGCCGCATCCTCGTGCGCGCGGCGATGACCTGCATCGTGATCGCGCTCGTCTTCGGGTCGATCACCGTGGTCATGTGGCAGGCGGCGGTCGGCGTCAGCCAGGGCGAGGTGAGCGGCGGGACGGTCGCCGCCTTCGTGCTCACCGGCGGCATCGTCGCGGGCGCGTTCGGCGCGCTAAGCGAAGTCTATGGCGAGCTGCTGCGGGGCGCCGGCGCGGCGGGCAGGCTCGCCGAGCTGCTCGCCGAGGTGCCGCAGATCAAGGCGCCGGCCCACCCGGTAAGACTGCCCGATCCCCCGCGCGGCACGCTCACCTTCGAGCAGGTGACCTTCCGCTATCCCACGCGCCCGGAGGTGAGCGCGCTCGACTGCTTCACGCTGGACGTCAGAGCCGGCGAGACGCTGGCGGTCGTCGGCCCGTCAGGCGCGGGCAAATCGACCTTGTTCAACCTCGCCCAGCGCTTCTACGACCCGGCCGAAGGGGCGGTCCGGGTCGACGGCGTCGACGTCCGCGAGGCCGACCCGGGCGAGATCCGTGCGCGGATCGCCCTCGTCCCGCAGGAGACGGTGATCTTCGCGGCCTCGGCCCGGGACAATCTGCGCTACGGCCTGTGGGACGCACCGGACGACCGTCTCTGGGAGGTCGCCGAGGCGGCCAATGCCGCGGAATTCCTGCGCCGCCTGCCGCAAGGCCTCGACACCTTCCTCGGCGAAGGCGGCGCCCGCCTCTCGGGCGGCCAGCGCCAGCGCATCGCGATCGCGCGCGCCCTGCTCCGGGATGCCCCCCTCCTGCTGCTCGACGAGGCGACCTCGGCCCTCGACGCCGAGTCCGAGCGCCTCGTGCAAGGCTCGCTGGAGCGCCTGTTCGAGGGCCGAACCACCCTCGTCATCGCCCACCGCCTCGCCACCGTCCGCGCCGCGGACCGGATCATCGTCCTCGACCAGGGCCGGATCGTGGAGGAAGGGACGCACGACACGCTCAGCGCCCGCGGCGGGCTCTACGCCCGGCTGGCCAGAATGCAGTTCGAAGGTTTGGCGGCATGATCGCTAGAAAAGGCGAGCGCGAAGAAAAAGGGCGGCCCGAAGACCGCCCTCTCCCCCTTTTCAACTGAGCGCGAGGCTCAGAAGGCGTTTGCGTAGGCTTCGTTGCCGACGAAGCCCATCGCCGTCACCTGGGCGCGCTTGGTCACGGCGAGCACCTCATCGACCAGCTCATATTGCGCTTCGGGGTGCGGCTGCAGGTGAAGCTCGGGAGTGGGCTGCATCTGGGTGCTGAGCTCCAGATACTGACGCAGGGTCACGAGGTCGACCGGCGCGTCGTTCCACAGCACCGTGCGGTCCGGCATGATCACGATCTTGTTCTTGATCGGATCCACGGGCGGCGCCGGCTGGTTGGGGTCGTTGACCGGAAGGTCGATCTTCACGGCGTGCGACTGGATCGGAATGGTGATGATGAACATGATCAAGAGCACCAGCATCACGTCGATGAGAGGCGTGGTGTTGATGTCCATCATCGGTTCGTCACTGTCGCTGCTGGCTACCGCTGCACCCATTTCGGGAAACTCCTGACCTAAAGCTTATTCGAAGTCGACGCCGGGCGTCGGCTCGGAGATGAACCCGACGCGGGTGAAGCCGGCGCGCTGCATGGTGTAGACGGTGCCGCCGATGCAGCGATAGGGCGTGTTGACGTCGCCGCGGATGTGCGCCTCGGGAATGTCCTCGTCCGCGATCTGCGCGCCCGGTCCGCCGAGCCGCTCGATCTCCGCCTTGAGCGCCGTGTCGGCCTTTTCGAGCAGCTCCTGCGAAGTCACCTCTTCGAGACCCCAATAGACCTTGCACTGGCCGTTCTCGGCCTTGACCGAGAGGTTGACGTTGTGCGGCGTGGTCGTGGTCGGCTCATATTCGACCTTGGGAAGGGTCACGCCCTCGACCGTCTGGAGCACGATCGGGACGGTGATGAGGAAGATGATCAGAAGCACCAGCATGACGTCGACGAGCGGCGTCGTGTTGATGTCCGACATCGGGGTTTCTTCGCCTTCATTCTGGCCGACATTCATGGCCATATCTGAATTCCTCGCTTGGGTTCCGGTGCGCTCGACGACGGGAGGCGGGACGGCACGCGCCGCCCCGCCTTTCCGTCAGACCTTCTTGGGGCCGGAGCTGGTGGTTCCGCCCGCACTGCCGGAGGAGGTCGTCCCGCCGGGGCTGACGTTGCTCGCGCCGCCGGCGCCCGAGACCGGGGGACGAGTCGGCGAGGTGCCTCCGGCCGGAGCGCCGCCGACCGAGCCGGTGGTGCTGGAGCCGGTCGCCGCGGCGGTGCCGCCGCCGGTCGACGTGCCGGCCGTGCCGCCGCGTCCGCCAGCCGCGGTCGCGGTCGCGGCCACCGGACGCACCTGCCCGCCGGACATCATGTAGCCGTGGAGATCGTTCGAGAACTTTGCGAGCTCCTCGACGATCGCCTTGTTGCGGCGCATCAGCCAGTTATATGCCATCACCGCCGGAACGGCGACGACGAGGCCGAGGGCGGTCATGATCAGCGCCTCTCCGACCGGGCCGGCGACCGCGTCGATCGAAGCCTGGCCGGCGGCGCCGATCCGGATGAGGGCGCGGTAGATGCCGACCACGGTGCCGAACAGGCCGACGAACGGAGCCGTGGAGCCGACGGTCGCGAGCAGAGCGAGGCCGGTCGAGAGCCTCGCGGCGATCGCGCCCTGGCTGCGCTGCAGCGAGCCGAGCATCCAGTCATGCTGGTCGATCGGATCGGTGAGCTTGTCATGCTGCTCGAGGGCGCGGATGCCGTCATCGACGATCTGGCGGTAGGCGCTGTTCTTCTCGAGCTTCTGCGCGCCTTCTCGCAAGTTGGCCGATTGCCAGAAGGTGGTGCGCGCGCGCCGTCCCTGATTGAAGATCTTCTGCTGCTCGAACAGCTTGACGAACAGGATGTACCAGGACGCCGCCGACATGATCACGAGGATGCCGAAGGTCGCATAGGCGATGGCACCGCCTTCGGAGAGGGCTCGGAAAAGGCCATAGGGGTTTTCTTCGCCGCCGGCTGCTGGGGTTGTCATGATCTCACGTTCCTCTCATCGACAAAGGGTTTGATTGCGGGCCCAAGGGGCCCCGTTAATTTTCGGGCAGTTGCCAGCGGATGCTCCGCGTGGCGCTGCCGGCGACGTTGTTCCCATTCTCGTCCTGCGCCGGGGTGAAGCGGAAGCGGCGCGTGGCGAGGTTGCAGGCGGTGCTGTCGAGCGACGAATTGCCGCTCGACCGGGTCACCGTACAGCCGCTGACGCGACCGTCGGCGCCGACCGACATGCGGATCGTGGTCGTGCCCTGCGCTTCGGCACGGATCGCGGCGGCGGGATAGTCGTCGTTGGTGATCGTGCCGCTGCGATGCTGCGCCGGACGCGCCGCCTGGCGCGGGGGAGGCGGAGGCGGCGGCGGCGGAGGCGGCGCGACCGGTGCCGGCGGAGCCGGGGGCGCGAAGTTCATCGGCGCAACCGGCGGCGGCGGCGGCGCCGACATGGTCGGCTGCTGCTGCACGCGGTTCAGCACCGGCGGAGCGGAGATCGGCGGGGGCTGGGTCGGCTGATCCGGCGGCGGGGGCGGCGGCTCTTCCTCGGGGGGCGGCGGCTCTTCGACGTCGAAGGTCTTGAGGTCTTCCCTCGCCTTCTCGATCACTCTCATCGCCAGGCCGCTGACGAATGCGTAGCCGATGATGGCGTGGAGCAGGGCGACTATGACAATCGCCCAGATCCGGCCTGCGCTCATCCTTTGGTCAGCATATGCCATTAATCAGCCACACTCCCATTTCTTAGACAGACCGGCACACGCACAACGCAGCGATCCAGCTTCGGTTCACCTGCCCCACGGGGGGTGGATGAGGCTGGTCCTCTAATGCGGCGGCGGAAGCGACGCAATCCCTCGGTGTGGATGCGAAACAATGGCGGAATTCCGCGGCAAGCAGCGGTTAAGCTGGCGCGGTCTAGCGGCCGGCGGATGGGACGGAAGGACTGGCAATGACCGTTGCGGGCATCATGGCGACGCTGCTGATCGCATCGTCACTCGGCTACGGCCTTGATTTGCAAGCGACTCCGGCGCCGGTGCCCGCCCCGGGGCCGAGCTATGCCGACGCCGCTGATCTCGCCCTCGCGGCACCGGTCGCGGTGCATGTGCGCGTTGTGCGTGCGATCCCCGTGCGTGCGCGCGGAGCCGTCGGGGTCGCGCCGGGACATCGCCGCTTCTACGTCGAGGGGGACGTCGTCTCCCTGATTCGCAGCGCGGGGCCGCTGCCGACCCGGCTCGCATGGCTAGTCGACCTCCCCGACGATTCGCGCGGGCGCGCCGCCCGTCTGCCGCGACGGACGGAGCTGCTGCTGCTCGCCGCGCCGGTGCCGGGGCGCCCGAACGAGCTGCGGCTGATCGCGTCCGACGCGCAGCTTGCCTACACCCCCGCAACCGCCGAGCGACTGCGCGCGATCCTGCGGGAGGCGAGCGCCCCCGACGCGGCGCCGCGCATCGTCGCGATCGGCCGCGCATTCCACGTTCCCGGCGCCGTTGCGGGCGAGAGCGAAACCCAGATCTTCCTGCAGACGCAGAGCGGCCGGCCGGTCTCGCTGAGCGTGCTGCGCCGGCCCGGCGAGCAACCGCGCTGGGCGGTGTCCCTCGCCGAGATCGTCGATGAGAATGCGGCGGCACCGCGGCCCGAGACGCTGCTGTGGTACAGGCTCGCCTGCGGCCTGCCGCGGGCCCTGCCTGCGCAGAGCCTCGCCGAGGCGACCCGCGAGGAAGCCGCGGCGATAGCGGCCGACTACCGCCTGGTGCTCGGCTCGCTCGGGCCCTGCGTCCGCACCCGCGGCCGGCGCTGAGCGCTCAGAAGGAGGCCAGCTCCACTCCGACTCCGGCGCAGTCCGGATAGATGTCGGGCTTGCGAGAGCGCACCCGCAACGCCTCGACGCCCTGCCGGGCGGCGACCAGCTCGTAGACCTCCCTCACCAGGGTCTCCTGGAGGTTGAACCGGCGGCCTCGCACCAGAGCGAGGATCTCGGTGCGCAGGAAGTCGTAATCCCACGCGCCGGCCGCCTCGTCCTCGCCGGCGAAATAGGCTTCCCCGACCCACAGTTCGACGGTGAGCAGCAGCCGCTGCGGCCGGCCGATCTCGAAATCGTGGAAGCCGATGTCGAGATCGAGCGCGAAATCCTCGAGCATGATCTTGCGGCTGCGCGGCTTCAGCCGGTCGGGCACCAGCCCGTCGAGCTTCGGGACCTCGGCCATCATCGCGGCTCCATGAACTGGACGTCGCGGGGCAAAGCCAGAAAGCGCTGGCCGCCGTCCAGGGTAATCGTCTGTCCGGTCAGCACCGGTGCGGCGAGGATGAAGCGCAGGGCGGCGACGATGTCCGCCGCTTCGACGCCGCGCCCGAGCGCGTTCATCTTGTGGACCTGTTCGAAGTTGTCGCGGCTCTGGGGTCCCGAGACGAGC
The DNA here is from genome assembly GCA_035628635.1 of Allosphingosinicella sp. Taxonomy (GTDB): domain Bacteria; phylum Pseudomonadota; class Alphaproteobacteria; order Sphingomonadales; family Sphingomonadaceae; genus Allosphingosinicella. The sequence continues at coordinate 47,917 of DASPJJ010000023.1, forward strand.
GTGACCGACGGCGCGATCGCGCAGACCCTGATGCGCGGCGCGAGCGCGCGGGCGAGCAGCTCGGTGAGCCCGGCCAACCCCATCTTGGAGATTGTGTAGGTGAAGAAATCCGGATTGGGCTGGCACAGCTTGGCGTCGAGCAGGTTGACGATCAGCCCCTTTTCGGCGCGGACCGCGAAGGCCTGGCTGAGCAGGGCCGGCGCACGCAGGTTCACGTCGAAATGGGCGTTCCAACCCTCGAGGGAGAAGTCCCCGGCAGAGTCGTAGACGAAGCGCGAGGCGCTGTTGACCAGCAGGCGCAGGGGCGGAAGGCCGTCGGCTGCGGAGAGGATCCGGGCCGCGGCTTCCGGGTCCGCGAGCTCGGCCCGGACGATCGAGGCGGAGCCGAGCTCGGCCGCCAGAGCTTCAGCTTCGGCGTGCGAGCGATGGCAGTGGATGAGGACATGCCAGCCGTCCGCGGCGAGGGCGCGGACGATCTCGGCGCCGATCCGTCTGGCGCCGCCGGTGACGATCGCGGTGCGCGGGCCTTCGAACTCGTCGCTCATCGCCTCGCGGATAGGCCGCGCCTCGCGCCCGGGCAAGCGGCCCGCCTTTGCGCCCGCGCCGCCGGGCCGCTACATCCACGCCATGCCCGCGCCCGAGCCCCCCGCCGACCTCAGCGGCCTCAGCCTCGCCGAGATCGCCGAGCTGGCCGAGGCCAAGAAGCTGCCGCCCGTGGAGAAATGGGAACCGCAGCATTGCGGCGACAGCGAGATGCGCATCGGCCGCGACGGCACCTGGTACCATCAGGGCACGCCGATCGCGCGTCCCGCGATGGTACGGCTGTTCTCGACCATCCTGAGGCGCGAGCCCGACGGCAGCTTCGTTCTGGTGACGCCGGTCGAGAAGCTGGCGATCGCGGTCGACGATGCGCCGTTCGTCGCGGTCGAGCTGAAGAGCGAGGGCGAAGGCGAGCGACGCCGCCTCGGCTTCCGTCTCAGCAGCGGCGACCTGATCGTCGCGGGCCCGGAACACCCGATCCGCCTCAAGCCCGGGACAGACGAACCGCATCCTTATGTCGAAGTCCGCGCGGGGCTCGAAGCCCTGATCGCGCGCCCGGTCTATTACGAGCTTGCCGAGCTCGCTCTCGCGGAGGGGGCACGGCCGCCCGGCCTGTGGAGCGGCGGCGCCTTCTTCGCGCTGGAGCCGGACGCGTGACCCTCGCCGCCCGGCTGCGGGAAGCGCTCGAGGCCGGGCATCGGCGGTCTCCGATCCTGATCGAAGGGGACGCGCTGGACGAGGAAGCGCAGGCGATCGGCATCACCCCTGCCGCCGTGCTCGTTCCGGTGGTCGATCGCCCCCGCCCGACCGTCATCCTCACCCTGCGCCCCGAAACGATGCGCAAGCATCCCGGGCAGATCAGCTTCCCCGGCGGCCGGCTCGACCCCGACGATGCCGGGCCGATCGAGGCGGCGCTGCGCGAGGCCGAGGAGGAGATCGGCCTTCACCGCAACAAGGTCGACGTGATCGGCATCGCCGACCGCTACCTCACGATCACCGGCTTCGAGGTGACGCCGGTCATCGGCATCGTCGCGCCCGACGCTGCGCTCAGACCCCATCCGGGCGAGGTCGCCGCGATGTTCGAGGCGCCGCTGGACTACCTCCTCGATCCCGCGCACCAAGCCGTGCGCACCGTGATGTGGCGCGGCCGCGAGCGCTCCTATTTCGAGATAGACTATGAGGGCCGGCGGATCTGGGGCGCGACCGCCGCGATGATCGTCAACCTCAGCCGCCGCCTGCAGCTCACGGCATGAAGCTCCCGCAGACCCAGTGGCGCACGCGGCCGGAGATGCGCCGTCTGCTCGACGTCCTCGGCGGAGACGCGGGCGAGACCCGCTTCGTCGGCGGATGCGTGAGGGACGCGCTGCTCGGCGTGAAGGTGAGCGACGTGGATCTCGCGACCCGGCTTGCGCCGCAGGAGGTGATCGAGCGCCTCAAAGCCGCCGCGATCAAGGCGGTGCCGACGGGCCTCGCCCACGGCACGGTCACAGCCGTCGTCGGAGGCAGGCCGGTCGAGGTCACGACGCTGCGCCGCGACGTCGCCACGGACGGCCGCCGTGCCACCGTTGCTTTTACCGACGACTGGCGCGAGGACGCGGCCCGCCGGGACTTCACCATCAACGCGCTCAGCGCCGCGTCTCGCAGCGGCGAGGTGTTCGACTATTTCGGCGGCCTCGCCGATCTCGACGCCCGCCTGGTCCGCTTCATCGGCGACCCCCTCACCCGAATCGCCGAGGATCATCTGCGCATCCTCAGATTCTTCCGCTTTCACGCCCGCTTCGGCGCCGGCGATCCGGACCCGGAGGGGCTCGAAGCGTGCATTGCCCGCGCGAACGACCTGATGGCGCTGTCGCGCGAACGCATCGCCGATGAATTGCTGAAGCTCCTGGCCCTTCCCGACCCGGCGCCTACGGTCAGCCTGATCGTGACGCGCGGCATCTTTCGTCCGGTCCTGCCGGAGATCGCCGACGCCTCCCGGCTGGCACGCCTGGTCACGCTGGAAAACCGGCTCGGCATCGCCCCGGATCCCTTGCGCCGGCTGGCGGCGCTGCTGCCGACACAACCGGACATTGTCGACGCCGTCTCCGCGCGCCTCAGGCTCTCCAACGGCGCGCGCAAATATCTGCGCGAAATGGCGGAGCCGGCCGACGGCGCGCGTTCGGCGCGATGGATCGCCGGCGCCTCCAGCCTGTTCGACCGCGAGATTGTCGACCTGTTCCTGCTGAGCGGGCTCGACGAGGAGCGCATCGTCGCCGAGGTGCGGAGCCTCGACAATTGGGAGCGCCCGCGCTTTCCGCTGCTCGGCCGGGACCTGCTCGCGCTCGGCCTCCCGCCCGGCCCGCCGGTGGCGCGGCTTCTCCAGCAGCTGCGCCGCGCCTGGTGCGAAGCGGATTTTCCGGACGCGCAGTGGGTGCGCGAGACCGCGAAAACAGCGGTCGAGGGCGAGCTGCGCGAGCGGCCGGCGCCCTAATTACCGGCTGCGGGCTTCGCGAAGCGGTAGCTCGTCCGCTCGTAACCGAGGCGGCGGAAGAAGCCTTGGGCATGTTCGAAATCGATGTCGCTCACTGCCTCGAACAGGTTGCAGCCGCGGTCTGCCAGCCGGGCCTCCACCGCCTCGACGAGGCCCCTGCCGACGCCGCGCCGCCTCGCGTCCTTCTCGACCCTCAGCATGGTGATCCGCCCCACTTGTCCGTGCTGCAGCGTCGGCATCACGTGCCAGGCCGCGCAGCCGACCAGCCCGCCCTGCTCCGCGATGACCGGCGGCTCGCCGGCCTGGACGAGCGCACGAAGGGCGGTCTTAACGTCGGCGAGAGCGAGACCGAGCAATCCGGCGATCGCCTCGGCGTCGGCAGCTCTGGCGTCCCGCACCACCAGTTCGGGCTCCGGCTCCGGCTCCGCTCGCGGCGGGGACGCGGAACGAGACGAGGTCGGCCGCCGCTTCGGCTCCGGGTCACGCTCGGCAGCTTGCTTCTTCGGCCTGGCCTTGGCCGCCGCCTTGCCCGCCGCACCGAGCGAGCGCTTCCAATCGGCCGTGGCGCCCCGACGGAGATAATCCTCGATCGCCTCGGCCGTAGCCTCGAGGCCGTCCTTGCCGATGCCGAAACAGTCCTGGCCGGTTTGCGCATCGGTGAGGCCGTAGCGGCCGAAATCGCCGCCCGGCTTGCGCCGCCGCGACTTGACCAGTTTGAGGCCGCGATGGGCGGCCATCGCCTTCAGCATTTCGTCGCGCGGATCGGCCATCGCCCCGAATTATGGCAGCGGCGCGCGCGCCGCAACCGGCTCAGGCGGCGACCGGAAGGGTGAAGCAGAAAGCTCCGCCTGCCTCCTCGCCGTCCGCAACCCAGATCCGGCCTTGGTGGGCTTCGACGATCGTGCGGCAAATCGATAGCCCGACCCCCATGCCCCCGGGCTTGCTGGACTGGAACGGCTCGAACAAGCTTGCCCGCATCTCTTCGGCAATTCCCGGGCCGCTGTCGCGGACGCATATCTCGACGCTGTGCGCGTCTCGGGTGGCAGTCACCGAAAGGCGCCGATCGGGACTTTCCGCCATCGCCTCGACGGCGTTCCGAACCAGGTTGATGAGGACCTGCTGGATCTGGACCGCGTCCGCGTCAACCTTGATCGACGGGTCGACATCCTGCCTGTAGGAGATCGCCTTCGCGGCCGGGCCGACCAGGGCGATCGCATTGGCGTCCTCGATCAGGCGAGCGAGCGGGACGGTCTCGCGCTTCGCTTCGCCGTGCGCGAGCATCGTCCGCAGCCGCTGGATGGTCTCGCCCGTCTGGAGGGTGATCTGCTCGCCGCGCTCGAGCCATCGCAGGGCCTCGTCGATGGCTGGCGCGCCGCCCTTGCGAAGGCGGTTGATGGTGCCTCGCAGGCAGCTCGCCACTGCCACCAAAGGCTGGTTGATCTCATGCGCGATCGTCGAGGCCATCGTCCCCATCGCGCTCACCCGCGAGGTGTGGATGAGCTGGTTGCGAAGCGACTCGAGCTGCTCCGCCGCGCGATCGCGGGCCTTTCGCTCCTCGTCGATATCGACGACGGCGACGACGCCGCCGCAAATCTCCCCCGTCGAATCGCGAACGGGCCGCCCCTCCATCCTGATCCACGCGAAAGTGCCGTCGCCGCGGCGGTAGTTCGCCTCCAGCGACGGATTCTCCTCGCGTTCCAGCGCCATCCGAGCGAGCGGATATTCGGTGGCCGCCACCTGCCTGCCGTCGGCATGGTAGGAGACCCATCGGTCATATTCGGCGATCTCGCGGGAATGCAGTACCGGGTGGCGCAGCAGCTGCTCGAGATATGAGTTGCCGCCGACGACCCGCCCGGACGGCAGCTCGGCGATCAGGAGGCCGACAGGCACCGTCTCGACGATCGTGCGCAACTGCGCCTCGCGGGCGGCAAGCACCTGCTCCGCGATCTTATACGCGTCGATGTTCTGGACGACCTTGATAAAGAAATCGGGCTCGCCGTCCGCGTCGCGAACCAGCGAGACGGTCACTCGAACCCATATGACCCGCCCGTTCCTCCGGACGTAGCGCTTGTCGCGGGAATAGCGCTCCGCCTCGCCGGCGAGCAGCGCCTGGACGGCCTCGAGATCGGCCTCCAGATCGTCTGGATGCGTGATCTGCTGGAAGGCGCCCGCGGTGAGCGAATCGCGGTCATAGCCGGTGAGCTCGCAGAAAGGCTGGTTGACCAGCAGGAAACGGCCGTCGGGCGCCAGCTTGCCGATCGCCGTCCCGGCGCCGGCGAAGATGCGGGCAAAGTCGTCCGCTTCCGCCGCTCCGGGAATTTGCTCCTTCAACTGCCTCGACGTCATCTGTGCCCCGCTTCGGCCGGCGCGTCCGCCGACTTCCGCCTTGTCGCAGATCGTCGCTAGCAATTCTTTAACGGGCGATGCCGTAGAGGCCGCAAGGACAGGCGTGGACAGCCTTTCGAGACCAGACCACAGGAGTGAACGACGTGATGAATTCGACCCGCTTCAAGGCCGCGATCCTGGCCGGCTTCTGCGCCGCCGGCTTCGCCGCTCCGGCCTCGGCCGGCACCCAGGGCACGACGATCGGCGTCAGCGCCACGGTGACGGCGAACTGCACCGTTTCGGCCAACCCGGTCGCATTCGGCAGCGTCGATACGCTGAGCGCTTCGCCGGTCGACGGCACCGGCAGCGTCAGCGTCACCTGCACCAACGGCACCGGCTGGACCGCCGCGGCAGACGTCGGCGGCGGCAGCGGCGCGAGCTTCGCGACCCGCCGCATGACCTATAGCGGCAACACGCTGAACTATACGCTCTATCGGGACGCCGCCAGGGCCCAGGTGTGGGGCGACGGGACCGGAGCTACCTTTACGGTCGGCAACACCGGGTCGGGCGCGGCGCAGAGCTTCACGGTCTACGGCCGCATTCCGGGCAGTCAGTCCTCGGCGCCCGCGGGCGGCTACAGCGACACCGTGAACGTCACCATCACCTACTGACCGCATAAGCGGAACGACCAGGAGGCCGGCCGCTCTTCGGGGCGGCCGGCTTTTCCGTGCGCCCGCTCCGCTCAGGCGTAAGGGGGCCTGTGCAGTTCCCTGGGACTCTGCGTGAAAATCTCGCAGCCGGTCTCGGTGATCCCGACCGAATGCTCGAACTGGGCAGAGAGCGAGCGGTCGCGAGTCACCGCCGTCCAGCCGTCGTCCAGCAATTTGCATTCGGACCGGCCGACGTTGATCATCGGCTCGATCGTGAAGAACATGCCCGGCCTGAGCTCCGGCCCGGTGCCGGGCTTGCCGACATGGACGACTTCGGGCGAATCGTGGAACTGGCGGCCGACGCCATGACCGCAAAAATCGCGGACCACCCCGTAGCGATGCTTCTCGGCGTGGCTCTGGATGGCGTGGCCAATGTCGCCGAGATGGTTGCCGGGCCGCGCCTGCTCTATGCCCAGCATCAGGCACTCGTAGGTCACATCGACCAGCCGCCGCGCTTTCAGCGGCATGTCCCCGACGAGGTACATCCGGCTCGTATCGCCGTGCCAGCCGTCCAGAATCGGGGTGACGTCGATATTGACGATGTCCCCATCCCTCAGCGCGCGATCGCCGGGAATTCCGTGGCAGACGACATGGTTGATCGAGGTGCAGCAGCTTTTCGTATAGCCGCGATAGCCCAACGTGGCCGGGACGGCGCCGCGGGCCCGCATCTCTGCGTAGACGATGTCGTCGAGCTCCTGGGTGGTCACCCCGGCCACGACGTGCGGGACGAGCGCGTCGAGGATTTCGGCGGCGGCACGCCCGGCGCGGCGCATGCCTTCGAAGCCTTCAGGGCCGTGCAACTTGATACCGCCGGCGCGGCCGATGATCGCGCGATCGCGCTCGATGGTCTCGAACATCAGCCGAATATAGTCGCGAGCGGAGGCCTTGGCGAGAGGAGGCCTGTTCTCAGCTGAACGACAAACCCTCGATCACGAAATCGTCGACCTCGCACTGGACGAAGAGCTCCGCCGCGCGAGCCCGGAAATGCGGCTCGTGCCGGCCGGAATGTCCATCGTAGCGGCGGCCTGCGCGCCTCCGCTCGCGCAGATCAGCGGCTCGCCACGGACGCCGGGCGCCGCAACAACGGCGGGCACGGGTGCGGCCAGCAGCAGGGCACCGGCGGCGAAATCGATCATGAGCCCTCTCCAACCGGACCCGAATAGCGGGAGAGACGTCGCTTGGCGACCCGGTCAGGGCTGGGCCGCGCCCCTCGCCGCCAATCCCCGTTCGCGGACGGCGGGGCGGGCACCGACGGGCATCTTCGCCATCCGGTCGTAGAGGATCGTCGCCACCGAGGCGGCAAGGTTCAGGCACTCATAGGAGGGAATGACGACGAAGCGGTGGCACCTCTTCACCACCGGCCCGGGAAGCGAGCCGTCCTCAGGACCGAAGACATAGATTGGCGGACCGTGCTGGCGGTCTTCGGGCGGGAGGGCGTCCGGATGGACGAATTCGACCAGGCTCTCCGAATTGGGACGCAGCTCGACCGCGACCGGCCGCGCACCGGGCAGAACCTGGCACAGCCGAGCCAGCGGATCGGCATGGTTGACCAGCAGCACATCCTCGTACCGCCGCATCCGCTCCTCTCGCGGCAGCCTGATGCCGATGGCCTGGCGGATTCGATCGCCGCTGTACCAGACCTGCCCGATCCCATAGGCGCTGGCGAGCCGCACGATCTGGCCGACATTGTGCGGATATTTGGGCATGTGGAGCACGATCGCAGGCGCTTGCGGGACGACGCCGCCCACGCCGGTGCGGCTGCCGCTCCGCCACGTTTCCAGCTCGTCTTCGTGCGCCATGTCCATGCTCATCGCGCGGGTCTATCGCTTGAGGGGCGCCGCCGCTATGCGCTTCGCGATGGCGAGCGAGCGGATCTGGACGGCGGGGCTGCTGATCATCGGCGACGAGATCCTCTCCGGCCGCATCCAGGACCGGAACGTCTCGCCGATCGCGGTGTGGCTGAACCTGCAGGGCATACGCCTCGCCGAAGTGCGGATCGTCGCCGACGACACCGCCGCGATCGTCGCCGCAGTCAACGCGCTGCGCGGGAGCTACGACTATCTCTTCACCACCGGGGGCATCGGCCCGACCCACGACGACATCACCGTCGATGCGATCGCCGAGGCGCTCGGCGTCCCGGTCGTGGTCCATCCGGAGGCGCACGCCGCGCTCGAAGCTTATTACGGGGAGCGCGGCGGGCTCACCGCGGCGCGGCTGCGGATGGCGCGGGTGCCGCAGGGGGCCGAGCTGATCGAGAACCCGACCTCGGGCGCGCCGGGGATCCGCGCCGGCAACATCTTCATCCTCGCCGGCGTGCCGCACATCGCCGCCTCGATGCTCGAGGGTCTTAGCAATCGGCTCGAGGGCGGCCGGCCTTTGCTGTCGCGGACGATCGGCTGCAGGGTGCCGGAGAGCGAGGTCGCCGAGATGCTGCTCGCCACCGAGCGCGCGCACCATGGCTGCCAGATCGGCTCCTATCCCTTCTTCCGGGACGGCCGATACGGGGCGAATTTCGTGATCCGCAGCGCCGACGAGGCGGCGCTCGACGGCTGCGAGGCGGATCTGCTCGCGCGGCTCGAGGCGATGGGGCACGATCCGGTGCGCGGCGGGCTCTAGAAACGAGAGGAGCCGGGACCTCGCGGCCCCGGCTCCATTTCGTCGGCGATTGAGGACCGATCAGCGGGCGCGGCGCTCGGCACGGACCGCCTGGACCTCCTCGCGGCTGATGCGCCCGTCGTCATTGGCGTCGAGGCGCTCGAAGCGCTCGATCCGGAAGCGCGTCGCCTCGGCCAGCGAGACGCGCCCGTCGCGGTCGGCATCCATGCGGGCCAGACCCTGGGCGCCGAAGCCTGCGCGCATGCCGCCGCGCTGGCCGCGGGCGAAGCCCGGGCCGCGGCGCTGGAAGCGTTGCGCGCGACGCTCGCCACGCTCGCCTTCGGCGCGGGGGCCGCGCGGCGCCTCGAACTCGGCGCGGCTGAGGACGCCGTTGCCGTCGCGGTCGAGACGGGCGAACAGCGCCTGGCGGCGCTCGCCGCGACGCTCCTGGCGCTGGGCGCGGACCGCGGCGCGCGCCGCCTCGGCTTCTGCCTGGGTGACGAAGCCGTCGCGATTCGCGTCGACCCGGGCGAACAGCGCCTGGACGCGGCTCTCGACCTGGGCGCGGTCGATGACCCGGCCGCCGTCGCGCGGCGGCTGGGCGGCCGCAGGAGCGGCGAGCAATGCTGCCGCCGCGGCTCCCAAAAACACGAACTTCTTCATGGACTTGCTCCTCGTGAATTGATGCCCGCGCCCTAGCGCGCGGCGGCTTGCTGGAGCTTGAACGATTCTGGACAGGAGCGCCGGACCGCGCCACTTTGCGCCGCCACTGGACAGGGGGAAATGATGGCCGAGCTCACCGCCGACGCGTTCACGACGTTGTGTACTCATGGCCCGGTCCGCGAGCAGATCGCAACCATCGAGACGACCCGACGGCGCGCCGTCCGCCGTTTCTGGCTGGTCTTGCTGGCCGGAAGCGGCGCGGCGATCGTTACCGGACTCCTCGCCGGGGACGCGCTCGGCGGCACCGTCGGCAGCATCCTCTTCATGGTCGTGCTGATCGGAGCTTTCATCTTGGCATGGAGCCCGCTCGCCGCCGCCAGCGAGGGGATCAAGCACCCGGCGCTCGCAGCGCTCGCCGCTCAGGGCGGCATGACCTACATGCCCTCCGGCTTCGACCCGCCGGTGCTGGCGGAGGCGCGCGCGCCCCTGTTCGGCAGCTGGCTGTCGAGCGCGGTCTTCACCGACCTCTTCTACGGCGAGGATGGCGATGCCCGCAGGTTCGCCTTCTACGAGGCGACTTTGTCCCGCGGCAGCGGCAAGCACCGCACGCAGGTTTTCAGCGGCCAGGTCTACGCCTTCCAGCGCCGCCGCACGCAAAGCGGGGCGGTCGTCGCCGTGCCCGATCGCGGCCTGTTCAATTTCTTCAAGCCCTCGGGCGGCTTCGTGCGCGTGACGATCGAGAACGCGCCCGATTTCGAGAAGAAGTTCGAGCTCTATGCGACCCAGCCCCACGAGGCGACGATGCTGTTCGGGTCGCTGACCCTGCGCGCACTCCTGCTGCGGCTGCGCGAAAGCGGGCGGATCTTCGCTTATATCGGACCCGAGGACGTGCTGGTCGCGATCACCGGCAAGAACCGCTTCGAGCCGGGGAGCATGTTCCGTTCGCGCGCGGGCGAGGAAAGGGTGCGGCTGATGTTCGACGACGTCTGCGCCTCGCTTCGGATACTCGACGAGCTGAAGGCGAGCCTCAGCTGATCGAAGCCCGAGGGCGTGGAGCGGGTGAAGGGAATCGAACCCTCGTCGTAAGCTTGGGAAGCTTCTGCTCTGCCATTGAGCTACACCCGCTTAGGCCGCTCCCGATTGCCACGATGGGGCGCGCCCGGTCAACATGGTCCGAGTGCCTCGCTGAAGCACCGCGGCCGCGAGCGCGACCAGGACGAGGATTGCCGCGACGGTGAAGGTCGCACGCATGCCTGCGGCGACGCCGGAGCTGGAAGAGGCGAAGGCGAAGATCGCGCCCATGGCTGAGGCGCCGGCGATCAGTCCCAGATTGCGCGACAGGCTGAGCAAGCCCGACGCCAGGCCGCGGCTTTCGGACGGCGCGGTGTTCATCACGCTGCTGTTATTGGCCGTCTGGAACAAGGCGTAATGCACGGTCACCACCATGATCGCGCCGACGTAGCCGGCAATGCCGAAACTCTGCGGCACCGCCGCCAGGGCGAGCAGCCCCGCGGTCATTCCGGCGAGGCCGAGCGAGGTCGCGCGGTGCGCCCCGAAACGGTCGACGAGGCGTCCGGCCGGCACGCCGGCCAGCGCGGCCGCGAACGGACCGGCCGACATTGCAAGGCCGACCTGCGCTGCGCCGAGGCCCAGGGCCTGCGAAAGGTAGAAGGGCCCGACGATCAGGGTCGCCATCATCACGGTGGCGACGATCGTGCTCATCGCCAGGCTGGCGGCGAGCCTCCGGTCCCCGATCAGCGTGGGCAGCAAGGGCGCGGGGCCTCGGTTCGAGCGGCCGCCTCTCGGTTCAACAGGGTCGGTCGGGATGGCGCGCACCACGAGCAGGAGGGTCGCGGCGCCGAGGGGGACGGTGACAAGGAAGATTGCGCGCCAGCCCAAGCCGGCAATGAGTAAGCCGCCGAGCGAAGGCCCGAGCGTGGTCCCGACTGCGGACACGGAGCCGAGAAGCCCCAGCGCCCGCCCGACCTTACCCGCTGAAACGGTCTCCATGGTGAGAGCCATGCTCAGTGCGATCATCGTGGCCGCGCCTGCACCCTGCAACGCGCGGCCGGCGATCAGGAACGGTAAACTTGGCGCCAGGCCGCTGAGCAGCGACGCACCGGTGAACAGGACGATGCCTGCGATCAGCACCCGCCGGCGGCCCAGCCTGTCGCCCAGGCGGCCTGCGCCGACGATCAGCCCGGTGAGCACGATGAGATAGGCGAGGACGACCCACCGGACCTGACTGAAAGACGCGCTCCAGGTCTCCGCCAGCGTCGGCAGTGCGACGTTGGCGATGCTCGTGTCGAGCGACGGCAGGAGCGTCGTCATCGAGAGGGCGGGAAGGAGCCAGCGGCCCGGTCTGTGATGCGCGGTATCCATGCCGAGATGCGTAGCTGCGCGCCATAAATGGCGAAAGACGCACCGATTGCATCTTATTCGTGCATGATACGCCATATATCTGTTACTCGGGAAGGATGGGACGACCCGATCTCAACCTCCTCGCCACCCTCGACGTGCTGCTCGACGAAGGCAGCGTCGCGCGCGCGGCGCGGCGATTGCGGCTCAGCCCGTCGGCGATGAGCCGGGCGCTCGCGCGGCTGCGCGCCACGACGGGCGACCCGCTGCTGGTGCGCGCCGGGCGCGGGCTGGTCCCGACGCCACGCGCGATCGCGCTTCGCGAGCAGGTCGGCGAGGTGGTGCGCCGGGCGGAGGCGATGCTGACACCGGCCGAACTGCCGAACCTCGCCGCTCTCGTCCGCACGTTCACGCTGAGGACCAGCGAGGGTTTCGTCGAGAATTTCGGGCCGGCTCTCATCGCCCGCCTCGCCGCGGACGCGCCCGGGGTACGGCTTCGCTTCGCGCCGAAGACCGACAAGGACGGCACCGCTTTGCGCGAAGGCAGCGTCGACCTCGAGACCGGCGTGGTCGGCAGGACGACGAGCCCTGAGTTGCGCACGCAGGCGCTGTTCCGCGACCGGTTCATCGGCGCGGTGCGCAGTGGGCACGATCTGTCCCGGAGCGACGTCACTGCAGCCCGCTATGCCGGCGGGCGGCACGTCGCCGTGTCCCGCCGGGGCGAGGCGCGCGGTCCGGTCGACGAGCCGTTGCGCGCGCTGGGCCTGGAGCGCGACGTCGCGATCATCGTCGGCGGTTTCGCGACCGCTCTCGCGCTCGCACGAGAGACCGATCTCGTCGCGACCGTTCCGGAGCGCCACACGGCACGACTGCGCGAAGGCATGCACGGCTTCGACCTCCCGTTCGCCATGCCCGAGCTGACGGTCGCGATGCTCTGGCATCCGCGGCAGGAGGCGGACCCCGCCCATCGCTGGCTCCGCGCCACTCTCCGCGAGATCTGCGCGCGCTAGTCACGCTCTTGCCGCGCCGCGGCCGCGGGCGCAAAAGGGCGCGTCTCCGAACGACGGGAGTCGGACCATGGCGGAAGCACGCAAGTGGAGGCGTTGGGCGAAGAGGCTGACCGTCCTCGCGGCGATCCTCAGCATCGGCGGCGCGCTCGGCGCGTTTATCGCCGCTTTTGGGAGCGGCCATGAATGGTGGCACTTCCGCGCCGGGCTCAAGGCGCTTCGCTATTGCTTCTTCGCCGCCGCCGCGGGCGGGCTCCTGGCGCTGGTCGCGATCCTCCTCAGGCGGCGGGGCGGCGGCCGCCTCGGCGTCGTCAACCTGATCGCGTTGCTCGTCGCTTTGGCTTTCTGCTTCTATCTCTACGGCCTCTACCGGACCGCTTATTCAGTGCCGCCGATCCACGACGTCACCACCAATCTCGACGACTATCCGCGCTATTACCGGCTGCGGGTGCGCGACGACAATCTCGCCAGCGTTCCCTCCGATCGCCGGCCGGATCTCGCCGCCCTCACCCCGCGCGAGCGCTGGATGGCCTATCACCGCGAAGTCTATCGCGACCTCGCCACCTTGCGGGTCCCCTGGACGGTCGCCGAGACCGTCGGCCGGGCCGAGCGGCTTGCCCGCGATCGCGGCTGGGATGTCGTCACGATCGACACCAGCCAGGGCATATTGGAGGCGGTCGCGACCAGCCGCTTCTTCCGCTTCAAGGACAATGTCATCGTCCGCGTCCGCCCGCTCTCGGAGGGCGGCGGATCGATGGTCGACATGCGCTCGATGAGCCGGGTCGGAGTCAGCGACGTCGGCGCCAATGCGCGCCGGATCCGGGACTTTATGGCCGACCTGCGCGAAAGCCGCTGAAGCCTAGTCGCGGTCGTCCCGGCGCTCGGCGGCGCGGCGCTCCTCGCGCTCGCGCAGGCGGGCCTCGCGGCCGAGCCGACGCTCCTCGTCGCGGATCTGACGGCCGCGGCGGCGGTCGGCCTCCGCTTGCGACGTGGTCACGGCATCGACTCCCGCGCTCGCGGCCTTCACCGGAAGCGAGACGACGTCGACTGCGGTCTGGGCGGCCTGCTGGACGACGCATCCGCCGAGCAGCAGGAGGGGGGCGAGGAGCGGAACGTGGCGCATGGCGCCCTTATCGTCCTCGAATGATTGCCAATCGCTGAACCTCCTCCAATTCCCGGCCGGAATCTCCTCCGCGCCCGGGCGGTTGTGCTCCGATTTCGGACGTGCTTGAAATGGCGTGCCGTGCGGCATCGGCAGGGAACGGCGAGCCGGCGCAGAGCGCCCGCATCGGGCGTGGCCGCGACGGCTGACACAGGCAAGGGGGATTTTGAAATGACTAACGGACCGCAGGCGGGAGGCGGAGCGCAGGCATTTTTCGCGCGGCTCCTCGATTTCGAGCATCTGATGGGGGCCGCGCTCATCAAGATCGTCTATTATATCGGCCTTGTCGGTATCGCCCTCTGGGCTCTGGTCGCCCTCCTCGGCTCCCTCAATGCCGGCAGGTACGGGGGCGGCGAGGCTGTGCTTCTCGGCCTGCTAATGTCTGTCGTCGTCCTCGTCGTCGGCACCTTGTTCTGGCGCTTCACCTGCGAGCTCTGGATGGTGATGTTCAAGATCCACGACCGGCTGGGTGACATCCGCGAGCGCTTGCCCGCGGCGCGACCGGAGTCGGGGCCGCCTGCGGTCTGACGGAGCGCGGGAGACGTAGCGTCCGCTTCCGGTCGATGTTGTGGTTGCGTTACGAACGTGCTTCACTGTCCCCTCTTCTAACAGGGAGGGGCACATGCAAGACACACCTGAAACTCCGGGCACCGGCGGCCCCGACCCCGCGACTCGGTCATCTTCTCCCACTCCTCCACCTCCGCCCATGCACGGCGGCGGCCATGTCGGCCTTGTCGAACGGGCGCGCAACATACTGCTCCAGCCGGGTGCGGAATGGCGCCGGATCGACGGGGAGCCGACGACCACCGGTGGGCTGATCACCGGCTATGCGCTGATCCTCGCCGCGATCGCCCCGCTGGCGATGCTGATCGGCCTGTTCCTGACCCCGCTCGGCGCCTTCCTCGGCGCCGCGATGGGCTTCCTGATCAAGGTCCTCATCGCTCTCTACGGCCTCAGCCTCGGCACGGTGCTGCTGCTCGGCCTGGCGATCGACCTGCTGGCACCGAGCATGGGCGGCACGAAGAACGGCCGTCAGGCGATGAAGCTGGCCGTCTATTCCGGCACCGCCTTCTGGGTGGCCGGGCTAATCCTGATCCTGCCGAGCCTGTGGTGGCTTTGGCTGGTGGCGGGCGTCGGTTACGGCGGCTACCTGCTCTGGCTGGGCCTGCCGATCCTGATGAAGGTGCCTGCGGAGCGCGCCGGCGCTTATGCCGCCGCTGCTGTCGGTATTTGGGTGGTCCTGTTCCTCGTCCTCCAGCAGATCGCCTGGCGGATCATCTTCGGCGGCATGATTTACGGCATGATGTAGCGCTCGCGGCGGCGACGGGGGAGCTAGAAGAGCTCCCCCTGAACCGCGTCGGCGAGACTTCCCTCGAGCACCGCCGCCTTGGCCCAGGCGAGGTCGTCGGCCAGATAGCGGTCGCAGGCATAAAAGGGGACTGCGCCGCGGATCGCCTCGTGGACCCGCGCAAGCGCAGGGGACGTCCCGAGCGGCGCGTGGAAATCGATCCCCTGCGCCGCGGCGAGCAGCTCGATTCCGACCGCGCCGGCGGCATTGCCGACGATCCGGCGCGCCTTCACGGCGGCATGCGTCGCCATCGAGACGTGGTCCTCCTGTCCCGCCGAGGTCGGGATGGTGTCGACGCTCGCCGGATGCGCGAGGCTCTTATTCTCGCTGACCAGAGCGGCGGCGGTCACCTGCGCGATCATGAAGCCCGAATTGACGCCGCTGTCCTCGACCAGGAAGGGCGGCAGGCCGCTCATCTTCGGATCGACCAGGACGGCGGTGCGCCGCTCGGAGACCGAGGCCACCTCGCACAGCGCGATGCCGATTATGTCCGCCGCGAAGGCGACCGGCTCGGCGTGGAAATTGCCGCCCGAAAGCGCGACGTCGCCGAACAGCAGTGGATTGTCCGTGGCGGCATTGGCTTCGATTTCCAGCGTCCGCGTGACGCCGCGGAGGAGGTCCAAAGCCGCGCCCATCACCTGCGGCTGGCAGCGGAAGCTGTAAGGGTCCTGCACGCGCGAGCAGCCGCTGTGGGAGGCGAGGATGCCGCTCCCCTCGATCAGGCCGGCGAGGATGCGGGCGACCGCGATCTGACCCGGCTGTCCCCGCGCTTCGTGGATGCGCGGATCGAAGGCGACGGCGCTGCCCTTCAGCGCGTCGGTCGAGAGCGCGCCGGCGACCAGGGCGGAGCCGAAAACCCGCTCGGCAGCGAACAGAGCGTCCAGCGCGAGGGCGGTGGAAACCTGGGTGCCGTTGATCAGCGCGAGCCCCTCCTTCGGGCCGAGGGTCAACGGCTCGAGGCCGAGACGCTGCAGCGCGTCCGCAGCGGGAAGAACCTCCCCCCCGAACGCAACCTCTCCGACGCCGATCAAGGCCGCCGCGAGATGGGCCAGCGGCGCGAGGTCGCCCGAGGCGCCAACCGACCCCTGCGAGGGAATCACGGGCAGCGCGTCGGCGTCGAGCAGGGCGAGCAGCCGTTCGACCACGATCCGCCGCACCCCCGAATGGCCGCGGGCGAGGCCGATCGCCTTCAGCGCCATCGCCAGCCGCACCACCCGCGGCTCGAGCGCGTCGCCGATCCCGCAGCTGTGCGAGAGGATCAGGTTGCGCTGCAGATCGAGCAGCCGGCCGTCTGGGATGCGGGTCTGGGCGAGCAGGCCGAAGCCGGTATTCACGCCGTAGACGGTGCGGCCACTGGCGAGGATCCTGTCGACGCATCCGGCCGATTGCTCGATCGCGCTCCACGCCCGGTCGTCGAGCTGGACCGGCGCGCCGTCCCAGATGGCCCGCAACCCGGCAAGACCGACCGCGCCTGGATTGAGGCCCACCATCGTCATCGGGCCGACCCTTAGTTCCCGAAGTCAGACGGGTCGAGCCTCTGTCAGGCAGGTCGATGCGCGAACGGCCACGTCGGATCCAGCTCCCGGAGAGCCTTGCTCAGGCTCTCCGGCAGGTCGGCGGGTTCGAGTTCCTCGGCTTTTCCCAAGCTGAGGCGGGTGACGATCGGCCGATGGTCGGAAATCTCCTTGATGTAACCCGGATAGGCCTTGTCCGCGGCAACCACGAAGAAGGAATCCGGTCCATGGCGAGCGGCCAGCGTCGGCGAGACGTAGACATGGTCGATCATCGATTTGTAGGGCGCCTTGAGATAGGTGAACGACTGGTTCCCCTCATCCTCCGCGCTGAGGGCGACGAGGCCGTGCTTGCCGAGCGGAGCGAAATTGGTCGACGCGATTTCGGCGTTGAGGTCGCCGACCAGGATCCAGTCCCTGTCGGCGCCCTTGTCGACCATCCGGGCCACCGCCGCGGCGAGGATCTTGCTCGCCATCTCCCGGCGTAGCGCGCCTTCATCCATTGCCTTGAGGTGGAGCGGCACGGTGAAGAAGTCGAATTCGGTATCGACCGCCTGAAAACGGAACAGTCCGGGATAGCGGTCGAAGACCTTGCCGTGGACGGCCTCCAGCATGTCGTCGGAGAAGTTCTGGCTGCGCACGTTGAGCCACGTCTTGATCTCGTCGTCCCAGTCCGCCTCCAGCCGCCTGATCGTCGACGTGTTCCAGATCATGCTGGTAGATTGCTTTTCCGTGCCTGCCCCGGGCTCGGAATGGGCAACGTCGAATTTCAGGCCGTATTCCTGGTCCAGCCGATCGACCAGTTTCTCGGCGGCCTCCGGCGACGATTCGATCAGCGCCCAGATGTCGAGGTTGAAATCGGCGATGACGGACGCCACCCGATCCAGCTTGTTTTCGTAGCGGTTCGAAAACCACTCGATGTTCCAGGAGCCGATGTCCACGTCCTGGTCGGTGCCCCGATATTTGTCGACCAGCGCTTCCACGCCGACCTCGCTGCTCTGCCGGCCGAGCGTTCCGAAATAGCCGGTTGCGGAATTGATCCCGCCGAACGCGCGCAGCAGCCTCTCCGCCTGGCCGCCGCCGCCCGTCGCCCGGCGCGATTCGAGATCGGATGCGATGGCCGAGAGCTTGATGCCTTCGTTGAGATAGGTGGACGGGGGGCGGCCGGGCGCGCTCAGATTGTCCAGATTGCGCTTCGCCGCGTGATGAAGTGCGATCAGGCGCCAGCGGTTGTCGAACACGGGGCCGCCGGAGCTGCCCGGCTCCGTGTCGGTCAGATAATGGAGCAGAATGCCGGTGTCGCGAAGCACGGGATTGTCGTGGATGACCACTTCCTGGTAGCGGCCGTCGGGATGCTGGATGATGTTGCCCGGGGCCGGCGGGGCGACGACATAGGCGCGGCGGTCGACCGGGATGAAGCCATATTTCTCCGTCACTGCCGGATCGATGGCGACGAATGTGTAATCGAGCCCTCCCGCGACGGGGCTGGTGACGAACAGGCGGTCGGGCTGGAGCGGGAATTCCTCGGCGGTGTCGGCGCTTCCGTCGAGGCGGTTGCGGTAATTGAGCTGGAACGTCGCCGATCGCGCCACCTCGAGCGAGTTCAGGACGTGATGGTTGGTCAGGAGCAGACCTGGCGCGACGAGGAAACCCGTTCCCATCCAGCCGCCGGGCTGCGCCGTCCCGCGATAATCGATCCCTTGCCTGATCACCAGCCTGCCGACCGCGCGGGCTGCGGCCGCGCCGGATTCGAGGAACACGGAAGGCAGGAAATCCGCTTTTCCGATGGCGACTTCGAGGACCTCTTCGGCTCCATCCGTGGTTACCATCATTCCGGCCCGGCGGCTCGAGGCGCGGCGGAAGGTCGTCCCCGCGGCCTCCGGAGCGGGCGCCCGGTTTTCGACCAGCTTCTTGAAATCGACGAGACCGTCCTCGGCGTCGTTCGGCTCGACCAGAAACGGAATGTCGTCGACCATCTCGTGCCTCCCTCAGCGCTTCGCTTGAGGGAGAAAGGCTTATTCCTTCGCGGCCGGACCGGACGTGACGCCCGTCACGCCGTCGTCCGCTGCACCATCGGCAGGTCGAGACCCTGCTCGCGGGCGCATGCGATCGCCTCCTCATAGCCGGCGTCGGCGTGGCGCATGACGCCGGTGCCCGGGTCGTTCCACAGCACGCGCTCCAGCCTCCGCGCCGCCGCTTCGGTGCCGTCGGCGACGATCACCATGCCGGCATGCTGCGAATAGCCCATGCCGACGCCGCCGCCATGATGCAGCGAGACCCAGGTGGCGCCCGAGGCGGTGTTGAGCAAAGCATTGAGCAGCGGCCAGTCGGAGATCGCATCCGATCCGTCCCTCATCGCCTCGGTCTCGCGATTGGGCGAGGCGACGGAGCCCGAATCGAGATGGTCGCGGCCGATCACGATCGGCGCCTTCAATTCCCCCGACGCGACCATCTCGTTGAAGGCGAGACCGAGCCGGTGGCGCTGGCCGAGGCCGACCCAGCAGATGCGCGCGGGCAGCCCCTGGAACGCGATCCGCTCCCGCGCCATGTCGAGCCAGCGGTGGAGGTGCGGATCGTCGGGGATGAGCGCCTTCACCTTGGCGTCGGTCCTGTAGATGTCCTCCGGGTCGCCCGACAGCGCGCACCAGCGGAACGGCCCGATGCCGCGGCAGAATAGGGGCCGCACATAGGCCGGGACGAAGCCGGGGAAATCGAAGGCGTGGACGACGCCCTCGTCCTTCGCGACCTGGCGGATGTTGTTGCCATAGTCGAAGGTCGGGACGCCCATCGCGCGGAAGGCGAGCATCGCCTCGACGTGGACGGCCATCGACTTGCGCGCGGCTTCCTCGACCGCACTCGGGTCGCGCTCGCGTTTCTCGATCCATTCCTCGACCGTCCAGCCGATCGGCAGATAGCCGTTGACCGGGTCGTGCGCCGAGGTCTGGTCGGTGACCGCGTCGGGGCGGATGCCGCGCCGCACCAATTCGGGCAGGATCTCGGCGGCGTTGCCGAGCAGGCCGACGGATGTTGGCGAAGTTGCCGCGGAAAGCAGATTCAGGGCTTCGTCGAGATCGCCCGTCGCTTGGTCTAAGTATCTGGTTTCCAAGCGTTTTTCGATGCGGCTCGGCTGGCACTCGATGGCGAGGCAATGGGCGCCGGCCATCACCGCGGCGAGCGGCTGCGCGCCGCCCATTCCGCCTAGCCCCGCTGTCAGGATCCAGCGGCCGGCAAGGTCGCCGCCATAATGCCGGCGGCCCATCTCGACGAAAGTTTCGTAAGTGCCCTGAACGATGCCCTGAGTGCCGATATAGATCCACGAACCGGCCGTCATCTGGCCGTACATGATCAGCCCCTTGCGATCCAGTTCGTGGAAATGCTCCCAGGTCGCCCATTTCGGCACCAGGTTCGAATTGGCGATGAGCACCCGCGGCGCGTCTTCATGGGTGCGGAAGACGCCGACCGGCTTGCCCGACTGGACGAGCAGGGTCTCGTCCGCCTCGAGCCGCTCGAGCGTCGCGACGATCGCGTCGAAGCTCGCCCAGTCGCGCGCCGCGCGGCCGATGCCGCCGTAGACGACGAGCTCCTCCGGCGCCTCGGCGACTCGCGCGTCGAGATTGTTCTGGAGCATCCGCACGGCCGCCTCGGTCGCCCAGCTCCTGGCGACGATCTCCGGGCCCGTGCGGGCGCGGATCGAGCGGCTGTTGTCGCGGCGGTTCATGGCGCCGTCATTGCGAGGAGCGAAGCGACGAAGCAATCCAGTTGTGCACCGCAGGCCGCACTGGATTGCTTCGCTTCGCTCGCAATGACGGGAGTCACCCCTCGACCCCCGCCACGATCCGCCGCTCGGGCCCCGGATGGCCGATCCAGTAAGCGAGCTCGGCCGGCCGGGCGACCCGCCAGACGCAAAGGTCCGCCGCCTTGCCGACGGTGACGGTGCCGGTCTCCGCCGCCAGCCCGAGCGCCCTTGCGGCATGGACGGTCATTCCGGCGAGCGCCTCCTCGGGCGTCAGGCCGAACAGGGTGCAGGCCATGCTCAGCATGAGGGTCGGCGAGAGGACCGGCGAGGTGCCCGGATTGCAGTCGGTCGCCACCGCCATGGGAACAAAGTGGCGGCGCAGGAGGTCGACCGGCGGCTTCCTGGTCTCGCGCAGCGCATAGAAGGCCCCGGGAAGGAGGACCGCGACCGTGCCGCCTTCGGCCATCGCGACGACCGCCGCTTCGTCCGCATGCTCGAGATGATCGGCGGAGAGGGCGCGATATTCGGCCGCGAGCTTCGCGCCGCCGGTGTCGCTGAGCTGCTCGGCGTGGAGGCGGACCGGGAGATCGTGCTCGCGGGCGGCGTCGAACAGGCGGCGCACTTCGACCGGGGTGAAGCCGATCCCCTCGCAATAAGCGTCGACCGCGCCGACGCCGAGCGCGGCGGCGCGCGGCACGAGCTCGCCGACGACGAGATCGAGATAGTCGCGGCGGCCGAGCTCCGGCGGCAAGGCATGGAGCGCGAGCAAGGTCGGGATCACCCGCGCCTTCTCGCTCTCGCCGAGCGCCTTGGCCGCCGCGATCATCCTGAGCTCGGTTTCGACGTCGAGCCCGTAGCCCGATTTGATCTCGACGGTGGTGACCCCGCCTCGGATCAGCGCGCGCAGCCGCGGCCTCGCCTGCTCGACCAGCTCGTCCAGAGACGCGGCGCGGGTCGCCCGCACCGACGAGGCGATGCCGCCGCCGGCCCGGGCGATCTCCTCGTAGGTCGCGCCCTCGAGGCGCTGCTCGAACTCGTGCGCGCGGTTGCCGCCGAAGACCAGATGGGTGTGGCAGTCGATCAGGCCGGGGGTCACCCACGCGCCGCCGAGGGCGTGGACGACATGCGCCCTGTAGCCCGCGACTTCCGAGCGCCGGCCGACCGCGACGATCCGGCCGTCGACGACGCCGACCGCCGCATTCTCGATCGCCCCGAACGGCCCGGGCACGGCCGGGTCCATGGTGGCGACGTTGCAGTCGACGAGCATCAGGTCCCACATGGCCTCGCTTTCTAGGCGCTGCCGCGGCTATGGGCAAAACATGGCGTGGCGCTCGATCGCGGATCTGCTCGGTGGCGAAGGCGAGGTCGCCCTGCTCGGCGCGCCGATGGAGGCCGGTTCGGTGACGCCCGGCCGCTGCGACCTCGCGCCGGCGGCGGTGCGGCGGGCGCTCAAACGGTTCAGCACCTACGACCTCGAGACCGGGATCGACCTCGATTGCCTGCGCATCCGCGATTGCGGCGACGTGCCCGTGCAGGGCCTTTCGCCCGCCGCCGGCTTCGGCGCGATCCGCGAGGCGGTCGCCGCGGCGACGGCGAGCCGCGCGCTCACGCTCCTGATCGGCGGCAACAATGCCGTGACCCGGCCCGCGGCGCACGGCCTGTCCCTGCCGCTCGAACGCGTCGGGCTGGTGACCCTCGACGCGCATTTCGACATGCGCGACACGAAGGACGGGCCGATGAACGGCAATCCGGTGCGCTGCCTGCTCGAGGACGGCCTGCCCGGACGCAACATCATCCAGATCGGCCTCGCGCCGTTCGCCAATACGCTGAAGATGCACGAGGATGCGCTCGCGGCGGGGGCGCGCTCGTTCACCATTTCGGAGGTCGTGGAGGACGGCGTCTACGCGATCGTCGAGGACGCGTTGCGCGGGCTCGCGCATGTCGAGGCGATCCTGGTCGATTGCGACATCGACGTCATCGACCGCGCCCAGATGCCGGCGGCGCCGGGCGCGCGGCCGGGCGGAATGCCGGCGGCGTGGTTCCTCGAGGCGACCCGGGTGCTGGCACGCGAGCCGAAGGTGCGGCTGATCGACCTCACCGAGCTCGACCCGTCGCTCGACGTCTCCGACATCGGCGCGCTGACCGGGGCGCGGTGGGCCTGCGAGGCGCTGGCGGGATATGCGGAGCGGCGGTGACTCCCTCCCCTTGAGGGGATGGGCCGCTGGCTGCTTCCCCCGAAAGCAGCCTTAGTAACGGCCCATGGCCGGGGTGGGGGGTGGACTCGTCATTTGGGCACGCCTCCTCCGGAGACTCCACCCCTCCCCCAACCCCTCCCCCTCAAGGGGAGGGGGGGCTTCAGGCTCAGCCCAGCTTCGGGGCTTCGACGGGGACGCCGTCGGCGGGGACGGCGGTGAGCGTCGCCGCCGGCTGCTCGGGCTCCGCCTTGGGTGCGACGCCGGCGACGATGCTTTCGAGGCTCGAGCCGTCGAAACCCAGTTCCTTCATCAGGCCGTCGACGATCGGGGCCTGGGCGCGGTAGCGCAGTGCGGCGGAAACAGCGCTGGAAGCGAGATTGCCGTCGTTGCCGACGACATGCTCGCCGAGCATCCCGCCGGTGCGACCGCCGCCGGTGAGGCCGTCGACCTGGACGATCCTGATCGAATCGATCGCTTCGAGCGGCCTGGCCGCCTCGCGAATCACTTCGGGCAGGACCTTCAGCAAGGCGAGCCGGGTCTGGAGGGCGATCTGGTCCGACGACAAGAGGTTCGCCGCCTCGTTGACCGCGCTCTGGCCCGCGGCCTCGACCTCGAAGCGGACGCGCGCGGCTTCGGCGCGCAGCTTCTCGGCCTCGGCCTCGCCCTGGGCGGCGAGGCGGGCGGCCTCGGCGCGATCGGCGGCGGCCTGCTTGGCGGCCTCGGCCTCGACCTTGATGCCGATGGCGGCGCGTTCGGCTTCGCGCGCCGCGTCGATCAGCTCGATGCGCTTGGCGCGCTCGGCGATCTCGGTCTCGCGGGCGGTGCCGACCCGCTCCTCGGCTGCGACCGCCTCGGCCCGCGCGGTGTCGGCCTCGGCCCGGGCCTGGCTCTCCTCGCGGCTCTTGTTCTGGACCGCGATCTGCTGCTCCTGACGGGCGATCTCGACCGCCTGGACCTGCGCGATCTTGGCCTGCTCGATGACCTTGTTGGCCTCGATCTGGGCGGCGTCGACCTGCTGCTTGGCGGTGATCCGCGCTTCGTCCGCCTCGCGCTGGCGCTCGGACTGCTGCTGCGCGACCTCGGCGCTCTGCGCGGCGCGGCGCACCTCGACCTCGCGCTCCTGCTCGAGCCGGGCGAATTCGGTCTCGCGGCTGATCTCGAAGCTCTTGCGCGCCGCCTCGAGATTCTTGGCTTCGATCTGGACGCGGGTCTCCTGCTCGATGTCGTTGCGCGCTTTCTTGCGCAGCTCGATCTGCTCGGTGAGCTTGGTGAGACCTTCGGCGTCGAACGCGTTGTTGGCGTTGAAATGCTCGATCGAGGTCTGGTCGAGCCCCGTCAGCGAGACCGATTCGAGCTCGAGGCCGTTCATCGCGAGATCGGCGGCGGAGACCTGCTGCACCTTCTGGACGAAATCGGCGCGCTGCTCGTGGAGCTGGTTCATGGTCATGCCGGCCGCGACGGAGCGGAGCGCGTCGACGAACTTGCCCTCGATCAGCTCCTTGAGGCTTTCGGGCTGCATCGTCCTCAGGCCGAGCGTCTGGGCGGCGATGGCGATGCTCTCGGCGTCGGGCCGCACCCGCACGTAGAATTCGGCCTTCACGTCGATCCGCAGACGGTCGAGCGTGATCAGGGCGTCGGTGTTCTTGCGCTCGACCGCGAGCCGGACCGTGTTGAGGTTGACCGGCATGGTTTCGTGGAGAACGGGGAGCACGAGGGCGCCGCCGTTGATCACCACCTTCTCGCCGCCGAAGCCGGTGCGGACGAAGCCGATCTCCTTGGTGGCGCGCTTGTACAGCCGGGTGATGATCAGCCCGATCGTCAGCAGGGCCGCGAGCAGGATGCCCGCATAGATGGCCGTCTGGATCATCATCTCTTCTTCTCTCCTCTAGCGGGTCAGCGCCGGCCGCTCGGCCGCGCCGGAAAACAAGGGCTCGCTGTCGGCGAGCCCGATGAAGATGTCACCTTCGCGGCGGACGAGCAGGACGGTGCCGCCCTCGGCGACGCTCTGCCGTTCGTCGGTCGGCTCGACCATGACATAATGGGTGAGGCCGTGGCGGTCGCGGACGCCGGCGCGCGCCGGGCTGCCGTGCCGCGCGGTGCCGACGACGACGGTCGCGCGGCGGCCGACGAGGTCGTCCAAAGAGATCGCGCTGGTCTCGTCGCCGGGCAGGACGCGCGCGAGGCCGCGGGCGCAGAAGCCGGTCAGCGGCAGCGCGGCGACGAAGGCGGCCGGCGCCGCGATCCACGGCGAGAGCGGCGCGCCGAGCAGTGCCGCCGCGACCTGCTGGAGGGTGATTCCGATCAGGCCGAACAAAGCGAGCAAAACGACGATGACCATGAGCAGAGGGATGCGGCCGACGCCGAGCCAGGCGAGCAGGTCGCCGGCATCGCCATGGGCGTCGGCATCCGCGTCGATTCCGGCGGCGCCCACCCCGAGCCCGACGGCCTCGACCGCGCCGATCATCAGCATCAGCACGAGCGCCACCGCGAACGGCAGATTGCCCGGCGCCATCAGGAAATCCAGCAACTTCCCCCTCCCCTCCCGAATCGACTAACCGAACGGCGCGCTTTTATCCACAAAAACCGGACAAGGGCTCCCGGCGCTTCGCCGGTTTTTCAGTGACTTAGCCATTGAGGCCGACGGCGAGATTGCCATGGGCGCGGCGCCCCGGCATTGCAGCGGCGGCATGGACCGAAGCGATCCCCGGCTCACCGACGAATTCCGCCAGGCGATGCGGCGGGTCGCGTCGACGGTCAACGTGATCTCGATCTGCGTCCAGGGCGCGCCGATGGGGATCACGGCCACCGCGGTCTCGTCGATCTCGCTCGACCCGCCGAGCCTGCTCATCTGCATCAACCGCGCCGCCTCGCTGCACACGCCGATGGGAGACGTCACCCATTTCCGGGTCAACGTCCTCCACCGCGACCAGGAGGAGATCGCGCAGATGTTCGCCGACCGCAGCCGCGGGGCGCTGCGCTTCCACGCCGGCTGGAACGTCGATTGCGCGCTGCCGCCGCGGCTGATCGACGCCCAGGCGTCGATCCTGTGCCGGCGCATCGACCACCACCAGTTCGGCACCCACTCGATCTTCATCGGCCTGGTCGAGGAGGTGAACGTCCGCGAGGACGTGCATCCGCTGGTCTATCTCAACGGCCGCTATCTCAGCGCCAGCGACTGAGCGCCGCGACCGTCATCCGGGGAGGGACCCCATCAAAGTAATACCTTGACGGGAACCCGAAGGCCCGGGATCTCAGGACGAGAACTCGCGGCGTCGATGGAGAGCGCCTGGCGCAAGGGCCAGCGCCTTCACCCGCCGGGATCCCGGCCTTCGCCCGGATGACGCGCCCTGCTCCACCCCTATCGCGCGAAAAGGTTGGCCGGATCGGCCATCGCCTTGAGCTCGAGCGCGTTTCCGGAAGGGTCGCGGAAGAACATGGTCGCCTGCTCGCCAGGCTCGCCGCGGAAGCGGACCGTGGGCGGAATCGCGAACGCGATCCCGGCCGTCGTCAGCCGCTCCGCCAGCGCCTGCCATTCGTCCATCGCCAGCACCGCGCCGAAATGCGGCACCGGCACGTCGTGGCCGTCGACCGGATTGTGGGACGCAGGCGGCCGCATCTCCGGATCGAGATGGGCGACGATCTGATGGCCGAAGAAGTCGAAATCGATCCACCGTTCCGAGCTGCGCCCCTCGGGGCAGCCGAGCAGGCCGCCGTAGAAGGCGCGCGCGGCGGCGAGGTCGTGGACGGGGAATGCGAGGTGGAAAGGACGGCGGGTCATCCCGATCCTCTGTCATTGCGACCCCGAGTTTGTCGAGGGGGGAACCGATCCAGCCGGCGGAACTGGATTGCTTCGTCGCTTCGCTCCTCGCAATGACGGACCGGTGAAGCACCTCCTCCTCGCTTTCCTCGCCGGGGCCGTCGCCGCCTGCGGGTTCCAGCCCTGGAACCTGTGGCCGCTGACGCTCGCCGCGTTCGCGGCTCTGCTGTGGCTGATCGGGGAGGCGCCGCGGCTCCGCAGCGCGCTGGCGCGGGGATGGTGGTTCGGGGTCGGGCATTTCACGCTCGGGCTGAACTGGATCGCGACCGCCTTCACCTATCAGGCGGCGATGCCGGCCTGGCTGGGCTGGATCGCGGTCGTCCTGCTGTCGCTCTACCTCGCAATCTATCCCGCGGTCGCGGCCGGCATCGCCTGGAAATACGGACGGCGCCACCCGCTCGCGCTCGTCCTCTGGTTCGCGGCGGCCTGGATCGTCACGGAGTGGCTGCGCGCGACTTTGTTCACCGGCTTCGCCTGGAATCCCGAAGGAGTGGCCCTGCTCGACGCCGCCGGACTGGCAGGACTGGCGCGCTATGTCGGGACCTACGGCCTCTCCGCCGTCGCGATGCTCGCCGCGGGCGCCCTGCTGCTCGCGGCGCGGCGGCGGTGGAGGAGCGCCGCGGGACTCGGCGTGCCGCTCGTCGCCGCGGCCCTGCTCCTCTGGCCGGCCGCCGCGAACGAGCCGGCGGGCAGCCAGCCGCGGCTCAGGATCGTGCAGCCCAATGTCGGCCAGCAGGACAGGTGGCGGCCCGGAGTCCCCGAGGCGGTCCTCCGCCGGCTCGGGGCGCTGTCGAGGGCGGGAATGAACGAGCCGCGACTGCTGCTCTGGCCCGAATCGGCGATCGGCGAGCCGCTGGAGGACCAGCGGCAACACCCGGCCTATCAGGCGGAGGCGGCCTGGGCGCGCGAGACGGTGACGCAGCTGCTCGCGCCCGGAGACCTGCTGCTCGCCGGGGGCGTCACCGTGCGCTCCGCGGACGGGCGGCGGGCGACCGGCGCGACCAACAGCATCTTCGCCATCGCCGGCGACGGCCGCCTCCTCGCCCGCTACGACAAGGCGCATCTCGTCCCTTATGGCGAATATCTGCCGATGCGGCCCCTGCTCTCCGCCGTCGGCCTGTCGCGGCTCGCGCCGGGCGACCTCGATTTCGACCCCGGCCCGGGGCCGCGCACGTTCGACCTGCCGATCGTCGGGCGGGCGGGGTTCCAACTCTGCTACGAGATCATCTTCTCGGGCGAGGTGGTCGACCGCGCGAACCGGCCGGATTTCCTGTTCAATCCTTCCGCCGATTCCTGGTTCGGCGCCTGGGGACCGCCGCAGCATCTGGCACAGGCGCGCCTCAGGGCGCTCGAGGAAGGGCTGCCGGTGCTGCGCTCCACGCCGACCGGAATCTCGGCCGTGATCGATGCGGACGGACGCGTCGCGGCGTCGATCCCGATGCACCGTGCGGCCTTTCTCGACGCCCGGCTGCCGCCGCCGCACCCGCCGACCCCCTTTGCCCGTTACGGCAACATCCTGCCGATGCTGTTCGCACTGGTCCTGGCCGCCGCCGCGATTGCAGTCGGGCGCAAATCCCGCTAGGGCGCTGTCACATAAAGATATCTTTATATCCGTAAATTCCCCCGCTCCGAAAAAGGCTCCTCCGCACGATGCGCAGCAATTACCTCTTCACGTCCGAATCGGTTTCCGAAGGCCATCCCGACAAGGTCTCCGACCAGATTTCCGACGCGATCGTCGATCTGTTCCTGTCCATGGACCCGGAGGCGCGGGTCGCCTGCGAGACCCTGACCACGACCAACCGCGTCGTCCTCGCCGGCGAGATACGCTGCAAGCCGGTCTACGACGAGGAGGCCTGGCCCGAGCATGGCGGCTGGGCGCCGGGCGCGCGCGACGAGATCGAGGAGACGGTGCGCGGCGTCGTCAGGCGGATCGGCTACGAGCAGGACGGCTTCCACTGGGCCAACCTCAGCTTCTCGAACCATCTCCACGGCCAGTCGGCGCACATCGCCCAGGGCGTCGACGCCGCCGGCAACAAGGACGAGGGCGCGGGCGACCAGGGCATCATGTTCGGCTTCGCCTGCGACGAGACGCCGGACCTGATGCCGGCGACGCTCTACTACAGCCACAAGATTCTCGAGCGCATGGCCGCGGACCGGCATTCGGGCGCGGCGCCGTTCCTCGAGCCCGACGCCAAGAGCCAGGTGACTTTGCGCTTCGACGACGGCCGCCCCGTCGCCGCCACCGCGATCGTGGTCTCGACCCAGCACGCGAAGGGCTACGACCGCGGCGCGGAGGAGGCCGAGCTCAAGGCCTATGTCCGCCGCGTCGTCGCCGGGACGCTGCCCGCCGACCTGCTCTCCGACGAGACGGTCTACCACATCAACCCGACCGGCTCGTTCGAGATCGGCGGCCCGGACGGCGACGCCGGCCTCACCGGCCGCAAGATCATCGTCGACACCTATGGCGGCGCGGCCCCGCACGGCGGCGGCGCGTTCAGCGGCAAGGACCCGACCAAGGTCGACCGCTCGGCGGCCTACATCTCGCGCTATCTCGCCAAGAACATCGTCGCCGCCGGCCTGGCGCGGCGCTGCACCATCCAGCTCGCTTACGCGATCGGCGTCCCCGAGCCCTTGTCGCTCTACGTCGACACCGGCGGCGAGGGCGACGACGCGGCGATCGAGCGCGCGATCATGGCGCTTCCCGAGCTGGGCGGCCTCACCCCGCGCGGCATCCGCACCCATCTCGGCCTCAACAAGCCGATCTACGAGAAGACCGCCGCCTACGGCCATTTCGGCCGCGCCGCCGACGGCGACTTCTTCCCCTGGGAGCGCACCGACCTCGCCGAAAAACTGAAGGCGGCGTTGGCCTAGTTCGGCGCCGGGCCCTCGGCGAAGCGGGCTCGGACCCAGGGAACGGCATCCGCCCAGGCGTCGATGCGGGCGTGGGCGAAAGGCGCCGGCGGCATGTGCGGCGCCACCTTCGGCTCGGCGATCAGCTGAAGGCGCCAGACCTGGGGCGCGTGCTCGGCAACCGACTGGTGGTGGACGGCGAGATCGTCGACGAAGACGGCGACGCTCGGGCCCAGCTCCCCGAGCAGCTCGGCCACGGGGCGGCCCTTGCCGCCGCGGTTGCACAGCACGCGATGGTTGATGTCGAAGCGCGCGAGCTGCTCGATCCGCGCCGCTTCGTGGCGGTCGCCGAGATTGGTCAGGATGACGATCTCCGCCTCCTCGGCGAGCGCCTGCAGCGCCTCCAGCGCGCCGGGCACCAGATTCTGCCGGTGCATCTCGCCGTCGAAGAACTGGTCGAGCAGCGGCCAGATCCGCTCCGGCTGGACCGGAGCGCCGGTCGCACGGTCGCGGATCGCGTCGGCGAAGCTGCCGGCCTCGAGGCGGAACTCGCAGCCATGCGCCTCGCCGAGCCACTCCGAGAAGTGGACGAGCATGTGCAGCAGCACCTCGTCGCAATCCGTGATCAGGAGCGGCCGGCTCAACGCTCCAGCCTCCGCCCCGCCTCGACCAGCGCGGAGGGCGCCACCGCCAGCGCTTCCGCGCAGGCGACGAGATCGGGCTCGTAGGCTTCTAGGAACCGCAGGATCGCCGCCAGCGTCGCCGGCTCGCCGAGGCCGGCGCGCAGATCCCCGGCGGTGAGGCCGGTGAGCGCGAGCAGCCGTCCGGCGCGCGCGTCGTCGGCGAGCGTCCAGCCGAGGGCCGCGAGCGCCAAGGCCGCGGGATCGCGCTCGTTTGTTTCCTGAATCTTCATCGCTTAAGGTGCTTGGCAGGGCTTTTCCGGGGCAATGCCGCGTGGGACAAAAAATCCTCGTTGTCGAGGACAACGAACTGAACCTGAAGCTGTTCTGCGACCTGCTCCGCGCCCACGGCTACGAGGCGGAGCCGGTCCGCGACGGGCGCGAGGCGGTGGAGCGCGCGCGCAGCTTCCGCCCCGAGCTCGTCATCATGGACATCCAGATGCCCTGGATCAGCGGCCTCGAACTGATCGAGCAGCTGAAGGCCGACGAGGAGCTGAGGGCCACGCCGATCATGGCGGTGACCGCCTATGCGGCCAAGGGCGACGAGGAGCGCATCCGCGAGGCCGGCGCGGAAGGCTATGTCTCGAAGCCGATCTCGCTGATGCGGTTCATCGAAGCGGTCCGCGCGCTGCTCGCGCCGCCGAAGCGGGAGGTGACCGTCGCGCGCCACTACGAAGCGGAGCCTGAGCGCGTGTTCGACGCCTGGCTAGACGAGGCGACGGTCGGCCGCTGGCTCTTCGCGACCGAGGATGGCGAGATGGTCCGCGTCGAGATCGATCCGCAGGTCGGCGGCAGCTACGCGATCGTCGAGCGGCGCGGCGGCGAGGATGTGCTCCACACCGGCAGTTATGAGGAGATCGAACGTCCGTCGCGGCTGGTCCTCACCGTCCATGTGCCGAAATATTCCGAGCGCACTGAGCGGGTGACCGTGACGATCGGCGGGGCAGAGGACGGCGCCGACCTCACCCTCTCTCAGACGCTCACGCCTGAACTGAGCGAGATGGCGGAGCAGATTGCCGCCGGCTGGGCCGCGATCCTCGATGCCCTGGCGATAGAAGTCGAGGCCCGCGAGGAAATGAGTTCCGACGAGCCTTCACAGCCCGGCTGAGCTTGCCAGGCATTCCGGAATAGCCGACATCGATACCGCTCGAGTGGGGGAATCGAGCCCGTCGCGTGGGCCAAGTCCCTCCCAATCGCCGGGAGACGAAAGATGAAGACGCCACTCGTGACGGTCGGCTGGCCGTCGACCTATTTCTCCGGAGCCGCGCGGGCGAACCTGCCGAAGCGCATGGACCATTGCACGCCCGACACCAAGACGGCGATCGAGAAGGTCGGCGCCGCCGTGGCGGCCAAGGGCGGCAAGCTCTACCTCTCCGACCTGTTCCGCAGCTACGAGATGCAGGCAGCCGCGCATGACGATTTCGTCAAGGGCCGCAAGAGCGCCAACAGTCCTCCCCCCGGCGGGAGCTTCCACGAGGCCGGCCGCGCCTTCGATCTCGATCTCGATGCGCTCAAGATGCCGTTGCGCGACTTCTGGGCCCTCGCCGCGCCGCTCGGTCTCGTTCCGATCATCGACGCGCCGGATTCGACCAAGAACGAATCCTGGCATTTCGAGTGCCGCGGCAGCCACCAGCTTGTCTACGATTACTACAAGGCCGGGAAAGGCGACAATTTCGGCCCAAAATCCGGGCCGTACAAGGCCGCGGCCGCGAGCGCGATCGTCTCGATCGGGGTCAAGGTCGACAAGTTCGGCGCCAACCAGGACGCTGCCTACGTCCAGTCCGGCCTGATCAGGCTCGGCGCCGATATCGGGAATATGGACGCCGCGATCGGAAAGCGGACGCGCGACGCGCTCACCGCGCTCGGCATCGCCGGATCGACTCTGGCGGAATGGGTGGCCGGGGTCGGAGCAGCGCTGAAGGCGAAGTTTCCGAGAGAGTTCTGACGTGCGCGGGCAGTGCCCGCGGCGTCACTTGATCTTCGCTTCCTTGAACTCGACGTGCTTGCGCGCCTTCGGGTCGTATTTCCGGAAGCTCAATTTGTCGGTCTTGGTGCGGGGGTTCTTCTTGGTCACATAATAGAAGCCCGTGTCGGCGGTGCTGACGAGCTTGATCTTGACCGTGGTCGGCTTGGCCATGACAGCCTCTTCCTGAAATGCGGTTGCGCGAAAAATAAAAGCGGCGTCCCCGCCGCTCTCCTGCGCCCGGGCCTCTGCCCCGACGGCACTCCAATGTCAAGATCGAGCTGGCTAAGCGGGCGTCCCGAAGGCCGGCGACCCTGGACGGCTGGCCGGGTCGATCGCCTTGTGGGAACGGGTGACCGCAGGCGGCGTAACCGTTAAGACCCCTCGGAGGAGGAGGGCCTAGGATGACCGTGCCCGAGCTCGCCGCCCACCCACTGAGGCGTCCTCAGCGAGGGGGTCTCTTCGGCAGGCCGGGCTCGCTGTTCTGCGCCGCGCTTCTCCTCGGCCCCTTTGGCTGCGCACGGACGCAGCCGGACGTCCCGAGATATGGTCCGGAGACGCGTTTTTCAGGAACGCTCATCGCAGGCTTCGAAATAGCGAGCTTCAATGGCTGCTGGTTCAGCTTAACGCCGGAGGCCTCGCGCGACTTCGACAGGCTCATTCCCGCTGCGGACCCGCCGCAGGACAGGTCGCC
The DNA here is from genome assembly GCA_035628635.1 of Allosphingosinicella sp. GTDB lineage: Bacteria > Pseudomonadota > Alphaproteobacteria > Sphingomonadales > Sphingomonadaceae > Allosphingosinicella. The sequence continues at coordinate 80,541 of DASPJJ010000023.1, forward strand.
AGCCCAATTCCATCTCGAGATTATCGGCAGGAGGACTCTCGGCGAAAATATGCCGCCGGAAGGGTACGGACATCTCGGCATGTGGTCTTGCCAGATCGAGGCCAGTCGGATTCTCGTCGCGCGCCGGATGACGCCAGGCGAATGAACTCGAGGCGGCAAAAATCCCGCCGCCAGCTCCGAAGTTAACAAAGCGGTAACCATAGAAGCGCATCGTCGCCGCGGAGCAACGGCAGGGAGCCGGACGATGGGCGACAACCGCGACGCGATGATGGTGGTGAGGTCCGAGCTGTTCGACCGGCTCGACCGGCTGAAGCAGCTTTCCGGCCGCGCCTCCTCCGCCGATTTCGAGCGGCGGCTGGAGGGCATCATCAGCCTGGCCGGCGCCTACGGCCTCCGCCCCGTCGCGCGGCTCGCCGAGGCGCTGCGGCAGGGCCAGGGCCCCGCACCCCTCTATCTCGAGCGGATGCGCGACGCGATCCGCTGCGAGCGCGCCGACGAAGCCACGGCGCAGGCGATGCTCGCGTCGGTCTCGGTGCGCCTCGGCGCCTGAGCCGGTCGGCGCATGGACGCATTGCTGACCAGCTTCGTCGCGGCCGCGCTCGCCGAATGGGGCGACCGCACCCAATTGTTCGTGATCGTCCTCGCGGCCCGCTTCGCGAAGCCCGGCGCGATCCTCGCCGGGCTCGCGGTCGCCGCTCTGGCCAACGGCGTCGCCGCGGCGATCGGCGGCGTGCTGATCCACGAAATGGTGAACACGCGGGCTTTGTCCTTGCTGGTCGCGCTCGCCTTGCTGCTGGCCGGCGCGGGCAGCCTGATCCGGCGGCGGCCGCCGGACCTCTCCGCGCGCTGGCGCACCGGCGCCTTCGTCACCGCTGCCGTTACGCTGACCCTGCTCGAGATCGGCGACAAGACACAGTTCGTGACCTTCGCCATCGCCGCGCGCTTCGACACCGTCCTGTTCGCGGTCGCGGGCGCCACCGCCGGCATCCTGATCGCCAACGCGCCCGCCGCGGTCCTCGGTGAGGCGCTCGGACGGACGGTGCCCGTGCGGGCGATACGCTATGGCTGCGCCGCCCTGCTCCTCGTCACCGGCTTCGTCGTCGCGGTCCAGGCGCTGGAGCTGGCCTGAGCTCGATCACCCAGAGGTCCGGCACCGCCAGCAGGCGCAGGGGCACGCCGCTGGTCCCGAGACCGGCCGACACGACCAGGGTCCTGCCGCCTTCGTCCACGCGCCCGCATTCGAGACGCTCGCCATAAGCGGTCACGGAGGCGACCGCTCCGTAGAAGGGCAGGCGGATCTGGCCGCAATGGGTGTGCCCTGCGGCCATCAGCCGCACGTCGGCCGGGACTTCGGGAAACGGATCGGGGCTGTGGCTGACCAGGATCTGCGGACCGGACAGCGACCGCAGCCTCGCGACCGTCCGGGGGACGTCCGCGCGACCGGTGAAATCGTCGTCCAGGCCGCCCAAAGCGACCGGCCCCGCCTGGATCGCATCGTTGTCGAGCACCGAGATCCCGTTCCTGCGCAGCTCGCGGCGGGCTTCGTCCGCATCGCGCCAATGGTCGTGATTGCCGAGCACGGCATAGACGCCGATCCGGGCGCGCAGCGCCGCGAGGGGCGCCAGGGCTTCGCGATAGCCGTAGCGGCGCGTTCCCGTCCTCTTGTCGCTGATGAGGTCGCCCGCGATCAGGACGAGATCGGGGGCGAGCGCGTTGATCTGCGTCACGATCCGCGAAAGCCGCGCCGGCGGCATGTCCGGGCCGCCGACGTGAATGTCGGAGATCAGCACGGCGCGCAGCGGCCGGCTCAGCCCCGGCAGCGCCACGACGGTGCGGCGGACGACGGGATCGGCGGTCGCCGTCCGGTACATCCATCCGATCAGCGCCGCCCCGAGGAGCGCGCCGATCCCGAAGAGCAGAGCGAGCTTGCGCGGGACGCGTTTAGCGGAGAAGCGTTCGGCCATGCGCGACTTCTCGCAGCTTCTCGACGGGCTCGTCTACACTCGCTCGCGCAACGCCAAGCTCAAGCTGATCGGCGACTATCTGAAGCGCACGCCCGATCCCGACCGAGGCTATGCGATGGCGGCGCTGACCGGCGAGCTCGATCTGCCCGGGGTCAAGCCGGCCCTGATCCGGGCGATCACCGAGGAGCGCGTCGACCCCACCCTCTTCTACCTGAGCTGGTCCTATGTCGGCGACCTCGCCGAGACGGTCTCCCTGCTCTGGCCTAAAAGGGTCGACCAGCCCGCGGACATCGACGACGGGACGCTGCGCATCTCGGCGGTGGTCGAGCGCCTGCGCAGCCTCGGCCGCAGCGAGGCGCCGGCGGCGGTTGCCGACATGCTCGACCATCTCGACGCCAGCGGCCGCTTCGCTTTGCTCAAGCTCGCGACCGGCGAGCTCAGGATCGGCGTCTCGGCACGCCTGGCCAAGACCGCGTTGGCGCAGGCCTTCGGGCTCGACGTCGACTCCGTCGAGGAGGTCTGGCACGGCCTCAGGCAGCCTTATGCCGAGCTGTTCGCCTGGGCGGAGGGCCGCGGCGAGCAGCCGACGCCGCGCAACGTCCCGGTCTTCCGCCCCTTCATGCTCGCGCATGCCCTGGAGGACGAAAGGGTCTCGCTGGACGATTATGCGGCCGAGTGGAAATGGGACGGCATCCGCGTCCAGATCGTGCGCGTGGCCGGCGAGACCCGGCTCTACAGCCGGGCCGGCGACGACATCACCCGCAGCTTCCCCGAGGTGGCGGCGAGCTTCGGCGCCGACGGCGTCCTCGACGGGGAGTTGCTGGTCAAGGGCGAGGCCCAGGGTGCCGCCGAGCATGGCGGCGGCGCAGCGAGCTTCAATGCGCTCCAGCAGAGGCTCGGGCGCAAGGCCGTCTCCGCCAAGATGCTGAGCGACTACCCGGCTTTCGTGCGACTCTACGACATGCTGTTCGAAGGGGCCGAGGATTTGCGCGCCCTTTCCTGGTCCGCACGCAGGGCGCGGCTCGAGGCCTTCGCGGTGCACCTCGATCCGGAGCGCTTCGACATCTCGGCGCTGATCGAGGCGGAGACGTTCGAGCAGCTCGAGGAGATCCGCGCCGGAAGCCGGGACGCCTCGATCGAGGGCGTGATGCTGAAGCGGCGCGACAGCCCCTACGTCGCCGGCCGCCGCGCCGGGCTCTGGTACAAATGGAAGCGCGACCCGCTCGTCGCCGATTGCGTGCTGATGTACGCCAATCGCGGCAGCGGCAAACGCTCCTCTTACTACAGCGACTATACGTTCGGATGCTGGACGGCGCCGCCGGAGGAAGGCGGCGAGCTGCTGCCGGTGGGCAAGGCCTATTTCGGCTTCACCGACGAGGAGCTGCTGTGGCTCGACCGCTTCGTGCGCAACAACACGATCCAGCGCTTCGGGCCGGTGCGCGAAGTGGCCAAATCGCTGGTGCTTGAAGTGGCGTTCGATTCGATCCACGAATCGAAGCGGCACAAATCGGGCCTGGCGATGCGCTTCCCGCGAATCTCGCGAATCCGCACCGACAAGCCCGCCGCCGAAGCGGATCGGATCGGGACATTGCGCCGCATGGTGCGATGGGCCGTTTGAACGAAGCGACGATTCGCACGTTGACCCTGCCTGTAGCTGGGAGACGCGTATGCTTCGCTCCATGATCCAGTCCGCCCACGAGAGCTTCGCCCACAATCCCGCGGCGCGCGGCTATTGCCCGGTCTATCGCGAGAATCAGGTGAACCACTGCCCCGGCTGCGGACGGACGCACTGGTATGTGGGGCGGGTTTCGGCGGAATGCGGCTTCTGCGCGACGGCGCTGCCGCTGGCCGAGGGCGCGGCGCGCGGCGGCGGGCTCAGCCGCGGCCACCAGCCGGTCTTCTTCAAGAGCGCGGCGCGCGCCTAGGCCGTCGGCCGCAGCGCCTGCCCCGGCGCGGCGAGCGCGCGCAGGTCGAATCCGTTGGCGTTGAGCCTTTCGCCGCACCGGCGGACCAGATCCGGCCGATCCGCCTCGGAAACGGGAACGGCGCTCACCTCATAGCCCGGCGCTGCGGCGTCGATCCGGCCGAGAAAATATTGCGCCGCAGCGAGGCCGAGCGTCCGCACTTCCGGATCCGGGGCCCGCGCCAGCTCCGCCATCAGCCGGTAGCAGCCGAGATCGGTCGAATCGGGGCCGGCGGCCGGAGCGGGCGCGGAGGACAGCAGGACGGCGAGGAGCAGCGCGTTCATAAGGCGCTCTGTTAGCAGCGAAAAATGGACGCGCGCTCAGGAGAAATGGTTACCGGCGCGTAAGCCACGATTTGTCCGCTGGGCGGCTGACGACGCTCCTCCGTCCGCGGCGAGCGAAGTCGAGACGCCGCTTCGAGCGAAGCCGAGAGTAAAAGGCCTCGGCTTCGCTCGGCACCGATCCTCGACTTCGGCTGAAAGCCGAAGTTTATCCTGAGACGCCGACAGGCGGCGTCGAAGGGCTCGGATCGAACGGAGCCTTACTGGATCGGCTGGAGGTTCACCGCCGCGGTCTTGCCGCGCCGGTCGATCTCGAGCTCGAACTCGACCCGGTCGCCTTCGTTCAGCGAGCTCAGCCCCGCCCGCTCGACCGCCGAGATGTGGACGAACGCGTCGGGCTGGCCGTCGTCGCGCTGAATGAAGCCGAAGCCTTTCATCGCGTTGAAGAACTTGACCGTGCCCTGGGCCTTCTCGCCGGTCAGCTGGCGCTGCGGCCCGCCGCCGCCGCCGCCGCCGCGTGGACCGTCGCGATCGTCGCGCGGCGCCCGCTCGGTGACCGGGAGCGGCTCGCCCTCGATCCGGAGGTTGGTCGCCGAGATGCGGCCGCCGCGGTCGACGAGCGTGAACTCGAGCGGCTGGCCCTCGGCGAGGCCGGTGAGGCCCGCTTGCTCGACCGCGGAGATGTGGACGAACACGTCCTCGCCGCCATCGTCGCGGACGATGAAGCCGAAGCCCTTCTGGCCGTTGAAGAATTTGACCACGCCCTTGGCCTCGCCGACGACCTGGGGGGGCATGCCGCCGCCACCGCCGCCGCCGCTGCGGAACCC
>DASPJJ010000024.1:0-96511 GCA_035628635.1 Allosphingosinicella sp.
GGGCGCTTGATCGGCACGCCCGCGTCCATCAGCGCGAGGCAGCCGCCGCACACCGTCGCCATCGACGAGGAGCCGTTGGACTCGGTGATGTCGGAGAGGACGCGGATCGTGTAGGGGAATTCGTCGTGGGTCGGGAGCACCGGGTGGAGCGCCCGCCAGGCGAGCTTGCCGTGGCCGACCTCGCGCCGCCCCGGAGCGCCGAAGCGCCCGACTTCGCCGACGCTGTACGGCGGGAAGTTATAGTGGAGCATGAAGCGCTGGTAGGAGAGGCCCTCCAGCCCGTCGATCATCTGCTCGGCGTCCTTGGTGCCGAGCGTGGTCGTGCAGATCGCCTGGGTCTCGCCGCGGGTGAACAAAGCCGAGCCGTGGGTGCGCGGCAGGAAGCCGACCATCGCCTCGATCGGGCGGACCGTCTTGGTGTCGCGGCCGTCGATGCGGATGCCGTCCTTCAGGATGGCGCCGCGGACGATCTCGGCCTCGAGCTTCTTGACCAGCTTCAAGGCGCCGAGATAGCCGCCCGGGTCGGAGGCCTCCATGTCGGCGAGGCCCTCGCGCGCCTTGGCGCGGGCTTCGTTGACCGCGGTCTGGCGGGCCTGCTTGTCGGTGAGGCGGTAGGCGGCGGCGAGGTCCTGGCCGATCAGCTCGCGGAGGCGCTGCTTGATCGGGGACATGTCCGGGCCTTCCTCGAGCTCCCAAGGGTCCCTGGCGGCCTGCTCGGCGAGGCGGATGATGCCCTGGATGACCGGCTGGATCGAGCGGTGCGCGAACATCACGGCGCCGAGCATCACGTCCTCGGAAAGCTCCTTGGCCTCCGATTCGACCATCATCACCGCATTGTGGGTGCCGGCGACGACGAGGTCGAGCTCACCCGACTGGATCTGCTCCTGGCTCGGGTTGAGGATATATTCGCCGTCCTGGTAGCCGACGCGCGCGGCGGCGATCGGGCCCATGAACGGGATGCCGGAAAGGGTCAGCGCCGCGGAGGCCGCGACCATCGCCACCACGTCGGGCTCGTTCTCGCCGTCATAGGACATGACGTGGGCGATCACGAGGACCTCGTTGTAGAACCCTTCCGGAAACAACGGCCGAATCGGCCGGTCGATGAGGCGGCTGGTGAGCGTTTCCTTCTCGGTCGCGCCGCGCTCCCGCTTGAAAAAGCCGCCCGGGATGCGCCCGGCGGCCGAGAATTTTTCCTGATAGTGCACGGTGAGCGGGAAGAAATCCTGCCCCGGCTTGACGTGCTTCGCCGCGGTCACCGCGCAAAGCACCACGGTCTCGCCGAGGGTCGCGAGCACCGCGCCGTCGGCCTGGCGGGCGACCCGGCCCGTCTCGAGAGTGAGCGTCTTGCCGCCCCACTCGATTTCCACTTTCTTCATGTCGAACATTCGTTTTTTCCTTCAACGCCCAGCGCCAGATGCGCCGGGGGCCTATGTGCCGGCACGGGTGGCCGGACTTGGATGGGACCCGAACGGTCCCGGTCGGGCGCCGCCGGATTGCGGACGCCAGATATAAGAAGCGGCCCGCAATGGGGCCGCTTCAACGGTTACTTGCGAAGGCCCAGCTTCGCGATGAGTGCGGTGTAGCGCTCGCTGTCTTCCCTGCGGAGATAGTCCAGCAAAGAGCGGCGCTTGTTGACCATCATCAGCAGGCCGCGGCGCGAATGATTGTCCTTCGCGTGGGTCTTGAAATGGTCGGTGAGGTTGTTGATCCGCTCGGTGAGGATCGCGACCTGCACCTCCGGGGAACCGGTGTCGCCCTTGTTCTGGGCATTGTCCTTGATAATTTCGGTCTTGCGCTCGGCGGTTACCGACATCGTCAAACTCCTTCTCGTCACATGTTGAAGCCGCGCACCACCCGGAGATTGCCTCCGTCCGCTTCCACGAGCGCAACCGGAACAGACTGATCGGTTGCCAGATGGAGGCCGGTTTGTGCGGCGGTCCCGACCGCTACGCGCCCCTCGCGGAGCGCCCTTGCCTGGTCGGGGGTGACGGGAAGAGCCGGGATGTCGTCCAGCCCCGCCGTCAGCGGCAAGAGTGCCTGTTCAAGGCTGCGCGCCTTAGCGAGTTCGCTCAGTTTGTCCAGCGAAATCGCCTGTTCCAGGGTGAAGGGGCCTGCCCTCAGCCGCCTCAACATGGTGACGTGGCCGACCGTTTCCAAGGCATAAGCGATGTCGCGGGCGAGCGAGCGTATGTAGGTGCCCTTGGAGACCCGGGCGGTGAGGGTGACAGAGGTTAGGGGCTCGGCGTTGGAGCCCCCCTCCGTTCGCCCTGAGCTTGTCGAAGGGCTCTCCTTCACTTCACCACAGGAGGAGAAAAGGGCTTCGACAGGCTCAACCCGAACGGAAAGAGAGTGAGTCGTCACCTTTCTGCTCTTCAGGCCCACCTCCTCCCCACCCCGCGCCAGCGCATAGGCCCGTTTCCCCTCCACCTTCAGCGCCGAATAAGCGGGCGGCACCTGCTCGATCTCGCCGGCGAAGCGGCTCAGCACCGCCTCCACCTCCGCCAGCGTCGGCCGCACAGCGGAGCGGGCGACCACCTCCCCTTCCGCATCGAGCGTGTCCGTCTCCTCCCCGAAGCGGATGGCGAAGGCGTAGACCTTGTCCGCATCCAGCATCCGGCCGGCGAGCTTGGTCGCCTCCCCGATCGCGACCGGCAGCACCCCGCTCGCCAGCGGATCGAGCGTGCCGCCATGGCCGACCTTGAGCTTCGGGTAGCCGCCGTCGCGAAGCGCCCGCTTCACCGCCGAGACGATCCGTGTCGAGCCGGGGCCGACCGGCTTGTCGATGACCGTCCAGCCGTGCACGGCCCTCAGCCGGACGCGAGGCTGAGCTTCAGCTGGCGCGCCTCGGCTTCCTTGATCCGCGACATGAAATGCCGGCGGCAGAGCGCCAGATAGCGGTCGTTGCCGCCGATCTCGGTCTGCTGACCGCTCGACACGGCGCGGCCATGCGCGTCGACGCGCAGGTTCATGGTCGCCTTGCGGCCGCATTCGCAAATCGCCTTCAGCTCGACCAGCTTGTCGGCGAGCGCGAGCAGGGTCGCCGAGCCTTCGAACAGGTTCGCCTGGAAATCGGTCCGGAGGCCGTAGGTGAGCACCGGAATGTCGAGCTCGTCGCAGATCGCGGCGAGCTGGTGGACCTGGGCGCGGCTGAGGAACTGCGCCTCGTCGACCAGGATGCAGTCCACCCGGCCCTCGGCGAGCTGCGCCTCGACCTCTCCGCGCAGGTCCGTCGCCGGCTCAAACGCATTGGCGCTGGCGGTGATGCCGATCCGCGAATCGATCACCCCGAAGCCGGAGCGGTCGTGGATCGCCGCGGTCCACAGCATCGGCTCCATGCCGCGCTCGCGATAGTTGAACGCGGTCTGGAGGAGGATCGTCGACTTGCCCGCATTCATCGACGCATAATAGAAATAGAGCTTGGCCATGCGCCTGCCTAGCCGATCCCGGCGACCGATGCGATGAGGCCGGACAGCCACTGAACGGGCGGAACCACCAGGTACAGCACGATGTTCGCGCCCGGCGCCAGCATCGGCAGCACGACCAGCAGCAGGATCAGCAGCGGGAAGCCGTAGCGCCCGAGCCGTCGCCAGCCAGGCACCAGCGGCCTCGGCAGCAACCCCTCGACGACGTGGCCGCCGTCGAACGGGGGGATCGGAAGCAGGTTGAACACCGCCAGGAAGACGTTGAGCAAGAGGAAGTTCTGCAGGTTGGCGATGACGAACAGGTTGAGCAGGCTCGCCGATTTGACGACGCTCAGGACGATTGCGAGCGCCAGCGCCGCGAGCATTGCGAGCAGCAGGTTCATCCCCGGCCCGGCGAGCGCGACGATCATCATATGGATGCGCGGGTTGCGCATCCGCTTCGCGATCACCGGAACCGGCTTCGCCCAGCCGAACACCGGCGCCCCGCTGACGGCGAGCAGAAGAGGCAGGCCGACCGTCCCGATCGGGTCGACGTGACGGATCGGGTTTGGGCTCAGCCGGCCGAGCCGCTTCGCGGTCGGATCGCCGAACGCGTTCGCCACCCAGCCGTGCGAGATTTCGTGGAGGACGATCGCGAAGACGAGGGGGATCAGCCAGGTCGCGACCTTGAAGACCACATCGTTAGGCTCCATCCGGCGGCGCCTCTCCGCTGATCCGCCGCGCCTCGTCGACGAGCATGACCGGGATGCCGTCGCGGATCGGGTAGGCCAGCCCCGCTTGGTCGGAGACCAGTTCCTGGCCGGCCTCGTCGTAGCGCAGGGCGGTCCGGGTGAGGGGGCAGACGAGAATGTCGAGCAGGGCCGGATCGAATCTCTTCACTGCATCGTCTCCGGCCCGTCGGCGCCGCCGGGCGCCATCCGCTGGAACTGCATGAACTGGACGAGGAGGTCGGCGCGGACGGCGATGTCCGGCGCTTCGAGCAAGGCCTGCTTCGAGCCGACGTCGAGCGGCGCGATCTGGGCGATGCCGTTGACCAGCATCTCGTCGTCGAGGCGCGCGACCGATTCCCACTCGATCTGATAGCCGAGCGCGTCGGCATAGCGCCGCGCTTCGCGCTCGAGCTCGGCGCGCTGGGCGATGGCGAGGGGCTCCGGGTCCCCCTCCTCGGCGAAACCACGGCGGTCGGCGTCGACCTGGCGATAAGCGGTCTCGACCTCCGCCTCGCGGGCGATGCGGAAGCGGCCGAGGCCTTCGAGCACGAGGTTGAAGCGCCCGTCCTCCAGCTCGTCGCAGGCGGCGATGCGCCCGATGCAGCCGATTTCGAACAAAGCCGGCGGCTCGCTCTGGTCGCGCGGCTGAATCATCGCGATCAGCCCGTCGCTCGCCAGCGCGTCGCGCACCATCGCCCGGTAGCGGGGTTCGAAGATGTGGAGCGGCAACTGGGCGCGCGGAAAGAGCAGCGCCCCGGCCAGCGGGAAGATCGGGACCCGCAGCAGGGCGCCCTGGCTCATCAGCCGAACAGGATCGCCGAGAGGCGCCGCCTCTGCGCCGACGCCCAGGGATCTTCGAGTCCGACCGCCTCGATGAACTGGAGCAGCCGCTTGCGCGCGGCGCCTTCGTTCCATTCGCGATCTCGCCCGATGCTCTCGAGCAACTGGTCTGCCGCGCCGTCGCGATCGCCCCGCGCCATCAAGGCAGCGGCAAGTTCGTAGCGGGCCTCATGATCGTCGGGATCGGCACGCACCTTGCGCTCGAGGTCTGACGTCTCCGCGTCGGCCGGCGCCAGTTCCGAGATGGCGAGCGCCGACCTGGCCTGCGCCAGCGCGGGGTCGCCTGCGAGCTTCTCGGGCAGGGAGTCGATCAGCGCGCGTGCCTCGTCGGTGCGGCCGCCGGAGATCAGTGCACGCGCGAGGCCGGAGGCGGCCTCGGCATTGTCGGGGGCCATGTCCCGGATCTGGCCGAAGATGTTGGCCGCGCGCTCTGCGTCGCCGCCGGCGAGCACCTGCTCGCCCATTGCGATCAGCGGCTCGATCTGCGCCTCGAGCTGCTGCTCCTCGCCCTCCACAGGCAATTGCGAAAGGATCTGGTCCAGGGCGCGGGTGAGCTGCCCTTCGGTGCGGGCAGGCGTGAGATCGGCCACCAGCTGGCCCTGGAAGATGGCGTAGACGGTGGGGATCGACTGGACGCGAAACTGGGCGGCGATGATCTTGTTTGCGTCGACGTCGATCTTGACCAGCTTCACGCCCTTGGGCGCGTAGTCGGCCGCCACCTTTTCGAGCAGGGGCGTCAGCTGCTTGCACGGGCCGCACCATTCCGCCCAGAAGTCGACGATGACGAGCGCATCGCGCGACGGCTCGATGACGTCGCGCCGGAACCCGTCCAGCGCCTCCCGCTCGGCCGCGCTCATGCCCAGTGACGCCATCTGCTCAGTCTCCAGCCGGTCCAGGAATATGGCGTCCTATGTGGTATCGCGGTGCGATCTGCCAAGCCTATCTAGGGCTTGCCCGGCGGCCACGGCGATGCTAGCAGCCGCCGCCACCCGAGCCGTCGTCCAGCCCGCATCGCGCGCGCCGGCCGAGCGGCTCAGCTCAGAGCGGGCGTAGCTCAGGGGTAGAGCACAACCTTGCCAAGGTTGGGGTCGAGGGTTCGAATCCCTTCGCCCGCTCCATTATTTCGAACTGAGCGCGACGAGCCCTCGAGTCTTCGCGGCGCTCCGTCCTGCGGGGCCGCGCCGGATCCAATCCCTGCGCCCCCTCCAACCTCCCCGAAGAGGCCGCGTCGAACCCTCGCGTCTTTGTGGCTCCACCTTGCAGGCTTGTGCGCGGGCCTGAATCCCTTCGCCCGCACGATTCTTCAGCCAGCGGTCAATCTCGGTGTCTTGGTGGCCCGAGTTCCTCATGCGGTCGAGAACAATCGCCGGATAGATCGATAATCCCGCCGTAGAACCGCAGCCGCCAAATCAGCAAGTTTCAAACGAAAACGTTTCCGTCAAAAACGACAGCCTTTAATCTGCTATTACATATGATCTTTGGAGAGGGAGGTATCGTAAATAATAATTATAGCATCCAGTTAGAAATCGTTTGACAGAGACTGACGCAACCCGCCAAGACGTGACACACGATATATGCCCGAGTCGCTGCGTGACTCGGCTGTGTGCAGAGACACTTTGTAACGATTCCTTACGAACTTTGACAATCAGGAGAGCGGTATGGGCAACGTCATACCTTTTGCTTCGACTGGCGCCACGAGTCCGCTAACGACGACGGCGCACACTGCGGCCGTGAACGCGACCGCCGCTCAGGGTGCGCTCGTGAACGGATGCTGCACCGCAATCCTCGAGCAGGCGGACATTTCCGTTCCGGACATGCCCAGCCTCGGCCAGCATCAGCAGACGACGCGCGATCACGCGAATTACTGGATCAACTCCGTCCAGCCGACCCTGATCGCGTCAATCGGCGCCGTCGTCGGCTTTTCAAATCAGTATAATGCATTCCTGGTGCCCCTCATGCAGGCCGCGCCGAACGTCAACACCGATCCCACAGCGAAAAACACCGTCGTGCAAGGATTGCAGCTCTTGAAACAGTCGGTCACGACCTACGGAGGCAAGACCACGAGCGCGACGAGCGCGGTTGACAGCTTCCGCTCGAGCTTCACCTCCGATTACAGTGCGTTCGACAGCGATATTACGGCGATGAACACCAAGCTCACGGGACTGAGCGGCGACGGCGGCGAGATCAAGCAGCTCACCGACAAGATCAGCGCCGAGCAGGATGCGATGTCGAAGGACCTGAGCATGATCGCGGGCGGCGCCACGATGATGGTGGTCGGGGGCCTGATGATCGCGGTCGGCGCTCTGGCCGAGATCCCGACGGCTGGCGCGAGCACCGCGCTGATCGTGGCGGGCGGCGTGGTCGTGGTGGGCGGCGCCATCCTCACCGGCTTTGGCGGATCGGATTATCGCAGCACGCTCGCCCAGTACAAACAGGATGTGGAGCAACTTGCGGCCGACAATGCAGAAGTGACGCTGCTCACCCACGTGAGCGGCCAGATCACGTCGATGAACACGCAGATCAACACGGCCGTGTCCGCACTCAACGCCATGGAAGCGGCATGGCAGAATCTCGGCACGGAGTTCGACACCCTGCTCACCGCGGTGAATGGGACCGATGTCGACAGCGCATTTCTGCAGGCACAGCTTCAGACGGCGGGCACGGACTGGAACGACATGGCGACCCAGGCGGCCAAGGTCCAGTCGATGATCGACCCGCCGCAGGTGCCGCTCTCGATGGTGTTGCAGAACGCCGCCTGAGACGCTTCGCGCTCTTTCTGCGCTCCCGCGGAGGACGACATGGCATTGTTCGACGATATCGCGCTCCAGATGCGCGATAGCATCACCAGCGAGACGGCGCAGATGCCGACGCCCTTTTCGCATCCGGCGCTGACTTTCGGCAGCCGGACCCTCTCGGGCTCGATTGCCGTGCTCGACGCGCTGGCCCAGCGCATCGGCGGTTTGCCGGACGTGGCCAACTCGCCAATTCCGGGCGTATCCCAACACGTGGCGAACGCAAAGGCGTTGGCGAACAGCTGGCTGGTCGACTGCAGGAACCATGTGGTCGGTGCCCTGCAGGGCCTCGCGGATTTCGGTAACGGCTTCATATCGTCGTCGGCGCCGTTGTTGCGGCAGGACTTCCTGACAGCGGCGACCGACCCGTCGGCCATGGCTATGGCTCGGGTGCGTCTCGCCTCGCTCGTGTCCGATCTGGCGCAGCGCAGCGGCATATGGGCCGGTGCCGTCGCTTCCGTCGAAGCCTATCTGTCCCAAATGACGGCGTCCGTCTCCCAGTTGCAGACCGATGCGTCGCTGGCCGCGCAGCGTCTAGGAGCCGACACAGTGCATGCTGTTCTGCTGCAGCAGCAGGCGAACGACTTGCAGTCGCAGCTCGACGATGCTCGGTCGCGGCAGAGATATTATTGGCTGCTCGGCCCGCTCGGCTACCTGATTGCGAGCGAGATCGATTCTCTCGCCTCCAACCTTTCCGGCGTTCAGTCGCAGCTCGACTCGGTGCAGGCGGACCTCGCTCAGACCAGCGCCGAAGGGACCGTCCTTCAGTCGCTCGTTCCCGCGATGACGTCTTACGTGGCCGCCGTCTCGGCGATGGCGGCGAGCGTGAACGGGCTTACGGCCGCAACTCAGGCGCTCCAGTCTCAGCTCGCACAAGTAAGCACCGCGCTCGAAACGTCGCCGAACATCGCGGTCTTTGCGAACGCCCAGCTCGACGCCTCGATCCAGGATTGGCAGATCGTCGGACAGTCGATCGGGGACCTGCCGCAGACCGCGTTCGGCTGACAGCGCGAGGCGCCGCGGCCGGCAGAACGCATTCGGAAAGGTTGCGCTTCTCTGGGCATTCGGAACGCAACCGGCTGCCCCCCGTTCTCGGGCGGTGAGCACACAATTGCGCAGATTCGATTCGTCGGCTTTCGAGCCGCCGCCGGATGCCATCGACTTCTATGTCGAGAGCCTCAAGCTGCTCAAAGAATCGGCGATCCCGTTCCTCCTCTCGGGGACCTATGCGCTCGGCTGCTTCACCGGGATCAGCCGCCCGACCAAGGATCTCGACGTCTTCTGCAAGCCCTCGGACGCGCCGCGCATCCTCTCCTTCTTCAAGGGCAAGGGCTACGAGATCGAGATGGAGGACGAGCGCTGGATCGGGAAGGTCTGGCGCGGCGAGCATTTCTTCGACGTCATCTTCAACATCAGCTCCGCCTCGATCCCGATCACCGACGAATGGTTCGCCGAGGTGACCGAGGCGGAGGTCTACGGGACGCGCGTGCGGGTGACTCCGCCCACCCAGTTCATCCTCTCCAAGCTCTTCCTCCAGACCCGCTACCGGTACGACGCCGCCGACGTCGTCCACACCATCCTGATCAAGCATGACGAGATCGACTGGCACTGGCTGCTCGCCCAGATGGAGCTCTATTGGGAGGTGCTGCTGATCAACGTGCTCAATTTCCGCTTCGTCTATCCGACCGAGCGGCACCTCGTTCCGCGCTGGCTCTACGACGAGCTGCTCGATCGCCTGAAGGCCCAGGACGAGATGCCGCCGGCGACGATCAGGATCTGCCGAGGCCGGCTGATCAGCCCCACCGATTATGCGGTGGACGTCTCCGAATGGGGCTTCGCCGACGTCGTCGGCAAGGGAGTCGACGAGAAGCATGAGCGACCCAGGCACTGACGCGATCACCTTGGCCGCGATCGGCGATCTCCACGTCTCGGAGCATTCGGAGCACCAGTTCCGCGACTTGTTCGCCGAGATGTCCGACGCCGCCAACGTCGCGGCCCTGTGCGGCGATCTCACCAATTTCGGCAAAGTCCGCGAGGCCGAGCTGCTCGCCGAGGATCTGAAGGCGCTGACCATCCCGACCGTCGCCGTCCTCGGCAATCACGACGTCGAGGCGGGCTGCGCCGAGGAAGTGGTGCGGATCCTCGAACAGGCCGGCGTGACGGTGCTCGACGAGCAGGCGGTGGTGATCGAGGGCGTCGGCTTCGCAGGGGTCAAGGGCTTCCTCGGCGGCTTCGGCCGCGGCGAGCTCGGCGCGTTCGGAGAGGACGCGATCAAGGCGTTCGTCGACGAGGCGCGCAACGAAGCCCGCAAGCTCGAGAACGCACTGCGCTCGCTCAGGACCGACCGCGCCGTCGCCGTGCTCCATTACGCCCCGGTCGCGGACACGGTGGAGGGCGAGCCGCTGGAAATCTACCCGTTCCTCGGCTCCTCGCGCCTCGCCAACGCGGTCGACCGCTTCGACAACGTCAGGGCGGTGGTCCACGGCCACGCCCATCGCGGCCGCTACCGGGGCGCGACGCCGCGCGGCGTCCCGGTCTACAATTGCGCCCGCTACGTCGTCGAAGCCGAACTCGGCCGGCCCTACGCGCTGATCGAGGTCTAGGTCCGGCCCCCCTCGCGACGACAAGCGGGCAGGTCAGGATTTTCTTCTCACGATGTCAAAGAGCCGTGCCGAGCCGCGCGACTCGACGGCGACCGTTCTAATAGGATACTTCCTACATGTCAAGAACAGATATGAAACGCGGATGTCTTAGCGCCGCGCTGGCTGCGGGCGGCTCGCCGGGCGCGGCTGTTGCGGCTGGTTGGCCGGCGGCTGGGGCGGGTTGACTGGATCGAGCAAGGCCGCCGTCTCGATCGTATCGAGCGCCGAGCGGGCGGCGACGTAGCGGCGGGCCTTCTGGACCCAGGCCCGCGCCTGCTCGCGGCCCGGCATCCGCAGCACCTCCACCAGGGCGAAATTGACCTCTCCCGCCGACATATGGGCGTAAGCGCGCCGCAGCCGCTCGGACGGAATCGTCGACTGGGTGCCTTCGCGGCGAATCGTGATCAGGCTGCCGAGCTCGCGCTTCAGCGCCGACCACCAATTCTGATTGGGGCCGCTCGCGGCGAGATGCGGGCCGATCTCCTCGAGCTCGCGCTGCAGCTCCTGCAGGGTCACCGGCTGGCGGGCGGCGGTGATGATCAAGCCGACCGCCTGCGGCTGGGTCTGGCCGAAACGCTGGCGCAGCAGATGCTCGATATAGCCGAGCTGGACGCCGCGATCGAGCGCGCGGCGGGCGGCGAAGGCGACCAGCAGGCCCTCGGCCCGGTCGGCATTGCCGACCGCGGCGCGCGAGGCATTGTCCAGTTCCGCCAGGCGCTGCTCGACGCGAGTGACCCGCCGCTGGGTCTCGGGATCGATGACCAGCCTTTGTTCGCCCTCCACGGCAGGGGGCGCCGGGGCCGCTTGCGGCTGCGCCTGGAGGGGGGCGATTTGCGGCGCGGGCCGGACGACCGGCGCCGGCGGCGCGGGCTCCGGCGCGACGCCGAGGAACAAGGCCGCCGTCTCCCAGCGCGCGAGCAGCCAGCCCATGGCGGCAAGGCCGAGCACGAAGGCGATCATCGGCAGCGCCAGCCGGGTCCAGAGCGATCGCCGCCGCTCCAGCCCCGTCACCGGATCATAGTCGACGCTCGCCATGGTCACTCCCGCACCTGCCGCTCAGTCTGGCACAGCTCGGCTGCAAGCTCCAGCAAAGCCTCATCCCGCGGATGAGCGGCGGACTCGATCCGGCTCCACCCGCCGCCGGCCGCAGCGGCGGCTGCTGCGCTGATCGCCGCGACCGCGACCCGCGCGCGCGGCAGCCCCGCTGCGTCGACCAGCGCGGCGAAGGTCCGTGCCGCGCGCGGCGAATGAAGCAGGACCAGCCCGCCGCTTGCCAGCATGCGCCGCGCCTCTGCCGGGAGCGCATCGACCGCGTCCGCCGCATAGACGATCCGCCGCACGAGCTCGACCTCGGTGCGTTCCAACGAGAGGTGGTCGCGGCCGCACAGATGGAGCAGCCGGCTTTTTCCCATCGTCGCAAGCAAGGCTGCGGCGTCCCGCGGGCCGGCGCGCACATCGGCGAAGCCGGCCTGTGCGGCGGCGGCCGCAGTCGCCTCCCCGACTGCGTGACAGGGAAGATGGAGATATTGTTCGAGCAGCGGGCCCGCCTGGCGCGGCGCATGTGCGCTGGTCAGCAGGATGCCGTCGAGCCCGGGCCGACCGGGCGCTTCCCAGGCAAGCGGACGGACCTTGAAAAGCGGCGCGACGACCGGCTCCAGCCCCAGCCGCCGCGCTCGCTCCGCGGTCGCGCTCGCGCCGGGCTCGGGCCGGAGCACCAGGACGGCGCGACTCACCCGGCGAACAAGGCCCAGAGCTGCGGCCCCGCGCCGCGCAGCATCTCGCGCGCCAGGGCGATCGGCGCCTGCTCGTCGCCGGCCGGAAAGCTCGTGTCGAGATCGCGGCAATCGCTGCCGTCGGCGGTCATGATCTCGGCGCGCAGCCGGATCCGGCCGCCCTCGAGCGTCGCCAGCGCCGCAACCGGCGAGCGGCAGCTCCCGCCGAGCCCCTCGAGCAGGCGCCGCTCGGACGACACGCAGACATGGGTGTCGCGGTCGTCGATTGCCTCGATCACCGGCCTCAGCCGGCGGTTGCCCTCCAGCATCTCGATCCCGATCGCGCCCTGCGCGGCCGCGGGCAGCAAATCGTCGAGTGGGGTTCCGATCTCCGAATGATCGAGCCGGTCCAGCCCGGCCGCGGCGAGCAAGGTGGCGTCGGCCTCGCCCATGCCCAGCTTCCTCAGGCGGGTCTGGACGTTGCCGCGAAACGGCAGGATGGCGAGGTCGGGCCGCCGGCGAAGCAGCTGGGCGGCGCGGCGCGGCGAGGAGGTGCCGACGCGCGCGCCCTCGGGCAACGCGGCGATGCTCTCGGCGCCGACCAGCCGGTCGCGGACGTCGGCGCGCGGCAGCATCGCGGCGATCCTGAGCTCGGCCGGGCGGATCGTCTCGACGTCCTTCATCGAGTGCACGGAAATGTCGGTGACTCCGTCGGCCAGCGCGCGATCGAGCTCCTTGGTCCAGAGGCCCTTGCCGCCGACTTCGGCGAGCGGCCGGTCGCTGACCGTGTCGCCGGTCGTCGTCATCGGCACGATCTCGATCCGCTCCGGCCCCCAGCCATGCGCCTCGCGCAACGCGTCTGCCACCAGCCGCGCCTGGGCGAGGGCGAGCGGCGATCCGCGGGTCCCGATCCGGAGGAGCTCGATCATGCCGCGCTTGTGCTAGCGGCTCCGGCAATGGCAGGGAAGCCGGGTGACCCTGATCCTCGGCATCGAATCCTCCTGCGACGAGACCGCGGCAGCCCTGGTGACCTCGGATCGGCGCATCCTCGCCCACCGCCTCGCCGGTCAGGAAGAGGCCCACCGGCCTTATGGCGGCGTCGTCCCCGAGATCGCGGCGCGCGCCCATGTCGAGATCCTGCCGCGCCTGATCGAGGAGGTGCTCGCTGAGGCAGATGTGAAGCTGGACGGAGTGGAGGCGATCGCGGCGACGGCCGGGCCGGGACTGATCGGCGGGGTGATGGTCGGCCTCGTCACCGCGAAGGGGCTCGCGCTCGCCAGCGGCAAGCCGCTGGTCGCGGTCAACCATCTCGAGGGCCACGCTCTGTCGCCGATGCTGACCGAGCCGGACCTCGCTTTCCCCTATCTGCTGATGCTCGTCTCGGGCGGCCATTGCCAGCTGCTGCTGGTGGAGGGCGTGGGCCGATACGTCCGGCTGGCGACGACCATCGACGACGCCGCGGGCGAGGCGTTCGACAAGTCGGCCAAGCTGCTCGGCCTCGGCTATCCCGGAGGGCCGGCGATCGAGCGCGCGGCGGCGCAGGGCGATCCCGCAGCAGTGCCCCTGCCGCGGCCGTTGGCGGGTTCCGACGAGCCGCATTTCTCCTTCGCGGGCCTCAAGAGCGCCGTGCTCCGCGCCCGCGACAGCGGCCGCTACGGAGCGGAGGACATTGCCGCCTCGTTCCAACAGGCGGTGGTCGACTGCCTGATCGACCGGACCGGGCGGGCGCTCGATCGCGCCTCAGGCGCAAGGGCGCTGGTCGTCGCCGGGGGCGTGGCCGCCAATGGTGCGATCCGCGGCGCGCTTACGCGGCTTGCCTCGTCGCGGGACCTCCCCTTCGTAGCGCCGCCCTCATGGCTCTGCACGGACAATGCGGCGATGATCGCCTGGGCCGGCGCGCTCCGCTTCGAGGCCGGGCTCACCGACGGCCTCGAAGCCCCCGCCCGAGCCCGCTGGCCGCTCGACCCCAATGCCGAGAAGGCCAGAGGCGCGGGGGTGAAAGCATGATGCCGCCCTCCCACCCGGTCGGGCTGAGCCTGTCGAGGCCCTGCCCTCCTTTGCCGAAGGGAAAGGACAGCCCTTCGGCAAGCTCAGGGCGAACGGAGGCCTTGTCATGAGCTTGCGCGTGGGAGTGGTCGGCGGCGGCGCCTGGGGCACCGCGCTCGCCCAGGTCGCCGCGTGCGGCGGCGAGGAGGTTTTGCTCTGGGCGCGCGAGCCGGAAGTTGCGGAGAGCGTCAACGCCTCGCACGAAAACGCGCTGTTCCTCCCCGGCGTGCGGCTCGCCCCGTCGTTGCGGGCGACGAGCGACATCGCCGCTCTGGCACCCTGCGACGCGCTGCTGGTGGTGACCCCGGCCCAGCACACGCGCGCCGTGCTCGCCTCGCTCGACGCTGCGAGCAAGCCGCTCGTGCTCTGCTCCAAGGGCATCGAGGATTCGACCGGGCAGCTGATGCACGAGGTCGCACGCGAGGTGCAGCCCTCCTGCAGCCTCGCCGCCCTCTCCGGCCCGACCTTCGCACACGAGGTCGCCGCCGGCCTTCCGGCCGCGGTCACCCTCGCGGCGGAGGGTCGGAAGGTCGGCGAGGCGTTGGTCGCCCGCCTCGCCAGGCCTTTCTTCCGACCCTATCTTTCGGACGACGTCGCCGGCGCCGAGGTCGGCGGCGCGGTCAAGAACGTGCTGGCGATCGCCTGCGGCGTGGTCGACGGGCGCGGGCTCGGCCTCAACGCGCGCGCCGCCTTGATCTCGCGCGGCTTCGCCGAAATGACCCGCTTCGGACTCGCCAAAGGCGCGCGGCCGGAGACGCTCGCCGGGCTCGCCGGCCTCGGCGATCTCGTCCTCACCTGCTCGTCGACCAACTCGCGAAACTTCAGCCTCGGCAAGGGCATCGGCGAGGGCCGGAGCGCCCCCGAATTGCTCGCCGACCGCCGCACCGTCGCGGAGGGCGCCTTTACCGCCCCGGTGCTCAACCGCGCGGCAAAAGCGCTCGGCGTCGACATGCCGATCGTCGCCGCCGTCTGCGCCTTGCTGGCGGGGGAAGCCTCGGTCGAGGAGGTCGTGGGAAGGCTGCTGGCGAGACCCCTCAGGCCGGAAGGCGTCTGAGCCCGGCCGTCAGAAATCCCAGCAGATTCCCTTCTTCTCCCAGTCGCCGTAGCGGGTCGGCTCGGGGCCTTTCGGCCCGCCCGATTCCTCAGCCGGGAGAACTTCCTCCGGCTCCGGCACGGGTGGGCTTTTCGAGAGATAGGATGGGGGCTGCAAATGGAGCGGGCGCTTGCCGGCCATGGCGGTTCCGATTGACGTGGGGTTCTCGCCCCCACATGTCGCGCCGCGATGGCACGGAGGCAAGAGCAGCGGCCGGAGCGGGGCGATGCGGCCGGCACGGCTTCGCGCCGTGCGGCGCTGAGGCTGCTCGACGCGGTGCTGAGAAAGGGCCTGCCGCTCGAGGCGGCCCTCGATACGGCCGCGCGCGACCTCGCCCGCGCCGACGATCGCGGCTTCGCCCACGCCATCGCCTCCGAGGCGCTGCGCCGCCTCACCGATCTCGACGCCCTGATCGACGGCGCGACCAGGCAGCGCCTGCCGGACGATTCCAAGGCGCGTTTCGCGCTCCGGATCGCGCTCGTCCAGGCGCTGGCGCTGCGAACCCCGCCCCACGCGGCGATTTCCACCGTCCTGCCGCTCGTCGACGGCGGGCCGCGGCGGCTGGTCCACGGTGTGTTCGGGGCGCTGATGCGCGCCAACGCCGCGCTCCCTGAGCTTCCTGCGCTCCCGCCGCCGGTGGAGCAGCGCTGGAGCGCCGCTTGGGGACCGGACGTCGCGGCAGCGGCGGCCCGGCTGATCGCGGTGCCGCCGCCGCTCGACCTGATCGGCGAGCCGCCGGAGGAGGAGGGCGTGAGCCTGATGCCCGGCCATCTCCGCCTCGCCCGCGGCACCGCCGTCGCCGGTCTCACCGGTTTCGGCGACGGAAGATGGTGGGTGCAGGACGTCTCGGCGGCGATCCCGGCGCGGCTGCTCGGCCGCGGCGAGGCGCGCACGGCGCTCGACCTTTGTGCTGCGCCCGGCGGCAAGACGATGCAGCTCGCCTCTGCCGGCTTCCGAGTCACCGCCGTCGATTCCTCGGAGAGCCGGCTTCAGCGCCTGCGGGAGAATCTCGGCCGTACCGGCCTCGAGGCCGAAATCGTCGCGGCAGACGTCATGCAATGGCGTCCGCCCGAGCCCGCCGACGCGGTCCTGCTCGACGCGCCCTGCTCCGCGACCGGAATCTACCGCCGGCACCCGGACGTGCTCTACCGCGTCCGGCCGCGCGCCGTAATCGCGCTCGCCGAGGCGCAGGCGGCGATGCTCTCTCGCGCCGCGGAGTGGGTGAAAAGGGGCGGCGGCACCCTCGTCTACTCGGTCTGCTCGCTGGAGCCGGAGGAAGGCGAAGCGGTGGCCGAGGCCTTCTTGGCCTCGCGGATCGATTTCGATCCGGTGCCGATCGCGGCGGAAGAGCTGCCCCGGGGCCTCGCGCGCCACGACCGCGGCTGGCTGCGCATCCTACCGGGCGCCTTCGAGGCGGAGGGCGGAGCGGACAGCTTCTTCATCGCCCGCTTCCGCCGCAGGTGACATCCCCCGGGCGCACGGTTAATCCTCTTCCCGTGCCCGTGCGTATCGCCCCCTCCATCCTCTCGGCAGACTTCTCGAAGCTGGGCGAGGAGGTGCGCGCGATCGACGCGGCGGGCGCCGACTGGATCCATGTCGACGTCATGGACGGCCATTTCGTGCCCAACCTGACGATCGGCCCGGCGGTGGTGAAGGCGCTCCGGCCCCACACCGCCAAGCCGTTCGACGTCCACCTGATGATCTCGCCGGTCGACCCGCTCCTCGCCGCTTTCGCCGAGGCGGGAGCGGACGTCATCACCGTCCACCCCGAGGCCGGACCGCACCTCCATCGTACGCTCCAGGCGATCAAGGCGCTCGGCAAGCGCGCCGGCGTGTCGCTCAACCCGGCGACTCCGGCCAAGGCGCTCGATTACGTGCTCGAGGAAGTCGACCTCGTCCTCGTGATGAGCGTCAATCCCGGCTTCGGCGGACAGGGTTTCATTTCGAGCCAGCTGAGGAAAGTGGAGGCGGTCCGCAAGCGCATCGACAAGTCCGGCAAGGCGATCGACCTGGAGGTGGACGGCGGAATCGACGCCGAGACCGCACGTTTGGCGATCGATGCCGGCGCCGACGTGCTCGTCGCCGGCACCGCCAGCTTCAAGGGCGGCCCTCGCCATTATGCCGACAACATCCGGGCGCTGCGCGGATGAGCGCGGTGGGGAAAGTGCGGCCCAGCGGCACGGAGGACGAGATCGAGCCCGGCCGCAGGCTGGTGCGGGTGGGTGACGGGCGGGGAAGCTCGCTTGCCGAGAGAGTTGCTTATTATTTTCACAGGTTCGCGTGGCGGACGCCGTTCCATGCCTTGAGGCTGAGGGGCCGGGCGCCGCTGCGGCTGCTCGCCGTCCCGAAGGACCCGGTGGCGGGGGACAAGGCGGCGGGCGAGGCGCTGCTCAACGGGCTGTTCGTCCGGCGTCACATCCAGATACCCGTCGAGCAGCTCGATTTCGCCGACTCGAAGCTCCCGCGGGACGTCGCCGAGCATCTGCAAAGCTTCGCCTGGCTTCGCGACCTCGCCGCGGCCGCCACCCGCGAGCGCGGCGCGCGCCTGGCCGAGAAGCTCACCGCTCTCTGGCTGGAAGCCCATGCCCGCGAGGTCAGCGAGCGCGCGTGGCGGGCGGACCTGTGGGGCCGGCGGATCCTGTTCTGGACCGCTTATGCGCCCTACATCCTCTCCAGCCGCGACCCGGCCTACCGCGCAGCCGTGCTCAACACCCTCGCCCGCGGCGCCCGCCACGCCGAGCGCAGCGCCGGCAGGGCGCCGCCGGGGCTGAAGCGGATCACCGCCTGGGCGGGCGTGATCTGCGCCGGCCTCGTCGTCCAGGGCGGCGCCGCGCGGCTGAGGCTCGGCGAGATGGGGATCGCCCGCGCGATCGTCGCCTCCCTGCACGACGACGGCGGCCTCCACAGCCGCTCTCCAGCGGAGCAGCTGGCCCTGGTCGAGACGTTGTCGCAGCTGCGCACCGCCTACATCGCCGCCGGCCGCGAGATGCCCGAAGCGGTCGCCGAAGCGCTCGAAGGCTCGGTCGCGGCCTTGCTCGCCGTCACCCTGGGCGACGACGCGCTGTCGAGCTGGCAGGGCGGCAACATGCTCGACGCGCGGCGGATCGCAGCCGCCGTCGAGGGCTCGGGCGTCGAAGCCCCGCGCCCGCTCCGTCTCGCCCGCGGCTGGGGCTATCAGCGCGCCGAAGCCAAGACGAGCTGCTTCGTGTTCGACGCCGCCCCGCCGCCGCCGACGCGGGTGCTTTCCGGCGGCTGCGCCTCGACGCTGGCCTTCGAGTTCGGCGACGGCGCCGACCGGCTGATCGTCAATTGCGGCGGCGTCGGCGAGGCGGGGGACGCGCTGCCCCAGGATCTAGTCCAGGCACTGCGCACGACCGCCGCCCATTCGACGCTGACGCTCGGCGACCGCAACTCGACCGCGATCCACGAGGACGGATCCCTCGGCAAGGGCGTCGGCCAGGTCGAGATTGCGCGCGACGAGACTGCGGGCATCATCCGGGTGGAAGCGAGCCACGACGGCTATGTCCGCCGCTTCGGCTTCGCCCACCTGCGCCAGCTCATCCTCCAGCCCGACGGCCGCGAGCTGCGCGGCGAAGACAAATTGCTCGCGGAAGGCAAGAAGCGCCGGGCGCCGGCGACCCCGTTCGCCGTGCGCTTCCACCTGTCGCCGGCCGTCGAGGTGACCACCACGGCCGACGGGCAGGGCGCGCTGCTGCGGATGCGCGGCAAGAAGGTGTGGCAGTTCCGCTGCCGCGGCGGCGCGCTTTCGGTCGAAGACAGCCTGTGGCTCGACGGCGAGGCACGGCCCCGTTCGACGCTCCAGCTGGTCGTCGCCGGCGAGGCGCCGCGCGACGGGATCACCATCTCCTGGCAGCTCCGCCGCGCCAGCTGATGACTGACGTCCGGATCGCCCGCGCGCTTCTCTCCGTGTCCGACAAGGCCGGACTGGCGGAGCTCGGCCGGGCCTTGGCGCGGCACGGCGTCGAACTGGTCTCCACCGGCGGCACCGCCCGGGCGCTCCGCGAGGCCGGGCTGGACGTGCGCGACGTCTCGGAGCTGACCGGCTTTCCGGAGATGATGGACGGGCGCGTGAAGACGCTCCATCCCAAGGTGCATGGCGGCCTCCTCGGAGTCCGCGACGATCCCGACCATGAAGCGGCCATGGCGGCGCACGGCATCGGCGCGATCGACCTCGTCGTCGTGAACCTCTATCCGTTCGCGGCGACGGTCGCGCGCGGCGCCTCGCGCGACGAGATCATCGAGAATATCGATATCGGCGGTCCGTCGATGGTGCGCTCGGCGGCGAAGAACCACCATTACGTCACCATCGTCACCGACCCGGCGGATTATGCCGAGCTGATCGAAGCGCTGGAGGCGAACGGCGGAGCGACCTCGCTGGACCTGCGCCGCCGCTTCGCCGCCAAGGCGTTCGCTGCCACCGCCGGCTACGACGCCGCGATCGCTTCCTGGTTCGCCTTCGCCGACCAGGGGCGGATGTTCCCGGACACGCTGCCGATCGCGATGAACCGCGGAGCGGAGCTTCGCTACGGCGAGAACCCGCACCAGAAGGCGGCGCTCTACCTTCCCGCCGGCCCCGCGAGCCGGGGCGTCGCCCAGGCCGAGCAGGTCCAGGGCAAAGCGCTGAGCTACAACAATTACAACGACGCCGACGCCGCGCTGGAGCTGGTCGGCGAGTTCCGCGACGCCGGCCCCGCCTGCGTCATCGTCAAGCATGCCAATCCCTGCGGAGCCGCGGTCGGCGCCGACCTGCTCGGCGCATATCGCGAGGCCCTCGCCTGCGACCCGGTCTCGGCCTTCGGCGGAATCGTCGCCGTGAACGCGCCGCTCGACGTCGCCGCGGCCGAAGCGATCTCGGCGATCTTCACGGAGGTGGTGATCGCTCCCGATGCGGACGAGGCGGCGCGGGCGGCGTTTGCGAGGAAGAAGAATCTGCGCCTGCTCCTGACGGGTCCTCTCTCCGATCCGCAGCGGCCCGGGCTGACCCTGAAGTCGATCGCCGGGGGCTATCTCGTCCAGTCGCGCGACAATGCGCGCGTTTCACGCGACGACCTCGCAGTGGTGACCAAGCGCGCCCCGAGCGAGCGCGAGCTCGACGACTGCCTGTTCGCCTGGACGGTCGCCAAGCACGTCAAGTCGAACGCGATCGTGTACGCGAAGGACGGCGCCACCGCCGGCATCGGTGCCGGCCAGATGAACCGGCTCGAATCGGCGCGCATCGCCGCCTGGAAGGCGCGCGACGCGGCGGAGAGAGCCGGCTGGCCGGAGCCGCGCACGATCGGATCGGCGGTCGCGTCGGACGCTTTCTTCCCGTTCGCCGACGGCCTTCTCGCCGCCGTCGAGGCGGGCGCGAGGGCGGTGATCCAGCCGGGCGGCTCGATCCGCGACGACGAAGTGATCGCCGCCGCCGACGAAGCGGGCCTGGCGATGGTCTTCACCGGAATGCGCCACTTCCGCCACTGATCCGCTCCGTCATTGCGAGGAGCGCAGCGACGAAGCAATCCAGCGGGCCTCCGAGCCCGCACTGGATTGCTTCGCTTCGCTCGCAATGACGCCGGTCGATATTAGTCCACCGTCGGCCCCGTGCCCGGCGGGGGCAAGGTCGGCCCTTCCCGCCCGGATTTGCCGAACAGCATCCGGTCCTCGACGGTGAAGCCGCGATACCAGACGACGATCCCGAAAGCGGCGAGGATGAGCGGCGCGCCGATGCCGAGCTCGATCCAGGTCGGAAGCTGGACGGCGACGAAGCCGACGATTGTCGCGGCGGCGGTCGCCCAGATCAGCGACCAGCGCCAGCCCTGGACCGGCGCGTCGAGCAGCCGGCAGAGCAGCCGCGCCTTCAGCACCGAGGCCAGGCCCAGAGCGAGTATCAGCGACAGCGCCGCCCCCGCGGCCTGCCAGCCCTCGACCCGCTCCTGCGGCAGCGGCAGCATCTCGACCCCGAGGATGATCGCGACGGTCAGCGCCGCCTGCACGGCGATCATCAGCAGCGAGATCAGCAGATTGCGGTGCCGCGCGACGTAGACCAGAGCCGATTCGGAGACCACGGCGGTCGCCGCCACGACTTCGGCGGCGAGAAGGAAGCACAAGGCCGCGGTGCCGCTCACGAACGCGCCTTCGTCCCCGAACAGGCCCATCAGGGCCTCGCCCGGTATGCCGAGCGCGAGCGCGATCCCGGCCTGGGCGGCGATGATCCAGAAGCCGACCTGGCGCACCTGCCTGGCGACCGCCTGGCGGTCGCCTTCGGCAAGCTTCTGCGTGATCACCGGCGCCAGGATGGGATCGAAGCTGGTCTTCAGCTTCTGCGGCAGCGAGGCGACCTGCTGGGCGACATAATAAGTGCCGATCATCGCCGGCGAGACGAACAGGCCGAGAATGGCGATGTCGAGCCGGCGCGAGCCCCATTCGATGGCGTCCGCGGCGGCGAGGGGGATGTTGCGCCGCGCCGTCCAGAGGATCTCCGCCGGGTTGGGCTTCCACTCGTGAGGCCGGCCATAGCTCCACAGCAGCCGCCACATCGCCGCCGCGAGCCCGGCGACCACCGAGATGACGTAAGCGATGATCAGGCCGTCGCGCGGGAAGATGAAGATCATCGCTCCGGCCGCGATGCTGATCGTCCAGGGCTCGACGATCGCGCGCACCTGGACGGTCGCGGCGACGTCGTGGCGATAGGCCAGAGCCGCCAGCGCGACGTCGGCGCCGGCGATGCCGAAAATGACCAGAGGCAGCAGCCAGTCCGCACCGTGGACGTCGCCGCGCGGGAACATCGCCTGCGGGAAGAGCATCAGCAAAGCGCTCGCCACCGCCGAAGCGATGAAGGCGGCGAGCAGCCCGTCCCAGACGATGCAGACGTGGGGCTTTTCGGTGGTCGAGAGCTGCTGGGCCAGGCCGCGCTTCAGCCCCATCGTGGCAAGCTGCGCGGCCAGCTCCATGACGATCACCGCATAAGCGAAGCGGCCGAGGAGCTCGGCGCCGTACCAATGCCCGGCGATGAACAGGAAGGGCAGCCGCGCGACCAGCCGGATGAGGAAGCCGAAGAAGTTGGTGCGGCCGCCCCTGGCGAGCGCGGCGATGTCGTCAGCGGGAGCAGGAGGGTTGTTGAGCATTCGGATTAGCCGTAACGGCGGGTTATCTCTTTATCCAGCAAGGTCCGCCGCTTCAACAGATGCCCGAAGAAGGTCGCCTTGAGGCCCTAGTGCGCGACTTGCTTGCCGAGGACGTGGAACAGCCGTGGCTTGAGTTCAAAGACAGTAACTCTGCGGCAGATTTGATAGGCCGCACGCTATCGGCGGTGTCGAACAGCGCAGCAATCGCCGGAAAGCCCGCAGGCTACGTTATCTGGGGCGTGGCCGATGTCCTCCGGGCCCCAATCGGCACCAATTTTGTGCCGGGTAAGAAAAAGATTGGAAATCAGCCACTCGAAATTTGGCTCACCCAGAAGCTCGATCCGAACCCGGTTGCGAGGTTCGCAGAAGTTCAAATCGACGGACGTCGGTTGGTGATGGCGGAAATTCCTGCGGCTTCGACGTCTCCAATTAAGTTCGAAGGTGTGGCATATGTCCGTGTTGGGTCCAGTACTACAAGGCTAGCAAGTCATCCGGCCGTCGAAGCGCAGCTTTGGTCAAAGCTCCAGTCGTTTATGTGGGAATCAATAGTTGCGGTAGAGTTTCTTACCCTAGGTGAGGTTTTGGAACTCCTTGACTACAAGAGCTTTTTTGAACGACTCGGCCTGCCGGCGCCGGAGGACAAGCAGCGTATCATTGAGCGGTTAGCTGCCGACAAGCTCGTATCTAAAGACGCAGGTGGTCGCTGGAACATTCTAAATTTAGGGGCAATTTTAATTGCACACGACCTCAAGAGCTTTTCTCGACTTTCACGAAAGGCGGTCCGCGTCATTCAGTACGCGGGCGAAGATAAACTTGAGACATTGAGGCGTATCGATGGTCGCCGAGGATATGCTAGCGGATTTGAGGGGCTAGTTCGCTCGATAAATGCCTCTCTCCCAAAAAACGAGTTCATTGGAGAGGCGTTTCGCGAGGAGCGGCCGATGTACCCACCAATAGCAATTCGGGAGACGGTAGCTAATGCTCTAATTCACCAGGACATGACAATCTCGGGCGCGGGACCCCTCATCGAGATTTTCGAAGATCGTGTCGAGATCACTAACCCCGGGGAGCCTTTGGTGCTCCCGGAGAGGATGATAGACTTTCCTCCTAGGTCCAGAAACGAGGCGTTAGCAGCACTTATGCGGCGCATGAAGATTTGTGAAGAGCAAGGGAGCGGCGTGGATAAGGTGATCCGTGCCGTGGAAATGTTCCAACTCCCGCCGCCGGATTTTCGGACTTTTGGCAATAATATGAAAGTTACGCTTTTCGGCCACCGCTCATTCTCAGAAATGGATGCGGAGGAGCGTATCAGGGCCGCATATCAGCACGCCGTTCTCCGCTACCTTGTTAATCAGCGGCTGACCAATAGCTCACTACGACAGCGCTTGGGGATCGCGGCACGCAATGCCGCTCAAGTGACTCGAATTATCAACGATGCGCGTGATCGGGGTCTTATCAAGCTGGCCGATCCCTCTGCTCCGCGTGCTGGATATATTCCGGGTTGGGCATGATTTGATCGTGTTTTGATTCACGCCCCCCCATGTGACCCGCCCATCCTGAAAAAGCTAGTAAAAACAACGATATAGAGGAACTTGATGCGGCGAACCTATTTGATTCACATTTGACATACGATCAATGCGCGGCGCCCCAGTTCGGGCCGGTGCCGATGTCGACGCCGAGCGGGATCGAGAGCTTCACGGCGGGCTCGGCGGCGCTGGCCATCACCCCGCGGATGACGGCGCTGGCGCGCTCCGCGTCCGCCTCGGGTACCTCGAACACCAGCTCGTCGTGGACCTGGAGGAGCATCCTCGTGCTGCCGAGGCCTGCCGCTTCCAGCGCGGGACACATCCGGGTCATCGCGCGCTTGATGATGTCGGCGCTGGTGCCCTGGATCGGCGCGTTGATGGCAGCGCGCTCGGCGCCCTGGCGCTCGTGCTGGACCTTCGAGCGGATGCTCGGGAAGTGGGTCTTGCGCCCGAACAGGGTGGTGGTGAAGCCGGTCTCGCGCACCCCCTCCAGCGTCGCGTGGATATAGTCGCGGATGCCGGGAAAGCGGTCGAAATAGCGGTCGATCATCGCCTGCGCCTCGTCCGCGGTGATCGACAGGCGGCCGGCGAGGCCCCAGCGCGAAATGCCGTAGAGGATGGCGAAGTTGATCGTCTTGGCCGAGGCGCGGGTGTCGCGATCGACGCTGCCGAACAGCTCCTGCGCCGTCATTGCGTGGATGTCCTCGCCGCGGGCGAAGGCGTCGCGAAGCTGCGGGACGTCGGCCATGTGCGCGGCGAGGCGCAGCTCGATCTGCGAATAATCGGCGGCGAGCATCACGTTGCCCGGCTCGGCGACGAAGGCGTCGCGGATGCGGCGGCCGATTTCGGTGCGGATCGGGATGTTCTGGAGATTCGGGTCGGTGGAGCTCAGGCGGCCGGTCTGCGCTCCGGACAATGAGTAGCAGGTGTGGACGCGACCGGTCTTCCTGTTGATCTGTTCCTGGAGCGCGTCGGTATAGGTGCTCTTGAGCTTGGAGAGCTGGCGCCATTCGAGCACGAGGCTGGCGATCGGCACGCCCTCGCGCGACAGCCGCTCCAGCTCGTTGACGTCGGTCGACCAGGTGCCGGACTTGCCCTTTCGCCCGCCCTTGAGGCCGAGCCGGTTGAACAGGACGTCGCCCAATTGCTGCGGCGAGCCGATCGTGAACTGGCAGCCCGCTTCTCCGCAGATGCGCTCCTCGAGCGCGGCGATCTGGGTCTGGAATTCCTGGCTGAGCCGTGAGAGCTCCTCGCGATCGACCTTCACGCCCTCGCGCTCCATCCGCGCCACCACCGCGACGAGAGGCCGGTCGACCGTCTCGTAGACCCGAGCCACCCGCTCGTGCGGCAGCCTGGTGCGGAAGCGCTTCCACAGCCGCAGCGTCACGTCGGCGTCCTCCGCGGCATATTCGGTGGCGCGGTCGAGCGGCACCTTGTCGAAGCTGATCTGCTTCTGGCCGGAGCCGCACACCTCCTTGAAGGTGAGGCACTGGTGATCGAGGTGCTTGGCCGCGAGATCGTCCATCGCATGGCTGTTGAGCCCGCCCGCATCGAGGTCGAAGCTCATCACCAGGCTGTCGTCGACCGGGGCGACGCTGATTCCGCGCACGTTGAACACGATCCAGTCGAACTTGAAATTGTGGCCGATCTTCAGAATCGCCGGGTCCTCGAGCAGCGGCTTCAGCTTCGCCAGCGCCACCTCGGCGGCGAGCTGGTGCGGGCGCTCGTTCAGCAGATCGTGGCCGCCATGTTCGAGCGGCACGTAGCAGGCCTTGCCGCATTCGGTGGCGAGGCTGATTCCGACCAGCTTGGCGGTGACGCAGTCATAGCCGTCGGTCTCGGTATCGACCGCGACCAAGCCCTTCGCCTGCGCCTCGGCGATCCAGCGGTCGAGCGCCTCCTCGGTGACGACCGTCTCATAGGTCGAGCGGTCGATCTTCGGCTCGGGCCGCACCTCCGCCTGCACCGGCCGGGCGGCGGGCGAGGTCGACGAAGGCGCCTGGACCTGCGAGGTCCCGTCGAGCCGGGCGAGCAGCGAGCGGAAGCCCTGGTCGGCGAGGAACTCGCGCAGCGGCTCCTTGGGGATGCCCTTCATCTCGAGCGCGTCGAGCGGCTCCGGGAGCGGCGCATCGCACACCAAAGTGACGAGCTCGCGCGAGAGCCGGGCGGCGTCGGCATGCTCGATCAGATTCTGCTTCAGCTTCGGCTTCTTGATCTCGTCGGCATGGGCGAGGACGCTCTCCAGGTCGCCATAGTCCTGGATGAGCAGCGCCGCGGTCTTGGGGCCGATCCCGGGGACGCCCGGAATGTTGTCGACGCTGTCGCCCATCAGGGCCAGCACGTCGCCCAGCTTCTCGGGGGGAACGCCGAACTTCTCGATCACATAGTCGCGGCCGAGGCGGCGGTCGTTCATCGTGTCGTAAAGGTCGAGCCGCCCGTCCTCGACCAGCTGCATCAGATCCTTATCGGAAGAGACGATCGTCACCTTCCAGTCCTGCTCGAGCGCGGCCTTGGCGTAGCAGGCGATGATGTCGTCGGCCTCGAGCCCGTCCTCCTCGATGCAGGGGAGCGAGAAGGCTCGGGTGGCGTCGCGGATCAACGGGAATTGGGGGACGAGATCGGGCGGCGGCGGCGGCCGGTTCGCCTTGTACTGGTCGTAGCGGTCGTTGCGGAAGGTGTGCGAGCCCGCGTCGAAGATGACCGCGAGATGGGTCGGCCCCTCCTCCTTGTGGAGGCTCTCGGCGAGCTTCCAGAGCATCGTCGTATAGCCGTAGACCGCGCCGACGTTGAGGCCGTGGCGGTTGGTGAGCGGCGGCAGCCGGTGATAGGCGCGGAAGATGTAGCTCGATCCGTCGACGAGATAGAGGTGGCGGGGGGACATGGGTTCGGACTTAGCCCAATCTGCCCGCGAGACAACCGCCCGGCGGGTCAGGCGGCGTTAAACCGGCAATGCTATCGGGGTGGGATGCGACGCAGGGACTTGCTGGCAGGAATGGGCGCGGCCGCATTGATCGGCTCGCTGCCGCGCTATGCGCTCGCCGAACCCGCGTTCGCGCCGACGCGATTCACCGCGACGGTGCGCGGCAGCGGGCCCGACGTCATTCTGATCCCCGGCCTGACCGCGGGTCCGACGGTCTGGAACGGCATCGTCGCCGCATTGCCGGGCTATCGCTACCATCTGCTTCATGTCGGCGGCATGGCCGGCGCGGCGGCGGGGCCCAACGCGTGGGGGGCGCTCGTCTCACCGCTCGCCGACGAGATCGCGCGCTACATCGAATCGCGCGCGCTGCGGCGGCCTGCCTTGATCGGCCATTCCATGGGCGGCACGCTGACGATGATGGTCGCGGCGCGGCGGCCCGAGCTGGTCGGAAAGGTAATGGTGGTCGACATGCTGCCGCAGCCGAGCGGCCTCGTCGGCTCCTCGCCCGAACGGGCGCGCGCCATGGCCGAAAGGCTGCGCGCGCTCGGGTCCACGCCGACGGGCAGGATGCTGGTCGGTTCGCTGATCGGATCGTTCGGCACCGACGCCCGCAGCGACCCGGAGGTCGTCGCGCGCGCGATGGAGGAGCTCGCCGCGCTCGACCTCACCGCCGACCTGCCCCGCATCGCCGCGCCGCTGACGGTGGTCTACGCGAACCGCGACGCCCGCAGCCGCGCCCGCACGGACGCCGCCTACGCCGCCGCTTATGCCGGCGCGCGCAACGCCGAGCTGATCCGGATCGACGGCAGCGGCCACATGATCATGTTCGACCAGCCGGCGCGGCTGGCGGAGGCGGTGCGCGAGTTTCTCGCGCGGCGCCCGCTCTAGTCGCGAATCAAGGTGTTGCGCACGATGCGGGTGGAGCCGAGCCGCTGGATCGTTCGCGGATAGGGATGCTCGAGGAAAGCCTGCACCGTCACCTCGTCGGTGACGAGGAGATTGGCGCAACTGACGCGCCATTTGGCGCAGGGCGATGTCGGCCACCACGTCCGGCGGTAAGGTTCTCGCCTGCTGAAGGGTAAGCGGGGGCGGCTCCCGGTTGCCGGAAACACAGGCCGAGAGAGCGAGAGCAAGGAGCAGAGCGGAACGGCGCATTGCCGCTACGCGCTCCCGGCGACGGTCGCCCGCGTCAGATTCAGGAACACGTCCTCCAAGTCCGGGTCGCGGGTCGAGACGTCGACGATGCCGAGGCCTTCGCGCTGGAGCGCGGCGAGGACGTCGCCGGCGTTGACGCGGTCCTTTCGGTAGGTGATCGAGATGGTGCGGTCGCCGCTCAGCTCGATCTTGTCGAAGCACGGGGCGACCGGCGCGACCGCGACGTCGCGGTCGACGGTCACCACGACGGCCTTCTCCTGCGCCATGCCGACCAGGGTGCGGGTGGTCTCGTTGGCGATCAGCCGGCCATGGTTGATGATCGCGATCCGGTCGCAGAGCTCCTCGGCCTCCTGGAGATAGTGGGTGGTCAGCACGATGGTGACGCCTTGGCCGTTCAACTCCCGCACGTAGTCCCAGAGCTGCTGGCGAAGCTCGACGTCGACGCCGGCGGTCGGCTCGTCGAGCACCAGGATGGGCGGCGAATGGACCATCGCCTTGGCGACCAGCAGCCGCCTCTTCATCCCGCCCGACAGGGTGCGCGAATAAGCGTTCGCCTTGTCCTCGAGGCGCACGGCGCGGAGCAGCTCGGCGGTGCGCCGCCGCGACTTCGGCACGCCGTAGAGGCCGGCCTGGATCTCGAGCGTCTCGGCCGGCGTGAAGAAGGGGTCGAACAATATCTCCTGCGGCACGATCCCGATCGACGCTTTGGCGTTGCGCGGATGGCGATCGATGTCGAAGCCCCAGATCTCGGCGGTCCCGCCGGTCTTGTTGACGAGCCCGGCGAGGATGTTGATCAAAGTCGACTTGCCGGCCCCGTTGGGTCCGAGCAGGCCGAAAATCTGGCCGCGCGGCACCTCGATGCTGACGCCGTCGAGAGCGCGCTTGCCGCCCTGATAGGTCTTCTGGAGATCGCGGATCGAAATCGCGGATTCGTTCATCGCGCGGCCCGGAAGTTGACGAAGCTTGCAAAGCTTGCAGCTGCCATCGGCTGTCGGCTTCGCCTCCGAAGTTGACGAACCCGGCGCCGCGTCACGAGGCGGCGGAATTCGGCCGCGCGAGGGCGGGGCGAATCTGGGTGCGGGCGAATCGAGGGTGCCGTCTTCATCGCTCCAGCCAGAGCAGACGAAATCCTATTTTGGAAGGGGGGCCGGCAATTGCCCGCCCCGGCGGCCGTTGCTAGAGGCCACGGATGGCCAGTGCACCCGCACCTGAAACGTCTTACGTGACGAGCCCGCGCGTCGCGTGCGACGGGGCGAGCGAGACCCACCCGGCGCTCGGCCACCCGCGCGTCTACCTGCAGATCGACGAGCAGGGGTTTGTCGAGTGCGGCTATTGCGACAGGCGCTTCGTGCTGAAGGGCGGGCCTGCGGACGAGGCTGTACCGGGCGCCTGAGCCCCCTATATGGGCGGCATGACCATCCCAGCCGATCCGCGCCGCTTCCTCTACCGACCCGACGGGCTCGACCCGGACGCCGCAAGACGCCTCACCGCCGCCGCGCTCGCCGGCTGCGACGACGGCGAGCTCTATCTGCAATATACCGCCTCGGAGAGCTTCGCCTTCGACGACGGCCGGCTGAAGACGGCCGATTTCAATACCCAGGCCGGCTTCGGCCTGCGCGGAGTCTCCGGCGAGACCACCGCTTTCGCCCACGCCAACGAGCTTTCGGAAGGCGCGATCCGGCGCGCGGCCGAGACCATGTCGGTGCTCGATCCGACGCGCAGTCCGGCGGCGGCGCCGCCGCGCCGCACCAACGCGACGCTCTACACCGACTCCGATCCGCTGAGCATGGTGCCGTTCGCCCGCAAGGTCGCGCTCTGCCAGGAGATCGACGCCGCCGCCCGCGCCCGCGATCCGCGCGTCGCCCAGGTCTCGGTCACCCTCTCCGGCTCGTGGAGCGTGATCGAGATCGTGCGGGCCGACGGCTTCGTCGCCCACGACGTGCGCCCCCTGGTGCGGATGAACGTCCAGATCGTCGTCGAGCAGAACGGCCGGCGCGAGACCGGCTTCCACGGGCTCGGCGGACGCCGCCTCTACGACAGCCTGTTCGAGCCGGCGACCTGGCACCGGGCGATCGACATCGCGCTCGCCCAGGCGCTGGTGAACCTGGAGAGCGTCGCCGCCCCGGCCGGGGAGATGACGGTCGTGCTCGGGCCCGGCTGGCCGGGCGTCCTGCTCCACGAAGCGATCGGCCACGGGCTCGAGGGCGACTTCAACCGCAAGGGCACCTCGGCTTTCTCCGGCAGGATCGGCGACCGCGTCGCCGCGCCAGGCGTCACCGTGGTCGACGACGGTTCGCTGGGGGGACGGCGCGGCTCGCTGTCGATCGACGACGAGGGCACGCCGACCCGGTGCAACGTCCTGATCGAGGACGGCATCCTCAAGGGCTATATCCACGACCGGCTGAATGCGCGGCTGATGGGGGTCGAGCCGACCGGCAACGGCCGCCGCGAGGATTTCGCCCACGCGCCGATGCCGCGCATGACCAACACCTTCATGCTCGCCGGCAAGGACGATCCGGCCGGGATTCTCGCCCGCGCGAAGACCGGCATCTACGCGAAGAGCTTCGGCGGCGGCCAGGTCGACATCACGTCGGGCAAGTTCGTCTTCTCCTGCACCGAGGCCTACCGGATCGAGAACGGTCGCCTCGGCGCTCCGATCAAGGGCGCGACCCTGATCGGCGACGGGCCGACCGTGCTGACCAGGGTCGCCGCGATCGGCGACGACATGGAGCTGGACGAGGGCGTCGGCATCTGCGGCAAGGGCGGTCAGTCGGTCCCCGCCGGGGTGGGGCAGCCGACCTTGATGATCGAAGGGCTCACCGTCGGCGGCACGGCATGAGGACCGTCGCCTCGGCTGCGCGACGGGCCCAGCGTTCGGTCCGAGCGAAGTCGAGGATGGCTGCCGAGCGCAGCCGAGGCCGGACTTCTCGCTTCACTCGAAGGCGGTTCTCGACTTCGCTCGAACCGAACGGGTTTCGGGGTTCGGAACGCGATTCAGCGGCGATGCGGATCGTTGCCTGATGGCCTGGGTCCGCGACGTGCTCAGCTTCTGGTTTACCCAGCCGCCCGAACGATGGTGGAAAGGCGGCGACGCGTTCGACGAGGAGATCCGGAAGCGCTTCCTCGACGTCTGGAAGGAGCAACGTCGGCGCGCTGCCTCCGACTTCCTCGACGCGCCGGACCATGCGCTCGCCGCGATCATCCTGTTCGACCAGTTCCCGCGCAACATGTTCCGCGGCCATGCCGACCAATTCTCGACCGATCCGCTCGCCCTGGCGGTCGCCAGGGGCGCGGTCGAGCGCGGCTATGACGACGGCATGCCGAGCGACCGGCGCCAGTTCCTCTACATGCCCTTCCAGCACAGCGAGGATGCCAGGGACCAGACCCGGTCGCTGCTGCTGTTCACCGCGCTCGGCGAGCCCGAGCAGCTCCGTTATGCGCGGCTGCACCACGACGTCATCGCGCGCTTCGGCCGCTTCCCCCACCGCAACGCGATCCTCGGACGCAAGCCCCGCGCCGAGGAGCTGGCCGCCGGCGACGTGGTCCCCTGGTAATGGCCCTCGTCGCCGTCGCCACTTATTACAACAGCTTCGAGGCCGGCATTGCCAGGTCCCGGCTCGAGGCGGACGGTATCCCTTCGATCCTGTTCGATTTCAATTCGTCGATGGAAGGGGCGAGCTTCCTGGTGCCGATTCGGCTCATGGTGGACGAGGAGGACGTGGAGGAGGCCGCACGGATCCTCGCCGAGGACTTGACACAGTAGGTGTATCAAGTAACTAATACACCGATGGCCGACGCACCCGTCCTCGAGCTCGAGAATCTCAGCAAGACCTACGGTCGGCGCGGCGGCGGCGTGCGCGCGGTGCGCGACGTCACCCTGACCGTCGGCCGCGGCGAGGTGTACGGCTTTCTCGGACCCAACGGCGCCGGCAAGAGCACCACGATCCGGATGCTGATCGGCCTCATCTCGCCGTCCGCGGGGGAGGTGCGTCTGTTCGGCGAGGAGCTGCGCCACAACCCGAAGGTGCTGCGGCGGGTCGGCTCGCTGGTCGACGGCGGCAACTTCTATCCCTTCCTGTCGGGTCGCAGGAACCTCGAAGTCCTCGCGCGCACCCATGGCGGCGGCGCTGAGCGGATCGACGCCCTGCTCGACCAGGTCGGGCTCGCCAAGGACGCGAAGCGCAAGGTCAAGGGCTATTCGACCGGCATGCGCCAGCGGCTGGGCGTTGCCGCGGCCCTGCTCAACGATCCCGAAATCGTGATCCTCGACGAGCCGGTGAACGGGCTCGACGTCGCCGGCATCCAGGAGATGCGCGCTTTGATCCGCGATCTCGCGGTGGCGCAGGGCAAGACCGTGTTTCTCTCCAGCCACCTTCTCCACGAGGTCCAGCAGGTCTGCGACCGGGTGGCGATCATCAGCAAGGGCGAGATCGTCCGCGAGGCGACCATCGCCGATTTGCTCCGGCAGGACGACGGCCTGCGGGTCGAGGCCGCTCCGCTCGACGCGGCCGAGGCGGCGCTCGCCTCGCGCTGGGCAGTGGAGCGCGAGGGCGAGGCGCTGATCGTCCGCGCGGCGCGCGCGGAGGCGCCGGAGGTCGTGCGACGGCTGGTCGGCGCGGGGGCCGACCTGTTTCGCCTCGTTCCCCAGCAGCGCAACCTCGAGGAGGTGTTCCTCTCGATCACGCGGGAGGAAGCGGGCGATGCTTGACGCGCTCTCCGCCGAGCTGCTGAAGCTGCGCCGCCACAAGGCGACCTGGTCGCTCGTCTGGCTTTACCCGATCGGGTTCACCCTGATATTCCTGATCGGAATCATCGTCGGAGTCGCGGGAGGCGACGCGCCCGAGCAGCAGTCCCTCCCCGAGTGGCTCGAGAACACCGCCTTCGCCTGGTACGTGCCGCGCAACTCGGTCGGCCGTGTCATGATCGCCGCCTACGTAGCGGTCGTCTTCGCCGGCGAATATGGCTGGAACACCTGGAAGCTCATCGTCCCGCATCGCTCGCGCGGTGCGCTCATCGGGGCCAAATATGCCGCCGTCCTGATCCTGTTCGCGCTTGCCTTCCTCGCCACCGCCTTGTTCTCCACCCTCGGCATCTGGACCGACAGCGTCGCGACGGGCGACACCATCCCGGCGGGGGTCACGGCCGGCGCGCTGCTCGGCGAGCACGGCCAGGGTGCGCTCGCAGCCCTCCCTCCCTTCGCGGTGACCGTCGCCTGCGTGAGCCTGGCGGCGATCCTTACCCGTTCGACCATCGCCGCTTTGGTCATCGCCATCGTCCTGATCAGCATCGAGCAACTGATCTTCAGCTTCGGACCGATCCTGAGCATGCGCTTTCCGGCGATCGTCTGGCCGCTCTACCATGCACTGCCGGGCTATCACCTCGCCAACCTGTTCGAATGGATCGGCGAGGCCAAGGCGCTCAGCGTCGAGTTCCCCGCGGGGCGGACGGTATCGCTTGGCTGGACGACCTCCCTAGCGGTCGTCACGGCCTGGATCGTCGTGCCCGCCGCCGCGACCTTCGCCGCCTTCCGGCGCCAGGACATCAACTAGGTTACATCAATTGAGATAGGCCCGGATCGGGGCGAGATCGTAGCCCGCCGCGGCGGCGGCGGCGACGATCCGGTCCGCCGCCTCGCCGCGTTCCGACCGCGCCAGCGCCCAGAGGAAGGTGGAGCGCGTGCCGGTGCGGCAGAAGGCGAGCACCTTCCCCTCGGTCGCATCGAGGGCGTCGGCCATGGCGAGCACGTCGTCCATGTTGAAGCCGCCGGCGATCGGGATGTGGCGGTAATCGAGCCCCGCCGCGCGCGCCGCCGCCTCGATCTCCGCCGAGAGGGGCTGCCCCGCCTCCTCGCCGTCCGGGCGGTTGTTGACGACCAGCGTGATTCCGGCCGCGGCGATCGCCGGAAGGTCCTCTGGCGCGACCTGCCTGTTTGCCGCCATCGTCTTCTCGTCGAGCGGCCGCATCATTGGCTGAGCGGCTCCAGCTCCGCGATCCTGGCGAGCACCTCCGGAGCGTTCGCATGCCGCCGCCGGACGGCGCGGCCGAGCGCATCGACACCCGGGCAGGCGGCGCGGATGCCGCGCTCGATCTGCCGGCGCCGCTCCTCGTCGCCCCAGGGCTCGCCGAGGAAATGAGCGCAGCCCTGCCAGCGCACGATATAATCCTGCACGTCCGCAGGCATCCCGCGCGCCTCGGGATAGATTGCGAGCTCCGCCTCGGTCAGCGGCCGCGGGCCCGCCGCGCAGCCGGATGCCGCGAAGAGCGCGAAAGCGGCGAAGATCCTCATGCCGGCTCCTGGTGCGCCCGGATCACCTCGACGAAAGCGGCGCCGTAGCGCTCGAGCTTGGCGGCGCCGACTCCGGAGACCTCGCTCAACGCTTGGAGGCTCGACGGCTTCGCCGCCGCCATCTCGCGCAGAGTCGAATCATGGAAGATGACGTAGGGCGGCACCGACGCTTCGGCGGCGAGCGCGCGGCGGCGGGCGCGCAGCGCTTCGAACAGCGGATCGTCGGCCGGATAGTCTGCGCCGTCGCGGGCGCGACGCCTGCGCGCGCGCTTCGGGGGCAGCACCAGCTCGACCCGTTCCTCGCCCTTGAGGATCGAGCGTGCAGCCGGGCCGAAGGAGAGACCGCCATATTCGTCGGCGCGCAGCGCATCGCGCGCCATCAGCGCGCGCGCCACCGGCTTGACCAGGGCCAGCTCCTCCTCGTTCGCGATTCCGAAGACGGAAAGGCGATGGTGGCCAAAGCCCTGCACCTTGTCGGTCTCCTTGCCGGCGAGGACGTCGGTCAGATGCTGGATCCCGAAGCGCATTTCGGTCCGGAAGGCGGCGGACAGCAATTTGCGCGCCGCCTCCGTCGC
The DNA here is from genome assembly GCA_035628635.1 of Allosphingosinicella sp. Lineage (GTDB taxonomy): Bacteria > Pseudomonadota > Alphaproteobacteria > Sphingomonadales > Sphingomonadaceae > Allosphingosinicella. The sequence goes on from DASPJJ010000024.1 coordinate 34,844, forward strand.
GTCGACCGTGGCCGGCGGCGCGAGGCAATTGTCGCAATTGCCGCAGCGCTCCGAAGGGACCTCGCCGAAATGGCGGAGCAGGATGGCGCGCCGGCAAGTGCCCGCCTCGACCAATGCGGCGAGCGCGTTGAGGCGCTGGCGCTCGCCGGGGCGGCGTTCCTCGGGCACCTCCGTCTCGATCCGCCGCCGGGCCAGCGAGAAATCGGCGGCGCCCCAGAACAGCCAGGCATCGGCCGGCTCGCCGTCCCGCCCGGCGCGGCCGGTCTCCTGATAATAAGCCTCGACCGATTTGGGCAGCCCGGCATGGGCGACGAAGCGCACGTCGGGCTTGTCGATTCCCATGCCGAAGGCGATCGTCGCGACCATCACCATGTCCTCCGAGCGGACGAACGCGGCCTGGTTGCGGGCACGAACCGGCGGATCGAGCCCGGCATGATAGGGGAGGCAGCGCCGCCCGCCGGCGCCGAGCTGGGCGGCCAGCGTCTCGGCCTTGTCACGGCTCGGCACGTAGACGATCCCGGGCCCGGGCTGCTCGTCGAGCAGGGCCTTGAGCTGCGCGCCGACGCCGTCGCGCGGGCGGACATTGTAGCGGATGTTCGGCCGATCGAAGCCGGCGAGCACCAGCCCCTCTTCCGGGATGCCGAGCTGGACCAGGATGTCGGAGCGCGTCCGGCTGTCCGCGGTCGCCGTGAGCGCAAGCCGCGGAACGCCGCCGAGGCCGTCGAGCAGGGGCCGCAGCAGCCGGTAGTCGGGCCGGAAATCGTGCCCCCATTCGGAGACGCAATGCGCCTCATCGATCGCGACCAGCGCCAGCTTCACCTCGGCGATCAAGTCGCGGAAGCCGGCCCCCGTGGCCCGCTCGGGGGCGACGTAGAGCAAGTCGAGCTCTCCCGCCTTCAGCCGCCTCGCCGTCTCCACCCGATTGTCGTCGGCGGAGGTGAGCGAGGCGGCGCGCAGCCCAACTGCGTCCGCGGCCCGGATCTGGTCGTGCATCAAGGCGATCAGCGGCGAGATGACGAGCGCGGTGCCCGCGCGCGCCAGCGCCGGCACCTGGTAGCAGAGCGACTTCCCCGCCCCGGTCGGCATCACCGCGAGCGTGTTCTTTCCGGCCATCACGCGCCCGATCACCTCTTCCTGCACGCCGCGGAAGGCGGGGAAGCCGAACGTGCTGCGGAGGATGCCGATCGGAGTCGTCACGGCCGCCGGATAGGCCTTGCGAAGGGCGGCGGCGACTCGCATTTTGCGAGCTTAGTGAGAACAGAAATGGAACACAACGTCATTCCGCCGCCTGGGCCTCCTGCTCCTCGCGCTCGCTTTGCTGGCGGGTCCACATTTCGGCGTAGAGACCTCCCATTCGGAGCAGCTCGGCGTGGGTCCCGCGCTCGACGACGCGGCCCTCGTTGAGGACCACGATCTGGTCGGCGTCGATCACGGTGGAGAGGCGGTGGGCGATGACGATCGCGGTGCGCCGCGCGGTGACACCGCTCAGCGTCTCCTGGATCGCCGCCTCGGTGCGGCTGTCGAGCGCCGAGGTGGCTTCGTCGAGGATCAGGATCGGCGGATCCTTGAGCAAGGTGCGGGCAATGGCGACTCGCTGCTTCTCGCCGCCCGACAGCTTGAGCCCGCGCTCGCCGACCGTCGACGCATAGCCTTCGGGCAGGCTCGAAATGAAATCGTGGATCGCCGCGCCGCGCGCGGCCGCTTCGATCTCGGCCTCGCCGGCGCCGTCCCGGCCGTAGGCGATGTTGTAGCCGATCGTGTCGTTGAACAGCACCGTGTCCTGGGGAACGATGCCGATCGCGGCGCGCAGGCTCGCCTGCGTGACGTGCGCGATGTCCTGACCATCGATGGTGATCCGCCCCTGCTGCGGATCGTAGAAGCGGTAGAGCAGCCGCGACAGGGTCGACTTGCCGGCGCCCGAGGGACCGACCACGGCCACCGTCTTCCCCGCCGGGACGTCGATGTCGATGCCCTTCAGGATCGGCCGCTCCGGATCGTAGGCGAAGCCGACATTCTCGAAGCGGACGGCGCCGGCGGCGACGCGCAAAGCGGGCGCGCCCGGCGAGTCGGCGATCTCGGCAGGCGTGTCGAGCAGGCCGAACATCTGCTCCATGTCGACCAGGCCCTGACGGATGGTGCGGTAGACCCAGCCGAGCATGTCGAGCGGGCGGAAGAGCTGAGCCAGCAAGGTATTGACGAGCACGACGTCGCCCGTCGTGAAATCGCCGCGGCTCCAGCCCCAGACGGTATAGCCCATCGCCCCGGCCATCATCAGGTTGGTGATGAAGGACTGGCCGATATTGAGCCAGGCGAGCGACGTCTCGTTGCGGATCGACCGTTCGTTCAGGGCCCGCAGCGCCGCGTCGTAGCGCCGCGCCTCGCGCTCCTCGGCGCCGAAATATTTGACCGTCTCGTAGTTGAGCAGCGAATCCACCGCGCGTCCGACCGTCCGGTTGTCGAGCTCGTTGATTTCCCTCTGCAGCTTCGCCCGCCATTCGGTGACGAACCGCGTGAAGGCGATGTAGGCGACGACCATGACCAGGGTCGCGGCCACCAGGCCGGCGCCGAACTTGACGCCGAATATGACGCAGATGACGGCGAGCTCCACGGCCGTGGGGGCGATGTTGAACAGCAGGAAATAGAGCATCATGTCGATGCTCTTGATCCCGCGCTCGACGATCCTGGTAAGGGCGCCGGTGCGCCGTTCGAGATGGAAGCGCAGCGACAAAGCGTGGATATGGCGGAAAACCTGGTCGGCGAAGCGGCGGGCGGCGTCGAGTCCGACCCGCTCGAAGATCGCGTTCCTCACATTCTCGAAGAACACGCCGGCGAAGCGCGCACCGGCATAAGCGACGACGAGCGCGATCGCGAGCCCGGCCGCGGCCGTCATTCCTTCCGACATCCTGTCGACCGCGGCCTTGTAGACGAACCCCGTCGACAGCGAGACGCCCTTGGCGGCAAGCACCAGCAGCACCGCGATGACGACGCGAAAGCGGAGCGCGGGCGCGTTCTTCGGCCAGAGATAGGGCAGGAAGCGCCGCAGCGTCCGCCAGCCGCCCGCCTCCGGAGCATTGCGAAAATCGGGGGAGTCCATCGACGCCTAGATAGGAGCGGCGCGGCGCGGCGCCAAACCGGCTGCGACGAGGCGAGGAACGCGCGTTGTGCATCAACGGTTTAGGGCATGTTCGGCAACGGAGCGAGCGATGGGCCCGGCAGTTTACGTGATCGCGATCCTCGGCTGCGGCGAGGGTGAAACCGCCTGCCAGCCCGTCCGGATCGCCGACACACGCTACGAGAGCCGCGAGACCTGCCTGGCCGCAACCCAGAGCATGCTCGGACGCTTTGCCAGCCTCGATTTTCCGATCGTGGTCGCGCAGTGCCGGGCCGAGGCCGCCGCCCCCGCGCCGCTGCGCGGCGCGGACGTGCGCCTGCCCGAGCCGGACCGCCGCCGGAGTGCTTGGGACCGCTGATCGTCCGGAACGCCCCGCGCGCGCGGCGGTTGTCCCGTTTGAAGCTTTTTCCAATGGAGACCAGCCATGTCCGTCAGCCAGCACCGCCATAACGACTCGCAGATGACGCAGAACCAGAAGAACCGTATGTCCGAGGACCCCGGCGACGGCGACCGCAACGAGGACGCCAAGGCGAAGCGCGGCAAGGAGCCGACCAACCAGGTTCCAGAGGAGCAGAGCCAGAATCAGGGCACGATCGAAGCGTTCGGCCAGGAAGGCGCCGGAATCGCCGCGAAGGAGTGAAGCGATGCCCGACACCGAGACCCTCGACATGATCCACGAGGACGCTTTGCCCGGTCACGAGAGCGCACTCGAGCCCAAGCCCGAATGGCAGCCGCGCTACCCAGGCTCCGGCCGCCTCGCCGGGAAGGTCGCCTTGGTCACCGGTGCCGACAGCGGCATCGGCCGAGCGGTTGCGGCGCTTTTCGCACGCGAGGGCGCCGACGTCGCCATCCTCTATCTGTGCGAGCATGACGACGCCGCCGAGACGAAGCGGATCGTCGAGGCCGAGGGACGGCGGGCTGTCACCATTGCCGGCGATGTCGGCGACAAGGACTTTTGCGAGCGCGCCGTCGCCGAGACGGTGGATAAGCTCGGCCGGATCGACATCCTGGTCAACAACGCCGCCGAGCAGCATCCCGACGACGACATTCGCGACATCACCGAAGAGCAGCTGAAGCGCACCTTCCAGACCAACATTTTCGGCTATTTCTTCATGGTCCAGGCCGCCCGGCCGCATCTCGGCAAGGGGTCTGCGATCATCAACTGCACCTCGGTCACGATGTACAAAGGGTCGGCCCAGTTGCTCGACTATGCCTCGACCAAGGGCGCGATCACCGCCTTTACCCGCTCCTTGAGCGAGAATCTGATCGAGGACGGGATCCGCGTGAACGCGGTCGCGCCGGGACCCATCTGGACTCCGCTCAACCCGTTCGGCGGATCGCCGCCCGAGAAAATGAAGGATTTCGGCAAGGACGTGCCGATGGGCCGGCCGGGGCAGCCGAACGAGGTTGCCCCGAGCTTCCTGTTCCTCGCCTGCGAGGATTCGAGCTACATGTCGGGGCAGGTCCTGCACCCCAATGGCGGCACCGTCGTCGCCGGCTAGGCCTTTCTCGGTGCGCGGGGAATCGTGCTATAGGCAGCCTCCGGCAGCATGGGGACGAACCATGGCGCGTTTGATCGGCGGTGTCCTTGCCGGGATCGTCGTCGCGGCGGCGGCGATCTTCGCCGTTGCGATTGCCGGGCACCAATTCTATCCGCTGCGTGAAGCCGGCCTTCGCGACGGCGAAGCGGTCGCCGCGCTCATCGCCTCGCTTCCATTCGGAGCCTTGCTGTTCGTTGCGGCAGCCTGGCTGGCCGGCGGCTTCGCCGGGGGGCTGACCGCAGCCCTGGTCAGCGGCCGCGTCGGCACCGCCTGGTCGGTCGGCGGCCTCGTCGCTTGCGTGGGCGTCGCCAGCGTCTTCCTGTACCCCCATCCCGAATGGATGCAGGTCTCGGCGGTGATCGCGCCGGCGATCGGAGCGCTGATCGCCGGGCACATCGCGCGCAGCCGGCTGGCGGCGCGTGCGGCTGCGCCCGCATGAGCCGCTACCGCAGCTTCGAGGAGTTCTGGCCCTTCTACTTGCGCGAGCATCGGCGGCCTGCCACCCGCGCGCTCCATTATGCCGGCACCACGATGGTTCTCGCGCTTGCCGGAGTCGCGGCGGCCTCGCGGAGCTGGTGGCCGCTCCTCCTGCTGCCCGTTGCGGGCTATGCCTTCGCCTGGACCGCGCATTTCGCGGTCGAGCGCAACCGGCCGGCGACCTTCGCCTACCCGCTCTGGTCGCTCCGCGCCGATTTCCGAATGTGGCGACTCTGGGTTACCGGGCGCCTCGGCCGCGAGCTTCAGGCGGCACAGATACCCGGAAGGACCCGCGATGGCCGGTGAAGCCGATCTCGTTCAGCGACTGCTGTTGAAGCTCCGCGCCCGCGACGAGGTCTCCGAACGCGAGGAACAGGTGCTGCGCGACGCCGTGGCGGGCAGCGAGGAGTTCCAGGCCGGCCGGAACATGGTCCGCGCCGGGGCGCCGCTCTCGCAGAGCATGCTGGTCGCCGAAGGGCTTGTCGCCCGCTTCAAGGATTTGAGCGACGGCCAGCGGCAGATCCAGGAAATACATGTCGGCGGCGACTTCACCGACCTTCACGGCTTCCTGCTAAAGCAGCTTGAGCACAATGTCGGCGCGCTGACCCGCGTCCGCGTCGCCCTGGTGCCGCATGACGCGATCCGGAGGATCACCGAGGAGGAGCCCCACCTCACCCGCTTATTGTGGTTCTCGACCCTCATCGATTCGGCGATCCAGCGCGAGAAGATCCTGTCCGTCGGGCGGCGCCCGGCGCTCTCGCGCCTGGCCCATTTGCTGTGCGAGCTGCGCGTGCGGCTCGATGTGGTCGGCCTCGCCTCCGACGGCAGCTTCGCGCTGCCGATCACGCAGCTCGACCTCGGCGACGCCACCGGCCTCACCTCCGTCCACGTCAACCGGATGCTGAAGCAGCTGCGCGACGACCGGCTGGTCACCTTCCGGGGCGGCCAGGTTACGATCCACGACTGGCCGCGCCTTCAGAAGGTCGGCGAGTTCGACACCGGCTTCCTCTATCTCGACAGGCGGCCGCGTTAGGCGGCGGCGACGAGCCCCAAGCGTGCCGCTCCGGGCAGCCATGCGGCGACGAGGGCGTCCCCCGCGTCGGGCGCCCCGGGCAGCCCTTCGAGGAACGCCATTTGCCATTCGGCCAGCGTCAGGAGACGAACTCGCCAGCCCAGCCGCGTCACCGCGACGCGCGTCTCGGCAGCGGCGGGCGGGGCCGAGGGCGCGCCTCGCTCGACCGCATCGATCAGGTCCGAGAAATCGAAATCCAGGCGCAAGAGCCGCACCGTCTCGGGAATGCGCAGGCGCTCTCCGGCGAGCCGCGGCAGCGCCGCGGAAGGTGCCCGCGACACTTCGGCTCGCGCCCGCTCCAGACTGGCGAGCTGTGCCGGCATGGCCAGCGGCGACGCGGGTTCCCGCGCCTCGGCGGGCGCGTGACGTGCGAGATGATCCGCAAAGCCGGCGCCGAGATCGTACAGGCTCGGATGCCGCGGCGGGTGCGCAGCGATATAATCGGCGGCGAAGAGTTCGAAAGCGGTTTCGCCGGCGAGGCGGCGAAACGCCGGATATTCGGCGCGCAGGCATTCCAGCAGCCGGGGGCGATAGCCGCGGGCATAGATGGCCATGCGGGCCGAAGCGTCCAGGCGCTCGTCGCCCTCGACCATGGCATCGGCGAATCCGTCGCCCGCTCCCCCTGCGAAGATCGCCCGCTGCATCCAGCGCTGAAGCGCCGCGAGCTCAGCCACAGACGGGGACCGGTTCGGCAGGCGCGGCGCGCGCGGCCGTTGCCTTTGCGAGTTCGGCGAGCATCCCCTCCCACGGCGGGATGTCGGCGTCCCATTCGAGCAGCGTCGAGACCCCGCCGGTCCGCTGCTGGGCCAGCGCGTAGAGCGGCCAGACCTCGTCGCGAACCGGCTTGTCGTGGGTATCCATATAATGGGTCCCGCAATCGGTCGGCCCGGCGAGATGGACCTGGACGACGCGTTCGGCGGGGATCGCCTCGATATAGGCTTCGGGGTCGAAGCCATGGTTCATTGCGCTCACCCAGACATTGTTCACGTCGAGCAGAAGCCCGCAATCGGCCGCCTCGGCCATGCGCGAGAGATACTCCCATTCCGGCATCTGATCGGACCGGAAGCGGAGATAGGAGCTGGGATTCTCCACGATGAGCGGCCGCCCGAGCCGGTCCTGGACGCGGCGGATGCGGCCGACGACGTGAGCGAGGGTCGTTTCGGTGAGCGGCATCGGCAGCAGATCGTGGCTATTGTGGCCGCCGATCCCCGTCCAGCAGAGATGGTCCGAGATCCAGGCCGGTCTCACCCGCTCGGCGAGCGCGGCGATCGCATCGAGATAGCCCTCGTCGAGCGCTTCCGCAGAGCCGATCGACAGCGAAACTCCGTGCATCACGACCGGCCGGTGCGCCGCCACCCGCTCGAGCACCGTCGAGGCGTAGCCGTGATGGCCGAGGAAATTCTCGCTGACGATCTCGAACCAGTCGACGCCCCAGTCGTCCGGAGACGTGCGCATCAGGTGCGCGAAATGCGGGTCGCGCAGCCCCACCCCGTCGCCGAGGTGGGGGAGGCCGAGGCGCGCCGCGGCCATCAGGTCGAGGGCGGGAAGACGAGCCGGAGGTCGTTCGCCTGCGGCTGCGGCTCGGGCTGCTTGTGGTTCGCCTCCACGGCTTTGGCGAAGGCGGCGTAGGCGATGTCCGCGACGGCGTCGCCGACCTTGTAGTCCAGCGTGCCGATCGGCGCCGAGGTGATCTTGCCGCCGATCGTGTCGAAGGCGAAGATCTGCATCGTCCCCTGGGTCGGATAGAGCTGCGAGGCCGAGATCGGCACGGCGCAGCCGCCGAAGCCCTTGCATTTATTGTCGCTCGGCGCCGAGTAGAGCGGGCCCGAAGGCGTCGGCGGAGGCGTCGGGCCGCCGCACAGCCCTCCGTAGGCGCGCAAGCTGAGAGCTGTCGAGCCGCAGCCGTTGGAGCTGCAATTGCCTCCTCCCCCGCCGCCGCCCGAGCCGCCGCCGCCGCTGGAGCTGCAATTGCCGCCGCCGGTCACCAGCTGGACGAACCCGCAGCCGCCCTGGGCGTGGCAGTTGTTCGAGCCTTGCACGAGTGGAAGATCTTCGGATCCGCGCAGCTGTTGCCGCCCGCGGTCTCGAAGGCCAGACCCTGGCAGGCGTGGCGCAACACCCCCGGCGCCGGCGTGCCGATTCCCTTGCGCAAGTTCGGGCATTGGCCGAGCACCGCCCAGGCGATCGCCATGCGGTCGCCCGACCCGACCATCGAGGGATAAGGAAAGAGCGGCGCCGTCCCCTGCGGATTCCAATAGTCGCCGAGCACCGTCGTCACGCCGGCGATCGCTCCGACCACCGCCTCGCTGAGCACCTTGGCGCTGTTCGCCGGGTCGGCGCTCATCCTGGTCAGCGCCGCCGCCACGGCATCCGGGCCGGGCATGTTATCCTTGTAGGGATTGGTCGCCCAATCGGCCGTCTGGAGTTCATCCGCCGTGAACACGCGCGGCGCGCCATTGCGGTCCCAGGTGGTGATCGATTTGCCGTCGATCATCGCCTTGACCTCGGTGAAGCGCTCATAATGGTCCGCGCTGTCATTGTCGAAACGGGCTGCCGCGTCGGCCGACGGAATCAGCGCGCCCTTGTCGTCGTAGCTCGGATAATCGGAGCGGAGCGCGTCGTCGTTCGGGCAATAGATTGGCTCGACCGCGGTCAGCAGCTGGACGTGCTTGTCGATGACGCTGCCTTCGCCCTGATCGGTGATCGCGTCCATCATCGCCACCATCTGGTTGAAGGCGATGTCGGGATAGGTGGTGGCGACGACGGTGTTGAAGCCGAGGAACTCGCGCATCGGATGGCCACCGCCGACGCTGTTGAACAGGTCGTTCTGCACCGGCGCGGGACCCGCCTGGATGTCGGCCCAGACGGCATCCCACATCGAGACGCCGTCCTCATATTTGAGGTTCAGATAGTCGTAATAGCATTGGTACATCCAGCCGATCGTGCCGAACAGCGGCAGACCCTGGGCGGGATACCAGTCGGCGAAGGGCGCCTTGGGAAAATACTTTCCCTTGTTCGCGTCCGGGATGTCGGCCTGCGCGACCTTCTCGGGCGCCTCGATCGCGAGGAAGAGGCGGATCCGCTCCTCATCGAGCGGCCCGACATTCACCTTGAGGTCGGCGCTGCTCGTGGTGTCCTTGAGGTCGATGATGTGGGGGATCACGCTGTTGTTCGGGCCGTAGCAGGGCCAGCCATATTCGCCGTCCTGGAGTCGCTCGAAATCGGGATGGACGCCGATCACCGAGGCCATGTTGGCGGCCATCTGGAGGTGGAGCATTTCCTGGATGAACACCGAGAAGACGATGTTGAAGGCGCGCTCGTTGTCGGTGTTCGGCGCCGCCGAGGATTTGGCGCCGGGCCAGATCCGCCCTTGGTAGAGCTGGCTGTTGCGGCCGGTGATCGGGTGCCAGCCCTCGATCGAATAGAGGCTCGTCATGTAGAGCGGGATCGTGAAGAGCTCGACGTCGACCGCCGCCTGCGCGATCTCCTTCAGGACGGTGCGGTCCATGTCGCGCAGATCGGGGTCGCGGATTTCCTGCGCGCTCATGCTGACGGTGCGGGCCATCGGGGCTCTCCTGCCGGCGCCTCTTTGGATGGTCCCGCGGGCGCGTTGCGGCCGGGGACGTCAGCGGCGCAGGCACCCCCCGCGACTCTCCCTCCCCCGTAACGAGAAGGCTATATCGAACGCACACGGCGTCAATGGCCGCATCCTTCCTGTTTTGGCAGGAACAGGCCGCAAACTCCCCGCAAACCGTGGAGGTTCGGTGCCCGGCGCACGACAATGTTCGTACCGACGGGTCCCCGCCTAGTCGAACAGCTCCTCGAGGAAGCTCTTGCGGCGCTTGTGCGGGCGATGATGGCCGTAGTCGCGGCCGCGGTCCGAATAGGGATCGCCGTAATGTTGCTGCGGCGGATAGGGCGCCTGCGGCGGGTACGGCGCCTGCGCGGCGCGGGGAGCCTCGGGCACGGGCGGCGAGGCCTCGGCCGCGCTGCGCTCCAGGATCTTGTCGAGCTCGCCGCGGTCGAGCCACACCCCGCGGCAGGTCGGGCAATAGTCGATCTCGATGCCCTGCCGCTCGCTCATAACCAAAGTCGTCCCGTCGACCGGGCACACCATCGGACCGCCTGCCATCCACTCTCTCCTTCGCGCTCACCGCCTAGCTAGGTTGCGCACGGCACGTTCGCAATGCCCGCAGGCCAGCGCCGAAAGTTGGTGAATTTCCCCGCACCTTGGCGCGGCGCCTGAGCAGGTAAATCCAAGGGTGCGGAAGAAACGGCAGTTTTTGGCCGTTTTCCGAGTTTGGCACGCACCGTGCTGATCCCCTGGCATGGCCGCCGGATCGTCCGGCGACCGGTTCAGGGAGAAAGAACATGACCTTCGCAACCACCCAGCAGCTCGCCGTCTCGCTCGTCGCGGCGCTCGTCACCACCGCCGTCTTCGTTTCCGCCGCGATCGGACCGGTCGTTCAGTTCGCCTGAACGTCCGGTTCCGCCGCTGAACCCCAGCAACCTCATTCTTCGACCAGGAACCCGATCATGACCCGCTACGCACTCGACCGCCCGAACCGCCGGCTGATGGGCGTCTGCTCCGGCTTCGCCCGCGCCTTCGACGTCGACGTGACTTTGGTGCGCGTCGCAACGGTCCTCAGCCTGTTCGTGCTCGGCCCGCTGACCATCCTGGCCTATCTCGTCGCCGGCTTCGTCGCCCCCGACGCCTGAGCCTTCCCCCGCCGCCGCGCGAGCTATAGGCTCGCGCGATGCGCTGCTCGATCGCCCACGTCGCCCTCGTCGTCAGGGACTATGACGAGGCGATCTCCTTCTTCACCGGCAAGCTCGGCTTCGTCCTCGTCGCGGACGAGTACCAGCCCGAGCAGGACAAACGCTGGGTGCTCGTCGCCCCGCCCGGCTCCTCCGGGACCTCTTTGCTCCTCGCCCGCGCCGCGACGCCTGAGCAGCAAGCCTTCGTCGGCAACCAGGCCGGCGGCCGCGTCTTCCTGTTCCTCGAAACCGACGATTTCGACCGCGACTTCGCGGCGATGCGCGAAACCGGCATCCGCTTCGTCCGCGAACCCAAGCAGGCGCCCTACGGCAAGGTCGCCGTGTTCGAGGATCTCTACGGCAACCTCTGGGACCTGGTGCAATTCGCTCGCTGAATCGATATTTCCGGCTGGCGCTGATCAGCCTTGCGGCGGCGAGCGTGGCGACGGTCTGCGCCACGATCCTAACCGGGTTGACGGCGCTGGCGCTCAGCCTCGTCGCCGAGGACGGGGCGATGGCGGGTCTCGTTCACACCGCCCTGCTCCTGCCGCTCATCGCTGCGTACGGCATAAGCATTGCGTTCACGGTCATCCCGACCGTGACCCCTGCAGCGGCGGTGGTGGGTGCGGTGCTCTGGGAGCTCGGCGGCAAGGTTTCATGGGTGCGCCGACGGAGGGTCTGGGCCGCAGTCGGAGCCATTTTCGGGCTCGCCGTGCTTGCAGCAATGCGGTTCGGCATCGTCCCGGATGCCACGGGACTGCTGGACGACCCGGTAGCGGCGAGCCTCGCGGTGAGCTTTTCGATCGCCGGTTGCGCCGCTGCGCTGCTCCTTCGTGCGGGCCTGAAGTTCCTGGCGCTGTTCTTCCTGTCCAGTGAGGCGGAGGAGGAGGAGGTCTGAGACGGCTTTCGCGGCAGGCCTGCCGCGCCTAGAGCGGCGGCGATGGACCAGCCGATTCCCGTCACGCAGATCGCGCACCTGATTCAGCTGGCGATCGCGCCGGTCTTCCTGCTCGCCGGCGTCGGCGCGATCCTCAACGTCCTCGCGCAACGCCTCGCCCGCGTCGTCGACCGCGCCCGTGCGCTCGAGGCCGAGCTCGCCTCCTACGACGAGCGGGCGCGGGGACGCGCGCTTTGCGAGATCGCCCTGCTCGAGCGGCGGATGCGCGTGGTCAACCAGGCGATCAGCGCCTGCACGGCGAGCGCCCTGTTCGTCTGTCTTGTCGTCGCTTTGCTGTTCGTCGCGGACCTGACCGAGTTCGCCTTCGGCCAGATCGTCGCAATCCTGTTCATCGTGACGATGCTGTTCCTGATCGTCGGGCTGGTGCTCTTCCTCTACGAGATCCGCCTCGCCATGCGCTCGTTGCGCGCCCGCCGCGGCCCCGACCGGCAGGACGGACCCTGACGCCTCATTCGGCGGCGATCTGCGCCTCCGGCGCCAGCGCGTCGGCAACGTCTCTCGCATAATCGGCGATCGCCTCATCGAGACCGCGCAGCATGATGCCGCGGCGGTTGGTGAGCACGGTCGCGGTGTCGCGCGAGCGATCCTCGGCGACGATGGCGCCCCGGTCGAAGCCGGCGGCTTCGGCCAGTCGGCAGGCGAATTCATGCCAGCTGACGTCCCCCTCATTGGCGAGGTGCCAGAGGCCCTTCTCGCCGTCGACGAGCAGGTCAAGCGTCGCATGGCAGAGGTCGGGGACGAAGGTCGGCGACACGCGCGTGCGGCTGCAGGCGCTGAAACTCTCGCCCGAGGCCAAAGCGGAGAGCACCGCCCATGCGAAATTGTAGCGGTCCCACGGCCCGAAGAAGGCGCTTGTGCGCACCACGAGCGCATCCCCGTGCGACGCCAGGACCCGCCGCTCCGCCTCAGCCTTCGATTCTCCATAGGCATCGGCGGGGCTCACCGGATCGTCCTCGCGATAAGGCCGGCCGAGACTGCCGTCGAAGACCAGGTCCGACGAGAAGGTGACGAGCGGGATGCCGCGCGCAGCGCAGGTGCGGGCGAGCCTCTCCGGCCCTTCGGCGTTCCAGGCGAAGCAGGAATCGCGCTCGCGCTCGGCGTCGGCGACGCGGACGAAGCCCGCGGCGTTGATCACCGCCCACGGCTGTCGGCCCTCGAGCGCCGCCTCGATCGAAGCGTCGTCGCAGATGTCGAGCTCGTCGCGGGTGGTGAGGCAGAAGGGAAGCGCACGATCCTCGCAGACTCGCGCCAGCGCGTTGCCGAGCGTACCCGTGGCGCCGGTGATCAGCAGCTTGCGGCCGCCCCATTCCATCGGCTTGCAGCGGCCGTTCCACGGATAGAGGCGCGGCGGCCGTCGCCACCAGCCGGGCGAATCGAGGACGGGATGGTCGAAATCCTCGCCGCGGCCGTAAGCCCGCGCCGCTTTGGCGATGACGGTCGCCCTTGGCTTGCCGCTGCGCACATCGAATGCGCCGGTGTCGTAGAAGCCGCGTCTCTCGGTCAGCAGCGAGCGCCAGTCGACGTTTCCGAAGGTCGACCACATCGTGACGGCGCGCAGATCGATCCCCTCGGCGCGCAGGTCGCCGGCGGTCCTCCAGACCTCCGCGAACCAGCGCAATTGCTCGTCGCGGGTGCAGCCGTGATGGATCTCGGTGATCGCCATCGGGATGCGGTAGCGCTCCCATGCCTCGCGCAGGCGCGGCCCGATGCCGGTGTCGGCCTCCAGCCTTTTCACCCGCACCGCCTCGGCATCGACATAGGTGTCGCGCCGGTTCCCGCCGACTTCGTGGCCGGGATAGAGATGGAGGCGATGATCGAGGAAGCGCTCGCTGGTGAGGTAATGGTTGATGCCGAGGATGTCGGGTGTCCCCTCGCCGCTCTCGAACGCCTCGAGCTCCGCCCAGCCGACACCGGCGCCGAACAGGATGTTGTGCCAATTGTGCGCCCTGGTGACACGCCCGCAGAGCAGATCGAGGCTCAGCCAGCGGCGCTCATTCTCGTGGGCCGCCTGATAGCGCAGAGGCGCGGTCGAGAAGGTCTTGCCGAGATCCTCCGTCTGGACAAGCTTGGCCCCTACGACCCGGGAGCGGATCGCCTTCATCGCCTCGAGCGTGCCGCGGCATTCGTTGACGAGGCATTTCAGAAAGGTTGGGTAATCGCGGCCGTGGGGATACCAATGGCCGTAGAGGCCGGAGAAGCGCGCGGTGGTGAGCGGCTCGTTGACGGGGGTCCACCGCTTTATCCAGGGATAGCGATCCGCGACCCGGGCCGCATAATCGGCCAGCTTCTCCGGAAAATCGGGATCGAGCAGGTCGGTATATTTCGGGCCGGAGCCGTGGTGGAGGAGGCCACCGATCACGTCGATGCCGCGCTCGCGCAGCATGTCGAGCCGAGCATCGTGCCAGGAGAAATCGAGCGCGTCAGGGCCGCCAGGCGCGACCGCTTCCCACAGGATCGGATAGCGGACCGCCTTGACGCCGAGATCGGCGATGAGGTCGATATCATCCTTGCGTTCGTGGTGGCCCGTCTCCTTGCTCTGATCCCGATAATCGTCCCCCAGCCGAACGATCGTGCACTCTACCCCCCCCCAGAGCTCCATCGGAGCCGGTCGCGAACCCATTCAAAACCCCTGTTAAAGACCGCCGGACGGTGACGGTCGAGCAACGAACGGGGTCAAAGCGCCTCGGGTTCCAGTCGAGGCTCGGATGTCTAAAGTAGATCAGCGAGATTCCGGCGCGGATTAAAGCAGGTTAGCCAAGTCGCCCCGCCTTGCGCTGCCCGGGCCGATGATGCACCTTCCGCGCCGCTTCCGTCCTCCCTTCAGCCGAAAGACCTGCCGATGACCAAAGGCATCGCCGCCTTCGCCCTGCTCCTCCTCTCGACCGCCGCTTTCGCGGCACCGGCCGAGGCCCAGCGGGGCGGCCAAAGCGGGCGGCAGGCCGACCAGCCGCAGGCCTGGGACGTCGCGAACCCGCCTCTGCCGCGCCGCGAGGTCCGCATCGACGTGACCGAGGGCACCTGGATGAACCTCGACGTCAGCCCGGACGGCCGCACCCTCGCCTTCGACCTGCTCGGCGACATCTACACCTTGCCGATTGCCGGCGGCCGCGCGACCCGCATCTCCGAGGGGCTGCCGTTCGAGAGCCAGCCGCGCTTCTCACCCGACGGCCGGCAGATCGCATTCACCTCCGACCGCGGCGGCGGGGACAATATCTGGGTGATGGATGCCGACGGCGGCAATCGCCGCGCCGTCACTCGCGAGACCTTCGAGCTGCTGAACGGCCCGACCTGGTCGCCCGACGGCCAATATATCGCCGCGCGCAAGCACTTCACGACCCAGCGCTCGTTGGGCACGGGCGAGATCTGGCTCTACCATGTCAGCGGCGGCGGCGGCGGCGTGCCGCTCGTCACCCGGCCCAACCCGCAGCACCAGAAGGAGCTCGGCGAGCCCGTCTTCGCTCCCGACGGCTCCGCCATCTATTTCAGCCGCAACACGACGCCGGGCCCGATCTTCGAATATGCGCAAAACTCGAACCTCGAAGTGTTCGCGATCGACCGCTACGACATGCGGACCGGCGAGCGGGTCGAGGTCGCGGGCGGCCCGGGAGGCGCGGTCCGCCCCAACCCTTCGCCGGACGGCCGCTATCTCGCTTTCGTGCGTCGCGAGGGCGGGCGCTCGCGGCTGTTCGTCAAGGACCTGCGCTCCGGCGAGGAACGGCGCATCTACGACGACATGGACCTCGATCTGCAGGAGACCTGGGCCGTCCACGGCGTCTATCCGCAAATGGACTGGCTGCCCGACAGCCGCACGATCGTGTTCTGGGCCGGCGGCCGTATCCGCCGGATCGGCGTCGACGGCTCGGGCCTTGCCGAAATTCCGTTCCAGGTTTCCGATACCCGCGAAGTGATCGATCCGCCGCGACCGGAAATCGAGGTCGCGCCGGAGACCTTCACGACCCGGATGCCCCGCTTCGCGACCGCTGCGCCGGACGGCAGCCGGATCGTCTTCGAGACGCTCGGCCGTCTCTATGTCCGCGATGCGGCGGGCAATGCGGCGCCGCGCCTGCTGACCCCGCCAGACGGCGACTTCCAGCTCTTCCCGACCTGGTCGCGCGACGGCCGGACGATCGCTTTCGTCAGCTGGAACGACCAGCGGCTCGGCGAGATCAGGACGGTCTCCGCCGACGGATCCAACATGCGGACCGTCACAAGCGAGCCCGGCCATTATCGTCGCCCCCGTTTCTCCCCCGACGGCCAGACCCTCGTCTTCGAGGGCGGTCAGGGCGGCTACCTGACTTCCGACCGCTGGACGGGGCGGAGCGGCATCTTCCGCGTGCCCGTCGCCGGCGGCGCGGTAACCCGGCTCGTGCCCGGCGGCGGCAACCCCCATTTCGGCGCGGCGAACGATCGCGTCTTCCTGGAGGTGAACGAGGAACAGAAGCACCGTCTCGTCAGCGTCGACCTGAACGGCGCCGACCGGCGCGTCCACGCCCAGGGCGACCTCGTCACCGAATTTCAGGTCGCCGCGGACGGCCGCGCGGTCGCCTTCCGCGAGAATTACAACGTCTTCGTCATGCCGTTCTCGCCCGGCGCAGCGACGCTCAATGTCGGTGCGCGCGGCACCCAGCTCCCCGTTACCCGCGCCACCGGCGAGGGCGGCCAATATTCCACTGGACCGGCGGCGGCCTCGCCTGGAGCCTCGGCCCCACCCTTTACAGGGCGAGCCTCGCGGAGCTGATCCGCAGCGGCCCCGGCGGATCCTATGCGCCGCCGCGGACCGGGGTGTCGCTCGCCGTCGCGGCGCGTGCCGACCGCCCGCAGGGCCAGGTCGCCCTGGTCGGCGCACGCATCGTCACGATGACGGCGGCGGACGGCGGAATCATCGAGGACGGGGTGATCCTGATCGACGGCAATCGCATCCGCGCTGTCGGACGCCGCGGCGAGGTCGCCGTCCCGGCCGACGCCCGCACCGTCGACGTCTCCGGCCGCACGATCATTCCCGGCCTGATCGACGGCCACGCCCACGGCGCGCAGGGCGAGGACGAGGTCATTCCGCAGCAAAACTGGTCGGCCCACGCCCATCTCGCGCTCGGGGTCACCACCGTCCACGATCCCTCGTCGACCGCCAGCGAGATCTTCCCGGCGGCCGAGATGCAGCGCGCCGGCGTGATTCTCGCACCGCGCACCTTCTCGTCCGGCGAGATCGTCTACGGCGCCCGCAGCCCAGGCTCCTACGCCCAGATCGACAGTTACCAGGACGCGCTCGCCCACGTGCGGCGCCTCCGTGCCCAGGGCGCCCACTCGATCAAGAACTACAACCAGCCTCGCCGCAACCAGCGCCAGCAGGTGGTCGCGGCGGCGCGCGCCGAGAACATGGCGGTCGTCGCCGAGGGGGGGTCGCTGTTCGGAATGGACATGACCATCATCCAGGACGGCAACACGACGCTCGAGCACAATGTGCCGCAGGCGCGGCTCTACGAGGATGTCCGGAGCTTCTTCGCCCAGACCCGGGTCGGCTACACGCCGACGCTCGGAGTGACGTATGGCGGTCTCGCCGGCGATCCCTATTGGGCGCAGGCGACCCGCGTCTGGGAGCATCCGCTGCTCTCCCGCTACGTCCCTCCCGCCCAGCTCGCCGAGCGGGTGCGGACGACGACGGCTCCCCCCGAGCAGTTCGTCGATCAGTACAGCGCCCGCGAGGCACGAATCCTTTCGCAGCGGGGCGTGCCGGTGAGCGCCGGCGGCCACGGCCAGCAGCAGGGCCTCGCCCTTCACTGGGAATTGTGGTCGTTCGTGCGCGGCGGCTGGACGCCGCTCGACGCGCTGAGGGCCGCCACCGCGACGCCTGCGACGGTCTACGGCTTCCGCGATCTCGGCCAGATCCGCGCGGGCTATCTCGCCGACCTCGTCATCCTGGAGTCCAATCCTCTCGAGAATATCCGCAACTCCGACCGGATCACCCACGTGATGCTGAACGGGCGGCTCTACGATGCGCGGACGCTCAACGAGGAAGTCACGGGCACCCGCCGCCGCCAGCCTTATTTCTGGGAGCAGGGCCGCCCCGCCGGCGATCCGCAGCAGCAGTAAAGGTTCGGTAACCGCTTGTGCCGCATGCTTTGCCGAGGAGGCAGGCATGCGGCCACAGGCATTCGGGCTCGGTGCCCTGGTCACCCGGACGGCCCCTCGGCTCGTCGACCAGCGCTCGGAACCGCGCCACGAAGGCCTGATCGAAAGCGCCACCCTCTTCTTCCGCGGCACCGAGCATCCGGTCGCCGTCTTGAACCTCTCCTCCCGCGGGACGATGATCGAAAGCATGATCGCGCCGCGGCTCGGCGAAAGCGTCGTCATCCGCTTCGACGGCTACAGCCCGATGCACGCCTTCGTGCGCTGGGTCCGCGACGGCCGCATCGGCCTCAATTTCGGCGGCGAGATCGTTCTCGGCTTTTGACGGCGCGGAGAGCGCGCAGCACTTCGGGCAATATTCCCTCGACCATCCGGGCGATGCCCTTTTCGTTCGGGTGGACCCGGTCGAACAGGTTGAGGCGCGGGACGCCGGCCACGCCGGCGAGGAAGAAGGGATAGAGCGCCGTGCCGAACTCGAGCGCGAGGTCCGGAAAGATGGCGTTGAACTCCGCCTGGTACTGTCGGCTGAGGAAAGGCGCCGCGTACATGCCGGCGAGAAGGACCGGGATCTCGCGGGCGGAAAGCTCCTCCAGGATCGCCTGCAGTCCTTCGCGGGTGATCCGCGGGGGCACCATGCGCAGCATGTCGTTGCCGCCGAGTGCCACGATCGCGAGGTGGGGCGCGCGTTCCAGCCACTCGATCGTCCGCGGCAGCCGCGCCCAGCCGGCCGCCACGGTGTCGCCGGAAATGCCGGCGTTGATGACGTTGGCCGGGACCTTGCGCCGGCGCAGCGCCGCCTCGAGCTGAGGCGCGAAGCCCTTGTCGCGCGCGAGCCCGTAGCCTGCGACGAGGCTGTCGCCGAAAGCGAGAATGTCGAATTCGTCGTTCGTCATGGAGCGGAGATAAGCGACGAGGCGGCGAAGGGTTGCATCGCGCAACCGAAGCCCGACATAGCCGGCTTCAGACGACGACGAGGAGCCGCCCCCGATGATCGACCTCTACACCGCCCCGACGCCGAACGGATACAAGGCGTCGATCACTCTGGAAGAGCTGGAGATACCCTACACCCTCCACGTCCTCGACCTCGGCTCGGGCGCACAGAAGGAGCCGTGGTTCCTGGCGATCAATCCGAACGGCCGCATCCCCGCGATCGTCGACCGGGGGAACGAGGATTTCGCGGTGTTCGAATCCGGCGCGATCATGATCTACCTCGCCGAGCGCGCGGGGCGCCTCATTCCGACCGACGAAAAGGGCCGCAGCCGCGTCGTCCAGTGGCTGATGTTCCAGATGGGCGGAGTCGGCCCAATGATGGGCCAGGCCAACGTCTTCGCGCGCTATTTCCCCGAGCAGATCCCTGCGGCCATCGACCGCTATCGCCGGGAGAGCCGTCGCCTGTTCGAGGTGCTCGACCGCCGGCTTGCCGACCATGAATGGCTGGCCGGCGACTATTCGATCGCCGACATCGCCAATTTCGCCTGGGTCCGGATCCACGAATGGCCCGGCGTTTCCGTCGAGGGCCTCGACCACCTGCAGCGCTGGCTTGCGGCGATCGAGCAGCGTCCCGCCGTCCAGCGCGGCGTCAACGCCCCGCCCCGCCCCCCGGCGGCCGAGCGCACCGTCGAGACCGCCCGCAAGATGCTCGCCTAGCTAAGACCGCGGCCTTCGCCGGGATGACGGTCTGGTATATGCGTATCCGCGAAGGAGGACTCGGCCGATGAACGAGATGACCCGGATCGCCGCGCAGCCCGCTTATTCGGAGGCGGCGCAGAAGGCGCTCTCCCGCACGCCCGCTTTGTTCATCGACGGCCAATGGATCGCCTCCAGCCGCGATGCGACGATCGCAGTCTACGACCCTTCGACCGGCAAGGAGATCGCCCGCATCGCCGATGCGTCCGACGCGGACGTCGACCGCGCCGTCGCCGCCGCCCGGCGCGCGTTCGACGACGGCCGCTGGACCGGGCTTCCGCCGATCGCGCGTGCGCGGCTGATGGAGAAGCTGGCGGACCTCATCGAGGCGAACCTCGCCGATCTCGCCGAGCTCGAGTCGATCGACAACGGCAAGCCCCGCGCGGCGAGCCAGGGCTACGATCTGCCGACCTGCGTCGCGACTTTGCGCTACGCCGCCGGCTGGGCGACGAAGCTCTCCGGCGAGCATATCGAGCCGGCCACCTTCCCGTCCGGTTCGGTCCACGCTTACGTCCGCCGCGAGCCGGTCGGCGTCTGCGCCCAGATCGTGCCTTGGAACTTCCCGTTGATGATGGCGGTGCAGAAGATCGCGCCCGCCCTCGCCGCCGGCTGCACCCTGGTGCTGAAGCCGGCGGAGCAGACCCCGCTGACGGCGCTGCGGCTCGCCGACCTCGTCGCCGAGGCCGGCTTTCCGGCCGGCGTCGTCAACGTCGTCACCGGACTCGGCGAGACCGCGGGCGACCGGATGGTCCGCCATCCCGACGTCGACAAGGTCGCGTTCACCGGCTCGACGCAGGTCGGCAAGACGATCACCCGGAACGCCGCCGAGACGCTGAAGCGCGTCACCCTGGAGCTCGGCGGCAAGTCGCCGGTGATCGTGCTGCCCGACGTCGACGTGGCGAAGACCGCTCGGGGAGCGGCGATGTCGATCTTCATGAATTCGGGCCAGGTCTGCATCGCCGGGTCGCGCCTGTTTGCGCACAAGGACGTGTTCGACAGCCTGCTCGAAGCGGTCGCCGCCAACGCCGCCGCCTGGAAGATCGGCCCCAGCCTCGCGCCCGACACGATGATGGGTCCCCTGGTCTCCGGCGAGCAGCAGGACCGGGTACTGTCCTATATCGAATCGGGCAGGAGCGAGGGCGCCTCGGTTCTCTACGGCGGCGAGACTCCGGGCTCCGACGGCGGCTGGTTCGTGCAGCCGACCGTCCTCGTCGACGTCAAGCCCGAGATGCGCTGCGTGCGCGAGGAGATTTTCGGACCGGTCCTGACCGCGACCCGTTTCGAGGATCTCGACGAGGTCGCCAAGGCGGCGAACGACACCCCCTACGGGCTCGCCGCCACCGTCTGGACCCGCGATGTCTCGGCGATGCACCGCATGGCGGCGAAGCTGAAGGCCGGCATGGTCTGGGGCAATACCGCCGCCGCCGCGGACGTCGCATTGCCCTTCGGCGGCTACAAGCAGTCCGGCTACGGGCGGGAGAGCGGGCGCTACGGGGTCGAGGCCTATACCGAGCTCAAGACGGTGGCGATCGCACTCTAGGGTCCGTGCGCCCGTTCATCCTGCAGCCATGAAAAGCGCGGCAATTCCCGCGCCGCTTGCCCGCGACGGCGCGCAGCCTCTATGATCGCACCGAAATTCTCGAAGGGGAACAATGTGATGCCTCGTTTCTGTGCCGGCCTCGCTGCAGCGACCCTCCTGCTAGCGGCGCAGGCGCAGGCGCAGCCGCCGGCCGCGACGAGCCCCGCCGCTTCTCCGACGGCCCTGGTCGCGCCGCCGACGGCCGAGGAGCGGCAGCGCCTCGCCGCCGCCGCGCAACGCGGCATGCAGCTGTTCGAGTTTGCTCGGGCGGCGCAGCTCACCACCCGGGACATGCTGGCCCGCATTCCCGATCCCAGCGCGGCAGGAATCGCCGGCTGGATCGCCCTGCCGGAAGGCAACGGCCTCACCGTCATCTATTATGCCGAGGGGCCGGAAGGGCCGGTGGCCGTCTATCGCGCGCAGGTCCTCGGCGGCCGGGTCGCGACGCCCGAAGTGTTCACCGGCGCCGCTCGTCCGGCGCTCTCGGCGACGCAGCGGCGGATGGCGGCCGCACGCGCCGCCGTCGCAACGCTCGACCGGCAGCCCTGCTCGGGCGACTTCAACGTTTTCGTCATCCCGCCCGCCGCCGACGCGCCGGTCGAGGTCTACAAATTGTCGCCGCAGAGCGGGCCCGGCCGCTATCCGCTCGGAGGGCACTTCCTCGTCACCGTCGCGCCCGACGGGACTGTCGCTTCGACGCGGGCCTTCACCAATCGCTGCCTCGACCTCGAAGTGCCGGTGGCGGCGGCCTCGGCCGGCCGTCCGGCCGCCCCGGCGCGGCCGCTCGCCGTCACCCATCTGCTCGATCCGCTGCCGACCGAGATCCACGTCTTCCTGTCCTTGTGGATGAACCAGCCCCTGCTCGTCGCTACGGGGAATCCGGATCGGCTGTGGACGGTGTCGCGCGGACGGATCGGTCTGGTCGGCGCCGCGCAGGTCCCGCCGTCCGGGCCGGGCCGCTAGGCTAGTCCTCGGCCTGCGCCGGCAGCGGAGCGTCGACGACGCAGCGCACGCCCTCGACGCGGAAGTCCAGCTCCACCGTCCCGCCGAGCTCGGCGGCGAGGCCTCGCTCGATCATCCTGCTGCCGAATCCGCGGCGCTGCGGCGGGGAGACCGGCGGTCCGCCTTGCTCGGTCCAGCACAGCCGCAACCGCCGCTCGCGCCCGGCGCCGGCGATCGTCCAGGAGATCGCCACCGATCCCGCATCGGTGGACAGGGCGCCGTATTTGACTGCGTTGGTGCATAGCTCGTGGAGCGCCATCGCGATCGAGACGGCGGTGCGCGGCGACAGCTCGACATCCTCGCCGTCGATCGTCACGCGGTGCCGGTCGGCGCCGCAGCCTGTGCCGGCGCTTTCCACCACCTGGCGCAACGCGGCCGCTTCCCAGTTGCGGCCGGTGAGGAGGTCGTGGGCGCCCGCCAGCGCGGTGAGGCGGTTCTCGAACGCCCGGCGCGCCTCGGGCAGCGCGGCCTCGCCGCGGAAGGTCTGCGCGGCAAGGCTCTGGATCACCGCGAGGGTGTTCTTCACCCGATGGTTCAGCTCGTTGAGCAGGAGGCGCTGATGCTCCTCGGTGCGCTTGCGCTCCAGCACCCGCCCGACCTGCTCGCCGAGGGTCCGCACGGTCAGCAACAGGTCCGCGTCGGGCGGAACCGCCTCGTACGAGAAGAATTCCAGCGCGGCGATGATCCGCCCCTCGCTCTTGACCGGGAAACCGAAGGCGGCGCCGAAGCCGAGCCCCTTGCGCGCGAAGTACGGGTCGACGCCGGTGTCGGAGACCCAGCTCGGCTCACCGGTGGCGAGGATCCGTCCGGGGACGCCGATACCGGGCTTGAAGCAGATCGCGTCCGTAGCGTCGCGGAGCGCGGCCGCCGCGCCAGGCTCGGCCTCGTGCCAGATGCCGGTCGAGACGAGCTCAGCCGCGCCGCCACGCTTGAGCACCAGCGCGTGGCCGATCGGCCAGCCGGTCAGCTGGCAGATCGCGGCGAGGCAGGAACGCAGCGCCTCCTCGAACGAGCCGGTCTCCGCCGCCATGGTGGTAACGTCGAACAGTATCCGGGTCTCGCGCGCCTGCCGCTCGAGCCGCGCTTCGGCGGCGCGCCGCGCGCTGATGTCGCGCAGGAAACCGATAAACACCGTCTCGTGCACCGACTGCGCAGTCGTGATCGACAGCTCGACCGGGATCTCCGCTCCGTCCTTGCGGACGGCGGCAATCTCGATCCGGCGGTTCAGTACCCGCTCCTCGCCGGTCTCGTTATAGCGTTCCAGTCCGCGACAATGCGGCTCGCGATAGCGCTCCGGGATGATGAGATCGGCCATCAGGCGGCCGACGGTTTCGGCGGCCGTCCAGCCGAAGGTGCGCTCGGCCACCTGGTTCCAGGCCGCCACGGTGCCGTCGCGACGCATCACCACCACCGCGTCGAGCGCGGTCTCGAGGACGGGACTCAGTGCCTCGATTCCGGCGGCCTGGGTCTGGTGGACGGACATGATACGCAACTCCCCTCGCCCGCCGTGGACCAGACGCGTCGCGTCCGCAAGCCGGACCGTCGTCGAAGACGGGCGCGATCGGTCCGAATCCGGTTGCGCTTCGGATGCTTTTGAGCGATGTCGCGGCGGGATGAAGTCACTGGCGCGGCTGGGCAAATCCGCCGCTGGAGATCAAGGACATGAACACAACTCGGATCGGGCTGCTCGCGGCCCTGCTTCTGGCCGGAACCGCGCCGCTGATCGCGCAGCCCGTCGCCGCTCCCGCCGCCGCGCAGCCCGCGGGCAAGGCCCGCTACGGGACCTGGGGCGTGGATCTCGCCGCCCGCGATCTCTCGATCAAGCCTGGCGACGATTTCTGGCGCTACGCCAACAATACATGGTTCCGCGCGAACCCGATTCCGGCGGACCGCACCTCCTACGGTGTTGGCGTGATGCTCGCCCTCGAGCTCGAGCAGCAGTTGCGCGCAATCCTGGAGACTGCCGGCCGCTCGTCCAACCCGGCGGACCGCCAGGTCGCCGATCTCTATGCGAGCTACATGGACGAGGCCGGCATCGAGGCGCGCGGCATCGCGCCGGTGCGCCCCTATCTCGCGCGCATCGCCGCGGTCCGGAGCCGCGCCGACCTGCTGCGCCTGTTCGCGACGCCCGGCTACGTCTCGCCCGTCGATGTCGGCATCCTCCCCAATCCCGCGGACCCGACCCGCTACGTCGCCTTCGCCAGCCAGGCCGGCCTCGGCATGCCCGGCCGCGATTATTATCTTCGCGAGGGCGCGCAGTTCGACACGGCCCGGACCGGATACCGCAACTATATCATCGAGCTTCACCGCCTCGCCGGAATCGCCAACCCGGAAGCGAAGGCCGACTCGATCATCGCCCTCGAGCGGCGGATTGCCGAGGCGCACTGGACTCCGGAGCGCAGCCGCGACGTCCGCCAACTGATCAACCCGATGAACCGCGAGCAGCTCGCCGGGCTCGCTCCGCAATTCGACTGGACAAACTGGCTCCAGCAATTCGGACTGGGAGAGGTGCAGACGATCATCGCCGGCCAGACCACCGCGATCACGGCCATCGGCCAGCTGCTCGACACGGTGCCGCTTGCCACCTGGAAGGATTATATGACCTTCCACATGCTGAGCTCGGCGGCCCCCTATCTGCCGCGCGCCTTCGATCAGGCCAATTTCAATTTCTACTCGCGCACGCTGCGCGGGGTCGAGCAGCAGCGCGATCGCTGGAAGCGCGGCCTCGATCTGGTCAACGGCGCGGTGGGCGAGAGCGTCGGCCGCATCTACATGGAGCGCCACTTCCCGGCCGAGAGTCGCCGCCAGATGGGCGAACTCGTCGCCAACCTGCGCGCCGCCTTCGCCGAGCGCCTGCGCACGCTCGAATGGATGGACGATGCGACCCGCGCCCAGGCGCTGGCCAAGCTCGAGGCATTCGATCCGCGCATCGGCGGGCCCGAGCGGTTCATCGATTACAGCGCGATGCGCGTCGACCGAAACGACGTCTTCGGCAACGTCATGCGGGCCGGCGAATTCCACCACAATCTGCAGCTCTCCCGCCTGCCGCACCCGGTCGATCGCGCGCTGTGGGGGATGACTCCGCAGACGATCAACGCATCCTATTCGCCGCTTTCGAACCAGATCACGTTCCCGGCCGCGATCCTGCAGCCGCCTTATTTCGATCCCCACGCCGATCCCGCGGTCAACTACGGAAGCATCGGCGCGATCATCGGGCACGAGATCGGCCACGGCTTCGACGACCAGGGCCGCCAGTTCGACGCGCAGGGACGCTTCCGCGACTGGTGGACCCCGGCGGCGGCCGAGCGTTACACCGAGCGCACCCGGCGCCTCGTCGAGCAGTTCAACCAATATGAAGGCATACCCGGCCAGCGGGTAAGCGGGCAGCTGACGCTCGGCGAAAATATCGGCGATCTTGGCGGGCTGGAAATGGCCTATGCCGCCTATCGCCGCCACGTCGCCCAGCACGGCGAGCCGCCGGTCATCGACGGCCTCACCGGCGATCAGCGCTTCTTCCTCGCTTTCGCCCAGGCGTGGCGATCGAACGTGCGCGAGGGCGCGCTTCGCGAGCGGCTGCTGACCGATCCGCACAGCCCGCCCGAGTTCCGCGTCAACGGCATCGTCCGCAACGTCGACGCCTGGTACCGCGCGTTCAACGTTCAGCCGGGCGATCGGCTCTACCTCCCGCCGGAGCAGCGCGTCCGCATCTGGTAAGCGGCATACGCGGCGAAGAGGGGGCCGGCGGCGCGCGGGCTCCTTTTCGTGTCCGGCGGACTCGTCGTTTCCGCGCTTGATATCGTCTCCGAGGGCGGTGCAGCATCGCGGACTTCGCAGGGAGAAGGATATGCTCCACCGTCTGCTCGCCGCCGCCGCTCTCGTGCTCGCTGCGATGGCGGCGCCCGCCGGCGCCCAGCCTGCGCAGAGCGACCAGGCGGCGATCGACTTCGCGCTCGCCCGGGGCCGGCTCCTCTATGCGATCGACCGGGCCGCGTGGGTGGGAACCGACGACATGATGGAGCAGGTGCCGGGGTGGCGGACGGCAGGCATGCGCGGCTACGTCGTCGAACGCGACGGCGCCGGCTTCGCGGTGACCTTCTACGGCGGAGACGAAGCCGGGCCCGTCGCTTTCTATCGCGGCCGCGTCGAGGAGCAGCGGGTCGTCTCGCGGGAGGTCTTTCCGGCGGCCGCACGGCCGCCGCTTACGACGCTCCAGCGACGCCTCGCAGGCGCTCGCGACGCAGTTCTCCGCTCGAGTCGGCGCGCGCCGTGCGGATCGGCCCCGTTCAACAGCGCGGTGATTCCGCCGCCCACCGAGGACGGGCCGATCGACGTCTATCTACTGACTCCCCAGACGAGCTCCGCAAGCGTGCCTCTCGGAGGCCATTACCGCGCGACCGTCGCCGCCGACGGGAGCGTGACGGGCGAGCGCGCATTCATGAACAGCTGCATGGAGCTGCCCGCCGGTCCGGCCGGGGCAGAAGCGTTCTTCGTGACCCACCTGCTCGATCGCGTACCCACCGAGATCCACGTTTTCTCGTCGCTCGCCGCGCGCACCCCGATCTACGTCGCGATCACTCGGCCGGTCCGGGTCTACGCCGTGACGGGCGACGGCATCCGCCTCGTCGACCCCAGCGATCGCCGCCGGCGCCGCTGAGGGATGCGGTTCCGGCTCGCCGCCTCGGCGCTGTCGCTGCTCGCACAGGCGGCGCCGGCGCCGGCATCGCCTCAGGCGGGATACGAAGCGATCGAGGCCGCCAGCCAGGCGCTCGGGCGCGGGGGCTATCTCGAAGCGGTCGACCGGGCGCGGTCGGTCGCGTTCCGCGGCGACGGCAGGTTCGATCCCGAACATGGCTGGTATTGGCTGCAGATACACCCCTATCTGGGCGGGACCTTTGATCGGCTGGCCTTCGGTCCGCCGGCACCTGCCTATCCGCTCGATCCCGAGCGGGCGGATCGCGGCCGCCGCGCCGAGGTCCGTGAAGCCATCGCGGAGATCGTCGCCAGGGCGCGGCACACCAGCATCGTCATCCTCAACGAGGACCATCGCAGCCCGCGGGACCGCGCCTTCGCGCTCGAAGTCGCCCGCGCGCTGCGCCCGCTCGGCTATACCGTCCTTGCCGCCGAGACCTTCTCCAACCCGCCCGCCGGAATCCCATACCGGCCGATGGCCGATCTGGCGCGCGATCGCTTCCCGCGGCTGCGCACGGGCACCTACGTCCTCGATCCGGTGTTCGGCGATTTCGTGCGCCAGGCGCTCGCGATCGGCTACCGGCCCGTCGCCTACGAACCCTCAGGCCCACCGCGCCCCGGTACGGCGGTCGAGCGGCTCCGTGAGCGGGAGCAGCGCGCCGCGGAGAATCTCGTCGCGAGCATCTTCCGCGCCGACTCGCGCGCCAAGGTCATGATCTATGTCGGTCATTCGCACGTCGCCGAGGCGCCGATCCGGACTTTCGGCCAGCCCGAAGAATGGCTGGCGGCGCGGCTGAAGCGGATCACCGGCGTCGACCCGCTGACCATAGACCAGACGGCGGCGGACGAGCTCGACCCCCGGGCCCGGGCCTGGCGCGGGCTGCTGGCGCCGCGGCTCCGCGCGAGGCCGTCGATCCTGTTCCTCGAGGGTGCGCCTCTCGTCGAGGGCGAATATCGCGGCGCGGTCGATCTTCAGGTCGTGCACCCGCCGCTGCGCCTGGTGCGCGGCCGGCCCACCTGGTTGCTGCGCATCGGGCGGCGTCCTGTCGAAATCCCCCGACGCCTGCTGCCGGCCCGGGGAACGCGCCTCATCCAGGCGTTCGTCGCAGGCGAGCCTGCCGATGCTATCCCGCTCGACCAGGTCGTGGTCGAAGCCGGCAGCCCCGCACCGCCGCTCATGCTCCGGCGCGGTCCCGTTCGCTGGGCCTGGCAGGATCCGGTGCCGCCCTAGAGCCGGGGATCGACCGGCTCGCTCTCCATCGCGAGCACGCCGAACACGCATTGGTGGACGCGGGTCAGCGGTGCGCGCTCGACGAAGCGGTGGAGCGCCTCCAGGCCCAGCGCCAGCTCGCGGATCGCCATCGAGCGCTTGAGGCCGAGGCCGCGCCGCTTCAGGCGGACGAGGTTCTCCGGCCGGTCGTAGTGCGGCCCGTAGATGATGCGCAGATATTCACGGCCGCGGCACTTGATCGCCGGCTGGAGGAGGCCCCTCTTGCCGCGCGCGAGATAGGAAGAGGGCTTCACCACCATCCCTTCGCCGCCGGCCTCGGTCAGCTCCTCCCACCAGGCGATCGCCTCCTCCGCCGCCGCGGCGTCGTCGAGATCGAGCTCGCGGAAGCGGGTGGCGAGGATCAGCGACGGATCGGCCGCGGCGATGCGGTGCGCCTGCGCTATGTGCCAGCGATGCTCCTTGTCGGAATGGACCGCCCCTTCCGAGGCCAGGAGGTGGAACGGCGCGATCCGCAGATCCTCGATGCCGGCGAAGGGCGCGACGTAGCGGTTATAGGCTGCGCGGTACCGGGCGGCGTCGCCGAGCCGCTCCCTGGTGGCCGCAGCGAGGTCGTCGACGGCGACCCCGCGCGCCCTTGCCGCGTCCAGGGCCTCGGAGAGGGCGCCGAGCCCTGCCGCCGCCGCCGCGCCGACCGGTGCATATTGGTCCGTCACCAGCTGCCCGGCCTTCATGCTCCAGGGCATGATCTCCGCGTCCCAGAGCGCCCAGTCGCTGCCCAGCTCGTCCCAGAGGCCGGTCGCGGCCATCGCCTCGTCGATCCGGTGCAGCGCCGCCGCCTCGACCTCGCCGTCGTTGAAGAAGCGGCGGCCGGTCCGGGTCAGCACGATGCCGCGTGCGCCCTCGGCGACCCCGAACCTCTTCTCCGCCGCCTCCAGCGTCCGCGCGAGAACGACGAGGGCGCGCGAGCCCATATGCTTCTCCTGAAGCATGAGGCTGCGGACGCCCTTGCTGCCGTAATAAGCGAAGGCTTCCTCCGGCCGCTCCAGCCAGCCTTCCTGCGGCGAGGTCTCCGGAGGCGACATGGTCGGCGGCAGATGGATCAGCCAGCGCGGGTCGGCCGCGTGGCGGCTCATCACCTCGAGCGCCGCGGCGGCATTGTCCTCGCGGACGACAACGATGCCGAGGTCGCGGGTCTCGATCGCCTGCTTGCCGAGCACGTCCTCGATCGCCAGTTGGTGCGGGGGCCCCTGTCCGGTCGAGGCCGGCGGCTGCGCGAGCGGCCGGATCGGCTCATAATAGGTCCGCGCCGCAGGCACCGAGACCAGTTCCATCTCCGGATATCGCAGCGCGGTCAGCTTTCCGCCGAAGCAGCAGCCGGTGTCGATGCAGATCGTGCCGTTGACCCAGCTCGCCTCGACGACCGGCGTGTGGCCGTAAACGACCCGCGCTCTGCCCTTGTAATCGGCGGCCCAGTCGTAGCGGACGGGCAGGCCGAACTCGTCGACTTCGCCGCTGGTCTCGCCATACATGGCGAAGCTCCTGACCGCCCCAGAGGCGCGGCCCTGCATTTCCTCCTTGAGGCCGGCATGGGCGACGACCAGCCTCCCGTCGTCGAGAACGTAGTGACTGATCAATTTGTCGAGCCAGTCGCGCATGTCGCGCGCGAACTCCGGCGGCTCCGCCGCGAGCTGCTCGATCGTCTGGGCAAGGCCGTGGCTCGCCTTGACGTTCCTGCCGGACAGGTGCCGCTTCAGCTTGTCGTCGTGATTGCCGACGACCGCCAGTGCGGCGCCGCTCTCGACCATGTGGCGGGCGATGCGCAGCACGTCCGGCGAGCGCGGCCCGCGATCGACTAGGTCGCCGATGAAGATCGCCCGCCGCCCTTCGGGCGGAACGACGCTCACCCCCCCGCCGCTCCAGGTCACCGCATAGCCGAGCTCGGCGAGCAGCGTCTCGAGCTCGTCGGCGCAGCCGTGGACGTCGCCGATGATGTCGAAAGGCCCGTGATCGTCGCGCCGGTCGGTCCACAATTTCGTCCGCGAGATGCTGACCGCGTCGGCCTGCTCCTGCGACTTCAGCACGTGGAGGTAGCGCAGCCCCTCGCGCTGCATGCCGCGCATAGAGCGCCGCAGATGCTGCATCTGGCGCCGCACCGGGCCCGCCCCGAACGGCCGGTCGCGCCGGCTCTCGTTGCGCGCCACGGCCACCGACTCGGGCAGGTCGAAGACGATGCCGACGCTGAGCGCGTGCCACTTGCGTGCCAGCGCGAGCAGGCCCTTGCGGGCTTCCGGCTGGACGTTGGTGGCGTCGACGACGGTGAAGCGGCGGTTCTTGAGCCTTTTCTCGACGATGGCGTGGACGATGTCGAACGCGTCGCCCGTCGCCGCCTGATCGGTCTCGTCGTCCGCGACCCAGCCGCGCGCGCGATCGGACGAGACCACCTCGGTCGGGAGGAAATGCTTCGCGGCGAAAGTCGACTTGCCGGTGCCCGAGGCGCCGACCAGCAGCACCAGGGCGAATTCGGGTATCTCGATCGTCACGGGCGCAGCGTCCAACGCGGCTCGCCCGGCAATCGGCGGCAGTGGAGAAGGTAGGCAGCCCGGCCCCCATCGTCGCGCCATGCGTCGGTGCGTTCCACATCGACAGGCTTCGCGGCGGAGGGCATCGTCGCTTGATCGCTCGCATGAACGACGAGCGGGCGGGCGCCGCGTTCGATTTTCTCGATCTCCCAGTCGTAAACCAGCGCCGGCGCGTCCGCGGTCCGCGCAAGGCGTTCGAAATAGGAGAATGGATCGATGCCGAGCTGAAGTCGGCCGCGGACCAGCTCGGCGCCGGACGGCGCCGGCGCATGTTCGGCATAAGCCAGCAGGCCGATGTCGATCACCCACCAGCCTCGGGCTTCAAAGACGCGTCGGCCCCGCACCGCATATTCGCCAAGGCCCTTGTGCGTGAACGATGGTTGACTGGATTCCCACGGTTGGACGGGAACCAGCTCCTTTGGGTAGAAGGAGAGTGCGAACGGTCGCCGGTCTCCGCGGGCGAAGTCACCGTAATTGCCGTCCTGGATGATCCAGCTGTCGAGAATGACGCAAACCCGCTCGGTCATGCCGGGTCCTCGCGGCCGATCGTGAAGACCGCCATCTGGGTCGGGGCGCCGTGCAGCGGATGCTCCTCGCCGACCGGCTCGAAGCGGACCGAATAGCCATAAGCGAGCGCCACGCTCCCGGCCCAGTGCGCGAGCTCGGAACGCGTCCATTCGAAGCGGTGGTCGGGGTGGCGCATCCTTCCCGCGCCGAGGTTCGGGAACAGGGCGTTATACTCGGCATTGGGCGTCGTCAGCACGATTGCGGCGGGCCGCGCGTGCCCGAACAGAGCCTGCTCGAAAGCCGGCAGCCGCTCGAGGTCCATATGCTCGATCACTTCGACCACGGCCGCGGCGTCGAACCCATTCAGCCGGTCGTCCCGGTAGACGAGCGAGCCCTGCAGCAGCTCGATGCGCTTGCGCTGGAGGTCCGGCATGCTCTCCAGCCGCAGCCGGTCGGCGGCGGCGGCGAGCACCCGGGGCGCGACCTCCAGGCCGACGATGCGGGTGAAGCCGCGCTGCTTGAGAAGCTGGCGCAGCAGCCTGCCTTCGCCGCAACCGAGATCGACCACGCTCGCCGCGCCGAGCAGTTTCAGCGTTTCGACGACGCGGTCCATCCGCACGTCGTTGAGCCGGATGGGCCGCTCCAGCGCCTCCTCGGCGGCATCCTTCGCGGCCGTCTCCTCGGCTGCTTCCGCTTCGACGCTTTCGTCCAACCCGCGGTTCGCGGAGCGCACGAGCGACTTGAAGCCCTTGAGGTAGCGGCGGACGATCAGCTCGCGCTCGGGATGCGCGTCGAGCCAGCCCTCCCCTTTGCGAAGCAGCTTCTGGACCTCGTCCTCGCCGATATAATAATGCTTGGAATTGTCGAGCACCGGGACCAGCACGAAGAGGTGGTTGAGCAGCACCGAGAGTCGCGCTTCGCCGGTCAGCCGTAGCTCGACATAGGGACTGTCGCCCCATTCGGGATGCGCCGGATCCATCGGAATCGGCGTCGCCGCGACCGTGTAGCCGAGCGGCTCGAACAGGCGCGCGACCAAAGCTGCGCCGCCGCCGCGCGCCGGCAGCGGCGTCACCACCGCCTCGAGCGGGATCGGCGTGTCCGCAAGCTCCTGGCGCAGCTTCGAGCGGCCCCCCATGGTCGTGCCGAGCATCCGCCCGAGCGCGACCGCGAGCAGCGACGAGGCGGCGTAGGGCCGATCGTTCACATATTGGTCCTGCAGGCCGGCGGCGGCGCCCTTGCCCCGGACGAGCTCGACCGGATCCACCTCCAGCGTCAGCGCGGCGGTGCAGCGTTCCTCGGTCGCCTCGGGATAGAAAATCGTCGCGCGGCCGAACGGAAGCTCGTTCGCATGGACGTTGTCCGGATGCTTCATCAGCAGATAGCCAAGATCGGTCGCGGGCCGGTGGGTCGTGGAGAGCGTCAGCAGCATCGCTCATGCAATCGCCGCGCTTCCCGCCGGATGCAAGCCGCCCTTCCAGAGCAGACGCCGCTTGATCCCCGGCCCGCCAGCGGCAAGATGCCGACAAAGGGGACATAAGATGCGCCACGCCGCCGCTCTCGCAGCCGCTCTCGCTTTGGCTTCCTGCATGCGGGTCACGGACCAGGCGGAGCCGGAGCCTTCGGCGCGCTACACCTTCTGGCGGCCGGCCCCGGTGACGGACGCCCAGGAGCCGGCGCAGGTGCTGGCGGCGAGCACGGCGGCCGACTGGCGGCCGGTGGATCCGGAGAACCTGCTGATCCTGGACCTCGCCGATAACAGCCGCGTCGCGATCGAGCTCGCCCCGGATTTCGCGCCGATCCACGTCGCCAACATCCGCGCCTTCGCGCGCGCCGGATGGTGGGGCCAGGCGACGATCTACCGGGTGCAGGACAATTACGTCACCCAGTGGGGGAATGGCGACTCCGAGGCCCCGATGCCGCAAAGCGTGGTCGGCACCCCCCCGGCCGAATATGACCGGGCGCTCGAGGGCCTGTCGCCGCGGCCGCTCGGCTTTCCGGACAGCTATGCGCCCGTGGCCGGACATGCCGGAGGCTGGCCGGTCGCGTGGGACCCGGAGCGCGGGCGCGCCTGGCTGACCCATTGCTACGGCAGCGTCGGTGTCGCGCGCGGCCTCGCGCCGGACACGGGCTCGGGGAGCGAGCTCTATGCCGTCACCGGCCATGCGCCGCGCCAGCTCGATCTCAACATCGCGACGGTCGGACGGGTCCTCGACGGGATGCCCGCTCT
Organism: Allosphingosinicella sp.; assembly: GCA_035628635.1. Classification (GTDB taxonomy): domain Bacteria; phylum Pseudomonadota; class Alphaproteobacteria; order Sphingomonadales; family Sphingomonadaceae; genus Allosphingosinicella. Next base: position 68,385 of record DASPJJ010000024.1, read on the forward strand.
GTCGGCGCGGCCGCGGGGGACCGGCAATCTCGGCTTCTACCAGACCGAACGCGGCGAGCGGCCGATCCGGATCGCGCGGGTCCGGATCGCCGCCGACATCCCGGTCGCGGAGCGCCCTGCCTATGAGGTCATGCGCACCGACGGCCCGGCTTTCTCAGCCTATGTGACCGGCCGCGCCAATCGCGGCGGCACCTTCTTCCGGCGGCCGGCGGGCGGAGTCGACGTCTGCAACGTCAACGTGCCGGTGCGGGCGAGGACGGCGGCGGGGGGCGGATAGCAAGCGCGGACCCCGCCGGAGCGCGAAGCTCCGCCGGGATCCGCCTGTGCGGGCGCCGGCAAGGGGACGAGATGCCGGTTGGCCCTCGGATCCGGCGGCAGAGGGGAGGATGCCCCCGGACCCTCGATGAGCGCCGCGAAAGGGGACCGCGGCGCCCGAAGCGTGTCTCAGGCCGCGAAGGCGTGCTCGACAGGCGCCGAGTAGCCGGGCCGCCGAACGTGCCGGACGATCTGGCCACCGGCGACGAGCGATGCATTCTCCAGCGGCAGCGCGGTCGCGCAGAAGGCGCATTCCGCGGACAGCCGGCCGATATACCAATGGGTGCGGCCGCAGCCCGGGCAGTAATTGGTCTCATGGTCGCGATAGACGATGTGATAGCCGCGCTGGCTGGGCTGCGGGATCAGGCTTCCGCCGCGCGCTTCCAAAATGCTCGTCGCCATTACTCTGGCTCCTTCTCAACTCCACTTGGCAGCCAGAACCGCCGAGAGTCGGAGAAGTTTCATGGACTTGCGATGAACGGAGAGCGCGGGAGCGCACTGTCTCCCTCTGAAACGCCCGAGTCGCCGCGGCAAAGCCGCGTCGATGAGCCGTTTTTCTCGGACGACGAGCCGTTGAGCGAGCCTGCGCCGGCGTGGGCCGATGCGCCTAGCCGATGGCGGCAAAGGCGCGGACGGGGAAGGTGCCCATTCCCGCCACCCTGGGCGGGACCGCGGAGAAGCGAAATCCGCTCTCCGGCAGCGCGCCGAGGTTGGTCAGATGCTCGCAGACGGGCACGCCCGCCCCGAGGAGGATCGTGTGGACCGGGCGGCTTCTGGTGCTTGTGTCGTCGATATTGTGGCTGTCGATGCCGACCAGCCTCGCGCCGCGCTCCGCCAGCAGCCGCGCCGCGGCCTCGGTCAGATAGGGGTGGTCCTCGTAATAAGCGGGCGTGCGCCAGTGCCTGTCCCAGCCGGTATGGACCAGCACCGCCTTGCCGGCGACGTCCAGCGCCTCGAACGCCTGCGCATCCGCCGCCATCGCCGCAGTCCGCACGACGACCCCCTCGACGGAGGCGAGCTGGTCCAGCGCGAGACAAGCGAGGTCGGCGCCCTCGACAAAACGGTGGAACGGCGCATCGAGATAGGTGCCGGTGTTGGCCACCATGTCGATCCGCCCGATCTGGAAGGTCGAGCCGTCCTCGTAGAAGCCGGCGCTGTGCTCCCGGGTCCAGAAGTCGCAGATATGCGGGCCGGGCAGACCCTTGTAGGTGACCATCCCGTCCTCGATGACGTGGCTGAGGTCGACGAGCCTTGTCACCGGACCGACATCCCTCAGCGCCGCGCCGCGAGGCCCCTCAGCACATAAGGGAGGATGCCGCCGTGGCGGAAATATTCGAGCTCGTTGAGCGTGTCGATCCGCACCCGGGCGGGGAAGCCGGTCTCGACGCCGCTCTCGTGGCGGACCTTGACCTGGATCTCCTGGCGCGGCTGGAGGTCGGCGATGCCGGTGACGGTGAAGGTCTCGGACCCGTCGAACTGGGGCGGCTCGCCGAGGAACTGGAGCGGCAGCACGCCCATGCCGACCAGGTTCGAGCGGTGGATGCGCTCGTAGGTCTCGGCGATCACCGCGCGGACGCCGAGCAGGTTGGTGCCCTTGGCCGCCCAGTCGCGCGACGAGCCGGTGCCATATTCCTTGCCGGCGACGACGACGAGGGGGGTGCCCTCCTCCTTGTAGCGCATCGCGGCGTCGTAGATGGCGAGCTGCTCGCCGGAGGGGACGTGCTTCGTGTAGCCGCCCTCGACCCCGGGGACCATCTTGTTGCGGATGCGGATGTTGGCGAAGGTGCCGCGCACCATCACTTCGTGATTGCCGCGGCGGGCGCCGTAGCTGTTGAAGTCCGCGCGGGTAATCCCGTTTGAGATCAAGTACTTACCGGCGGGCGAGTCGACCCTGATGGCGCCGGCGGGACTGATGTGGTCGGTGGTGATCGAATCGCCGAAAATGGCGAGCGGGCGCGCGCCGGATATGTCGCCGGGCGGCGTCGGGGTCATCGACATCGCCTCGAAATAAGGCGGGTTCTGGATGTAGGTCGAGGCGCCGTCCCAGGCGTAGGTCGCGCCGCCGGTGAGCGGGATGCCGCGCCAGCGCTCGTCGCCCTTGTAGACGTCGGCATAGCGCGCGCGGAACATTCCGGACGTGACCGAAGAGTCGATCAAGGCGCGCACTTCGTCGTTGGAAGGCCAGATGTCCTTGAGGTAGACGTCGCTGCCGTCCGACCCGGTGCCGATCGGGCTCTCGATCATGTCCTCGATCACCGTCCCCTTGAGCGCATAGGCGACCACCAGCGGCGGCGAGGCGAGGAAGTTGGCGCGCACGTCGGGCGACACCCGTCCCTCGAAATTGCGGTTCCCCGAGAGCACCGAGGCGGCGACGAGGTCGTTCGCATGGATCGCCGCGCTGATCGGCTCGGGCAGCGGCCCCGAATTGCCGATGCAGGTCGTGCAGCCATATCCGACCAGATCGAACCCGATCGCGTTCAGATCCTCCGAGAGGCCGGCCTTGTCGAGATAGTCGGTGACCACCTGGCTGCCCGGCGCGAGCGAGGTCTTGACCCAGGGCTTCCTCGTCAGCCCCTTCTCCCGCGCCTTGCGGGCGACGAGGCCCGCGGCGATCAGCACCGACGGGTTGGACGTGTTGGTGCAGGACGTGATCGCGGCGATGACGACGTCGCCATGGCCGAGGTCGCAGGCCTCGGTCTCGACCCCGCCGCCCTCCGCGGCCGTCCCCGCCGCGACCGGGAAGCGCTCCTTCAGCGTGCGCTTGCCGTGGCCGTATTCGGCCTCGAAGCTGGCGACGAACTCCTCGTCGACCTTGCTGAGCGCGACCTTGTCCTGCGGCCTTTTCGGCCCGGCCAGCGACGGCTCGACCGTCGACATGTCGAGCGCAAGCGTGTCGGTGAAGATCGGGTCGGGCGCGCCGGCGTCCAGCCACAGGCCCTGCGCCCGCGAATAGGCCTCGACCAGGGCGATCTGCTCCTCGGAGCGGCCGGTGAGGCGGTAGTAATCGAGCGTCTTTTGATCGACCGGGAAGAAGCCGCAGGTCGCGCCATATTCGGGCGCCATGTTGGCGATCGTCGCCCGGTCGGCGAGCGTGAGCGCGGACACGCCGGGCCCGTAGAACTCGACGAACCGCCCGACCACGCCCTTGCGGCGCAGCATCTGGGTGACGGTCAGCACCAGATCGGTGGCGGTGATGCCTTCCTTCAATTCGCCCGAGAGGTGGAAGCCGACCACTTCGGGGATCAGCATCGAGACCGGCTGGCCGAGCATCGCCGCCTCGGCCTCGATCCCGCCGACGCCCCAGCCCAATACGCCGAGGCCGTTGACCATGGTGGTGTGGCTGTCGGTGCCGACGAGGGTATCGGGATAGGCGACCTCCTCGCCGGAGACGTCCTTCGACGACCACACGCTGCGCGCGATCAGCTCGAGGTTGATCTGGTGGCAGATTCCGGTGCCGGGCGGCACCACCTCGAAATTGGCGAACGCCTTCGAGCCCCATTTCAAAAACTGGTAGCGCTCGAAGTTGCGGCTGTATTCGAGCTCGACATTGGCCTCGAACGAGCGCGGCGTGCCGAACTCGTCGACCATCACGCTGTGATCGATGACGAGATGGACCGGCACCTGCGGGTTGATCCTGGCGGGGTCGCCGCCGAGCGCCGCCATCGCGTCGCGAAGCGCGGCGAGGTCGACCACGGCGGGGACGCCGGTGAAATCCTGCATCAGGACGCGCGCGGGGCGGTACTGGATCTCGTGCGAGACGCCGCCGGCGGGATTCTTCTGCCAATCGACCAGAGCCTGGATGTCGGCGGGGGTGACGGTCTTCCCGTCCTCGAAGCGGATGAGGTTCTCGAGCAGGACCTTCATCGAGAAGGGGAGACGGGAGACGTCGCCGAGCTGGGCGGCGGCTTTGGAGAGGGAGTAATAAGCGTATTTCCGGCCGCCGACGTCGAGGGTGGAACGGGTCTTGAGCGAGTCGTTGCCGACCTGGGTCATCGGGGGCGCCTTCCGGTTTTAGCGTTCTGCTAAATTCGCGGCGGCTCTAGCAACGGGTTGCTGAGGTGTGAAGGCTCCCAACCTCGTGCGAGGTCGGCCTTCGGGATGCAAATTCCGATGCTGTTGCAACCGCCGTTTTCCCCAAGACTGCAAGCGTTGTACCTTCCCCACGCTCTGCATCGAGACCGCGACATTCGGGATCGGAACTCCTTCTGTCGCTGCGGATTCCTGTGATGGGACACGCGAATGATTGACACGCACATGGAGATGGACGACCTTGAGAAGAGGCAGTGGCGAGGCCGCGCCTTGCGGGGGAGGAATCGGTGTCGTATGGGCGCGGCGACACTCTCATGAACAACATCACCGATCTCCCAAGCTTCTGCGCGCCACCCGTCGATGAAGTGGCAATAGCTGTTCAGTTCCAGGGAATTGACCGTTTCTCGCTTGCGTACGGCACGTTTTATGAGAGCGTCCGCGAACGCTTGCCGGAATTCGAAGAGCACGACCCAATTGCCATCCAGTTCGAGACGTTCGGGCGCCCCCGAGATCAACTTCCAGAGTTCTCGCTAGAGGCCTTTTCGCTAAGGCGTGGTTGGTACGTAAGCGCTGATGGTCATAAGGTAGTACAACTTCAACCTAATAGACTCGTACAAAATTGGCGGCGCCAAAGTGGTGTGGGCGAATATCCCCGGTTCCCAGCCGTCTTGACCGAGTTTTGGAATAGTTTCGAGGCACTTGAGTCTGTAACTCGAGGCTTGGGCTTGGCTATGCCCGAGATTAACCAAGCGGATGTCACGTACTTTAACAATATCGAACTATTCGAGGGTGAGACTTATCCGGAGGCTTTTCAGCGAGTTTTTGAATGGCCATCGGTTGGAGGACTGAGTGGCGAGGCAAACGGGTTTCGGCTTGAACCCGAGGCGTGTAACCTTAGCTTCAGAGCCCGCGTCTTCGCGCCTGACGCGGAAGCGCCGTGTGCTCGCCTCGTCGCGACCGCTGAACCGTCTGAGACGGAGGATGGAAAAAAAATCGTGCGGTTCTGGCTACGATTTCGTGGCCCTCCCACCCATATAGATAGAGATGGCCTTGAGCGGTTCCTCCTTGTTGGAAGGGTCGCCATTGTAAAAAGTTTTACTGATTTAACCTCAAAAGTATGTCACACGTTGTGGCAACGGGAGAGATAGTATGCCAAGCGACGCTAGCGGAACTGTACTTGAGCATACGCGCTTGGGGCTATCCAGCCCCTTCTCCGCCGGTGCCCAGCGATTATGGAGCGAAAGCTGGGCCTCGTTGAGCCGAAATGAGTGGCTGAGGGGAGTTCGGAACCGCCTGAAAGTTTTAACCGAACTACCCGCGGGCTGGGACGGCTACGGGGCCCCTAGAATTTCCGTGGAAACGACGCTCTTCGCTTTACAAATCCTGCAGGACCTCTGGGCCCGCCGGCTTCCCACTCCAGACATCAGCGCGATGTCCAGCGGCGGAATAATGATCGAATGGGAGAGCCACGGCCACGAATTAACCATTGAGATTCACGGACCCTATGCAACCCGCTTTTTGTTCGAACGTGCTGGGTCTGATGAGGAAGAGGTGGGAACCGCTGGGTCCGATATTTCTCAGTTGCAAAGTTATGTCGCCGAACTTGCGCGTCCTGTCGTCGTGGCCGCTGCCGCTTAATCTGAGCTAATCGATGCCACTGCCGTCGGACCAGGAGGGCGCGCCCGACGGCGATGAAGCAGAGGCGGGGATCGTCCAGATAGCGGACGATGATTACATCATTCGGAAAATCCCTTCGGCGCACATGCAGCCGGCGGACTCCGGGCATCGCCGCATAAGTAAAAGCGCATTCAGCGCATCGTCTGCGTCGGTCGATCCGGAGGAGGGGATGTCGGTGAACAGTGAACAGCTCTTGCAGGCTGCCGGCGTTGATCTTCGCCAGTTTGCGCCCGAATTCCCTGCATTGGCGAGGCTAAACGTTGGCCAGGTTCGCGCGTTAGAACTTACCATCGAGCACCGACCGATAAAGGGCGACCGCACTCACTGCCAAGTGCTGGGCGTGAAGGAGAAACATCGGAAAAAGCTGCTGAGACTCGCCGAATTTCCGCGGAAGCCGCCCGACGTCGTCTGAGCTGCACTCGCCGCTCTGGGAAGCGAGTTAGCCGGGAGTGCCCCTAGGATCGCGAGCGCGAGGAAAGGTTCGCTCTTCCTCAATCGGTCCCTTTTCGAGATGGATTCTGACCGAGCCTCCTGCTTTTCCGAGCGCGGCGCCGAGAACACCTCCAGCGGTGGCCTCGCTCTTTGTCTCGAACCGCCTTTTGGCGCGATCCGCGCCTTGCTCCCGCAGTTCCCAGTCGCCCTTCTCCTTGTCCTTGGTCAGGTGGTAGCGTGGCAGGTTCTTGTCATTGGGCATGCCTAGGTCCTCCTTACCGATATGTAAGGCCGCTCCTCGGAATTGCCAGCGTGGCCTATGGCCGTGGCGGCACGACACCACCGGCTAACTGCCCAACGCGGATAAACAGGATGCCCTCAGCCTCGAAGGCCAGCCGCAGTCTTTGCACTCGGGTCGGAAGCACGGACTCCCCTGCTTCAAATCGTGCAATCGTCCGCCGGCTAACGCCTGACGCTGCAGCAAGATCGTCGAGTGTCCAGCCAAGAGCAGCGCGCGCCATGCGGCATTGGACGACGTTCAATTTGGCACTCGTGTGGCAAAAACCGCTTGCACCTGCTCGGCCCCTATGGCACTAATAGTGCCGTGAGTGAGGCGCCCCACCGCCTTCAGCGGGAGAACCTTGGTCATGGCTTCCAGGGAGCATAGCTGCACGCGCCGCGATCTTCTAGGCGCGGCGTTCGCCGTGCCGCTGATGACCTCCCTCCCCTTGAGGGGGAGGGGTTGGGGAGGGGTGGACTCGGACATAGGGCGCTCTGTTTCAGGAACATCACCTGGCTCGACCTCCACCCCCACCAGCATGGCGGCGGACCGTCCCCCGGACGGTCCTTCGGATCCGCCATGCTCCTGCCCCCCTCAAGGGGGAGGGGATGGGGGGCTCGGGGCCTGGCGGCTAGCCTCGGGCGCCGTCGCCCGGGCCGAAGCGGCGCTGGCGGCGGCGGATGCGGCGCAGGCGGGGGCGCGGTCGCGGGCGGAGGAGTTCGCGCTCGAGGAGGTCTATAGCGACCGGCTTGCCGATCTTTACGAGGCGGTGCGGGCGCTGCTCAGGATTCCGGCGCCCGATGTCGCGGCGCTGGCGGTGAAGGTCTGCCTGGTGGTGGACCATGAAGTGGCGACGCTGGAGAGGGCGGCGCCTTGCATGGCCGCGGTGAAAGCGGATGCAATGAGAATCCTGGGTGGAAGTGGTACTTTGGCCCGGGGGTAGGCGAGAGATGTTCTCGGCTTCGCTCGAAACGGCTTCTCGACTTCGCTCGAAGCGAACGGGGGTGGGGCTTTGACTGTTTTGCCCAGCGGGGCCTATATCGGAAGCGAGGACGCAGGATGAGCGACGCAGCGAAGAAGCAGCCGAAGCGGGAGCCGCTCAAGGCGCGGCCGCAGAAGGGCGTCGATCGCGACGCGCTCGTCGACGACATTTCCGACCGCTTCTCCGAATCCCTCAAATATCTTGGCCGCTGAGCCCGTCTGGCTGGACCTGGAAGCTGTCCTCGCGATCCACGACAAGCAGATCGGGCGGTTCGGCGGCGGCAGCGGCGTTCGCGACATCGGCCTGATCGAGAGCGCGCTCGCGCGACCGCAGCAGCTCTTCCATTATGCCGGCGAGGAGGACGTGCTGACGCTCGCCGCCCGGCTCGGGATCGGGCTGGCGATGAACCACGGCTTCGTCGACGGCAACAAGCGGACCGGCGCAGTGGCGATGATCGCCTTCCTGTCGCTCAACGGCTGGCGGCTGGAAATGGCGAACGACGAGACGCTCGGGCGCTGGTTCGAGGCGGTGATCGAAGGGCGGATGAGCGAGGAGGGGCTGGCGGAGGCGCTGGCGCCGCATTTGAGCGCGATCTGAGCCCTTCGACAGGCTCAGGATGATCGGGGGAGGGTCCGGCAAAGCTGCGCCGTCCTTCGACAGGCTCAGGATGAGCGGCGAGGTTCGGCGAACTCTCGGGTTCGCCGCCCTGCCGGCCGGGCGCTGCGCCGTCTGCGTTCGCTGCTCCGGCGGCACTTTCATGCCGGCGTCGCTGCTCACGGCCGCCTTGGCCGAACAAAAAAAGAACTGCGGGCCCCTTCCAATGTAGGAAATGACGTGAGACGCTTACCCACTTGGTGATTCGCGGCGGGCGCGAAACGGCATTTGGGGTTTAAGCGATGGCACAGAGGCAGCGGCCGCAGCTGGACTATGCGGCGATCCGGGCGGAGGCGATCGCCGAGATGATCGGGCTCGGCTTCTCGGACGAGGAGGCGGCGGCCGAAGCGCGGCGGACGGAGATTCGGGCGCGGGCGCGGGCGGACTATGTGCGCGGCCTGATCGACCGGCTGAAGGCCGCGAACGAGGCGCTCGAAGCCGCCTGGATGCGCTGGCTGGACGAAAATCCCGACTGGGAGGAGCATGACGAGCCGGCGCCGGACCCGCCCGAGCAGGCCGCGGTCGACGCGATCTTCGAGGAGATCGACGCGATCATCGCCCACGACCGCTGGCCCCAGCACCTCCATTTCCGGGACGTCTGAGCCGATGCGCTACCGGCACGACGGCTTCACCGCGCGCAAGCGGCGCAAGTTCCTGGCGACGGTGGCGAAGACCGGCTGCATCCGCGACGGCTGCCGCGCGGCGCGTGTCTCCTCGACCACGGTGTCGCGCTGGCGGGACAGGGACGCGCGCTTCGCCGGCCTGCTCAAGGCGGCGCTGGCCATGGCCTCGGAGCAGATCCAGCTGCTCGCCTGGGAGCGCGGCGTCACCGGCATCGAGGAGCCGGTGTGGAGCTACGGCAAGCAGGTCGGGACGCGGGTGCGGCGCTCGGACTCGATCTTCCGGATGCTGATGATCGCCGCCGATCCGGAGACTTACGGGCGGATGGGACGGGTGGGGGCGCAGGCGGGCGCGGGGGCTGCGGGCGCGGGCGGCGGGAGGCGGCGCATCTCCCGGGAGCGGGCGCGCGAGATCCGCGCCAAGCTCGAGAGGATGCTGAGCGACTTCAACCGTCGGATGGGCGGGGACGGTTGAGGCGCGACACGCTTGACGGCGCGGCCCCGCTGCGCTCAGTTTCCGCAGCGATTCGAGGGAGTTGAGGGATGGGGACGATGTTGGCCTTGCTGCTGGCGGCGCAGGCGCAGGCGGCGCAGCCGGCGCTGACGATCGAGGCGCTGGACTCGGTGCGGCCGGGGACCGCGGCGGAGCGGGTCGCGGCGCTGTTTCCGGAAGGGCCCGGAGTGCGCCACCGGCCGGACGCGGTCGCGCTCGACGACGTCGCGGTCGGCGGCGACTGCGAGGCGGACGGGGAGATCCGGCTGGCCGGGGGCGCGGTCAGCGAGATCGAGCTGCGCGGCGGCGGGTCTTTGCTCGGGCGCTGCGGCGGGCGGGTGCTCGAGGCTCTGGTGGCGCGGTTCGGCGCGCCCGACGGCGAGCGGCGGCGCGGCGAGACTCCGTGGCGGCGCTCGCGCGAGACCTATGAGTGGCGGCGCGGCGGCGAGACGGTGCGCTACGTGCGCTACACCAGCGCGGGCTATGCCGGATCGGGGCTGGCCAGCGCGTCCTGGGTGCTGACCGTTTCGGGCGGGGGCGGCGGCGGCGCAGCGGGCGGCCGCGACTAGAGCGCGCTTCGGTCAAAGGGCCGGGGCGAGCCAGAAGGGGACCAGGGCGCCTTCGAGGTCGTCGACGCGGCGGTGCTCGACGGCGAGGCCGAGCTCCGGATAGAAAGCGCGGGTGCGCTCTCCCGCCTCGGCGGCGGCGACGACGACGAGACGGCGGTTGACCTTGCTGCGATGGTGCATCCGCGCCGTATTCTCCTGGCCGACATAGCAGCCCTTGGCGAAGCTGACCCCGTGCAGCTCCCGCGCATTGCATTCGAGCCAGAGGGTGCGGTCGCTGCCGAGCTCGGCGGCGCCCTCGGTCACGCCGAGCGCGAGGCGGTGGGCGCGCCAGGCCGCGTCGGCAGGCGTATCGGCGGCAGGGGCGAGCCAGCGGCGGCCGAGCTCCGCGAGGCGCGGGTCGGCGACGCCTTCGGAGCCGTCGGCGGACCAGTGGACCCGAAGGACGGGCTCCGGGGCGATCGCGATCTGCCGGCGGAGGCGGTAGAGGGTGAGGCGGCGGGCGAGGGCCTCGGCGGCACCCGCCTCGCAGTCGATCAGCACGTCGTCGCCGTCGACCCACAGGATGAAGTCGAACAGGGCCTTGCCCTGCGGGGTGAGCAGGCCGGCCCATAGCGGGCGGCCGGGCGCCAGCGCGGCGACGTCGTTGGTGACGAGCCCCTGGAGGAAGTCGCGCACCTCGTCGCCGGAGAGGCGGAGGAGGGCGCGGTCGGCGAGGGTGGTCGCGGGCATTCCCACGGATTAGGGGGAGAGGATGAGCGAGCCAAGCCGCCTCGTCCTCCGCCGCCCCGACGACTGGCACCTCCACCTGCGCGACGGGGCGATGCTGGAGGCGGTCGCGCCTTACACGGCGCGGCAGTTCGCCCGCGCGATCGCGATGCCGAACCTCGACCCGCCGGTGACGAGCGCCGCCGCCGCCGGGGCCTATCGCGACCGGATCCGCGCCGCCGCGGGCCCCGGCTTCACGCCGCTGATGACCTGCTATCTGACCGACGACGCCGACCCCCGGGAGATCGAGCGCGGCTTCGCCTCGGGCGCCTGGGTCGCCGCCAAGCTCTACCCGGCGAACGCGACCACCAACTCCGCGCGCGGCGTCACCCGCGTGCGCAACATCGCCCCCGTGCTCGAGACGATGGAGCGGATCGGAATGCCCTTGCTGGTCCACGGCGAGGCGACCGATGCGGACGTGGACGTGTTCGATCGCGAGAAAGCGTTCATCGACCGCACCTATGCGGGCCTGGTCCGCGACTTTCCGGGCCTGAAGACGGTGTTCGAGCACATCACGACGGCCGAGGCGGTGGATTTCGTCCTGGCCTCGGGACCCAATGTCGCGGCGACGATCACTCCGCAGCATCTCATCATCAACCGCAACGCCTTGTTCGAGGGCGGGCTCAGGCCGCACGCTTACTGCCTGCCGGTCGCCAAGCGCGAGGCGCACCGGCAGGCGGTGCGCAAGGCGGCGACCTCGGGCTCGGCGAACTTCTTCCTCGGCACCGACAGCGCGCCGCACGGCGTCGAGCGCAAGGAGACGGCGTGCGGCTGCGCCGGGATCTTCAACGCGCCCTTCGCGCTCGAATGCTATGCGACGGTGTTCGACGAGGAGGGAGCGCTCGACCGGTTCGAGGCGTTCGCCTCGGTGAACGGACCGCGCTTCTACGGTCTGCCGCTCAACGAGGCGCGGGTGGCGCTGGAGCGCGCCGAGACGGCCGTGCCGCACTCGATTCCGGCGGCGGGTACGCGCCTCGTCCCGTTCCTCGCCGGACGCGCGCTGCCCTGGCGCTTCGCCGGTTCCGCCTAAAAGGGCAGCCAGCGGTTGCGCTCGGAGAAGCGCATGTAGCCGGCATTGACTCCGAGCCGCATGCCGACGCCGAGGCGCACCGGAATCAGCACCACGTCGCCGCGCCGCAAATAGCCCGCGGTGAAGCCGCCGATGACGTAGGCATGGCCCTCGGCATTCGGATAGCGGCGAAACAGGCGCTGGCTGTCGTTGAGGTTGTAGACCAGCACGAACACCTTGTTCGCGTCGGCGCCGACGTCGAAGCCGAGCGACGGGCCGGTCCAGTAGACGTTGCGGTCGCCCTCGATGCGGTGGCGCATCACCCCCGATCCGTAGCGCAGGCCGAAGACGAAGGCGCCGCCGGCTTCCTGGCCGCTGATATAGGCGATCGGCTCGCCCTGATCGCCGAGGATCCGCTCGAGAATCCCGGCGAGGCCCTCGGCACCGTCGCCGAACAGGTCGCCGGCGGCATCGAAGATGTCGCGGCGGGGGATGGTCTGGCCGGGCGCGGCGGCGGTCGTCGTCGTGCCGGGCGCGGTCGCATCGGTGGTGGTGACCGGCGCCTCCGCGGCCGCCGCGGCCTGCTGCTGGTCGGGCGGGAACCATTCGTTGGCCGTCGGCGCCGCGTCGACGGGCGCCTCCTGCGCCGCGGCGTCGGACGGCGGAAACTCCTGGGCCGCGGCGGGCCCGGCGAAAGCGGCCAGAGCGGCGGCCGCGGCGATGGTCAAACGAGACAGTCTCAGCATGGTCTTCCCCCACACCCGTACGCGCCCGAAACTAGGGCCGGCGCGGGTTTCGCCGCAATCGGCCAGCGGCGATCCGAGTCTATCGCGCGCCGATCCGAGTCTATCGCGAGCGGGAATGCCTGTCGCACCCGCGAAAATACGGTGAGGAGGCCTTCAGCTGGCTGCGGCGGGGCCATATCCGCATTGGTGAGGATCGGCAGCACGCCCGCTCGCGGGGCATCCGAAACAAGGGCGATCCTCGCTGAGCCCTTCGGCAAAGGCGAGCCGGAGCCTTGGCACCCGCGCAAGAAAATCGGCGCGCATCAGACACTACCCAAGGTCAAGCGCGGCAACTCAAGCACCTCTCGACACAGAATGCGCAGCCAAGGGGGACGGCTAGCCAGACAGCGACTCGCCAAACCATCACACCGGAGATAATATCGCCTCCGCTTCACTAGCAGGGGGGCAAGCGTGATGGAAAATAGTGAGGAAGCAGCGACGACGGCACCAAAATCAGGTAGTGGAGGTTCCTATCGCTATCGAAACGATGGAAGCACTCTGCTAGCGCTAGGCTGGATAGGGATACTCGGTGGAGGGGGACTTGCCGCCTACGGTTGGACTCGACCGCTTTACGAATTCAATATTCTCTATCCTATTGTCGGTGGCGTATTATTCAACACCGGCATGATGGTGGCACTGACTGGCGTCATCGTGCGCGGGTTGTGGTTCGTTTCTGGCGAAGAGCGGAAAAGAGACCCCGGCGGCTAACGCCTCCGCTTTGGTAGCGGTGGCGCCCGTCTGAGCTGCACCGCGACAAAATGGCGACCCCGTCCGCGCGCCGCGCAAGCGCGAGCCCCTCCGGTTGAACGTAGGAATTCGTCGCTATATAGGCCCTCGGCTCAGGCCTTTTCCCGGAGACGTGGGTGAGTGGCTGAAACCAGCGGTTTGCTAAACCGCCGTAGGGGGATTACTCCTACCGAGGGTTCGAATCCCTCCGTCTCCGCCATCCTGCTTCGCGCTGCGCGCTTCGCAGGACCGGCCCTGCTCAGTAAGCGGGATCCGCTTGCCAAGTCCGGCTCCGGCCACGCCTATGCGCGCAAGCGGCTGTGGTGAGCGGCGCGATAGACAGGCGGGTCAGCGCGGTCAGGCGGGCTTGTCGACGCGGAAGTACCAGCTCTCCTGGGCCTCGCTTGCTTTCGACGAGAGGCGCGCGGTCGCGACTCCGAGGATGACGTCGAGAGGCTGTTTGGCGAAGATCGGCATCGGTCCGGGGAGGGCTGCGACGCGGGGCTTTGCCGAGCGCAGCCACAAGCGCGCCCGCGGCTGATCGTCGGCCATGTCGAAAAACAGCACGCCGCGGGTCAGGGCCCGCGCATGGGCGACGGCGTCGCCGGTTATCTGCGCGCGGAAATCGCAAAAATAGCGCCAGTTGATCTGGGCGGCCCGCCGGAACTCGCTGACCCGCCGCGCACGGGCGCTCACACGCTGCTTGCCCGAGAGCCGCTGCTCCGCCTGGAAAAGTGCGATGGCGCTCGACCCGGCCTGGAGGACGGTGGCCGGCGTCAGCGGAACCGCCACGGTGGGCGGGGCCGTGCAGTCCTGCGCGAAGGCCGGCGTGGCCGCCAGCATCGCAGCGGCGCCCAAGGCTGCGCGAACCACGCGAGCCGTCATTGCTCAGGCCCGCCCCGATTGCCGCGGGACTGCATGATGCGATTGACCTCTTCCTGCTCCTCGTCGGAGACGTTGGCGTCGAGGCCGTTATAGGCCTGCTCGTTGCCGGCGCTGTTGGTCGAGTCCTCGGTATTCGCGGCCCTGCGCTCGCCGCCTGCTTCCGCGGGAATGGCGCTGGTGGCGCATATTCCGACCAGGATCGCGGAGCACAGCATCACGAAGGCTCCCGGCGAGATGCGCGCGACCTGCACGCCGACATTCCCGGAGGAGCCGGACGCATCCATGTTGCCGCCGACGCCGATCAGGAACAGCGAGAAGCCGAGAAACCCGAACGCCATCCCCGTGGCGAGTCCGCAGGATTGCAGGAGCGCCCGCGCCAAATAGATGTGGACCACCAGCGCCTCCCGCTGGGGAGGGTTCGCAAGCGCCTCCGAGGCGAACTGGCGATACGCGATCAAGTACCAGCCGGCGATCAGAAGACACAATATCGCCAGCACGAGACCGGTGATGAAGCCCGCGTTGATCACCGTCGGCGAGAACTGCCGCCGCTCCCAGTCGCGCACGTCCGCTCCGGCCCCCTCGCCGGCCGGCGGTCGCGGTTCGCCCAAGTCGCCCGTCGCCATTTCCGTCCCCCTCGATGGCCGGCACAGACTAACATCATCCCCGCTCCAGGAAAGGGGGCAGCGCAAGGCGACGGCGGCTGAACGAAAGGACCCTGTCGCACGAAAAAGCGGGTGCCTCGATCGCCGGTTGCCGCCGCGGCGGGGGGCGCTAAGCTGTGCAGCGGTGGGGAGGAACCTGATGCGTATCCTGATCTTGACGGCAGCGCTCGGGCTGGTCGCGCCCGTCGACGCCTGGGGGCAGCCGACGACGCCTGAGCCTTCCGCGGAGCCGTCGCGGCCCGTGCTGGACGCCGCCTATCTGCTCGGCAGCTGGGTGCCGCGGGAAGGCGGGAATCGATGCGGCACCGACGCGGCGATCGCCTTCCGAGCAGACGGAAGCTGGACCGCGGTCGGCGACGAGGGGACGTTCGCGGTCAGCGGCAACCGCATCCGGCTCGACGTGACCTCGCTGGTGCCGGGCCACAGCCCCGGGCCGAACGTGCACGAGGTCACCATCGTGAGCGCCGACGAATATCGCGCGGTCATCGACGGGGGGATCACGCTGACCATGGTCCGCTGCCCCGACGCTCCCGGCAAGCCGGGGGCTTGATCGCAGGCGGCGAACGGCCTCTTAGGGGATCATGCTCAGCCTTCAGTTCATCCGCGAATTTCCCGAGACCGTGCGCCGCGCCGCGGCCGAGAAAAACGTGTCGCTCGACGTCGACCGGCTGCTCGCGCTCGACGGCGACGTCCGGGCGCTGAAGACGCGGGTCGACGAGCTCCGGCGGCAGAGGAACGAGATCAGCGCCGGGTTCAAGAGCGCCGACCCCGCCGAACGCCCGGCGCTGGGCGCGCGGGCGAAGGCGCTCGGCGCCGAGGCGAGCGAGGCGGAAGCGGCGCTGGCGGAGAAGCAGGCCGAGCTCGACGCCTTGATGCTGCGGGTGCCGAACGTCCCGTGGGAAGGCGCGCCGGTCGGTCCCGACGAGAGCGCGAACATCGTCGTCCGCACCGAAGGCGCGCCGCGCCGTTTCGAACATGACGCGCTCGACCATGTCGCCCTGATCGAGAAGAACGACTGGGCCGATCTCTCGCGCATCGCCAGGGTGGCGGGATCGCGCACCTATGCGCTCAAGGGCAGGCTCGCTCTGCTCGAACAGGCGCTGATGCTTTGGGCGCAGCAGAAGCTCGCCGGCGAGGGCTTCACCCTGATGACCGTGCCGGCGCTGGCCCGCGCCGAGGCGTTCGTCGCCACCGGCCATTTCCCCGGCCACGAGGAGGAAGCCTATCACGTCCCCGCGGACGGCCTCTATCTGGCCGGCACCGGCGAGATCGCGCTCACCAGCCTCCATTCGGGCGAGATCGTCGAGGCCGACAAGCTGCCGATCCTCTATGCGGGAATTTCGCCCTGCTTCCGGCGGGAGGCAGGCAGCGCGGGGCGCGACGTGCGCGGGCTGCTGCGCGTCCACCAGTTCAACAAGCTCGAGCAATATGTGATCTGCCGCGACGATCCCGAGGAGAGCGCCAGATGGCACGCGCGCCTGCTCGGCATCGCCGAATCGCTGCTCCGGGCGCTGGAGATCCCCTATCAGGTGGTCGAGACCTCGACCGGGGACATGGGCACCGGCAAGTTCCGGATGAACGACATCGAGAGCTGGGTGCCGAGCCTGGGCAAATATCGCGAGACGCACAGCTGCTCGACCCTGCACGACTGGCAGGCGCGGCGCGCGAACCTGCGCTGGCGCGACGAGGAGCGCCGGGTGCGCTTCGTCCACACCCTCAACAACACGGCGCTGGCGACGCCGCGCATCCTCGTGCCCCTGCTCGAGAACCACCAGACCGAGGACGGCCGGGTGCGGCTGCCAGAGGCGATCCGGGGGCTGATGGGTGGGGAGTATCTCTGAGGCCGCGCTTCCGCTAGCCTCGCCGCGCTTGAACGGGGAGGCCAGATGCTGATCGGTCATTATTCGGCGTCGCTGGCCGGGCGCCGCGCTGCGCCGTCGGTTCCGCTCTGGGCGTGGATCGGCGCCGCGCAGCTGCTCGACATCCTGTGGTGCGTCTTCATCATGCTCGGCATCGAGCGGGTCGCGCCGGCGCCGCACGTCACCGAAGGCCTCGCCTTCCTCGATTATCCGTGGAGCCACAGCCTGGCGGCGGCGGCGGTCTGGGCGGGGGTCACGACGCAGCTGGCGCGGCGGGCGTTCGGCGTGCCGCCTCGCGCAGCGACCCTGCTCGGCCTCGTCGTGCTCTCGCACTGGCCGCTCGACTGGATCGTGCACCGCCCGGACCTGTTGCTGGCGCCGGGGGTCGGGCCCGAAATGGGGCTTGGCCTGTGGGACCATGCAGCGATCGAGCTGGCGGTTGAAATCGTCCTGTTCCTCGCTGCCGGCCTGTGGCTGCGGTCGCTGTGGCGGAGCCAGCGCCGGCGCCTCTGGCCATTGTCGCTGTTCCTGCTGTTCGGTGCGGCCGCCTTCGCCGGCATGCGCGCCGCGGCGCCGCCGACCGAGATCGAGCCCGTCTTGATCGGCGCGATGGGCCTGACGCTGTATCTCGGCTTCGTCCTGCTCGCCTGGATCGCCGAGCGCGCTTCGCTGGTGCCGCCGCGATGACCCGCCGGGACGACGGCAAGGCGCCGTCGCGCTGGCAGCTCGCCAAGGAGGGCGCGGCCTTGTGGTCGCGCGTGTGGCGCGGCTTCGGGCGGCTCGGCGAGCGGGGGCCGGCGGACGGCGAGAAATTGATGGTGATCCCCGGCTTCCTCGCCAACGACCGCACCACGCTCGGCCTGCAGCGGGCGTTGGCGAAGGGCGGCTTCCGGGTGAGCGGGTGGGGGCTCGGCTTCAACGGCGGCGTCTCCGAACGGACGGTCGATCGCATCCTGGAGCGGATCGCGGCCTTCGGCGCGGGGGAGAAGGTGATCCTGGTCGGGTGGAGTCTCGGCGGCCTCTATGCGCGGGTCGTCGCCCAGGAGCGGCCGGACCTGATTGCCAAAGTGGTCACGCTCGGCTCTCCTTTCTCGGGGGACCGGACCCGCAACAACAATGTCTGGCGGCTCTACGAACGGGTTGCGGGCCATTCCGTCAACGATCCGCCGATCGACAAGGACCCTGCCGTGAAGCCGCCGGTGCCGACGCTGGCGATCTGGTCGCACCGCGACGGCATCGTCGCTGCTGCGGGCGCGCGCGGCCGTCCGGACGAGCGAGACGCGGAGCTCGAGATCGACTGCAGCCACATGGGCTTCGCCGTCAGCGGCCGGGCCTTCCCCAGGATCGTCGAGGCGGTGAAGCGGTTTTGAGGGGACAGCCTATCTGGCTGTCCCCGCTTGCCCAACGCCGCATGGGGACAGTCAGATAGACTGTCCCCCGGCTGTCCCCGCTTGCCCAACGCCGCAGGGGGACAGTCAGATAGACTGTCCCCTCAGGAAGGGCGCGGCCACCTCCGCCGGGACCCTGAGGGGGCGGCCCGTCGTCCGGTCCAGGATCGCCCAAGTCGTCCTTGCGCGGACCCGCGGCTTTGCGTCTTCCCCGACGAATTCCATGTGCCGCTCGAAGCGCGCGCCCTTCGGCGGATCCGCGATCCATGTCCTTCCGGTCACCGTCTCGCCGGGGAGGACCGCGCGCAGATAGTCGATCTCGTGCCGGGTCACGACCCAGATAAAAGCGGCGCGATGCTCCGCCGGGGCCACCGCGTGCCAATGGGCCGTTGCCAGGTCCTGGATCCAGCGCACCCAGACGGCATTGTTGACGTGGCCGAGCTCGTCGATGTCGGCCTCGGTGGCGGTGATGCGCGTCTCGAAGGCCATCAGTCGCGGACCTGGGTGAGGATGAAGGCGAAGGCCTCCGCCACCTCGCGCAACGAATCCCAGCGGCCGGACTTGCCGCCGTGGCCGGCGCCCATGTTGATCTTGAGGAGGAGGAGATTGTCGTCGCTCTTGGTCGCGCGCAGCTTCGCCGCCCATTTGGCCGGCTCCCAATAAGTGACGCGGGGATCGTTGAGGCCGCCGGTGATCAGCATCGGCGGATAGGCCTGCGCGCGAACATTGTCGTAGGGCGAGTAGCTGCGGATCAGGTCGAACGCCGCCTTGTCCTCGATCGGGTTGCCCCATTCGGGCCATTCGCCCGGCGTCAGCGGCAGGGTGTCGTCGAGCATGGTGGCGAGCACGTCGACGAAGGGGACGTCGGCGACGACCGCGCCCCACAGCTCCGGATCGGAATTGGCCACCGCGCCCATCAGCTCGCCGCCGGCCGAGCCGCCCTGGATCGCGATCCGGCCGGGCCGGGCGAAGCCGGCGGCGACGAGCCCGCGCGCGGCGTCGACGAAATCGTTGAACGTGTTCGTCCTCTTGTCGAGCTTGCCGTCGAGGAACCAGCCGTAGCCGAGATCGTCGCCGCCGCGGACATGGGCGATCGCGCAGGCGAAGCCGCGGTCGAGCAGGCTGAGGCGCGACACCGAGAAGCTCGGCGGAATGGCGTGGCCGTAGGCGCCGTAGGCGTAGAGGTAGAGCTTGCCCGAGCCGTCCTTCGGAAATCCCTTCCGGTAGACGATCGAGACCGGGACCTGCCGCCCGTCCCGCGCCTCGACCATGAGGCGCTCGGTCTCGTAGCGCGAGGCGTCGTAGCCCGAGGGGATTTCCTGGACCTTCAGCACCTCCAGCCTGTCCTCGCCGGGATGGTAATCGTAGACCGTCCCGGGCGTGACCATCGAGGAATAGCCGAGGCGATAGGCGGCGGGGGCGAATTCGGGGGTCGCGCCGAGCCCGGCCGTGTAGCTCGCCTCGGGGAAGAGGATGCGGCGCTCTTCGCCCGAATAAGTGCGCAGGCGTATCTGGTCGAGGCCGGCGAGCCGCTCCTCGACGACGAGATGGTCGCGAAAGGCGGTGACGCCGCGCAGATAGGCCTCGTCGGAGCCGGGGATCACCGTCTCCCACGCGCCCGGCGCCGCCGGGTCGGCCGAGGCCAGGCGGAAGTTGACGTGCTCGTCATTGGCGAGGATCCACAGCCTGCCGTGGGCGGCGTCGGCCGAGTAGATGAGCTTCGGCCGACGGGGCGCGATCAGCACCGGCTCGGCGGCGGGATCGGCGGCCGGCACGAAGCGCACCTCGGTCGCGCTGTTGTCGCCGGTGGCGATGAAGATCAGGCTGCGGTCGTGGCTCTTGCCGACGGCGACCGAGAAGCCGGGATCGTCTTTCTCCTCGTAGAGGGTGACGTCGTCCTCGATCGGCGCGCCGAGGCGGTGGAGGCGGGCGCGGTAGCTGCGCCAATTCTCGTTGACCTCGGTGAAGATTATCGCGTCCGAGCCCGCGCTCCATTCGATGTTGCCGATGCCCGCCTCGGTCACGGTCTCGAGGTCGGCGCCGGTGGCGAGATCGCGGATGCGCAGCTTGAAGCGCTCGGAGCCGTCGTCGTCGACGAGCGTGGCGGCGTGGCGGCCGTCGGGGCTGACCTGCATCGCGCCGAGCCGGAAATAATCGCGCCCGGACGCCTCGCCGGGCTCGTCGAAGATCAGCTGGTCGTCCCCGCCGCGCGTCGGCCGCCGCCACCATTTGCGGTATTGCGCTCCCTCCTCGAACGCCCACCAATAGAGATAGTCGCCGTCCTTGACCGGGACCGAGCGGTCGTCCTCCTTGATGCGGCCCTTCATCTCCTCGAACAGCGCGTCGACCAAAGCCGCATGGGGTTTCATCGCCGCCTCGAACCAGGCGTTCTCCTCCTTCAGGTAGCGGAGCACGTCCTCGTCCTGGACGTTGGGATAAGCGGGATCGCGCAGCCAGTGCCACGGATCGTCCACGCGCACGCCGTGGCGCTCGTAGCTGTAGGGACGCTGCTCGGCGCGCGGCGGCTCGGGAAGCTCGGTCATGCTCTCTTTCTCGGGCCAGGCTTTCTTGGGGCAGTCGGCTGGTCTATCTGCGACCCACATAGATGAGGAAGCGGACATGTCGACCTACGAAGCGAGGCTCCAGGCGCTGAGGGAGCAGCTCAAGGCGGAGCGGCTCGACGGTTTCGTCGTGCCGCTGACCGACGAGCATATGAGCGAATATGTCGGCAGCTATGCGCAGCGCCTCGCCTGGCTGACCGGTTTCCAGGGATCGGCGGGATCGGCGGTCGTGCTGCCGGAGGAAGCGGCGATCTTCACCGACGGGCGCTACACATTGCAGGTTCGCGAGCAGGTCGACGGGCGCCACTGGTCGTTTCAGTCGGTGCCGGAGACCAGCGTCGCCGACTGGCTGAGGGCGCATGCGCCGGACGGCGGCCGGATCGGCTACGACCCCTGGCTCCACACCAGCGACTGGGTCAAGAAGGCGCGCGCGGCGCTCGAGGAGAAAGGCGCCGAGCTGGTCGCAGTCCGCCGCAACCCGGTCGACGCGGTGTGGAGCGACAAGCCCGAGCCCTCCAAGGCGCGGCTGATCGTCCACCCCGACGCCCTCGCCGGCAAGTCGTCGGCCGCCAAGCGCCAGGAGATGGGGGACTGGCTGAAGGAGCAGCGCGCGGACTCGGCGGTGCTCTCGGCGCTCGATTCGATCGCCTGGACGTTCAACGTGCGCGGCGCCGACGTCGACCACACGCCGGTGGCCCTCGCCTTCGCGATCGTCCATGACGACGGCACCGCCGACCTGTTCGCGGCGCCGGAAAAGGTCGGCGACGACGTCCGCCAGCATCTCGGCAACGGCGTCCGGCTCCACGACCGCGCCGCGTTCGAGCCGTTCCTGGCATCGCTCGCCGGCAGGACCGTCGCCGCCGATCCCGAGCGGGCGGTGGCGGCGATCTTCGAGGCGCTCGAGCAGGCCGGGGCGAAGGTGGTGCGCAAGCGCGACCCCGCCGTGCTTCCCAAGGCGATCAAGAACGAGACCGAGATTGCCGGCCACCGGGCCGCCCAGGCGCGCGACGGCGCCGCTTTGGTCCGTTTCCTCCACTGGCTGTCGGTCGAGGCGCCGAAAGGCGGGCTCGACGAGCTCACGGCGTCGGACCGCCTGCTCGAGTTCCGCAAGGCCTGCGGCGACCTGCGCGACACCAGCTTCGACACCATCTCGGGCGCGGGGCCGAACGGCGCCATCGTCCACTATCGGGCGAGCGAGGAGACCAACCGGCCTCTCGAGTTGAACTCGATCTACCTGGTCGATTCGGGCGGCCAGTATCCGGACGGCACCACCGACGTCACCCGCACCGTCGCGATCGGCCCGCCGACCGCGGAGATGCGCGACCGCTTCACCCGCGTGCTCAAGGGCCATGTCGCCGTCGCGCGGGCGATCTTCCCCGACGGGACGCGGGGCAGCCAGCTCGACAGCTTCGCGCGGCAATATCTGTGGGCCGCGGGACTCGATTACGCGCACGGCACCGGTCACGGGGTCGGCGCCTTCCTCGCGGTGCACGAGGGACCGCAGCGCATCTCGCCGGTCGGATCGAGCCAGTCGGGGGGCGACGAGCCGCTCAAGGCCGGCATGATCCTCTCCAACGAGCCCGGTTACTACAAGACGGGCGAATACGGGATCCGGATCGAGAATCTGGTGCTGGTCGTGCCGGTCGAGGTCGCGGGCGCGGAGAAGCGGACGCTGGGCTTCGAGACGCTCACCTTCGCGCCGATCGAGCGCGCGCTGATCGAGGTCGCGATGCTGACGGCCGAGGAGCGCCGCTGGGTGGACGAGTATCACGCCCGCGTGATCGAGGTGGTCGGACCGCAGCTCGACGGCGAGGTGCGCGGCTGGCTCGAGGCGCAGTGCGCGCCGCTCTAATCCTCCCCGGAACGGGGAGGGGGACCAGCCATAGGCTGGTGGAGGGGCGGCGACGGTGAAACCGGCGCCGGTGGCGCCGGCCCCTCCACCGCCGTTCCGGCGGTCCCCCTCCCCGTTCCGGGGAGGAGTTCGTTCCCCCGCGCCTGCGCCTTCCTACGGCGCAGATTCGCGCGCAACGCCGCGGCGAGCCGCTTGCTGCGCTCCTCGTCCCTTCCGCTCATCGCCCCCGCCTTGACATAGAGACGGCGGCGCGGCCATAGCGCCGCGTCCCGCGAAATGGCGATGCTGCCGTAGCTCAGTGGTAGAGCGCATCCTTGGTAAGGCTGAGGTCGTGAGTTCAATCCTCACCGGCAGCACCATTTTCCCGCCCGATCCGCTATGCTGACGCATCGGCCGGAGGCATCGTCGCGATGAGATGGTTTCGCATCGCTCGATCGGCGTTTGCCGCCGGCCTCTGCATTGCCCCTGTCGCCGCGCCCGCGTCCGCGGAGCCGCGGGAACCGGGGCGCGCGCCGCCGACGAGCCACTCGCCGATCGCCGTCACCAGCGAATTCCTGCTCGGCTTCTGGACGGACGATGGCGACTGCGCGAACGTCATCGAATTCAGGCCGGACGGCACGTTCCGCACCGGCGGCGAGACCGGGCTGTGGATCCTGACCGGCGACAGGCTCACCTTTCAGGGGACGCAGCCGGTTAGCGCGCGCCTTGAGGCCCCGAACGAGAACACGCTCGTCCTGATTCATCCTGACGGGTCGACCGGACGGTCGACACGCTGCCCCGCGTCAGCGGTGCGGAGCGCGAGGAGCTCCTGACGGCTCCCCGCTACCCGTTCGCGAGCAGAACGGTGAAGAAGGCAGCGATCAGGAATAATGGGGCGACGGACAGGCCCAGGACCAGCAAGCTGCCGTTGCCGGCGATCCGCGGATTTACGATCAGAAGCGGGATCCACGAAAACGCGATGCACAACGCGGCCCAGAACCAGGGCGATGAAAGGCTCTCGGCCTGCACGCCCAGGAGGTGCGGGAGGAGTATCGACATATAGAGGAACGAGACGCCTGCGGCGGTCAGCCGCGCGAATGCCGCTGCTCGATCGATCAACCTCTGCACCGCTTTCCTGCAACTCAACCAAATGCCGGCCGGCACGGCCGCGGTCAGGTGGCGAGTTGGACCTGTTGCGGGGGAGCGGAGCGGAGCGCCGCGCGCTGCTCGGCCTTGCTTGCGAAGAGGAGCGCGAGCTCGCGATGGCGCTCGCGGGCGGCAGCGGTGATCGCGCGCTCCGCGGCGCGACGCTCTTCGGATGCGCGGCGCTGATAGTAACGCTGGTCAGATTCCATCGACGCCGCCCTCCCCAAAGCGACTCGGGGTTCCTAGCACAGTGTTTTCAATTTGCAGAATCGGCCTGGCGACCGCTCGCCGCGCCGCCGGCACGGCTCAGCGGGAGCTATTGCGCACCACCATCGCCAGCACCGCCGGGTGGAGAGGGCGGACGAATTCGCAGCCGATATGATGCCCGCGCGACCAGACTGCGCGCGCGTGGCAGGGCTCGAGACCGGGGAGGCGCAGCCAGACGTCGGTGCCGGGCTCGAGCACGAGGTGGGTCGCTACGCGAAAGCCCGTGGTGGAGAGATCCGCGACCTGCACCGAGACGCCGCTGGCCCCGCGCTGGCGAAGCGCGGCGCCGAAGGAAACTTCGACGCGGTCGGCAAGGCGCGGCTTGGTTTCGCGGCGCGTGCTGAGCTCGGCCGCGAACGGAGTGAAGCCGCTGTCCTCGCCCGGCTGCATGTGCCCGACCGGGAAGTCCATCGCGTCCTCCCGACCCTATAGGCCCTCTGGGAGGGCGATCCCGACGGTGACGCCCCAGGCGCGCGCGACCTTGAGGTCGTCGTCCGAAATCCCCTCGTTGAGGCCGGGCCGGCGGAAGCGCGGCGCGGCGGCGGAAGGCGCCTTCTTGAGCTGGACCAGCACCTCATTCTCATCGATGGGATAGCGGAATTCGAGGCCGACCCGGCCGGCGGCGGACCAGGCGACCCGGGCGGGAACGATAGTCTGGCCGCGGGAGAAGACGACCTCGCAGCCGACCGGCGGAACCTGGGTGCATTCGACCAGCGCGCCCCTGCTCGAAATGTCGCGAAGGCGCGCGTCGACCTCGCCGTACGGCGTCTGGAGCTTGCCCGCGAGCAACACCCGCGCGCGTTTCGCCTGCCGCTGCGCCGCCATCGAGGCCTTCACGATATTCTCTACGCCCATCGCCGCCTTCCCTGTCGGTCCCGCAGCGAGCGATAAACCAGACAGCCCTAAATTGTAGTAAACGAAAGGGTGTCGGGAGCGCCTTATTCGCATCCCCGCACCGTGCCGTCGTTGACCTCTCGCGCGGCCGGTCTAAGGCGCGGCCATGCGCTTCTTTTCCGACAATGCCGCCGCCGCCTGCCCCCAAGTGCTGGCGGCGATCGCCGCCGCCAACCGGCTCGACACGGCCTATGACGGCGACGCGCTGAGCCGCAGCCTCTCGGCGCGCTTCTCCGAGCTGTTCGACCATGAGGTCGCAGCCTTGTGGGTGGCGACCGGTACGGCTGCGAACAGCCTCGCTTTGGCCGCGCTCTGTGCGCCGCACGGCTCCATCGTCTGCCACCGCGACGCCCATATCCAGAACGACGAATGCGGCGCGCCCGAATTCTACACGCATGGCGCCAAGCTGGTGCTCGCGGAAGGCGCCGGCGCCAAGCTCACGCCGGCCGGGGTGAAAGCGGCGATCGCGACGATCCGCGACGACGTCCACCAGGTCCAGCCGCAGGCTCTGTCGATCACCAACGCGACCGAATACGGGCTCGTCTACACCCCCGAGGAGACGGCTGCACTGGGTGCGCTCTGCCGCGAGCGGGGGCTCGGCTTCCATGTCGACGGCGCCCGCTTCGCCAATGCCGTGGCGCGGCTCGGCTGCCGCCCGGCCGATCTGACCTGGCAAGCGGGAGTCGACGCGCTGAGCTTCGGCTTCGTCAAGAATGGCGGGATGTCGGCCGAGATGCTGGTCTTCTTCCGGCCCGAGCTCGCGGCGGCGACGCTTTACCGCAGGAAGCGCGCCGGGCACCTGCTCTCCAAGGGCCGCTACATGGCCGCGCAGGTGCTGGCGATGCTCGAGGGCGGCCTGTGGCTCACCAATGCCCGCGCCGCCAACGCCGCCGCCCGGCGGCTCGCAGAAGCCGCCGGGACGGAACGGCTGGTGCTGCCGGTCGAGGCGAACGAGGTGTTCGTGCGGTTGAGCGCCGAGGAGGCGGCGCGGCTCAGGGCGGAGGGCTTCGATTTCTACGATTGGGGGCCGGGGGAGGCCCGGCTGGTGACGAGCTGGGATTCCGATGCCGGCGCGGTCGACGCGCTCGCCGCCGCAATCCGGGCGCTGTGAGCGAGCGGACGGGCTTCCGCGACCCGAAGGTCCTCGCCCCCTTCGTCATCATCACCCTGATCTGGGGCTCGACCTGGATCGTGATCAAGGACCAGCTCGGCGGCGGCGGGGACGTCGCGGTGCCGCCGGCCTGGTCGGTGACCTATCGCTTCGTCATCGCCGCCGCGGCGATGTTCGCCTACGCGCTCTGGACGAATGCGCCGCTGCGCATGGGCTGGCGCGGCCACGCGATCGCCGCCGCGTTCGGAATCCCGCAATTCTGCCTCAACTTCAACCTCGTCTACGTGGCCGAGCTCTATGTCACCAGCGGCCTCGTCGCGGTCGTCTTCGCGCTGCTGATGGTGCCGAACAGCGCGCTCGCCTGGCTGTTCCTGAAGCATCCGGCGAGCGGCCGCTTCGTCGCCGGATCGGCGATCGCCTGCCTGGGCGTGGCCTTGCTGTTCCTCCAGGAGATCCGCGCCAGTCCGGTCAGCGCCCACGCCGCCGCGGTCGGCATCGGCCTCGCCTTGCTCGCGGTTCTCGCCGCTTCGGCGGCGAACGTCATCCAGGCGATTCCGCGGGTGCGGGCCAGGCCGATCGCCGCCAACCTCGCCTGGGGGATGCTCTACGGTGCGCTCGCCAACGCCGCTTTCGCCATTGCCTGGTTCGGCCCGCCGGTCGCCGAGGCGCGCGCCGGCTACTGGCTCGGCCTGCTCTATCTCGGCCTGCTCGCCTCGGCGGCCGCGTTCACCCTCTATCTGAGGGTGATCCGCGCGGTCGGCCCGGGCAAGGCGGCCTATTCGAGCCTGATCGTGCCGGTGATCGCGATGGCGATCTCGACCGGGGCGGAAGGCTATCGATGGTCGGCGCTCGCCGTCGCCGGCGCGATCGTCGCGCTGGCCGGAATGGCGATCGCGCTGAGGGCCGAGGCGCCGGCGGACGATCAACCTTCTTCGCAGCGCATCCTGTAGAGCCGCCCGCCGCGCAGGAGAGTGGCGGCCACGTGCCAGCGGCGGCCCTGGCGCACGAAGCTGCCGCGCAGCCGCCCTTCGTCCTCGAGCCCGCCGGAATCGGCGAAATCGGCCCAGACGCGCTGCTCGTCGATCCAGCTCTGCCTGAGCACCAGCCCGTCCGCCGGGCGGAAGGTGGAGCGGTGGCCGCGGCCTTCGAACAGGCTGGCCCCGGCGATCCCGCCCCCCGCCGCGAGCACGAACGAGACCCTCGGGCCGCTTCCGGAAACCGGCCGGCAGTCGAGGCCCTGCGTGGCGAAAGCCGGCGCGGCGGCGAAGGCGGCGGCGGCGAGAGCGAAGGCGGCGGAGAATCTCGTCATGGCGGTCCCTTGGCTGTTCGAGCGGCGAAGTCTAACGCGCCCGCGATGAACGATCCCATGACGATCCGCAGGCTCTACGGCCGCCGGTCCGGGCACAGGCTGCGCGCCGGGCAGGCGGCCCTGCTCGAGGCGCTGCTGCCGGCGGTGAGCGTGCCGGAGCAGGGCCCGGTGGACAGCCGCACCCTGTTCGGCGACGGGCGCCCGCTCCATTTCGAGATCGGCTTCGGATCGGGCGAGCATCTCGCCTTTCGCGCCGACCTGCTCCCCGATCACGGATTCGTCGGTGCCGAGCCGTTCCTCAACGGCGTCGTCGCCGCGCTGGCGCAGATCAGGGACCGGCGACTCGCCAACGTCCGACTGCACATGGGCGACGCGCTCGAGGTGCTGGAGCGGGTGCCGGACGGCGCCTTGAGCTTCGTCTACCTGCTCCACCCCGATCCCTGGCCGAAGGCGCGGCACGCCAAGAGGCGGATGGTGAACGACGGGCCGCTCGACCTGATCGCGGCCAAGCTGAAGCCGGGAGGCGAGCTCCGCCTCGGCACCGACGATCCGGTCTATTGCCGCTGGTCGATGATGATCATGAACCAGCGCCGCGACTTCGAATGGCTGGCGGAGAGCCCGAAGGACTTCCTCACCCGCCCCGGCGGCTGGCCGGAGACGCGCTACGAGGCCAAGGCCCGCCGCAAGGGCCACGAAGTCTGGTACTTCCGCTACCGGCGCGTCTATCCGGCGCCGCCATAACTGCCGTTGACGTAAACGAGCGGGTCGACGTCCTCGCGCACCGCCACGTCCTCGACCACGCCGATGAAGATCGAGTGGGTGGCGAAGCGGTGGTGCTCGGTGCGGCGGCAGAGGATGGCGGCCTGGGCGTCGAGGAG
>DASPJJ010000025.1:0-157936 GCA_035628635.1 Allosphingosinicella sp.
CGCCGGTGGAGGTCGAGCTGCCGCCGGTCGACGTGGAGCTGCCGCCGCTGGAAGTCGAGGTCGAGCCCCCGGAGGTGGAGACGGTGACGACGGTGTTGCCGCCGGTCGAGCTGCCTCCGAAGAAGCTTCCCGAGAAGAAGCCGCCGCCGAAGCCGCTGCCGAAGCCGCCGCTGCCGCCGATGACCACGGCGGGTACGCCGCCGCTGCCGCCGACAAAGGCCGCAGCCGGAGGGGGCGGGGGGACGAACGGCATCGGCACGGGCTGCGTGATCGTGCGCGTCGTCACCCTCGTGGCGGGCGCGGCGCAGGCGACACGGCGGACCGTCCGGCGCACGACCCGGCGCCGCTGCTGGTGTGCGGAGCGCCGCACCGTGGCGGTTTTCGCGCGCGCCTCCTTGATGAGAGCGGGTCGCGAGGGCGGATTCTCGGCGACGTGAACGGCGCTGCCGCCGATGATCGCTCCTCCGCATGCGCATGCGCACAGTTGCGCCAAAGCCATTCGTACTGACATAGAGCACCTGTTCCTGCCAACAGCGGTCGGTTACATCGACGAGCCGAAGTACTCCGCCGCTGTTTCGGCTATGCTCATCAGATGCAAAAGATTGGTTTAAGTTCAAGCGCGTTAACCATCTTTGGGCGCTTACGGGGCTGTTCTGGCCAACTGCGTCCCATATCAAGACAGCGCCGCCGTCTCCGTAAATGAAACTGCGCTTTTCTTCGAACTCCCGGAGCGAATCTGGCGGCGGCCCTCCGCATCCTCATGCCCGATTCGCGGGCGCCGAAGTCACGTGCCCGATGATGACCGGCGAAGGGCTCCGACCACGGCATCCGCCTCGTGGCAGAAGGAAATTGTGGATAATTTTCGCGCGCCTTTTGAGTGACTTGTGGAGACAGCCGGGCCGGAGTATAGGCGCGCTGGGGCAAGCACCGATTCTGTGGGGACAAACGGATCGGTGCCTGGAGAGGTTCTGGGCCGCACGCGAGTCGGCGCAGAAGAGTGGAGGGGTGTAATGGCTACGGCTCTGAGTGACATTTACGGTCCGCAATACGGTCTGGACCGCGCGCTTCTTTCCGAGACTTACCGACCGAGCGCCAACGAAGAGTTCATGAACCCGCTGCAGCTGGCCTATTTCAGGCAGAAGCTGCTCAACTGGAAGGACGAGATCCGGCGCGAATCGCAGGGTACGATCGCCCAGTTGAAGAGCGGGCCGCTGCGCGAGGCGGACCTTACCGATCGCGCCTCGAGCGAGACCGACTGGAGCATCGAGCTGCGGACCCGCGATCGGCAGCGCAAGCTCACCGCCAAGATCGACGCGGCGCTGCGGCGGATCGAGACGGGCGAATATGGCTTCTGCGAGGTGACTGGCGAGCCGATTTCCCTGGCGCGCCTCGAAGCCCGGCCGATCGCCACCATGACCGTCGAAGCCCAGGAGCGCCACGAGCGTAACGAACGGGTCTCCCGCGACGACTGACGAGGGGGCCCCCGCGCACCGATGCGCGGGCGAGACCGTCATCTCGGCGGAGGCCGGGATCCCAGCGCGAAAAGTCGCGGGCGCGTGCGCAGCGCAGAGGCGTATCGCACGAGCGATTGTGTGTAATCTCGCTGAGGTCCCGGCCTTCGCCGGGACGACGCACTGGCCTCAGTGCGCGGTGGTGATCCCCGCTATCTCTTCCTTGATCCTGAGCTTTTCCTTCTTGAGCCGGGCGAGCAAGGCGGTGTCGGGCAGCGGGCGCTGGTTCTCTTCGGCGATGCGTGCGTCGAGCCCAGCATGTCTCGTCTGAAGTGCCGCGATATGCGCCTGGTCCATTCCCGTCTCCTCCGTTGGCTTTCGCTCGAGCCCAATAAACCACCGTCCGCGCCGTTTGTCTCCCCGCATCGGACGGCTCAAGACATATGTACGACGAGGCGTTGAGGGTCTATTATCGCCTCCGTTCCATCGATCAGCGACGGGGGTCCTCGCATGGAGAAGAACGGAGCAGTCCCCGATCCGGCAGCGCGACTCGCCTGGCTGCGCACCGAGCATCGGGATCTGGACGCAGCCATCGATTCGCTGGAGCGCGAGGTCGCTTCCGACCAGCTCCAGCTCGCCCGCCTGAAGAAGCGAAAGCTCCGCCTGAAGGACGAAATCGCCCGCTTGGAAGACGCGCTCGTCCCCGACATCATCGCCTGAGCCGGCGCCGGCCAGCTCCATGTTCTTCATTGCCGGTTTGCGCAGGCGCAGCGCTGTGGCACTCTAATCCCAATGGCCGATGGCGAGACCAATGCCGAGCTCACCGCCCGGGTGATCGACTCGCTCTATGTCGAGGCGATGGTGCTGGCGGACGAAGCGCGCGCTTATTTCGACAGTTCCGGCCGCGACGAGCGGCTCGGCCTTGATCCGGTGGTGCGGATCGGCTTCGCCTGCGAGTCGCTCAAGGTGACCACGCGGTTGATGCAGGTCGTCGCCTGGCTGATGACTCGCCGCGCGATCGCGGCAGGCGAGCTGTCGAACGCCGAGGGTCGTACGGCTGAGCGCCGCCTCGGCGACGCTCCGGAGAGCGACGAAGCGTTGCTGCCTCGCCTTCCGGCGGCGGCCGGCGATTTGGTCCAGGCGAGCCGCGACCTCTACGACCGCGTCCGCCGTATCGACGAAGGCGCCGCGCCGGAATCGCAGCCGAGCCCGGCGCGGAGTCTGCTGAGCCGACTCCAGCGCTCGCTCTGAGGCAGGCCGGATGCGAAACTTCGAGTTCACCTATGGTCCGCGCATCATCGCCGGCCCCGGCGCCGCAGGGCGGCTCAAGGAGCGGCTGCCGCCGGGCCGATGCCTGTTCGTGACTGACGAGACTGTGCGTGCGCTCGGCCTCGCCGATCCGGCGCTCGATGGCCTCGACGCGGTCGTGTTCGACGCCGTCGAACAGGATCCCTCGCTGGAGACCCTGACGGCCGTCGTGGCGGCGGGCGAGGGGTGCGCTTGCGTTGTCGGTTTCGGCGGGGGCAGCCCGATGGACGTCGCCAAGCTCGCCGCATATCTGCTCGGCAGCGGCGACGATCTCGAGGCGATCTGGGGTGTCGGCAAGGCGACCGGGTCGCGGCTGCCGCTGGTGCTGGTGCCGACAACGGCCGGGACCGGCTCCGAAGCCACCCCGATCAGCGTCATCACCGTCGGCGGCAGCCTGAAGCTTGCCGTAAACAGCGCGCCGCTCACGGCCGATTGGGCCATTCTTGACGCGGAGCTGACGCTGGGCCTTCCACGCGCCGTCACCGCCGCCACCGGTATCGACGCGATCGTCCACGCGGTCGAGGCTTACACGTCCGCGAGGCTCAAGAACCCGTTCTCCGACGCCCTCGCGCGCGAAGCGCTGCGCCTGCTTGCCGGCAATCTCCTGCGCGCATGCGATGCCCCATCGGACGTCGCGGCACGCAACGCGATGCTGTTCGGCGCGCACCTCGCCGGTGTCGCCTTCGCCAACGCGCCTGTCGCCGGAGTCCATGCTCTGGCCTACCCGCTCGGCGGGCATTTCCACGTCCCGCACGGCGTCTCCAACGCTCTGATGCTGACCCACGTGCTGGGTCACAACCTCCACGCCGCCATGCCGCTCTATGCCGAGCTCGGGACGCTGCTCGACCCCGCCCTTGAGCCGCTCGGCGCGCAGGCGCAGGCCCAAGGCTTCGTCGAGGCGATGGGTGCGTTGTGCCGCGCCGCGGGCGTGCCGCGGCGACTGAGAGACGTCGGCGTCGCCGCCACAGACCTCGACCTGCTGGCGTCCGAAGCGATGAAGCAGGAGCGGCTGCTGGTGAACAATCCCTGCCCCATCGGCGAAGCCGACGCGCGCCGGCTCTACGAGGCGGCGCTTTGAGCCGCGAGGCGCTGCGCGGTCGCAGTGGCTATCGCGCGTGGCGCGAGATCGGCACGCGCTGGAGCGACAACGACGCCTACGGGCACGTCAACAACATTGTTTATTATGCCTGGTTCGACACCGCGGTGAACGCCTGGCTGATCGAGGCGGGCCTGCTCGACATAACGGTGGGCAACCCGATCGGCTTGGTGGTCGAGACCGGCTGCCGTTACGCGCGGCCGCTCGCTTATCCGGAGCCGGTTGAGGTGGGGCTGGCGGTAGAGCGGCTCGGCACTTCGAGCGTGCGTTACCGGCTCGGCGTCTTCATGAAGGGAGCGGAGGAGGCGGCGGCCGAAGGGCATTTCACCCACGTTTACGTCGATCGCAAGACGCGTCTGCCGGTGCCGGTGCCGATGGAGTGGCGAGAGAAGCTGGAAAGGATCGTCGCCTGAAATTCCTCCCCGGTACGGGGAGGAGCTAGACGGCGGTAGATCTCAGCTTCGCCTTCGCTTCCTCATATTGCCGGGCCAGCTCGTCGACATAATCGCCGGCGCGGCGGACCCGGTCGATCGCGCCGATGCCCTGGCCGGAGCCCCAAATGTCGCGCCAGGCCTTTTTCGCGCTCTGGCCGCCGGCGAAGTCCATCTTGGTGACGTCGCCCTGCGGCAAATCGTCCGGGTCCATCCCCGCCGCCGCGATCGAGGCGCGCAGGTAATTGCCGTGCACGCCGGTGAAATAGCTCGAATAGACGATGTCGGTGGCGCGCCCCTCGACGATTCCCTGCTTATAGGCCTCGACCGCATTGGCCTCATCGGTCGCGATGAAGGGCGAGCCGATATAAGCGAGGTCGGCGCCCATCGCCTGCGCCGCCAGAACGGCGCGGCCGGTGGCGATCGCGCCCGAAAGGCAGAGTGGGCCGTCGAACCACTGCCGGATCTCCTGCACCAGGGCGAAGGGCGAGAGCGTGCTGGCATGGCCCCCCGCGCCCGCGGCGACGGCGATCAAGCCATCCGCGCCTTTCTCGATCGCCTTTCGCGCGAAGCGGTCGTGGATGATGTCGTGGAGCGTGATCCCGCCCCAGCTGTGGACGCCCTGGTTGACCTCGACCATCGCCCCCAGGGAGGTGATGACGATCGGCACCTTCCACTTGGCGCAGGTCGCCATGTCCGCCTCGAGCCGGTCGTTGGAGCGGTGGACGATCTGGTTGACGGCGAAAGGCGCCGAAGGGCGGTCGGGATTGTCGCGGTCCCAGGCCGCGAGCTCTTCCTCAATTCGATGAATCCACTCGTCGAGCATCGACTGCGGCCGTGCGTTCAGCGCTGGGAAGGAGCCGACGATTCCCGCCTTGCACTGGGCGATGACGAGGTCCGGATTGGAGACGATGAAGAGCGGTGCGCCGATCACGGGAATGCGGAGCCGGTCGAACAAGGCGGGCAGGGTCATTCCGCCGCCTTAACGGGAAATGGCACGAAGGCAAAAGAAAGGCCGCCGGCGCGAAGCCGGCGGCCGAGGTCCGAGCCAGGGGCTGCTCAGAACATGAAGTCGCTCGCGACCAGATTGTGCGATCCCGCCAGTTCGATCTGGATGTCCGCGACGAGATCGCCGTTGAAATCGGCCTCGATGAAGGTCGATCCGAAGCCGCGTGTGTAGCGCACCTGCTCGCCGATCCCGGTGAAGGCCAGCGCGCCGATAAACGTCCAGCTCCCGCCGATCGCGCTGAAGTCGAGCTTGTCGGAGCCGCTCTGGAAATCGAGGATGGCGTCGCGGCTCGCGCCGGCGGTGCTGTCCTCGAAGCTCTCGAGCCTGAACACATCCGCGCCGGTTCCGCCCTTCAGCGTGTCGCGGCCCAGGCCGCCGACCAGAAGGTCGTTGCCGCTGCCACCCTCGAGCGTGTCGATGCCGCCCGCCCCGTAAACCGCGTCGTTGCCGCCGAGCGCGTTGATGCTGTCGTTCCCGCCCGACCCGAACAATTCGTCGTTGCCGCTGGTCGGCGCGCCGTTCAGCGCCACGAAGTCGAGCCGGTCGAGCACATGCGAGCCGGAGAGCTCGATCTGCATGTCGGCGCGGCGGTCGCCGTCGGCGTCATATTCGACGATGGTCTGGTCGGCGAGCGCCACCGCGCGGACCTGGCCGGCGGTGCCGCTGAACGCGTCGCCGCCGATGAAGGTGGTCGCGCCGACCGCGCTGAGGTCGATCCTGTCGCCCTCGGCGAAGTCGCCGATGACGTCGCGAGACGCGCCGACGCCGCTGTCGGTGCGCGCCGTGTAGCGGAAAAGGTCGTCGCCGGCGCCGCCGTTCAGCGAGTCCTTGCCTGCGCCGCCCACGATGAAGTCGTCGCCGCCGCCTCCGGAGAGGACGTCGGTGCCGGCATTGCCGACCAGTCGGTTGGCCGCATCGTTGCCGTCGATCGTGTCGTTCCCCGCGCCGCCGGTCGCGTCCTCGATGGTGACGCCGTTGGCGATGGTGAAGCCGCCGAAGATCCCATAGGCGTAGGAGACGCGGCCGCCGCCGCCTTCCTCATATTGCAGCGTCGCGGACCTGAGGTCGATGGTCGCGTCGCGGGCGCCG
This sequence comes from Allosphingosinicella sp., assembly GCA_035628635.1. Taxonomy (GTDB): domain Bacteria; phylum Pseudomonadota; class Alphaproteobacteria; order Sphingomonadales; family Sphingomonadaceae; genus Allosphingosinicella. Next base: position 6,385 of record DASPJJ010000025.1, read on the forward strand.
TCGTAGCGGATCTCGTCGGTGCCGCCGGCGTCCCAGATCGCGGCATGGAAGTTGCCGAGGGCGTTCTCGTCCTTGATCGTGTAGACGTCGTCTCCGGCAGCCCATTCCTCGTTGACGCCGTATTTGTCCTGGATGACGGCGATGTCGAGCGGGCTCAATGTGCCGACCCAGCCGAAATGGTCGACCTCGGCGCCGGTGAGGCCGCCGTCGCGCGACGTGCCGTAGGGCGAGGTCTGCCAGCCGGCATTGTAGGACATGATGGTGAAGACCTGCTGGCTCAGGCCATGCTCGCCGAGGCCGCCGCCGATCCCGCCGGTGCCGCCGCCGGCGCCGCGCATGACGCTGGAATGGCCGCCATTGTCGTGCGGATGGGCCATGCCCATGCCGTGGCCGAATTCGTGGAGCAGGGTCGGGAAGTAGAAGCCGCCCTGCTGCAGCCCTTCCTGGCTCCAGCGGACGTCGCCGCTGTTGAACTCGGCCTGGCCTTCATTGAGCTCGTTGGGCGCGCTCATCCGGCCGAGAAGCGACGCGCCGGCGCCCGGCGTGCCGTTATAGGTGATGATCTTGAAGTCGGCTTCGGCACGGTTCGAGACCTCGACGAACACGACGTCGGCAACCTGCTCGTAGAGGTTGAGGGCGGTGAAGAAGGCGTCCTTCTCCCAGCCCTGCAGGCCCTTGGCGACCATGGTCGAAGTGAGGCCGGGATTGGTCGGATCCTCCGCGACGAAGACGTCGCCCGCCTTGGCGAAGTAGACGGTGATGACGTTCTTGTCCTGGATCCCGAACGAGTTGCTGGCCGCGATCTCAGGATTGCCGGTGACGCGCGGGCCTTCCTCGCCGTCCGGATTGCGCGAGGTGCGGTCGACCTGCGTGCCCCAGTCGATCGAATGGAGCGGGCTCTCGATGTCGTAATAAGGGACGTAGCTCGGCCGGCCGGTCACGTCCGTGACGAATAGCTCATAGTCGCCGATCCCGTCCCCGGTCGTGCCGTTGGTGCCGTCCTGGTCGAAGGCGCGGGCATTGATGTAATAGGTGCCGCTCTCCTTGGCGACGAAGGTGAGGAGGGCGTCGAGGCCCTGCGGCGTGTTCGGGCCGCCGCCATCCGCCGAGGTCAGAAGCTTGCCCGTCGAATCGTAGATCTCGACAAAGGAATCGGCCAGCGGGACGCCGCTCGGGCCGCCGACCACCAGATATTGGGCGATGTCGTAGATGTGGCCGGCCTGGAGCTCGACCTTGTAGAAATCCTGGTCGCCGATCGTGTCGATCGTCGCGACGACGTGAGCGCCGTTGACCGTGATCGTCTGCGTGGTGGTAACGTCGCCGGGGGCGGCGTCCGTGGTCACGAGGAGGGCCGGGGCCAGCGGCGGGACGACCACGAGATTGCCCAGAAGGCCGGGGCCGAAGCTGCTCGAAGCCTTGGAATGCGTCTGCGTCGCCATCAGGCGCGCGACAAACCCTTCCGCAACGAATTCCCTGGTCACGGAGTCGCACATCCAGCACATGATCTCTCTCCCTCAGCATGATGTCGCGATAGTACTGATGAGTATTCGGTACGCTTGCTTCTCACCACCCGGCATGACCGCTGTGTTAAGGAGCGACTTACACAATAAACTGGAGATTTACAGAAGCACGATGGGATGTAATACTTGAAGCGCGCAAACCAATGCTGCGCGGATTGGTTCCCTCGCTGTCCCGACGGCGGTGATTGTCGCGCATCGGCGGTCCGCGTGACAGGCCGGGGGCGCTTTGCTAAACGGGCCGCGTGCCCGGGCATCCCGCCCGAAGGGGGTCAGATGGTGGAACGAGCCCGCTTGCTCCGGGAGCCGATCGGCCGATGACCGCCCGCATCCTGCTCGTCGAGGACGACCCGGCCCTGCTGTCGATCCTGACGGCGGCGATCGGCTTCGGCGGCTTCACCAGCGACGCCGTCAAGACCGGCCTCGAGGCGCTTAAGGCTTTCGAGCGCGGCGGCTTCGACGCGGTGCTGATGGATCTCGGCCTTCCCGACATGGACGGCGGCGAGGTGCTGACCGCGCTGCGCGGCGTCTCCGACGTCCCGATCATCGTGGTGTCCGGCCGCGGCACCGAGCGCGACAAGATCCAGGCGCTCGATATCGGCGCGGACGATTATATCGCCAAGCCGTTCCTGCCGGGCGAGCTGCTGGCGCGGCTGCGTGCGGCGCTGCGGCGGCATCGCCGGTCGCGAGGCGGCGGCGAAGGGGAGGGGGCGGCCTCCCCCGACGCGGACCGCCTGCCGGTCCGGCTCGGCTCGGTGACGCTCGATCCGCTGCGCCGTTCGGCCGAGGCCGGCGGACGGGAAGTGATCCTCAACGAGACCGAATATAAGGTGATGGCGCTGCTCGCCCGCGAGCGCGGCAGCATCGTGGGGCGGCAGGAGGTGCTGGAGACGCTCTACGGCGAGGCGCCGCCGCGGGAGACGCGGATCGTCGACGTCTACATCTCGAACATCAGGAAGAAGCTGGCGGGGCTGGAAGGCGGCGAGGATCTCATCGCCACCTATCGCGGCCGCGGCTGGATGATCCGCCGCTGAGCGCGAGTTCGGGGCCGGCTTCGGTTACGCGAAGCCGGCCCCGCCCTCGTTACGCGACGCGAGGGGTCGGCACCGGTGGTGTACTCGTCCACATCCGACATCCGCGCTTATGGACGATTCGCGTTGAGGCGAGGCTGAATGACCCTTGCAGCACCTGTTAAGCCGTTGAAAGCATTCGTTCAGCCGCAAGGGCGCCCCACCGGTGACGTCCCGCCGCGCGGCTATCGTTGCAAAATGCGGCGCTTGGCGCAGCGGAAAAGCTGAACCGCGACATTGCTCCCGTCACCCGTGAGAACATCAGCACGCGGCGGTCTAGAGGAAGCTTGCAATGGTATATCGCAGGCATCCTCGCCGGGTACATGGGCGGATTGCGCCGATGATCCTGTACCAGCCGTTCCCGTTCGGTCTCTCGGTTTCCGGTCTGTAGAGAAGGCGAAGGGTGCAGCGGCGATTCATGCGAAACGTCGCCGACTCCCATTCTCGCCCCTCGAACCGGTAGGTCTCGCCTCGGGCGACCAGTCGGGGTGAGTCCGAAACCCCGTCGCATCGGCCCTGCTCAATGATGTAATTAGGTCCCAACTCTGCCACGCGCGATCGAATCCTTACGATGACCTCTGGTGCGGCATCGGACGAGTAGATGGAAACCTCGAGACCGTAATCCGGAATGCAATACGACCCGCGTGTCACAAGGCACGGCACGACGTGACCGTCGACAATGCGCACCGTTTGCTCGGACGTCGACTCCGCCGGGGGAGTGCCCGCGGGCAATGCCAGAAGCATCAGGAGGTTTAACGGGAACATTCGCCCTTCCTCTCAGCACTGCCCCCCTGGAGCGCGGACGCCCGGATCACAGGTGTATATGTTCCTGTCGGGTAGGTTGCGAGTGATGATCTCTCGCAACGTCTGTTCGTTCGCTCTAGGCGCATTATTGCGCATGACATTGGAGTCGGATGAGGCGTCCACCGTGACTCGTGAGCCATCAATCCTGTAACCTCCGCCATACTGATCGTCCGCACCCAGAGAATGCCCGACTTCGTGGCCCACTTGGCCGGGACTATCGCCGCGCTGCACTTGAATGTCGTTTCCTGCAGCGGTCGGCGCCTGACCTGGATTGTCGTCTCTGACTGTGATGACAGGCATGAAGGGCTGCACAGTGTCTCCCGTGCTCATCGAACCTGCAGTGGCGTTCGTTGTAACGTGATATGTAGTCCCATTCACAACTGTGCTGCCTCGAATTGAATTCTCGTTGAAGCTAACAATGCTTTCTTCGCTAAAACCGGTCGGGCTTGCTTGCCTATCGTCTATCGTGGTGTGCACCGTAATGGTGACTTGTCCATCTTTGCCAAAGTGGATTCTGGCATGACCACTGGGATCGCGATAATTGATCGGATCTTGCGAAGCATACCTGTACAGGTTCATCCCGTCGCCATAGCCGATCGGGTCCACCTGCAGGAAACGGGCGCATCGCGGCGCCGGGATGATGCTCGTCTGCGCTGAAGCAGGGATCCTGCGCAGGGCGCCTGGGGAAGCAGCGGGCTCGGCAAACATGAGTGTGGTCCTTTCTCGTCTTTGGTGTTGCGTGGCGGTTATCGCGGCTCTTCCCAGCCGAGCGCCTCGGCCACGGCGGCCAGCTTACGGCAGCTGTGCGTAAGCATGGCGTAGCGAGGCCTCAACGCCGCCGGAATCAGGAATGGCGAGCGGAATTTGGAGTGAAAGTCGCGCTCCAGCATCCGCGTCCGCGCTGTCGCCAGCGTCAACATCGCGTGGAGGTCGCGCGGGCTGTGGCGCAGCAGCAGCAGCTTCGCCGTTGCTTCCGTTTCCTCCAGCCGGCCCTGATCCGTGAGGTGCTCGTTGACGGTGCCGGCCATCGCGACCACCGCCTCGCGGCGGCCGAGCGAGCGCAGATAGAGGCCGCTCGCGATCGCCCGCTCGCTCATCGGGAAGCAGGCGCGTATCCATTCGTCGCGCGCGGGATGGCCGCCGCTGGTTGTCTCCAGACTGGCGGTCCGCCCGTCGGGGAGCCGGTGCCGAACGAAGATGTGGGAGGGCGCGAGCGCGAGCGAGACGTCGAGCCCGAGTCGTTCGCCGAGCACCAGGAACAGGATCGGCATTGACACGCACTGGCCGAGGCGGCGCGAAAGATAGTTGGGGAGCAGCTTGTTGGCGATCCGCTTGCCCTCGGGATCGTCATGATCGTAGGCGAACGGGCGATCTCCGTTCCAGGGCCCGGGTTCGTAGAGGGCGGTGCGGAGCGCTCCTACCCTCCGCGCGTCGTCCGCCCCCGCGCCGGCGAGCTGCCGCGCCTTTTTCCGCCAGTCGCGCGACCTCCGTCCTCGCTGCCTGGCCGTCGAGCGACGGGTCTACGATCGCGTCGAGAGCGAGCTTGGCCTCGAGATAATCGAGCTCGCCATCCGGTCGGGCCAGAACCGCCGCGACGGCGGCTGCGGGATCAGCCGGGGGGCGGGCTGCTCGCGGACGAGGGCGGAGCGTTGGGACGGGCAAAGGCGAGAGCGTGGGAAGCCAACCTTCCTCTCCTGCGCCGCCGAGTCGCGGCTCGAACAGAAGTGGAACATTTGGAATCCTACATTGCAAGGGGTGGAGCCGAAAACTTTTTCAGCCGCCTATGGCGTCGCCCTCGGTCGGGCTGCTCGCGGCGCGTCCGGCGCGAACGCGTCGCCGAAGAAGCTGCCGCGATACCAGAGCGGGGCCTGCTGCCCGTCCGCGATCTCGCGGGCGATCAGATAGTTGAGTTCGGCGAAGCGGGCGCCGGCGCGCCAGTCGAACGGCTGGGCGAGATCGTCGCTCGCCCTGTGGTAGCGCCGTGCGAGAAAGTCCCGGAACTGGCGCTCGCCCTCGCCGGCAAAGCCGGTCATCAGGAACACCGAGGGGATTCCCTCGCGCACGAAATTGTAGTGGTCGGAGCGGGCGAACAGGCCTTCTTCCGGCAGGGGATCCGGAGTCAGCCGGACGTTCATTCGCGCCGCCGCCCGCTCCACGATCGGCCCCAGCGTCGAATGCTCCGCGCCGAAGGCGATCACATCGCTGAAATCGTAGGTGAGCACCGGCATGTCGAGATTGACGACGCCGACGATCCGTCCGTCGACCACCGGATTGCGCGCGAGATATTGCGCGCCGAGCAGCCCTTTCTCCTCCGCGGTCACCGCCGCGAAGATGATCGACCGGCGAGGCCGGTTGCCGGGCCGGGTCATCTGCCGGGCGACCTCGATCAAAGTGGCGACTCCGGTCGCATTGTCCATCGCTCCGTTCCGGATGCCGTCCCCGTCCCCGCCCTGGCGGACCCCGAGGCCGTCGAGATGGGCCATCAGCAGCACATATTCGTTCGCCAGAGCCGGGTCGGCGCCCGGCAGGATGGCGACCACGTTCGGGCTGGTCATCGCGCTGTTCGCGCTCTCGCGCTCGAAGGCGATCGTCTGCGTCAGTCGAAAGCCCCGCGGTCTCGCGCCGGCGCGGGCAGCCTCCGCCCAGACCTGCGCAGGTGTGCGGCGAGCGTCCTGGAACAAGGCGTCGGCGAGCGACGCGTCCGCGGTGGCGATGAAGCGGATGCTCGGCGAGTCGCTGTGCGGAGCGCCGTCCGGACCGACCCAGGCGATTCCGGGCTCGGAGGCGCGCACCGCCGCGTGATCCGGCCTGCGCGCCTCGGTCGGGCGGCGAAGCATGATCAGGCCGACGGCGCCGTGTCGCGCCGCAATGCGCCTCTTCTCGTTGTTGAGATGCGCGGCGACGTCGCTCGCCAGGCCCTGCGGCGTTCCGTCAAGCACGACGACGACCTTGCCGCGCACGTCGAGGCCGCGATAGTCGTCGAGGCCAAGGCTCGGGGCTTCGAGGCCCCATCCGGCGAACACGGCCTCGGCCTCGAACTGGGTGCGCCCGGCCGCAGGGTGCTGGCGGACGGTCAGCCCTTCACCCTGCGCGAAGCTGCGGCCGCCGACCGTGATTCGCGCCGGCGCGGTCATGGCGAAACGGACGAACGGCACCTGCTGGTACCAGCTCCCCTGCGGCCCCCCGGCGCGGAGGCCGAGCGCCTCGTATTGCGCCGCGACGTAGCGGGCCGCGATGTCGTAGCCGCGCGTGCCGGTCTCACGGCCCTCCAGCAGGTCGTCGGCCAGGAAGGCGACATGGGCGCGGAAGCTGTCCGGCCTGAAGTCTGGCGCGGGCGCCTGCGCGACGGCCGCGCCGACCGACAGAAGAAGGGCTGCGGATGCGGCGAAGCGCTTGAAGATCATCGGGAAAGCCTGGCCTTTCGGGGTGCGTCGAGGTGCCGCCTCTAACCGTCCCTTGCCCTCTCATCCAGCCCTGTTATAGACGCCGCCTTGCCGTGGCCCGGCGGGCGTGGCGGAACTGGTAGACGCGCCGGACTTAGAATCCGGTATCGAAAGATGTGGGGGTTCGAGCCCCTCCGCCCGCACCAGCGACGCACCCAGCCCGCGCTCCGTGCCCGCGATTTTCTCAAGACCCGGAAGGCCGAAATGCAGACTGTCGAGACGTTGAACGAGGGGCTGAAGCGGGCCTACCGCATCACCATCGAGGCGAAGGACATCGACGCCCGCGTGAACGACGAGCTGAAGGCGGTCGCGCCGCAGGTGCGCATGCCCGGCTTCCGCCCCGGCAAGGTGCCGGCCAACCTCATCCGCAAGATGCACGGGCCGCGGCTCGAGCAGCAGGCGCTCGAGAGCGCGGTGCAGGACGGCGTCCAGAAGCTGATGAGCGACAACAAGCTGCGCCCGGCGATGCAGCCGTCGGTCGAGCTCGAGGGACGCGAGCCCGGCGGCGACGCGGTGGTCAAGGTCGAGCTCGAAACGCTCCCCGATTTGCCCACCCCCAATATCGCCGATCTTCGTCTCGAGCGATTCACCGTCGAGCCGAGCGAGGCCGAGATCGACGCGGCGCTCGCCCGCATCGCCGCCGACCAGAAGAGCTACGAGCCGGCTTCGGCCAAGCAGGCGGCCAAGCTCGGCGACCGGCTCCTGGTCGATTTCGTCGGCAGCATCGACGGCACGCCGTTCGAAGGCGGCAAGGTCGAGGGCATGGCGATCGACCTCGGTTCCGGCAGCTTGATCCCCGGCTTCGAGGATCAGCTCATCGGTGCGAAGGCGAACGAGGAGCGCACCGTGCGCGTCCGCTTCCCCGACGATTACGGGGTGGATCATCTGAAGGGCCGCGATGCCGTGTTCGAGGTCGTCGTCAACGAGGTACAGACCGCCAGGGAAACGGTGATCGACGACGGCTTCGCGCAGTCGATGGGCCTCGAGGGACTCGGCCAGCTGCGCGAGCTTCTCAAGGGCCAGCTCCAGCAGGAGTCGAATGGGCTCGTCCGCACGCACATGAAGCGCCAGCTGCTCGACGAGCTCGCCGGCCGCCACGATTTTCCGGTGCCGCCGTCGATGGTCGACGCCGAGTTCGAGCAGATCTGGAGCCAGCTCGAGCACGAGGCCGGCCACGAGGCGGATCCCGAGGCGGCGCGCGCCGAGATGGAGCGCGAGCGGGACGATTACCGCCGCATCGCCGAGCGCCGCGTCCGCCTCGGCCTGCTGCTCTCCGAGATCGGCCAGCAGAACGGCATCGAGGTCAGCCAGCAGGAGATGAACCAGCTCGTCGCCCAGGCCGCCCAGCAATATCGCCCCGAAGACCGCCAGCGCTTCATCGAATATGTCCGCACCACGCCGATGGCGGGGGCGCAGATCCGGGCGCCCTTGTACGAGGACAAGGTGGTCGATTTCCTGTTCGAGAAAGCGGAGGTGACCGAGCGGTCGGCGTCGCGCGAGGAGCTGCAGCACGCGATCGAGGCCGAGGAGGGCCATGTCCACGGCCCCGGCTGCGGCCACGACCACGGCGACGCCAAGCCCAAAGCCAAGGCGAAGAAGGGCAAGGCCGATTCCGCGCCCGCCGACGACAAGCCGGCGAAGAAGGGCAAGGCCGACTCCGCGCCCGCCGACGACAAGCCGGCGAAGAAGGCGAAGAAGGCCGAGGCGCCCGCCGCCGACGCTTCCGCCGCGAAGAAGCCTGCTGCTAAGAAGGCGAAGAGCAAGGCCTGACCTCACGCTCTTGGCCGGGGGGACGAAGTGGCGACCGAGACGAAAGACCCCGCACCCCGCATCGCGGTGCTGCTGCCCTGCTACAACGAGGAGGCGGCGGTGGCCCAGACCGTCGCCGCCTTCCGCGCGGCGCTGCCCGAGGCCCGCATCTACGTCTACGACAACAATTCGAGCGACCGCACCGGCGAGATCGCCGCCGCCGCCGGCGCGATCGTCCGCGCCGAGCGCATGCAGGGCAAGGGCAATGTCGTGCGCCGCATGTTCGCCGACGTCGAGGCCGACATCTACGTGATGGCCGACGGCGACGCGACCTACGATGCCTCGGCGGCGCCGGCGCTCGTCGCCAGGCTGGTCGACGAGCGGCTCGACATGGTCGTCGGCGCCCGCCGCGACGCGGTCGAGGAGGCGTATCGGAAGGGCCACCGGCTCGGCAACCGGCTGTTCAACGGCCTTCTCTCCTTCCTGTTCGGGCGCAGCTTCAGCGACATCTTCTCGGGCTACCGGATCTTCTCGCGCCGCTTCGCCAAGTCCTTCCCGGCTTTGTCGCGGGGCTTCGAGACCGAGACCGAGATCAGCGTCCACGCATTGGAGCTCGCCATGCCGGTCGCCGAGGTGGTCACCGCCTACGGCGCCCGCCCCGAAGGCTCGCATTCCAAGCTCAACACCTGGCGCGACGGCTGGCGCATCCTCAAGACCATCCTCCATCTGGTGCGGATCGAGCGCCCGGTCCTGTTCTACGGCGGCATCGGCCTCGCTCTGGCCCTGCTCGCCATCGGCCTCTCGATCCCGCTGGTCGTCACCTGGATCGAGACCGGCCTCGTCCCCCGCTTCCCGACCGCGATCCTCGCCACCGGCCTGATGATCCTCGCCTTCATGAGCTTCATGTGCGGCCTGATCCTCGACACGGTCGTGCGCGGGCGGCGCGAGGTGCGGCGGCTCTTCTATCTGAGCTTCCCGGCGGTGGGGGAGCGCTGACGCTTCGCATCGAAGTGGTACTTCGATGCGGGCTGGAAGGGGTTGGGTTCACGCGGAGGCGCGGAGGCGCAGAGAGTCCAGCGGATTTCGCGTATTTCACCGCGAAAAGTTGCGGTAAACGTGCAGCATGGGCCGGGGCGAAAAGCTGCTGAACCGCATGCGGGCCAATCCGCGCGACTGGCGGATCGAGGACGTCCAGGCGCTCTGCAAGGCCTTCGACATCGATATCGATCGCCCCTCGGGCGGCTCCCATTACGGCGTCAGCGCGCCGGGATCGAGCCAACACGTGACGGTTCCTTTCGCGCGGCCGATCAAAGCCGTATATATCCGGAAGCTCGTCCGCTTCGTCGACGCGGTGCTGGCGGGCAGGGAGGATCGGTGAGGTGGCGGAAGCGCGAGGCGACTATAAAGTGATCATCGAGCCGCTCTCCGAGGAGGATGGCGGCGGCTTCCTGGCGACGGTGCCCGAACTGCCGGGCTGTATGTCTGACGGCGAGACGCGGGCCGAAGCACTCGCGAACGTCGAGGATGCGATCGCGACCTGGATTCACTGCGCGCGGAAGATGGGCCAGGCGATTCCGGAACCGCAGCTGCACCGCGCCGCGTGAGAATGAAGCCGCAGGATTATGAGGTGGTGATCCGGCCGCTCGCGGAAGGCGAGGGCGGCGGTTATCTCGCGGCCGTCCCGGAGCTGGGGGGCTGCAAGTCGGACGGGGCGACGCCGCAGGAGGCGCTCGACAACGTCTACGACGCGATCGAATGCTGGATGGAGGCGGCGAGGGAGATGGGGCGACCGTTCCCCGAGCCGAAGCGGGCGGCTGCCTGAGTGGGTCGCAGCCGAGAGAGCAGAAAAGGCGGACGATGCGATTCCTGCTGCCGAGCTTCGCCTGCCTCGTTCTCGCCGCCTGCGGGCGGGATGCGGAATCGGGCGGCGACCAGGCGGCGCCGCCGGCGAATGCCGCCGCCGCCGCGCCCGGCGCGGAGCTGATGCCGCGGGTGGTCGCGGCGATGGCGGCGCTCGGGATCGACCCGGCGTCGGCGCAAGTTTCGAACCTTCGTTCGGGCTCGGCCGGCGCGATCTGCGGCTCTCTCGCCGTCCGGACCCCGGACGGCACGCAGGCGCCGCCGGTGCCGTTTCTGGTCACGCCGGAAGGCGGGGCCCTGGTCAGCGCGACCGGGAATCTCGGCTGGGACGCGCCCGAGGATCCCTTCCCGCCCGCTTATGCGCGCTGGTGCGCGACGCCCCGGGAGCTCGAGGAGATGCGCGCCGCGATCGCCGCCTCGCCGGCCCCGCCGCCGCCCGAGGAGGAGCCGCCGCCCCCCGCCGACCTGCCCGCCGGCGAGGAGCAGGGTTCCGCCCCGCCGCCGCCGCGCGCAGCGCCCCCGCCTGCGCGTCCGCCGGCGCAGAAATGGGAGCCGGCCGACCCCAACGACGTGTCCTTCACGAACCAGGTGCGGCGGCCGGATCGGTGAAGGGGTGGCAAGGGGTCGCATCGAAGTGGGACTTCGATGCGGGTGCAAGGGGTCGGGTTCACGCGGAGGCGCGGAGGCGCGGACAATATACATTTGGCGTATGCGTCTTTTGCAAACACGTGAGAAAGCGCCCATCCTTTCTCCTTGGATGGAGGATTTGTATGGATGAAAGCCTCTATGTGCTCATCGGCACGGCGCTCGGCGTACTAGGATCCCTAGGCACGACGTACCTTAATGCGGTGCTTTCGAAGCTAAAGCCCGATCTGGTCGCCGACGCCCGCAAGAAACTGTTGGTCTCGATGTTGGAAGATGAGCGATTTCGGTGGCGCAGGCTCGAAAGGCTATCGCACGTCATCGGAGCGAATGAAGAGGTGACTAAGACGCTATTGCTGGAGGTGGGGGCTCGGGCGTCAGAAGACGGGCAAAACCTCTGGTGCCTAGTTTCTCGACATCCTTTTGGGGGCCCTCAAAATGAAGCGGAGAGCTGCACTGACGTGTGAAGCCAGGTGTAATCTACATCCCTCTCTAAGCTTCGCGATCTTTGAGCGCCGGGGACAGTCACTAGTGACTGTCCCTGTTCACTTCCTGCCTTATCCTCGACACGGTGGTGCGGGGAAGGCGCGAGGCGGCGCCTCTTCTATTTGAGTTTCCCGGCCGTGGGGGAAGGCTGAGGTTCGCGCGGAGGTGCGAAGCGGGACAAAATACAATTCGAGTTTATACCTTCGGACAAGCAAGCATATATGTAGTAGCTCGACGTGGGCAAGGAGAGCAGCTGCGTGGCTGAAGGATCAACGATCTCTAGGCTTGGCCTGTTGGGCGCCTTATTGCGACCTAGGCTCGTGCGCTTCGGTCTACTCATCTGGGGTGCGCTGGTCTCCTACGACACGCTTTGCAGCCAGCTGGGCTTGCCCACAATCCGCGAGGTTTGGGGCATGAGTGGCGCGCTGCTCTCGTGGTGGGGCTGGCTCCTCGTTCTTCAAGCCATTCTGGTTTACGCGCTGTTCGAGTACGTGCGGACTCAGGGCGTCCAGTTGTCCATCGGTAAGCCTGCCAGCGGTGGAATCGACAGCCGGATTGAGAAGCTGGAAGCGCTTGCGAGCGCGGGAGCCTTGAAGACGCCCGAAAAGCCGAAGGAGCCCGAACCCAAGCCTGACATGCAACTCACGGCGGTGATCGTGCGGCTGTACTCCTATTGGGGCGGCGCCCCGGCGGAGGAGAACTTAAAGCCCGGATTTTACTATCAGATGAACCTGAAGCTGATAGATGCCATCAATCTCGAAGGCCTTCATGTTTGGGGGAGGCTGGGCCAAATGGCTTTGGTAGAAATCGAGCCACACTATCTAAGCCAGTCGGTGATCGACCATCGAAAAGGTGAGATTATAGTTGGAGACGACTTTGAGCCCACCGTCTACCGTGATCTATATTTCAACCAGCGCGAAATTGATCGCATTTGGCCACGCAAGAGCACCACAGATGCCTAGGCAGGGCGGCCTATTTCGCTCGCCTAACGAGCCTCGCTAGCGTGTGTCCCACACTCTGAGCTCCCCGAGAGTCCCTCAAAAACGTGTATTATATCCCACAAAGTTTCGCTGATCAGCATCCAGCGCATCGCCGAGGCAATCGGCGTGGAGACGGCGGAGCTATTTAGGGGGGTGAGGGGAGGCGCGGAGGAGGGCAGCCGCTAGCGCCTACTATACTTTCCCCCGGTTTCCGTCACTTCCCGACGAGCCCCGTCCTGGCGAGGCGAGCACGCGGCATCGCATTCTAAGCCGATCCCGATGAATACCCACTTCAATGCCGAAGCTCGCGAGCCATGCCGTCGCACCTTCATGCACCGAACCACTCGGCATTTCCTGCACGCGATGGATTAGGTCGAGCCGCAACGAAACCATGTCACCGGTTTGATGACACAGCCCCTCGACGTAGATGTTGCTCGGCGCTTCAACCAAGCCGCTGATGGTGAGGCAAAGTTCCTCGATACCGATCCGATTGTCGCCATAGAGGATCGCGACCAGCTTTCCTTCGGCGCCACAGCGAAGCGGGACGCGAGCCGGCCGTCGCGCAAGGGCTGAATGCGGCTCCATCATTCTCTCCGCTGTCGCAGGGTTGGCGCACTCAATAATCCGAAACGGTCACAATGCTGCCAACTCCGGTTACTCATCGTAAGCATCTTCTGGGATGCATATCGACATGCTTCTGAGATTGTTGACTGGATACTCGACTGTAGCGGCCATTCGGCGACCCTCCGCCTCGCAAAGTGCCTCGGATCGAAAGACTTTAGTTTCTTGGTGGACCACTCGCATTCCCCCGTCGGAAATGTCGAAGACTAGGATCAGCAATAGCCATCGCATCGCTTACTCCCTCATCAGCAGGCTAACGTAGTTCCAAGCGATCCCGCTACCGCCGCCTCAGGCCGCAGAGTCAAGAACTTTGGACTCTGAGAGGGAAGAGGGAAGCGGGGACAGCTACCAAGGGAAGTGGCGGACAGTTACGGTAACGGTCTCCGGCGAGATCCTCAGGGCTTCCCCTCCGCGCCCTCCTCTTTGATCATCAACCTAGAACCAGAATGGCTCGGCCTCTTGACAAATGCGGGCGGATATGACACAGTAGGGACGCTTCGGAGAATCGCTCCGCAGCGCGGGTGGGCAGCCGGTTTGAACGCGCCATGCCTCGGCATCGGCGCGCTTTTTTCGGCCTTGGATGGTACATATCATGAACGGGAAGCGGGCGGCGGGGCGAAAGGCGGGGACCGAGGATAAGGTGCCGCGCGCGAAGGCGGGATGCGTCGATGCGGGGGCGAAAAGGGCGTTCCTCAGGGAGGTGAAGGCGGGGGCGCGGCTGGAGGATGCGGCGCGGGCGGCGGGGCGCTCGCTCAGCGCCTTCTACAAGGCGCGCAGGGCGGATGCGGACTTCGCCGATGACTGGGCGGACGCGCTGGAGCTTTCGGCGCTGCGCGAGCGGACGGTGCCGCTGCCGGAGGCCGACGGCGAGACGGTGCGGATCGCGCCCAATTCGAAGCGGCCCCTGCAGGTGCGCAAGATGCGCCACGTCAAGTTCGTGGGCAGAAGGGTCGAGATCTTCCTTTCGCATTTCGCGGGCACCGGCGACGTCACCGCGGCCGCCGAAGCGGCGGGGGTCGACGAGAGCACGGTCTACAACCATTACCGCAAGGACCCGGCCTTCGCCGCGGAATGGGACGGGGCGCTGCTCCTGTCCTACGCCAAGCTCGAGGCGGAGGCGCTGCGCCAGCGGCTGAAAGCGATGGAGCGGATCCGCGACGCGCTGATTCCGGAAGGGGAGACGGCGGCCGAGTTCGACCGGGTGATGCGGCTGCTGGAGCGGGCCGAGCGGCGGCTGAAGCGGGGCGACGGGCGCGCTTTCTCCAAGGTCAATCCGAAGCGCGTCACCTTCGACCAGGCGATCGATTTGCTCGAGAAGAAGCTCCGCGCTCTGTCCTTCGTCATCCCGCCGCTGCCGCCGGACGTCGCCGCACGCTACGACGGCGCGCGGCCTGTGGAAGCCGGGCAGGACGAGCAGGCAGTTACTGAAGCGGAGGCGGGGACAGTTACGAGTAACTGTCCCCATGGGCGGTGAAGCGGAGCGAGCAGCTGGCGGTGCTGCGGCTGCTGATGTCGCTGCCGCCGGAGATGCGGCGGCGGGTGCTGAAGGGCTTTCCGCGCGAGGTCATCCTGGCGCTCTACGAGGAATGGTGGTGGGGCGCGTTCGGCGGGCAATTGGAGCCGCCGCCCTGCGCCGACGGATCGGCGTGGCGGGTGTGGACGATCATGGCGGGGCGGGGCTTCGGCAAGACGCGGGCGGGGGCCGAATGGGTCTGGGCGCGCGCCCGGGAAAGCGGCGAGATGCGGATCGCTTTGGTCGGGACCAGCCTCGAGGAGGTGGCGCGCGTGATGGTCGAGGGCGAGAGCGGGCTGCTCGCCATCGCGCGCGAGGGGGAGGAGGCGCGCTGGTTCCCGAGCAAAAGGATGCTCGAATTCCCGTCGGGCGCGCGGGCTTTCGCCTATAGCGCCGAGCGGCCGGTCAAGCTGAGGGGGCCGCAGCATCACTTCGCCTGGTGCGACGAGCTGGCGCACTGGCCCAATGCCGACGAGACGTTCGACAATCTCATGCTCGGGCTGCGGCTCGGGACCGCGCCGCGCACGATCGTGACGACGACGCCCAAGCCGGTGCCGCTGATGAAGCGGGTGCTGGACCTGCCGCGCTCGGCGAAGACGGAGGGGCGGACCGACGAGAATCCGAACAATCCGCCGGATTATCGGAGCGCGATGCGCGACATGTATGCCGGGACGCGGCTGGCGCGGCAGGAGCTGGACGGCGAGCTGCTCGAGGATTTCCCCGGGGCGCTGTGGACGCGCGAGATGCTCGACGCCGCGCGGGTGACGGGGGACAGTCACTTTTCGCTGGGCGGCCGTAGGTCGGATTCGTCGGTGCGTGAAAGTGACTGTCCCCTCCTGGGCGGTGGAAATGGGGACAGTCACTTTTCACTGGGCGGTGACAGGACGGGTGCGGCGGCGCGTGAAAGTGACTGTCCCTTTTCCCGCATCGTCATCGGGGTGGATCCGCCGGCTTCGGCGGAGGGGGATTGCTGCGGGATCGTGGTGTGCGGGCTGGGCGAGGACGGGTGCGGCTATGTGATCGCCGATCTGACCGTCGCGGGGCTGCGGCCCGAAGGATGGGCGCGGCGGGTGGCGGCGGCGGCCGGGCAGTTCGGAGCGGCGCGAATCGTCGCGGAGAAGAACCAGGGCGGCGACATGGTCGAGAGCGTGCTGCGCGCGGCGGATTCGGGGCTGCCGGTGAAGCTGGTCAGCGCCACCGCCTCCAAGGCGGCGCGGGCGGAGCCGGTGGCTTTCCGCTTCGAGACGGGGAAAGCGAAGCTCGCCGGACGCTTCCCCGAGCTGGAGGACCAGCTCTGCGCGATGACCTATGCGGGCTATGAAGGGCCGGGGAGCCCCGATCGGGCGGACGCGATGGTCTGGGCGATGACCGAATTGTTCAGGCCGGAGCGCCCGATGCCGAGGATCACGCGGCTGTGAGCCGTTGTTACTGCTTTGCAACGAGCATCGAAAAACGAAGTCTCTGCTGCCGTGCGACGCCTTTTTTATTTCGCGGCGCGGCGGCGAGACTGTAGCATCGTCCTGCGAGCCGCCGCGCTCGTGGCGGCGGCCGGGGGATGGAGGATTCCATGATCGCTTCGTGCCGCGCGCTCCGCATCGGCTGCGCCTCGTTCGTGCTCGCCGCTTCGCTCGCTGCCTCGCCGGCCTTGGCGCAGCCCTCGACCACCCAGCCCGACGAGCCGACCGAGGCCGACGCCGGATCGGCGGCGCGCGAGGACGACGGCCCGATCGTCGTCACCGGATCGCGCATCCGCCGCAACCCGCTCGACCAGGAGCAGCCGGTCGTCTTCCTCGACCGCGCCGACATCGACCGGACCGGCCTCTCCAACGCCGCCGAAGTGCTGCAGCGCCTGCCGAGCTCGGGCGGCGGCCTCAACACCCGCTTCAACAACAGCGGCAATTTCGGCAATCCGCCGGACGGCGGCGGGGTCGGCGCGGGCGCGGCGGAGATCGACCTTCGCTATCTCGGCTCGCGGCGCGTGCTCGTCCTGGTCGACGGCCTCAGATATGTGAACGGCGCCTCCGCCTCGGGCGTGCCCGGCTCGACCGACATCAACTCGATCCCCGAATCGATGATCGACCGGATCGAGGTGCTGCAGGCCGGCGCCTCGTCGATCTACGGATCGGATGCGATCGCGGGGGTGGTCAACATCATCACCCGCCGCCAGCAGGAGGGGTTCCAGGCCTCGGCGCAGCTCGGCATCATGAATGAGGGCGACGGCGGCCTCCAGAACTACCAGATGAGCTTCGGCCTCGGCGGCGCCGACAGCCCGACCCGGATCGTGGTCGGCGGCAATTACGTGCGCCAGGAGGCGATCTTCTCCTCGGCGCGCGACATCTCCCAATTCCCGACGCCCGGCGCCACCGCCTGCGACGCGACCTGCAGCTCGGGCACGCCGAACGGGCGCTTCATCGTGCTCGGCCAGGATCTGACCCTGCGCGCGCCGGTGCTCACCGGGCGCCCGACCCTCGCCGACTATCGCGATTTCACGACCCCCGACCGGTTCAACTTCGCGCCCTACAACCTCATCCAGATCCCGCTGGAGCGCTACGGCGCCTTCGCCAGCCTCACCCAGGAGCTCGGACCGAACGTCGAGCTCAGCCTGCGCGCGGTGTTCAACCGCCGCCGGTCGCGCAACCAGGCGGCGCCGCTGCCTCTGTTCGTCGGGCCCGATGCGGGCAACGGCAATCTGCTCGACACGATCACGATCGACGCGACCAATCCGTTCAACCCGTTCGGCACGTTGGACGCCAGCAACTACGCCTTCATCGGCCGCCGCTTCGTCGAGAACGGGCCGCGCCGCTACGACCAGACGGTCGATACCTATTACGGGGCGGCGACGATCGACGGCTCGTTCGAGGTCGGCGGCAACGAATGGTTCTGGGACGTGAACGGCGTCTATGGCGAGAACCGCGCGCGCCAGACCGTCCAGGGCAACGTCAACGCCGCGAATCTCCAGCTCGCGCTCGGGCCGCTCGCCGGCTGCACCGGCAGCTGCGTGCCGTTCAACATCTTCGGCGGCGAGGGATCGATCACGCCGGCGATGATCGACTATGTCGCCTTCACCCAGCGCGACCGCAGCGAGCAGCAGATGTGGGACGTCACCGCCAACGTCTCGGGCAGCCTGTTCAGCCTGCCCGGCGGGCCGATCGGCATCGCCTTCGGAGTCGAGCATCGCGACCAGAGCGGAAGCTTCGATCCCGACCCGATCGTCGCGGCGGGGCTCGGCTCCGACATTCCGGCGCTGCCGACCTCCGGCGGCTTCAACGTCGACGAAGCCTATGCCGAGCTGCGCCTGCCGCTGCTCTCCGATACGCCCTTGTTCCACCGCCTCGAGCTGACCGGTGCGGCGCGCTATTCGGATTATTCGACCAGCGGTTCGACGACGACGTTCAGCGCCGGAATCAACTGGCAGCCGGTCGAGGACCTCTTGTTCCGCGGCAGCTGGGCGGAGGGTTTCCGCGCGCCCAGCATCGGCGAACTGTTCGGGACGCCGTCGCGCTTCGACCAGGAGCTGGTCGATCCCTGCTCCGCGGTCGGCGGCGTAATCCCCGAGGCGGTGCGCGCCAACTGCATCGCCCAGGGCGTCCCCGCCAACGGCAGCTACGTCCAGACCAACCCGCAGCTCCCGGTCGTCACCGGCGGCAACCAGGATCTCGATCCCGAGACTTCGGAAAGCTGGGGCGTCGGCGCGGTCTGGAGGCCGAGCTTCGCGCCGCGGCTCAGCATCGAGGCCAATTATTTCGACATCCGCGTAGACGGCGCGATTCAGGCAATCGACGCCGGCACATTGCTCGCGCGCTGCACGGGCGACAACGACGCGCTGAGCTGCGCCGCGATCACCCGCACCGCATCGGGCGCGATCTCTGAGATCAGCGGCACGCTCCAGAACATCGCCTCGATCGAGACCAACGGCTTCGACGTGACCCTGAACTGGCGCTCCGGCCAAACCGGCGCCGGCACGTTCGGCCTGTTCTGGAGCAACACCTTCCTCAGGAACTTCACCGTCACCGTCCCGGCGACCGACGGGGTGACCGTGATCGAGCGGGAGGGGACCGAGCAGGGCAGCCCCGACCAGGCGTTCCCGCGCTACAAGTCGACCGCGATCCTCGACTGGTCGCTGGGCGAGTTCGGCGCTTCGGTGACCGGCCGCTACATCAGCGGGGTCGAGGAGAGTGACGGCAACCGGCTGGGCGCGACCTTCTATACCGACCTGCAGCTGCGCTGGACTCTGGACGGCGGGTTCGGCTTCGCGCTCGGCGCGAACAATCTGTTCGACGTCGATCCCCCGGCCTGCTTCACCTGCGGGCTCAACAACATGGATCCGACCACCTACGACGTGCCCGGCACCTTCTTCTACGCCCGCGCGACGATCAGAATGTAGGCGGGGAGGCGGGCCCCGCCTCCGCCGGGACGGAGTGCGAGACGGGACCTAACCCGGTAGGATTGCGGCACTTTTTCGTGCGCGGCGGCTCTTTTCGTCTTGCGCCGCGGCTTTTTGCATTCATAAGTGGCGCGGGACGGGTGTCAGGCGGCTTCATTCGAAGCGGGCCGAATCATCGAAACTGAGCAATCGAATGGGCGGCCCTTCCGGCGCCGTCGGGGGGATCTGCAATGCCTGAAGTCTACGAGCGCGTCGGCGGCGAATTCACCGTCAATACAACCACTGCGGGAGCCCAGGGGTTGACCAGCACGGTGCGCCTCGCCTCCGGCGGGTTCGTCGTTGGCATAGCCGATTCGGGGAATTCGACGTTCGGCCAGGCCCTGCTCAAGATCCAGATCTACAACGCGTCGGGCGCGCGCGTCGGCGGCGAGACGCAGGTCGACGGCGTGCTCGTCGAGCTCGGTCAGGGGTTCGGCATCGCCCGCACCACCCGCCTGCAGTACAGCCAGCAGATCGAGTTCCAGCGCTACGACGACAACGGCACGGCCGTCGGGGCCCCGGTCACGCTGAGCCCTCAGCCGGCGGTGGTCTCGACGCAGGCCGTCGAAG
Source organism: Allosphingosinicella sp. (assembly GCA_035628635.1). Classification (GTDB taxonomy): domain Bacteria; phylum Pseudomonadota; class Alphaproteobacteria; order Sphingomonadales; family Sphingomonadaceae; genus Allosphingosinicella. The sequence continues at coordinate 26,063 of DASPJJ010000025.1, forward strand.
GGCCACAGCTGACCGTTCTCCCCTCCGGGGACATATTGGTCACCTGGACTCAGGTCACCCAGATCCAGTTCAGCCAGTCCACCGACGTCTACGGTCAGATCTTCGCGCCGAGCGGCGTTCCGCGCGGCGCCGCCTTCCCGCTCGGCGAGACGATCGGCGACCAGCAGCTGCCGGTCGCCGCGACGCTGGGCGGCGGCGGTTTCGTCGCCGTCTGGGACGACCGCTCCGGCAGGCTTGGGGAGGATAGCTCCGGCCTCAAGGGACAGGTCTTCGACTCCGCCGGCGCCCGTGTCGGGCCCGAGTTCCGGGTCAACAGCACCACGAACGGCTTCCAGTCAGGCGCGACCGTGACGGCGCTCGTCGGCGGGGGCTTCGTGGTCGCCTGGACCGACTATGACGGCCACGGCTCCAGCGTTGTGGTGGGGGTGCAGCTCTTCACCGACGCTGGCGTCAAGGTCGGGCCCGAATTCCTCGTCGGCCAGATCACCGACGGGGTGCAGATTCGCCCCAGCATCGACGCGCTGAGCACCGGCGGTTTCGTCGCGGCATGGGGTCATTGGGACGAGGGCGGCGCCGATCCCAGCGGCTTCTCGGTCGAGGCGCAGGTGTTCGACGCCACCGGATCGCGCGTCGGCGACCAGTTCCAGGTCAACACCGTCACCAATCTCGACCAGGATTATCCCAGCGTGATCGGCCTGGCCTCGGGTGGCTTCGCGATCGCCTGGCAGGACCAGATGACGGCTAGCACCACCCAGACCGACGTCAAGGCGCAACTTTTCGCGCCGCCCGCAGGCCCGACCCCGGTGGCACATGTCGAGCATTCCGGCAGCGACGGCGACGAGACCGTCCACGGCGGGGCGGGCAACGACCGCCTCGCCGGAGCGGGCGGCAACGACGTCCTCAACGGCGATGCGGGCCACGATTTCCTCGACGGCGGCGCGGGCATCAACACCGCGAACGGCGGCGACGGGATCGACACCCTGGTCGTCGACTATGGCGACGTCGCGACGGGGGTGACCTCGACGGCGCTGGCTGCGAATGGCGGCGGCGGGTTCGGCGGTTCGATCTCGACGACCGGCCGCAGCGTCGCCTTCAGCTCGATCGAGCGCTTCTGGATCACCACCGGCTCTGGCAACGACGACGTCCGCACCGGCGCCGGCGACGACGTCGTCAGCCTCGGCGCGGGGGATGATTTCGTCGACCTCGGCAGCGGCGGCGAGGACCGGGCCGACGGCGGCGACGGAATCGACGGCTTCTCGGCCGATTATTCGTCCAGCGTCGCGGCGGTGGTCGCCGACCTGCGGGTCCCGCCCCTTACCGCGGTTGTATTCCGCGGGTTCGAATATCTCGGCACGCTGCGGACAGGTTCCGGAGCCGATACCGTCTCCACCACCGGCGTCGCTCGGGACGAGAAGATCTTCACCAACGGCGGCGACGACTTCATCAACGTCGAGAACGGCGCCGACGAGGTCGATGGCGGCAGCGGGTTCGACACCTTGTTCGTCAACTACATCGACGCGACCGGTCCGGTCGTCTCGGGCGCGCCGTCGGGCACGCTGGCCGACGGCTACAGCGGCACAGTCACCAGTGCCGGCCGGAGCGTCGCCTATAGCGGCATCGAGCGCCTGCAGCTGGTCGGGGGCGCGTCGAACGACGACTTGAGGGGCGGTGCCGGCATCGACACCTTCAACGGCAATGGCGGCGCCGACACCATGACCGGCGGCAACGGCAACGACATCTATTTCGTCGAGAATGCCGGCGACGTCGTCGTCGAGCTGGCGGGCGAAGGGACGGACGAGATCCGGACCTTCCTCGCCGTCCAGAACCTGGCCGGCACCAATGTCGAGAATCTGCGCGCGATGTCCGGGATCGACCACGAATTCCGCGGCAACGAGAGCAACAACATTGTCACCGGCGGAGCGGGGCGGGACGTCGTCTACCTTCAGCAGGGCGGCAACGACCGGGTCAGCGGCCTCGCCGGCAACGACACCTTCTTCTACGGCGCGACGTTCACCGCCGCCGATGTCGTCCAAGGCGGCGACGGCATAGACGGGCTGATCCTCCAGGGCGCCTACTCCCTTACCCTGGGCACGGGCGCGACCAGCAACATCAGCGGCGTTGAGACCATCTCGCTCGCGCCCGGGCACTTCACCGACTGGGGCGACACGGCCGGCAATTTCTACGACTACAGCTTCACCACGCTGAACGGCAACGTCGCCGCCGGCGCGGTGTTGAAGTTCAATGCTTTCTACCTGCGGGCGGGCGAGGACTTCACCTTCAACGGCGCCGCCGAGACCGACGGCAAGTTCATCCTCCTCGCCGGCCAGGGCGTCGACAACCTCACCGGCGGCAACGGCAACGACATCTTCGCCTTCGGGCCCGACGGCCGCTTCGGCAGCACCGACGTCGCAAACGGCGGCGCGGGATACGATTCGGTCTATCTCCGCGGCGACTATGCGCTCGATTTCACCGTCGCGAGCTTCGGCACGATGACGAGCATCGAGAGCATCACGCTCGGCTCGGCGGCGGAGATCGAATATACGGCGGGCGGCGACGGCGAGCTGGATTACGATCTCGTCTGGGACGATGCGATGCTGGCGAACGACGGCCTGATCACCGTCAACGGCAGCGGCCTCGGCGTCAACGAGACGATGGATTTCGACGCGACCGACGAAGCCGGCGGCGCTTTCCGGATCTTCGCCGGCGCGGCGGCCGACACGCTCATCGGCGGCGGCGGCGGCGACCTCCTCTACGGCGGACGCGGCGGCGATACGCTGCGCGGCAATGGCGGGGCGGACACCTACCGCTACCAGGCGACCGCGGAATCGACGGTGGGCGCAGGGAATTACGACAGCATTGTCGGCTTCACCCACGGAGTCGACAAGATCGACCTCAGCGTGATCGACGCGAATGCGACCACCGCCGGCAACGACACGTTCGCCTTCATCGGCGCCGCGACCTTCTCGGCGGCGGGACCCCTGTCGGCCGGGGAGCTGAGGGCGTTCCAGAGCGACGCTGCGACCAACCTGTGGGAAGTCCATGGCGACACGGACGGCAACGGCCTCGCCGATTTCGTCCTGGTCGTGACGGTCGACCCGCTGCAGTCGCTGACGGCCACCGACTTCCTGCTCTGACGAGGGCCCGCGCTCAGCGGGTCCCGTAGGTCCGGTCGCCGGCGTCGCCGAGACCCGGAACGATATAGCCGTGGTCGTTCAATTCCTCGTCCATCCCGGCCGCCCAGATCGGCACGTCGGGATGGGCGGCGCGCAGCGCCTCGGCGCCGGGCCGGGCGGCGAGCAGGCAGACGAAGCGCATGTCGAGCGCGCCCGCCTCCTTCAGGCGGTCGATCGCGGCGATGGCGGTGTGGCCGGTGGCGAGCATCGGATCGACGATGACGACGAGGCGCTCGGCGATGTCCTCGGGCGTCTTGAAATAATATTCGATCGCCTGGAGCGTGGTCGGCTCGCGGTAGAGGCCGATATGGGCGACGCGGGCGGAGGGGACGAGATCGAGCATGCCCTCGGCCATGGCGAGGCCGGCGCGCAGAATCGGCGCGAAGACGAGCTTCTTGCCGGGGATTGCGGGCGCGTCGGTGGCGGCGATCGGAGTCTCGATGCGGACCGGCTCGGTGGGAAGGTCGCGGGTGACCTCGTAGCAGAGCAGGGTCGCCATCTCGCGCACCACCGCCCGGAACAGCTGGATCGAGCTGTTGCGGTCGCGAAGGATGGTGAGCTTGTGCTGCACCAGGGGGTGCTGAACGATCGTCAATCCGTCCATCAGAATACCGTTCCGTCGCTGATGATGTTGAAGGGAGGCCCGCCGCCGGGGCGAAGCTCGGCGGCGATGCGCCGGCCCGCCTGCCAGGTGCCGCCTTCGAGCATCCGGGCGAGCGGGAATTCGGCCTGGCTGACGCCGAGCCGCTCGCGCACAAGCGGGGCGAGCCGGTCGAGCAGCGCGACGGTCATCGCGCGCCAGGCGACGATCAGCGGGTCCGAGACCTGGTGGGGCCGCGCCGCGTCCGCCGGGTCGGCGAGCCTCAGCACGCCCATGTCCACGAACAGGCCGCCGTTGCGATATTCGGCGAGGCCCGTGAGCCCGTCTATGTCGGTCACCGCCACGCCGGCCTCCTCGAGCGGCTCGATCAGCGAGTAGCTCAGCCATTGCGACAATTTGTGCAGCGGGACGAGGCCGTCGGTCGCGTCGCCGCGGCGGAGCGCCGGGTGGCGCCAGCAATCGCCGAGCGGCACGCCTTCGAGGATCAGCCGGTCCGCCCAGATCGGGCCGAGCGCCTCGAGCAGCAATTCGAGGATGGCAGGCGCGGGCACCTCGCCGTCGCGCGCCAGCACGTCGTAGAGCCCGCCGAGGCGGCCGCCGACGAACAGGTCCGGCCGCGCAGCGACCTGCGCGCCCAGGCGGCGCAGCAAGGCGGCGCGTCCTTCGAGCCCTGCCAAAGGATTGTCCCGCGAGACCTGGAAGCCTTGCGCCAGCGTCTCGGTCGCGAGCCCCGCCAAATCGTTCAGCGCGTCGGCCTCGAACATGCGCTGGCTGGCGACCGCGAGGCCTTCCGACCGGGTGAAGGTCCCGCCGGTCACCGGGTCGACATAAAGCCAGCCGGGCCCCGTGCCGGCGTCGAGCAGCACCGAGAGGATGACGAGGTCGAAGGCGGCCCGTGCGCGCTCGGCGGCATCGCCTTGCGGAAGCTTCGGCGCGCCCGCGACGAAATGCCGCCAGCGGGCGTGGAACGGGATGTCGAGGGTCGGGAAGCGCTCGCGGGTGATCGAGGCGACGAGGTCGGCCGGGGCCTCGAGCCGGCTGAGGTCGACCGTCCAGCCTTCCACCGCACCGGCGAGGGCGAGGTCCAGCATTTCGTGCGCCCGCTGGCGCACCGCGGCCGCGCTCAGCAGGCTTCGGACCGCTCCTTCAGCCTCCCCCATGAGGTTCAGAATTTCCCGAGGTCCCGCCCGACGACCTTCTTCAGCGCGTCCGCGCTCGGCGCGCCGTCGGGCGTGTAATAGCCGGCGGCCTTCTTGGCCTCCATCTCGACGCTGGCGTCGGACGGGACGAGGTCGTCGGGGATCGGGACGCGCTCGCCGATCTCGACGCCGCCCGAGACGAGGGCGTCGTGCTTCATGTTCGACATGGAGACGAAGCGGTCGATCCGGCGGATGCCGAGCCAGTGGATGATGTCGGGCATCAGCTGCTGGAAGCGCGCGTCCTGGACACCGGCGACGCATTCGGTGCGCTCGAAATAGGTCGCCGCCTGGTCGCCGCCCGGCTGCCGCTTGCGGGCGTTGTAGACCAGGAACTTGGTGACCTCGCCCAGGGCCCGGCCTTCCTTGCGGTTGTAGACGATCAGGCCGACCCCGCCCTGCTGCGCCGCGTGGGTCGCTTCCTCGATGCCGTGGGTGAGATAGGGGCGGCAGGTGCAGATGTCCGAGCCGAACACGTCCGAGCCGTTGCATTCGTCGTGGACCCGGCAGGTCAGCGTCTTCGCATTGTCGCCGCCGAGGAAAGCGGGGTCCCCGAAGATGTAGAGCGTCATGCCGCCGATCGGGGGGAGGAAGACGCTGAGGTCCGGGCGGGTGACGAGCTCGGGATACATACCGCCGGTCTGCTCGAACAGGCAGCGCCTGAGGCCGGTCTCGGCCACCCCGAAGCGCTCGGCGACGCCGGGCAGCCACCACACCGGATCGACGGCGATCTTGGTGACCGAGACGTCGCCCGCATCGTGGACGATCTCGCCGTCGACTTCGAGCCGGCCCGCGGCGATCGCGTCGCGGATCTCGTGCAAGGTCAGCCGCGCCTTGGTGATCGCGATCGACGGGCGGATGTCGACGCCCTCAGCGATCAGCTCCGCGAAATCCTGCGCCACCCGGTGGCCCCAGGGGTCGAGCGAGACGATCTTGCCGGGATCGCCCCATTGCGGATGCGGGCCGATCTCGCAGACCGGCGCGGTGTCGTGGAGGTCGGGCCGCGCCTGCGGGTCCATCGCCCCGGCCGAGATCGCGAGCGCGCGGTAGACCGAATAGGAGCCGCCATGCGCGCCGATCGCGTTGCGGTCCGAGGCGGAATTGACGGTGGCGACCACCGGGCCGCGCTCCTGCGCGGTCGCGGCGCCCCAATCGATCGGGAAGCGCGGCGGCCGGCGCGACCCCGGATGCGAGGTGAGGCGGATATGGCCGCTCTTTCCGGTCGAAGGCTCCATCGGCAGTTCCAGTCCCCAAGGCCCCGCGTCGCGGCGGGCGTCTCCTGCGAGGTCTAGGCCGGGTCGCGGGCAATTGCCAGCCGGTGGGCAGGCGGGGCCGGCGCTGTTAGGCTAAGGCGATGCGGCTCCTGACGCGCGCCATCGTGATCGCTGTCCGCCCGCACGGCGAGCATGGCGCGATCGTGCGGGCGCTGACGCCGGACGACGGGGTCCAGCCGGGCTTCGTGCGCGGCGGCAATTCGCGGCGGCTGCGGCCGGTGCTCGTCCCGGGCAACCTCGTCCAGGCCGAATATCGCGCCCGCACCGACGAGCAGCTCGCCCAGCTGTCGGTGGAGCTTGCGCACAGCCGCGCGCACCTGCTTTCGGAAGCTCTGGCCGCGGCGGGGATCGACTGGGCCTCGGCGCTCACCGCCGCCGCGCTTCCGGAAGGCCAGGCCTATCCTCGGCTCTACGAGGCGCTGGAGGGGCTGCTCGGCGCGATCGAGGCGGCCCCGAGCGCGCGCGGCTGGGCGGCGGCCTTGGTCCGCTACGAGCTGCTCCTGCTCGCCGAGCTCGGCTTCGGCCTCGATCTCTCCGAATGCGCCGCCACCGGCGCGCGCCGGGACCTCGCCTTCGTCAGCCCGAAGAGCGGACGCGCGGTGAGCCGCGCCGGCGCGGGCGCGTATCGCGACCGCCTGCTGGCGCTTCCGCCCTATCTTGCGGGCGGCAGCGGGTCGCCCGGATGGGCGGAGATACGGGACGGGTTGCGCCTCACCGGCCATTTCCTCGCCCGCAACCTGCTGATCGAGCGTCAGGCGGACATCCTCGCTGCCCGCGAGCGGCTGGTCGACCGGCTGAAGCGGATCGCAGGCGAGCGATGACGGCGATCCTGGGGGCGGCGCGCGGCCCCGCCGATGCTCAGACGAAATAAAGTGCTCGCCGGGTGAAGTCCGCTCCGGTCCATTCGAACAGGGCTGCGTCGCGGGCGGGGAGGGAGTAAATCAGCCACAGGCCGCCGCGCCCGGCGGCGCCGCGCCGGTCGCCTCTGGTCGGACGCGCCGGCGCGCGGATGTGGGAGTGGTAGCAGCCGAGCAGCACCTCGCCGCGCGCCCGCCTCAGCGCTGTCTCCCCGGCGATTTCGGCGGCGTCGATCGCGAAGGACACCGGGCCGTTGCGCGCGCCGCCGGTCGGAACGAGGCGCAGGAACAGCCGCGTCCGCAACGCGCCGAAGAGCAGCCCGCACGCCTCCTTCGGCCGCGCGGCCGCGGCCTCGCCGACGAGCTGCCGCCGCTCCTCGCGTCCGAGCAGGTAGATCAGAGGCCGAGAATCCGCGAGACGATCCGCTGGATGAACTCCTTCTCGCCCTTGAGCACGTCCCCAATCGTCCCGAGCACCGTGTCGATCACGCCGCTCCCTTCGAACCCTCCCGCCGCCATCTCGCCGGCCTCGTCGCCGAGGCGCGAGCCGGCGTCGAGACCCGACCGCAGGGCGTCGGGACGTTCGGCGAAAAAGTCCGCGATCGCGCCGGTAATCCTGACGAAATTCTCATTGATTTGATTGTCTAAATCCATGAAGCGTTCGCTCTGTGCCAGCATCCCCAGAGCAATTTCCCGGCGTCGCGATTCGAAGTCAGCTGCCGAGATCCCGCTTTCGATCTTGCGTGCCATAGTCTTCCTCCCCGATTTCCCGAGTCGTTAACCATAGCATTGTCTGTATTGTCTGGAAAGTTGTGGGACTTTCGTGGAAGTTGCTGAGCATGTTCCAAACTGACTTCGCCGGGTCGTAGGTTTGAGCGCCAAGCCGGCGGCGGCGCGGCCGGTTGACCTCGGGCGGCGAGACGTAGAGAAGCCGCGGGTGTGAAAGAATTCTTCCCCCACGCCGCCACCACCAACGGCATCACCGTCCGCGTTTCGGTGAGCTACCTTCCCGAGCAGTCGGAGCCGGGCAAGGGCCGCTGGTTCTGGGCCTATCACATCCGCATCGAAAATGGCGGGCGCAAGACGGTGCAGCTGGTCAGCCGCGAATGGACGATCTCCGACGGCCGCGGCGCCACCCATGTCGTCCAGGGCGACGGCGTGGTCGGCGAGCAGCCGCTGATCGAGCCGGGCGGCTCGTTCGATTACGTCTCCGGCTGCCCGCTGACCACGCCGACCGGATCGATGGAGGGCGAATATCAGATGGTCGCCGCCGACGGCGCCCGCTTCCCGATCACGATCCCCCGCTTCCCGCTGGTCGCCCCGCCGGTCCCGAGCTAGCGGACGAGCTGGACGGCGCGGGTCATCAGCGCGAGGAAGCGCGCGTCCTCGACCGCGGCGGCGGGATTGTTCCAGCTGCCCGCGACCGCGTGCCAGGTGCCGGCGCGGCTCTGGACGAGGAAGGTCATGTTGATCACGCCCGGCTCCGAGCCGCCCTTGTAGCCCAGATAGGCGAACTCGGCGGTGAGGGTGCGGCCGAGCCCCGGGTTGATCGCCAGAATATCGCGGGTCTCGTCGCTGCCGTTGCGCCGGAGCCAGTCCATCGTGCGGACGAGGTCGCCGGCCGAGGCGAACCATTCGATCGTGTCGATCTGCGCGGGCGCCGCGCCGATCCGCGACCCGTCGATGTCGGCAATGCCCATGGTCGCGAGGCGGCCGGCCAGGATTCCCCGCCGCTCCGCCTCGTTGCCGCGCAGCCAGGACTGGAGCAGCTCATCCTGCGCCGTCTTCAGCAGGAAGGCTTCGAGGGTCGAGAGGAAGGGGCGGTTGCGCTCCGGCGCGCGAAGGCCGAGCGCCGGCATCAGGGCTTCGACCCGTTCGCGCCCGACGACGTGGAGGAGGCTGTCGGTGGCGCTGTTGTCGCTCTGCGAGATCATCAGCGAAGCAAGGGTGTGGAGGGTCACGGGTGCGGCGCGCGGCCAATATTGCAGCGGGCCGGAGGGCGCGCGGCGCTCGGCGCGGACGACGTCCGTCCAGCGCCGTTCGCCGGAACGGATCGAGCGGTCGAGCTCGGCGAGGATGAACAGTTTGAACGCCGATCCGATCGCGAGCGGCCGCTCGGCATCGTGCTCGGCGAGAATGGCGGGTCGGTCGCCGAGGCGCGCGGCCGCGAACGAGACCGCGCCGGGCAGGCGGCGCAGTTCCTCGACGATCGCGGAAAGGCTGTCGCCGGGCACGTCGGTGCCGACCAGCAGCAGCCCGTCGATCCGGTGCGGAGCGTTGGGCTCCAGCGTCATGTTGAAGCGCAGGGTCGCGCGCTCGAATTCGAGCAGCACGACGCCCGCGGCCGCGGAGGACGGCTCGACCCGGACGAGGCGGCGGACCGCGCCGTGCGCACTGCGGATCTGGGCGGTCACCGCGTCGAGTTGGGGCCGGGGCACGGCCGCGAGGAAGCGCGGTGAGAACAAGGCGGCCGGATCGCCCTCGCCGCGGAAGAAGGGGACGAGCTCGGCCGCGCGGCGTGCGAGCTCCGGCGAGGGCTGCTGCGCCGCCGCCGGCGCCGCGGGAGAGACGAGGCCGAGCAGGGCGGCAAGAGCGAGCAGCAGGCGGTTCATCTTTATTCCTCCGGCCGGCAATCTATGCGTCCCGAGGGCGCTGGCAAGCGCCGCCGGCGAAGGCTAGGCTGGCGTGTCGCTGGAGGAGGGACGTCGTGAGAATCGGTCTTGTCGCCTGTACGTTGCTCGCGCTGGCATACCCCGCTGCGGGGGAAGCGGGCATTCCGGTGAGCCAGCGCGCGACCTGCCCGATCGGCGGGCAGTCGTTCGAATATGCCACCACCGCCTCCTACACCACCTGGGGCGCCCGCCCGGACGGACGGCCGTTCGGAAGCTGGCACTTCCCGCTCGCTCTGCCGGAATGCCCGGACAACGGCCTGGTCATGTATCGCGCGTTCAGCGACGCGGAGGTAGCGCGGCTGCGCCCGCTCGTCGCTTCGCCCGAATATCAGGCGCTGCGGCGGAGCGGCGACACCTCTTATTACCGCGCCTCCTGGCTGATGGAGCGGATGGGCGCGCCGGCGACGCATTACCTCTGGGCCCTGGTCCAGGCGAGCTGGCAGGCCGAGGAGGTGCCGGCGCTGCGGCGGCGCTATCTGGAGGAGCTGGTCCAGCGCGGCGCGGCTCTGGGAGAGCCGCGCGACCTCGAAACGCTCGCGGTTCGCTCCCGCATCGTCAACGCCCTGCGCGAGCTCGGCCGGTTCGAGGAGGCCGCGGCGATGATCGCGGCGACCCCGATCGAGACCCTCGCGCCGGACAGCGAGACCGTCCGCGCGACCGACGACTGGCGCGGCCATTACCGGCAACTCGGTATTCTGGTCGCCCGCCGCGACTCCTCGATCGAGCCGATCGACATGATCCCCCGCCGCGAGGCGCAGCGCCGCTGCGCGGACCCGGCCGCGCTCGACGCCGCCGCGCGCGCTCTCTGCCGGGAGTGGGACCCGGCCTGGGCGCCGGAGCCCGCGCCGGGCTCCTGACGCAACCACCGGCCGGCTTCGCCGTTACAGGGGTGGAAGAATACAGGGAGTCCCGACCCATGCCGGTTTCGACCACCAGCCTCATCGAGCGGATCGCCCGCGTCATCGCCGGCCGGATCGTCAGCGTCAACGCGGACGGCAACGATCCTTCGGCGGGCGACCGGGTCGACGCGATCTGGCGCGACTATCGCGAGGATGCGATCTCGATCCTGAAGACCCTGCGCGAGCCGGACCCGGCCATGGCCGAAGCGGGCGATCTCGCCACCTGGCAGCGCATGATCGAGGCGGCGCTGGCGGAGCAAGGCGAGGACGTGGGGGGCTGACGTCCTTCGAGACGGGTCTTCGCCTTCGCTCAGCCCCTCCTCAGGACGAACGGAAAGACCGGAGAACGACCTTCCCGTTCGTCCTGAGGAGCCGGTGAGCCTGTCGAACCGGCGTCTCGAAGGACGCTTTGGGTGTCGTTCACCGGTCTCCGAAGACTCCCAGCGCCCAGAGCGACGGGACCGCCAGTCCGAGCGCCAGGGCGACGTCGAACACCCTCAAGGGCACCAGCCGCTCTCCCCGGCGGCCGTAGCGGAGGCGGTCGACGGCGGTGATCCACAGGATCGAGAGGCCGCAGACGGCCGCGACGCCGCACAGCAGCAGGAAGGGGAGGCGGAGCGCGGCCGGCCAGCCCGGCGCGAACAGGCCGAGCACCAAAGCGGCGAATCCAGCGACGACGCCGATCCCGGTCGCGCGCTTCACCGTCCAGCCCTGGCGGATCGGGTGCAGCGGCTGGCGCCGACGGCTCACAACGCGCCGGTCATGAACAGATGCACGGTCACGGCGGCGCTTGCGGCCAGAATCGCGCCCCCGATCGCCCCGCCCAGCAGAGAGACTCCGCCCGCGGCACGCACGGCATCCTCACCGCCGCCACCGGCGCGGGCGTCCTCGATCTTCGGCAAGGCGTACTGGACGTAGAGGCTCTTGGCGAACAGCGACATCGCGACCAGCATTCCGATCGTGCCGCCGGGGGTTTCGAACACGTAGCCGAGAGCGACCGGGAGGACGAGCAGGAGCAGCCCGAAGGCCCACATCTTGCGGTAGAGGAACCAGGCGAAGCCGAACAGGAGGGCCGGCCAGCAGAAAGCGAAGGCGATGCCGCCCCGGCCTCCCGCATTCTTCGCCCGCGTCGCTTCCCAGGCGCCGTGGAAGCTTTCCGCATTCGGGCCGATGAAGGCGGCGATCTCGTCCCAGCCGGTCTCCTCCCAGAGCCTCCGGTTCCGCGCCTTCTGGCCGGCGAAGTCGAACGGGCCGGGGCGGTCGCTCATGCGTCGATCGCTTCCTCGTCCACATCGGCGGCGTGGCTCTGGATGAAGGCGAAGCGATGCTCCGGGTTGCGCCCCATCAGGCGGTCGACGAGGTCCCGCACGCCGGCGCGCTCCTCATATTCCTGCGGCAGCGTGATCCGGATCAAGGCGCGCGTCTTCGGGTCCATGGTGGTCTCGCGAAGCTGCTGGGGGTTCATCTCGCCCAGGCCCTTGAAGCGGGAGACGTCGACCTTCTTGCCTTTGAAGAGCGTGCGCTCGAGCTCGGCGCGGTGGCCGTCGTCGCGCGCATAGGCCACCGTCCCGCCGGCGGCGAGGCGGTAGAGCGGCGGCTGGGCGAGGAAGAGATGGCCGCGGCGGACCAGCTCCGGCATCTCCTGGAAGAAGAAAGTCATCAGCAGGGTCGCGATATGGGCGCCGTCGACGTCGGCGTCGGTCATGATCACCACGCGCTCGTAGCGAAGGTCGTCCGGGTTGCAGCGCTCCCGCGCCCCGCAGCCGAGCGCGAGGGTGAGATCGGCGATCTCCTGGTTGCCGCGGATCTTGTCGGCGGTGGCCGAGGCGACGTTCAGGATCTTGCCGCGGATGGGGAGGATCGCCTGGGTCTTGCGATCGCGCGCCTGCTTGGCCGAGCCGCCCGCGCTGTCGCCCTCGACGATGAACAATTCCGTCCCGGCCGGATCGTCGTTGGCGCAATCGGTGAGCTTGCCGGGCAGGCGAAGCTTGCGGCCGCTGGTCGCGGTCTTGCGCTTGACCTCGCGCTCGGCGCGGCGCTTGAGGCGCTCGTCCATCCGGTCGAGGACGAAGCCGAGCAAGGCGCGCCCGCGGTCCATATGGTCGGCGAGATAATGGTCGAAATGGTCCCTCACCGCCGCCTCGACCAGCCGCGCCGCGTCCGGGCTGGTCAGCCGGTCCTTGGTCTGGCTCTGGAACTGGGGGTCGCGGACGAACACCGAGAGCATGATCTCGGCGCCGCCGACCACGTCCTCGGCCTGGATGTCCCTGGCCTTCTTCTGGCCGACCAGATCGGCGAAGGCGCGGATGCCGCGGGCGAGCGCGGTCCGGAAGCCCTGCTCGTGGGTGCCCCCGTCCGGCGTCGGGATGGTGTTGCAGTAGAAGGAGGAGCCCCCTTCCGACCAGAGCGGCCAGGCCACCGCCCATTCGACCGAGCCCTGCTCACCCGGAAAGGCCTGGCGGCCGCTGAAGAAATCGCTGGTGGCGCATTCGCGGGCGCCGATCTGCTCCCTGAGATGGTCCGAGAGGCCGCCCGGAAACTGGAACGCCGCCTCGGCCGGTGTCTCGTCCGAGATCAGCGAGGGATCGCATTTCCAGCGTATCTCCACTCCGGCGAACAGATAGGCCTTGGAGCGGGCGAGCCGGTACAGCCGGGCCGGCTTGAACCGCGCCTCGGCCCCGAAAATCTCGGCGTCGGGCACGAAGGAGAGGGTGGTGCCGCGCCGGTTCTGCGTCGGCCCCAGAAGCTCGAGCTTCGAGGTGGGCACGCCGCGCGAGAAGGTCTGGCGATAGAGCTCCTTGTTGCGCGCGACCTCGACGACGGTGTCGGTCGAAAGCGCGTTGACGACGCTGACGCCGACGCCGTGAAGCCCCCCCGACGTCGCATAGGCCTTGTGGCTGAACTTGCCGCCCGAATGCAGCATGGTGAGGATCACCTCGAGCGCCGACTTGCCCGGATATTTGGGATGCTCGTCGATCGGGATGCCGCGGCCGTTGTCGGCGACCGTCAGCCTGTTGCCGGACTCGAGCGTCACCTCGATCCGGGTCGCGAAGCCGGCGACGGCCTCGTCCATCGAATTGTCGAGCACTTCGGCCGCGAGATGGTGCAGCGCCCGCTCGTCGGTGCCGCCGATATACATTCCCGGACGCCGGCGGACCGGCTCCAGCCCTTCGAGCACCTCGATCGAACGGGCGTCGTAATCGCCGGCAGCGGCGGCGGAGGACGCGAACAGATCTGTCATGACCGCAGGTATAGGAGGCCGGGAGTCCCGCGGGCAAGGTTGAGGCCCTTTCTATCCACAGCTCGATGTTGCCGAAGCTGCGCCGCTTTGCTATCTTACCTTCGTCTTACGAAAGGATGAGGCGTTGGCGCGAGCCGAAAAATCGACGACCACGGTTTCCACCAAGGGGCAGGTGATCCTGCCCAAGGCCGTCCGCAAGCATCGCCGGTGGGACGCGGGGACGAAGCTGATCGTCGAAGATACCGAAGAGGGCGTGCTGCTCAAGGCCGCCCCTCTGTTCGTCCCGACCGAAATCGGCGCGGTGTTCGGCTCGCTGCCTGTCGCCGGCAAGGCGATGACGGTCGAGGAGATGAATGAGGCCGTCGCGGCCGAGGCGCAGCGGCGTGCGCGCGATTGACACCAATGTCCTCGTCCGCTTCCTGACGGGCGACGATCGCGCTCAGGCGGCAAGGGCCGGCAGGCTCGTCGAGGCCGGCGACATTTTCGTCGCGACGTCGGTACTGCTGGAGACCGAATGGGTATTGCGGAGCGGCTATGGCCTCGCGGCCGGGCCAATCGTGGAGGCGCTGCGAGGCTTCGCCGGCCTCCCGGGCGTGACGCTCGAGGACCCGCCGCTGGCCGCCCGCGCGCTGGACTGGGCGGAGCAGGGTCTCGACTTCGCCGAGGCATTGCATCTCGGACGGGCGCAGGGCTGCAGCGTTTTCATGAGCTTCGACCGAAAGCTCGCCGGGGCCGCGGCCGGCCTATCGGACGTCGAAATCGCCGCGCCTTGAAGTTGTGCGCGTCTACGGTCTGGCGGCGTTGCGGAAGAGCGCGGCGGCGAGGAGCCAGAGGAGGGCGAAGCCGGTGCTGAAGACGCCGCCGCGCGGGTCCGCCGGGAGGCCGCCGAGGCCGAGTCCGGCCTGCGCGACCGCGGCGAGGAGCGAGGCGAGCGCCATGCCGGCAGGCCGGAAGCGAGCGATGATCGCGCCGAACAAGGCGAGCATGACCACCGCCAGGAACAGCAGGTTGTAGGGATTGTCCTCCGAGCCGATCATGCCGACGGCGCCGTTCACCCAAACCGTGAGGAAGGCCGCGGCGAGGGTGACCGCCACGCCGCCGCGATAGGCGAAGTTGCCGGTCTTTCGCACCGTCATCTCGAAGGCGAGGCCGACGCTGCCGAACAGCAGGCCGGCGAAGACGAAGTCGAGCGGCGACCAGTTCACCTCGTCGGTGAACTGCATCGCGACCAGCGGCAGCACCAGCAGCGCCGCCGCCGTGCCCCAGCCGAGCAGCCGCCATGGAAAACCGCGCGACCTCGTTTCCAATAATTCCGCCATCGCCTCGGCCTCCTTCGGTGAACGACGCCGCCTTGCTGGCAGGGCAGAGCGGTGAGCGTCATGAGCGAAGGCTGAGCAATCGCTGAGCAATGCTTCAGCCGGCGGGGTTCGTCGTGCGGCAGGCGGCGCGGAGCGCTTCCATGAGCGGAAGGGCGGTGATGGCGCGCGCCTCGCCGGGGAAGGTGAGGGCGATGCGGTTGATCGGCAGGGCCAGCACCCGGTTTCCTTCGAGCTTCACTTCGGCGATCTCGGCCGCGCGCAGCTTGTTGGCCATGCCCGCGGCCTGGATGGCGGCGGCGGCGTCGGCGAAGCGGATCCGCTCCCGGCGGCCGTCGGCACGGTGCAGGACCACCTCGCGGCCCTGCTGGGCGACGCTCCGGAGCCGGCCGGCGATCGCGCGCTCGGCGAAGGAAGCGGCGGCCTGCGCCGCTGCCGGCGTCGGAAGATGGAACTCCAGCGACTCGTCGTAGCCGGTCGTGACGATCACGATCCTCGAGCCATCCCGCTCGATGCCGCGGACCAGCGGCCAGCCGATCGCCGGGGCATTCCCTTGCAGATAATTGCCGCCGAAGCGGGGCAGCGAATAGCAGGTGCCTCCGCCCCCGCCGGTGCTCGCAGCCGGCGTGACCTCGTCGATCGCCCAGCGCCGCAAGCCGGAGGCAAGTTCGATCCGGCCCCCCGAAGCGACCGTCTCCGCGAACGCGGCATGTGCGGCCACAGCTTCGGGCCGGCGCCCCGGAGGGCCCTCATCGACCTGCATCCGCCAAACGATCGTGGCAGGGCGGGCGGGACCGGTCGCCTCGACCAGGCAGGAAAAGGCCCCCATGTGGCCGAAGCCGCCGCGCGTTCGCGAACGGTGGATGCGGCCGCGGAAGGAAAGGTCGGCGCTGTCGCGGCGCGGGCCGCCATCGACCCATTCCGGCGCTCCGGCGGGCGTGGGCACGCTGATATTGCCCTCCAGCCAGCAGGTTTCGGTCACGGTCCCCTCGGTGCAGCCGGCCTCGCTGCCGCAAAGCGACACCGAGTTCCTCTCGAATCCCTGGACGACCCTGCCGGTCAGCTCGACCTCGGGAGAGCGATAGGCGGCGAGGCGCTCCAGCGTGTCGTGCCCGGCATATTCGGCCATCGCCGCGTCGAGGTCCGAAAAGCTGCGGTGGCCGATCGTGCCGTTGCACACCATGATGGCGATCCAGCCGGCATCCTGCCCCACCTCCTCGTCGCGCCAGTCCGGTGTCGCGACCGGCCGGCCGCGCAGGAAATAAGCGCGCCTGCTCGCGGCCGGCCGTCCGTCGGCCATCTCCGGCGTGCAGCGCCCCGAGACCGCGACGTCGATCCGGTCGTAGCCGAAATCGCGGTTGGAATCGTTTTCGCCGAGCCGGTGACGGGCCCGGAAGGCGATCCGCCCGTCGGCACGGCGCCGGACGCTGTCGGCGTCGACGAACACGATGTCGTGATGGCTCGTCCACATCGCGCGCCAGTCCTCGGCGCGCGCCTCGTCCGCGCCGGCCAGCATCGCGACGCCGGCCAGCGCCGCTCCGATCATTCGCATCGCCGCCCTCGCTTCGCCTGGCGCCGGCTCAGTTGGCGTTGCCCGAGCGGTTGCGGTCGACGTTCACGTCGATGTCGATGTCGCCGACCTCGTTGCGAATCGCCTGCCCGGTCGAAGCGGCGACGTTGCCGATGCTGGAGGCGGCGTCCTCGGTGGCGTTGGCGACGTCGGAAACGCCCTCCTCGATCCGCTCCTGATTGTAGGTCAGGGTCATCTGGTCGTTGGCCGCGTCGTTCTCGACGTTGCACGCCGCCAGCGCAAGCAGCGGAAGCCCGATCAGGATACGCATCATGTTTCTCCTCCCCATGCCGCCCGGGGAGGGCTGCACGCCTGCCCTCCCATAATGGAGGGGAAGGACCGCGCCAAGCGCCTCGCGCCGCCTCGCTAGCCCGGCCTCGACCCGCTAGGATCGCCCCATGGAGCGTTTCCTGATCGTCCTGTTCGCGCTGCTCGCCTGGGCGTTTCCCGCGCACGCGCAGGCCCAGGCCCCGTCCCACGTCATTCCGTTCGAGCTCTACGACAACCGCATCTATCTGGACGTTGCCGGCCCCGGCTTCGCCCACCGGCGGTTCCTGCTCGATACGGGCGCGCAGCTCACCCATTACACCGCCGAGCTGGTCGCCGAGGCGGGCCTTCGCACCTCCGGCCGCGTCGGCATCACCGGCACCGGCAGCGGCCGTATCCGCGGTCGCTACGTCGCCCCCGCGACGCTCCGCATCGGGACTCTGGCGCTGCCGGTGGGCCGCGGCATCTCGGCGCCCGCGGAGCTTCTGTTCGGCCCAGTCTTCAGCGGCACCGGGCGACGCTTCGAGGGCGTGATCGGCTACGATTTGTTCGACGCCTTCGCGGTCGAGATCGATTATGGCGCGCGCCTGCTCCGCCTCTATCCGCGCGGCCGGGCGCCCCCCGCCGGAGATTCGATCGCCGTCCGCCTGATCGACCGCAAGCCCTATCTGCAGGCCAGCCTGGCCGTCGGCGGCGCCGCGATCCCGGCCTTGCTCCATCTCGACACGGGCTTTGGCGGCGCGCTCAGCCTCAACGGCAGGTTCGTCGCGGAGCACAATCTGGTCGCGCGCGCGGGCCCGACCCTCGCCGCCGTGACCCGCGGCGTCGGCGGCGCGACCGAGGCGCGGCTGGCGCGGATCGACGCCCTGCGCTTCGGCCCGATCGGCGTCGCGCGGCCGATCGTATCGCTCGCTCTGGCGCAGGGCGCCGGCGTCCGCGCCGAATCCGCAGGCAGGATCGGGGGCGAGCTGCTGCGCCGCTATCGGGTCACGATCGACTATGCGGGGCGAGTCATCCGCCTCGCGCCCGGCGAGGGCGCGGGGGCATCGTTCGAGGCGGACATGAGCGGGATCGCCTTGCTCCTGGCACCGGACGGCGGCTTCATGGCGGCGAGCGTCGCCCCGGGCAGCGCGGCGGCGGAAGCGGGCGTCCGCGAGGGCGACCGCCTGCTCGCCGTCGACGGCAGGCCCGCTGCCGGGACGACGCTCGAGGCGGTGCGCGCGGCGCTTCGCGAAGACGGCGCGAGCCGCCGGCTGCTGCTCCTGCGGCAAGGCCGCGAGGTGGAAGCCGTCCTGAGGCTGCGCCGGCGCCTCTAGACCGCTGGGTGATCATGCGGGATCGAGGCGCTGGACGAGGATGCGCTCGGCCGCCGCAGCGGCGGCCGGCAGAGCGGCTGCGTCGGCGCGCGCGGCGGCGAGGATGACCAGCAGCGCTTGCGCCTGCTCCGCGGGGCTGCCGCCGTGAGGCGCATAAGCCGCCGGGCGCAGCACGCGTTCGGCGGCGTCGATCTCCCCGGCCTTGAGCAAGGCGGCACCGACGACAAGGCGGAGGTCGCCGACCTGCGGCGCCAGCTGGACCGCGAGCAGCAGCCCGTCAAGAGCCATTTCCGGCGCCGCGGGCTGACCGGCCGCGCGAAACGAGCGGTAATAAGCGAGCAGCGGGAGAGGGTCGCGCGGATCGGCGCGGTTCGCGCGCACGATCAGGGGCCGCGCCGCGATACGGCCGGCGGCGCCCGTGCGCGCTTCGAGATTCCTGGCCTTGCGCAGCAGCGCCCGGGCATGATTCGGGACGAGCGCGAGCAAAGCGTCGGCGGCCTCGTCCGAAGCGTCCGGGCGGCCGGCGATTCCTTCCGCCTCGGCAAGCACGAACAGCGCGTTCGGATCGGCCGGGAAGCCGGCGGCGACGGCGCGAACCTGGGCGGCGAAGGCGGCCTTGCGCTCGTCCGCGACGCCGCGCATCAGCTCGATGCGAAGTGGGATCAAGGCCGCTTCGGCGGACGACAATTGCGCGACGGTGACGGCGGGGACGGGGAGGGATGAGGCTGCGACCGTCGCGGTCGCAATCGGGCTGTCGATATAGCGCCGCAGCTCCGCGTTGAAGGCGCGGAGGTCGCCGAACGCGCTCTGCGCCGCCGCCTCCAGCGGCTGGCCCTGCTCGATCGCGGCGATATAGCGCGCGCGCTGACCCGCGCGGCTCGAGCTGAAGCTCAGATAATGGACGAGCAGCCAGCTGCGCGCGTAAAAATTCTCGAGCGTGCGGCTGCGCGGGTCGATCGCGCCGGTGGTGAGAAGGTCCTCCGCGCTGATGCCTTCGCTGGCCCTGAGGTTCGGTACGCGAAAGAGCGGGATGCCGCCGATAGTGACGCTGCCGTCGCGATTGAAAACGCTCGTCGCGTAGAATTCGGCGAAGCCCTCGACGAACCAGGGCGGGTAGGCGGCGGCGAAGTTCTGGAGCAGGAAATGGTGGGCATATTCGTGGAGCAGCACCGTCTCCGAAGTCATCGCACCCTCCTGATTCCAGGACGTGCGGCCGGGCGCGACGATCAGCGAGCCGGCGGTGCGGGGCGAATAGAAGCCGGCGGCATTGCGAAACGCGGGGCCCAGCATCCGTCGGATCGTCTCGACGTCGCGGACGAAGAAGACGGTGATCGGCCGGGTCTCCTGGTCGGGATTGATCCCGCTGACCAGGCGCAGGACGGCATCGAACCGTTCCAACCGCTCGGCTCGCGCGCGAACCTCCGCCGCATCGTCGTCGGCATAGATCTCGAAATGGGCGGTGGCGGCGCGATGCCATTCTGCCGCGCCGGCTGGCACTGCGAAGGCGAAAAGCACGAGGGCGATCAGGCGGTGGATCTGGGTCATCCCCGCTCATACAATAATTAGACAGGTTTGTCAGTAACTTACTGCTCAATGCCGGATACGCCCTGAGCCTCGCTCGCGGCGCCTGCATTTCCAAATTATCGAACCAGATGGCCTTGAACGGTGGCGATGCCAAACCATATAGGGCGCAGCCGGGTGCCTTCGGGGCCCGGCACGGCCGCAAGGGCGTGCGCTTCCTCGGCGTGCGCCCCCGGCTTCCAATGTTGCTCGATGGAGGACAATATGAGGACCAATTTCGATTTTACCCCCTACCGCCGTTCGACGGTCGGCTTCGACCGGCTGTTCGACATGCTCGAGAGCGGCAGCGCCGCCGCGCCCGGCGACAATTATCCGCCCTTCGATCTCGAGCAGGTCAGCGACGACGAATATCGCATCACCCTCGCCGTCGCCGGCTTCGGCTCCGACGAGATCGACATCACCGCGCAGCAGAATTTGCTGATCGTCTCGGGCCGCAAGCGCGAGGACAATGACCGTCATTTCATCCACCGCGGGATCGCCACCCGCGCCTTCGAGCGCCGGTTCGGCCTCGCCGACTATGTCCAGGTGAAGAACGCCGACCTCCGCGACGGCATCCTCGCGATCGACCTCGTCCGCGAGATCCCCGAGGAGATGAAGCCGCGCAAGGTCTCGATCAACGGCGGCTCGCAGGAGCAGCAGCAGATCGATGGCCATGCCGAGCGTTCGAGCGGCAACGACAATGGCGGCGAGCAGGCCCGCAGCGCGGCCTGATCGCGTCCACTTCGTCCAGTTCGTCAACTTCCGGCCCCGGCGTCGATGCGCCGGGGCCGGCTTCGCTAGAGGGTTAGGACGTTCGGTCCGGCTACCGGCGTGTCGCCGTGGATGCGGTCGAGATAGGCCGAGGCCAATTCGTAATGCGCCTTCACCGCGCGTGCATGACCCGCTTGTTGGGCGAGTGCGATTTCGGCTTCGGCCCGGCTTTCGAAATAGGCGAGTTCGTCGGCGGACATTTGAGTTGCGTAACTCCAAGATTGTACAAGCCGATCAGCGACTTGGAAGCCGCCGATCAGTCTGAGGAACAACGTCGGCCATGCTCGCGCCGTTCCTCGAAAAGTCGCTAACCTGGGTTACGTGCCCGAAACGGGAGTCGGCGCCGCATTCCCTTCGCTTCCCGCCCGGCGGCGCGCGCGCAGCCATGCCAGCGCGCCCGCGTCCATCCGCTTGAACTTGGGCGCCGCGGCAAGAGGTGCGACGAGAAGGACGGTGCCGCCGGGGAGCGCCCACTTGATCCGGTGGTAGAGCGGCGACAGCGCATCCTCGCTCTCGACGAGCATCAGGCCGGGACGCAGCTCGAAGCGGTCGAGCGCGAGCAGGAGCTCCGGCTCGATCGCCCGCTCCGGGTCGTGCCAGACCAGGAACAGGCCCATCGCCCGGCCCGGCCGCTAGCGGATGCGCGGGCCGCCGAAGGGCAAAGGCGGCGGCGGGCGGCGGTCGCGGCGCGGGAGCTGCGCCTGATAGGCGACTCCGCAATGCTCGACGCAATAGGGGAAGCCCGGATTGCTGGGCTTGCCGCAAAAATGGAAGTCGGGCTCGCCGGGATGGCCGATCGGCCATTTGCAGATGCGCTCGTTGAGGTCGAGCAGGCTGGTCTTGTCGGCGATCTCGGGGCTCGGCTTGGCCGGGACCAGCCGACGCGGCGGGGCGGGTGGGATCGGCGGCTGCTGGTCCCCCGGCCCCTGGCGCAGGAAGCCGCCGGGGCCGATCGAGCGGACCTGGGGCTGGGACGGTTCGGCGGGGGCGGGTGTCGCGCGCGGCTCGGCGGTGGCTTCTGCGGTCTCGTCCGCGGGAGCTTCGTCCCAAGGGGCGGGCTCGGCCGCGGCCGCGCTTGCGGCTTCGGGGGCCGGGCCCGCCTTGGGCTCCGGCGTCCCCGCAGCCTGAATCTCCTCGTCCTCATGCTCGTTCGGCTTCACCGGCGAGGGCCGCGCCTGGAGGCCGAGCCGATGCGCCTTGCCGATCACCGCGTTGCGGCTCACGCCGCCGAGCTCGTCGGCGATCTGGCTCGCGGTCATCCCCCGCGTCCAGAGGTCCTTGAGGCGGTCGATCCGTTCGTCGGTCCAGGACATCGTCATTTCACCTGCTCGTCTCGCGCCTTGCAGCTCACGACGTACGCGACTAGCGACGGCGCCATGAACGACCGGCCTTCGAATTGGGTTCGGACCGGTCCCGGGGTCCCGGTGATCCGGAACGTGAACTGGGGCGGCCTCAACACCCTCTATGTGAAGGAGGTGCGGCGCTTCTTCAAGGTCCAGCTGCAGACGATCTGGGCGCCGGCCGTCACCACGATGCTGTTCCTTGTCATCTTCACGGTCGCTTTGGGCCGCGAGGGCCGCACCGTGCTCGGGGCGCCGTTCGCCGATTTCATCGCTCCCGGCCTGATCGTGATGGGCATGCTGCAGAACAGCTTCGCCAATTCGAGCTTCTCCCTGCTGGTCGGCAAGATCCAGGGCACCATCGTCGATTATCTGATGCCCCCGCTCTCGACCGGCGAGCTGATGGCGGGTCTGATCGGCGCCGCCGTCACGCGCGCCTTCCTGGTCGGCTTCGCGGTCTGGGCGGCGATGCTGCTCTGGCCGGGAGTGGACGTCGCGCCGCGGCATCTCTGGGCGGTCTTCTGGTTCGCCCTGATGGGGAGCATGATGCTCGGCTTCCTCGGCCTCGCCACCTCGGTCTGGGCGGAGAAGTTCGATCATGCGGCGGCGGTGACGAATTTCGTCGTCGCGCCTTTGTCGCTGCTGTCCGGGACCTTCTACTCGATCGAGAGCCTGTCCCCGGTCTTCCGCGCGGTCAGCCACGCCAACCCCTTCTTCTACGTCATTTCCGGCTTCCGCTACGGCTTCCTCGGCCGCGCCGATTCGCCGGTTCTGTTCGGCGCGCTGCTGCTGCTCGCGATCAACGTCGCGCTCGGCGCCTTGCTCTACGCGCTGCTGCGCAGCGGCTGGAAGCTCAAGAGCTGACGTTCGGCCGCCGTTCAGCTTCGCGAGCGATGATCGGCCTCGCCGATCCAGCCGGGAGCCTCGCATGCGCAGCCTGATCCTCGCCGCCCTCGTCCCTATCGCCCTCGTGCTCGCCGGGACGCCCGCTCCCGCGCAGATCGTCGGCTCGCACGATTACGGGCCGGTCAGCAGGGGCAACCCGTTCATCGGCGACAGCAGCTTCGGCCGCGCCGGTTTCGGCCGCGAGATGCGCGACATACGCGGCCGCATCCGCGACGGACGGGAAAGCGGCCAGCTTTCGCGCGAAGAGGCGCGGGCGTTGCGGCGCGATGCCCGGCGGCTGCAGCTGGTGGGCCGCGCCTATCGCCAGGACGGCATCTCGACGTCGGAAGCGCAGGCGCTCCACGGCTGGGCGCTCGCCCTCCAGTCGCGGGTCAGCGCCGCACGCCTGATCGCCGACCGGCCGCGCACCCGGACCAGCCGCCGCTAGGCCCGTTCAGGAAAGTCGCTCTTCAGCTGAACGAACGCTGTCGAGTCCGTTCAGCGCCGAAACATTTAGCGAGTCGTAGAAAGGCCGCATGGTTCGAGAAGGAGAAACCGCCATGCGTAAGTTCCTGATTTCCGCCGCCGTCGCCACCGTCGCCACAATGACGCTGGCGGTTCCGGCCTCTGCGCAGTACGGCCGCCCCAACATCCAGCGTCCCTACAATCACCACAACGTCAACCGCCAGGCGATCAACGAGCTGCTCCGCGATCTCGCCCGTGCCGAGAACCAGATCGACCGCGGCATCCAGCGCCGGACGATCTCCTACCGCGAGGCGCAGGGCCTGCGGCGCGAGGCGGCCAATATCCGCCAGCGGCTCCAGCGCGCCAGCCACAACGGCATCAACCAGCGCGAGTTCGTCCAGCTGCGCCAGCGGGTGAACCACCTCGAGCAGCGCGTCCGCATCGAGCGGCGCGACCGCGACAACCGTCGCTGGTAACGGCCGCGGCCCGCCGCGATTGACGCGGCGAGGCTGCACTTACTAAGGGAAAGGCGGCTCTTTACGGGCCGCCTTTCTCGCATCAGGAGCCCTTCATGGCCATCACGCCGCTCATGCCCGTTTATCCGCGCTCGCCGGTCCGGCCGGTGCGCGGGGAAGGGGTCTATCTCTACGGCGAGGACGGCGCGCGCTATCTCGATTTCGCAAGCGGCATCGCGGTCAATTTGCTGGGCCACGGCCATCCCCACCTCACCCAGGCGATCCAGCGGCAGGCGGCCACCCTGATCCACGTCTCCAACCTCTACGGCTCGCCGCAGGGCGAGAAGCTGGCGCAGCGCCTGGTCGACCTCACCTTCGCGGACACCGTCTTCTTCACCAATTCGGGCGCGGAGGCGGTCGAGTGCGCGATCAAGACCGCGCGGCGATACCATTATGCCAGGGGCCATGCGCACCGGAACGTGCTGCTGACCTTCCGCAACGCCTTTCACGGCCGCACCATCGGCACGATCAGCGCCACCGACCAGGCCAAGCTGCGCGAAGGGTTCGAGCCTCTGCTCCCCGGCTTCGAGGTGCTGGAGTTCGACAACCTGGAGGCTGCGAAGGGCGCGATCGCCGACAATGTCGCCGGCTTTCTCGTCGAGCCGGTGCAGGGCGAGGGCGGCGTACGCCCGGCCGGCGCCGAATTCATGAAGGGCCTGCGCGCGCTCTGCGACGAGCACGATCTGATGCTGGTGCTCGACGAGGTCCAGTGCGGCGTCGCCCGCACCGGCCGGCTCTACGCCTACGAGCATTACGGCATCGAGCCCGACATCCTCGCCACCGCCAAGGGCATAGGCGGCGGTTTCCCGATGGGTGCCTGCCTCGCCACCGAAAAGGCCGCGGCGGGCATGGTCGTCGGCACCCACGGCTCGACTTATGGCGGCAACCCGCTTGCGATGGCCGCCGGCCAGGCGGTGCTGGACGTCGTCGCCAACGACGACTTCCTCGCCCACGTTTCGCGCATGGGCGAGCGGTTGCGCGGGGCGCTCGAGCAGATGATCCCGAACCACGACCATCTGTTCGACAGCGTGCGCGGCCTCGGGCTCATGCTCGGCGTCAAGATGAAGACCGACAGCCGCGCCTTCGTCACCCATTTGCGCGAGCACGGCCTGCTGACCGTCGCCGCCGGCGACAACGTGATGCGCGTCCTGCCGCCTCTCGTCATCGAGGACGCGCACGTGACCGAGTTCGTCGAGCGCCTCTCCGCCGCCGCCCGCGCCTACGAGGTGCCGCAGGCGGCCTGAGCTCCTCCCCACGAGCTTCGCTCGCAGCGAGGAACCGTCGCTCAGCGGCCGCGCAGGCTCGCGTTGCCGAGATCGAGCTCGCCGAACGGGATCACCTCCACGTTCGGAAACTGCGCCCGCAGCGCCTCGAGGAACTCGCTCGCGCGGCCGACGACGACGATGCTGGCCTGCGCGGGGTCGATCTCGCTCGCCACGGAGGCCGCGACCTGCTGCGGCGTCACCGCCTCGATGCTCGGCAGATAGCGGGCATATTCGCTCATCGGCAGGCCCTGGACGGCGAGGTTGGCGAGGAAGCCGCCGAGTCCGGACGTGGTTTCGACCTGCCGCCCGAAGCTGCCGGCGAGCAGGGTGCGCCGCTTGAGGAGGACGTCGTCCGCGAGCGGCTCCTGCCTCAGCCTTCGGATCTCGCTTAGCATGACCTGCGCGACCTCTGCCGCGGCATTGTTCCGGGTCTGCGCGGTCGCGACCAGCATGCCCTCGTCGCGATAGGCGGCGAGGCTGCTGTTGGCGCCGTAGCTCAGCGCGCGGCGCACCCGCACCTCCTGGAACAGCCGCGCCGTCGAGGAGCCGCCGAGCGCCGAATTCGCGAGGACGAGAGGGTAGTAATCGGGGTCGGAGCGGGAGATGCCGCGCATCACCACCGACACCGCCGCCTGGTCGGAATCGGGATTGTCGACCACGATCACCCGCGGCGCCGGCGCTTCGCCGGCCCGGTTGGCGGGGAGCGCCGGCAAAGCGGCCTGCGGCGCCGCCCAGCCGCCGAACAGGCGCTCGGCCAGCGCGAAGCCGGCCTCGGCGTCCAGCGCGCCGGTGATGACCAAGGTCGCATTGTCCGGGCGCCACCAGTCGCGGTGATAGGCGACGAGGTCGTCGCGGGCGATCGCGGCCAGCGAGGCGGGCGTGCCTCCGGCCGGGGCCCCGTAAGGCGCGTCCCCGTAGACCGCGCGGGCGGCGACGCGCTGGCTGACGAAGGACGGGTCGCGCATGTTGACCCGCAGCCGGTCGAGCGCGCGGCGGCGCTCGCGCTCGAGCTCCTCGGGGGCGAAGGCCGGGTCGCGGACGATCTGCGCAAGCAGCGCGCCGGCCTCGCCGATCGTCGCGGTCGGCGCCGCCACGAAGGCGATGCTGCTGTCGTTGGACGCCGAGCCGCCGATCTGCGCGCCGAGCGATTCGATCCGCGCGGCGATCTGCGGCGCGGTCATCCCTGCGCCGCCCTGGTCGACCAGGGCCGTCATCATGCTGGCGACGCCCGGCCGTCCGGCGGGATCGGCCGCCGAGCCCCCACCGAACACCATGTTTAGGGAGGCGATCGGCAGGTTGGTCGAGCGGGCGACGACGACGCGCATGCCGTTGGCGAGCCGCCGCTCGGCGAGGGCGGGGGCGGTGAACGGCTGGCGCGGCCCCGCGGCGGGGACGGGAATCCGCTCGCCTTCGGGCGCGAGCTGGTTCGGCGTGCCGGTCGCGGGGGGAAAGGTCCGTCCGAGCGCGACGTCGGTTCGCTGCGCCGACGGATCGGGCGCCGCCTCCCCGCTGCGCTGCGCCTGGTCGAGATAGCGGATCGAGACCCGGCGGTCGTCGGCGAGATAGCGGCGGGCGACGCGCTGGACGTCGGCCGGCGTGACGCGCTGCACGGCGGCGAGCAGCCGGTCGCCCCAGCCCGGGTCGTTGGCGCCGGTGATCGAGCTGCCGATCTCGTTGGCGCGGCCGGTCGGCGTCTCGCGGCTGAACAGCATGTAGGAGACGATCTCGTTGCGCGCCTCCTCGATCTCCGCCGCGGTCACCGGCTGGTCCCGGATCCTGGCGATCTCGGCGGCGAGCGCCTGCTCGGCTTCGCCGACGTCGCGGCCGCCCGCGACGATCGCCTGGACGGCGAAGATGCCGGCATCCTCCAGCGCGAAATCGAAAGCGCCGGCGCTCTGGGCGATCTGGCGCTCGTAGACGAGCGACCGGTAGAGCCGCGACGACTGGCCGCCCGAAAGGATCATCTCGAGTACCGACAGAGCCGCCGAATCCGGATGGTTGAGCCGCGGGCGCTGCCAGGAGAAGACCAGAGCCGGCAGCGGCACGTTGGGGCCGTAGACTGTCAGCGATCGGGCCTCGCGGCGCGGCGGCTCGGCGACGCGGTGACGGAGGATCGGCCGGTCCGGCCGCGGAATCGGCGCCAGATGGCGTTCGATGAAGCGGTCGAGCGCGGCCGGATCGAAATTGCCGGAGACGATCAGGGTCGCATTGTCCGGCCGGTAGAAGTTCGCATGGAAGGCGCGCGCCTCCTCGAGGGTCGCCGCGTCGAGGTCCGCCATCGTTCCGATCCCCGACCGGCGATAGGGATGGGCGGTGAACCCCGTATCGAACAGATAGTAACGCTGAAGGCGCCCGTAGGGCTGGGAGAGGACGCGCTGGCGCATCTCCTCCTTGACGATGTTCCGCTCGGCCTCGAACACGGCCTGGTCGAGCACCGATCGTCCCATCCGCTCGGCGTGGGACCAGATCATCGCCTCGAGCTGGTTGGCCGGCACCGTCTCGTAATAATTGGTGGTGTCCGGGCCGGTCGAGGCGTTGCGCGTGCCTCCGGCCTGCTCTTCGACGATCCGGCTCAATTCGCCCGCCGGGATGTTGCGGGTGACGCGGCTCAGGATATGCTCGAAGAGGTGGGCGAAACCGGAGCGGCCGGCGGGATCGTCCTTCGATCCGACATCGTACCACATCTGGACCGAGACGTTCGCCGTGTTGGTGTCGCGCAGTGCGTAGATTGTGAGGCCGTTGGGCAGGGTGCGAGTGGTGTAGGCGATCGGCGGAACCGCCACAGCCCTCGCGACTGCGCGCGGTCGGGGCTGGGCGTCCGCCACGGCGGCGCCTGCGGCGGCAGCGGACATCAGCACGGCGAAGATAGTCGAACGGATGCGCCCCAAGTCACTGCTCCTCTTCAAAACGCATTTCGGCGTCGTGATTTATCTCGTGTGTTAGGACTGTAAAGCGCTCAGCGACGGTTTCGCAAGGCCGATCCGCCGGGCCGTTGACCCGGCCGATTCCCGTCGCCACATCGCGGCCATGGCCACACCTTCAACCCTGCCCGCCGCCAATCTCGACGAGGCGGTCAGCTTCACCATTCCGGCCCGCCACGTGCGCGGCCGCGTGGTGCGGCTCGGGCCGCTGCTCGGCGAGATCCTCTCCGCGCACGATTATCCCGCGCCGATCGCCCGCACCCTTTCGGAGGCGCTGGTGCTGACCGCCCTGTTCGGCGCCATGCTGAAGGAGGCGGGCGGCCAGCTCACCGTCCAGGCGCAGACCGAGAGCGGCATCGTCGATCTTCTCGTCTGCGACTATCGCGGCGGGGAGCTGCGCGGTTATGTCCGCTTCGACCGGGAGCGGCTCGCCGATCTGCCCAGCCACCGCGATCTCGCCGCCCTGTTCGGCAAGGGCTATCTGGCGATCACCTTCGACCTGCCGGCAGCGAACGAGCGCTATCAGGGAATCGTCCCGCTCGAAGGCGCGTCGCTGGCCGAGGCGGCCGAGCATTATTTCACCCAGTCGGAGCAGGTGCCGAGCCTGGTGCGCCTCGCCGTCGACGACACCGGCCGTGTCGCCGGCGGCATCCTTGTCCAGCACCTCCCCGAAGGCGAGGAGGGACGCGAGCGGATCCATACCCGGCTCGACCATCCGGAATGGGAGCATGTCCGCATCCTCGCCGAGACGACGAGAGCGAACGAATTGTTCGAGCGCTCGCTGCCGCTCGAGGGACTGCTCTGGCGCTTGTTCCACGAGGAGGAGGTGCGGGTCGTCCCCGGCCTCCCGCTCGTCAAGGGCTGCCGCTGCAGCTTCGATCACATCCGCAGCGTCATCGCCCGCTTCCCCGGTGCGGAGCGCGAGCAGATGGTCGACGAGGACGGGGTGATCAGCGTCGATTGCGAATTCTGCTCGCGCCTGTTCCCGATCCGCCTCGGCGATCTCGACGCTTGAAGGGCGGTTCTCGCGGCGCGCTTTTTCTGCTAGCCGCGGCGGCGGGAAGGGGTGGGAGCGATGCACATTCGCGACGGTATCCGGCGCGCTCTGGGCCTCGCCGTGCTGGCGGCGGCTTCGGTGACCGGCACGGCGGCAGCGGTCGAGGGCGAGCTGCCGGTGCTCGGTCGGCTCCAGGCCGGCCTCTGGCAGCTTCGCAGCCTGGACAACGGCCGACCCCTTGCCGCCATCTGCCTGGGGGACCGCGCCCAGCTCGTCCAGCCGCGCCACCGGGGCGTCGCCTGCACCCGCAGCGTCGTCAGCCGTGCGCAGGACGCGGTCGAGATCCGCTACAATTGCCCGGCCGCTTTCGGCCAGACCGCGATCCGCGTCGAGACTCCGCGCCTCGCGCGGATCGAAAGCCAGGGCGTCGACAACGGCGTCCCGTTCGGCTTCCGCGCCGAGGCCCGGCGGGTCGGATCCTGCCGCTGAGCGTGGATGAACGCAGGCGGAGCGGGCCGTTAACAGCCCGTTTACCATGATCCTGCTAGAAGGGCGCCGTGCCGAGAGTATGGCACGCTTTCCTCCCTAGCAGGCTTGCACAGAGCCTCACTGGGCCGCTCTTCACCGGGCGGCCCGTTTTTTTGCGGTGTGCGTCCTAGCGTGCCTGGCAGCGGCGCAGCTGGCGGCCGCGCAGGCCCGCACAGGGATCGGTCAGGTTCGGCCGGACGAAGGCGGGCATGCCGGAGGGGTTGATGCTGCGCGGACGGTCCACGACCGGGATGAGGCTGTTGCGCAGCTCGCGCATCCGCTCGCGTGCGATCACGTGAAGCTCGCCCTTCGGCCGGGCGAGCGCTTCCTTCAGGATGTTGGTCGCGGTCTGGCAGAAGCCGATCTGTGCCTGGAAGGTCGAGAAATTATTGTAGGTCTGGGTCGAATAATCGTCGAACCGGCGCGGTCCCTGCGAGGCGCCGTGGACGCGGCGGAAATAGCCGCCGAGCGCCGTATAGGCGGTGGCGAGCTCGGCCGAATGGTGGGCGAGCAGGGCGTTGTAATTGGGGACCGCGCGCAGATAGGGTGAAAACTGGCACTGGAGCGCGGCGACGTTGAGGCCCGAGCGCAGGTTCCAGAGCAGGCTGGCGCGGTGCTCCGCGGCGGTGGCTCCCGGGATCGGGACGCCGACCAGGGGGTCGCTGGGCTCGATCGGGCCGCGCCGGTAATCGGGATCGTTGAGGAAGAGCTGGGCGGAGGCGGGCGCGGCAAAGCCGCAGGCCAGAAGGCAGGCGGCGGCGCCGCTGCGCAGCCTCTTCATCCGGTTCACGCTCATTCCCACCCTCTCGCCTGTAAGCACCACCATTAGCCGACGCGCGCCGTCGATCCAGATTGCGATTTGGGAGTCCGTCGCGGCAGCGGCACGGTTCACCGGCTAAGCTGCTGGCTTACAAGAAAAAGGCCGCCCGTCAAACGGGCGGCCTTCGTCTTTTGCAATGTCCGGAGCCCGGAAGGCCCCGAGGGTTACATGCCGTTGATCGAACCGCCGGCGGTGTTGCCGCCGGTATCGCCGCCGGCGTCGGTGCCGCCGGTGTCCGCGCCGGTGCCGGCGTCGGTGTTGCCGGTCGCGCCGGTGGCGGCTCCGGTGTCAGCGCCGGTGGTGGCGCCCGCGCCGGTGTTGCCGGTCGCGTCGGTGCCGTTGCCGAGAGTCTCGACCGCGCTCGGATCGCCGAGATTGCCGAGATCGGTGTTGCCGAGATTGGCGTCGGCGGTGTTGTTGGCTTCGCTGCCGCCGCCGCAGGCCGCGACGAGGAGGGCCGCGCCGGCGATCATCGAGCCGGCGGCGAGCTTGCCGATAAGGTTGCGCATATTTTCTCTCCTGGGCTGATGACCGGGCCGGCCGCGGCCGGTTCGGTCGGTTCTACGCCTCTACAAAGGCGGTGCGGTGCTCCGCGCGCCAGCCGCCCCAACCAAAGAGAAGGGCTGCCGGGTCGCCCTGGCAGCCCTCCTGTTCACGTACCGCAATGAAGCGGCAGCCCGCTTACTGGGCGTTGCCGGCGCTGTTGCCGGTGGCGTTGCCCATGCCGGCGTCGGTGCCGGCAGTGCCGCCAACGTTGCCGCCGAGGTCGCCGCCGACATTGCCGCCGACATTGCCGCCGAGGTCGCCGCCGAGGTTGGCGTCGGCCGGCATTTCGGCGTTGTAGACGTCGGTGCCGAGACCGTTGTCGGCCGCGGTGTTGTTGGCTTCGCTGCCGCCGCCGCCGCAAGCGGCGACGAGGAGGGCCGCGCCGGCGATCGCCGAGCCGGTCACAACTTTCGAAAGGATGTCACGCATTTCCTGAAAACTCCCTAGATTGACGATTTGGATGGGTTGCCCCCTTTTAGCCCAAATCGGATTGCACAGTATACGGAAAGGATACGGCTCTCAAGCCTCCCTTGTCCCCCCCTCGAGAGAGGACAGAAAACCGCCGAGCCGGCGCTTCAGTGCCACATCGAAACGTTCCTGCCCTTCGGACACTCCCATTTCGTCGAGGCTGGTCACTGGAAGGTCGCCAATACCGCAAGGCACGATCCCTGAAAAGTGCGAAAGTTCCGCACTCAGGTTAACCGAGAATCCGTGCATCGTGACCCAGCGGCTGACGCGCACGCCGATCGCCCCGACCTTCGCCTCGCCGCCGCGGAAGCGGGTCCAGATGCCGATCCTGCCCTCCAGCCGGTGCGCCTCGACCCCGCAATCGGCGAGGGCCGCGATCACCCAGCCTTCGAGGGCGTGGACGTAGCGGCGCACGTCGCGGCCGCGAACCGCGAGGTCCAGCATCACGTAGCCGACGCGCTGGCCGGGCCCGTGATAGGTGTAGCGGCCGCCGCGCCCGGCTTCGTAGACCGGAAATCCCTCGGGGTTGAACAATTCGGCCGGATCGGCGCTCGTGCCCGCGGTGTAGAGCGGCGGATGCTCGAGCAGCCAGACCAGCTCCCCCGCTTCGCCGGCGCGGATCGCCGCCGCGCGCTCCGCCATCGCCGCGAGCGCCTCGGGGAAGGGGACGAGTTCCTTCGAAACCCGCCACTCGATGCCCTGCTCCGCGTCCATCCGGGCCGCTTGGCGGGTCGGCCCGCAGGGCGCAAGCGCCGCGTTGCGCCGCCGCAGCCCATCGCGCATAGAAGCGGCCGAGCAAGCGGAGGCGAAATTGGCGGAATTGTCCCCTACCAGAGCGTGGAACGAGGCGGCGGCATTTGTCGGGCGCGAGGGCGCCTTGCTCTTCCCCCTCGCTTTGCTCGCCGTCCTGCCGAGCGCCGCGCTGCAGCTGCTCATGCCGGTCGTCCCGCGCGGCCAGGTGCCCCCACCCGGGCCCTGGATGCTGCTCATCCCGGTGACGTTCATCGTCGCGATCACCGCCAATGTCGCGATCACCCGGCTCGTCCTGCGCCCCGGCACCTCGGTCGGCGAGGCGCTCGGCCACGGCCTCAGGCGGATGCCGATGCTTCTGGCCCTCGCCCTGATGATGATGATCGGCGCGATATTGCTGCTTACCATCATCGCGACCATCATCTTCGCGGCGACGGCCGCGCCCGGCGGCCGGCCGTCGGGCGCCGCCATGGCCCTCGCCATGCTGCTTGCGGTGCCGCCGGTGCTCTATCTCGGGGCGCGGTTGCTGCTGATGACTCCGGTAGCGGCGGCCGAGCCGGGCGGCCCGTTCGTCATCCTGCGCCGCAGCTGGACGCTGACCGCGGGCCATGTCTGGACGCTGCTCGGCCTGATCGTGCTGATCGCGGTCCTGGCCCTCGTCGTCCTCGTCGCGGCCAGCGCGGTCGTGGGCATCGTCGTCATCCTTCTCGCCGGCCCGCCGGAGCCCGGATCGATCTCGCGCATGCTGATCCTCGCCGCCGCGACGGTGCTGAACATGGTGGTGACCGCCTATCTCGCGACCTTCATCGCCCGCATCTACGCCCAGCTGGCGGGCGAGACGGCCAGCGGGATCTGAGGCGCCGCCTCGCGCGGCAGGAGGCCGGCGAGGCGCGGATCGGGAAAGCTTTCGAACGCGCGGCGGTACGGGGTGAAGCCTGCCTTCAGATAGGAGGGGAGGGCCGCGGGATGGTCGAGCGAGCAGGTGTTGACGTGCACCCGCTCGACGCCGGGTCGCCAGGCGAGCGCCAGGGTCTGCGCGAACAGCCACCTGCCGTGCCCGCGCCCCGCCAGCTCCGGCACGAGGCCGAGAAACCGGATCAGGCACTGACGCGGCTCGCGGAAATCGAGCTCGACCATCCCGACCTCGATCCGCCGCCGGTCGACCACCGCATGCACCTCGGCGACGCTGGCGAGGAGCGCGGCATCGTCCATCGCGAGGCGCGAATACCAGAGCCAGCGAGCGCCGACCCGCTCGAACAAGGCGCGGTACTTCGCCGGATCGACGTCCCGCCAGCGTCCCAGCCGCAGGCCGCCCGAATCGGGCACGGGCTGGGGCTTCGGCGGCTTGGTCATTTCGAGAAAGGTGACGACCGCGCCGACATGGCCCGGCGGCAGGTCGATCAGCGCCACCCGCTCATCCCCAGGTCGCGGCCGGGGGGAGGCTCATCAGGATGGCGTCGACGTTGCCGCCGGTCCTGAGGCCGAACAGGGTGCCGCGGTCGTAGATCAGGTTGAACTCGGCGTAGCGGCCGCGATATTCGAGCTGGCGCGCCTTGTCGGCCTCGTCGAACGGCGTCCCCATCCGCCGCCGCACGATCCTGGGAAAGACGTCGAGGAAGGCCTCGCCGACGTCGCGGGTGAAGGCGAAATTCGCCGCGAAGGTCGCGCCTCTCTCCTGGCATTCGAGATGATCGTAGAAGATGCCGCCGACGCCGCGATGGACGCCCCTGTGCGGGATGAAGAAATAGTCCTCCGCCCATTTCGAGAAACGGTCGTAATAGGTCTGGTCGTGCGCCGCGCAGGCCGCGCGCAGCCGGGCATGGAACTCGGCGGTGTCCGCCTCGCAGGGGATCGGCGGATTGAGGTCCGCCCCGCCGCCGAACCAGCGCCTGGTCGTCGCCAGGAAGCGCGTGTTCATGTGCACCGCCGGGACGTGCGGGTTGGCCATGTGCGCGACGAGGCTGATCCCGGTGGCGAAGAAGCGCGGATCCTCCTCGGCGCCCATGATCTGCCGGGAGAAATCTGGGCTGAACGTGCCGAACACGGTCGAGACGTTGACTCCGACCTTCTCGAACACCGCGCCCTTCATCAGCCCGCGCACGCCGCCGCCCCCCAGCCCGCCCTGATGGTCGGTCCGCTCCCACGGCAGATATTCGAACGCGGCGTCCGAGCCGGCCTCGCGCTCGATCGCCTCGAACTCGGCGCAGATCCGGTCGCGCAGCGCCTCGAACCAGTCCCGCGCCTCGAGCTGTTCGTGATCGAGTTCGCTCATCGCGAGAAGCCGATGCCCCGGCCCGCCGCGGCTTGCAAGCGCCCTTGCGGCCGGAGCGTCCCCTGGCGGATGGAATCCGCTGCATCGATGATCTAGCTCTGTATGGGTGAAGATCGCCATCCTCCTGGCGGCGCTGGCATCCGGCGCGTCAGCGGCCCCCCTGCCCGCTTGGCCCGGCGCGGCCTCCGGCTTCATCCGCTATGGCTGCGGCGACCTGGTGGTCGTCGGCCGGATCGAGACCATCGGCTATGCGGATGTCGAGGAAGAGGAGGAGTTGCCTTTCCGCGGCTGGACCGTCGCGCGCGTGGACATCAGCAAGGTCCTCGCCGGAACCGCCGAAGGGGAGGCGTTGACGATCGAATATTTCGGCCACGGCGAATTTCGCACCGACCGCGACTTCGTGCTGGTCGTCTATCGCGGGGCGGGGGGACGGTACCTGATCCGCAGCGCCGACCTGGTCGAGGAGTCCCGGCCGCCCCGGCTCGCTCCCGCCTGCGAGCCAAGGCCTCTCGGTCGCGCCTGGGGTCCGGCCCGCTGACGGACCCGGAAGCGGCGTCTCGCGTCAGCCGGCCACGACCAGCCGGTAGCCCGCATCGTAGGCATCGAGGGCGAGCAATGCGGAATAAAGGCGCTCCCATTTGCCGGTCTCGAGATCGCGCTTCAGCCGCTGCATTCCCGCTTCCGCGTCTCCGATCGCCCAGAAGGAGGAGCTTCCGGACCGGATGAGCGGGTCGAGATAGGCCCAGGGCCGCCGCCAGTAAGCGTAGAGGAAGCCGTCGCTGCAATCGTGCGGCACGGGGACCGGGATCGCCTCCACCGGCCCGAGCCAGTTTTCATAGTCCGCCATGGCCGGCATCTGCGCTTCGTCCAGAGCGGCGAGCTCGGGAAGATAGTCGGTGAGCCACGGCCGGGACGACGGATCGAAGGTGAGGAGCAGAAGCCGTCCGCGCGTTACCCGGCGCATTTCGCGGAGGCCCGCCTCCTTGTCGGCCCAATGGTGGATGGTGAGGATCGCCATCGACGCGTCGAACGCCCCGTCGCCGAACGGCAGGTCCTCGGCCGAAGCCTGGATGGCCTCCGCCGCCGAGGCCGGGCGCTTGCGGATCATCTCGATCGACGGCTCGACTGCAACGACCCGCCGGTCGGCGGGCTCGTAGGAGCCAGTGCCCGCGCCGACGTTGAGGACCGTCTCCGCCGGCCCGAGCGCCGCCTCGATCGCCGCCGCGATGCGGGGATCGGGCCTGCGAAGCTCGGCATAATGGATCCCGATGGTGTCGTATCTGGCGGCCATGCCTCAGTTTCGCCCGGCGGGCCGGCGTCCGCAATGGCTGGCGCTCTCCATCGCCGGTGGCGCCGTCTGCCGGAGTGCCTCCGCCAGCCCGATCCCGGCCGCCACTGCGAGATTCAACGACCGCGTCCCTTCGACCTGCGGAATCCGTACCCGCATCTCCGCCCGCTCATGCACCTCCGCGGGCGCGCCGCGGCTTTCGGAGCCGAAGAGAAGCGTGTCGGCCCGGTCGAAGCGGGCTTCCGGGAGGGGGAGGGCATCCGATGCGGTGGTGAAGAGGACGAGGCGGCCCGCCAGCTGCGCCGCGAACGCCGCCCAGTCGGCGTGGCGGGTGACCTCGGCCATCTCCACGTAGTCCATCCCAGCGCGCTTCAGGGCGCGGTCGGAGAAGGGGAAGCCGCAGGGCTCGATCAGGTCGGCGGCGAGGCCGAAGCAGGCGGCCGTGCGCAGGATGGTGCCGACATTGCCGGCCTGGTCCGGCTGGTACAGCGCGACGCGCATGCCGGGCCGTGGGCGCGCCGTCAGCCGCGGTCCCTGCAGACGATAGCGTGCGCGCGCTCCTCGACCGAGGGCGATCGGATCGGCTCGAAGACCGCCTCGGCGAGGTCGGTCTCGCGCGAGCCGAGCAGGGTGCCTGCGGCATCGTACATGCTCGCGGCGAGAAGCGCCGTGGTGCGAGCGCGGCAGCGGACGACCAACTCGACGTCGAATCGGACCGCATCGTGGCTCGGCTCGGCGAGGTTGGAGACGATATGCAGCCGCATCAGGTCGTCGCCGGCGCTGCGGATGCTGGCCGGATCGTAATGCGTGCGCGCATTCTCGTCGCCGATCAGCAGCGTCCAGCCGGCCGGCGGGGCGGCGATCGGCGGGGCCGCCGCGAGAGCGAGGAAGAGAAGTATCTGCATGGAACAACCCCCTGATCCGAACCGGCATTTGAGCCGGGTTCAGGCGCCGGGTCAATGGCGCCGGGCGAGTGACGCAGACCGCTCCGCGGCCCCGCCCGATTGGTGCGATTGCAACTGCGCGCGCTCGACCTCGCGCATTCGGCGCCGTGCCTCGCGGACGGGGCGGAACAATCCGTAGCCGTGGGTTATCGCCGAAAAGGAAGCGACCATCGCCAGGCGCGCCGTGCGGCCGCGGGGAAGCCAGCGGGGCAAACGGTAGCCGGTCCGGACCTCGGGGGGGAGAAGCAAAGCGGCGGCCGCCACGTGCAGCGCCCAGAAGGGACGCATCGTCGCCGGCATCCGTGCCCGGAGGAGCATGAGCGAGAAAAGCCGCGCCGGCTCGCTCACGCGGAGGCCTGCCACGGAGTCGAGACAGGCGCGCAGCTCCGCCCGATTCGCAGGGACCTGAGCCCTGTCGAGGCCGACCAGCGCGGCCGCCGCGACCTGCTCCGCGACGAAGCGGTCCGCCTCCAGCTCGGAGAGGGGCGTCGCGAACGCCTCGTAGCCGCGCAGCGCATATTCGGTGTGAACGGCGTGTACCCAGAGCAGCAGCTCGGGTTCGTCGGCCCGGCGCGGGGCACCCGTCGCGGGATCGCCGCCGCCGATGCCGGCATGGATGCGCCGGACGGCCGCCGCCGCTTCATCCGCGCCGCGGCGGCCGGCGAATGTGATGGTGAAGACATAATCGGCGGTGAGGTGCGCGCGGCGCCAGGCGTCGCTGCGGAAGGCGCTGTGACGGTCGACGATCGCGATCGCCACCGGGTGGAGCGCCTGGACGAGCACGGCTGCGATGCCCGAAGCGCCGTAGCTCGCATGCGAGAAAATCCGCCAGCTCATGCTGCCCGGGCCGAAATA
Source organism: Allosphingosinicella sp. (assembly GCA_035628635.1). Classification (GTDB taxonomy): domain Bacteria; phylum Pseudomonadota; class Alphaproteobacteria; order Sphingomonadales; family Sphingomonadaceae; genus Allosphingosinicella. The sequence goes on from DASPJJ010000025.1 coordinate 63,635, forward strand.
GCCCGGATCCTCGGGGCTCAAAGTGACGACCGAGCGTGCGATCAGGGCGTTGGTCGAGGCGAGCGCCCGGAGCACGCCGGGAAGGACGAGCACGTCGGCGGGGTCGGGCTCGGAGAGTGCGGGCCGCATAAGCGTCGGACAGTATACATTTCCGCGAAGCCGAAAATGTATGAAGTATATATACCTTGCCGATCAATTGTCTGTCCTGTCCCGCCCTCACTTTCACGACGAAGCCAAGGCTTTCGAACACCTAGAGCGGGTCATCTGGAACGGTGGGCCGGTCTGCCCGCATTGCGGCTGCACGTCCCGGATAACGAAGGTGAAGGCCAATCCGTCCAAGCGCATCCGCGAGGGCCTGTGGCGGTGCGGCGACTGCAAGAAGCAGTTCACCGTGAAGATCGGCACCGTGTTCGAGCACATGCGCATCCCGCTCAACAAGGCGCTGCAAGCCGTCTACCTCATGACCAGCAGTAAGAAGGGCGTCACCTCCCACCACCTCCACCGCGTTCTCGAAATCACGTACAAGAGCGCGTGGTTCCTGGCGCACCGCGTCCGCGAAGCGATGCGCTCTGGCGACCTTGCTCCGTTCGGCGGTGAGGGCGGCGTTGTGGAGGTGAAGCGAACATTCCCGGCGGGGCATTAGTACTGGTCCGGGGGGCGGCAATGGAGGCCCGGCTCGAGAACCGGCGGCGGACCTGGCGGCGGCGGCACCACTACCGGAAACCCGCTTCTGGACGCGTTCCTCGCAAAGCTCCCTGCATCGGGCTCCGATTTTGACCTACCCTCGCGGGTGACGTGGCTTCGAATGGTCGCCATGGCTTTCCAACTCGCCTACGGTGCGAAAGGCGAAATCGAAATCAAGGCGAAAGGCAATGCCGCAGGACGAGCCACAAGCCGACAAGTTCAAAGAGGCCGCTCGCGAGCTAGGTTGCGATGAGGACGAAGCGCGCTGGGAAAAGCGGCTGCGGAAGGTGGCAACGGCTACGCCGGAGCCGGCGAAGCCGGAATAAGGGGTGCAGCTCCATGCCGACCGCCCACATGATCCATGGCTATCTTGGTGCCGGCAAGACGACCTTTGCCCACCGGCTGGAGCAGGAGCTGCCCGCCATTCGCTTCACCCATGATGAGTGGATGGCTCGCCTCTACGGGATTGATCCGCCGGTCCAGCACTTCGCAGATTATGGCTCAAGAGTGTCCGCGCAGATCGACTCCTTGTGGTCGCGATGCCTGCAACTTGGCCTTGATGTGGTCCTCGACCTGAATTTCTGGACCCGGCGCGGTCGCGACACGACGCGGATGAAAGCACAATCGCTCGGCGCGGGGGTCCGTCTTTACCGCCTTACCTGTCCTGACGAGGTAGCTTGGCACCGGATCGAGAGGCGCAACGCCTCCCTCGACGGAAGCAGCCTCTTCATCGCGCGGAAAACCTTCGAGGTTCTAAGAGCCGAGTTCGAGCCGCTCGGCCCGGATGAGGAACGGGAGGAGATTGCTTCCTCGACGTGACGCGTCATTGTACGTTAGCGGTGTCGTGTTTGCCAGATGCATAACCGCCAAATGCCTGCTGTCCCCGTTTTCCGCGCCGGGCGCGGGGCGGTCGCCTTGACAGGGGAGGGGAATCGAAGGCTCTCTCGCCTCGTGCACGCCGCGATCCTTCGCCCTGCTTTGCTCCTCGCCTGCCTCGGCATGGCGGCGCAGGGCTCGGCCCAGCTCTCGCCCGGCACGGGGCGGGCGGGGGAACGGACGATGCCGGCCGCGGAAGCGCGGGCCGCGATCCGGGCCTGCGGCAATCCCAATCTGGCGGCCGGGAGCGATCTTCCCGCCGACGCGGTGGGCGTGCTTGCCTACGGCCTGCTCAACCCCGGCTGGGCCCCGCCGACGTGCAAGCGGCGCGACCCGCAGGCGGCGCTGGCTTTGCTCGAAGCCTATGCCGGCGATCCGCTACGGCGCGACGCGGGCAGGCTCGCGCTCTGGCGCCTGTTCGAGCTCTACGGCGATCGGACCGACGCCCGGGCGCGGACGCGGCGCGACGCCATCCGCCGGCTGCTGTGGCTGCGCGGCCAGTATGAGGCGGCGGCAGACGACAAGCTGCTGACCCGCGCCGAGCGGGACCGCCTCCTGTCCGACCCCGACGCCGTCGCCTTCCTCCGCCAGTGGGTGGCGCTGCTTCCCTCGGATCCCGATCCCCGGCGCAGGCTCGCCGCCGCCTTGCTGCTCGCGGGGTCGCCCAGCTACGATCCGCTCGAGGCCGCCTCCGTCCTTCCCGGCGGCGCCCCGGAGCGTCTGCGGTTGCGGCTGCTGCAGGCGCTGCTGGCGGACGAGCGGACATTCGCGGCCGCTCTCGAGCAGCTGCCGCGCCTCCACATCCAGCCCTACGCGCTCGCCGGCGAGGACGTGCTGCTTATCGAGGCGATCGTGGCGCGGGCCGCGCACCTCTTCCGGCAAGGCGGCGAGCCGCACTGGACGACCGGCGCGCGCGTCCTCGCGGCGCTCGCCGAGGCCGACCTGTGGCAGGCCCGCAGCGCGCTGCAATCGGCCGTCGACCGCGCCGGCTGCTGCCTGGTGACGGCCGGCTTCCCGCCCGAGCTGCGCGTGCGCCGCCTGAGCGTATCGGACGAGGACTATCCCGCCGCCGCCGATCGCGCGCGGGTCGCCGGGATCGTCCAGCTCGCGGCGATCTACGGGCCCGACGGCAGGCTGCTCTGGGTCGATGCCGGTCCGGGCGAGCCGTCGCTCCTCCGCCGCGCCGCCGTCGCGCTCTGGCGGCGGCGCGCGCTGCGCGACGTCGAGCTGCAGGGCCATCGCGGCCATTATGTGCGGGTCCGAGGCCCGACCGTCGAGTTCCGGCTGCCCCGCTGCGACATGGGCGTCGCCCAGCCGCTGCCGCCGCCCGATCCCGACGTCGTCACGATAGACGCCCGCTGCCCGCGGTCGGTCTATTACTGACCGGCGCCTACCGGGGCGGATTGTTTGCGGCGCGCTCGAAGGCTCGCCCGACGCGGTCTTCGAAAGTCGCGCCGACCTCCGTTGCGACAAGGGGCCCCTCGCACGGCCGGGACTGACATGTGCGTATCTGAGACAAGGCGGCGGAAAGGGCTGTAAGGGCTGGACCGGCCGGATCGCTTGCCTCGCTCCCGATGATGAAGAGGACATCGCACCGGCCGTTTCGGGCGAAGCGAACGCGGAAACGGGTTTCCAGACCCACGTCTGCCTGCGAGAGCAATTCGATCGTGTCGGACAACGTGTCGCGGCAGCCCGAGGGTTCGCGAATGATCAGCGGATGCGCTCGCCACCAGTCCTCGTACACGGTCAGGCGCGTCTCGCCCGGGAGCGGCTCCACATCGACCGTGTATCCGGCATTTTCGATGCAATAGGCACCCCTCACCATCGCGCAGGTGCGCGGCGCGGAGGCAGCCGGCGACACATTCTGCTCCGGCGCCTGACAAGCGCTTAGCCCGACTGCGAGGATACTGAGGGCAACTGCCCTCGACATCAGCACGCTCCGTTACACTTGCCAAGCGGGCCACCCGCGAACGTTACGGCGGGATCACGGTTGGGCGAAGAGTCCGACTTCCCCCACCAGTACATAATTTTGCGGACGGCACTCGGCGCAGCGGTGGGTGTAGGAGAGAATCCCCTGCGGCCGGGAGTAAATGAACTCCGTCTCCACCGGTCTGGACCCAGCGCGGCAGACGATCCGGTAGCTCCGGGCACCATTCACCGGTCGACTTCGGCACGCAATGCCCAGGAAAGTCCAGCTATCGGTCAGGCGGCCTTTCGGAATCGCGAGGTAGAGACCATCATCGCGACAGTGGAACTCGGCGTTGCTGCACAAGTCGATCGCACCGCCGATATCGCTCCTCGAGCGCGTGGGATCGGGAATGTCCTCGTCGGGGATCTGCGCGTAGCGACCAGAGCGGAGGTCGAACATGTCGGCGAGGTCGGACCGGACGTCATCGTAGACAAGGATCGCGGGAGCGGCAGCCTTTTCGGCAGCCGCGCCGTTCGGCCGATCGCAGGCTGCAGTCCCAGCCGCGACGGTCAGCCCGATGAGGAGCGAGCGCAATTCAATCATCCTCGAGCCGCGCGGCTGCTTCGTCGTAGGGGCGGCGCCGTGCGCAGGATCGTGCCGATCTTGCCGGCCCGGGCCGGCAGGTGGAGTGCAAGGCCATCGTCCCCGTTTTCCGACCGATCGTTACCGGAGCGGATTGTTTGCGGCGCGCTCGAAGGATCGCCGGAAGCGGTCCTGGAACGGCGAACCGATTTCCGCCGCGACAACGGGCCCCTCGCACGGCGGGGACCGACAGGTGCGTATCTGAGTCAAAGCGGCGGAAAGGGCTGTAAGGGCTGGATCGGCCGGATCGCTTGCCTCGCTCCCGACGACGAAGAGGACGTCGCACCGGCCGTTTCGCGCGAAGCGCACGCGAAAATGCGTTTCCAGTCCCACGTCTGCCTGCGAGAGCAGTTCGATCGTGTCCGACAACGTGTCGCGGCAGCCCGAGGGTTCGCGAATGATCAGCGGATGCGCGCGCCACCAGTCCTCGTACACGGTCAGGCGCGTCTCGCCCGAGAGCGGCTCCACATCGATCGTGTATCCGGCATTTTCGATGCAATAGGCACCCCTCACCATCGCGCAGGTGCGCGGCGCGGAGGCAGCCGGCGACACATTCTGCTCCGGCGCCTGACAAGCGCTTAGCGCCAGTGCGAGGGTACCGAAGGCAAATGCCCTAGACATAGCTCGCTCCCGTTACGCTCGTTACGCCCTGATTGCATCTATTGCTGCTTGTGGGGGCTTGGATGATCTCCCCCAGCATCGGCGTATGCATTTCCGCAATTCACGTTTTGAGCCGGGCGCCAGAACAGAAAAAGAACATGCCGAATCCTGCATTGCAAGCCTAATTTCCACTGCGCTGCCCGGCCGTTCAAAATGACGGTTGGCAAAGCGCGCCCCCCGCGTCTATCAGCGCGCCGAGCCGCCGGGCCGTCCGGCACAGTGGCGGCGTTCCGCTTGTCCGGATTTGATCGCTGAAGGACCTTATGGCGACGGTTGAACATAGCGATGGGGCGGCCGCACCGGCCGGCGACGGCGGCCACGGCCAGGACGGCGTCCGCCGGCGCGACTTCCTCAACATCGCGGCGGTGAGCTTCGCGGGCGTCGGCGCGGTCGCTCTGGTCTATCCTCTGGTCAACCAGATGAACCCGTCGGCCGACGTGCTCGCTCTGGCGTCGATCGACGTCGACGTCTCGGCGATCCAGCCCGGCCAGGCGATCAAGACGATCTGGCGCAAGCAGCCGATCTTCATCCGGCATCTGACCCCGCAGGAGATCCAGGCGGCGAACGCGGTTTCGCTCGGCGACCTTCGCGACCCGCAGTCGCTCGCCGACAGGACGGCCGAGGGCAAGCCGCAATGGCTGATCACGCTCGGCGTCTGCACCCATCTCGGCTGCGTCCCGCTCGGCACGGCGGAGGGCGAGAATCGCGGCGACTATCAGGGCTATTTCTGCCCGTGCCACGGCTCGCATTACGACACGGCCGGGCGGATCCGCCGCGGCCCGGCGCCGCTCAACCTCCAGGTGCCGGAATATGAGTTCACGTCGGACACGACGGTCCGGATCGGCTGAGGTATAGAGATGGGCTTTCCCTGGGCGCAGCAATACGAACCCAAGTCCGGCTTCATGCGCTGGATCGACCAGCGCCTGCCGCTGCCGCGCCTGGTCTACGGCGCCGTCGGCGGCGGCTATCCGGTGCCGCGCAACCTCAACCATTTCTGGAATTTCGGCGTGCTCGCCGGCGTCGCGCTGGCGATCCAGATCGTCACGGGCATCGTTCTGGCGATGCATTACAACGCCAATGCGGACACCGCCTTCGCGTCGGTCGAGCACATCATGCGCAACGTGAACCAGGGCTGGTTCCTGCGCTATCTGCACGCCAACGGCGCCAGCTTCTTCTTCATCGTCACCTACATCCACATCTTCCGCGGCCTCTATTACGGCTCCTACAAGGCACCGCGCGAGATGGTGTGGCTGCTCGGCCTCGTCATCTTCCTGCTGATGATGGCGACCGCCTTCATGGGCTATGTGCTGCCCTGGGGGCAGATGAGCTTCTGGGGCGCCAAGGTGATCACCGGCCTGTTCGGCGCGATCCCCCTGATCGGCGAGGCGCTGCAGACCTGGCTGCTCGGCAGCTTCGCGCCCGACCAGTCGACGCTGACGCGCTTCTTCTCGTTGCACTATCTGCTGCCGTTCGTGATCGCGGGGGTGATCATCCTCCACATCTGGGCGCTGCACATTCCGGGCTCGAGCAACCCGACCGGCGTCGACGTCAAGGGGCCGCAGGACACGGTGCCCTTCCATCCTTATTACACCGCCAAGGACGGGTTCGCGCTGGCGATCTTCATGCTGGCGCTGGCCGCGGTGGTGTTCTTCGCGCCCAATTATCTCGGCCATGCTGACAATTACATTCCGGCCGATCCGCTGGCGACGCCGGCGCACATCGTGCCCGAATGGTATTTCTGGCCCTTCTACGCGATCCTGCGCGCCTTCACCGAGGATTTCATCCTGCCCGCCAAGCTGTGGGGCGTGATCGCGATGTTCGCCTCGATCATCCTGCTCTTCTTCCTCTCCTGGCTCGATCCGTCGCCGGTGCGCTCGGGCAATTACCGGCCGACCTTCCGCCTCTTTTTCTGGATCCTGATCGTCGACGTGCTGGTGCTCGGCTATTGCGGCGGCATGCCGGCCGAGCAGCCCTACGTGATGATCTCCCAGCTCGCGACCATCTATTATTTCGCCCACTTCCTCATCATCCTGCCCATCCTCTCGAAGGTCGAGCGGACGCTGCCGCTGCCCAATTCGATCTCGGAAAGCGTGCTCCACGGCGAGGCCGCGGAAGCGGCGCCCTACGGCACGCCCGCCGCCGCCGCCGCCCAGACGACGACCGCCTGAAGGGACTGACAAGCACATGGTTCGCATCTTCGGAATCCTGGCTGGCCTCGGCTTCGTTTTCGTCGCCTTCTGGTCCCTGCTCTGGGGCACGATCGAATATCTGGGCGCGGAGCATCACGAGAGCGCGGAACACCGCTTCCACGAGCATCCGAAAAACTATTCCTTCGCCAGCGACGGGCCCTTCGGCCGCTTCGACGAGCGCCAGCTGCAGCGCGGCTTCCAGGTCTATCGCGAGGTCTGCGCCGGCTGCCACAGCCTCAACTATGTCGCGTTCCGCAACCTCGCCGAGATCGGCTACAACGAGGCCGAGATCCGCAAGATCGCCTCCGAGTTCCAGGTCCCCGACGTCAACCCGCAGACCGGCGAGCCGAACACGCGCCCGGGCCTTCCGGCCGACCGCTTTCCCAGCCCCTACGCGAACGTGACGGCTGCCCGCGCGGCCAACAACAATGCGGTGCCGCCCGATCTGTCGCTGATCGTCAAGGCGCGCCACGGCGGCGCCGACTACATCACCTCGCTGCTGACCGGCTACCGCAACCCCGCGACCTACCGGAACCATGAGGGCGAGGCGCTTCCGGCCGACAACCGGCCCGGGCAGAACCTGTACTTCAATCCCTATTTCCCGAACCTCAACCTCGCAATGCCCCCGCCCATCACCAGCGAGGGCCAGGTCCAGTATCAGGACGGCACCCGCGCGACGGTCGAGCAGATGGCGCAGGACGTTTCGGCCTTCCTGACCTGGACGGCCGAGCCGAACCTCCAGCGCCGCCACCGCTCGGGGCTTGCCGTCGTGCTGTTCCTGCTCGCCGCGACCATCTTCTCCTGGTTCGCCTACAAGAACGTCTGGGCGACCGCGAAGCGGGCGGTCCGGGTCACGGGCCCGCTGGATCCGGAGAACATGGCGAAGACCGACGCCGCCAAGCGGGACGCCGGGATCGCCGGCTGACCTCCCGCGGGGAACGTTTCGGATCAGGAACTTCGCCCAAGGCCCTTCGTTTACAGGCGGTTAACGTTCATCGGCCGTTCACGCCCCGGGGCGGAACGTCCGGGCCACGTCAGCGGTCTTGTCGGGAGAGTCGCTCATGTCCTCGCCACGCCTTCGGGCAGCCCTTATCGTCCTCGCTTCCAGCCTCGGTCTCGGCGCCTGCGCCTATGACGGCTACGGCTATGGCGGCGGCTACGCCTCGGTCGGCTATGGCGGCTATTGCGATCCCTATTACGACGATTGCTACGGCGGAGGTTACGGCGACCCGTGGTACGGCTGGTACGACGGCTATTATTATCCGGGCTTCGGCTTCTACATCTACGACCAGTATCGCCGGCCGTTCCGCTGGAACGACAACCACCGCCGCTATTGGGAAAGCCGCCGCCATCGCTGGGGCGACCGCAACTGGAACGATCGCCGCTGGGAGCGCTGGGACCACTGGGACCGGAATCGGGACGGTCGCCAGTGGCGCGGCGATGACGGGCGGCGCTGGCGCGACCGCGACGGCGACGGCCGGTGGCGCGACCGCGGCAATCGCGGCGACGGGCAGTGGCGAGGCCGGCGCTGGCGCGGGAGCGACGGGGGCGCTTCGAGCGGAAGCACGCAGCCTTCGGCGGCACCGCGGGCGCCTTCGTCGCGTAGCGACGGATCCCGTAATCGGGGCCGGCCGATCATCCGGGACCCCAACCGCAGGGATTGATCCGCTGCGTGGCGCGGATCGGCGGCGGCCTGGGCCGCCCCGGCCGCGCTGACGCACCTCTCTGGCATTTGCCCGCGAAATGCCTATCTTCGCCCCCGAGCGGAGTGAGATCGTCTATGTTCCCGGGCCTCGCCCAATATCTCGATTCCATCAAGGCCCGCGATCCGGCGCCGCGTTCGCGCTGGGAGATCCTGCTGTATCCGGGGGTCTGGGCGGTCCTGTTCCACCGGCTGGCCCACTGGCTGTTCAAAGGCGAATTGTTCTTCCTCGCCCGCTTCATCAACCATTTCGCGCGGCTGTTCACCGGCATCGACATCCATCCCGGCGCCGAAATCGGGCGCAATCTGTTCATCGATCACGGCTTCGTCGTGATCGGCGAGACGGTGACGATCGGCGACGACGTGACCATGTACCAGCATGTGACGCTGGGAGGGACCAACCCGACCGACGGCGTCGGCGGCAAGCGCCATCCCACGATCGGCGACGGCGTCATCATCGGCTCGGGCGCGCAGGTGCTCGGGCCGATCACGGTGGGGGCGCGCGCCCGGATCGGGGCGAACGCGGTGGTCACACGGGACGTGCCGGAAGGGGCGACCATGACCGGGATCCCGGCGCGGCCCACGCTCGTCGGAGCCGAGCAATATGCGAAGGATTTCGTGCCTTACGGAACGCCCTGCTCCGAGGCGTTCGATCCCCAGACCCAGAAGCTCGAGCTGCTCCAGTGCGAGATCGAACAGATGCGGAAGCGGCTCGCCAGGCTCATGGAGGAACGCGACGCGGCGGCCGCGGCGGCTCCGGATCAGGCCAGGGACAGCGCCTGATGGGGACGGTGCTCCCTTTTCGGGCTGAGACATCGCCGGCTCCCCAGGTCGGCTTCGAACGCGGCGAGCTGAACCGCATCGTCGATCTCTACGGCCGCATGGTCGCCGCCGGCCTGTGGAAGGACTATGCGATCGAGTTCGGCCGGGATCATGCCGCCTTCTGGGCCTTCCGGCGGACTGCCGAGCGCCCGGAATACCGGATCGAAAAGCGCCCGGCCCTTCGCACCAGGCAGGGCATGTGGGCGCTGATCGGCGAGCACGGCGCGGTGCTGAGGCGCGGCCACGAACTCGGCCCGGTCCTCGCCCCGATCGAGCGCCGCCTTCTGAAACTGGTCGAGACCGGCTAGGACCCTGGCTCAGTCGCGCCGTTCGCCCGCTCCGAACGGCGACCAGCCGTAGCCGAGCGCGATCAGGCCGACGCTGGCAAGCGCGATCAGCATCCAGCCGACCCCGATATAGGAGAGCGTCTGGAACATCGCCTCGAGCGGGTTCGGGATCTCGGTGCGCGCGCCTCTTCCCTGCGCCGGCAGGCTCGCCCGCGCGATCGCGGAGCTGACCGCGCTGGTGACGAACGGGGTGGCGAGGCCGACAATGCCGACGACCAGGCTGAGACGCCGCGTCGCACCGCCGGCGAGCTCGCGGAGGACGAGCCAGCCGGCCGCTGCCGGGATCGCGTAGAGGAGGTAGAGCGACCAGATCGCCGCGCGAAGCCCGGCCATGCCCGGCTCCGTATTGCCGCCAAAGGCGCCGGCCAGGTCGATGAAGAAAGAGGCGGTGCTCGGCAGCGTGAACAGGGTCATCGAAAAGAAGGCAATCGACAGGAAGGGCAGCATGCAGCCGACCAGGACGAGCGCAGCGAAGACCAAAGCGGGCCGCCGCTTCACATAAGCCGGCAGGTCAGCGGGCGGCCTCACGGGCGCGGCGGCGGGCGCCCGTGCCACCAGGAAGATTTCGACGGCGCGGCCTTCGGCGACGTCGAAATCGACACCATCCCCGGCGGCAGGCGGCTGCGGCGAGCGCCAGTCGGCGGCGGCGAACGCATAGCGTTCCGCGTCGCTTCCGCGGATCAGCCCGGTCTCCTCGGCCGGATCGTAATGCAGCACCCGCCCGTCCATCTCGTCCCCCCTCGTCCAGCGCAGGACTCTTTCAGACGAATTCCCAAGGCCCCGCAAGCCAAAGAAAACCCCTCCCCGGCGCCGGCCGGGGAGGGGTGGAAGCATTCCGTCCTCAGCGGTGGTCAGGCCGGCACGGCGACGCCGTGGGGGCCGTCGACGACCGGCAGCCGGGCCTGAAGCGACGGCGGCAGCGGCCGCACCACCGCCCGGCGCGCATTGTGCCAGAAGGCGGAGAGGACGAGCAGGCCGGAGCCGATCACCAGGGCGGTCAGCGCGACGTTGAGCTCGACCGCGCCGAAGCGCTCGAACAGGTCGCTCAAGGCCCACAGCACGTAAGCGAGCGCCGAGACGAGCAGCGCCCGCCGGTCGATCGCCAGCGCGGCGACGCCCAGGAAGACGTAGAGCAGGAGCACCACCACGCCCTCCATCACGGTGGCGTCGCCGTCGTTGAGCCCGAGCAGGGTGAAGATCGGGTGGACGATGAGCGGCGCCGCCAGCAGGTGCAGCCAGAAGGCGACGTCGGATCGGCGGGTCTCCCGGCGCGGATCGGACGAGTCCCACCACATCGCGAACAGGAACACGCCGATGCCGAGGACGAGGCCCAGCGCCATCATGATGTCCTCCATGCGCTCGCTGTCCTGGACCATCGAGGCGAGCAGGCCGGCGAGGCCCGCGCAGAGCGCGGCGGTGCCGGCCGCGACCGTGATCGGGACCCGGAAGCGGCGCCAGTGGAACCAGGCCGAGGCGACGGCGATGGCGGCGGAGACGGCGATCACGGTGCCGAACAGGGCCTCGTTGTCCTCGAGGCCCGCCGTGCCGATCGAATGGACGATGGTGAACAAGGCCGTCGCGAACACCCCGCCGACGAAGGCGAGCAAAAGCAGGATGCTGGGCAGCGCCATGCGCCGCTTCCGGGTGAAGAACTCGGCAAGCCCCCAGGCCGCCGCCGCGACGAGCAGGCCGGAAGTCGGGGAGGGCCCGTCATATTCGATGTTCGGGCCCATCCAGTGGCCGATCATCGCCAGGGCCGAGAGCAGGATCGCCGCCGCGACGGCGACGAAGATGTCGTTGAACCCGGTGAGGAGCCGGAAATGCTCCTCGTCCACCATGACAGTGGCGCGGCTGCCGGCGATGAAGCTGCGCAACGACGCAGCCGCCTCGGGCGCGATCGCCCCGGCGGCGACCGCCTGCTCCAGATCGCTTTCGCTATACATTGGTCATCATCCTCCCAGTTCGAGCGGCATGCATAGCACAGGTGTAATAGCGATGCAATACAGCAAGACGCTCCCCCCTCGCCCTTCCGGGGAGAGGGAGAGCCGCGGAGCGTCGAGCGAGAGGGGACTTGCGATGTCGGCGATCATCGCCCTCTCCCCTATGGGGAGAGGGCCGGGGAGAGGGGCAGTCCGGGCCGCGCTCAAAAGTCTTTCCCGAGGGCGATCAGGATCGCCCTCGCAACGCCCTCCGCTTTGGTCATCAGCTCGGAATTGGTGAATCGGATCACGCGCCGACCCTTCGTTTCCAGAAACCGCGTCCGCCCGGCATCCTGCTTCTCGCGCCCCCATGACTCTCGCCGTCAAGCTCGATCGCCAGCCGAGCCATGCGTGCAGCGAAGTCGATATAATAAGGCCCGCACTCGACCTGGCGGCTGAATTTGACGTCCTCGAGGCGGTGGGCGCGCAGGATGTTCCACAGGGCGCGCTCGGGCGGCGACAGGTTGGCGCGGAGCTCGCGGGCGCGGGCGAGCTTCTTGGGATCACGGCGCGGCATCGACTCCCCCTCTCCCTAACCCTCTCCCCGGAGGGGAGAGGGAATTAGTGCGGGCGGCCGCGGAAGCCGGCGGCTTCCCGCAGCTCGTCGGCGTTCATGAGGCGCCCGTCCGAGACCACCCAAAGGGTGCGGCGCATCGCGCCCATGTCGCGCGACGGATCGCCGTCGACCAGCACCAGGTCCGCCTCCTTGCCGACCGCGATCGAGCCGGTGCGCCGCTCCGCCCCGACCAGGCGGGCCGGGCGGATCGTCGCCGCCTGCAGCGCTTCGGCGGGGGTCATGCCGGCGGCGACGTAGAGCTCCAGCTCGCGGATCAGCTCGAGGCCATAGCCGTCCGTTCCTGCGACGATGGGCACGCCCGCGCGGCGAAGGGCGCCGACCAGCTGCGTCAGGCGGGCGAAGCTCTCGCGATACTGTGCCCGAGTCACGCCTTCGGGGACGAGGAAACCGCCGCCCCTGAAATTCCGTTCGGTCGCCGGCGGCATCGTCCCCAGGAACGGCGCGTAGGACGGCGACAAGTCGCGCGGCTCGGCGCCGAAGCCGCCCTCGAACACGGCGAGCGTCGGGTCGACGACGATCCGGCGCCGCGCCATCTCTGCAATCAGCGAGCGCATCGGCTCGGCCGAGAGGTCGACGTCGCGCGCATAGCGCCCCGGCCCCTGGAAGCGCATGAGGCCGTTGGACTGGTTGACCACCTCGTCCGGCATCGCCTGCATCATGACGAAATTGATGTGGGTGATTTCGTCATAGCCCGCGGCGATGACGTCGGTCGGGCGCATCGTCGCCGGGATGTGGCCGTGGACGTGGAGGCCGAGCCGGTGCGCCTCGGCGATGGCGGGGAGCAGCCATTCGCGGCGCATCGAGGTGTAGAACTTCACCCCCGTGAAGCCGCGCCCATGCGCGTTGCGCACCGCCTGGACGGCCTCGTCGGCAGAGCTGACGGAGACGCCGCCCTGCGCCTGGAGCGGACCCGCCCCGTCGATCAGCACGGACGAGTAGACGGTCGGGAACAGCAGCTCTCCGCGCGCAATGCGCTCGCGCCGCCGGACCGTTGCGTCGATCTCCCCGCCCGGGTCGCGGGCCGAGGTCATGCCCATCGAGAGCAGCATGACCCCGGTAGCGTCGGAGGAGACGTGCATGTGCGCGTCCCAGATGCCGGGCAGCAGCGTCCGCCCGGCGCCCTCGATGACGCGGGCTCCGGCGGGGGCCCGGACGCGCGAGGAGGGCCCCACCGCGGCGATCCGCTCGCCGCGCACCACCACGGTCTGATTTTCGAGGAACCTGCCGCGCTCCGAATCGAACAGGCGCACGTTAGTGAAGGCGACGGGTTGCGCGGGGAGCTGCCCGAAACGCCGGGCGATGGCGGGGCTGCGCGCCGCGAGCGCCGCCTCCTGGGCCGCCAGCAGCTGGGTTCGCGCGCCCTGATAGCCTTCCGGGAGCAAAGCGAGGGCGAAGATGCTTCCGAAATAGGTCCCGTCGGGATTGACCCAGACCGGAATCGGCTGGAGCGAAAGGCCTTCGATCGCATAAGCGGTCACCGTCCGCCGCGCAGCGCCTTCGCCGACGGTGGCTTCGGTGAGTCGGGTGAGCCGCGCTTCCCCTCCGGGCAGGAGCCGCATCCTTTGGCCGGGGGCGCGGTAGAGGGCCTCGACGAATGCCGCGCTGCCCGAGATCGGCCCTCCGAGCGTGGAGTAGAAGGCGTCGCCTGAGAAGGGAGCGCTGCCTTCGTCGCTGCGCGTGGTCCAGCGGGCGGTGCCGTCCACGACCTCGAACGTTTCCGCGGCATTGCCCGAGGGATCGACGCCGCGGACCTCGATCCGGATCGGCATGCCGTTCGGCCCCAGGCGAATCGACTGGTCCTGCTCGAAGACGAAGCCGCGCAGCAGCAGGCTCTCGCGCGCGTTGAGGCTGCCGTCCGGCGCTTGCCAGACGGACGCGCGCCCGTGCTCGCCGGCGCTGGAAACGATCACGAAGCGCCGCGCGTCGGGTGGAGCGGTCATCAACCGGTCCGCGGGCACCTGCGCGGATGCCGACGAGAGCAGGGCGAGGCCGAGGCAGGCGGCGGCGAGCAGGCGTGATTTCATTTGTCCCCCCATTCGATGACGGCGGGATGCTCCCATGCGCGCGCGCCGCGCGCAAGGGCTGGGTCAGGCGGTACGGCGATCGATCGGCGGGAGGCGGCGGCGCCAGTCCTCGGGGATGTGCACGACGACGGCTGCCCGGACGTTCGACCAGAACAGGCCGAGCATCAGCAAGGTGCCGCCGAGCAGCAGGGTGGCCCCGAGGATGCCGGCGCCCACGTCTCCGAGGATGCCGGTGACCGCCGCGAGCGCATAGCCGAGGCCGGAGACCAGGATCGCGCGGCGGTCGACCACGATCGCGACCAGGCTGAAGATCACGTAGATGAGGAGCACGATCGGCGCCCATTCCATCGTCGCCGCGCCGAACAGGCCGAAGTGGCGAAACACGGAATGGGCGATCAGAGGCGCGGCGAGCAGGTGCAGCCAGAAGGCGACGTCGGCGCGATGGGTGCGGCGCTCGCGGTCGCTGAGGTCCCACCACATCGCATAAGCGAAGATCGCGACTCCCCCGAAGCCGAGCAGCGGCCAGGTGAGGCCGCTGTTCGGCAGTTGCGCAGCGGCCGACTGGACGAGCGCGGCGAGGACCGTCGCAGCCATCGCCGCCTGCGCGATCGGGACGCGGAATCGCCACCAGTAAGCGAGCGTTGCGAGGAACGCCGCCGCGCAGGCGCCGATGGCGGCATCGGACGATCCGGCTTCCAGCCACTCGCGGCCGGTGGCGCCGAGCGAGGAGAGCGCCTCCAGATAGACGGCAGGGGTGAAAATCAGGAGCAGAACGATGCTCGGCAGAGCCAGCCGGCGCCGGCGGGTGACGAACTCGGCGATCCCCCAACAGACCGCCGCGGCGACATAGCCGTTGCCCACCGAGATCGGGAAAACCAGCACGAGCAGCAGAGCGAGCGTCACGAAAATGTCGTTGAACCCGCCGAGCACCAAAAAGTGCTCCTCGTCGGCGAGGCGCATCTGGCGCTTCGCGGCGACATGGGCGCGCAGGGCGGCCGCCGTCTCCGGGGTCATGACGCCGGCCTCGACCGCCGATTGGATGTCCGCTTCGCTGTACATGCCCCCTCCGTCGCAACCCGCCTAAAGCGCGGCGGTTACGATTTGGCTTCCTGCAGGGTCTTCAGGATCAGCATCGCCTGTTCGGCGCCCGATTGCGGCACGATCTCCAGCGTGCGGTCGGTGATCCGGTCCCAGTTCGCCGCGACGGCCTCGACGGTGCGCTCGCTTTCGGGCAGCGCCACGCCCGGCGTCAGGGTCACATAGGCCGCCTGGACGACCCCGGCCCCGGCGCCGACGATCGCGCCCGACGGCGCGTCCTCGGAGACCAGGAAGAGCGCAGCGGGCACCACATTCTCGGGATTGAACGCGGCGAGCATCTCGGGGGGGAACAGGTCCTCGGTCATCCGCGTGGCGGCAGTCGGGGCGATGGTGTTCACCCGCACATTGTATTTCGCGCCCTCGAGCCCGAGCGTCCTGGCGAGTCCGAGCAGGCCGAGCTTGGCGGCGCCGTAATTGGCTTGTCCGAAATTGCCGTAGAGGCCGGTGGAGCTGCTCGTCATCAGGATGCGGCCGTAGGCCTGCTCGCGCATCCGCTCCCACACCGCCTTGGTGCAGTTCGCCGAGCCGATCAGGTGCACGTCGACGACCGTGCGGAAGTCCTCCATGCTCATCTTGGCAAAGCTCTTGTCGCGCAGGATGCCGGCATTGTTGATCAGGATATGGACACTGCCCCAGGCTTCCGCGGCGCGCGCCGCCATCTCCTCGACCTGCTCGAAATCGGCGACGCTGGCGCCGTTGGCGATCGCAGTCCCCCCGACGGCCTTTATCTCCTCGACTACGCGTTCCGCCGCGTCCGAGGCGCCGGATCCGTCACGCGCGCCGCCGAGATCGTTCACCACCACCTTGGCGCCGCGCCGCGCCAGCTCGAGCGCGTAGGCGCGGCCGAGCCCGCCGCCGGCGCCGGTGACGATCGCCACCCGCCCCTCGAAGGAAATCGTCACCAAGGCCTCCCCGTCCGCTGCATCGCGCGCGCCGATGCCAGCGGCGGCGATGGATGTAAACCGCGTGTCCCTCTCCCCAGAGGGGAGAGGGGAAGCCGCGCAGCGGCGAGGGAGAGGGGGAGTCGCGAATTTGTCCCTGACTCCCCCTCTCCCCGGCCCTCTCCCCAGAGGGGAGAGGGAGCTTTCAGCGGGGAGCGCGGCCGCGTTCGTAGGTCTGGACGCAGCGGTCGGTCACCGTCCGCGAGCAGGGCGGCAGGTCGGTCGCGGCGCCCATCGCCGGAGCGGGGCCGCCGGCCGAGGCAGGCGTGCCCTGGCCGTAGGGGACGTTCCAGCCGGACGGCGCGGTCGCCGGGGCCGAGATGACCGGGATGCCGCGAGCGTCGGTCTCCGGATTGGAGTTGCTCGGCGCGACGGTGCCGCCGCCGGTCGTGGCGGTCGTCTGCATGGTGGTGCTGGTGGTCGCGGGTTGCGTCGTCTCGGTCGTCGTCTCGGTTGTCGTTTCGGTCGTGTCGTCGGCGGGGGGCTGGGCGATGGCCGCGGTGCCGAGCAGCAAGGCGGCGCCGAACAGGACGGATCTCATGGCATCTCTCCTATGCGCGAGCGGCGCCTTTTGCGCGGGCGCGCGCTGACAATGCGGGCGCGTGGCGCGCGCCGCCGATCGGTCCAACGCGGGCGGAACAACTTTTCTCCTTCGCTCTGTGCCGGAAAGGGACGGTCCGTCCCCGCGCCTCGTCCGGCCGCCGCTTTACCCTTATGTAAGGCGCCCCGGTTTATGGGCGATGCGATGAGCGAGCAGAGCAGCAAGGAAGGCGGCGTCCTGGCCAATCCGACGCGGAGGACCGTGCTCGCGCTCGGCGCGGCGGCCGCTTCGACGGTCGTCACCATCCGTCCCGCGCTCGCGCAGACCGCGGGATCGGTGATGAACTGCCAGATTCCCGTGCCTGGCCCGCAGCATAGCGGGCAATATATCGCCGCGGACGGCTCGCTGGTCGCGCCGGGAACGCCGGGCTCGTTTGCGCCCCCGGCGCGGCCGATCACGGGCGAGGAGGCCAAGACTCTGCTTCGCGGCGGCTTCACGCCCAACGGAATGGACAGCCAGTCGGCCCAGGCCTACGCCAATTATATCCGCCGCCTGCAGTCGGGGATGAGCGGCTTCACCTGCTACGCCTCGCTGCAGCTGCCGCGCTGACGCACCGGCAATGGCCGGCCCCATCTACGCCGCCGACGGACCGGGCGCGATCCGCGCCGTGCCGCTCGACGGGCTGGTCGCCCTGTTCCACCGTCCGTCGGGAATGACCCACATCGTCGCCCCGCCCGCGCCTCAGATCCTCGAGGCGCTGCAGGAGGGGCCGGCCGACGCGCGCACTTTGCTGGCGCGAATCGCCGCGGTCTACGAGATCGGGGAAGGAAGCGCAGAAGCGATCGAGGCGCGGCTCGCCGAGCTCGAGGAAGCGGGCCTGGTGAGGCGGGCATGAGGCACGCGCTCAACGTCGCGATCGGCCCGGTGTCGTTTCGGGTCGGCTCGGCCTGGAGGAGCCCCGTGGCGGCGCTCGCAGGCCTCTATCGCGACTATCCCGCTCCGGCAGACGAGGTCTGCGACTTCACCGTCCGGCTGGAGCCCGAGAAACCGTGGCGCCGCTGGCTGCGGCCCTCGGTGGCGATCCATGGCGATTACATGCTCCCGGACGCCGCGCCGCTATCGCTCGCCCACGGGCTGCTCGCCGCCGAAATGGGCATGAACCTGCAGATGGCGCTCGGCCAGAAGCGCTTCCTGCTGCTCCACGCGGCCACGGTCGAGCGCGGCGGCCGGGCGGTAATCCTCACCGGCGAATCGGGCGCGGGCAAATCGACGCTCGCGGCGCTGCTGGGGGAGCGGGGCTGGAGGCTGATGGGCGACGAATTCGCCTTGCTCGACTGCGAGAGCGGGATGCTGCACCCCTTCCCCAGGGCCATCAGCCTCAAGAACGGCTCGATCGAGGTGATGCGAAAGGTGGCGGGAGAGGGCCGCCTCGGCCCTGTCCTCGAGGGCACGCCCAAGGGCACCATCCGCCATTTGAAGCCGCGCCCCGAAGCGATCGCGCGGATGACCGAGCCCGCGCGGCCGGCCCTGATCCTGTTTCCCCGCTTCGGCGCCGATCGGGCGATGCGGCCGGTGGGCGCGGCGGAGGTGTTCGTCCGTCTGACGCAGGCTTCGACCAATTATGTGGCGCTCGCATCGCGGGGCTTCGACTCGCTGTCGGGCCTCGTCGCCACCTGCCCCGCAATGGCGATCGACTATCCCGATGCCGACACGGCGATCTCGCTGGTCGAGGCGCTGTTCCGGGAGCTGCCGCAATGAGCCGCCTGCTCGCCCGCATCCTTGCCGATCCGTCTGCCTGTCGCGGTCTGGAAGCGGCGCAGTGGACGGCGCTCGTCACCGCGGCGCGGGCGGAGTCCTTGCTGGGCAGCCTCGCGTTCCGCCTGGAGGGCGAGCCGGGCCTCCCCGCGAAAGTCGTGCAGATCCTGGAAGCGGCGCGGTGGGATTCCGAGCAGGCGCGGACCCAGGCGCTCTGGGAAGCGGAGATGGCGCGCCGCGCCCTGGCCGGGACCGGCGCGCCGGTGATCCTGCTCAAGGGCACGGCCATCGTCGCCGCCGGCCTCGACGCAGGCCGCGGCCGCTCGATCGGCGACCTCGACATCCTCGTCCCGCACGAACGCCTCGACGACGTGCAGCGCTCGCTGCTCGAAGCCGGCTGGGAATGGGTGAAGGAGGATTCGTACGACGACCTCTATTATCGCCGCTGGATGCACGAGCTGCCGCCGCTCATCCACCGCACCCGCGACCGGATGATCGACGTCCATCACACCATCCTCCCTCCGACGGCGAGGCCTCGCCCCGACGCCGCGGCCCTGATCGCCGCCAGCGTCGCGCTGGAAAGCGGTCTCCGCACCCTGTCTCCCGAAGACATGGTGGTCCATTCCGCGGCGCACCTGTTCGCCGACGGCGATCTCGCAGGCGGCCTCAGGAACCTGTGGGACATCGACCGCATGCTGCGCGAGTTCGCGGCGCGCGATCCGGGTTTCTGGCCGCGCCTCGCCGAGCGCGCGCGGCTGCACCAGCTTCGCCCCACCGTCGCCCGCGCCCTGCGGCTCGCGCGCGCCCTCTACGCCACGCCGGTTGATCCGGCCCTCGCCGGCCGGCCCCGGCTCTCCGACCGTTTCTTCGAAGCGCGCCTGCTCGCCCGCAACGGATGGGGCCAGCCGACGCGGCGCGCGCTCCGCTTCGCCTTCTACCTGCGCTCGCACTGGATGCGGATGCCGCCTTTGATGCTCGCCCGCCACCTCTGGACCAAGGCGACGCGCTGACGCTGGACTTTGCTGCGGACGCGGGGCAGGGCGCGGCCATGCTGCGCCGGCTCCTCGCGCTCCTCATCCTGACTCTGGCGAGCGCCTGCGCGACGGTCGATACGGGCAGTGGAGAACAGGCGCGTTGGCAGGCTCACGCCCGCAACGTCACCATCGTCCGCGACGATTGGGGGATCGCACACGTCCGCGGCGAGAGCGACGCCGACGCCGTGTTCGGCATGATCTATGCGCAGGCCGAAGACGACTTCAACCGGATCGAGACCAACTATCTCACCAATCTCGGCCGCCTCGCCGAAGCCGAGGGCGAGCGGGCGATCTGGTCCGACCTGCGCCAGCGGCTGTGGATCAACGAGCCGGACCTGCGCGCCCGCTACGCCTCCGCTCCGGCGTGGCTGCGGCGGCTGATGACCGCGTGGGCGGACGGGCTCAATTTCTACCTCGCCACGCACCCGCGGACGCGGCCGCGCGTGCTCACCCGTTTCGAGCCGTGGATGGCCTTGAGCTTCAGCGAGGGCAGCATCGGCGGCGACATCGAGCGGGTCGACCTCGCTCAGCTCGAAGCTTTCTACTCCGGCCGCCGGGGACCGGTGGCATCGGCCGTGCCGCGCGACTTCGAGCGGCGCGGCTCGAACGGCATCGCCATCGCGCCGGCGATCACCCGAAACGGCCGTGCCCTCCTGCTGATCAACCCGCACACCAGCTTCTTCTTCCGCTCCGAGCTGCAGGTGACGAGCGGGGAGGGGCTCAACGTCTACGGCGCGGCGACCTGGGGGCAGTTCTTCATCTACCAGGGCTTCAATGAGCGTGTCGGCTGGATGCACACGACCAGCGGGCTCGACGTCGTCGACGAGTTTGCGGTGGAGATCGTCGACGACGACCACGAACTCCTCTATCGATATGGCAGCGAGCGGCGCCCCGTGAACGAAGAGCCGGTCACGATCGCCTACCGCACCCCCGACGGCGGCCGCGCGAGCCGCACCTTCAGCGTCTTTCGCACCCATCACGGCCCGATCGTCCGCGCCGAGGGCGACCGGTGGATCGCGATGAGGCTGATGCACCGCCCGGTCGAGGCCCTGAGCCAGTCCTTCCTGCGCACCAAGGCGCGCGACTTCGCTTCCTATCTCCGGGCGATGGAGTTTCGCGCCAACACCTCCAACAACACCATCTACGCCGACGCGGACGGGACCATCGCCTATCTTCACCCGCAATTCATCCCGCGCCGCAACGACCGCTTCGACTATACGCGGCCGGTGGACGGCAGCGATCCCGCGACGGACTGGGGCGAGCTCCACCCGCTTGCCGAAGCGCCGCGGGTGGCGAACCCGCCGAACGGCTGGGTCTTCAACACCAACAACTGGCCCTATTCGGCCGCCGGCCCGAACAGCCCGCGGGCCTCGGCCTTTCCGCGCTACATGGACGAGTTCGGGGAGAATGCGCGCGGCGAGCATGCGCTGATGCTGCTGCAGGGGCGCAGCGGCTGGACCGCCGAGCGCCTGCGCGACGCCGCTTACGACAGCTACCAGCCGGGCTTCGCCACGCTCGTTCCGGCTCTCGTCCGCGCCTATGATGCGCTCGGGCCGTCCGACCCGCGCCGGCGGCGGCTGGCGGAGCCGATCGCGCAGCTTCGCGGCTGGGACTACCGGTGGGACGTCGATTCGGTGCCGACGACGCTGGCATCCTTCTGGGCCGATCAGATGGTCGAGTCGGTGCCCGAGGCGCAGCGGCCGCTCAGCAGCCGCTGGGTCGATTTCCTGATGGAAAGGCTGACCCCTGCGCAGAAGCTCGCCGCGTTCGACTCCGCGCTCGATCGCCTGCAGCGCGAATTCGGCGGATGGCGGATCGCCTGGGGCGAGGTGAACCGCTTCCAGCGCATCAGCGGCGCGATCGACCATCCTTTCTCCGATGCGGCGCCGAGCGTCCCGGTCGGCTTCACCCGCGGCACCTGGGGCTCGCTCGCCTCGTTCGGCGCGAAGGCCTATCCGGGCACGCGGCGCTGGTACGGCACGTCCGGCAACAGCTTCGTCGCGATCGTCGAGTTCGGCCCGCGCGTCCGCGCCTGGGCCCTCACCGCCGGCGGCGAGAGCGGAGACCCGCGCTCGCCCCACTTCAACGATCAGGCCGGACGCTATGCGGCGGGCGACCTGCGCGAAGTCTATTTCCATCCCGACCAACTCGCAGGTCACACGGAAAGGACATACCGCCCAGGCGAGTGACTCCGCAGCTTGCCGCCGTTCTTGACATGTAGGAACTTTCCTATCATAACAGCCGGTGCCGAGTCGCATGCTCGGCGAGGCTCTTTGACACTGTGAGAACATACGCAGGCGGCTGCAGGGGGCGGTGCTATGGAATTGGCAAGGTGGCGTCGCTAAGGGGGCGGCATGACCAGCCAGCGCCCCCTTGCAGCGATCGTGCTTGCCGCGGGCAAGGGCACGCGGATGAAGTCCGATCTGCACAAGGTGATGCACCCGATCGCCGGGCGGCCGATGCTCGAGCATTTGCTGGCGAGCGTCGAGGAGATCGGGGCGGCGAAGGTGGCGGTGGTCGTCGGAAGCGGGCGAGAGCAGGTCGAGCCCCTGGTCGAGCGGCACGGCGGGGTCGTCGTCGTGCAGGAGCCGCAGCTCGGCACGGCCCATGCGGTGCAGCAGGCGCAGGCGGCACTTGCGGGCTTCGAGGGGGACGTCCTCATCCTCTACGGCGACACGCCTTTCGTGACCGCCGGGACGATGCGCCGGATGCGCGAGCGGCTGGGCGCGGAGGACGCTCCGGCCGCGGTCGTCGTCGCCTCCCGCCCCGACGATCCCAAGCATTACGGCCGGATCCTTGCCGCAGCGGACGGCACCATCGAGAAGATGGTCGAATATAAGGATGCGAGCGCGGCGGAGCGGGCGGTGGACCTGTGCAACAGCGGCCTGATGGCGGTGCGGGCGGCGGACCTGTGGCCGCTGCTCGCCCGCGTCGGCAAGGACAATGCCGCAGGCGAATATTACCTTCCCGACATCGTCATGCTGGCGGGCGAGGAGGGACGCCGCTCGGCGGTGATCGAGGTGGACGCTGCCGAAGTCGAGGGGATCAACAGCCGCGCCGAGCTCGCCGCGCAGGAAGCGGCGTGGCAGCGCAGGAGGCGTGCGCGGGCGATGGCCGAGGGCGCCACTTTGGTCGCCCCCGAGACCGTCTGGTTCGCCTACGACACGGAGATCGGCCGCGACGTGCTCGTCGAGCCGAACGTAGTCTTCGGGCCCGGCGTACGCATCAGCGACGGCGCGACGATCCGCGCCTTCTCGCATATCGAGGGGGCGACGATCGGGGCGGGGGCCGAGATCGGACCGTTCGCGCGGCTGCGCCCCGGCGCGGAGATCGGCGAGAAAGCGAAAATCGGCAATTTCGTCGAGGTGAAGAAGGCGCGCCTCGGGACGGGCGCGAAGGCCAACCACCTTTCCTATCTCGGCGATGCGGAGATCGGGGCGGGCGCCAACATCGGCGCGGGGACGATCACCTGCAATTATGACGGCTTCCTCAAATATCCGACGGTGATCGGAGAGGGGGCGTTCATCGGCTCCAACACCGCTCTGGTCGCGCCGGTCACGATCGGCGCCGGCGCGATCGTCGGCGCCGGCTCGGTGGTGACGCGCGACGTCGCAGCCGACGCGCTCGCGCTCGCCCGCGGCGACCAGCGGGAGCGCCCGGGCTGGGCCGCCCGCTTCCGCGCCACGATGGCGGCGAAGAAGGCCGAAAGGAACAAGAAGTAGGGGCTCGCTTCACCCGTTCGGGCCTGAGCTTGTCGAAGGCCTGTCCTTTTCTTTATCGCGGACCTCGAGAAGGGCAGGGCTTCGACAGGCTCAGCCCGAGCGGATTGGATTTTGGTTCGGCCTCCCCGGCGGGGTGACGGAGTAGCAGCGTATGTGCGGAATCATCGGAATCTTGGGGCGGGAGGAGGTCGCGGACCGGCTGATGCAGGGCCTGAGGCGGCTCGAATATCGCGGCTACGACTCGGCAGGCATCTGCACCATCGTCGACGGCGCGCTCGAGCGGCGCCGCGCCGAGGGCAAGCTCGAAAATCTGGCGAGGGTGCTCGCCGGGGAGCCGCTCGCCGGCACCACCGGCATCGCCCATACGCGCTGGGCGACCCACGGCGCGCCGACGGTCGGCAACGCCCATCCGCATGTCGTCGACGGCGTCGCCCTGGTCCATAACGGCATCATCGAGAACTTCCGCCCGCTGCGCGAGGAGATGCAGGCGGCGGGCCGCACCTTTCAGTCCGAGACCGACAGCGAGGTCGTCGCCCACCTGATCGACCATCAGCTGAAGCAGGGCAAGGACCCCCGGGAGGCCGTCGCCGCCGTCCTCCCCCGCCTCCACGGCGCGTTCGCGATCACCATCCTGTTCCGCGACTTTCCCGACGTGCTGATCGGCGCCCGGATGGGAGCGCCGCTCACCGTCGGCTATGGCGAGGGCGAGACCTATCTCGGCTCCGACGCGCTGGCGCTTGCCGGGCTGACCCAGCGCATCGCCTATCTCGAGGAGGGCGACTGGGCGGTGGTGCGGCGCGACGGCGCGACGGTCTACGACCGCTCGAACGAAGAGGTCGAGCGCGACATCGTCACCTCCGGCGCCTCCGCGGTGCGGATCGAGAAGGGCAATCACCGCCACTATATGCAGAAGGAGATTTTCGAGCAGCCGATCGTGGTCGCGCAGACGCTCTCCTCCTATCTGCGTCCGTTCGAGCAGACCATCGCGCTGCCGGCGATGGAGCAGAGCTTCGCCGACGTCCCGCGCGTGACGATCGTCGCGTGCGGCACCAGCTTCTACGCCGGCATGGTCGCCAAATACTGGTTCGAGCGCTTTGCACGGGTCCCGGTCGACCTCGATGTCGCCTCCGAGTTCCGGTACCGCGAGCCGGTGCTCGATCCCGGCGGGCTGGCGCTCTTCATCTCGCAATCGGGCGAGACCGCCGACACCCTCGCCGCGCTCCGCCACGCCCGCGCCGAGGGCCAGCGCATCGCCGTTGTCGTCAACGTGCCGACCAGCTCGATGGCGCGCGAGGCCGACCTCCTCCTGCCCACCCATGCGGGGCCGGAGATCGGGGTCGCCTCGACCAAGGCCTTCACCTGCCAGCTCGCCGTGCTGGCCGCGCTCGCCGCGAAGTTCGCGCGCGACAAGGGACGGATGAGCGAAGAGGAGGAGCGCGAGATCGTCGGCCACCTGTCGGAGGCGCCGGCGGCGATGAACGCGGCGCTCGGCCACGACGAGGACATCGAGCGGATGGCCCATCTGGTCGCCGGCGCCCGCGACGTCCTCTATCTCGGCCGCGGCGCCGATTATCCGCTGGCGATGGAAGGGGCGCTGAAGCTGAAGGAGATCAGCTACATTCACGCCGAAGGCTATGCCGCGGGCGAGATGAAGCACGGCCCGATCGCGCTGATCGACGACAGCGTCCCCGTCATCGTGCTGGCGCCGTCGGGGCCGCTGTTCGAGAAGACGGTCTCCAACATGCAGGAGGTCCAGGCCCGCGGCGGCAGGGTGATCCTGATTTCGGACGCCGAGGGCCTGGCGGCCGCGAGCCACAACACCATCGCCACCATCGAGATGCCGATGGTCCACCCGCTGATCGCGCCCCTGGTCTACGCGATCCCGGTCCAGCTCCTCGCCTACCATGTCGCCGTCGTCAAAGGCACCGACGTCGACCAGCCGCGCAACCTCGCGAAGAGCGTCACCGTCGAGTAGGGGCGGGACGCGCTTTAACCCTCTGTTTTCCAGGCGCCTTTACCGCCTCGAAACCTCTGCCCCCTATGCCGCACGCTTGCCGGACCTCCATTCCGGACGGGGATTTCGCCATGCACCTACGCGCGCTCATCGCCTTTCTGCTCCTGGTCTGGAGCCCCGCCGCATTCGCGCAGACCGCGCCGTGGCGGGTGACCGAGGCCGCCGGGCAGGTGCAGGTGCAGCGCGGATCGCAGCTGATCGCGGCGCGCCGCGGCGCGGCGATCGCCCCCGGGGAGACGGTCAGCACCGGCGCCAACGGGCGCGCCGTGCTGGTCCGCGGCCGCGACTTCGTCATCGTCTCGCCGCGCACCCGGTTGCGGGTCCCGGGCACATCCGAGCAGGGCGGCAACATCCGGATGATCCAGGCGGCGGGGCGCGCCCAGTACCGGATCGAGCGGCAGGCGGCGCCGCACTTCGCGGTGCGGACGCCGCATCTGGTCGCTCTGGTCAAGGGCACCGTCTTCACCGTCACGGTCGGAGAGGAGGGCGCCACCGTCGCGGTCAGCGAGGGCCGCGTCGAAGTGGCGACGCTCGCCGGCGAGATGCGCCAGATGGTCGAGCCCGGCTTCGCGGCCAGCGTGTCCGCCGCGGACCCGGCGCGGCTCAGCCACGGCCGCTCCGACGACGCGCAGGCGGCGCACGAGCCGCGACGGGGCCAGACGGGGCGTGCGGCATCGCCTGAAAGCGATGCGCGCGGCAATTCCAGCCGCGGCGATGGCGGCGACCGCAACCGCAGCGGCAACGGCCACGGCCAGCCGCGGCTCGAATATGGCGATCTCGGCAATATCTCCGGCAGCAATGGAGGCGGCAACGGCCACGATCTGAATCGCGTCCGCGCCGCCGAGCGCTCGGTCGCCGACGCGCTCGCGCATGCGACGAGCGGGTCCAACCACGGCAACCCTGGCGGACCGGGGTCCGGGAACGGTTCCGGACCCGCCGGAGGCGTCTCCGGCTCGGTGGGCGGCCCCGGCGGCGGGTCCGGCTCCGGGTCAGGGGGCGGCTCAGGCTCGGGCGGCGCGTCCGTCCCCGCGCCCGATCCGGCCACCGATCCCGCCGTGCCTTCCAATCCGGCGCCGCCTGCGACGCCTCCGCCGTCGGGTTCGGACTCCTCCGGCTCCGGCGGCTCCAATTCGGGTCCGGGCTCGTCCAACTCCGGCTCGGGCTCATCCAACTCGGGATCGGGTTCGTCCGGCTCGGGATCCGGCTCTTCCGGGTCCGGCTCTTCGGGCTCGTCGGGCCCGGGTTCGGGGAGCGCGACCGCGCCGCCCCCGGCGACCGAACCCACCGCGCCCACCGGGCAGGCGAACGCGCCTCTCGATCCCACCATCAGCCTGCCGACGGCGCCGGCGACGACGGTCGTCGTGGCGGTCCCGTCGGTCGACGCGTCGGAGATCGTGCCGCTGCCCGCCGAGCCGAGCGCGCCCGCGCCCAGCGAAGCGCCGCCGAGCCCGACGCTCGATCCGACCATCAGCCTTCCGGCCGCGCAGGAGACGACGGTCGTCGTTGCGACCCCCTCGCTGGACCCGTCGGCGATCGTGCCGCTCCCAAGCGAGCCCGCGCCGGCGCCTTCGGAGCCGGCCCCTCCGCCTCCGCCGCCGGCCACCGAAAGCGTCCCGCCGCCGACCGTGACGGCGCCGACCGAACCGTCCGCGCCGCCTCCGTCGCCGCCTTCGGCGCCGACCAACACGCAGAATCGCTGCCTGCTGGGCCTCATCTGCCTCTAAGTCCCTGTCGCGGCTGGATAAGCCGCTAAGACTTAATCAACCGGCGCCTGCTATGCGGGCGGGGCCGGGCATCAGGGTCCGGCCCTCGGTGGGGAGGCGGGTTCACGGATGCGACGCGCAGCGGCCCTGGTCGTCGCCTGGCTGATGCTCGGCGCATTCGACGAGCCGGTCACGCTCGCCTACGATCCAGGCGCCTCGCTCGAGGACCGGGTCGCCGGATCCAGCCCCTCGAACAGCCCGCCCGAGCCGGGCGAGCAATATCCCGCCAGCCGCACCGACGAGGCGATGCCGCGCGACGTCGAACCTCCGCGAGACCGCAGCGCGGCTCGGGCGCAATGGCGCGCCACCGTCGATGCCAGCGTCGTCGCCGACAGCAACGTCACCAACGCCACGGACATGGAGACGGTCGAGCTGGACCTCGGCGATCAGGTGATCCCGGTCCCGCTCGACCCGCGCTACCGGGAGCGCGACGGCATCGGCGTCGGCGTCTCCGCCTCGGTGGGCGGCCGCGTGCCGGTCGCTTCGGGCGTCGCGCTCGCCGTCGATGCCGAAGGATATCTGCTCGAATATGAAGGCGGCTCGACCGACGACGCCTCGATGCTGCTCGCCGCCGGAGTCGAGCTCAGCGGCGGGGGCGGGCGCATCGTGCTCGTCCAGCTCACCGGCTTCGAGCGCCATTACGGCGGCTTCACCGCCATGCGCGGTTTCGGCCTGCGCGGCCGCGTCGTCCAGCCGGTAGGGGAGGGCCAGCGCGTCTCACTGTTCGTCGACGCGCGTAGCTTCCAATCCGGTTACGGCGACGATTTCGAGGGGACCGAGGCGGGGGCCTACCTGACCTACGATGCGGTGCTGCGGCGCGACCTCTCCGCCGCCGTCGGGGCCTATGCCCGCGGCAGCTGGCTCGGCGCCGAGGCTTATTCGAGCCGCGATTTCGGCATCTATGGGGGGCTCAACCACTATCTCACGAGCGACCTCGCCGGCGGGGTCTCGGCCGGGATCAGCCGGGTCTCCTTCGACGGTCCGATCGTCCAGCTTTCACCCGAGGCGCGGCGCGACTGGCGCTGGTTCGGAAGCGCCTATCTGACGACCCGCCGGCCCCTGCTGGTCGGCCTGACGCCCTCGCTCACCTACACCTACAACCGCACCGGCAGCTCGATCGAATTCTACCGCGCCGACCGCCACCGGTTGCGCTTCGGCCTGTCGAGGAGCTTCTGATGAGGCTTCCCCGTCTCCTGCGCGGCCGGGCCGGCGGCTTTGCGGCGCCGATCGCCGCGGCCGCCCTGGCCGGGCTCCTCCTCCTCGAGACCGGGGCCGGCATCGGGCTCGACCGGCGGCTCGGGGAGCTTCGCGACTGGCTGCGCAGCCGGCCGGCCACCGGCGAGGTCGTCCTCGTCGAGATCGACGGGCGGAGCATAGCGGCGCTGAGACGCTGGCCCTGGCCGCGGAGCCTCCACGGGCGCGCCGTCGACCGCCTGCGCGAGGCGGGCGCGCGGACGATCGCGTTCGACATCGATTTCTCCGGCGTGTCGACGCCCGACGAGGACGCCGCCTTCGCCGCCGCCCTCGAGCGGGCCGAGGGCGGCGTGATCCTGGCGACCTTTACCCAGCTAGCCGGCCACGGCAGCGACCAGGCGCTCGATTCGGCGCCCGTCCAGCCGCTCGCGGACAACGCGTTTCTCGCCACCGCCAATGTCGAGGCGGACGGCGACGGCGCGCTGCGGCGCATGCCCTATGGCGGCGAGACCCTCGGCATCCCGCGCCCGTCGCTGGCGAGCATGGTGGCGGAGCGGGCGAACGCGGTCGGCGACAGCTTCGGAATCGACTATGCGATCGATCCCGCGACCATTCCGCGCCGCAGCTTCGTAGACCTGATCGAGGGACGGGTGCCGCGCGCGGCGCTCGCCGGCAGGCGCGTCATCATCGGGTCGACCGCGGTCGAGCTCGGCGACCATTATGCCGCGCCGCGCCACGGCCTGCTGCCCGGCGCCGTCATCCAGGCGCTTGCCGCGGACACGCTGATCGCAGGGACCGAGCGGCACCAGGGCGGCGGCGCGGTGCCCCTGGGACTCGCGCTCCTCGCGGTCGCGGCAACCGTGGCGTGGCGGCCGACTCCGTGGCGGATCGGGGCGCTCGGCCTTTCCGCGCCGGCATTGGCGGCCTTCTCCTATGCGGCCGAGGTTCGGCTGGCGGTTTCATACGACCTGATCCCGGCCCTGACCGCGCTGGCGGCCGCGACCGCGGTGGCGACGGCTGCCCTGCGCCGGCGGCGCGATCGCGAGCGCAGGCTCACCGACGCCGAGACCGGCCTTCCCAACCTTGCCGCGCTGCAGGCCGACGCCGCCGCTCATGCCGAAGTCGAGATCCTGGTCGCGCGGATCGCGGGCCACGCCGCGCTCGCGGCGGCGCTCGGCCCCGACGGGATGAAGCGGCTGGTGACGGCGCTGGCCGGGCGGCTGGCGCTCGGCAGCGGCACGGGGCGAATCTATCGCTGCGACGAAAGCGGGCTTTCCTGGATCGCTGCCGGCGCCGCCGCTCGGGCTTCGTTCGACGGCTTGGCAGCCCTCGCTCGCGATCAGGAGCTGGACGGGCGCCGGATCGAGGTCGCGCTCCATTTCGGACTTGCCCGGGGCGCCGGCGCCGCCGCCCGGCAGATCACGGCCAATGCGATGCTGGCGGCCTCTCAGGCGGAGCGGGCCGGCGTCCGGGCCCAGCTCTTCACCGAGCGCGACTCCGCCGAAATCGCCCGCAACGTCGCCCTGATGGGCGAGCTCGACGGCGCGTTCCGCAGCGGCGATGTGCGCAACCATTATCAACCCAAGCTCGACCTCGCCGCAGGACGGATCACCGGTGTCGAGGCCCTCGTGCGCTGGTTCCACCCGCAACGCGGCGTCATCGCGCCGGACGACTTCGTTCCGCTGATCGAGGAGCATGGCCGCGCCGAGGACCTCACCGTCCATGTCCTTCGCGACGCCCTCATCCAGGCGGTGCGCTGGCGCGACGAGGCCGGCCTCGATCTTTCGGTGGCGGTCAACGTCTCGGCGAGCCTGCTCGGCGACCCCGCGCTGATGGGCCGGCTCCGCGACATGGTCCGCGCGAGCGCCCTCGCGCCCGAGAGGCTGACGGTGGAGGTGACGGAGACCGCCGCGATGGCCGATCCTGCGGCGGCCGCGGAGGCGCTCGACGCATGGCGGGCGCTCGGCGTCGGAGTCTCGATCGACGATTTCGGGACGGGACAATCCTCGCTCGGCTACATCCGGATGCTGCCGGCGACCGAGCTCAAGATCGACCGCAGCTTCGTCGGCGATCTCGGCCGCACGCCGCGCAACGCGATCATGGTGCGCTCGACCATCGCCATGGCCCATGAGCTCGGCCTCAAGGTGGTCGCCGAAGGGGTAGAGGACGCAGCCTGCCTTGCCGCGCTCGCAGCGATGGGCTGCGACGTCGCCCAGGGTTACCTGATCTCGAGGCCGGTTCCCGGCGAGGAGATCGAGCGCCTGGTGCGCGAGACGGGCGCTCAAACGGCGGCCGGCGCGGCTGCCGTCCGCTAACGAGCGACCGAAAAGACGCCCCGCACGATGGGCTCGGCGCGATCGAGCTTGGCGGCGCGCTTGGTCAGCTCCGGGTCCTTGGACGCGGCGCTCGGGATCGCCGCTTCCGCGGGCCGCGGCACCGTCTCGCTGAGCCGGGCGAGATAGGTTTCGACCGCGCGCGGATCGGTCTCGGCTGCGTCGCCGCGGTCCGGCCCGGGGGCAAGCCCGAGCACGGCGGCGCCCGCTGTCGCCAGGATCAAGGCTGAAAAGCGACGGTTCACAAGGCATTAACGATCCAGGGGGCGGATCGATGCATCTTCGTCGCGGGGGGCCGGACGAAGTGAGCCCTGCTGGGTTCGAACCAGCGACCTACTGATTAAAAGTCAGTTGCTCTACCGACTGAGCTAAGGGCCCGTGGCTGCGCCACCTAGGAGCGGGTGCCCGCGGGGTCAACCGCGCACGGGCCGGCGCAGCCTATAGAGCAGCTGGCGGACGGTTGCGCCGCTCAGCGGATCGCGCCAGCCCGGCGCGATCTCGGCCAGCGGCTCGAGCACGAACAGCCGCCTGCGCATCTCCGGGTGGGGGAGAATGAGGCCGTCTTCCGCCCAGGGGCCGCCGGACCAGAGGAGGAGGTCGATGTCGAGCACGCGCGCGCCCCATTTCCGGCCGCCCCGGCGGCCGAAGTCGCGCTCGATGCGCTTCACCCACCGGAGCAGGGCCACAGGATCGAGATCGGTTGCGACGATCGCCGCGGCATTGGCGAAGCTGCGGCCGGCGGGGCCGAGCGCCGCCGTTCCCCGGATCCGCGAGACGGCTTCGGGCTGGAGCTCCGCCAAAGCTGCCCGGAGGGTCGCGGCCGGCGAGCCGTGGCGCGAGCGGCGGTTGGAACCGAGCGCCAGCGCGTAGCTTGTCTTGGCCATTGCGCGCCGCCTAGACGGTTCCGATGCTCTCCGAAAGCCCGACCCCAGCCACCGAAGCGCCGCGCGACTGTCCGCTCTGCCCGCGCCTCGTCGCCTTCAGGCACGCTTTGCGCGCGGAATATCCCGAATGGTGGAACGCGCCGGTTCCCAATTTCGGCGATCCCCAGGCGTGGCTCGCGATTTGCGGCCTCGCCCCCGGCAAGCACGGTGCGAACCGGACCGGGCGGCCCTTCACCGGGGACTATGCCGGACATCTGCTCTACGAGACCCTGCTCAAGTTCGGCCTCGCCGAGGGGCGCTTCGAGGAGCGGCCCGACGACAGCCTGCGCCTGCGCGGCGTCGCGATCGTCAATTCGGTCAAATGCGTTCCCCCGCAGAACAAGCCGACGCCGGCCGAGATCGCGACGTGCACTCGTAACTACTTCCAACCGTCTCTTCAGACATTGTCGCAGGTTCGCGTCCTGGTCGCCCTCGGCAGGATCGGCCACGATGCGACGGTGCGGGCAGTCGGCGGCCGCCTCGCCGCTTATCCTTTCGGCCACCTCGCCGAACACCGCCTGCCCGACGGCCGCATCCTGATCGATAGCTATCATTGCTCGCGCTACAACCAGAATACGGGGCGCCTCACCGCGAAGATGTTCGAGGACGTGTTCGAACGGGCGATCGCGCTCAAGCCCTAGTCTTCCCAGCTCCGATGCTCGGCATTCTCGCCATCGATCAGGAACTCTGCATCGCCGGAGACGCCGGTCCACAAGGTGATGCCGTCGTCGTGCGAATAGATGCTTACCGTGTCGCCCTCGGCAGCGGCCTCGTAGCGGAACTCGAGACGCTGGCCCGGTCTCAGCCGGAAGCGATGCGGCCACGGCTCCACATAGACGTCGATCGGCTCGGAGGCCTTGTTTTCGAACTCGAAGCGCGTCTCCACCACCGAGCTACAAATCCTCGCTGAGCCTTCCGTAGAGATCGGGGCGGCGGTCCCGGAAGAAGCCGAAGGCCGCGCGGTGGCGCCTGGCCTGGGCGAGGTCGAGCGTGGCTGCGAGGATTCCGGTCTCCGTCGCCCCGAACTCCGCGAGCATGTCGCCGCGCTCGTTGCAGATGAAGCTGTGGCCGTAGAAACGCTGGTCGCCTTCCGTGCCGATCCGGTTGGCGGCCACGACGGGGACGACGTTGGACACGGCATGGCCGATCATCGCGCGCCGCCACATCCGGCTGGTGTCGAGGTCCGGGTCGTGCGGCTCGGTGCCGATCGCGGTCGGGAAGAGCAGGATCTCGGCGCCTTCCAGCATCAGCGCCCGTGCCGTCTCGGGATACCATTGGTCCCAGCAGACGGCCGGGCCCACGGTGCCGTGGCGGGTGCGAAAGGTCTTGAAGCCGGTATTGCCTGGCCGGAAATAGAATTTCTCGGAATAGCCCGGGCCGTCGGGAATGTGGCTCTTGCGGTAGACGCCCATCACGGCGCCCGCATCGTCGATCATCGCGAGGCTGTTATAATGGTGGTGGCCCGCCGCCTCGAAGAAACTGGCCGGGATGTAGACTTTCAGCTCGGCGGCGAGCTTCTGCATGGCGAGGACGGCTGGATGCTCGGCGACAGGCAAGGCGCGGGCGAAATGCGCCTCGTCCTGCGTCCGGCAGAAATAATGGCCTTCGAACAATTCGGGCGGGAGGATCAGCCTCGCGCCCTTGCCCGCCGCCTCGCGCACCAGCTCGGAGACGTTGCGGATATTCTCCTCGACGTCGTCGGTGAAGGCGAGCTGGAGCGCGGCGACGGTGATGCTGCTCATGCGGTCCCTATCGCGGCACCTGCTGGCTGATGCAATGGAAGCTGCCGCCGCCGGTGAGGACATGGTCGGCGCGCAGGCCGACCGCGCGGCGACCGGGGAAGAGGACACCGATCGCTTCGACCGCATTCCGGTCGTTGGCGGCGCCGTAAAGCGGCACCACCACGGCGGCGTCGCCGATATAGAAATTCATGTAGGAAGCAGGGATCACGTCGCCCTCGCGGAGGACGCGGCCGGGCGAGGGTAGGGCGGCGACGGCCAGGCCGAACGCCTCAGCCCGGCGCCTCGCATCCTCGTAGACCGCGGCGTTGGGATCGTCGGGCCCCGCGGCTTGCGGAATCGCCAGCACGCCTTCGGCGACGAACCGCGCGAGATTGTCGACATGGCCGTCGGTATGGTCGTTCAGCAAGCCCTCGCCGAGCCACAGCAGCCGCTCGATGCCGAGGTCCGCGCGCAGCCGCGCCTCCACCTCGCCGCGGCTCATTGCCGGGTTGCGGTTCGGGTTGAGCAGGCACTGCTCGGTGGTGACGGCGAGGCCGGTCCCGTCGACGTCGATCGCGCCCCCTTCGAGGATCCAGCCGCAGCGCGCCGCTTCCATGCCGGCCGTGTCGGCGAGGCGGAGCCCGATCGTGTCGTCCCCCTCCAGCTCGTACTTGCCGCCCCAGCCGTTGAACCGGAAGCTGCGCGCCGTCCGCTCCCGGCCCTGCTTCAGCACGATCGGCCCGGTGTCGCGAAGCCAGATGTCGCCGAACGGCTCCCGGACGATCGTCGCGAAAGGGGCGAGGTCGGCGGCCCGCCGCGCGGCGGCGGGATCGGCCGCCACCAGACGCACCTCCTCGCCCGCGCCGTCGGCATGAACCGCGGCGGCGAAGGCGGCGACCTCCTCCTGCGCGGGCGCGAGGTCCGCCGCCCAAAGGTCCGCATGGCTCGGAAATCCGATCCAGACCCATTGGTGCGGCGCCCATTCGGGCGGTTGGCGGGCTGTCACGTCTGCTCCTGCTCGATCGCGCCATTGCGGGTTCGCGCCCGTCCCAAGCACGGCGCGGCGGCCATCTCAAGTCGGTCCGGCACTTGCCTCCGCGAAAGCGAGGTGCTTTGGGTGCAGGCGAAAGCCAAGCAGAGGATGCAAGACATGATCCGCAAGCTTTTGCCGGCATTCGCCGCCTTGCTCGCATTGCCGGCAGCGGCGTCGGCCCAGCCGCTGAGCGATCCCGCCGCCGCCTTCGGGGCGCGCCCGAACATATTGTCGATGGCGCTGTCCCCGAACGGCCGCCTCATCTCGATGGTCCAGTCGACCGCCGGCGACGGCGCCCGCATCGTCGTGATTGACACCGCCAATCCGCAGCCGACCAACATCGGCGGCTCGGAGGGCGAGAATCTGCGCCTCGTCGGCTGCGAGTTCATCTCCAACGAGCGTCTCGTCTGCACCCTCTACGGAGTCCAGAATCCCTACGGCCGGTGGGCCGGCATCTCGCGGCTGCTCGCGGTCAACGTCGACGGTTCGGACGCGGTCGCCCTGGGCGAGCGCAACTCGATGGCCCAGCTTTACTACCGCGCCTACGGCGGAAGCATCATCGACAATTTCGGCGGCACCGAGGGCAGCGTGCTGATGCAGCAGCAGTTCGTCCCCGAGCAGAATACGGGCCGCCTGGCCGGCCGCCGCGGCGAGGGGCTCGGCGTCGTCAGGGTCAACACGCGAAACCTCAGCAGGACCACGGTCGAGCCGCCGCGCGGCGACGCGGGGGCCTATATCAGCGACGGCCGCGGGCGCGTCCGGATCATGGCGATCAGCCAATATAGCGGCGCCGGCCAGGCGACCGGACGCACTCTCTACCGCTATCGCCGCACCGGCAGCAACGACTGGCAGGATTTCGGCACGTTCGACGAGAATGACGAAGGCATCGCCCCGGTGGCGGTCGACCCCGAGCTCGAGGTCGCCTACGCTTATGCGAAGCTCAACGGCCGGCTCGCTCTGTACCGCGTCGCGCTGGACGGGTCGCTGCGGCGCGAGCTGGTGGCCTCCCACCCGCAGGTCGACGTCGGCGGCCTGATCAGGATCGGCCGGCGCAACCGCGTCGTCGGCGCCTCCTTCGCCACCGACCGCTGGGAGAGCGTCTATTTCGATCCCGAGCTGCGCCAGCTCGCCGAGCGCCTCCACCGCACCCTGCCGCAGCAGCCGATGATCGATTTCGTCGATTCCTCGGAGGATGATTCCAAGCTGCTGATCCTGGCGGCGAGCGACGACAATCCCGGCCAATATTATCTCTACGACCGCGCCTCGCGCTCGCTCACCGGGATCCTGCCGGCGCGGCCGGAGCTCGAAGGCGTCACGCTCGCCAGCGTCCGCCCGATCAGCTACCGCGCCGCCGACGGGACGATGGTTCCCGGCTATCTGACGCTGCCGCCCGGCTCCAACGGCCGCGGCCTCCCGGCGATCGTGATGCCGCACGGCGGCCCGGGGGCGCGCGACGTCTGGGGATTCGACTGGCTCGCCCAATATTTCGCCAATCGCGGCTTCGCCGTGCTGCAGCCCAATTTCCGCGGCTCCACCGGCTATGGCGAAGCCTGGTTCCAGCAGAACGGCTTCCGCTCCTGGCGCACCGCGATCGGCGACGTCAACGACGCCGGCCGCTGGCTGATCTCGCAAGGCATCGCCGATCCGGCCAAGCTCGCCATCTTCGGCTGGTCCTATGGCGGCTATGCCGCCCTCCAGGCCAACGTGCTCGATCCGGACCTGTTCAAGGCGGCGATCGCGGTCGCGCCGGTCACCGACCTGGAGCTTGCCCGCGACCGTTATGCGCGCACCTCGATCGGCGGAATTCTCCGCGACTTCTTCGGCACGGGTCCGCACATCGCCGAAGGCTCGCCGGCCCGCAACGCCGCGCGCTTCCGCGCGCCCGTGCTGATGTTCCACGGCGACCGCGACATCAACGTCGAGGTCGAGCACGCGCGGCTGATGAATTCGCGGCTGCGCAGCGCCGACAAGCAGAGCGAGCTGATCGTCTATCCGCGCCTCGATCACCAGCTCGACGATTCGACCGCCCGCGCCGACATGCTGCGCCGCAGCGACGCCTTCCTCCGCCGCGTGCTCGGGATCGGCGCGCCCGCCGCACCGGCGGCGGCGCCGACGGGCACTGGCAATTGAAGCCTTGACCGCCCTGCCTGCCTATAATAGTTATGTAACTATTATAGGAGGATTGAATGGGCAAATACGAGCCGCTGGCCGCGCGCCTGCGCGGGGAAAAAGGCCAGATCTGGTCTGCGACTTTCGCGGAAGTGGAGCGAACCCTTGGCTTCGCCCTCCCGGCAAGCGCGCGTACCTACCGCGAATGGTGGGCGAACCAGCAGGGCCACGGCCATAGCCAGACCAAAGGCTGGCAGGATGCGGGGTGGCGCGTGTGGAAAGTGGATCTCGAAGGGGAACGCGTTACCTTCAAGCGTGCCCCCGCCCCCGCCGCTCCAGCGGCGGGAAGCGAGACGGAAGAGGGCTTGTTGGAGCGCGCTGCGAAACTGCTGGGGACGAATGACCGCGGCGAGATCGTCCGTGAGGCACTGCGCGAGCTGATCCAGCGCGAAGCGGGCCGGCGATTGATGGCCTTGGGCGGTACGATGCCCGATCTAAAGGTTCCGCCACGCGAGAGGCCCCTTTGATCCTCGTGGATACCTCGATCTGGGTCGATCATTTCCGGACCCGGCTCGGTGCGCTCGACGCATTGATCGCGGCGGATCAGGTGCTCGGGCACCCATTCGTGACAGGGGAGCTGGCGGTCGGCGACCTATCGGGGTGGAAAGAGACGGTGTCGTTGCTGCGGGCAATCCCGGCGGCGCCTGTCGCGTCGGAGCAGGAGTTCCTCGATCTGCTCCTGGATGAGGGCCTGATTGCCAGTGGCCTTGGCTTTGTCGACGTGCATTTGCTCGCCTCCTGCCGGATCAAGCCCGAAATCCTGATCTGGTCCCGGGACAAACGTCTCGCGGCCCACGCGGGCCGTATGAACCTGGCTTGGGAACCGTGAAGCGTCCGGCTAACGCCCTGCGCGGCTGCGGTCGCGGATGGCGCGGAATTCGTCGCCTGCGTTCCAGTTCGGCCAGTCGCGGCTGTTGGCGAGCGCGTTCATCACCTCGAAATAGACTTCGAGGTCGTTGATCGCGCCCTGCCAGTTCCAGGTGGTGAGGAATTCGTCTCCCGGCTGGTGATAGCGATTGGCGCGATATTCCCTCGCATAGGCCGCCCCGGCGGCGGGGCCGCCGTCGACGAGATCCTCGCCGCTGCGCGCATAGATCATCGGCACGCCCAGGCGGGCGAAGCTGAAATGGTCCGATCGGTAATAATAGCCGGCTTCCGGGGACGGCTCGGGCGACAGGCGGATGCCGCGGGCGGCGAGCACCCGCTCGAGATAGCGGTCCAGCTCGGACTTGCCCGCGCCGACGGCGACGAAGTCCCGTGCCGGACCCGCCATGTTGAGCGAGTCCATGTTGATCCCGGCGACCGTCCGCGCCAGCGGGAAGATCGGGTTCTCGGCATAATAACGCGAGCCGAGCAGGCCGGATTCCTCGGCGGTGACGGCGATGAACACGATCGAGCGCTCGGGCCGCTGCCGGCGGTGCGCCTCGGCGAGCGCGACCAGGGCCGCGGTGCCGGTGGCGTTGTCGGTGGCGCCGTTGCAGATCGGGTCGGGTCGCCCGGGCGCGCAGATGCCGAGATGGTCCCAATGGGCCGTGTAGAGGAGATATTCGTCCGGCCGGGTCCGGCCGCGCAGGATGCCGATCACGTTGCGCGAACGCTGCCGCTCGATGCTGCTCTCGATCGACATCGAGGCCCGCAGGTTGGCGAGCGGCACCGCGCGGAAGCCGGGCTGCCCCGCCCGCGCAGTCAGCGCGTCGAGGTCCTGCCCGGCCGCCGCGAGCAGCCGCCGCGCCGCTTGGTTGGTCAGCCAGCCGTTGGCGACGGTCTGGTCCATGTTTCCGCCAGGGCGGTCGAGATAATGCTGCGATCCGGTCCAGCTGTTCTCGACGACGTTCCAGCCGTAGGAGGCGGGCTCGGTCTGGTGGACGATGAAGGCCGCGGCAGCGCCCTGGCGCGCGGCCTCCTCGAACTTGTAGGTCCAGCGGCCGTAATAGGTCATGGCCCGGCCGTTGAACGTCCCGGTGGTCGTCGGAGTCTGCCAGTCGGGATCGTTGACGAGGATGATCACGGTCTTGCCGCGCACGTCGACCCCGGCATAATCGTTCCAGTTCCGCTCCGGCGCGTTGATGCCATAGCCGACGAACACGATTTCGCTGTTCTCGAAGCCGACGCGCGGCTGCACGCGATAGCTGCCGGCGACCATGTCGGTGCGGTAGTTGAAGGTCATGGGCTGCGCGCCGCCGGTGACTCGGAGCGTCGGACTCCCCTGGGCCGTGATCTCGACCAGCGGAACGTCCTGGAACCAGCTGCCGTTGTTTCCCGGCTGGAGCCCCGCCTGCTGGAAGCTGCGGGCGAGGAGGTCGAGCGTACGCTGCTCGCCCTGGCTGCCGGGCGCGCGCCCTTCAAAGGCGTCGGAGGACATTTCGCGGGTCAGGCTCTGGAGCGTGTTGAGCGGAATGATCGGGCCGGCCGGAGCGGCTTGCGGCGAGGGGCTGGTGGCGCAGCCGGCGGCGAGGAGAGCGAGGAGCGGGAGGTAACGCATCGCGGGGCCTCTTTCGGGAAGGGCAGGACGGCCGTAGCGGTTATCGCCGGTCGCCCCGGGCGGCAAGCGCCCGCCCCTCAACGCCCCGCAAACGAAAAAGGGCAGCCGGCGAGGGCTGCCCTTGTTTCGTCTCCCGGAGGCCCGGTCAGCGCGAATAGAATTCGACGACCAGGTTCGGCTCCATGCGCACCGGATAGGGAACCTCGTCCAGCGTCGGGACGCGGGTGAAGGTCACCCTGGTGGTGCCGTCGGGGGTGACGTAATCGGGGATGTCGCGCTCGGCGAGGCCCTGCGCCTCCACCACCAGCGCCATTTCCTGCGCCTTGGGGCCGAGCTCGATCACGTCGCCGACGCCGACGCGCGCCGAGGCGATGTTGAGCTTCTTGCCGTTGACCCGGATGTGGCCGTGATTGACCATCTGGCGCGCCGCCCAGATCGTCGGCGCGAACTTGGCGCGGTAGACCACCATGTCGAGCCTGCGCTCGAGCAGCCCGATCAGGTTCTGCGAAGCGTCGCCCTTCATCCGGACGGCCTCGGTGAAGGTCTTCTTGAACTGCTTCTCGGTGACGTCGCCGTAATAGCCCTTCAGCTTCTGCTTGGCGCGGAGCTGGATGCCGAAATCGGACAATTTGCCCTTGCGCCGCTGGCCGTGCTGGCCCGGGCCGTATTCGCGGCGGTTGACGGGGCTCTTGGGCCGGCCGAAGACGTTCTCGCCCATCCGCCGGTCGAGCTTGTACTTGGCGCTGCTGCGCTTGCTCATCTGGATACTCCAATTCGCGTTTCGTAGGTCCCCGGGCCCGCACCGACCAGCCGAGATGCTGGCCGCGGCTGCCGCTTCACCGGGGGTGCGGAGCCAATTGCGAAGGCGGGCACATGGCTTGTGCAGTGCGGAAAGTCAACCTCGACAGGCCTTTGGCCGCCGCTAAAGAGGCGCCATGGACAGAGTGAAACCGCACCGGTGCCGGAGCATGGCCGAGGTCCGCGCCGGCGTCGACGCGCTCGACGCCGAGATCGTGGCCCTCCTCGGCGAGCGGTTCCGCTACATGGACGCCGCGGCCCGCATCAAGCCCGACCGCGCCGCGGTCCGCGACGAAGGGCGCAAGGCGGACGTGCTGGCGAAGGTAGCCGGACACGCCGAGGCGGCGGACGTGCCGGCCGCGGTCGCGGCCGAGCTGTACGAGCGTCTGATCGAAGCCTCGATCGCCTACGAGCTGGAGCGTTTCGACGCGCTGCGGCGCTGATCCTTCGATACG
Source organism: Allosphingosinicella sp. (assembly GCA_035628635.1). GTDB lineage: Bacteria > Pseudomonadota > Alphaproteobacteria > Sphingomonadales > Sphingomonadaceae > Allosphingosinicella. Next base: position 104,022 of record DASPJJ010000025.1, read on the forward strand.
CCGTCTCGACAGGCTCGACGGCTACTCAGCACGAACGGATGGGGGGCCTCCCCCCGTTCGTCCTGAGTAGGAATCGAGTAGGCGAAGCCGTAGCGAGGGCCCGTATCGAAGGACCTCACCGCCGCCGTCCCTCCGCCAGCGCCCTGATTACTCCCCGCAGCGCCTGAACCTCGCGGTTCGACCAGCCGGCCTTGGTCAGGATCGTGCGGATCGTGTTCTTCGTCGTCGGAGTCCGGTCGGGCGGATGGTAATAGCCCACGACGGCGAGCGATTCCTCGAGCTGGACGATCAGCCCCTCGAGCTGTTCCTGGGTCGCCCGCGGCTCGGCTTCGTCGCCCTCGGTGGGCACCGCCAGATCCGCGAATTTTGACCATTCGTAGGCGACCAGGATCACCGCCTGCGCCAGGTTCAACGAGCGGAAGTCCGGGTTGACCGGCACGGTCAGGATCTTGCCGGCGATCGCGACCTCGTCGGTCTCCAGGCCCGATCTTTCGGCCCCGAACAGGACCGCCGACGGCTCTGCCTGCGCCCACATCTCGCGCGCCGCCTCCGCGGGCGTCACCACCGGCATCACCAGCCCGCGCTTCCTGACCGTCGTCGCATAAACGTGCGCGCAGTCGGCGACGGCCTCGGCCACCGTCTCGAACAGCCGGGCCTGCTCGAGCACGTGGTCCGCGCCCGACGCCGCCGGCCCGGCGCTGGGATTGGGCCATCCGTCCCGCGGCGCGACGAGCCGCAGGTCGGTGAGCCCGAAATTCAGCATCGCCCGCGCCGCCTTCCCGATATTTTCGCCCAGCTGCGGGCGCACGAGAACGATGGCGGGGGTTCGAGTGCGAGACTTGGAGGCACCCTCGGCTTCGCTCGGGAGGGCATCTCGACTACGCTCGATGCGAACGGTCTCTGCGGTTCGAGACCCCTCCGTTCGGTCCGAGCGAAGTCGAGGACCGCTGCCGAGCGTGGGCTGGTTCGTCTCCCCCCGTTCGTCCCGAGTAGCCGTCGAGCCTGTCGAGACGGCGTATCGAGGGATCTCGCGGAAGGCCGGCTTTCGCGCGCCCCAAATCACCTGATCCCAATCCCCAGCGATCAGCCCTTCCTTCTTCACTCGCGACCAGTTCTTGACCTGCTGCTCTGCTACGATCGCCTCTTCGCGCGTGGCGAATGTTTCGCTCCAGACGAGCCGCACCGGACGTCGTTTTTGTGTGTAGCCAGGAATCTGCCCCGCCTGGTGCGCGGCAAACCGGCCTTCGAGGTCATCGGTATGGCCGGTATAATATTTGCCGTCAGAGCAACGGAGAATGTACGCCCAGAAGCTCACGCGCGATCCCTCGATATGCGTCCTCGACAAGCTCGGCCGCTACTCGGGACGAACGGAGGTGCCCTAAATCTCCATTCGGAGCCAGGCATCCCCCTCACTCCTTCACCGACCCGGCGAACTCCTCGAAATGACGGGCCTCGGTGAAATCCTTGTAGACGGAAGCGAACCTTATGTAGGCCACCGGATCCACGCCCTTCAGTCCGTTCATCACCATCTCCCCGATCTCGGCGGAGGCGATCTCGCTCTCGCCGCTGGTCTCGATCTGACGCTGGATCGAGGAGACGAGGCGGTCGATGCGCTCGGCGGGGACGGGGCGCTTGCGGCAGGCGATGGAGATCGATCGCTCGAGCTTGGCGCGATCGAACGGCTCGCGCCGCTGGGCGGACTTCACCACCGTGAGCTCCCTGAGCTGGACGCGCTCGAAGGTGGTGAAGCGCGCGCCGCAATCCTCGCACTGGCGCCGGCGGCGGATCGAGGCGCCGTCCTCGGTCGGACGGCTGTCCTTCACCTGGCTGTTCTCGTGGGAGCAGAAAGGGCATCTCATTGGACGGCTTGTTCCTCCCTATCCGTTCGTGCCGAGTAGCTGTCGAGCGAAGTCGAGACGGCGTATCGAGGCAGGCCCTTCGATACGGCGCCTCGTTACGGCTTCGCCTACTCGGCGCCTACTCAGGGCGAACGGCGATCGCTTCACAGGTCCTGATAGATGGGGAAGCGGCCGCAGAGGGCGCGGACGCGCTCGCGGACGGCGCCTTCGACCGCGCCATTGCCCTCGTGGCCGTTGTCGCGAAGCCCTTCGAGGACGTCCGACATCATGTCCGCGATGTCGCGGAACTCGGCGACACCGAAGCCGCGGGTGGTGCCGGCCGGGGAGCCGACGCGGATGCCGCTGGTCTTGACCGGGGGCAGGGGATCGAAGGGAATGCCATTCTTGTTGCAGGTGATCGACGCGCGCTCGAGCGCCTCGTCGGCATCCCTGCCGGTGATGCCGAGCGGGCGCAGGTCGACGAGCGCCAGATGGGTGTCCGTGCCGCCGGCGACGAGGTCGGCGCCGCGCTCCTTGAGGCGTCCGGCGAGCGCCTTGGCATTCTCGATCACCGCTTTCGCGTAGCTCCTGAACGCCGGCTGCAGAGCCTCGCCGAAGGCGACCGCCTTGGCGGCGATGACGTGCATCAGCGGCCCGCCCTGGAGACCCGGGAAGACCGCCGAGTTGATCTTCTTGGCGATGGCCTCGTCGTCGGTCAGCACCATTCCGCCGCGTGGGCCCCGCAGGGTCTTGTGGGTGGTGGTGGTGACGACATGCGCGTGGCCGAACGGGGAGGGATGCTCGCCCGCGGCGACTAGGCCGGCGAAATGGGCCATGTCGACCATGAAGATCGCGTCCACTTGGTCGGCGATGGCGCGGAAGCGGGCGAAATCGATGTGGCGGGGATAGGCCGAGCCGCCGGCGATGATCAGGCGGGGCTTGTGCTCCTTCGCCAGCGCCTCGACCTGGTCGAAATCGATCAGGTCGTCGTCTCGGCGGACTCCGTACTGGATCGCATGGAACCACTTGCCGGACATGGCCGGCTTCGCCCCATGGGTGAGATGGCCGCCCGCATCGAGCGACATTCCGAGGATCGTCTCGCCGGGCTTGACCAGCGCGAGCATCACCGCGCCGTTCGCCTGCGCGCCGCTGTGAGGCTGAACGTTGACGAAGCCGCAGCCGAACAATTGCCTGGCCCGCTCGATCGCCAGCGTCTCGACCGAATCGGAGGGCGCGCAGCCCTGATAATAGCGCCGCCCGGGATAGCCCTCCGCATATTTGTTGGTCAGCACGGAGCCCTGCGCCTCGAGCACGGCGCGCGAGACGATATTCTCCGATGCGATCAGCTCGATCTGGTTCTGCTGCCGGTCGAGCTCGGCGGCGACCGCTTCGGCGACCGCGCCGTCCGCCGCGGCGAGCCGCCCGGAGAAAAAGCCCTCATGCTGAACCTGCGACAGATCGTTGGCGGGACGGCTGCTCATGCGGGCTCCTGGGCTTGGAAAACCGGGTTGGAAAGCTTCTCCACCCGGCGCTGGTGGCGCCCGCCGGCGAACGGCGTGGCGAGGAACACGGAAACGCATTCCTTCGCCTGCTCGATCCCGATCAGCCGCGCGCCGAGCGCGACGACGTTGGCGTCGTTATGCTCGCGGGCCAGCCGCGCCGAGACGCTTTCGGATACCAAAGCGCAGCGGCAGTCGGGATGGCGGTTGATGGCGATCGAGATGCCGACTCCCGAGCCGCACAGTGCGATCCCGCGTTCCGCGTCTCCCTCCGCGATGGCTAGGGCCATGCGGTAGCCGTAGTCCGGATAGTCGACGCTGTCGGCGGAGGCTGTCCCGAGGTCGAGCACGTCGCAGCCGCGATCGCGCAGATAGTCCGCGAGCGTCGTTTTCATCTCGTACGCGGCATGATCGGAAACGATGGCGATTCGCTCGGCCACGTAGGAGGACTCCGCTTCTTTGCGTGATCGCATTTTCTAGGGGATGGCAGCGTCCTTTACCACCACCGATTGCGCCCGATCAGGCGGCAAGCTTCATCTCCAGCCGGCTCCAGATCTCGACGAGGGCGCCGGCGAGCTCGCGCATCATCGCTTCCGTGTGCGCAGGGCCCGGCGTGAAGCGGAGGCGCTCGGTGCCCCGCGGCACCGTAGGATAATTGATCGGCTGGACGTAGCAGCCGTACTCGGCGAGCAGGATGTCGCTGATCCTCTTGGCCGTCACCGGGTCGCCGACCATCAAAGGCACGATGTGGGTGGTGGACGGCATCACCGGCAGGCGCGCCGCTTCGAAGATCGCCTTGAGGTTCGCCGCGCTCGCTTTCTGCGCCTCGCGCTCGGCCGAGCTCGCCTTGAGGTGGCGGACCGACGCCAAGGCCCCGGCGACCAGGACCGGCGACAGCGAGGTGGTGAAGATGAAGCCGGGGGCGTAGCTCCGCACCACGTCGACGATGTTCTTCTCGGCTGCGATATAGCCGCCCATCACGCCGAAGGCCTTGCCGAGCGTGCCTTCGATCACGGTCAGCCGATGCGCCACCCCGTCGCGCTCCGAGATCCCGCCGCCGCGTGGGCCGTACATGCCTACGGCGTGAACTTCGTCGAGATAGGTCAAGGCGTTGTACTTGTCGGCGAGGTCGCAGATCGCCGCGATCGGCGCGACGTCGCCGTCCATCGAATAGACGCTCTCGAAGGCGATCAGCTTGGGCGCTTCGGGATCGGCGGCGACGAGCAGCTCCTCCAGATGGCCGAGGTCGTTGTGGCGGAAGACCCTTTTCTCGCAGCCGGAATTGCGGATGCCCGCGATCATCGAGGCATGGTTCAGCTGGTCGGAGAAGATGATGCAGCCGGGGAGCAACTTGGCGATCGTCGAGAGGGTCGCCTCGTTCGAGATGTAGCCCGAGGTGAACAGCAAGGCCCCGTCCTTGCCGTGGAGGTCGGCGAGCTCGGCCTCGAGCTGGACGTGGTAATGCGTGTTGCCGCCGATGTTGCGGGTGCCGCCAGAGCCGGCGCCGACGTCGTGCAGCGCCTCCTCCATCGCCGCGACCACGTCCGGATGCTGGCCCATTGCGAGATAGTCGTTCGAGCACCAGACGGTGATCGGCTTGGGCCCGTTATGGCCGGCGAAGCAGCGCGCGTTGGGGTAGGATCCCTTGTTCCGCAGGATATCGATGAACACGCGGTAGCGGCCTTCGGCGTGAAGCCGGTCGATCGCCTGCGCGAAAATCCGCTGATAGTCCAAGACCCGCTTCCCCGGCTTCCCGCCGCTCTATAGCCGATGCCGCCAATAAAAGGCCAGAAGCGGTGCGTCCATTCCGGACTTTTCCTAGAGGGTGGACACCTCGGTGAGCCCATATCCGGCGAGCCCCGGCACATAAGCGCGCCACGAATCGTCGCGCCGGGTGAAGAGGGCGCGGCCTTCCGGCGCTGGGCGGGGCCAGTCCTTGCCGCGCATGAGCCAGGCGGTGCGCCGGGCGATTCCTTCCTTGCCGTCGACGAAGGCGAGGGGCCGCGGCGCGGCGGCGGCGAGCTCCTCCTCCACCAGGGGAAAATGGGTGCAGGCCAGCACGATCGTGTCGATCCGGTCGCCGCCGGGCCGGCCGAGCAGCCCGTCCAGGACACCGGCATAATCCTCCCGTCGGGTTTCCTCGCCGCGGAGCTTCGCCTCGGCAAGCTCGACCAGCTCGGCCGAGGCGTGCCGCAGCACCGTGCAGTCGGCGGCGAACCGATCCGCCAGCCGGTCGACATAAGGCTGCACCACCGTCGCCGCCGTGCCCAGCACGCCGATCGTGCGCGTCTTCGACAGCGCCGCCGCCGGCTTGATCGCGGGCACCGTCCCGACGATCGGCAGATCGAGCGCGGCGCGCACGCCGTCGAGCGCGATGGTCGAGGCGGTGTTGCAGGCGATCACGACGAGCTCGGGATCGAAGCGCTCCGCCAGGCGACCGAGCAAAGCCGGCACCCGGGCCTCGATCTCGTGCTCGGGTTTCAGGCCGTAGGGATAGCCGGCATTGTCGGCGACGTAGAGGATCGGCGCATGGGGCAGAAGGGCGCGGATCGGGCGGAGCACCGAGAGGCCGCCAATTCCGGAATCGAGGACGAGGATGGGCTTCACCCGCGCGGCCTTAGGGTTCCTGCCGGCGCGCGGCAATTGCGGGACGGGCCCCCGCGCAAGCGCTTGATCCATTTTGTTGTTGCGGCCGCGCCTTTCGATTAGTTTCGCTTTCCGGGGGGTAGGGCGTGACTTTCGACACTCTCGCGGGGCCGCTGGGGGCGCTGCTGATCGGTTATCTCTTCGGCTCGATCCCGTTCGGGATCCTGCTGACGCGCGCCGCCGGGGCCGGCGACCTGCGCGTGATCGGCTCGGGCAATATCGGCGCGACCAACGTGCTGAGAACGGGGCGCAGGGGCCTTGCCGCTCTGACCCTGCTGCTCGACGCCGCCAAGGGCGCCGCGGCGATTCTGGTCGTCCGGCTGGCTTTCCCGGGCGAGCCGCAGCTCGATCCTCTGGCGGCCTTCGGGGCGCTGATCGGCCATCTCTACCCGCTCTGGCTCCGCTTCCGGGGCGGCAAGGGGGTCGCCACTTTCCTCGGTATTCTCGCCGCCCTGCACTGGCCGGTCGCGCTCGCCGCCGCCGCCATCTGGCTGCTGATGCTCGCTTTGACCCGTTTCTCGTCGCTCGCCGGAATGACCATGGCGCTCTCGGCGCCGGTCGCGGCCGCGGCGATCGGGCGCTTCGACCTCTCGCTGCTGCTGCTCGGCTTCGCTTTGCTGATCGTCTGGAAGCACCGCGCCAACCTCGAGCGGCTGATGAGCGGAAGCGAGCCGCGGGTGGGGCAAGAGCGTGGGGGGCCGTCGTCGGATGGCTGAGCCCGGCGTCCCGGCCGACAGCATCACGCGGCTGCGCCTGATCCGGTCGGAGAATATCGGTCCGATCACCTACTTCCAGCTGCTCGCCCGATTCGGCTCGGCCCAGGCGGCGATCGACGCCATCCCGGACCTCGCTGCCCGCGGCGGCGGCCGCGCGCCGCGGCTCGTGCCGAGGAGCCAGATCGAGCGCGAGATCGAGCAGGTCGAACGGCTCGGCGCCCGATATCTCTTCCTCGGCACGCCGCCTTATCCGCCTTTGCTCGCGGAGCTCGAGACGGCGCCCCCGGCTTTGATCGTCAAGGGCCATCTCTCGCTGCTCGACAGGCCAGCCGTCGCGATCGTCGGCGCGCGCAATGCCTCCGCTGCGGCCTGCCGCTACGCCCGCATGCTCGCGCAGCAGATCGGCGCCGCGGGCACCGTCGTCGTCTCGGGCCTCGCTCGCGGCATCGACACCGCCGCCCATGACGGCGCGCTGGAGACAGGAACGATCGCGGTGATCGCCGGCGGCATCGACGTCTTCTATCCGCCCGAGAACGAGGCGCGGCAGCAGGCCATAGCCGAGCGCGGCCTGGTGATCGCCGAGCAGGCCCCCGGAGTCGAGCCGAGGGCCCGGCATTTCCCGTACCGGAATCGGATTATCGCCGGGCTGTCGCACGGCGTCGTCGTGGTCGAGGCGGCACCGCGCTCGGGCTCGCTGATCACCGCGCGCTGCGCTGCCGAATGCGGCCGCGAGGTCATGGCCGTGCCCGGCTCGCCGCTCGATCCGCGCGCGCAAGGCTGCAACCAGCTGATCCGCGACGGCGCCACCCTCGTCCAGACGGCCGAGGACGTGCTCGAAGCGATCGAGCCGGGACAGATCCGCCCGTTCCGCCACCCCGAGCGCGGCTGGACCGCTCCCGACCTCAGCGCCGACGCCGACGAGCGCCAGCGCGCCCTGGTCCTCGGGCTGCTCAGCGTCACCGCCGTGCCGATCGACGAGCTCGTCCGCCAGTCGGAGCTTCCGGCGCCGCTCGTGCAGACCGTCCTGCTCGAGCTCGAGCTCGCCGGCCGTCTGGAGCGCCACGCAGGCGGCAGGGTGAGCCTCGCGGCGTGAGAAAAGATACAAACCGGGGAAGACGAGGATGCTGAAGCTGTTTCGGGCCACCTTGCTGTGTGCGGCGACTGCCGGCCTCATGCTGCCGCCCCCGGGGCTCGCGCCGCTCGACGCCGCTTCCGGGGCGGCGCAGCAGCAGGGGCGCGCGCCGCTCTGCCGCCGCCCAGGCCCGCTTCCGCAACTCCCGCCGGAAGGGGACCACAATCGGGCCGGGGAGCAAGTGAACGACTACGGGTACGCGTCCCCCGTGCCGGTGACGGCGCCGCCGGCGCCTCCACCGCCTCCGCCGCCGGCCGCCGTCGCCCCTCCGCCACCGCCGCCGCCGTCTTCCATGGAACCGCCGCCGATCGGCGAGACGGCCGCGCCTCCGGTGCCGATAATGCCGCCTCCTGCGCCCGAGCCGACCGCGACCGGAAGCGAGAGCGACGATTCCTCGATCGTCCTCACCGGCACCCGCCGCACCGGCCGCAGCGCGCGCCGCCCCGCCTCCGAAGGCCGCCGCCGCGGCGGCGTCGACGAGCCCCAATCGGGCCAGCTCACCGCCGGCGAGCATGACGACCTCCTCAATCCCGAGCTCTATGCCCGCTATGTCGCCCGCAGCGGCGGCAGCCTCGTCGGCAAGGGCGTGCCGGTGCTCGACACCCGCCGCGTCTTCACGGTCGCGGTGCAGGACGAGGCCGGCCGACCGGTGCCGTTCGCCGCGGTCACTTTGACCTGCGCCGACGGCAACACCCTGACCCTGGAGACGGTGGCGGACGGAACCGCTATCTTCTTCCCCGCCGTCGACCGGCTCGGCGACAGGGTGCGCGTCAGCGTGGCCGCGGCCGGCAGCAGGGCCGGCGAGGGCCGTCCGGTCCGCGTCTTCGGCCGCAGCGAGGCGCAGCGCCACCGGGTGACGATGGCGGGCGCGGGGAGGGCCGTCACCCGCTTCGACCTCTTCCTCGCCGTCGACACCACCGGCAGCATGGACGACGAGCTGGACTATCTGAAGTCGGAGCTGCGCGCGATCGTCGGTGCCCTGCGCGAGCGCCACCGCGATCTCGACATCCGCGTCGGTCTCGTAGTCTATCGCGACCAGGGCGACGAATATGTCACGCGCACCTTCCCCTTCACCGGCGACACCGAGCAGATGCGCGAGCATCTGGCCGCCCAGAGCTCGGCCGGGGGCGGCGACCTCCCGGAGGCGATGGACGAGGCGCTGGCGCGCGCGGTCGCGCAGGAATGGCGGCCCGACGCGGTCCGCGCCATCCTCCTGGTCGCCGAACGCGCCGCCGCACGACGGGAATGTGCCGCGGGCCTGGGCGGTTGCGGAAGCGGCGCGCGCGCGCCGCATCCACATCGTGCCGGTCGCCGCTTCGGGCGTCGACGATCTCGCCGAGTTCGTCATGCGCGGCATGGCGGCCCTCACCCAGTCGCGCTACCTGTTCCTCACCGACGACAGCGGCATCGGCAACCGCCATGCCGAGCCTGCCGTCGACTGCTACCTCGTCACCCGCCTCGACAGCCTCGTCCGCCGGGTCCTCGACAGCCTGATCTCGGGCCGCCGCATCGAACCCGCCGACGCCGAGGTGATCCGCTCGGTCGGCGACTACCAGAACGGCCGCTGCGTCCTTCCGAACGATTTTCAGGTGAGGGATTAGGAGGCGTCGGTCCTCGCCGGGAGCGGCCTGGGTAGCGTGGCGGCGACAGCTTGGGCCAAGCTTGCGCGTGGTATATCGTTCGCATTACGTTCCGAATCATGTCGGTCCCCGGTTTCCTGCGGTTCAGCCCCGTCCCGCTGCGGACCCAGCACAATGGCTGGACGCCGCGGCTGCAGCTGCGCTTCGTTCTCGCGCTCGCCCGCGGAGCCGGGGTGGACCAGGCGGCGCGGTCGCTCGGCAAGAGCCGCCAGTCCGCCTACGATCTCCGCAAGAAGCCGGGTGCCGAGAGCTTCGCGGCCGCCTGGGACGCGGCTTTGGCCTTCTCGCGCAGCGCGGCCGGAGCCGGACGGGCGGCGGCACGCGGGCATTGCGGCATCGAGACGATGCTGGTGCCCCGTTACTATCGCGGTCGCCTGGTGGGCTTCGTCCAGCGCGAGGACGTGGCCGGGGCGATGCGGCTGCTCAGCCGGCTCGACCAGCTGGCGGAGCGGCTCGGGGGCGCGGGCGACCTGCGCGCCGCCGGCGAGCGACTGGAGGCGTTCGAACGCCTGACGCGCCCCGGAATTGACAGTCTTGACGGGAATCGCCTGTGAACGCGTCCGCCACGTCAAAACTGCGGGCGCACTTGACGCCCCCGCCGCCGGCTCGACACCCTGTGCGCGTACGCGTGGGAAAGGTGTTTGAGTGAAGCTCGTCGTCGTCGAATCGCCGGCCAAGGCCAAAACCATCGAGAAATATCTCGGCAGCGGCTACCGGGTGCTCGCCTCCTACGGCCATGTCCGCGACCTGCCGCCCAAGGACGGCTCGGTCGATCCGGACGACGGCTTCGCGATGAGTTGGGAAACCTATGCCGACAAGGCGCGGCAGCTCAAAGCCATCACCGACGAGGCCAAGAAGGCGGATGCCCTGATTCTCGCGACCGACCCGGACCGCGAGGGTGAGGCGATCAGCTGGCACGTCCAGGAGGTGCTGAGGAACCGCCGCGCGCTTCCAAAGGATGTCGAGCGTGTGACGTTCAACGCGATCACGAAGTCGGCCGTGACCGAGGCGATGCAGCGTCCGCGCGCGCTCGACGAGGATCTGATCGACGCCTACCGCGCGCGGCGAGCGCTCGATTATCTCGTCGGCTTCACGCTCTCGCCGGTGCTGTGGCGCAAGCTCCCGGGGGCGAAGTCGGCGGGGCGGGTCCAATCGGTCGCGCTGCGCCTGATCGTCGACCGCGAGCGTGAGATCGAGCTGTTCCGGCCGCAGGAATATTGGTCGGTTGCGGCCCTGATGGAGGCGGACGGGCAGGAGTTCCTCGCCCGGCTGGTGCGGTTCCGCGGCGAGAGGATCGACCGGCTCGCGATCGGCGACGAGGGCACCGCTTTGGCCGCGAAAAAGGCAGTCGAGGACGGTCGCTTCTCCGTCGCTTCCGTCGAGACGAAGCCGCTCACCCGCAACCCCCCGCCTCCCTTCATGACCTCGACGCTGCAGCAGGAAGCGGCGCGCAAATTGGGCTTCTCCGCCAGCCACACGATGCGGGTCGCGCAGGATCTCTACGAAGCCGGCGCGATCACCTACATGCGCACCGACGGCGCCGACATGGCGCCCGAGGCTGTCTCCGGAGCGCGCCGCGCCGTCGCCCAGCGCTTCGACGCCAGCTACGTGCCGGACAGGCCGCGCGTCTACGCGACCAAGGCCAAGAACGCCCAGGAAGCGCACGAGGCGATCCGCCCGACCGACTTCGGCGCCGACCGCCACGGGTCCGGCGACCACGGCCGGCTTTACGACCTCGTCTGGCGCCGCGCGCTCGCCTCGCAGATGGCCTCGGCGCGGCTCGAGCGCACCGCCGTCGAGCTCGTCGACGGCAGCGGCCAGACGGCGCTCCGCGCCACCGGCCAGGTCGTCCTCTTCCCCGGCTTCCTCGCTTTGTACGAGGAGGGGAGGGACGACGAGCAGGACGAGGAATCGCGCCGCCTGCCGCGGCTGCGCGAAGGCGAGGCGCCGGCGAAGAAACGCGTCACCGCGGAGCAGCATTTCACCCAGCCGCCGCCGCGTTATTCCGAAGCCAGCCTGGTCAAGAAGATGGAGGAACTGGGCATCGGCCGGCCCTCCACTTACGCCGCGACGCTGCAGACGCTGAAGGATCGCGATTACGTCCGGCTCGAAAAGAACCGCTTCTTGCCCGAGGAGAGCGGCCGGCTGCTGACCGCCTTCCTCGAACGCTTCTTCGAGCGCTACGTCTCGTTCGATTTCACCGCGCGCCTCGAGGACGAGCTCGACGACATATCCGGCGGCCGTGCGGAATGGCAGCAGGTGCTCGATGCCTTCTGGCGGGACTTCAAGCCGAAGACCGCCGAGATCATGGAGCGCAAGCCGTCCGAGATCACCGAGGCGCTCGACACGTTCCTCGCTCCCTGGCTGTTCCCGGACAAGGGCGACGGCTCGGACGCCCGCCTCTGCCCGGCCTGCGGAGAGGGGCGCCTGGGCCTTCGGGGCGGGCGCTTCGGGGCCTTCGTCGCTTGCTCCAACTATCCCGAATGCAAGTTCACCCGCCGCTTCGGCCAGGGCGGGGACGAGGCCGCAACCGACGAGGGCCCCGAGCTGCTCGGCACCCACCCGGAGACCGGCGCCGACGTGGTCCGCAAGACCGGCCGCTACGGCCCCTATGTCGAGAGCGGCGACAGGCGCGCCTCGATCCCGAAGGACGCCGGCGAGCTCGACCTCGATCTGGCGGTTCGGCTCCTGTCGCTGCCGCGGACGATCGGCGACCATCCGGAGACCGGCAAGCCGATCACCGCCTCGATCGGCCGCTACGGGCCCTATCTCGCCCATGACGGCAAATATGCGAAGCTCGCCGGCACCGCGGAGGTGTTCGAGACCGGGATGAACGCGGCGGTGGTGAAGCTTGCCGAGGCCGCGGCGGGCGGCGGGCGGGCACGCGGCTCGCGCGAGCCGCTGAAGGTGCTCGGGGCGCACCCGCGGACGGAGGCGGAGATCAGGCTGATGGAAGGCCGCTTCGGTCCCTACGTCACCGACGGCACCACCAACGCGACCCTCCCGAAGACCCTGAGACCCGACGACCTCACGCTCGAGGAGGCCGCCCAGCTGCTCGACGAGCGCGCGGCCAAGGGGCCGCCGGCGAAGAAAAGCAGGGGCCGCAAGCCCGCGCCGAAATCGAAGGGGAAGAAGGCATGATCGAGCGCCGTGCCTCCTGCCAGTGCGGCGCGCTCACCGCGGTCGCGCGCGGCGAGCCGGCGAGGATCTCGGTCTGCCACTGCCTCGACTGCAAGAAGCGCTCGGGCAGCGCCTTCGCCTATGGCGCCACTTATCCGGAGGAACGGGTCGAAGCCAGCGGCCCAGCCAAGACCTTCCGCCGCGTCGGCGACGAGGGATTCTGGGGCGAGTTTTCCTTCTGCCCGGACTGTGGCTCGACCGTCACCTACCGGATCGAGCGGCGCCCGGGCATGCTCACCGTCCCGGTGGGAGCCTTTGCGGATCCGGATTTCCCGGAGCCGACCGTGTCGGTCTACGGCGAGCGGCGCCACAAATGGTGCGTCCTGGCGACTCAGGGCCCGGTCGCGAAGCTCTAACGTTGAGCACCGTTCGTGCCCGTGTTATAACATCTGTATGAACAAGTCGCTGAAGCTCATCAAGATCGGGAACTCGACGGGTGTCATCCTGCCGAAGGAGGTACTTGCTCGCCTTAGGGTCGACCAAGGCGATAGCCTGTTCCTTACGGAAGCGCCCGGGGGTGCTTTCCGGCTGACGGGCTCCAACCCGGATTTCGAGCGCCAGATCGCCGCCGCAGAGGAGATCATGAAGGAGGATCGCGATATTCTCCGTGTCCTCTCTAAATGAGGAATCGCGCCGAACCCGAGTGGATTGGGCTAGAGCTCGCTCTTGCGATTCACGAGCGCCAGCTTGCCGAGCATGGCGGCGGCATGGGAGTCCGGGACGAAGGGCTCCTCGAATCGGCGCTGGCGCGGCCGATCAACGGCTGGCTCTATGGGAAGCCGGATATGGCTGCCTTGGCCGCAGCCTATGCTTTCGGCCTAGCGCGCAACCACCCGTTCGTCGACGGCAACAAGCGTACAGGCTGGGTGCTGGCGCGTCTTTTCCTTCGACTGAACGGTGTGGCACTGAGCTTCGATCCTGCAGACGCCATCCGAGCGATGCTCGCGCTCGCGGCCGGAGAGATGGACGAAGATGCCCTTGCCGAATGGTTTCGGGAGCGGATTGCCCACAGCTAGCGCGTTCCGCAGGCGCGGCAGGAGGGGTCCTTGGCGAGCTTGATGGTACGCATTGCCGGCTCCAGCGCGTCGAAGATGTGGAGCTTGCCCGCCCCGTCCCCGCCGAAGCCGGCGATCTGGCGCATCGCCTCCAGCGCCGCCCAGCTCCCGGCGAGGCCGGCGGCCGGGCCGAGGATTCCGAGCTCGGCGCAGCTGTCGCAATCGTCGGCGTCGAAGGCGTCGCCGACGAAGCAGCGATAGCAGGGCCGCCCCGGCTCCCATCCGCGGAAGGTCCCGATCTGGATCTGGAACTGCCCGATCGCCGCCGAGACCAGCGGGATCCGGGCCGCCGTGGAGGCGTCGGAGACCGCCAGCCGGGTGGCGAAATTGTCGCTGCCGTCGACCACGACGTCGGCGCCGCCGAGCAAGGCGGCGGCATTGGCCAGCACCAGCCGCTCGCGCCGCTCCTCGACCGCGACGTCGGGATTGAGCCGCGTGGCGGCCTCGCCGGCGACTTCCGCCTTGGGCCGCCCGACGTCGGCCGTGGCGAACAGGATCTGGCGCTGGAGATTGTCGAGGCTGACGGCGTCGTCGTCGATCACCCGCAGGCGCCCCACCCCGCCGGCAGCGAGATACTGGATGACCGGCGCGCCGATCCCGCCGGCGCCGATCACCGCGACGGTGGCGGAGAGGAGCTTGCGCTGCCCCTCGCCGCCGAGCTCCTTCAGGACGATCTGGCGCGCGTAGCGGTCGAGCTGGTCGTCACGAAACGAAGTAGAAGCTGAAGTCACTGCGATACCAAAGCGGCTCGGCGCCGGGCCGGGCCCGAAGCGCCCCCTGCTGGGCGAGCGCCACGACGAGGTTCGCCACATAGGCTTCGAGCGGACGGCAATCCATGTCCGCGACGACGATGCGCGAGACCCGGCCGTCGGGCTGGACCTGGACGATCCACGGCACCCTGATCTCGAAGTGGCGCGCCGTCTGGCCCTCTATCTCGCATTGGCGCTCGCGAAGGATCGTCTCGACATAGCTCACCATCACCGGGATCGGCAGGCCGCGCGGCTCGGGCAGGCGCCGATATCCGTTCCAGTCCGCATTGCCGACGTCGATCTGGACGTCGGTGGTGACGGTCGCGCGCGTCGGGCTCTGGCTCGCGAGCAGGACGGCAAGCGCGATCAGCAGGTTGGTCACGATTCATCTCCCAGTCGATCCGAAGCCCCCGCTCCCGCGGCCGGTCTCGTCGAGCTCCGTCTGCTCGTCGAACGTCGCTCTGACGACGGGCGCCGGGACCAGCTGCGCGATCCGTTCGCCCCGGACCACATGGAACGGCTCATCGCCCAGATTTGCAAGGATTATTTTCACCTCGCCGCGATAGTCGCTGTCGATCGTGCCGGGGGTGTTGAGGCAGGTGATGCCGTGCTTCAGCGCCAGGCCGGAGCGCGGCCGAACCTGGATCTCGAAGCCTTCGGGGATGGCAACCGCGAAGCCGGTGGCGACCGCGCGGCGCGCGCCCGGCTCCAGCACCAGGGTCTCTGCGGCGACCACGTCGAGCCCGGCAGCGCCCGTGCTGGCGTAAGCGGGGAGGGGCAAGCCCTCGCCGTGGGGGAGCCGGTGCAGCTGCACCCGGATTTCACTGGAGGGCATCGGCGATCCTTGCGGCGAGACGGCGCGCGATCTCGGCCTTGGGCGCGTCTTCCCAGGCTTCCTCGCCGTCGGCGGTGATCAGATGGACGGCGTTGCGGTCCCCGCCCATGACGTCGCCGGAGACGTCGTTGGCGAGGATCCAGTCGCAGCCCTTGCGCTCCCGCTTCGCTCGCGCCGCGGCGGCGACTTCGGCGGTCTCGGCGGCGAATCCGATCAGGAGGCGTGGGCGCTGCGGGCCTTGGGCGAGGCGGGCGAGGATGTCGGGATTGGCCGTCCAGTCGAGACGCGGCGGTCCGTCCGCCTTCTTGAGCTTGGCCTGGGCCGGAGTCACCCGCCAGTCGGCCACAGCGGCGACCAGCACCGCCGCGTCCGCGGGGAGCGCTGCAGCGACAGCCGTGTCCATCTCCACAGCCGTCTCGACATCGATGCGGGCGACGCCGGGAGGCGTGGCCAGCGCGACCGGACCGGCAATCAGCGTCACCCGCGCGCCTTCGCGCGCCAGCGCTTCCGCGATCGCGAAGCCCTGCTTGCCGGACGAGCGGTTGGCGATGACCCGCACCGGATCGATCAGTTCGTGGGTGGGCCCGGCCGTGACGACGACGTGGCGCCCCGCGAGGCGCTTCTCGCCGCGGGCGAGGGCGGCATCGATCGCGGCGAGAATCGCGTCAGGCTCGGGCAGACGTCCGGGCCCATATTCGCCACACGCCATCTCACCCTCGTCGGGCTCCAGGATCGTCACGCCGTCGCCCCGCAGCCGCGCGACGTTGCGGACAGTCGCCTCGTGGCGCCACATCCTCACGTTCATCGCCGGGGCCGCAAGCACCGGCTTGTCGGTGGCGAGGAGCAAGGTGGTGGCGAGGTCGTCCGCGATCCCCGCAGCCATCCTGGCGAGCAGGTCGGCTGTCGCCGGGCAGACCACCACCAGGTCGGCCTCGCGACTGAGCTGGATATGCCCCATCTCCGCTTCGTCCTTGAGGTCCCAGAGGCTGGTGTGAACGGGCTGCTCGGTGAGAGCGGCGAGCGTCATCGGAGTCACGAACTGGGCTCCTCCCGCGGTCAGCACGCACCGCACGCTCGCGCCCGCCTTCCGCATCAGCCGCACCAGCTCGCAGGCCTTGTACGCCGCGATCCCGCCGCCGACGATCAGCAGGATGCTTTTGCCCTCCATCGCGTCAGACTAGGAGCAGGACTGTCGCGGCGCCAGCAGCCGCCGAAACCAGTGCCGTGAGAACGTAGCGTCCGTAGCGGTGCGGCCTGACCACGACGACGTCGGGGAGCGGCGGGTCCGGCGGCGCGGCGCCGGGCGGCGGATAGTAGTAATCCAGCCTGCGGATCAGCTCCGGCAGGCGGCGGAGCGTGCGGAAGTCGCGCACCAGGGCGTCGGCGAGCCGCGCCTCGGGCCCGAGCTCGCCGCGCACCCATTCGCGAAGGAACGGCTCCGCGGTTTCCCACATGTTGATGTCCGGATCGAGCGCGGTCGCCACGCCTTCCTCCATCACCATCGTCTTCTGGAGGAGGAGAAGGTGAGGCTGGACCGGCATGTCGAAATCGCGGGTGATGACGAACAGGCCGTCGAGCATCGCGCCGATCGAGATGTCCTTGACCGGCAGGCCGCGGATCGGCTCGCCGACGGCGCGCAAGGCCGTCGCGAACTCGTCGACATTGTGGTGCGAGGGGACATATTGCGCCTCGAAATGGATCTCCGCGACGCGCCGGTAATTGCCGACGATGAGCCCATAGAGGATCTCGGCCAGCCAGACCCGCGCCTGCCGGTCGATCCGTCCCATGATGCCGAAGTCGATCGCCGCCAGCCGCCCGTCGGCGAGCGCGAACAAATTCCCCTGATGGAGATCGGCGTGGAAGAAACCGTCGATCACCGCCTGGCGGAGGAAGGCGCGGACCAGGGTCGCCGCGAGCGCCCTGAGGTCGTGACCCGCCTCGACAAGGGCCTCGCGGTCGGTCAGCTTGATGCCTTCGATCCATTCAAGCGTCATCACCCTGCGGGCGGTGCGGCTCCAGTCGATCTCGGGGATGTGGAAGTTGCTCTCGGCGACGAGGTTCTCGCGCAGCTCCGAAGCGGAGGCCGCTTCGCGCCTCAGGTCCAGCTCGCGCAACGTCCATTGACGGAAGGTCGCGACGACCACGCGCGGCCGGAGGCGCGCCGCCTCGCCGCCATAATGCTCGACCTGCGCGGCCGCCCATTCATAGGTTTCGAGGGCGCGGGCGAAGTCCTCCTCGATCCTCGGCCGCAGCACCTTGACGGCGACCTGGCGGCCGTCGGTGGTGATCGCCCGGTGGACCTGGGCGATGGAGGCCGCGCCGACCGGCTCCTCGTCGATCTCGGCGAACAGCTCGTCGAGCGGCTTTTCGAGCGCCATCTCGATCGCTGTGCGAACCTGGGCGAAGGGCGCCGGGGGAAGGCTGTCCTGGAGGAGGCTGAGGTCCCGCGCCGCGGCGTCTCCGACCAGATCGGGCCGGGTCGCCAGGGCCTGGCCGAACTTGATCGCGGCCGGCCCGATCTCCTGGAAAGCGGCGGCATAGGTCGGCACCGCCGGCACCCGCGCGCCGAAGCGGGCGATGCGGGCAAGCCGCCGCACCGGCGCCGGCGTGTTCATGTCGCGCTCGATTCCGCGGAGCGCTCCGTGGCGCGCCAGCACGCGGCCCCATTTCAGAAGCCGCCAGACGTGGACGACGGGGTGGGTCACACCTTCCAGCCGCTATGGATGGCCACCAGCCCGCCGAGGATCGGCTCGGCCTTGGTGTTGGCGAAGCCGGCGCGCGCGACCATCGCCTTGAAGTCGTCCATTGCCGGGAAGCGGCGGATCGACTCGATGAGGTAGCGATAGCTCTCCGCGTCGTCGGCGAAGAGCCGGCCCAGACGCGGCACGATCCGGTGACTGTAGGAATCGTACAGGCTCGAGAAGCCGGGCCAGGTCGTCCGCGAGAATTCGAGGCAGAAGAAGCGCCCGCCGACCTTCAGGACGCGGCGCGCCTCGGTGAGCGCCTTGTCGATATCGGTGACGTTGCGGATCCCGAACGCGATCGTATAGGCGTCGAAGCTGCCGTCGGCGAAGCTCAGCTCCTCGGCATTCTCCTGCGCCCAGGCGAGCCCCTCGATTCCGCGCTTGCGAGCACGCTCGATGCCGACGTCGAGCATGTCGGTGTTGATGTCGGCTATCGTAACCGCGGCTCCGCCGGCCGCGAGGCGAAAGGCGACGTCGCCGGTTCCGCCCGCCATGTCGAGGATCTTCTCCTTCTTGCGCGGGCGGACCCGGGCGACGAACAGGTCCTTCCAGCGGCGGTGGAGACCGGCGGACATGACGTCGTTCATCAGGTCATAGCGCCTCGCGACGCTGGAGAAGACGCCGCTCACGCGTCTCGTCTTCTCCTGCGGCTCGACCTCTTCGTAGCCGAAACTGACCTTGTCCATCGGCGCAGCCTCTAGCAGGGGAGTCGCGCGATGTGCACGCGCGATATGGAGTCGACCCGATATGCCCGAGCTTCCCGAGGTCGAGACCACCGTCGCGGGCCTGCGGCCGGTGCTCGAGGGCCGGCGGCTGGTGCGGGCGGAGACGCGGCGGGCGGACCTGCGGCGGGCCTTTCCGCAGGACCTTCGGCAGCGGCTTACCGGCGCGACCGTCACCCGCCTCGGCAGGCGCGCCAAATATGGCCTGATCGAGACTGACCGCGGCGACACGCTCGTCTTCCATCTCGGCATGTCCGGCCGCTGGCGAATCGACCCCGCCGAGCTCGGCCGGCACGACCATTTCCTCCTGGAGACCGACGACGGCCGGGTCGCGGCGCTCAACGACCCGCGCCGATTCGGGTCGCTCGATATCCTGGCGACAGAATCGCTCGGCGCTTTCGACCCGTTCGTGCGGATGGGCCCGGAACCGCTCGGCGAGCCTTTTTCGGGTGCCTATCTCGAAAGGGCGCTCGCGGGTCGCGCGGCGCCGATCAAGGCCCTGCTGCTCGATCAGAGAATCGTCGCCGGTCTCGGCAACATCTATGTCTGCGAGGCGCTGCATATGGCCGGCATCGCTCCCGGACGTGCGGCCGGGCGGATCTCGCGTATCCGGCTCGACCGGCTGGCAGCGGCCGTGAAGGAGGTGCTGCTCGCCGCGATCGAAGCCGGCGGCTCGACGCTGCGAGACTATGCGCGGCCCGACGGGGAGCTCGGCTATTTCTCGAAGCAGTGGCGGGTCTACGGCCGCGAAGGCGACCCGTGCGCTTGCGGCGCAACGATTCGCCGTCGCAGCGACTCGGGGCGCTCAACCTTCTTCTGCCCCCGCTGCCAGCGCGCATGAGGTTGACCTCGGCTCCGGCCTTGCGTAGAGGGCGGCGCGAGCGGGTGCGGTGAGAGCCGCGCCCTTTTCATTTCAAGATCAGAGGTCACGACAAGATGGCGAACACGCCGCAAGCCAAGAAGCGAATCCGCCGCAACGACCGCCGGGCCGAGATCAACGGCGCCCGCGTCAGCCGTATCCGCACCTTCGTCAAGCAGGTTGAGGCGGCCATCGCCTCGGGCGACAAGGCACAGGCCGAAGCAGCGATTCGCCGGGTCCAGCCGGAGCTCGCCCGCGGAGTCTCGAAGGGCGTCGTCCACAAGAACACCGCCGCCCGGAAAATCTCGCGCCTCACGCGCCGAGTCGCGGCGCTCGGCTGAGGTTCGCAAGCGCTTCGGGAGCATTCGGCCCGCCGGCCCGCCGGCCGGCTTTTTCGTGCCGCGGGCGTATCGAAACGGCGGCGTCGCAAAAACCCTAGGAATTCCCGCGATTCGCGAGCGGCGGTAAAAAAAATGGCTGATTTCTGCGCTTTTCTAAAAAATCCGCAGGAATCCGTGTGTCAAGAAGTCTTTGTGCAATCGAGATGAATTTTCCGGTTGCGCCCGCCCGCGCAAGCTTCCAAAAAAGTCTCTCCGGCGGTCGAAATCTCGCTGCCGGGCCAATGCAAAACGACGTTCAGCAACGGCATGACCGGGGGATCATGCGCCGTGCAGGAGAGCTTTGCACTGAAAAAAGCCGCGGCACAGCGGCGGCTCGAGGTGGAAGAGGGGGTTGTTGCGTGACGTACACGCCGACGAGGGGCGACGCTATGACCGAGGTCGACGAAGTTCTCGATTCGATCCCGGCATCCTGGGAACTGATCCGGTCGAGCTTGCGCCGCGATTGCGGGGCGCGAACCTTCGACGGCTGGCTGCGCCCGATCGCGCTCGGCAGCTTCGATCCGGAGACCGCGACCTTGCGCCTCGAACTTCCGTCGCAGTTCATGGCCGACTGGGTCCAGACCCATTTCTCCGAGCGGCTGACGATGGCGTGGCGGGCGACGCTGCCCGCCGTCCGCAATGTCCGCATCGGAGTCGGCGCCGCCGCGCCGCGGACCGCCGCGCTCGTCGAGATTCCGGCGCCAGCGCGCGAGCAGGAGTCCGCGCGGCAGGCGGGCAACGTCTATGCGGTCGCGCTCGAGCCCCGCTACCGCTTCGAGAATTTCGTGGTCGGTAAGGCGAACGAGGTCGCCTACAACGCCGCGAAGACGCTGGCGGCCGCCAAGGACGTGGTCTTCAATCCGCTCTTCCTTCATGGCGGCACGGGGCGCGGCAAGACCCATCTCCTCCACGCGGTCGGCCACGAATTCCATCGCCTGCGGCCGCGGGCGAAGATCATCTACATGTCGGCCGAAAAGTTCATGGTCGAGTTCGTCGCCGCCCTGCGCGCCAACGACACCATCCAGTTCAAGCAGCAGCTGCGCTCCGCCGACCTGCTGATGATCGACGACGTCCAGTTCATCGCCGGCAAGGAATCCACCCAGGAAGAATTCTTCCACACGATGAACGAGATCATCTCGGCCGGCCGCCGGCTGGTGATCAGCTCGGACCGTGCGCCGCAGGACCTCGACGGAATCGAGCCCCGCATCCTCTCGCGGCTCGGCTGGGGCCTCGTCGCCGACATCAACCAGGCGGACCTCGAGCTTCGGCTCAACATCATCGCCAAGAAGCTCGAGGCGCTCCCCGACGTCCAGGTTCCGGGCGAGGTCCAGATGTTCCTCGCCAAGCGGATCAGCTCGAACGTCCGCGAGCTCGAGGGCGCACTGAACCGGATCGCCGCTTATGCGATGATGCAGAACCGGCCCATCGACCTCGAATTCGTCGGCGAGGTGCTCGCCTCGACGCTGCGCGCCAACCAGCGTCGGATCTCGATCGACGAGATCCAGACCCGCGTTTCGGACCATTACCGCATCCGCAAGGCGGAGATGACCTCGGCGCGCCGCGCCCGCGAGGTCGCCCGCCCGCGCCAGGTCGCGATGTATCTCTCGAAGCAGCTGACGCCCCGCAGCCTGCCCGAAATCGGCCGCCGCTTCGGCGGGCGCGACCACACCACGGTGATCCACGCCGTCAAGCAGATCGAAAAGCTGCGCGCCCAGGATCCCGAGCTCGATTCGGACATCCGGCTGCTCACCCGCCAGCTCGAGAGCTGAGCGGACGCTGCGGGACGCATGAACCCGCTCTGGCTCGCCGCGACCGCCGGCGCCTTCCTCGCCGGCGCGCTGATCGCGCTGCAGGCGCCCACCAATGCCATGCTCTCCCGCGCCGTCGCCTCTCCGGTCAACGCCGCTCTGGTCTCGTTCGCCGTCGGCCTCGCGACCCTCGCCGCGGCGGCGCTGGCATTGGGCGCGCGGCCCGAGCCTGCTGCGATGCGGAGCCTGCCTTGGTACGCGTGGACCGGCGGCGTCTACGGCGCGATCTTCGTCGCCCTCGCCGCCTTCGCCGCGCCGCGCCTCGGCGTCACCTTCTTCCTGATGCTGGCGATCGGAGGCCAGCTCGCAATGGCCCTCTGGCTCGACCGAGCCGGGGCGTTCGGCCTGCCGGTCGAGGAGGTCAGCCTGCAGCGCGTCGCGGGGGTCGGCCTCGTCCTGGTCGGCGCCTGGCTGGTCCAGCAGAGGTAGAGGGGGGAGTTACTTTCACGCACGACGGCGCCAAGGCCGCACATGCGCTGCTGGAAAGTAACTGTCCCCGTGCTCAGGTCAGAAGGGACAGTTACTTTCCCGCACGGCGGCGTCTGGCCTGCCCGTGCGCGGCTGGAAAGTAACTGTCCCTGTGCTCAATCCCGGTCGCGGCGGGGCGGCACGGTGATCCGCACCCTCTCGCCCGAGCGTCCCGGGAAATCGGTGAACATCGCTTCCACCAAGTTCGGAACGAGCTCCTGGAGGTCGTCGTCGCGCGAGCGCGCCTCGGCCCGGCCTTCGAACAAGGCCTGCCCGTCGGAGGCGCGGCGGATGTCCATGTCGAGGTGGCTCGTATAGACGCGATAGGCGTTCACCCGGTCCCCGCCGAAGTAGAAGGGATCGTTCCAACCATAATAAAAGGGGCTGCGGTAGCGGCCGAAATAGCCGTAGCGCGAATAGAAGGGACGGTGGCCGAAGCCGTAGCCCCGCGCCCAGGGACCGAAGGGATCGGGCGTCACCACGACCTGCTGCCGGCCGCGGTCGACGCCGTAATCGAGCTCGACGACCATGCTCGCCGCCTGGCGCGACGGCGCCTCGCTATAGCCCAAGCCGGCGAGGTGGCGGCTGACGAGGCTTGCATATTGGGAGAATTCGAGGCCGCCTTCGTTCTTCTCGTCGGAAGGGACGATGAAGAAGCTCTGGCCCTGCGGCGCGGGCATGGCCTGGAAGCGCGAGACTTGGGTGGGGAGCCCGGTGGCGCAGGCGCTGAGGCCGAGCAAAGCGATCGGCGCGGCGAGCGCGAGCAATTTCCTGTGGAGAGACATGAACGCGACCCTTCCTGTGAAAAGGCGGATAAGCATGGATATAGAATGGCTTGGCCTTATCGCCAAGTCGCTGAACCGTGCCTGAAGCACGGCGGCGAGTTTCAGCTGCAGCGGCGCAGGCCGACCGCGTCATAGGCGGCGTCGAGCGTCGGCGCGGCCATCGCCGCCGCCCGCGCGGCACCGCGCTCGAGTATTCCGTCCAGTTCGGCCGGGTCGCGCCGCAGTTCGTCGAGCCGCGCCTTGATAGGCCGCAACGTCTCCACCAGCAGCTCCGCGAGCGCCGGCTTGAACGCGCCGAAGCCCTGGCCGGCGAAGCGGGAGAGGACATGCTCGGGCGTCTCGTCGGCGAGCACCGCATAGATGGTGACGAGATTGCGCGCTTCCGGGCGCCCGGAGAGCCCGTCCAGGGCGTCGGGGAGCGGCTCGGGATCGGTTTTCGCCTTGCGGATCTTCTGGGCGATCGTGTCGGCATCGTCGGTGAGGTTGACCCGGCTCATGTCCGAGGGATCGGACTTCGACATCTTGGCCGCGCCGTCGCGAAGCGACATGATCCGTGCCCCCGCGGCGCCGATCAGCGGCTCGGGGACCGCGAACACGTCGCGGTCGTAATCGCAGTTGAACTTGAGCGCGATGTCGCGGATCAGCTCGACATGCTGCTTCTGGTCCTCGCCGACGGGGACGTGGCTGGCCTGGTAGAGCAGGACGTCGGCCGCCTGCAGCACGGGATAGTCGAACAGGCCGACGCTGGCGCCTTCGCGGGTCTTTCCTGCCTTCTCCTTGAACTGGGTCATGCGGTTGAGCCAGCCGATCCGCGCGGTGCAGTTGAGTATCCAGGCGAGCTCGGGATGGGCCGGCACGCGGGCATGGTTGAACAGCACCGATCTGCGCTCGTCGATCCCGCAGGCGATCAAAGCCGCCGCCATCTCGCGGACATTGGCCGCGAGCTCGGCCGGATCGACGTAGACGGTGATTGCGTGGAGGTCGGCGAGGAAGAACAGGCATTCCGCCTCGTCCTGCATCCGCACCCAGCGCTTGATCGCGCCGAGATAGTTGCCGAGGTGGAGGTTGCCGGTGGGCTGGATGCCCGAGACCACTCGCATCATTCGCTCGCTTCCGCATTCTTCTTTCGGCTGACCAGCTCCCGGACGTCGTCCTTGTTCATGCCGCCGATCACCCAGGCGACCGCGAAATAGACGAGGATTCCCGCGCCGACCAGCGCGCCGACGGCCGCCAGCCGCTCGATCGTCGAGCCGAGAAAGAAGCCGGAAAGCGCACGCTGGACGAGGAGCAGGACGCCCGCCATCGCGAAGGCCGCGACGAGCTGGCGGAGCAGGCGCCCGCCGCTTTCGCCGCCGATCCGGAAATGGCCGCGGCGGTGGAGGATGAGGTAGAGGGCGAGGAAATTGAGCCACGCGCCCGCCGCGGTGACGGTCGCCAGGCTGTAGATGCCGATGAACGGGATCAACGCGAAATTGGCGATGACGCTGCCGACGAGGATCGTCATCGCGATCCGGACCGGCGTGCGCACGTCCTTGCGGGCATAAAAGCCGGGTGTCAGCACCTTCACCAGCACGTAGCCGGGCAGGCCGATGACGAGGATGGCGAGCACGTTGCCGGTGATCCGGGCATCCTCGGCGGTGAAGCGGCCGCCTTCGAACAAGGCGCCGATGATCGGCCCGGCGGCGACGGCCAAGGCGAGGGTGGCGGGAAGAGTGAGCAGCATCGACAGCTCGAAGGCGCGTCCCTGGATCCGCCCGGCCTCGTCGCCGCGGCCGCGGTCGATGGCCCGGCTGATCGATGGCAGGATCGCGGTGCCGAGCGCGGTGCCGATGATCGACAGCGGCAGCTGGTTCAGCCGGTCGGCATAATTGAGATAGGCCATGGCGCCCTCGCCGAGCCGCGAGGCGAAGAAGCCGTAGAAGAACTGGCTGATCTGATAGATCCCCGCGGCGAACGTGGCCGGGAGCACGAGGATCACCAGCTCCTTCACGGCGGGGGTCATCCGCGGCCTGCGGAAGAATGCAAGGTGCACGCCGGCCCTGCGCGCGCTCAGCCAGCAGAGCGCGAACTGGGCGATGCCGCCGACGATCACCGCGCCGGCCATGAACCGGACGGTCGGCACGCCCCCGCCCGGCTGGAGAACCAGTGCGAGGATCAGGGCGAGGTTGAGAAGCGCCGGCGCGAACGCGGCGACGGCGAACCGCATCAGCGAATTGAGGACGCCGGAAAGCAGCGAGACCAGGCTGATGAAGATCAGATAGGGGAAGGTGATGCGGGTGAGCTCGACCGTGAGCTCGAACTTGCCCGGAGTCTCATGATATTCGGAAGCCATCAGCCAGACGAATCCGGGCATGACGATTTCGAACAGGATCGTCACCAGGATCAGCGACGGCATGAACACCGCCATCACCTCGTTCGAGAATTTTTCGGCCTCCTTGAGGCCCCCCTCGCTGTTCAGCCGCTTGCTGAACAGGGGCACGAAGCCGCTGGCGAAGGCGCCTTCGCCGAACAGACGGCGGAAGATGTTGGGGATGAGGAAGGCAATCAGGAAGGCGTCGTTCTGATGGCTGGCACCGAGCACGCGCGAGCCGATCATGTCCCGGGCGAAGCCCAGGACGCGGCTGACCATGGTGAGCCCGCCGATCGTGCCGACCGCCTTGATCAGGTTCATCGCCGATCCCCCCGATCAGGCCGCGGCCCCGATCAGGCCTGGCCGGTCACGTCCCCGACCTGGCCACCGGTCTGTTCGGCCTGCACCTGCGCCTGGCGCTGCATGTAAAGCGTCGCGAAGTCGATCGGCTCCAGCATCAGCGGCGGGAAGCCGCCGTCGCGGATCGCGTCCGCCACCACACGCCGCGCGAATGGGAACAGTATCCGCGGCGCTTCCGCCAGGAGGAAGGGCTGGAGCTGCTCTTCGGGCAGGTTGCGGATGCCGAAAAGGCCCGCATAGAGGAGGTCGACCTTGAAGGCGGTCCCCTCGCTCGCATTCGCGCTGACTTCGATGCGCAGCGACACTTCGTGGAGGTCCGGTCCGACCATACCGGCGCCGATGTTGAACTGGACGTCGATCTGCGGCTGCCCCTGCCACTGGAACACGGCGGGCGCGGCGGGATTCTCGAACGACAGATCCTTCACATATTGCGAAATGACGCCGATCTGCGGGAAATCGTCGCCGCCGCCACCGTTGAAGCCCTGCTCGCCCGCTGCGTCCTGCTCGTCGGCCATTTGATTTGGAATCCCTGCAAAATATGATGGATAAGAAGGCCGATGCCTGGGGCCGGCCGCAGGGCGCGGGGGGTAGCAGGCGCAGGGCGGTGGCGCAACATGTCGCCGCCTCCGTGCGTTCGCGCCCGGAGCGATTTGAAACGCCCCCCGTTCCGTCTTATGTAGGCGGAGCTTAGGAGTGTGTCCGTGACTTTCGAGATCGTGTTGCTGGCAATGGTCGCCCTGTTCGTGGGCCTGAGGCTCTATGCGGTGCTCGGCCAGAGGACCGGTCACGAGCAGCAGCCCGTCACGCGGCCCGAGGCGGCCAAGAAGGCGGAGTCGCCGGCCCCTCTCGCCGACCCTGTGCCGGAGCGCAAGGACAGCGCCGGCCTGGTCTATGAGGATGGCGCCGCCGCGGGTATCCGCGCGATCATCGCGGCCGATCCGACCTTCGACGTGGCGCGCTTCCTCGAAGGCGCGCAATCCGCTTACCGAATGACCCTCGAAGCCTTTTGGAAGGGCGACCGCGAGGAGCTGCGCTACCTCGCCGGGCGCGAAGTGTACGATTCGTTCGAAGCGGCGATCGGCGAGCGCGAGGCCGCCGGGCACCGCCTCGACAACCGGCTGATCGCGATAGAGCGCGCCGTCATCGAGGATGCGCGGCTCACCGGCCGCGTCGCCGAGATCGTCGTCCGCTTCGATGCGGACATCGCCGCCGTCACGCGCGATTCGGCGGGCGAGGTCATCGGCGGAACGCTTACCGACGCGGTCGAGGCGCACGACGTCTGGACGTTCCGGCGCACCCTCGGAAGCAACGACCCGAACTGGCTGCTGGTCGAGACCGACGACGCCGTCGGGGCGTAGAAACCGCAACTTCCCTTGCCGCCGCCGCTCCGGCTATGGCCGGGCGATGAGCGCGCGTTCGTTTCTCCTTTGCTGCCTGCTCGCCGCGGCCGCTTGCGGCCGCGTCGTGCCGCGCCCCGAGACCGCGCCGCCCGAGCCGCAGCGGCCGACGACGGCCGAGCCAGCCACGCCGGGCCCGCTGCCGCCGCCGCAGCCGCCTTCGCCTCCACCGCCCACCAGCGCCATTCAGGCCGGCGTTAGCGCCGGTCCGATGCTCGCTCTGGCGGACACGGTGGCCGCCGAGCGCGCCTGGCAGGCTTTCCGGATCAGCTGCCCGGCCCTGGTCGCGCGGCAGGATGCGAGCGGCCTCACCCGCGGCGCCGACTGGCGCCCGCTCTGCGAGGAGAGCGCAAGCCTGGCCACGCCCGGGGCGATGCTCGCCTTCTTCCGCGACCGCTTCGAGCTCGTCCAGGTGGGCGACGGCGCCGCGTTCGCCACCGGCTATTACGAGCCCGAAATCCGCGGCTCGCGCACCCGGCGGACCGGCTACGAGGTGCCGATCTACGCCAAGCCGGCGGATCTGCTCGATGCAGACCCGGTCACCGGCACGCGCGGCCGCGGCAGGGTCGACGACGGGGGCCAGTACGTCCTCTATTACGACCGCGCCGAGATCGAGGAGGGGGCGCTCGTCGGCCGCGGCCTCGAGATCGCCTGGGCGGCCGATCCGGTGGACCTCTTCTTCCTCCAGATCCAGGGTTCCGGCCGCCTGCGCCTTCCCGACGGCAGCGTGATGCGGATCGGCTACGCCGGCCAGAACGGCCGGGACTATGTCGCCCTCGGCCGCCTGCTGCGCGAGCGGGGGCTGATCGAGCCGCCTTTCACCATGCAGCGCATCGTCGAGTGGCTGCGCGCCCATCCGGAAGAGGGAAGGGCGCTGATGCGCGAGAACAAGAGCTACGTCTTCTTCCGCGAGCTGACCGGCCCCGGGCCTCTCGGCGCGCTCGACCGGCCGGTCACGCCGCGGGTTACCGTCGCCGCCGATCCGCGCTTCGTGCCGCTGGGTGCGCCGGTCGTACTGCTCGAGATGAGCGACCCCGCGGCGAACGGCCTCTGGATAGCCCAGGATACGGGCGGCGCGATCCGGGGTCCCAACCGTTTCGACACTTTCTGGGGCGCCGGGGACGAGGCGGCGCGGATCGCAGGCGGAATGTCCGCGCGGGGCCGCGCCTATCTGCTGGTGCCGCGAGGCACGCTCGCCCGGATCATGGCCCCTGCGACGCCGTCTCAGCCCTGAGGAGCGTGCGCTCTGGGCGAAGGTGGTCGCGTCCGTGCGGCCGCTGGAGCCGGGTGCTTGGACCTTGGTCGAGACGGCCGCGGAGGCGGAGGGTCCGCGGCCTGCGCGCCCCGCCCCGCCTGCCTTTCGGCAGGCTCCGGTCGTAAAAGCCAAGCCGGCTCCGGGGACCACGCTCGACGGCACTTGGGACCGGCGCCTCGGCCGCGGCCTCGTATCCCCGGACATCACCATCGACCTCCACGGCCACCGGCTCGACAGCGCCTGGTCGCTTCTCGACCGCCGTCTCGAGCAGGCGATCGCGGACCGCGCGCGTGTCCTCCTTCTCATCACCGGCAAGCCGCCGTCCGGCGACCGCCGCCCCGCGGCCCGCGGCGCGATCCGTGCAGCGGTCGGCGACTGGCTCGCCGCCTCCCGGCACGCCGCCGACATCGCCGCCGTCCGCAACGCCCATCCCCGCCACGGCGGCGCCGGCGCCCTCTACATCGTGCTCAGGCGGACGCGAGAGCCGAGCGGATGACCCGCGCGTAGATCCGCGACAGCGCCCTTATGTCCTCCACCGACGCCGCTTCGTCGAGCTTGTGCATGGTCGCATTGGGGAGGCCGAAATCGACCACCGGGCACCAGGCGATGAGGAAACGCCCGTCCGAGGTGCCGCCGTGGGTCGAGAGTCGCGGATCGATGCCCGTCTCGGCGCGGATGGCTTCGCGGACGATGTCGTAGATCGGCCCCGGCGGAGTCAGGAACGCCTCGCCGGAGATTTTCGCCTCGACCGTCGAGCCCGGAGCCGCTTCTTCCGCCGTGCGGCGGACGAGCGCGACGAGGTCGGCGCCGCGATGCAGGTCGTTGAAGCGGATGTTAAGCTGCGCGCGTGCCGATCCCGGGATGACGTTGGTCGCCCGGCTCGAAGTCTCGACGGCCGTGATCTCGAGGTTGGAGGGCTGGAACGCCTCGCTGCCGTCGTCGAGGTGCAGCGCGTCGAGCGCGGCAATCACCCGGGCGAGCTTCGGCACCGGATTGTCCGCGCGGTGCGGGTAAGCGACATGGCCCTGCGTGCCCGGGACCTCGATCCACATGTTGACCGAGCCGCGCCGGCCGATCTTGACGACGTCGCCGAGCCGGTTTTCCGAAGTCGGCTCTCCGATCAGGATCATGTCCGGGCGGATCCCGCGCCCGTCCATCCACTCCATCAAGGCCGGGGTCCCGAACGTGGCGGGTCCTTCCTCGTCGCCGGTGATGATGAGGCTGAGGGTGCCTGGATGATCCGCGTCCGTGGCGCAGGCTGCGACAAAGGCGGCGATCCCGCCTTTCATGTCGACCGCGCCACGGCCGGTGAGGAGCCCGCCGCCGATCGCAGGCTCGAACGGCGCGCCGGTCCAGCCTTCCCCCGGAGGGACCACGTCAAGATGTCCGGCGAAGGCGAAATGCGGGCCCCCTGTGCCGCGCGTCGCGAACAGGTTCTCGACCGGGCCGTCCGGCGGGCCGCCCGCGACGAAGCGGTGGACCTCGAAGCCCAGCGGCCGGAGCGCCGCCTCCAGCACGTCGAACACTTCGCCCCGTGCGGGGGTTACGCTCGGGCAGGCGATCAGCTGCCTCGCCAGCTCCACGGGGTCGATTGCCTCGCTCATCGCGCCGGACCTATCGCCTTTGTCCGGGCTAATCACCCCCTCCGATCGCCCTGAGCTTGTCGAAGGGTCGTCCCTCCTGCTTTGATGGGTTGGAAGAAGGGCAGGGCTTCGACAGGCTCAGCCCGAACGGGTGGGCGCGGTGCCCGCCGCGGAGGGGACGCCATGCCGAAGCTCGACCTCGATTCGATCGACCAGGTGAACCGCACCGGCTATCCCTCGCCGTTCGACGAGGCCGTGGGCGGGCGCTGGTATCGCCGGCTCGCGCCTGCCGGCGGGCTTACCGAGTTCGGGGTCAGCCACGTGGTGCTGAAGCCCGGCGCCTGGTCGTCGCAGCGCCACTGGCACGCGGGGGAGGACGAGTTTCTGGTGATGATTTCGGGCGAGGCCGTGCTGGTCGACGACGATGGCGACCATGTCCTGCGCGCTGGCGACTGCGCGGCCTTCCCGAAGAACGACCGCAACGGCCATCACCTCCAGAACCGCAGCGACGCCGATTGCGTCTTCATCGTCGTCGGAGCGGGCGAGCAGGCCGGCGGCGACTATCCCGACATCGACATGCTGTTCACGGCCGAAGGCACCTATGTCCACAAGGACGGGACGCCTTATGAGGCGAAGCGCGTCTAGGGACCCTAGCCTGCCGGCGTCTCGTATTTCTCGATCACCCAGGGCTCGGCCTGCGCCGCCTCGACCCATTCGCGAAGCCAGGGATGGTCGAGCATCGCCTCCATATAGGCGGCGGCGAAGCGGGGGACGGGGATCGAGTAGGTCACGAAACGCGTGATCACCGGCGCGAACATGATGTCCGCGGCGCTGAACGTGCCGAACAGATAGGGCCCGCCACTGCCGTGCCGCGCCCGGGCCTGCGCCCACAGTTCGAGGATGCGCGTGATCTCCTCGACCACGCCGTCGGCGAGCTTGCCCTGGGGAAACTGCTTCCTGAGGTTCATCGGGCATTCGCGGCGGAGATTGTCGTAGCTCGAGTGCATTTCCGAGGCCATCGACCGCGCCATGCCGCGCGCGACCTCGTCCTGCGGCCAGTAGCGCGCGCGGTCGGTCTTGTCGGCGAGCCACTCGACGATCGCGAGCGAGTCCCAGATCACCGCCTGGTCGTCCCACAGGATCGGAACCTTGCCCCCCGAGGGCGCGAATTCCTGGCCCGCGCGCCGCCTGTCCCATTCCTCGTCGAACATCGGGACGGTGATCTCCTCGAACGGGAGCCCCGATTGCTTGACCGCCAGCCAGCCGCGCATCGACCAGGAGGAATAGGCCTTGTTGCCGATGATGAGCTTCAGCATTTTCCCTCTCGAGCGTCGTCCCGGACTTGATCCGGGACCCATGAACACGGCCTCGTCGGCTCGTCTCCTGCCGTGTTCTTGGATGCCGAATCAAGTTCGGCATGACGGAGGAGGGGTATCAGAGGGCCGCCTCGATCACTGCACGCCTCAATCGATCGATGCCGAGGCCGGTTTCGCTGGAGGTCACCACGATCTCGGGGTGCGCGGCGCTGTGGGCGCGGGCTTCCGCCGCGGTCCGCTCCTCGACCGCGGCGAGCTCGCTGGCCTTGATCTTGTCCGCCTTGGTGAGGACGAGGTGGTAGTTGACCGCCGCTTCGTCGAGCATCTTCATCACCTCGCGGTCGATGTCCTTGAGGCCGTGGCGGCTGTCGACCAGCACCAACGCGCGCTTCAGCACGGCTCGGCCGCGCAGGAAATCGTTGATGAGGCGCCGCCATTGCTTGACCACCTCGGGCGGCGCCTTGGCGAAGCCGTAGCCGGGCATGTCGACGAGGCGGAAGCGCAGCGGCTCGCCGACGTCGAAGAAATTGAGCTCCTGGGTGCGGCCCGGCGTGTTCGACGTGCGGGCGAGGCCGTTGCGGTTGGCGAGCCGGTTGAGCAAGGACGACTTGCCGACGTTCGAGCGGCCGGCGAAGGCCACTTCGGAGACGGTCGGATCGGGCAGGAACTTCAGCTGCGGCGCCGATTTCAGGAAGGCGATCGGCCCGGAAAAGAGCTTCCGGGCGGTCTCGTCCAGCGCGGCCTGCTCGTCCTCGGTCATCGCTTTTTCGACCGCCCCTTGGCAGATGTCGGGGGAGAGGCCGGAGACGGCGGGGGCACGGCGGGGGCAGGGGAATCGCCCGCCGCCTGCGCGCTCAGCACGGGGTGGCGTGCGTAGAGCAATTTCTGCTGGGCGATCGAGATGACGTTGTTGATCGTCCAGTAGAGCTGCAGGCCCGCGGCGAACGGCGCCATCAGGAACATCAGGACCCAGGGCATGAAGGCGAAGACCTGCTTCTGCACGGGATCCATCGGCGCCGGATTGAGGCGGAACTGAAGCCACATGGTGATGCCGAGCAGGATCGGCAGCACGCCGATGGCGAGGAATCCCGGAGGCTGGAAATCGAGATAGCCGAACAGGTTGACCGGGGTCAGCGGGTCGGGCGCGGAGAGGTCGCGGATCCACAAGGCGAACGGCTCGTGGCGCATCTCGACGGCGAGGAGCAGCACCTTGTAGAGCGCGTAGAAGATCGGGATCTGGAGCAGGATCGGAAGGCAGCCCGCCATCGGGTTCACCTTCTCCTCCTTGTAGAGCTTCAGCATCTCCTGCTGCATGCGCGGCTTGTCGTCCTTGTAGCGTTCCTGCAGCGTCTTGATCTTGGGCTGGAGCACACGCATCGCCGCCATCGAGGCGAACTGCTTCTGCGCGATCGGGAAGAGCAGGCCGCGGACGATCAGGGTGAGGCAGATGATCGCCACCCCGAAATTGCCGATATGGGCGAACAGCCAGTTGAGCAGCGAATAGATGGCGATCATGAACCAGCGGAACCAGCCCCAGTCGATCGCCCGCTCGAGCGGCGTGCCCAGCGCCTCGCTGTAGCGGTCGAGCATCTGCACTTCCTTCGCGCCGGCGAACATGTGCGAGACCGTGCGATGGGTCTGGCCCGGCTGGACGATGGCCGGCGAGGTCTGGAAGTCGGCCTGGAAGGAATCGGCGGCGCGGTTGTGCCGGAAGGCGGTCTCGACGCTGCCGGCTTGGGCCGGGATCACGGCGGCGAGCCAATATTTGTCGGTGAAGCCGAGCCAGCCGCCATTGCTGTTCTGGGTCTGGGTCCCGGCCTCGGCGACGTCGTCCCAATCGTGCCCGTAATCGGCGCCGCCGTTGAAAACGCCCATCGGCCCGACATGCATCGTCCAGCTGTCCATGTCCGGCGAGCGGCCGCTGCGGGCGATGAGGCCGAAAGCGCGGGCTGCGATCGGCCCGGCGCCGCGGTTGGTGACGCGCTGCTCGGCTGTGAACATGTAGCCGTCGTCGACCGCGAGCACGATCTCGAAGAGCTGACCGCGGCCATTGTCCCAAGAGAGGGTGACCGGGCGGCCGGGGACGAGGCGGTCGGCGCTCGCCCGCCACACCGTCTCGGGGCCCGGCGCCGCGAGGCCCTCGCCGGTCCATCCGAAGCTGCCGTAATAAGCCTGGCGCGTGCCTTCGGGGGCGAACAGGCGGACCGGGGGCGCAGTGGCCGCGATGTCGGCCCGGTGGGTGGTCAGCAGCAAGTCGTCGATGCGTGCGCCGCGCAGGTTCACCGAGCCGCGGAGCCGCGGAGTCTCGATCCGCAGGCGCGGCGCGGGGGTGGGGCGCGCGTGGGGCGCGGCGGAGGCTTGCGGCGCCGTGCCGGTGGGCGCGCCGCTGCGCTGCTGGACCGGCGCCTGCTTGCCGTCCACGATCCTGGTCGAGGGCTCGCTCGCCGTCGGGAAGAAGCGCTCGGCAAGGACGTTCCAACCGATCAGCACGAGCGCCGACAGCAATACGGCCAGGAATAGGTTGCGGTGTTCGTTCACGTATTTTCCCTCATGGCACCGGGTCGTGGCCAGAGCCCCCCCAGGGGTGGCAACGGGCGAGGCGCCTGGCCGCGAGCCAGCTCCCGCGCAGCGCCCCATAGCGTCGGAGCGCGGTGATTGCATAGGCCGAGCAGCTCGGCTGGTAGCGGCAGCTCGGCGGCAGGACGCGCGAGGGGCCGACCTGCCAGGCGCGGGCGATCAGGATGAGCAGGCGTGCGATCACCTTGCGGCCTTCGCGAGCGCCTTGCGGAGATCCTCGCGCAGCGTCGCGAAGTCGCGCTCGATGCCGCCGGAGCGGCCGATCAGGACATGGTCGGCGCCGCTCAGGCCCGCTTCCGGCAGCAGCTCGCGCGCGAGGGCGCGGAAACGGCGCTTCATCCGGTTGCGGACGACGGCCACGCCGATCTTCTTCGTGACGGTGTAGCCGACCCGCATCGTCGGATCCTCGTCGCCGCGCGGACGGACGAGCAGCACGAATCCGGGCATGGGTGCGCGCCTGCCGCGGTTGGCGGCGAGGAAGTCGGCGCGCCGGGTGAGGGTCTTTAGGCCGACAGGGACTTGCGGCCGCGGGCCCGCCGCGCCGCCAGGACCTTGCGGCCCCCGACCGTCGCCGTCCGCGCGCGGAAGCCGTGGCGCCGCTTGCGCACGAGCTTGCTGGGCTGGAAGGTGCGCTTCATCGCTCATTCCTCGATCATCAAATTGAAAAGGGCCGCCACAGGGCGGCCTCGGTCGATGGCGCGGATAGGCAAAGCGGCCGTCAAAGTCAATCGTCCAGCGCTGCCGGAGTCGCCTGCGCCGCGCTCGGCGCCACCAGCTGCTCGAGCTCCGCCTCGCGCGCCTTGAGCCGCTCCTCGCGACGTTTGGCGCTCGCCCGCCTCAGGCCCCAATCGGCCCAGCGGCCCTTGTTCGGATGCTTGCGCTTGAAGCGTACGTAGAGCCGCTTGGCGAGACCGCTATATTTGAGCGCGAGGCTGAGGCCGGCGGCGAAGACGACGATCCCGCCGGGCCCCGGGATCGCCCCGACCAGCGGCGACACTGCCATCAGCAGGCAGCCGAGGACGACCAGGCTCTGACGAACCATCGGCACGCGGGTGAGCCCGCTCATCCTCTCGCGAAAGGTCATGTCGCTCATCTGGGGCCGACCCCGCCTTCAGTCAAATGATCGCCGGCGCGAGAGCGCGGCCGCCGCTCTCGCCACCTCGCGTCCCTGCTGCTACGGTTCGAGCTCAGGGGGAGGGAATGAGTGATGCGGCTTCTCGCCATGCTGGCCGTCGCGGCGACCCTGCTCCTGACCCCATCGCCCGCGCCGGCGCTCAGCGAGGAAATGCCGGCCCTTTCCTGCGCGTCACCGGAAGCTCCGATCGAGGCGCAGGGCTTCGTCCCGATCGGCGGAATCGCCCAATGGGTGACGGTGAGGGGCTCGGCCTGCGGCAATCCGATATTGCTGTTCGTCCACGGAGGCCCGGGCAATCCGATGAGTCCTTTCTCGGCCAACGTCTTCCGCGAATGGGAGCGCGATTTCACGATCGTGCAATGGGATCAAAGGGGCGCCGGGAGGACCTTCGGCAGGAACCCGGCAACGGCGGACGATGCCCTCAGCCTGGAGCGGATGACGCAGGACGGCGTCGAGCTCGCCGACTTCCTCGCGCGAAGGTTCGGCCAGGATCGGGTGGTGCTGATCGGTACGTCCTGGGGCTCGGCGCTGGCGGTGCACATGGCACTTGCACGGCCGGACCTCTTCCATGCCTATGTCGGCGTCTCGCAGCTCGTCCAATATCGCGCCAATCAGGAGGAAAGCTATCGCAGCCTCCTCGCCAGGGCCCGTGCCGCCGGCGATGCCGAGACCGTCGCAGCGATCGAGGCGCTCGGCCCTCCGCCCTGGACGAACCCGCGATACTTCGGCGTCCTGCGCCGTGCGATCAGGCGGTACGAGCGTCAGGCCACCGACCCGCCTCCGGACAGCTGGTGGGTCCCAGCGCCGCTCTACGCGACGCCGGAAGCGGCCGCCGCCTATGAAGCGGGAGAGGACTATTCCTTCCTCCAGTTCGTGGGTGCCGCCGGCGACGGCCTCTACTCCCGCATCGATTTGCCCGCGCTCGGCAGGCGGTTCGAGATCCCGGTCTTCCTCGTCCAGGGCAGCGAAGACCTTCTGACCGTGCCGGAGGTGTCGCGTCGCTACTTCGACTATCTGACGGCTCCCACCAAAAGCTTCGTTCTGGTCCCGCGCGCCGGCCACGATCCGAACCCGGCGGTGCTCGACGCGGTGCGTGCGCTCCTGCTTCAGCATGCCCCGCGCTGGCGGAGCGCCGGCGGGGCCGCGGCCAACTAGGTCCAATCTGGCGCGGATGGGGGCTTCCTTCCTTTCCGCGGAAATGCTCAATATCGGACCGAGATTCATCCGAAATGGAGGAATCGCCAGGGGGGCTTCATGGTCGCGCACGTCGCCACGGTCGCGTTTCTCGGCCTGGAGGCGCGGCCTGTCGAGGTGCAGGTCCAGATCGCGAGCGGCTTGCCGGCCTTCGTCGTCGTCGGCCTTCCGGACAAAGCGATAGCCGAAAGCCGCGAGCGGGTTCGCGCCGCGCTGGCCGCGATCGGGCTCGCGCTTCCCCCCAAGCGGATCACGGTCAACCTCTCGCCGGCCGACCTGCCCAAAGAGGGCTCACATTACGATCTTCCGATCGCCCTCGGCCTGCTCGCGGCGATGGGGGCCGTCGACAAGGAGACGATCGCCGGCTTCGTCGTGGTCGGCGAGCTCGGCCTCGACGGGCGGATCGCGCCATCACCCGGGGTGCTGCTGGCGGCGCTCCACGCCTCGTCGGAGGAGCTCGGCCTGATCTGTCCCGCGGGGCAGGGGCCGGAGGCGGCTTGGGCGGGCACGATCGAGGTGGTCGCGGCTCCCGATCTCATCTCATTGCTGAACCACATGCGCGGCGGCATGGCTCTCACGCCGCCGCGCCCGGGCCAGGCCGATCCCCCCGGTCCTGGCCCGGACCTTTCCCAGGTGAAGGGCCAGGAGACGGCCAAGCGCGCGCTCGAGATCGCCGCGGCCGGCGGCCACAACCTGCTGATGAGCGGACCGCCCGGCGCCGGCAAGTCGCTGCTCGCCGCCTGCCTGCCGGGGATCCTTCCCGAGCTTACGCCGTCGGAGACGCTCGAAGTCTCGATGATCGCGAGCGTCGCCGGCCAGCTGCTCGACGGGAGGCTGATCCGCACCCGTCCCTTCAGGGCGCCGCATCATTCGGCGTCGATGCCGGCGCTCGTCGGCGGCGGCCTCAAGGTGCGGCCTGGCGAGGTCAGCCTCGCCCATCTCGGCGTGCTGTTCCTCGACGAGCTTCCCGAATTCCAGCGCAACGTCCTCGACTCGCTGCGCCAGCCGCTCGAGACCGGCGCCGTCCAGGTCGCCCGCGCCAACGCCCATGTCACCTTCCCGGCCCGCTTCCAGCTGGTCGCCGCGATGAACCCCTGCCGCTGCGGTCATCTCGGCGACGCGACCCTGGCCTGTTCCCGTGCCCCGCGCTGCGCCGCCGATTATCAGGCGAAGGTGTCGGGACCCTTCCTCGACCGCGTCGATCTTCATGTCGAGGTGCAGCCCGTCGCCGCGGCGGATTTAGTGCTGCCGCCGCCGGCCGAAGGCTCGGCGGAAGTCGCCGACCGCGTCGCCGCCGCCCGCGACGTGCAGACCGCGCGCTACGAAGCCAAGGGCATCCGGACCAACGCCGAAGCCGACGGCGACCTGCTCGCCGAGGTCGCAACGCCCGACGAGCCCGGCCGCCGCCTGCTCGGCCAGGCCGCCGAGGCGATGCGGCTCTCGGCCCGCGGCTATCACCGCGTCCTCCGCGTCGCCCGCACCGTCGCCGACCTCGCCGGCTCCGCGGAGGTGAAACGCGTCCACGTCGCCGAAGCCCTCAGCTACCGAAGGCTGGCGCCGCACAACTGACCCGGCGTAAAGGAGCGCGGCAGCGACCCGACAGGAGCGGTGACCATGATCCCAAGAAGACGGCTCGGCCGCGACGGTCCCGAAGTCTCCGCGATCGGTCTCGGCTGCATGGGCATGTCCGAATTCTACGGGGCCGGCGACGAGGCGGAATCGATCGCGACCATCCATCACGCGATCGAGCGCGGCGTCGACTTCCTCGACACCGCCGACATGTACGGCGTCGGCCGCAACGAGGAATTGGTCGGGCGCGCCGTCGCCGACCGCCGCGACCTCGTCTTCCTGGCCACCAAGTTCGGCAACGTCCGCGGCGAGGACGGCGGTTTCCGGGGGGTTTGCGGGCGTCCCGATTATGTCCGCTCCGCCTGCGAGGCGAGCCTGAAGCGGCTCGGTGTGGATGCCATCGACCTCTATTACCAGCACCGTGTCGACGCGGAGGTGCCGATAGAGGAGACGGTGGGCGCGATGGCCGAGCTGGTAGGGGAGGGCAAGGTGCGCTTCCTCGGCCTCTCGGAGGCGGCGCCGGAGACGGTGCGGCGTGCGCATACCGTCCATCCGATCGCCGCGCTCCAGACCGAATATTCGCTGTGGAGCCGCGAGGCCGAGGACGAGATCTTGCCGACGGTGCGGGAG
Organism: Allosphingosinicella sp.; assembly: GCA_035628635.1. Classification (GTDB taxonomy): domain Bacteria; phylum Pseudomonadota; class Alphaproteobacteria; order Sphingomonadales; family Sphingomonadaceae; genus Allosphingosinicella. The sequence goes on from DASPJJ010000025.1 coordinate 142,444, forward strand.
CTCGGCATCTCCTACGTCGCCTACAGCCCGCTCGGCCGGGGCTTCCTCACCGGCCAGTTCAGGAGCGCCGCGGATTTTCCCGACGACGATTACCGCCGCTTCCACCCGCGCTTCGCGGGCGAGAATTTCGATCGCAACCTCGCTCTGGTGCGGGAGATCGAGGCGCTGGCCGCCGAGAAGGGCTGCTCGGCGGCGCAGCTCGCTCTCGCCTGGGTGCTCGCCCAGGGCGACGACATCATCCCGATCCCCGGCACCAAGCGCCGGCGCTGGCTGGACGAGAATATCGCCGCCCTCGACGTCCGCCTGTCGGCGGAGGAGCTCGAGCGGATCGAAGCCGTTTTCCCGCGCGGCGCGGCCGCCGGCGACCGCTACCATCCCGCCGGGATGCAGACGGTGAACCGGTGAAGCGGCGCTACGCGATCGGCTTGGCGGCGGCGACGGCGGCCTGTGCGCCGAGCGGCGCACCGCAGCCACCATCCGACCCGAGCGGCAGCTATTAGCGCATCGGCGGTGTGCCGGCGGCGTTCACCCTGTCCCGGCTCCCTACCGGCCTCTGGCAGGTCGAAACGCGGGGGACGGCGCCGGCTGGGGAGCGCGCGGACGCCTGTCACATGGTCGCGATCGGCTCGCTGGACGGCGCCCGCTTCGTTGCGACCAGCGATCGCGACGGGGATTCATCCGTGCCGGTGACGCAGAACGGACTGGCTCGCTATCAGGGGTTCATCTTGGACTTCACCGACCGCGGCGTCGAGGTTTCCGGCCCGGAAGCCGACCTGTGGTGCGACCTCCGGGGCCGTTACAGGCGCCGCTGACCGTCTCAGCCGGACGGCTGCGTCGGCGCCGGGTCGACCTTGGGGAGCTCCACGTCGGGCGCCTCGACGCCGACATTGACGTTGACGTCCTGCCCCTCGAGCAGGCCGCGGCCGAAGACCAGGAACAAGACGACCAGAGCCACGACCAGAAGCAGCACTGCGAGCAGGGTCCCGCCCCCGCCGCCGCGGCCTCCGCCGGTGCTCACCACCGTGGTGTGCCGCTCCACCACCGGCTCGCTCTCGACCTCGCGCTCTTCCCGTTCGACCATGATTGTGCTCCTTCGCCCAACCGAACGCCGCCGTCGCCGCGCCGGTTCCTTTCGCGTCCGGAGCGATTCAGTCGCGCGACAGAGCGAGGCGCCCGGCGAACAGCAGAAACAGGGACCCGGTCGCGCGGTCGAGCCAGCGGATCGTCCGCGGCCTCCGCAGGGCGGCGGCGACCGGACGCGTCGCCACGATCAAGGCGGCGAACCAGGCGAGGCCGAGCGAAGCGTGGATGACGGCGAGGAGCAAGGTGGTTGCCGCGACGTCGCTCCCCGGCGGCACGAATTGAGGGAGGAAAGACACGTAGAAGACGCCCACTTTCGGGTTGAGCAGGTTGGTGAGCAGACCGCGGCGGAACCAAAGCCAGGCGCCCGCATCGCCCGCTCCGGCCGGAGCCGCCGCACCGAAATCGTCGCGCGTCGAGAGGATGAGCTTCGCGCCGAGCCACACGAGGTAGGCGGCGCCGGCATATTTGAGGAGGGTGTAAGCGAGCTCCGAGGCCGCAAGCAGCACCCCAAGACCCGCCGCGACGATCGCGCCCCAGGCGAGGCAGCCGAGGCAGATTCCGATCGCTGCGAACCAGGCGCGGCGGCCGCCGTCGACGGTGGCCGTCCTCAGGACCAGGGCCGTGTCGAGCCCGGGAGTCATGGTCAACAATGCAGCCGCAAAGGTGAAAGCGATCAGCGACTGTTCGAGCGGCGACATCGGTCCGGCTCCTCCCTCCCCGGCTCAGCCTGGCTTGGTCATTCCTCCGGCAGGAAGTCGGGCACCGAGAGGTAGCGCTCCCCGGTATCATAGTTGAAGCCGAGGACACGCTTGTCCCGGCCGACTTCTCCGAGCTTCTGGGCGATCGCGGCCAGCGTCGCGCCCGAGCTGATGCCGACGAGCATGCCCTCCTCGCGGGCGGCGCGCCGCGCCATCTCCTTGGCATCGTCCGGGGCGATCTGGATGATTCCGTCGAGCAGGCCGACATCCATGATGCCCGGGACGAAGCCGGCGCCGATGCCCTGGATCGGATGGGGCCCCGGCTGGCCGCCCGAGAGCACGGGGGACAAGGTCGGCTCGACCGCGAATACCTGCAGGCCGGGCCATTCGCGCTTGAGGATCTCGGCGCAGGCGGTGATGTGGCCGCCCGTGCCAACTCCAGTGATCAGCAAATCGAGGGGCGAGTCGCGGAAATCCTCGAGGATTTCGCGCGCAGTCGTACGCCGGTGGACTTCGAGATTGGCGGGATTCTCGAACTGCTGCGGCATCCAGCTGTCCGCGATCTCGCCGATCAGCTCCTCCGCGCGGGCGATGGCGCCTTTCATGCCCTTCTCGCGGGGCGTGAGATCGAAGCTGGCGCCGTAAGCGAGCATCAGCCGGCGCCGCTCGAGGCTCATGCTCTCGGGCATGACCAGGATCAGCCGGTACCCCTTGACCGCGGCGACCATGGCGAGGCCGATTCCGGTATTGCCCGAGGTCGGCTCGACGATGGTTCCGCCCGGCTTGAGCGCGCCGGAGCGCTCGGCATCCTCGATCATCGCCAGTGCGATCCGGTCCTTGATCGAACCGCCCGGATTGGCGCGCTCCGATTTCACCCAGACCTCCGCTTCGCCGAACAGGCGGTTGATCCGGATATGCGGCGTCGCGCCGATCGTCTCGAGGATGCTGCCCGCTCTCATGACCGCGAATCTCCTGGCTGCTGCAGCCCGTCACATCGTGCGGAATGCCGCCGGGTTCAATCCCCGGCGCGCAGCTGCCTCGCCGGCGCGCCGATGCTGCGCCCGGTGCTCAGCTATGTACTCTAAGTCGTAGCAATCAGAGCAAAATTCATGCTTTGAGTGCTGGAATAGATGTCAAAATGGCGCTATCTGGGTGCGTGACCGTCAGCCCCGCCTCCGGTTGAGGCAAAGGAGAGTCTCGTGGCAGAAGAGTTCGATCCCCTCCGTTACATCGCCTCCTATCCGGACCTGATCCAGGCTTTCGGCGCCGACGCGGAGGCGGGCCGGCAGCATTGGCTGACCCACGGCCAGGCGGAGGGGCGCAATCCCTTCCTGTTCAATCCCTTCATGTACGGCGCCTCGCACTCCGATCTCGTCGCGGCGTTCGGGACGAACTACGCGGCCTACACGACTCATTATATCCAGTACGGCTTCGCGGAGGGGCGGGCGACGTCGAGTTTCGACTATCTCGGCTATTCGGCGTCCAACGAGGATCTGCTGGTCGTCTACGGCACCGATCCCACCGCGCTCGCCCGTCACTATCTCGAGTTCGGCCACAGCGAAGGGCGCAGCTTCAGCCGCTTCGACCCGCTGATCTACGCCGCTTCGAATTCGGACGTCGCGGCCGCTTACGGCGACGACCGCGCGCAGATCCTCACCCACTATATCCACCACGGCTATTACGAGCACCGGCCGACCAGCGGCTTCGACCCTGTGGAATATGTCGCCGCGAACCGCGACCTGCTCGATTTCGGCTATCTGAACTATCCCCAGGACGCACTGTACCATTATCTCCAGACCGGCGCCGACGAGGGGCGGCCCACCGATTTCGACGAGCGCGCCTATCTCCTCACCTATGCCGACCTCGCGGGGCATCATCTTTCGGAAGGCGCCGCCCTCAACCACTGGATCAACAGCGGGGTGCACGAGGGACGGGTCGGCGACACTCTGTTCGGCCACGATCAGGCGACGCACGCGCTTCCGGTCGGCGGCACCGCCGTCGCGGCGATCGATTTCGCCAATGACCGCGACTGGTTCGAGCTGAACCTGGCCCAGGGTGCGTTCCACAGCCTGCTGACCACCAATGCCGACGGATCCGTGCGCCCGGCGACGATCACGCTGCACGACCAATATGGAGTGCCGATCGCCTCGCGGATCGTAAAGACCGGCGACGTGTCCGGGCTCGATTTCACCGCCTCCTATGCAGGCCGCTATTTCGTCGTCGTGACCTCGGAGCAGACCGGTGCCTACCGTCTCACCGACAGCGAGAATGCGACCGGCACCATGACCATCGGCGGCCGCAACTACACGGACGCCGATTTCGCGGGGGTTCAGGGAATCCGTTATCTCGTGCTCACGGACCATTACTCGGTGGAGCTCGGGCCGAACGCACAGGCCGCGGGGATCCGCGTCGTCACAGCGACCAGCAACCTTGCATCGGTGATCGACGCGAGCGCCTACACGGTCGGCCTCACCGTCGACGTCAGCGCGGGCGGCGGCGACACCGTGATCACCGGCTCTGGCAACGACCACGTCATTGCCGGGGCCGGTGCGCAGAATCTTTCGCTCGGCGCGGGCGACGACCTGGTCACCGGGGCCGTATCCACGGCGCACACGATCAGCGGCGGAGACGGCACCGACACGATCCGCGTCACCGGCAACGTGTTGCTCGATCTTACGAAGTTCAGCGACGTCGAAAGGATCGAGCAAGGGGACGGCAAGCTTTGGCTGCGCCTGACGACGAGCGGTCCCGTCGAGGACGCGGCCTACACCATCGTCGGAAACGGCAGCTACGAATATCATCTGGTCGGCCTCGAGGTTGAGCTTACCCAGCCCAATATCGACTTCACGATCCTGGCTGCGCCCGGCGGGACCCAATTTTACAGGTTCAACAACGGCACTGCGAACGGGATCACCTTCGTCGGCGGCGATGGCCTGGATATCGTCCAGGTAAGCCTTTCGGGTCTCCGGCCCGACGGCTCGATCGACGGCGGCGGCGGGGAGGATTGGTATTCCCCGTCCGACATGTTGCTGGTCGATGCGGATTTCGAACGCGTCCACAATATGGAAGTCCTCTTTCCAAGTGCGTACGATCTCACGCTCGGCCACATAGCCGCGGCGAGCGGGCTGACGACGATCAACCTCGAGACGTCGACGGAAACGAAGATCGTCTTCCAAGCCGATTATACGGGGGCCATCGAGGTCACCATGACCCGGACCGGCTTCTTCAGCCGCGAAACGGGCGATGAATTGTCGCATGTCATCGACGCGTCGCTCTCGCCGGTGCAGCTGACGGTGTCCGCCTGGGACAGCGAGATCCAGTCGGGCGAAGTCATCCGCGGCGGAACCGGCTCGCTCGACGTGCTCAACATCGACTATTCGATCTTCACCCGGCCCACCGTGGGCACGATCGACGCGACGCCGCTCGACCTCGCCAACGTCAGCGGCATCGAGACCGTCAACATCACCGTCACCGGCGACAGCCTTCGCCCGCAGACGCACGGCTGGGTGTTCATCGATACCGCTCCCGGCGACCTCGACGGCACGACGGTCCAGACGATCAACGTGGTTGGGGCCCGCGGCAATCCGGAGGACCTGCTGACCGCTCCGATCGACGCCAGCCTCGCGACGGCGGACCTGGTGATCAACGGTGCCTATCGGGTGAAGTCGGGCAGCGGCAACGACACGATCACCGGCAGCCAGGCGTGGCGGTCGATCCTCGAAGGCGGCGCCGGCAACGACACGATCAACGGCGGAACCCTCGCCGATCAGTTGTTCGGCGGCATCGGCAACGACGTCCTCTACGGCGCGGATGGGTCCGACGCGATCGATCTCGGCAGCGGAACCGACCGCCTGCTGTATCGGAGATTCAGCGACACTGCGGGGGGGCCGGAGACCGTGGCGGGTTTCACCTCCGGCGACGACGTCGTCGACGTCACCGGCCTGACCTCCGTCGGCTATTTCGGAGAGACGATCGATTTCCTCGGCAATGCAGCGACGCTGGCGGCCGCCCAGGCCTTGCTGACGCCGGGCGACGCTACGTTCGACGCCGTTTTCCAGCAGGACACGCAGACCCTCTGGTTCGACAATGGCGACGGCCAGCTCGATCCGAACGATCTCCGAATCGTACTGACCGGCGTCACCTCGCTGACCGGCGCCGATGTGCTGGAAGGCTCCGTGATCATCGGCTGAACGTCCGAGCGGCCGCTCGCCCTGCACTAAGTGACGATGATCGGACCGAAATTCCCGCTTTCCGCGCTGGAATAGATGTCAAAATGGAGCTATCCCCAGGGGCGGCTATCAAGCCCGCCTGGAGTTGAGGCAGGGAGAGTCCCGTGGCAGAAGAGTTCGATCCGCTTCGTTACATCGCCTCCTATCCGGACCTGATCCAGGCTTTCGGCGCCGATGCGGAAGCCGGCCGGCAGCACTGGCTGACCTACGGCCAAGCGGAGGGGCGCAATCCCTTCCTGTTCAATCCCTTCATGTACGGTGCCTCGCACCCCGATCTGATTGCTGCATTCGGGACGAACTACGCGGCCTACACGACTCATTACATCCGCCACGGCTTCGCCGAGGGACGGGCGCCTTCTAGCTTCGATTACCTCGGCTACTCGGCGTCGAACGCAGACCTTCTGGTCGTCTTCGGCACCGATCCCACGGCGCTCGCCCGCCACTACCTCGAGTTCGGCTATAACGAGGGCCGCAGCTTCAACCGCGTCGATGCGCTGACCTATGCCGCGTCCAATCCAGACGTCGCCGCCGCTTATGGTGACGACCGGTCGCTGATCCTGCGCCACTATATCAATCATGGCTATTACGAGCACCGGCCGACGACGGGATTCGACGCGGTCCAATATGTTGCGGCGAACAAGGATCTGCTGCTCCTCGGCTACCAGAACTATCCGAACGAGGCGCTGCTTCACTACCTGCGCACCGGCGCGGACGAGGGCCGCCCGACCGATTTCGACGAGCGCGCCTATATCCTGACCTATCGCGACCTCGCCGGTCTCTCGGAGGCGCAGGTGCTGAACCACTGGATGCTGGTGGGCGTCCATGAGGGCCGGGTAGGCGACGCGCTTTTCGGCCACGACCAGGCGACGCACACCGTCCCGGCCGCCGGCCTTACCGCCGCTTTCGACCGACCCGGCGACCGCGACTGGGACCAGCTCGATCTCGCCGCCGGCGCAGCGCCGGTCATCATTGTCACGGGCCCGGCGGGCGAGGCGATCCCGGCCACGATCACGATGTTCAATGCAGCAGGCGTGCCGCTCGCTTCCGATACGCTGGTTCCCGGGGAGGATGCCGCGTCGCTCGATTTCAAGGCGACTACGGCGGGGCGTTACTATTTCGTCGTCGAATCCGCGCAGACCGGCCAGTACAGGTTGGATGTCAGCGACGGCTGGGCCACGCTCGACATCGGCGGCCGCAACTATACCGACGCCGATTTCGCGGGCGTCCACCACACCCGCTATCTCAGGATCGCGGACAATTTCGAGACAATTCTCGGCGCCAACGCCCAGGCGGCGGGGATCCGCTTCGTCACCGCCACCAGCACAGGCGGATCGATCACCGATGCGAGCGCCTATACGACCGGTCTCACGATCAACGTCGCGGCGGGCGGCGCCGACGTCGCCCGCACCGGAAGCGGGAACGATCATGTCATCGCCGGGCTGGGCGCCCAGACCATCTCGCTCGGCTCCGGCAACGATCTCGTCACCGGCAAGCTGTCAACCTCGCATACCGTCGACGGCGGGCCCGGCACCGACATCATCCGGCTTTCCGGTCCGGATTTCTTCCTCCGGACCGCCAACCTCGATCTCGCCAGGATCACAGGCGTCGAGAGGATCGAGCTGGTCGACGACGCGAGGGTCGTCCTGAGCGGCGGCCCGACCGCGACGGGGACCTACGAGGTCTCGGGCAGGGTCACTCTGGCCGCCGACCTGCTCAGCAGCGCGGTCGGCTTCAACGTCGCGGGCGGGAACTTCACCAAGGAGAATATCGGGATACCGAACGTGATCAACTTCGTCGGCTCGAACAGCGGCGGCGACTCGATCGCGGTCTACGCCTCCGATCTCGGCCCCAACATTACCGCCGACGGCGGGGGCGACAGCTTCGGCCAGCAGCTCGGTTCGGGCGACACGGTGAGACTCCTCGGCGGCGTAGCCACCGACACCAGCTTCACGCGCCTTTCCGGCTTCGAGATCCTCACCGGCTCCAACCTCGACGTCCATCTCGGCGCGCAGGCCCTCGAGATGGGCCTGCGGCAGGTTATTCTCGAAGGGCGCGGGACGAACAGCGTCGTCTTCGATCCGGCCTTCAACGTACCGGTCGAGATCGTGCTCAAGGATCGCTTCGGCCTCAACAACAACGACGCCCATACCGACAAGGGGACGCATTTCGTCGATGCGTCTCAGGCCGGGGCGGCGATGCGTTTCACCGTCTTTTCTCCCGACATACAGGCGACCGAGACGCTGATCGGAAGCGGTTTCGCGACCGACGTGATGGATCTCACCTACGTCACCTATGTGCGGCAGAATCCGAACGGCGGATACACGCCGGTCAACCTCACCAACGTCAGCGGCATCGAGACGATCAACATCACGTTCGTGGAGGAAGGCGTTTCGTTCAATCCGGACCCGCGCTCGCACGGCTGGATCTACCTCGATACCCAGGCCGCCGACATCCAGGCGGCCCAGCAGACGATCAACGTCATCGGCGGCAAGGGCAATCCGGAGGATCTCCTCTACGCCCCGATCGACGCTTCGGCAGCCAGCGCGGACCTCGTGATCAGCGGCACAACCCGGGTGAAGAGCGGCAGCGGCCACGATAACGTAACGGCGCTCGCCACCTCGCGCTCGCAGATCGAGACCGGCTCCGGCAACGACAGCGTGACCGGGGGCAATCTGACCGACATCATCTCCACGGCCGACGACAACGACATCCTCTTCGGCCGCGGCGGCGCCGATCAGCTCGACGGCGGCACGGGTATCGATCGCCTGCGCTATACCGCGCTTTCCGACAGCGCCGGGGCGGCCATCGACACGGTCTATAATTTCGTGTCCGGCACCGATGTCGTCGATGTGCTCAACCTGCAGGGCTTCGCCGGCAAGACGATCGCCTTCGCCGGCAACGCGGCCAATCTCGCCGCTGCGCAGGCGCTGCTGACGCCCGGCGACAACACGCTCGACGCCGTCTTCCAGCAGGACGACCACTCGCTCTGGTTCGACAATGGCGACGGGGTGCTCAATGCGAGCGATCTGCACATCCTGCTGACCGGCGTCGCGTCGCTGGCCGGCGCGGACGTGCTGCACGGATCGATCGTCGTCGGCTGATGCGCCTGCGTTGAAGGTCGCCTGCTTTAAGTAACGGCAATATCTCGCGTTTCGTAAGTGCCTGCTCGCTTGATCGCGTGAATAGGTCTATTGCGGGAGGCGAAGGGCGCGAGTCTTCGCGGCCGTGGGGGAATTCCGATGGCCGAAGAGTTCGATCCGCTCCGTTACATCGCGTCCTATCCGGACCTCATCCAGGCGTTCGGCGCCGACGCGGAAGCGGGGCGGCGCCACTGGCTGACCTACGGCCAAGCCGAGGGCCGCAATCCCTTCCTGTTCAACCCGTTCATGTACGGGGCGTCGCACCCCGACCTGGTCGGGGCGTTCGGCACCAATTACGCCGCTTATACGACCCACTATGTCCAGCACGGCTTCGCGGAAGGGCGGGCGCCGTCGAGCTTCGACTATCTCGGCTATTCCGCGTCCAACGCCGATCTTCTCGTCGTCTACGGCACCGATCCTACCGCGCTCGCCCGCCACTATCTCGAATTCGGATATAAGGAAGGCCGCAGCTTCAGCCGCGTCGACGGGCTGATCTACGGCGCCTCCAATCCGGATGTCGCGGCGGCCTACGGCGACAACCGCGCCGATCTGCTGAGGCATTACATCAATCACGGCTTTTACGAGCATCGGCCCACGACCGGCTTCGACTCCGTCCAATATGTCGCTGCCAACCGCGATCTCCTGCAGTTCGGCTATCTGAACTTTCCGGCCGAAGCCCTGCGCCATTACCTGACCACGGGCGCCGACGAGAGCCGTCCGAGGGATTTCGACGAGCGCGCCTATCTGCTCAGCTATTCCGACCTCGCCGCCGCCCACCTCGGCACCGCCGACGCCCTCAATCACTGGGTTACCGTCGGCGTAGGCCAGGGACGCGCGGGGGACGCCCTGTATGGCCACGACCAGCGCAGCCATGCCTTGCCGGCGACGGGCGCGCTCGCCGCATTCGACCGCCCGAACGACCGCGACTGGTTCGAAGTCGATCTCGCATCCGGGATCGGGATCGTCCTGGTCGTGACCGGACCCAACGGCGAGTCCGTTCCCGCCCGGGTGACCCTCCACGATCAGTTCGGAGTCAGGCTAGCGGGGGACAGCCTCGTTCCCGGCGAGGACGTCACCTCGCTCGATCATTTTACCACGTTGAGCGGCCGCCATTACATCTCCGTCGAATCCGCCCAGACGGGGGCCTACAAGCTGCAGCTCACGCAGGGATGGGCGACGCTCAATCTCAACGGCCGCAACTATGCCGACCCGGACTTCCAGGGGCTCCAGAAGACCCGCTACCTCCTGATCGCCGACACGTTCGAGACGCAGCTCGGGGCCAACGCGCAGGCGGCCGGCATCCGCATCGTCACCGCGACGGATCCCGGCGCCTCGGTCACCGATGCGAGCGCCTATACGACGGGCCTCACCGTCAACGTCCACGCAGGCGGCGACGACGTCGTGCGCACCGGCAGCGGTAACGACCTGGTCAACATCGGGGAGGGCGCACAGACGATCTCCCTCGGCTCGGGCAACGATCTGGTGCGGGGACCTTTCGATTTCACCCACGCCATAGACGGGGGTCCGGGCCAGGATACTTTGTGGCTCGGCGGCTATAATTCGGCGCTCGATCTGTCGATCGTCAGGAACGTCGAGCGAATCGAATCGGGCGATTCCGGGACCCTCTGGCTGCACTGGCTGACCGATGCTCCCAGGACGCCTAGCCATTACACTTTCGTGGCCACGTCTCCGCCCTACACCAATCCCATGGTCTACACCCTCAACCAGGTCAGTCTTTCTCCGACGGTGGGGGCCAATGTCTCGCTCGATCTTATCTCCAACGAGGGCACGTCGCTCATCTTCTACAAGCGCAATGTCGGCGTGGACAATGTCATCAGCTTCACCGGCAGCATCAAGCCGGACGCTCTGTCGATATCGGCGTCTGACTTGCGCCCGAACGTCACGGCGGACGGAGGCCACGGCGCCGACAATTACATGGTCCTGACCGGCGGCGTCGCGACGGATGCGAGCTTCACGCAGATTGCAAGGTTCCAGGCGTTGAGGAGCGTCGGCGCCGACGTGCATCTCGGCGCGCAGGCGAGGGAGATGGGCCTGAACCACGTCTTTCTCGACGAGAACATCGCCGGCGCCAACAGCCTCGTGGTGGACCCGGCCTTCGGCGGCGCGCTGGAGGTCACGATCTCGGGCGAAGGCCATCTCCGCTCCGACTGGGCGGCGATCGACTGGGGATCGAACCTGGTCGACGCCTCTCAGTCTGCGGCGGCAATCACCGTCAACGCCTACGCGCACGAGCTCGAGATCAGCGAGACGATCCGCGGGAGCAGCCTCGCCACGGACGTGCTCAACATCCTCTACGATCTGTACAATGAGAGCTCGGCCGACGGCTACACCGCGGTGACGCTCGCCAACGTCACCGGCATGGAGACGGTCAACATCAGCTTCGTCACCGCATATCCGCACGTGCCGGTCGCCTCGCACGGCTGGATCTATATCGACACCCAGGCGAGCGAGATTCAGGCGGCGCGTCAGACGATTACCGTGGTCGGCGTCAAGGGCAATCCCGAGGACCTGCTCTACGCGCCGATCGAGGCTTCGGCCGCGACCGCGGACCTGGCGATCAGCGGTGCCAACCGGGTCAAGAGCGGCAGCGGCAACGACACGATCACCGCGCTCTCGAATACGCGCTCGATCATCGACGCGGGCTCGGGGAACGACACCGTGAACGGCGGCAACCTGGTCGACGTGATCGCTGCCGGGGCGGGCAACGACATCCTGTTCGGCGGGCCGGGGGCCGACCAGCTCGATCTCGGCACGGGCAATGACAGGGTGCGCTATACGGCGCTCACCAACAGCGCGGGAACGCAGAGCGACGCCGTCCTCAATTTCGTCTCCGGCAGCGACGTCGTCGACGTCCTCAACCTGCTGGGCTTCGCCGGCAAGACCATCGCCTTCGCCGGCAATGCCGCGACCAGGGCCGCCGCGCAGGCGCTGCTGACCCCGGGCGACAGCACGCTCGACGCGGTGTTCCAGCAGGACACGCACAGCCTCTGGTTCGACAATGGCGACGGCGTGCTCGATGCGTTCGACCTCCACATCGTGCTCACCGGAGTCGTTTCGCTTGTCGGAGCCGACGTGTTGCACGGCTCTGTCGTCCTCGCCTGAGGCCCCTCAGGGGCCGGGACCGGCCTCCGGAGGATCGAAGCTTCGGGCGCGGCGCAGCTCGGGGAACCAGCGCGCCCAGAGCAGAGTGACGAGGATCGCGCCCACGCCGCCACCGACTACGGCCGCCACCGGGCCGATCAAAGCGGCGAGGAAGCCCGATTCCGCTTCGCCGAGCTCGTTCGAGGCCGAGATGAACAAAGTGGACACGGCGCCGACGCGGCCGCGCATCGCATCCGGCGTGTAGAGCTGGATCAGCGACTGACGGACATAGACCGAGAGCATGTCGGCGGCGCCGAGCAGGAACAGGCAGAAGAGCGAGAGCGGCATCCAGCGCGAGAATCCGAAGACCACCGTCGCCAGCCCGAACACGCCGACTGCCGCGAGCATCTTGAGCCCGACATGGCGCCTCAGCGGCCGGAAGGAGAACCAGAGCGCCATCAAGGTGGCGCCCACCGCCGGCGCCGCGCGCAGGTGGCCGAGCCCTTCCGGCCCGGTGTGGAGCACGTCCCGGGCGAACACCGGCAGCATCGCCGTCGCGCCGCCGAGCAGCACGGCGAACAGGTCGAGCGAGATCGCGCCGAGCACGAGCCGGTTCTGGCGGACGTAGGCGAGGCCGTCGACCATCTGGCGCCACGGATTTTTCGAGCCCTCGATCGCGGAACGGGGCTTTGGCCCGATCAGGAACATGCACAAAAGCGACACGAGAAACAGGCCTGCGCTGACCGCATAAGGCATGTGCGGCTCCCAGGCGTAGAGATAGCCGCCGACCGCCGGACCTGCGATCGAACCGGACTGCCATGCGATGGACGAGAGCGCGATCGCGCGAGGCAGCGACTCCCGCGGCACGAGGTTCGGCGCCAGCGCGCTCAACGCCGGTGCGGCGAAGGCACGCGCAACCCCGAGCAGGCCGGCGACCATAAACAGAGCGAGCAGCGTCGTCGTCTGGGTAAAAGCGAGCCAGGCGAGGGCCGAAGCGCAGCCGACTTCCAGCGCGATCGACGCTCGGGCGATGACGCGACGGTCGAGCCGGTCCGCCACCCAGCCGGTGAGCAACGTCAGCGCGAACAGGGGCACGAACTGGACGACGCCGATCAGCCCGAGCTGAAGCGCCGCGCTCTTCACGTCCATCGTCTGGCGGGCGATGTCGTAGACCTGCCAGCCGATCACGATCACCATCGCCATCGACCCGACCGTCGAGGCGAGCCGCGCGACCCAATAGAAGCGGAAGTCAGCGATGCGAAAAGGGTGGGGCGCTGGTACGGCGGAAGCCATTGGCGCGCCCTAGGGCGCCAGCATTGGTGCCGCAACCGCCGCCATGCTCGCCGCCGAGGTGGCTACCGCGGTTGCGAGCGCGCTTCGAGCCGGCGGAGGTGCCGCGCCGCATTGTCGTTACCCGGGTCGAGCTCAAGCGATCGGCGGTAGTGCGCGATCGCCTGCCTAGGGTCGCCGTTGGCGGCATAGGCTTCGGCGACGCTGTCATAAGCGTTGGCTCTATCCGGGAAGAGCATGACGACGAGCTTCAGTATCTCGAGCCCTTCGCGCGGGCGGCCGCTGCTCAGCAGGCGATAGCCCCAGTCGTTTAGCTCGGCCTCGTTCCAGCGCAGAGCGGGATCGCGCGGCGCGATCTCCGCCGCGGCCGCGGCTGCGTTCGCATAGCCGCGCTCCTCGAGCGCGATGCGCAAGGCGGGGACGCCGCTCAGCTCGAGATCCGGGGCGTAGATGGAGGCGATTGCGTCGATCATGTCCTCGGGAAAGGAGCCTGCGAGGTTGGTCAGCAGCACGACGGCAACGTCGTGCTCGGGATAGATGTAGAAGGCTGCGCGCCCGCCCCCCGTCATTCCCACCGCGCGCCCCGAGCCGCGGGAAAGGACTTGCCAGCCCATGCCCCACTGGCCGAGCCGGCCGTCGGCGAAGGGAACCCGCGTCCACATTGTGTCGATCGCCGCGCGGCCGAGGAGGTGGCCCCGGCGGAGCGCTATGATCCACCGGGCCATGTCCTCGGCCGTGCTGTTGAGCCCGGACGAGGCGCGGCGGAAGGGAAGAAAGCGCTCGATTGCCGGCCTGAGCACGCCCGGAGCGCCGGGAGCGGCATAGGTGTAGCGATAGCTCGGAGCCTTGCCGGGCACGACTTCGGTCGAATCGCCGTAGAGGGTGCGCTCCATCGCCGCCGCCTCGATCTGCCATCCGGCAAGGGGAGCATCGGTGGCCCGCCCGCTCAGGCGGTTCACGATCATCTGCACCAACGTGTAATTCGTCTGATTGTAGCTGTAGCGCTGGCCCGGCGGGTAAGAGGCGGGCTGGGCCTGGACCCAGGCCCAGGCGGCGACGCTGTCGGTCTCGACCGTGGGCGCGCGGGCTATGTCGGGTAGGCCCGACATATGGCTCAGCAGCTGGCGGATCGTCACGGGGCGCCAGGCCTCCGGCAGCTCGTCGAGATAGGCGGAGACCGGCGCCGACAGGTCGATCCGGCCTTCCTCCACCAGGCGCATTGCCGCCACGCCGGTGAACGCCTTGGTGATCGAGTTGATTGCGAACACGGTCCGGTCGGTGACCGGCGCCTGCAGCTCGACGCTGGCGATGCCGTAGCTGCGCAGCAGGACGATGCGGTCCCCGCGGACCACGGCGACCTGTAGGCCCGGTATCCGCAGCGCGCGCATCTGCGTCTCGAGAAAGCGCTCGACCCGCTCGGCTTCCGGCGCGCGCCGTGCCTGCGCCTTCGTCGGGGCGGCGTTAAGCGTGAAGCCGACAGCACAGAGCAACGCCAGCGCGTGCAAGACCTGTCTCAAGCGCATCCGCACCTCCAATGCTACATTTGTAGCATCCTGCGTGGATGACGGCGAATTTGTCAATGGTTGCCGCGGGGCCGGGCGCCACTAGACTCCCCCTCGATCAAGGGGAGGGATGACATGACGACGAGTGGGAACGACGCGGTCTTCGAGCAGGTGCGGGACGAATATCTGGCGCCCGTCCTCGCCGAGATCCGGCGCAGCGCCGATGAGGAGGCGGGTGGCGAAGATCTGCGCCCGCTCCACGTCTACCGCGCCTTCGACGACTATTTCGCGGCCCGCGCCCGCAGTCCGCGCACCGTCGTCGGTTTTCTCCACGACCACATCTTTCTGGTGATGGCCGTGTTCCTCACCTTGGCCTTCGGCGCCTTCGGCCTCTACCACCCCGACGACGGCGACGTCGCCGGCTTCCTCGACATCGCCAAGATCTTCGC
>DASPJJ010000026.1:0-13734 GCA_035628635.1 Allosphingosinicella sp.
TTCGGCTACTTTATTCGGCGACGATCGGCCGCTGCACTTCGAGATCGGCTTCGGTTCGGGCGAGCATCTCGCCTATCGGGCGGACCTGCTCCCGGACCATGGCTTCATCGGCTGCGAGCCGTTCCTGAACGGCGTCGTCGGGGCGCTCGGCCATATCCGCGACCAAAGGCTGGCCAACGTTCGGCTCCACATGGGCGACGCGCTCGACGTGCTGGAGCGGGTGCCCGACGGCGCATTGACGATGGTCTACCTCCTTCACCCGGACCCGTGGCCCAAGGCGCGCCATGCCAAAAGGCGGATGGTCAATCACGGGCCGCTCGACCTGATCGCGGCCAAGCTCAAGCCGGGCGGCGAGCTTCGTCTCGGGACCGACGATCCGGTCTATTGCCGCTGGTCGATGATGGTGATGAACCGGCGGCGGGACTTCGAATGGCTGGCCGAGCGATCCGCCGATTTCCTCACCCGTCCGGGCGGCTGGCCGGAGACACGCTACGAGGCGAAGGCCCGCCGCAAGGGCCACGAAGTCTGGTATTTCCGCTATCGCAGGCGCGCTGTTCCTCAGCGCTGAGAAGGCATAGGATGCCCCCGGGGGGCGCGACTCATGAAGGCATCACGAACCTGTCCGTCGCCGACGTGCGGGGCCAGGATCGAGGCGATTGCGCCGGTCTGCCCGAAATGCGGCGAAGCGATGCCGGCAGGGCGCGCGCGGGGATGGCTGCTGCTCGGCCTCGGCCTATTCCTGGTGGTCTTCATGGGCGCGATCGCGGCGACGGTCGGCGGACCGCTCCTGCATGCGGGCGCCGAGGTCGACGGTACCACCTTCACCGGCACGGCCGACCAGGCGCAGACGGTGATCCAGCTGTTCGGCGCGGTCATCCTGTTCGGCGCCGTCACCGCCGCCTACGGCACCTATATGATCGTAACCGGACGCCAGAGCCGCTTCTTCCTCATCGCCTCTTTGCTGCTGTTCGGCTTGCTCGGCCTGCTCTGCCTGACGATCATGGAATGGAAGGGCTGAGCCGCCGGCTCGGCGCGTCTAGCCAGCCAATCCTCCACGCGCAGCCCCGGCACGCGGAGGAATTCGCGCTCGTTCGCCGTGACGAGAATCCGATCCAGCGCGAGTGCGTGCGCTGCGATCAGCATGTCATTCGCGCCGATCGGAGTGCCGCGGCGTTCGAGCTCGGTGCGCAGCTCGGCGTAAATCCGGTCTGCCGGTTCCTCAAAGGGAGCGACTGCCAATCGGCCGAGGAGTTCCTCCAGCCGCGCCTGTTGGATCGGGGCCGCCCTCCTCAGGAGTCCGAACCGCAACTCCGCCGCGACGATGATGCTGGTCATCATCTGATTGAGCGGATGATGTCGAAAACGCCGCGCGGCCGGACCTTTCGGATTTCGAATGATGTCCGACACGATGTTGGTGTCGAGGAGAAATGGCATCAAATCTCTAGCGGATCGGGCGGCGGATCGTCCGGCTCCTCCCACTCCTCATCGACCGTCGGCTCGGCGGCCCAGCGGTCGAGCAGCTCCGCGATCGTCTCTTTCCGGCCACTCGGCTCGATCACCAGCCGCTCCCCCTCCTTGCGGATGATCGCATCCTCGCCCGGAAGCTCGAACTCGCGGGGAATACGGACGGCCTGGTTGCGGCCGTTGCGGAAGAGCTTGACGTGGCGTTCGGCACCCATCGAGAAGGGATGGCCTATGCCACGGCCTATGTCAACGCGGTGGGGTCAGCCGCAGCAGCCTTCCGCCCGCACCGTCGCGGCTGTCCTCGAGCAGATAGACGGCGCCGTCCGGGCCCTGCTCGACCTCGCGGATCCGGGCGCCCATCGGCCAGCGGTCGGCTTCGCGGGCGTTGGCGCCGTCGAGGTCGATCCGGATCAGCGCCTGGCCGGACAATGCGCCCATCAGGGCGTCTCCGCGCCATTCGGGGAACAGGGCTCCCGAATAGACGATCAGCCCGGCCGGCGAGACCGACGGGTTCCACCACACTTTCGGCGCGGCGAATTCCGGGCGGGTCGGATGGTCGGGGATGTCGCGGCCGCCATAATGGCTGCCGTTGGAGACGATCGGATAGCCGTAATTGCGGCCGCGCTCGATCAGGTTGAACTCGTCGCCGCCCTCGGGGCCCATCTCATGCTCCCAGAGCCGCCCCTGCGCGTCGAAGGCGAGGCCGAGCGGATTGCGGTGGCCCATGGTCCAGGACTGCGCGGCAACCCCGCCGCGCGACGCCCAGGGATTGTCGGGCGGGACCCGGCCGTCGTCGAACAGGCGGACGATCTTGCCGAGATTCTGGTCGGGATCCTGCGCGGGATCGAACGCCTGGCGCTCGCCGTTGGTGATGAAGAGATAGCCGTCCGGCGAGAAAGCGAGGCGGTGGCCGAAATGTCCCCGTCCGTCGACCTTCGGAGTCTGGCGCCAGAGGATTTGCAGGCCCGCGAGGCTGGCACCGTCCTCGGTCAGGACGAAGCGGGCGCGCCCGACGGCGGCGCCGCGCGTATCGCCCTCCCCGGCCTCGACCCAGCTCAGATAGACGTAGGAGTTGCGGCGGAAATCCGGATGGAGGACGACGTCGCCCAGGCCGCCCTGCCCGCCTGCGTCGACACGGGGGACGCCCGCAACCTCGAGCAGACGGCCGTCGCCGAGGCGCAGGCGCAGCCGCCCGCCGCGCTCGGTGACGAGCAGGGTGCCGTCGGGAAGGAAGGTCATCGCCCAGGGCTGGTCGAACTGGCCAAGGGGCTCGACCCGGAACGGGAGGCCGGAGGCCGCGGGCGCGGCCGGCGCGGCGCTCGCATTGCCGTTGGCGGGCGCGACCCCGTCGGCATCGGCGCAGGCGGCGAGGGCGAGCAAGGCGGCGAAAACGATGGGGCGCATGGATCGTCTCCGGTGACGGCGGAACGGGCTTCCGCCATAAGCGCAGGGGCGGATCGGGCAAAGCGGCGATTGGACGCATGTTCGTTCGCGCGAAGCAGGAGCGGAGCGAATGATCGGAGGGGCGAGCGCGTTGCGGGCGGCGAGGCGCCGAATCGAGAATCCGGTGCTGCTCGGCTTCCTGCTGCTCGCCGGTTTTGGCTTCGTTTTCCTGCAGGTCGCCTCCGAAATGGCGGAGGGCGACACGCTGGCGATCGACCGCTGGCTGATCGAGGCGCTGCGCAGCCCTGCCGATCCTTCGGTCCCGGTCGGCCCCGCCTGGCTGCGCGCGGCGATGGTCGACGTCACCGCGCTCGGCGGCGTCTCGGTGCTGACCCTGCTGACGGTGGTCGTGGTCGGCTACCTCGTCACCGTCCGCAAGCGCGCCACCGCCGCGTTCGTCGCCACCTCGATCACCGGCGGCGGGCTCGTCGGCGTCGGGCTGAAGGCGGTATTCATGCGCCCGCGCCCGGACGTCGTCGCCCATCTCGTCGACGTCACCAGCACCAGCTTCCCGAGCGGCCACGCGACCAACAGCGCCGTCGTCTATCTGACGCTCGGGGCGTTGCTGGCCCGGACCCAGACCAGCCGTCGCGTGCGCGCCTATCTGATGGCGGTAGCGATCGCGCTCACTTTGACGGTGGGCTTTTCCCGAGTCTATCTCGGCGTCCACTGGCCGACCGACGTCGTCGCCGGCTGGTGCGTCGGCGCCGCCTGGGCGACCTTGTGCGGCCTCCTCGCCCGCTTCCTCCAGCGCCGAAGGACGCTCGAGCAGCCGACCGCGGACGAGCCGGATGGACCGGGCTCCGGACAAGCCCCTCCTAACCGCCGATGAGGAATATCTCCCCGTCGAAGTCGACCAGATAGAGATTGCCGGCCGAATCCTCCCCGAAGGAGACGGGCTGGTTCAGAGTGCCGGCATTCGGGACCAGATCGGCGTTGCGGCGCTCGTAACGGCTGGACGGAACGGGCTGCCCCGAAAGGAGCAGGCCGGCGGGGAAGGTCCAGACGTTGCGGCTGACGAAGTCGGCGAAGAAGTAGCGGCCCTGAAGCGCCTGGACGGCCCCCCGATAGACGTAGCCGCCGATCACCGAACGGCCCTGTCTGGGTCCGGTGCCGTGGAGATATTCGGAAGCGGGATCGGTCAGTCCGGCCGGGGCGGTTCCGGTGAATGGGAGCGTGCCCTCGCGGAAGTTCCAGCCGAAGTTCAGGCCGGGGCTGGCGACGGGCATGACGTCGATCTCCTCCACCGCATTCTGCCCGACGTCGCCGATCAGAAGCGACGCTCCCCAGAAGGAGGCCCGGAAGGGATTGCGAAGCCCATAGGCGAAGACCTCGCGCGCCCCGCCGCCGCCGAGGAACGGGTTGCCTGCCGCGGGCGCCCAGAAAATCGGCGTTGCGCCGGCGAACGGGTCGTTGACGATCGTGATCCGGAGGATCTTGCCGAGCAGCGAGTTGGTGTTCTGGGCATTGCCGAGCGGGTCGCCGGCGCCGCCGCCGTCGCCGGTCGCGATATAGAGATTGCCGTCCGGCCCGAAGTCCATCCAGCCGCCATTGTGATTGTTGAACTGGCTGTGTTCGATGGTGAAAAGGACCTGGCACAGGCGCGCCGCGCCCAGCCCGTTGGAGTCGCGCCGGCACAGCCGGATCTCGATGTCGCCCCCGGCATTGGTGACGTAGAGGACGAACCTACCCGTCGACTGGTAATCGGGAAGCGCCGCGAGCCCCAGCAGGCCGCGTTCGCCGTCGGTCGAGATATTGTCGAGCTGGCCGGCCCCGGCGGGGTCCAGGCGCTCGGCCGCGGACAGGAACGGGGTCCGCGATCCGGTCGCGGGGTCGAGGAGGAAGATGTTGCCGCCCTTCTCGAGCACGAAGACCCGGGTGTCGCCGGGGATCGCGGCCACGTAGAGCGGCTGGTTCAGCCCGGCGGCAACCCGGCGCATCGGAGTCGATTCGTCCGTCACGCTGATCTGGACCGGAAGCGTGGCGGTCGCCTGCCCGTCGCTGACGGTGATCTCGACGGCGTAGACGTTATTGCCGTCGGAATCCGCGGGAAGCTCGAAATCGGCCGGAGAGACGAAGCGGAGCAGTCCGGTCGCGGAGATCGTGAACCGGGCGGCATCGGCACCACCGGAGACCGAGAAGGTCAGCAGGTTGCCATCGGGATCGGTGGCCGTCGCCAGATAGGCGTCGGCCTGGTTCTCGATCACGCTGGCTGCTCCCGCCGAGGTGAAGCTCGGCGCCTGATTGGGCGCGGGCGGCGGCGGTGGCGGCGGTGCGCCACCCCCTCCGCCGCCGCCGCAAGCCGCCAGCAGAGCGAGCGAAGCCAGAGCGGCGTGCCGGCGCATTGTCGTTCCCCATCGACGGCAATGGAAAAAAGTTCGCCTTTACCGCCGCTTGCAAACTGAAGGAGGAGGTTGACGCTGTCAAATCCTTGTTGGGCACCGCGAGTGACGCGCCAACGGGGATCTTACCAAAAACTGCCATAAAGGGTATGGCGAGTCATGGCGACGATGAACATATCGCTCCCCGACTCGATGAAGCAGTTCGTCGACGAGCAGGTCGCGACCCGCGGCTTCGGTACCAGCAGCGAATATGTCCGCCAGCTCATCCGCCGAGAAGCGGACATAGAGAGGTTTCGGGCGCTGATCCTGGAAGGCGCCGCGTCCCCTCTGGGGCCGCCGGTTGACGACGCGTATTTCGAACGACTGCGGCAGCGGATCAAAGACCGGGCGGCCACGACGCGGTGAAGCCGGTCCGCACGCGCGCCGCGGCCGACCGCGACGTCGACGATGCGATCGATTATTACACGGTTGAAGCGGGCGATAGCGTGGCGGCATCCTTCGCGCGCGCCGTGGAGACCGCCCTCGGACGGGATCGCCGCGGCACGGAGAGCAGATGGACTTGGAGGGGCTACGGGCCCGCAGGCTGGGTCGTTTTCCGTACCTCATCTTCTATGTCGAGCGCCCCCGCTACATCGAAGTGTGGCGCGTGCTCCACGCGCAGCGCGACATCCCCGCGGAGCTGTCGAAAGAGGAGGGCCGAGGCTTCCAGGCCCCTCGGCCACGGCGGTTCATAGTAGGAGTGGATCATGTTACCCTCCGGCTGGGCGGAGGAGAGATGGCCGGTCGCGAGACAGGCGAGAAGGAGGCGCGGGACGCGGCGCAGCGCTTCGAGCTTCGCTGCTGGGGTCGGTTTTCGCTGATCGACCGGGCCAGTGGCCAGGAGGTCGCGCCGCGCGGACGCAAGGCCAGGGCCTTGATCGCCGTCGCCGCCAGCCGTCCCGGCACGCTCTGGGGGCGCGAACGGCTCGCCGCGATGCTCTGGAGCGACCGCGGCGAGGAACAGGCGCGCGCCAGCCTCAGACAGGCACTCCATGAGCTGCGCACCCTCGGCGACTGCCGGTCTCCGCTCCTGGAGATCCGACGCGACCATGTTCGCGTCGATCCGGCCATGCTGAGCGAAGACGTCGCTCTGATCGACCGGCTGGCCGGGACCGGCGACTTCGCGGCCGCCGCCGAGACCGTCCCGGACATGGGGAGCGATTTGTTCAGCGAGCTCGAGGGGGTCAGCGGCGGCTTCGACGAATGGCTGGCCGCCGAACGCCCGATCCGCCGCGAAGCGTTGGTCGCGGCCGCCTGCTCCGCCGCCGAGCGTGCGATGCGCGCCGGCGAGACGGGCGCCGCGCGGAGCATCGTCAATCGGCTTGCCGCCTTTGAACCGTTCAACGAGGCGGCGGTACGGCTCGGCCTCCTCGCCGACGCCGCAACAGGCGAAGCCTCGGCGGTCGAGCAGCGCTACGCCCGGTTCTGCAAGCAGCTTCAGAAGGAGCTCGGCGTCGGCCCTTCTGCCGAGACCGAAGCGGTGTACCGCTCGCTCTTTTCGCCGACCGCGGCAGCAGCAACCGTTGGCGACCGCGCATTTCCTTCGGAGGGCGCAGCGCCCGCTGCCAGGCCGGCCCCGGCTCGCTGGCGGCGAACGCGGCGCCTTGCCGCCGCCGCGGCGCTGCTCGCCGTCCTCCTCGTTACCGTCCTTGCCGCGAGCCGGCACGAATGGGGTCGCGCGTCGCCCTCCACTCCGGCGTCCATCGCGGTCCTGCCTTTCCGTGACCTCGGCACGGGGGACGGACATTTCGCCGAGGGCGTCGCCGAAGAGATACTCGGACAGCTCGCCCGCGAGCCCGAGTTGCGCGTCGCCGGGCGCACCTCGGCCTGGACGGTCGCTGCGGCGGCAGGAGACGCGCGCAGCATCGGGCAGCGGCTCAACGTCGACTATCTGCTCGAAGGCAGCGTCCGCCGGGCGGGTGGGAACGTGCGCGTGACCGTCGCCCTCGTCAGGGCGGGGGACGGCATCCAGATATGGTCGGAGACGTTCGACGGCGAGCTGAACGACATCTTCCTGATCCAGCACCGGATCGGCGGTGCCGTCGCGCAGAATCTGCGGCGGCGGCTGGTCCATGCGACGCCGCCCGCGGGCCCCTATGCGACCAGCGGGGAAGTCTACCGACTCTATGTCACCGCGCGGAGCCTGATGCGCCAGCGCCAGTCGGCCCGGACGGTCACCGCGATCGAGCTGCTCCGGGAGGCCGTGCGTCGGGATCCCGATTATGCGCCGGCCTGGTCCCGGCTCGGCGCCGCCATCGCCCAGCAGCAGAGTTTCGCGCCTTCGCCGCGGCGCGGGGCGGCACGGGCGGCGGCGATCGATCACGTCCAGCGCGCGCTGACGCTTGCCCCCGACCTCGCCGAGGCGCATGCAGCGATGGCGATCATCCTCGGCGCGGACGATCGCGCCGCGAGGGAGCATATAGTCCGCGCGGCGCGCCTCCAGCCCAACGATGCGGAAATCCAGCTCTATCTCGGCCACAACCTGGCTGCGGCCGGCGATTTCGAGCGCGCCTTCGGCGCCTTCCTTCGCGCCGCCGAAATCGATCCCTATTACCGGCCGGCCATCGGCACGATCACCCGGGTGGCTGGATCCTTCGGGGAAGAGCGGCGGGTGCAGCCGCTGATCGCGCGGCTGGAACAAGCCGGGGGACCGGACGCGCCGCAT
This sequence comes from Allosphingosinicella sp., assembly GCA_035628635.1. Lineage (GTDB taxonomy): Bacteria > Pseudomonadota > Alphaproteobacteria > Sphingomonadales > Sphingomonadaceae > Allosphingosinicella. The sequence continues at coordinate 7,954 of DASPJJ010000026.1, forward strand.
TTCCGGGGTCATCTGAATTGGGGCCGCGGCGACTTCTCCGCCGCCGCGGCTGCCTTTGCCGAGGCGCTGCGACGGGTCGAACCGCACAGCGCCGACTTCAGCGACATGCATCTTGCCGAAGTGTTCCGGCAGCTGGGGCTCGCAACCGAGGCCCGCCGCACCGGGCGCTTCGACGAGGCGATCTGGAGGCTCTGGCAGGGCGAGCTGCCTTCGCTCGACGAGCTGGCGAGGCGGAACCGCAGCTGCGCGCCGGTGCCGATCTGCGGCGGCGAAGCGAACGATCATGACGGCTATTTCGCGGCATTGGCGGTCAAGCGGCTGCTGAACGCCGGCCGGGGCCGCGAACTCGCCGCGCTTTACGACCGTCACGGACTGCTCGCTTTGTCGCCCGGGCACCTCGAAGACCGCCCGGCGATCCTGGTCTCCAACGGCCCGCTGCTGGCGATAGTGCTTCGCCAGGCGGGGCGAACGGAGGAGGCTGAGCGCCTGCTCGCCGCTGCCGACCGCGCAATTGCCAGGATCACCGCCGCAGGGCGGGTGCCGAGCTGGTTCCTCGCGGACAGCGCCCAGACCTGGGCGCTGCAAGGAAGGGGCGAGCGCGCCCTGGCGGCTCTCGAGCGGGCACTCGATCGCGGCTGGCTCTACGGCGGCTTCTACGGCGGCGAGACCGCGCTCGCGGACATTGCCGAGGAGCCGGCCTTCCGGTCGCTGCGGGGCGAGGCGCGGTTCGACCAGGTCCGCAGACGCATCCGCAGCCATTTCGAGCGGGAGCGCACCCAGACGCGCACGGCGGGGCTCCTGGCCGCGTTCATTCAGCGCGTCGCCGGGCCGTCGCCCTCCCCGCCAGCGCGCGAATCTCGGCCTCGCGCACGGCTCGGCTGACCTGTGCGCTGGCCTGCGCCAGCGCATCGTGACGGCAGCGGGCGCGAGCGTGAATGGCGAGAGGCTCGCTCGCCACCGCGGCGCAGAGGCGGTCGACCGCCCGGTCGATCCGCAGCTGCATCACCTCGAGGCCTTCGCCCGAGCGGAGATCGAGATCGGCGATCTCGATTTTCGAGGATGGCCCGGCGGCGTCTTCGGTGAGCACCGGGCCGTCCTGCGCAAACCTCTGCGCAGATGCGGGGCAGATCGCCGCGGCGGCCGCTATTGCGGGGGCCAGAAAGATCGCTTTCCTCATGATCGACTCCTCTTCGAGGCGACGCGGGATGCGTCAGCCGCGTTCGGGCTAGGCGCCCTGCGTCAAGCGAATCGCCGATACGGCGTGAACTGCCGTTAGAAAGGCGTGAAAAATGACGCTGGACCGTGTCGCGGCGCCACAGCCGGAGTACGGAATGGGCGGCCAATCCCCGCTTGCCCCCGCGCGGCGCCTTGCCTATATGCGCTTCACCTCCTCGACATCGTTAGCGAAGTTGAGGCTGGTCCCGGGGGCGGGGCCGGCGCGGAGGGGTTTTGGTTTGTCGCAGCCGAGGTGGAATGGCGGATCGCGCCGCACTTGAAGGACTGATCGGGCCGGCCGTGGAGGCGGAGGGGCTCGCCTTGGTGCGCGTCAGGATGATCGGCGGCACGTCCGATCCGACGCTTCAGGTGATGGCCGAGGATTCGGCGACGCGGCAGCTCACCCTGGACGATTGCGCGCGACTGTCGCGGCGCCTGTCCGACCTGCTCGACGCGCTCGAGGCCGAGGGGCGCGACCCGATCGAGCATAGCTACCGCCTGGAAGTGAGCTCGCCCGGGATCGACCGGCCGCTCACCAGGCTCAAGGATTATGACGACTGGAAGGGCCACGAGGCGCGGATCGTGCTCGGCGAGAAGCTCGAAGGCCGCAAGGTGTTCAGCGGGCCCTTGCGCGGGACGGAGGGCGAGACGGTGCTGATCGAGGTGGCGGGGCTGGGCCCGGTCGGCCTGCCGTTCGCGGCGATCCATTCGGCCAAGCTCGTCATGACCGACGAACTGATCGCGGCGACCGCGCCGCTGTCGGCGGAAGGCGCCGACCTACTCGTTGAACTCGAAGAGATCGAAGCAGAGGAAGACTGAACATGGCTACCGCCCCATCCGGCGCCGTTTCCGCGAACAAGGCCGAATTGCTCGCCATCGCCGACGCGGTCGCGCGCGAGAAGCTGATCGACCGCGGCATCGTCATCGAGGCGATGGAGGACGCGATCCAGCGCGCAGCCCGCGCCCGCTACGGCGCCGAGAACGACATCCGCGCCAAGCTCGACCCGGTCACCGGCGACCTGCGCCTGTGGCGCGTCGTCGAGGTGGTCGAGGAGGTCGAGGACTATTTCAAGCAGGTCAATCTGAAGGAGGCCGAGAAACTCCAGCCAGGAGCGAGCTTGGGCGACTTCATCGTCGACCCCCTCCCGCCGATCGAGTTCGGCCGCATCGCCGCCCAGGCCGCCAAGCAGGTCATCTTCCAGAAGGTCCGCGACGCCGAGCGCGAGCGCCAGTATGAGGAGTTCAAGGAGCGCGCGAACGAGATCATCACCGGCGTCGTCAAGCGCGTCGAGTTCGGCCACGTCGTCGTCGACCTCGGCCGCGCCGAAGGCGTCATCCGCCGCGACCAGCAGATCCCGCGCGAGGTCGTCCGGGTCGGCGACCGCGTCCGCTCGCTGATCCTCAAGGTGGTGCGCGAGAACCGCGGGCCGCAGATCTTCCTCAGTCGCGCCCATCCCGATTTCATGAAGAAGCTGTTCGCGCAGGAGGTGCCCGAAATCTACGACGGCATCATCGAGATCAAGGCGGCCGCGCGAGACCCGGGCAGCCGCGCCAAGATCGGCGTGATCAGCCACGACAGCTCGATCGACCCGGTCGGCGCGTGCGTCGGCATGAAGGGCTCGCGCGTCCAGGCGGTGGTCCAGGAGCTGCAGGGCGAGAAGATCGACATCATCCCCTGGTCGCCCGATCTGGCGACCTTCGTCGTCAACGCGCTGCAGCCGGCGACGGTGAGCCGCGTCGTCATCGACGAGGAGGAAGCGCGGATCGAGGTCGTCGTCCCCGACGATCAGCTCAGCCTGGCGATCGGCCGGCGCGGCCAGAACGTGCGGCTCGCCTCCCAGCTCACCGGCTCGGCGATCGACATCATGACCGAGGCGGACGCGAGCGAGAAGCGCCAGCGCGAGTTCGTCGAGCGCTCGACCATGTTCCAGGAGGAGCTGGACGTCGACGAGACGCTCGCCCAGCTGCTCGTCGCGGAGGGCTTCGGCGCGCTCGAGGAGGTCGCCTATGTCGAGCTCGACGAGCTGGCCTCGATCGAGGGCTTCGACGACGAGCTCGCCACCGAGCTGCAGAGCCGCGCGGCCGAGGCGCTCGAGCGGCGCGAGGACGCGGCGCGCGAGGAGCGGCGTGCGATCGGCGTCTCCGACGAGCTTGCCGAGATGCCCTATCTCACCGAGCAGATGCTGGTGACGCTCGGCAAGGCCGGCATCCGGACGCTCGACGACCTCGCCGACCTCGCCACCGACGAGCTCGTGGCCAAGAAACGGCCCGAGCAGAGGCGCCAGCGCGAATCGAACCGGCCCGAGGACAAAGGCGGGCTTCTCGCCGATTACGGGCTGAGCGAGGAGCAGGGCAACGAGATCATCATGGCCGCTCGCGCCCACTGGTTCGAGGACGAGGCTCCGGCGGACGCCGGGGCCGAAGCCGGGGAGGACGCCGTTGCGGAATCCTCCCAATGACACCGTAACGGACGAACCACACGTCCCCGAGCGCAAATGCATCCTCTCCGGGGAGCATGGCGCGCGCGCCGACCTCATCCGCCTCGCGCTCGGACCGGACGGCGAAGTGCTCCCCGACGTGCGCGCGAAGGCCCCGGGCCGGGGGGCCTGGCTGGGCGTCGATCGCGCCGCGCTCGAAAAGGCGCAGGCGAACGGCAAGCTGAAGACCGCGCTGGCGCGAGCGTTCAAGTCCGGTGACGTCAAGGCGCCGGCCGATCTCGGCGAGCGGATCGAGGCCGCGCTGAGGCAGCAGGCGCTCGCCCGGTTGGGCCTGGAAGCGCGGGCGGGGAACCTGCTCACCGGCAGCGAGAAGATCGAGGTGGCCGCGCGGCGGGGCGAAGTGCACATGCTCCTTCACGCTTCCGACGCGGGCGAGGACGGCAATCGCAAGCTCGACCAGGCGTGGCGCGTCGGCGGAGGCCAGGCCCAGGGCCTGGTTTTTCCTTTGGACAGAGCCATATTGGCGTTGGCGCTCGGGCGGCAGAATGTGGTACATATCGCATTGACGGATCGCGCTGCCGCCGCGCGTGTGGGCCATGCGCTCCGGCGGTGGGGCGCTTTTATCGGATCTGAGGCAGGGCTGAGCGCCGCATCGGCCGGTTCGCCGGATGCGTCGGCTGTGGATTGAACGAAGGACTTTATGAGCGAGACGACTGACAAGCCGAAGCTGGGAGCGCGGGCGCCGCTGGGCCTCAAGCGCACCGTCGAGGTGGGCAAGGTGAAGCAGAGCTTCAGCCACGGCCGCTCGAACACGGTGATCGTGGAGACCAAGAAGGCGCGGACGCTGCGCCGGCCCGGCGACCCGCTGCCGCAGCCGCCGGTCGAGGAGGCGCCGAAGACCCCGGCCCCCGCCGCGCGGGCGCCCGAGCCGGCACCCGCCGAGGCGAAGCCGGCCGCGCCGCAGCGTCCGGCCAACGACGCGGCTTCCCGGCGCGAGCTCCAGGAGCGGCTGCTGCGCGAGGCCGAGGAAGCGCGCCTCTCCGCGCTCGAGGAGGCCCGGCGCCGCGAGCATCGCGAGGCCCAGGAAGCGACCGAGGGCGAGAAGCGCCGCGCCGAGGACAATCGGCGCGCCGAGGAAGAAGCGAAGCAGCGCACCGACGAGGAGGCGAAGCGCGCCGCGGAGGCCCCGCAGGCCCCGGCCGAGGCTGCCGCGGAAGTCCCCGTCCCCGACGACGAGGAAGAGCGTCGCGGCGGCCATGCGCGGCCCAAGCACCACGCCCCGGCCGCCAAGCGCCCCGAGCCGGCCCGCCCCGGCAGGCCCCCGCGCGGCGGCGACGACCGCCGCCATTCGGGCAAGCTCACGGTCACGCGCGCCCTCTCGGGCGAGGACGACAGCCGCGCCCGCAGCCTCGCCGCGCTCCGCCGCGCCCGCGAGAAGGAGCGCCGGCACCACATGCAGTCCGGGCCCGCCGCCAAGCAGGTCCGCGACGTCGTCGTGCCCGAGACGATCACGGTGCAGGAGCTCGCCAACCGTATGGCCGAGCGGGGCGCAGATCTGGTCAAGGCGCTGTTCAAGATGGGAACGCCGGTCACCGTCACCGAGACGATCGACCAGGACACCGCCGAGCTGCTGATCGAGGAATTCGGCCACCGCATGGTGCGCGTCTCCGAATCCGACGTCGACATCCAGACCGAGACCGATGTCGACCCGCCCGAGAGCCTGCAGCCGCGGCCGCCGGTGGTCACCATCATGGGCCATGTCGACCACGGCAAGACGACTCTCATCGACAAGATCCGGCAGGCGAACGTGGCCGCCGGCGAGGCGGGCGGCATCACCCAGCACATCGCCGCCTACCAGGTCGAACGCAACGGCCAGCGGATCACCTTCGTCGACACGCCGGGCCACGCCGCGTTCGGCGAGATGCGGGCCCGCGGGGCGAACGTGACCGACGTGGTCGTGCTCGTCGTGGCCGCCGACGACGGCGTCATGCCGCAGACCGAGGAGTGCATCAGCCACGCCAAGGCGGCGGGCGTGCCGATGATCGTCGCCCTCAACAAGATGGACCTGCCCGGGGCCGACGCGAACAAGGCGCTCCAAGGCCTTGCCGCGCGGGAAGTCCTTCCCGCC
>DASPJJ010000027.1:0-67078 GCA_035628635.1 Allosphingosinicella sp.
AGGCCGGAGCTGCGCCCTCCGCAGCGCCGGCGGGCGAGCGGCACCGGACGATCACGGTGGCGGGCGCAAGCGAGATCGCAGCGGCACTGCGCGCCGCTGGTCTCGACGAGGCCTCGGCGGCGCGTGCCGCCGCGGCGGCGCGTGGCGTGCTCGGCGGCGCGCCGGGCGGCCTCCGGCTCGCCTTCACCCTCGCCGAGGACGGCGCGACGCTCCGCCTGGCCGCGCTCGAGGCGACGCGCGAGGACGGCTCGGGCGTCCGCCTCACCGAGGCGCAGGGACGGTTGGCCGCCGAGCCGCTCGACGCCCGGCTTGCGCTCCAGCTGCGCGCCGTCGCCGGCGAGATGGACGAGACCAGCTTCTACAGCTCGGCCGTGTCGGCGGGCGTTCCGGACAGCGTCATCAGCGATTTCGCCACGGCCTTCAGCTTCGACCTCGACTTTCAGCGCGAGGTTCGTCCGGGCGACCGCTTCGAGGCCGTGCTCGAGCAGGCGCGCAACCCGGCCGGCGAGGCGGTCGGTGCGCCGAGGCTGCTGTTCGTCGCGATGCGCACCAATGAAAAGTCCCTCCGCTTCTACCGCTTCCGCCCGCCCGGCGGCGAAGAGGGATGGTTCGACGATGGCGGCCGAAGCAACGTGCGTTCGCTGATGCGCACGCCGCTCGACGGCGCGCGGGTGTCATCGCGCTTCGGCTACCGGATCCACCCGCTGTTCGGAGTCCGACGCCTCCACCGGGGTACCGACTTCGCAGCGCCGGTCGGCACCCGCGTCTACGCCGCGGCCGACGGCGAGGTCGCTTCGGCCGGCCCGAACCGCTGCGCGGGCAATATGATCCGGCTGCGCCACGACAATGGCTGGACGACGCATTATTTCCATCTGAGCGCGTTCGCTCCGCAGATCGCGGCCGGCGCGCGCGTTCGCCAGGGCGAGGTGATCGGCGCGGTCGGCAACACCGGGACCTGCACGACCGGGCCGCATCTCCACTTCGAGCTGCTGATCGACGGCGAGCATACCGACGCGCTCGGCATTGACACCGGTGCCGGGACGGTTCTTGCGGGGGCCGCCAAGGCGGCCTTCAACTCGGAGCGGGATCGGATCGACCGGAGCCGGGCGGAGCTGCGCTGACGGTTCGGCCGCGCGCGATCAGCAGCGCCGCGAGCAAAGCGAGCAGGGCGAAGGTCATGGCGAGGCTGGCGTTGAGCCCTTCCGGCGACCCGCCCCAGAGCGGCGCTCCGGCAAGGTCGAGGTCGAAGGCGCTTCCGAAGGCGCCGACGCCCGGATTGGGGACGAGGCCAAGGCCGATATCCTCCGCCGCGTTCCAGGCGAAATGCGCCGCCGCCGGAGCGGCGATGCCTCCGGTGCGCAGCGCGAGCAGTCCGAACAGCAGCCCGCCGAGCAGCATATTGACGATCGCGACGCCATTCTCCGCGCCGCCGCCGACGAAGTGGACCAGCGCGAAAGAGATCGAGGCCGCCAGGACGCCCGCGGCGGCGCCCCACCGTTCGACCAGCACCCGCTGCAGCCAGCCGCGGAAATAGATCTCCTCGCTGGTCGCCTGAAACAGGACCAGGGCCACCCCCCACAGCAGCGCCTGCCCGCCCGCCGCGCCCCCGCTGCCGGGCAAGAGCGTCCCGGCCAACCGGCAACCGGCGACGGCGACGAGCAGTCCAAACAGGCCGGCGATGGCGCCGAAGGCTGCGGAGCCGAGCGGGCGCGGGCCGGGCCGCAGCGGATTGACCCGCACGGCGGCGGCGGCGGCAAGCGCGGCGAAGAGCAGCGCGCCGAACAGAGCGAGGGTCATCAGCGCCTCGAACGTCGCCGCGCCGCCGCCGAACCGCTCTGCGGCGGCGGCGACGGGACCGAGAGCCGCCGAGGGCAGGAAGCGCACGATCGCCGCCGCCGCCGCGGTTCCCGCGATCAGCGCCAGCGCCGCCTTCATCGCGCCGCCTCCGCCGCTCCGGGCGGACTCAGCCAAGCGCCGCGTCGCCGTCGTAGAGCACGCCCCCGCGCAGCCGGTAATCGTGGATCGCGCCCTTCTCCCCCTCGACCGAATAGCGCCGCACACCGTCGAACCACGGCGCGCGCTCCTCGGGCGTGCAGGCGCGGATATAGGTGTTGAACACGCGCGGATCGTAGAAGCGGAACAGGGCCACCGTCCCGTCCGGCAGCCGCGCATTGAGGAACTTCTTGAAGTGCCGCCGAAGCGCGTCCCAGGCGAGCTCCGATTCGGCGAGGATGCCCCAATTCCGCCCCGCTCCCTCCTGGCGCCAGGCGGCCATCAGGGGCGAATCCTCGTCGATCCGCACCAGATGAGGCGACGCGGCCGCGAGCACGGGGTCGATGTCGCCGGAGAACAGGCATTCCTGTTTGGCGCAGCGGCGGACGAGCGCGAACAGGCGCGAGTCCTGGGCGGCGTCGATTAGGGCGTGCCAATGCATCATGAAGAAACCCGGTCGGTCATTCCAGCCAATGCACGACAACGCGTTTTTCTGCGCGCGGCACTATCTTGAGCGCTCAGCTGCCAACATGGCGAGCGCGTCCTTCGACTCTGCCGGATACCTATTGTTCGCAATGCCAAGGAAGGTAGCGCGCTCTCCTTCATTGGTCGCTCCAGCGGCTAGATCACGGAGATATCGGGTGCGCTCCGCGTAGATCTCTTCGATCAATTTGGCATCGTAGGCTGCATCTGCGCGATTCGCTGCACCATCCGCATTGGAAACAGCTTGGGCTAGCAGTTTCGACGCCCTGCCATGCTGCACAGCTGTCGACCATGCCGCGTTTCTGACTGCCGCTGAACGCTGGTCCAGGTCGAGGCCGGTTTGAGCACGAACTGCTTCAACTGCAGGTTTATAATGCGTCCGTTCGATGAATGCGTGCTGCGCATCATGAAAGGTCGTCGGCTCGCGAGCTGCGACGGACTGCCAGGATTGCGAAAATTCTGGAGAACCGGGCGTCTTGCCGCTGAAGTCACTGGACCAGCGTTGACCCTCTACAGCAAGGAACTTCCCCATTGTCCCAGTCTTCGTGGCGATCTGATACGAACCGTAGGATACGCCTCCTGGATCTCCTCTGCCCGAAGATACAGTTCCGGGTCCCCGATCCCCGACCTCATATCGCTCCGAAAGGGACCCTAGCTTCGAATTGCGAGTCGTGGACCCGCTTGGCGGTGCAGGAGCGACCTGTCTCGCCACTTCCAGCGCCGGTTGCGTCGCCGGATCGGCAGGCTTGCCAGAAGCCGTCATATTTTTGGAATCGAGTCCCCGCCGCTGCTCACCCGGTGTCCTCGAATGAAGCGATCGAAGCTTCTCAACGGCAGAGACGAATCCGTTCCGGAGGGCGCCCAAAGTCGCGGAGGCCAACGCGTTCGCTTCGTTTCCAGTGACAGAAGACCAGCCCTTCGGCGCAGCAGCGGCCGCAGCGCACCTTTCGCAAAAGGGCGTCCCGCTGCGGGCCGCGTTGATCAACGCCGCCGCCTGCGCAGCGGGGTCCTGGAACGAGGCAGCGGCTGACATTCCAGCTCCCGCCCCGCCTCCTCCTCCCCCGCCTCCACCGCCGGCATCGCCGATCAGAACCGTCGGGCAGCCGGCGACGATTACTCCGCCATGGGCGGTGTTGTCGCCGATCCGCGCTGCGGGCAGGCCACCGACGAGCACGGTCGAGGAGCCCTTCACGATGACGTCGGTGGGGCCGACGCACAGCGCCATGTCGGTGACGCGCGCCTGCGGCAGCTTGCCGGTGAGCACGTTGACCTTGCACGGCGGCAGGATCGGTCCGCCGACATGCGGCACGAGCCCCGTCACCATCGGACAGACGTGCATATCGGTTAATCTGGCCGCCGGCCGGCCCATCAGAATCAGCCCTCCTGTGTGCTGGATGCGCGGGACCAAATCACCTGTGCGTCCGGCCCGAACGAAACGCAGTCTACCCGATCGGGAAGGTCGGCCTCGATAATGAACGTGCCGCTCAGCCCGCGCTTTGCAGGAGTGAGGTAGACCATCACATTAGGCTGCCTCGTTTCTCCTTCCACGTTGACGTGCTTTACGGCGAGCGAACTATGGAAGACGAGACCTCCGACAATCAGCTTAGTCCCCGCCCCGGTTTGTTCCACGACAAGGCGATTGAACTTAACGTCTTTCGCAGCTGCGACAGGTGGATAGCTCATCCATAATTCCGTAAACCGAGAGAGGAGGTTGGGGCGGGCACTCCGACGCAGCATCATGGTCCGCGTGCCCTGCACTGGCTGACCGGGCGCGCGAACGATTGGCGAGAGCCCGAGGGGCGTCCGTCTCCGGGCGCGGCGGGAGCGCTCGCCGCCGGGGTTCCGTTAGCCGTTTGAATGGACTTCTTCAGGCGAGACGGATTGCTGATGATGCCGGATCGATGGCTCAGCTTTTCCCCCGTGCCCGCCTGCCAAACGTCGGCCGCGAAAGCCGAACAGGGCGACAAATAGCCCCACCCACCTTGGCCTTTGTCCCGATATTCCTGAATCTTCGCATTCATGGCGCGCTCCTGCGCATCGGTGAGCCTTGCTGAGCGGCGAGCATCCGATGAGCGGCCGCGTTCCAGGTCCATGTGCAGACCATTTCCGAGCCCTTCGGGATTGTTGCCCCATGTCCCGTAGGTGTGGGTTTCGCCGGCTCCGTCAGTATACTCGATCCAGCTGTGACCGGACAGCAACTCTCCACTGCCGGACGAGTGTATCGTCAGCGTCCCGGCCATGTCTCGTCCGAATCGCCGAAGATCGCGTTCACAACGTCGCGCGGGAGGAGGGCGTGGATTGCGTCGAACCGCTGGTCCGCCGGAATTTCAATGGCGTTGAGGTATTCGGCTACGACAACGCCGATATCGGAGGCATACGCAGCATACGGTTGGTGCAGCGCCAAACAGCAGTAAGCGAGCACGTCCCGGACCGCGTCAATCCGAAGACGCTCCGATTCTGCAACAAGCTCTTCCAAGCGCGCGTGCATGGCCAAGCGCTCGCGAAGACTGGGATCAACAATGATCTGCCCGATCTGGACGCGACGCGCGACCTCTCGGGCCAGCCAGCTAAAATTCGCTTCCACGTGCGTTTTAGCCAGCTCCGCGAAAGCTTCGTGGCTAATCTCCAACACCGACGATGCCGCCTTTCCTATGAACGCCCTCTACCCGCCACCCGACTCCCGGCGGCGTCCGGACGCTCCGGCGTGTGAACGATTGCGCCTGTCGCCTCAGCACTCCGCCCCCCCAGCATCATCTGCCCCGCATCGCCGACCAGGAAATACGCGCCCCAATAAAACGGATGCGAATGTTCGCGGCCGGCGAGGAGGCGGCGCTGGGCGGTCTGGAGCGCCTCGCCGAGCGGACGACCCCGCGCCGTCTCATAGAAGACGCGCATGAACTCGATGCCTTCCTCGCCGGCCGAGGCCGGCCAGTGGGTCGCCATCACCGCGCGGCTGTTGGCGGTGAGGAAGGCGCGGACCAGGCCTTCCAGGGTCGCGCCCGCTTCCTCCTGGCCGGAGCGCCGCGCCAGCGACTGGCTGCGAATGCCGGCGCCGGTGTCGCAGGCGGACAGGACGACGAGGTTGGCGTCGAGCCGAAGCCGCGCGATCTCGTTGAAGCTGAGCAGCCCGTTCGAATCGGCGTCGGCGAGCGAGGTGAGCAGGGCCGGCGGGGAGTTGGCGCAGCCGAACCGGCCTTCGGCGAAGCCGTGGGTGGCGAAATGGAGGACCTTGTACTGGTCGAGGTCGTCGCGCGACAGCACGGCGGAATCGGTGAAGGCCGCGCCGCGCACCACCTCCGCCCCGGGCGCTCCCACCGCCTGGGCCGCGACCCGCGCCTCGCGGTCGTCGAGCCGCGCGACATTGCCCCACAAGGCGACCAGCTCGCGATAGGAGATCGCGCAGCCGGCGCCGAGATCGACGGTGCGCGGCACCTCGCTGGCGGGCGGCGGCGTCGGTTCCGCAAAGGCGATGAACGGACGCGCCGCCGCCGAGGGCGCCAGCCGCCGCGAGGCGAGGAACGAGCGCGGCGACACGGTGGTCGACAAAGCCGCGCGGGCGGCGAGGAAGGCGACCTCCGAATAGTCGAATTCGCGCGCACGGCGCTGCGCGCGAAAGGCCGCGACGCTGGCCCGGTCGGTCACCAGCACGGCCGCGGGAAGGCTCTGCAACGGCCCGCCAGGATCGACGACGACCGCGCGCGCCGCGGCGATGCGCTCAGCCGCCGGCCCCGCCAGCAAGGTGTAGAGCGTGTGGGCGGCGGCGACGTCGAACGCGACGAGCTGGTCCCTCTGCTCGAGGCTGCCGTCGATCGACAGGCGGACCCGGCGCGCGACCTCGTCCACCACCGCAGCGGAGGCGCTGACGCGATAGACGTGCGTGGCGTCGGGCGCGACCAGGATCCCGTAATGGCGCCCGCCAGCCGCGGCGACCTTGAAATAGGTCTCGCCCGGGCGCAGCGCGGCGCGGATCTCGGCGAGCGTCGCGGGCCGTTCCTGCACCTGCGACAGGCGCGCGTCGGCGCCGAGCGCCGCTTCGAGCGAGTCGAGGCTGGTCTGCACCGTGCGGCGGCGCGCTTCGAGCTGGGCGAGCCGCGCGGCCTGCGCCGCGTCGCGGGCGTCGACGGCGGCGATTTCGTAGCGCAGCGCGATGAGCTCGCGGCTGAGGTCGGCATGGTCGCGCATCCGTGCGCCCAAAGCGGGATCGGCCGCGAGCACGCTCTGGAGGTGGTTCACCTGGCGCGCGACGCCGCTTTCGCCGGCCGCCTGCAGCGCGCGGAAGAAGCGCTCCTGGTTCGCCTCGCGGTCGGCGCCTGCCATGTTGTCGATGAGGAACCGCAGGTAGCGGTCGACGCCGGCGGAAACCGGCGCGCCCGAGGCGCCGGAGACGATCAGCGCTTCGATCGCCGCGTCATATTCGCGCTGGACTTCGTCTGCCGGAGCGCCGCGCTGCAGCGCGATGCTCGCTCGCTCGAGCCGGAGGTCCGCGATCGCCGGCGCGTTGCCTTCGCCGGGCCTTCCGAGAGCGCTCCGGTTGAGCGCGTCCAGCGCCCGGTCGAAGCTCTCGTCCGCCGCCGCCCAGTCCCGGCGGCGGACGGCGATGCGGCCGCGCTGCCGGTCGAGCCGCGCCTGCAGCCACATCACCGGAACCGGATCGATGCGGCTGTTGCGGACCGGCGCGAAGCTGCGTTCCGCGTCGGCCAGCGCTGCCTCGGCCCCGGAGACGTCGCCGGTCGCAAGCATCGCGACGCTGCGCGCCCAATGCGCCTGCGCCTGGAGAAGGAGCTGCGAAAGCGCGCCGGAATCGACCACCCCGACTGCGCGCGCGATGTCGTTGGGCGCACCCGAAGGCTGGTTCAGCGCCTGGATGATCACCGGATCGCGCAGGGGATCGGCGGATTGCGTTCCCGGGCCCGCGAGCCGGTTGAGCGCGGTGAGAGCGCTCGCGAACTCGCGCCGGTTGAGCAGGTCGAGCGCGGCATAGGTGTCGCGCTTGCGCACAAGGAAGGGCTGGTCGGCGCCCGGTGTGCCGATCAACTCGTTGGCGCGCGCGAAATGGTCTGCCGCGGCTTCCTCGTAACGAATGTTGGAGTCGGCGAGGCCCGCTTCGAGGAGCAGGTCGGCGCGCACCGCCGGGGTGGCGTCGGCGGGCAGGCGGCTCAGTGCATCGTTGAGGACGCGCGACGCTTCGAGATGGAGGCCCTTGTGGTTCAGGCTGATGCCCCGCTGCAGCGCGATGCTCGGATTGAAGTCGGCGGCGCTGGCGACCGTCGGCGGGATGGCCGGCGCCGGAGCGAGCGCGGCGATTTCGATCGACGACACGGCTCGGGAATCGGCGGCGGGCGGCGCGTCGCCCGCGAGCTGCCGGACCGCCTGCTCGAGCGGGCCGAGATTGGAGGGAAGCGCAGACGCGATGATCCTCCGTCCGCCGCGGCGGTAGCTCAAGGCGACCGACGGTTCCCCGAGCACGGCGTCGAAGCAGCGGCGCACCTGGACCGGCCCGATTCCTGCGATCTCGACCGTGCGCCCCTCGCCGCAGCTCAGTTGCGCCTCGATCGCCTGCACCGCCTCGGGCCTGTCGAGCACGGCGCGGACATAGCCGACCGGGCGGCTTGCCGTCACCGAGCGACAGGTGAGGACGTAGGATCTGTCGAACTGGCCGGTGACGGCGCGATCGCGCCAGGTCCGGCTCGCCGTGCACGGATCGTCGGCCGCGTTTCGGCCGAGGCTGAGCGTATCGGCTGCGGCGAGGCCGTCGGTCGTCGAGCATCCCGGCGCGGCGACCAGAACCGAGCCGGCGAGCAGACAGATGAGCGTGCGCTCGGCGAAGCGTCTGTTCATGGTTGGTTTCTTTCCTGCTGGCAGCGAGGATCGTCGGGATTGTTCTCGCAATCCGGGTCGGAAAGCTGAGGGTCGGCCGTCGCGAGACCCCCGAACAGAGCTTCGTTGTTGCTTCCGATCAGCGGATCGAAGCTGAGCGTGAGCTCGTTCCCTGCCCGGAGCAGCGACGCCTGAGTTGCGTCGAAAACGTTGATCCTCGGGGTCGAGACGACGCTGACCAGGCAACCGGCGCTCGATCCGATGAGGCAGCCGTTGATCCGGCTGTTGTTGCGATTGACCTCGCTCAGCTGGATCACGTCGGGACCGACCAGCGCCGCCTCCGAACCTTCACGATCGTTGACCCGCCCGAACAGGGCGAAGGCGTTCGGCGCCGTCTCTCCGCTCGAGCGCAGGACCAGCGTCGAATTGACACCGCCGGCGCCGATCAGCGCGCCGCGGGGCGGCGTCTGGGCCGCAGCCGTATTCTGGAACAGCGCGAAATCCGAGTAACTGACGTCGAGGCTGTACGCCGTGACGACGTCGGCTCCGGTGGCGTTAAGCGGCACGTAAAGGCGCGAGACGGCGTTGCCGACATAGAAAGTCGCGATCCGATCCGAATCGAGAGGGGTGGCCCCCGGGTTGAGGCCGATTTCATCGAGGAAATCCGCCTGGCCGACGCCGACATGGCGGCTGCGCAGCGAGAGCTGCGAGTTGCCCATCAACAGCCGCCCGCCGGCACTGCTGTCCACCGCGATCACGCTCGCGCAGTCCGAATTGGCGGCGCAGCCGTTCGCTGGCTCGGGGGCGCTTCCGCCGAACAGGAGCCGCCGGGCGTGTCCGGTCTGGTTGGTGCTGACCGCACCGGTCACGTCGATCCGGCCGGCGGTCAGCAAATTCACTCGGTTCGATCCCGTCGCATTCTCGAAGCTGAGCTCGCCGATCTGGATGTCGCGGGCATCTCCCATCGACCGCACGGTCAGCGTGCCGGCGCTGATCCGATCCATCTCCGCGTGGGTGAGCGAAAAGGCGCCCGCCGCGCCGGTCGCCCCGCCGAGCCGGGTCGGGCCGGCGCCGGAATTGCTCAACGTCACCTGGCGGGCCGCGCTGACCGCGATCGCCCCGTTGACGTCGAGATCGGCGGCGGTCATGGCGACGTCGCCGCTCTGGCTGATGACGGTCCCGAGCCGCGCCGGAGCGGCGGCGGATCCGATCGCGACGTTGCCGCCCGCATTGAGCAAGGTCGCGACCTGGAGCTCGCCGGACGCGCCCTCCTTGATGAGGGTCGCGGTCGTTCCGGCGGTGCCGGTGCCGAGGCTGAGCTGGCCCGACGTTGCGGTCAGGCTCAACGCGCCGGCGGTGGCGGTGGCGGAGTCGATCGCCACGGAACCGCCGCGGCCGGTGAAGCTGCCGCCGGCTGTGACGGTGCCGCCGGTCAGCGCGCCGGAGCGGGCCTCAAGCGTGACGTTCGTCCCTGCGGTCAGAGTGCGTCCGGCAAAGTTGATCCCCGGCGCGTCGATCGAGAGGTTGCCGGTCCCGGCGCCGACGTTGCCGGTGACGGCGAGCGCGATGCTGTCGACCAGGCTGAAGCCTCCGCCACCGCTATTGGTGAAGCCGGCCACCGTACCGATCGCGTTGGTCGCGGAGTCGAGCGTGGTCCCGCCGACCGACTGGCCGGTGAGCGTACCGGCGCTGATCCGGCCCGCAGACTGGTTGATCGTGCCGGCGATTGCCTGGAGCGTCACGGTCCCGGCGGCGGTGAGGTTGCCCTCCAGGGCCAGCGGTCCGGCGTCGGTGCGCAGGCGAAGGTCGCCGCTCCCCGCGTCGACCGGACCCGTGACCGTCAGCCCGCCGCCGGCGTCCCGCAGCGCGAAGCCATTGGCCGCAAAGGCTCCGAGCACATCGATCTGGTTGCCGTCATTTTCGAGCGTGACCGCGCCGGTGGCGTTGCCGACCAGCGTCGCCGCGCTGATCGCCGTCCCCGCTGTCTGGCCGACCGTCCCGCCGAGGGCGTCGTCGCCCGCGCCGCCGAGGGTTACCGTCGCACCTGCGCTAGGCGAGATGTTGCCGAGCACGGCATTGCCGCTGTCGATGATGCGCACGGCATTGGCGCCGCCGTCGGTGGTGATCAACGACCCGGCGAGGTTGATCGCGCCGTCGTCGCCGTCGACCAGGATCGTCCCGCTGCCGGCATTGACCGTGGTTCCGGCATTCTGGGTGATGCCGGTGCCGCGCAGGATCGCGCCGTTCCCGGATGTCAGGCTCGCCGCGAGGCCGAGCGGCGCGCCGTTCACCTGGATAGACAGCGCGTCGGAGCCGGCGTTGACGGGGGCGGTGACAGCCAGCGCGACACCGTCGACGAAGCTGAAGCCCCCGGCGCCGCTGTTGGTGAAGCCCGCGAGAGTCGAGACGGCATTGGTGGCGGAGTTGAGCGAGGCGCCGCCGACCGATTGGCCGGTAAGGGTCGCCGCCTGGATGCCGCCGCCAGTCTGAGTGATCGCCCCGTTGACAACATCGAGCGTGACCGTTCCCGCGGAGGCGAGATTGCGTGCCAGCGCCAGCGGGCCGGAGTCGATGCGCAGGAGGAGATCGCCGCTGCCGGCCTGGACCGGACCGGACACCGTGAGACCGTCGGCCGCGTCGCGGAGCGCGAAGCCGTTCGCGTCAAACGCGCCGAGCACGGCGATCTGGTTGCCGGCATTTTCTAGCGTCGCCGAGCCGGTGACGTTGCCGGCAAGCGTGCCGGTGCTGATCGCAGATCCGACAGTCTGGACGAGCGTGCCGTTGATCGCATCGTCCACGGGCCCGCCGAGCGTGACGGTGCCGCCACTGCCGGTGGTGATGTTTCCGATCGTGGCGCTGCCGCTGTCGACGATGCGGACGGCGGTCGCGGTCCCATTGGTGGTTAGGAGCGATCCGGGCAGGCTCACCGCGCCGTCATTGCCGTCGACCAGGATCGGCCCGCTGCCGGCGTCGACCGTCCGGGTCGGCGCGTCCTGCGCTACGCCGTTGCCGCGAAGCGTCGCGCCGCTGCCGGAGAGGAGGTTGGCAGCGAGCGTCAGCGTCCCGGTCGTGTCGATCGTCAGCGCATCCGTGCCGGCGTTGACGTTGGCCGTAACGGTGAGGTCCACGCTGTCGACGAAGCTGAAGCCGCCGGCGCCGCTGTTGGTGAAGCCGGCGAGCGTCGAGACGGCGTTGGTCGCCGAATTGAGCGAGGCGCCGCCGTCCGACTGGCCGGTGAAGGTGGCGGCGGCGATCCGCCCGCCGGTTTGATCGATCGCACCGGCAATCGCCTCGAGCGTGACGGTTCCGGCGGCCGTGAGGTCCCCTGCGAGCGTCAGCGGCCCGCTCTCGACGCGCAGCCCGAGAGTGCCGGTTCCCGCGTTCACCGGACCGGTGACGGCAAGTCCGCCGCCGCTGTCATGGAGCAGGAAGCCGTTGGCCGAGAAGGAGCCTAAAGTGCCGATTGCATTGGCCGCGTTGAGGGTGGCGTTTCCGCCGGCGAGTCCGGTTAGCGTCCCGGCGGTGATCGTCCCGGCTGCGGCCTGGGAGATTGCACCAGACGTGGCGGTGAGGCTCACCGTCCCGGTGCCGGCGTCGACGGGCGCGTTGAGGTCGAGGTTCGACGAGGCGCTGAGCGTGATCGGAGCGTCGGCCGCGGTTACAGCGGCATTGACCGTCAGGTCGCCGGTCGTAGCGACGGAAACTCCGCCGCCGCCGCCGCCGACGGGGCCGATGATGGTGAGCCCGCCCGCCGAATCGTTGAGAGCGAAGCCGTCGGCGGTGAATGCGCCGAGGTTGGTTGCCAGGTTGCCGCTCGACATGAGGCTTGTCGCGCCGCCGGCGACCCCCGTAAGGGTCGCAGCCTGGATGCGGCCGGCACTCTGGGTGATGCTGCCGCCCGCGTCGAGGTCCATGTTGCCGGTCGTCGTGACGTCGGCCGCGAAGGTTATGTTGCCCGTGTCGGCTTCGATGTCGATCGTTCCGCCGCCGCTGCTGGCGACGTTCCCGTCGAGCGCCACGGACCCGCCGGCGAACAGGTTGATCGGCCCTGCGGTTTGGATCGAACCGGTATTGGCGACTGTGAGGTTGTCGATCGTGGTCCTGATCGTGACGCCGAGCGGCGCGCTGACTGCACCGTCGACGGTCAGGCCGTTCGTGTCGCGTAGCTCGAACGAACCCGTGCTCGAGCTGAAGCCGCCGAGCCGGGTGATCGCGTTGGTGTTCGAAACCAGGGCCACCGAGCCGGCGGCGCTGCCGCTCAGCCAGTCGGTCGTGATCGCGCCGGCGGTCTGAGTGAGTGCGCCGGCCGAGGTGAGCGTCACGCTGCGGCCCGCCGTGGTGGGTGTGGTGAGGCCGCCATTGAGCGTGATGTTGCCGCCGCCCGTGGTTTCCAGAGCGATGTCCTCGTTCGTCGAGGCGAGCGCTCCATCGACGACGAGCGACCCGGACTCGACTCGCACCGAGAGCGTCCCGGGAACCGTCAGCGCACTCGGCATGACCAGGCCGCCTGCGGTGTCGATGATCGTCAGGTCGTCGCCGGAACCGGCGGCGAACGGCGTCGACAGCGCCACGCCGGCGAAATCCGTTGCGCGCAGCGACATATCGTCGCCGATCGCCGCGGACGCGTTCATGGTCAGGACGCCGCCCGCGCGCAGCGAAGCGTCGTCGACGGCAGTCAGCGCGTCGACGGTCAAGTTGCCGGCAGCGTCGAGCAGAATGTCGTCGCCGCGCGCCGCGCCGGCGAGCACGATGTCGGCTCCGGCCGCGAGGTCGAGGGTGATGCCGAGATTGCCGGTCCCCGTAACCCCGCCGCTGATGCGAATGTCCGAGCCGACGCCGTTGGCCCGGCCCAGCCCGTCGATGACGACGCCGTTCCCGGCGAGGTCGATGTCCGCTCCGGCAAGTCCGGTCGGCGAAGCGAGCGTGTCGGCGGCGCCGGGCGCCTCCGCGCCGGTACCGCTGGTGAGAGTCCCGGTGCTCACGTCGTCGGCTGCGCGCATGACGATGTCGTCGGCCGCGGTGACTGCATCGGTCTCGATTTGGCCGCCCGCGGAGATTGCGACGTCGCGGCCAGTCGCCGTGCCGCTCACCTCGACGTTGCGACCTGCGCCCAGATCGAGGTCGCTGCCGACGACACCGACTCCCGCCGCGCCGCCGGAAAGCCGGATGTCGGACTGGGCTCCGTTGGCGCGCGCGGGCCCGCCGAGCTCAATCCCGTTCGCGGCGACATCGATGTCGCTGCCGGTCCAGTCGACTGCGGGAAGGAGCGCGTCCGCGGCGCCTGCCACGTCGTCGGTGCCGGACGTCAGCGCGCCGCCCCGGAACGCGCCGACCGCACGGACCGCGATATCGTCCGCGGCCGTGAGCGAGGCGACGGTGAGGGTAGTACCGGCGTTCAGGGCGATGTCGCGGCCGCGGGCCGCGCCGGTGATGTCGATCGCTCCTCCCGAGCCGAGATCGAGGTCGTCTCCGAGCGTCCCGGTACCAGGGGCGCCGCCATTGATACGAACGTCGGAACCGGCGCCGTTGGCCCGCACCGGGCCGAGGAGGGCAATGCCGGCGGCGGCGATGTCGATGTCGTGCCCGCTTAGGTCGGTCGCCGGCAGCAGCGTATCCGCGGCGCCGGCGACGTCGATCGGACTCGAAGCGTCGACGGTCGTGCCGCTGGTAAGCGCGCCCGCCGTAGCCATAGTTGCGGCGCGAATCGCGATGTCGTCGCGAGCGCTGAGACTGGCGGTGTCGACCGAAGCGCCGGCGCGAATGGCGATGTCACGGCCCCGCGCCGGGTCGCTCAACGTGATCGCGCCGCCAGCGTCGAGATCGATGTCCTGCGCGCCGCTTCCGATGCCGCCGGCACCCGAATCCACGCGGATATCCGAGCTGGCTCCGGTCGCGACCGTACGGCCAAACAGAACCCCGTTGCCGCCGACGATATCGATGTCGCCGCCCGCCAGAGTCGCCGCTGCGAGGGCGTCGCCCGCGCCGGCCACGTCGGGGCCCGTGCCGCTCGTGAGGCTTCCCGTCGTGCCGTTTCCCCCGATCCGCAGGACGATGTCGTCGGCGCCGGCGATCTGGCCCGTGACGATCGTGCCGCCGGCGCGAAGCGCGACGTCGCGCCCGACCGCGTCCCCTTGCAACGTCACGTCGCCGGCGGCGTCGATGTCGACGTCCGTCGTCGAGTTGCCGATTCCGGCCGTTCCGCCGGCGATCCGGACGTCGGAACCGGCGCCGTTGGCAACGACCCGGCCCAGCATCACGCCGTCGCCGGCGACGTCGATGTCGTGTCCACTGAAATCGATCGAGGGGAGCAGCGCGTCCGCCGCGCCCGCGCTCTCGACCGGTAGGCCGCTGCCGACCGTCGTGCCGCTGGCAAGGTCGCCGGTGCTGACCGTAGCCACCGCCCGGACGGCGATGTCGTCGCGGGCCTGAAGCGAACCGGTGGAGACCGAACCGCCGCCGCTGATCGCGACGTCGACGCCGCGCGCGCCGCCGATGATCTCGACATTGCCGCCGGCGATGAGATCGAGGTCGGTGGTCCCGTCGCCGGTGCCGTTGGTGCCGCCCGAGATCCGGATGTCGGAACCGGCGCCGTTGGCACGGACGCGGCCGACCAGGACGCCTTCGGTCGCGGGATCGAGCGCGCCGGCGGTGGCGATTCGGACATCGGCGCCGGCGAGCGGTATCCCCGCCTCGGCGTCCCCAACGCCCGTTTCATCCGTTCCCGTACCGCTGGTGATGTCCAGCGTAGCGAGCGCGCCGGCCGCCTCGAGCACGATATCGTCGCCCGCGCTCAGCGTTCCGGCGGTAAGATCGCCGTTCGCACGGATCGCGAGGTCGCGGTCCGCGGTGACGCCGCCGACGCTCACCGTGGACTGGTCCGAGCTGACCGCGACGTCATGCGCGGCGGTGATCGGCGCAGTCGCGCCGACGCTGTTGCGCGCCCTGATCTCGACGCTCGCGATGGTCCCGGCCGGCGCGGACGGATCCACCTGGGCGGTGATCGCGCCGCCGATCTGGACGGAGACGCCGCCGGTCGTGTCCCCGGACGGGTCGATCGCGACCCCCGCCGCCGGAGCTCCGGCTGCGAGGACCACGCCGCGATCCGTTACCGACGCGGTGGTCGCAGTCAGACTGCCGCTGACGTTGAGCAGCGCGTCCATGATCGTCGAGCGCGTCGCCGCGGCGACGTAGACATTCTGACCGGTGACGGTGCCGCCGACGGTGAGCTGGCCCGGGATCACGACACCATCGACCGGCGTGCCCTGCGCGATCGTGATCGCCATCGGACTGCCGGCTCCGAAAGACATCGTGATGTCGCTCCCGGCGACGAACGCGACATTCCCGCCCGCGCTCAGCGTCGAGCTCGCACCCACATTGAAGAAGCCGCCGAGCAGGATCAGCTCGCCGCCGGCCACCAGGCTGGCGCCGCCGTCGATGGTGACACCCATCGTGCCAGTGCCGGAGAGGCTGTACGGTGATCCGTCCAGGAAATCGGCGTCGGCGATATCGAGCGTGCTGGCGATCAGAGAGCCGACGTTCACGTTTGCGCTCGGGCCGAACAGGATGCCGTTCGGGTTGATCAGGAAGACGCTCACGTTGGGATCGGAAAGCATCTGCCCTCCGATCGTCGAAGTCCCTCCCCCGATGACCCGGTTGAGGATCGCGAGATTTCCGGCTCCGCCGGCGTTGAACGACACGACGTTCGGCGGCCCGGTGCCGATGTTGAAGCTGTTCCAGTTGACGATCCCGTTGACGCCGTTCAGGTCGACGTCCAGCCGGGTGCCGGTACCGTCGACGCCGCCCGGGGCCGTCGATGTGCCGTCGACCCTGAAAGTCGTGGCGCCGGCCACCACCGTGGGACCGCTCGGCAGCTGGGCGGCTGCGGGAGAGGCAATGCCGGCCAGGCCGCCGGCGAGCGCCGTCGAGACGATCAGGCGGCAGCGGAACGGGACAAGTGGCTTGGCTGTCGTCATCATCGCTCTCCTGCGCGCTCAGCGTCCGCCGGCCGGGAATTGAACTGTCAGTGAAACGAGCAATCGGTCCGGAGCGCGCTCCGCTCCAGGAATGAGCAAGGCGCGGTGCTCCGGATGGGCGTACATCGCCTCGAGCAGCCCGACGCCGCGCACCAGAGACCTGAAGCCGACGCCCCAGGAGGCGAGCCGGCGGTCGTTTTCGGTGGAGGCCGGATCGAGGTTCCAGATCCAGACGCTGTCGTAGAAGGCGAACAGGTCGACCCGCGCCGAGTTCCCGTCATAGACTCGCGCGCGGGCCTCGCCGCGCAGCCCGATCGCCCGATCCGCGCTGTTCGAGCCCGGGTCGTAGCCGCGGCCGATGGTGAGGTTGCCGATCGAGAATTCCTCGAAGTTCAGCAGCGGATTGTTGGCCCATTGCGAGCGCACCTGCCCCGCCAGGCTCAGCACCGGACCGAGCGCTACGGCGGCATCCGCATTGGCGCGAACGACGAGCGCGCCGGCGTCGCCGGAGATGCGCGAGGGGGTGTAGCCCGACGGCGAGACGGAGCCCGTCTCGGTCGCGCCGAGCAGGTCGAGCCCCTGACGCACTTCGAGCGAGGCGAGCAAGGTGTAGCGGTCTTCGCCGGTGAGACTGCGTCCGTGAAGCCCGCCCTCGGCGCGCAGGAAGGCAACCCGAATCCGGTCGCGGTTGAGCGGCGCCGAGCCGCCGCCGGCGAAGATTCGGGTCCGCTGCTCGATCAGCTCGAAGCCGCCGACGAGGCCGATGTCCCGCCGGCGGGAGCGCTCCAGCTGCGCCGACAGGGCGAGGCTCGCAACCATCGCCTCGGAACGCAGGTCGAGCACGCCGAGATTGGGACGGGACCAGGCGTAGAGAAGGCTCGCTTCGAGCCCCGCGCCATCGTCGCCGATGCCCATCCGATGGCCTATTTGGGCGAGTCGCTGTTCTTCGAAGTCGAACGTCGTCGACGCGCCGACATAAGTCACGTCCGAAGCGCCGGTCAGGCCGTAGAATTCGCCGCGGACATAGACCGATTCCCGGCCGAGCTCGCGGGAGCCCAGATTGTTCACGTTGGCGAGAACGGAATAAGGGCGATAGCTGACGTGGAGCTCGCCGATCACCTCGCCGGGGGCGGTGCCCGCAGGCTGGAGCGACATCTGGACGTCGACCCCGGGAATGTCGCCGGCGAGCAGCAGGATGCGCTCGGCATCGCGTTCGTTGAGCGGGTCGAGCGACTTCAGCTGTTCGGCGCGGGCGGCGAGGGTGTCGCGAAAGGGTGGCGCGTCACCGCGGATGCGGACCTCGACGATGCGGGCGGTGACGACATTCAGCCGCAACTCGCCGTCGGCGACGGTCTGCCCCGGTATCTGGACGGTTGCGACATAGCCTGCGCGCCGCAGCGCCTCATTGGCCTGGTCGCGGATCTCGCAGGCGATCGCGACGCGCTGGGCCCCGGCCGCTCCCGGGCCGATGCCGCTCAGCACCTGCAGAACGCCAGGATCGAGCGGTCCGCCGCCGATCGCGGTGAAGGTCACCTGGCGCAGGTCGACGACGGTGCCGGATTCGGCGAGCGGGCAAGGCGCCGCGGCAAACGCGCGCGAATCGTCAACGCGGACCCGGGAGGAGGGGGGGGCGGTCGGCTGGATCGGCGGCGGCGTGACCTCAGGGCGGCTGGGAACGCGCGGTGGCTGCTGGGCAAGCGCGCAGGAGGGGATTGCCGCTGCCGCGGCGACAGCCGCGCGCAGTATGAATCTTTGAACGCCATCCCCCATTCGCATCGCCCCCGCTGCGAGTTCGAACCCAACCGTTTCAACTGTGCCGGATAGGCGCTGCGGCAGCAGCGCCAGGGACTGGGCAGACGCGAACGATTCGAACGATTTCGAGAGCCTGTATTAACTTTACAACGGTGTCAAACCGTCAAGTCGCGGCGTGGCCGGAGGCGGGGCGCGTGACCCACATGGAGTGTCGCGGCCCCGGCACGGATAGAAAAAAGGGCCTCGGCCAGCCTGAGCGTAGCTTGGCCGATCATCGATCAATCCATCGATTCGGCGACGCCGCAAGTCGTCGTCGGCCGGTTTGCGCTACGCCATTCTGGCTCGTCGCCTCCCCGCTTCCAATCCATTTGCGCGGATCGTCGAGCCGCGCGAACCTCGAGTGCGGTCGCAAAGGGACGAGACGGCTGCGCCTGGCCTTTTCCGAAGTAACCCGCGGGCGGCGGCAGCAGAAAGGATTGGAAGCCTGGTCGGCCGCGATGCGCGCCGGATATCTCCGCGGCCCTTCGCAATCGCTCCCTGCCACCCGAAGGGTCCGCACCTGAAGCAGCGGCCCACGCGAGCGCGCGTGGTACCTTCCGAGGACGCATCCCCAGACTCGACTTTTGCCGGGGGCCGACGAACGGCGCTAGCCGTCGACTTGGCCTGGTGACCCCTACGGGACTCGAACCCGTGTTTTCGCCGTGAGAGGGCGACGTCCTGGACCGCTAGACGAAGGGGCCGCAACCGCCGGAGCGGGTGAGGAGCGCCGCATATGGGCGCGGGGGGAGTGCTGTCAAGGCGTCGGGGGGCAGGGGCCCGGGGCGGCGGGGGCAATCGCCCCGTGCGCGGCGATCAGGGTGAAGCGGTAGGCGGCGGGGGCGGCGGGTCGCGATGCGCGCGGATCGGGGCAGACCGCGAACAGTTCGATCCAGGGACCCGATCCGACCGTCTGCGCCTCGTTGAGACGCAGCACGGTCTCCCTCGGTTCGCGGTCGAGGGCGACCCTTAGCCTCACGGTTCCGGCCTGGACGCACTGGACCGATGCGGGGCAGCGGCTGTCCTCCTCGATCCGCAGCGCCCGCACCGTCACTCCGGCGATGCGCGCGCTCTCGCCGAGCGCGATCGTTGCCCGGCCGTGGGCAAGGGCCGGCTCGGCTTGCGCCCGCGGCTGGCCAGGGGCGCAGCCGGCCAGCGCCGAGGCGGCGAGGAGCGCGAGCGCCCTCATCTCGCCTGCGCGTTGCCGGCGTCCTGGAGGACGTTCTGCGCCGCCGCGCCGGCATTGCCGCCCTCTTGCTCGCGGATCGCGTCGGCGCCGTTCTCCATGACCGGCGCCGCGGCCGGATTGCTCATCTCGGCGGCGTCCTCGAGTTGGTCGGCGGCATTGTCGGCGGCCGTGCCGCCGCCGCAGCCGGCGAGGACGAGCAGGATTGAAAAAGCGATCGCGGTCTTCATCGGCGGCTCCTCATGGTGCGCGGCGACAACCATCGGCGGCGGGGCCGGTTTCAGGCGGCGGCACGAGCGCGGCCGTCGGCGAGCAGGCATCCGGCGTGCGCGGCCAGCGCCATCGCCTGGGCGGCGTTGAGGCGCGGGTCGCAATGGCTGTCGTAGCGGGCGCCGAGATCGGCCTCGGCGACCCCGCCGCCGGTGCATTCGGCGACGTCGCGGCCGGTCATCTCGACATGGATTCCGCCCGGCGCGACGCCTTCCGCGGCGGTCTCGGCGAAAAAGGCCGAAAGCTCAGCGAAGACGTGGTCGAGCGGCCTCGTCTTGAACCCGCTGCGGGCCTCGATCGTGTTGCCGTGCATCGGGTCGCACGACCAGAGGACGGGTCGCCCCTCGCGCCGGACAGCGCGGAGCAGAGGGGGCAGGCGGCGTGCGACCTCGCCGTGGCCCATGCGGGCGATGAGGGTGACCCGGCCGGGCTCGCCCCCCGGGTCGAGCGCGTCGAGCAGGCGCAGCAAAGTGTCGGGCTCGAGCGACGGGCCGCATTTCATCCCGAGCGGGTTGGCGAGGCCGCGGGCGAACTCGATATGGGCGGAGCCCGGGAAGCGGGTGCGGTCGCCGATCCAGAGCATGTGGGCCGAGGTCGCGAAGACGCGCCCGGCGGGGTCGCGGCGGACCAGGGCCTCCTCGAACGGCAGCAGCAGCGCCTCGTGGCTGGAATAGACCGGCGCGCCTTCGGCATCGGCGAGCGCGCGGACGTGGCTGAGCGTCGCCGCGGACTGGGACCAGGCGCGGAACATCCGCTCCGGGTCGGCGCGCCGCGCGGCGGGCTCGAAGGCGAGCCCGTTGACGATGTCGCCGCGATAAGCGGGGAGGGCGGCCGCACCGCGGACCTCCGGGTCGGCGGTGCGCGGCTTGGCGAACTGGCCGGCGATCCGGCCGACGCGAACCGCCGGCAGGCCCGATGCGGCGGCGATGCCGGCGGCCATTGCGTGGATCAGGCCGACCGTGCCGGCGATGGCGTCGGGCGAGAATTCGGCGAAGCTCTCCGCGCAGTCGCCGCCCTGGAGGAGGAAGGCGCGGCCGGCCTGCGCCTCGGCAAGCGAATGCTTCAGCGCCTCCACCTCGTCGGGGCGGACCAGGGCGGGATAAGCGGCGAGCTCGCGGGTCGCCGCCTCGAGCGCCGCGGGATCGTCATAAGCCGGCTGCTGCCGCGCCTCGAACCCGCGCCAGCTGGATGGGGACCAGTCCATGCCCGGCCTATGCGGACCGCGCGTCCGGCGCGCAAGCTCAGCCGCCGGGAACGCCCAGCTCCTGCGCCGCCGTCCGCAGCCGCCGCTGGGTGGCGGCATCGCCCGCAAACGCGGCGAGGGCGGAGCGGAGCGCCTCCGCAGCGGCCTCCGGCTCGTTCAGCACCATCCGCGAGCGCATCAGCCGGATCCAGCCCTCCGCGTCGCGGGGATTCTGCCGGAGCCGGGCGGCGAGGCGGTCGACCATCCCCTTGACCATCGCATCCTGCTGACCGGGCGGGATGGCGCGGGCGGCGTCGATCTGGGCGCGGGTCGGACCCGGTATGCCCTCGGTCGCGGTCGAACGCGGCTGTGCGGGGAGGCGGCCCGATATGTCGATCCGGTTTTGCTCGGCGATCTGGACGGCCGCCGCGCGGACCTGCGGCTCCCAGGGCGCGCCGGCAGGCGCATCGCGCAGCAAAGCGAGCAGCGCGTCCACCGCGCCGCGATGGTCGCCCCGATGGTCGAGGAGCGTCGCGAGATAGTAACGCGCCTGCGGGTTGGCCGCGTCGAGGGTCAGCGCGCGGCGGAACAGGGCTTCGGCCTCCGGCGGCGGCGTGCGCCCTCCGATCAGCAGCAAAGTCTCGCCGAGATAGGCGACATAGTCCGCATTTTGCGGGCGGAGCTCCGTCGCGCGGCGAAAGGCCCGCTCGGCCTCCGGGAAGCGGCCGGTCTCGCGGTAGAGGATGCCGAGGTTGAACCACCCCTGGTCGTTGTCGGGATCGCGGCGGAGGCGCTCCTCGACCTCCGCGATCATTGTGGCAGGGTCCGCCGCCGGCGCCTGGACGTTGGCCGGGGTCTCGGCGGCCTCGTCGCCCCCCGAGCGCGCGACGGCGACCCCGATCGCCGCGAGCGCGATCAGGCCGGCGCCGGCGAGGGCGAAGGTGGCGGCGCGCGTTGGAGGCTCGGCCATGCGCGGGATCATCGCGGCAAAAAGCCGCCGGTCAAGTCTGGCGCCGCGCCCCGGCGCTGCTACACTGCGCGCCTGCGGCTGCCGGGGAGCGAAGTGACCTCAACCTTCCGGATCGCGATCGTCGGCTCGGGGCCCGCCGGGCTCAGCGCCGCCGCGCGCGCCGCCCAGCTCGGTCTCAGCCACGTCCTGCTCGAGAAGACCGACCACCTCTCCGACACCATCTACAAATACCAGAAGGGCAAGCATGTGATGGCGACCCCGAGCCAGCTGGTGCTGCGCTCGGACATGGATTTCGAGGCGGGCAAGCGCGAGGCGGTGCTCGGCACCTGGGACCGGCTCGCGGGCGAGCACAAGATCAACGTGATGCTGAACGCCGAGGTCAGGTCGATCGCCGGCGAGAAGGGCGCGTTCACCCTGACCATGAAGTCGGGCGAGGCGATCGAGGCGGAGAACGTGATCCTCGCCATCGGTACGCAGGGCAATCCCAATCTGGTGCGCTGCCCGGTGGGGGAGGGCGCGACGGTCCAGTACCAGCTCGACGATCCGGGCGAATATGTGGACGAGCATATCGTCGTGATCGGCGCCGGCGACGCCGGCATCGAGAATGCGCTCGGCCTCGCGGCCGACCCCGAGCAGCGCAACGTCGTCACCATCGTCAACCGCTCGGCCGAGTTCGCCACCGCCAAGGACGCCAACGTCAAGGCCCTGGTCGCGGCGGAGGCGGAGGGGCGGATCACGATCCTGCGCGAGACCACCGCCTCGGCGATCGACAAGGGGTGGATCACATTCGACACCCGAGACGGCGAATTGAAGGCGCGCTGCGACCGGGTCATCGCCCGGATGGGCTCGGCGCCGCCGCGCGCGTTCGTCGAGGGATGCTGCGCGGCGTTCGAGGAGAAAGACGGGAAGAAGGCGATCGTCCCGGGCACCGGCGTCCAGTTCACCAGCGCCGACCGCGTCTCTTATCCGAAGCTCTCGCCCACATTCGAATCGACGGTGCCGGGGATATTCGTGATCGGCGCGCTGGCGGGCTATCCCTTGATCAAGCATTGCATGAACCAGGGCTATGACGTCGTCGAGTTCATCAACGGCAACGTCGATCTGAAGCCCGCCGACGAACCGATCCTCGAAGCCAAGTTCCGCGGCCTTCCCGGTGGGCGTCCCGTCGAGGAGTGGCTGGAGCTGCTGCGCGGCAGCGTGGCCATCCTCAACGAGCTCTCGCCGCTGCAGATGCGCGAGTTCATGCTCGACAGTGAGGCCCGCTTCTACCGCGCCGGCGAAATGGTGTTCGAGCGCAACGCGCCCGGATCTTCGCTGTTCGCGATCGCCCAGGGATCGGTTCGGGTCGAGGTCAGCCAGGCCGATCCGTCGATCGCCGTTCCGATCGGGGCGGGGTCGATCTTCGGCGAGGTCGGCCTGATTTCGGGCCGCCGCCGCGGCGCGACGGTGCGCGCGGCCGAGGATTCGATCCTGGTCGAGGTGCCGCGCATGGCGGCCCTCAAGCTGATGTCGGCGGTGCCGGCGGCGCGCCGGGCGATCACCCGCATCTCGATCGAGCGACAGCTGCTTCAGATGTTCGGCTCGGGGCTGACGCCGGACGATCTCGTCGAGGTGCTCGAGACGGCGGAGGTGAAGAGCGTCCGCGCGGGCGAGGCGATCATCAGCGAGGGCGAGGACGGGATCGACATCTATGTGATCCGGCAGGGGTCGATGGTGGTCGAGAAGAGCATCGGCGGCCGGCCGGTCTTCCTCTCTTACCTCCCCGCCGGCTCTTATGTGGGCGAAATGGCGCTGATCGACGGCGGGCCGCGCACCGCGACGGTGCGCGCGGCGATCAAGTCGGAGGTCATCCGGATCGACGGCGCCGCCTTCCGCCGCCTGCTCGAGCGCAAACCGGATCTGCTCGCGAGGGCGAAGGTCGACATGGCCTCGCGCCGTCAGCTCAATGCCTTCATCGAGGAGAAGAAGGACGAGTTCGGCGGCGTCGTCGACATGTACAGCTCGGTCGCTTCCTTCCTGATCGAGAACGGCATCGGCGAGGCGACCGACGTGCTGCTGATCGACGAGAAGCTCTGCGTCGGTTGCGACAATTGCGAGAAGGCCTGCGCCGACAGCCACGAGGGCCTCTCGCGGCTCAATCGGGAGGCCGGCAAGACCTACGCCCATCTCCACGTGCCGACCTCGTGCCGCCATTGCGAGCATCCGCATTGCATGGCCGACTGCCCGCCCAATGCTATCCACCGCGGCGCCGACGGCGAAGTCTATATCGACGACAGCTGCATCGGCTGCGGCAATTGCCAGCGCAACTGTCCCTACGGCGTGATCCGGATGGAGAAGGTGCCGCCGCCCAAGCCGCCTCTGCTTTCCTGGCTGCTGTTTGGCTTCGGCCCCGGCCCCGGCGAGCCGCCGAAGAAGTGGACCGAGAAAAGGGTCGATCCGGAGACCCCGAAGAAGGCGATCAAGTGCGACATGTGTGCCGGCATCGACGGCGGGCCGGCCTGCGTCCGCGCCTGCCCGACCGGCGCCGCGATCCGGGTGGCACCCGAGCAGTTCCTGTCGGTGGCGCGGCTCGAAAGTTGAGGATATTCGTTGCAGAGATGTAACGGAGCGGCCTGAAGGGGGACGAAGGCGCGCGATGGCGAGCAGGGGGGCAGAGCGGACTCGTCTCGGCAGCGGCGGCAGCCATGAGGGGTTCCTGCGCCACCGCCGCTTCCGCTGGCTGAAGGTCGCGCTTCTGCTCTCGCTGGCGGCGGCGGTCGCCTACGCGGCGACCGACGTCCAACCGCGGCACAATGGCGGCTCCTGGCTCGGCTACGCGCTCGGCACGATCGGCGCTTTGCTGATCCTGTGGCTCACCATGCTCGGCGTCCGCAAGCGGGCGATGACGCGCGGCCGCTGGTCGCTGAAGGCGTGGACGTCGGCGCACGTCTATCTCGGCCTGGCGCTGGTCGTGATCGCGACCCTCCACACCGGCTTTCAGTTCGGCTGGAACGTCCACACTCTGGCCTATGCGCTGATGATGGTGGTCGTCCTCTCCGGGATCTACGGCATCTCGGTCTATGCGACGCTGCCCGACGAGCTCAGCGACAACCGCGCCGAGATGACGCGCCCGCAGATGATCGACGCGGTCGTCAAGATCGACCAGCAGCTCCAGGCCGCCGCCCAGCCTCTGGACGAGGAGGAGGCCGGCATCGTCCGCCTGTCGCTGGCGGAGGATCCGTTCCGCGGCAGCCTCGTGCGGCGGCTCAGCGGCAATTACTCCAACTGCCGCAACGCGGCGGCGCTCCGCGCGATGCGGGCGCGCCCGGCAACTCCGGAGACCGCGCGCGTCGTCGATCTGCTCGAGCGCAAGGCGGCCGCGCTCGGCCGCATCCGCCGGCACCTGCGCATCCGGGCCTTGCTCGAGATCTGGCTCTTCGTCCACGTGCCCGTCACCTTCGCGACGATCGCCGCGCTCACCGCGCACGTCGTCAGCGTCTTCTTCTACTGGTAGGGCCGCGATGGCGTTCCTCCTTCGCACCGTCTCGCGCAGCGCCGAGGGCCGCGAGATCGTCCGCACGGCGCGGGTCGAAGGCGAGCGGCTGACGGTCGGCCGCGACCCGGCGAGCGACGTCCACCTGACCGACCTCGCCGTCGCCTTGCGCCATGCCGAGATACTGCGGACGGCGGACCGGCTCGAAATCGCAGCGGGGACGGGCGTGTCCATCGAGCTCGACGGCCGCAAGGCCGCGCGCGGCGCGCTCCCGCTCGGCACCGGCGGCGACATCAGGATCGGCAGCCACATCTTGCGGTTCCTGCCGACCGCGGCCGGCGCCGCGGACGTCGAGGTCGCGGTCGAGCGGGTGACCGAGGGCGAGGCGCAGCTCGGCAAGGCCGACGAGCGCCGCTTCTCGGTCGCCTCGGTGATGCCCGGAAAGCGGCCGCTCGCCTGGATCCTGGTGCTGCTCGTGTTGGGCGTCTTCCTCGCCTGGCCGATCTGGACCGTCCAGCACCGCCGGCAGGACGCGGCCCGCGGCTTCCAGCCCGACCGGATGTGGCTGAGCGGCCATCTGAGCCAGGTCCATTCGAGCCTCGAGAGGGATTGCGCCGCCTGCCACGTGACGCCGTTCGTCTCGGTCCGCGACGAGGCCTGCCAGACCTGCCACGTCCGCGTCCACGACCATGCCGACCGCGCCCGGCTCGCCCGCGCGCGGCCCGGCGTCGAGGGCTGGGGCCGCTTCCAGCTCGCCGTCCAGGAGACGTTCGGCCTGACGCCCGGCCGCTGCGTCGACTGCCACACCGAGCATGAGGGCCCGCAGGAGATGGCACCCACGCCGCAGCGTTTCTGCGCCGATTGCCACAGCGGGCTGCGCGAGCGCCTGCCCGACACGCGGCTCGGGGACGCCGGCGACTTCGCCACGGCGCACCCCGAATTCCAGCCGAGCGTGCTGATCCGCTGGGACGCTGAGGTCCCGGTGATGCAGCGCGTGTCGCTCGCCGGCCGGCCGAGCGAGAATTCGAACCTGCGCTTCCCTCATGCGCTCCATCTCGCGCGCGACGGCGGAGTCGCGCAGATGGGGCGGCGCCTGCGCGGCCAGTTCGGCTTCGGCGACAGCCTCGCCTGCGCCGACTGTCACGTGCCGACGCCGGACGGCACGCGTTTCCAGCCGGTCGACATGGAGGCCGATTGCGGCATGTGCCACTCGCTTGCCTTCGATCGTGTCGGCGGGACCGTCCGCACGCTGCGTCACGGCTCGCCCGAGCAGGTCGTCGCGGACCTGCGCGAATATCATCGCGGCCGGGTGCCGCCGCGTCCGTCGGTGCTCGGCCCCGATGCGCGGCGCCGGCCCGGCGACGTGATGCAAATCCGCAGTGCCATCCAATATGCCCAGGCCCTGGCCGGCTCGGGCAGCGCCGCCGACCGCGCGATCCGGGCGGTCTTCTCGCCCGGGGGCGCCTGTTGGGACTGCCATCAGGTCCAGATCCCGCCGCTGGGCTCGTCGGCTTACCGGATCCGGCCGGTCGCCTTTCCGACGCGCTATATGCTGCACGGCTGGTTCGACCATGCGCCGCACCGCCAGACCGACTGCGCCACCTGCCACGGCGCGGAGCGCTCGCGGTCGGCCAACGACCTGCTGCTGCCGCGGCTGGAGACCTGCCGCACCTGCCACGGCGGCGAATCGTCGGGGGAGGTGCCCTCGACCTGCGCGATGTGCCATGATTATCATGCCGATGAGGGGGTGCCGGCGATGCTGCTTCGCCAGCGCGTCCGGGGGCGGCGCTGGGAGAGGACGACGATCCAGGTCCGCCCCGAGCCCGCGGGAGGGCGCAGATGACGAGCGAACGCCTGCTGATCGCCCAGGTCACCGACCTCCATCTCGGCTTCGACCAGGGCAATGAGGAGGAGTTCAACCGCAGGCGCCTCGACTGCGCGCTGGCGGCGCTGGTCGCGATGCGGCCGCGGCCGGATCTGCTCCTTCTCACCGGCGACCTCGCCGAGGAGGGCGACGACGAAATCTCCTATCGCCGCCTTCGCGAAGCGATCGCCGACCTCCCCTTTCCCTGCTTCATGGCGATGGGCAATCACGACAGCCGGGAGCCGTTCCGGCTCGTCTTCCCGGAGGCGCCGGTAGGCGGCGACGGCTTCATCCATTATGCGCTGGACGATCTGCCGCTGCGCATCATCGTCCTCGATACGCTCGAGGTCGGGCGCCACGGCGGCGGCTTCTGCGAGACGCGCGCGGCCTGGCTGCGCGCGCGGCTCGCGGAAGCGCCCGAGCGTCCGACCCTGATCGTGTTGCACCACCCGCCGATCGAGACGGGCCTTAGCTGGATGACCGAAAATCCGGACGCGGAGTGGACCCGGCGGCTGGGAGAGATCGTGGCCGCTCAGGACAATATCGTCGCGATGATCGCCGGCCACCTCCATCGTGCGGTGATCGCGCAATGGGCCGGGACGACGCTCGCCGTCTGCCCCTCGACGGCGCCGCAGGTCGCGCTCGATCTGATGCCGATCGATCCGGAGCGGCCCGACGGCAGGGCGATGATCGTCTCCGATCCGCCCGCTTACGCCCTGCATTTGTGGAACGGCCGCCAGCTCGTCACGCATTTCGAGACGGCCGAGGATCACGAGGTCCTCGCCACCTACACGCCGCAGCTCCAGCCTTTGGTGCGGATGCTCAGTGCGGAGAAGAAAGGCCGCGGCTGAGCCCCGCCTTGGTCAGCCCGCCTTGATCCAGTTCTTGACCGGCGGCTGCGCCAGTTGATCGAACTGCCCGGTCAGCTTCGCGATGACCTCCTGGAATGTTCCTTCCACGGAGACCAGATGCTCGCCGAAATGGATGTCGGTGAAGGGCCCCGACGAGGAGCGGACATAGGTCACCAGATCCGGGTTGATCGCATAATGCCCGGGCTGGCCGCCGCGCTTCATCACGATCAGCTTCAACACCGGCTCCTCTACGCTGCACCGGTCGGGCTAACAGAGGCTGCTTAACGGCTGGTTATTGCCGCCGCTCAGACCTCAGACGGCGGGCAGACGATCGCATGGAGCGCGGCCAGCGGCGAGTTCGGATTGATAGCCTCCGCTTCCTCCTCCTCCATCGGCACGGTAATGCTCTCGCCATTGTCCATGTCGGCGACGAGCATGATCGTCCTTGCCGCACGACGGCGGCAATCGATCTCCTCGACCGAGTTGAACTCGCGCGGCCCTGGCGGCGCGGAGCGTCCGGGCCGGGCGCGCAGCCGCACCCGTATCCCACCATCACCGCGAACGACCGAGGCTGGGTCGTACCAGGTCATCGCCCCGTCGGGCAGCTCGAAGAGATCGACCCATTGCGGATCAGCGGCTTGCGGCGGGGCCGCAGCGAGCAGAGCCGCTGCTGCAATCATGATCGTCATTCCATCCAATCCTCCAGTGAGCCGCGGTCGACGACGCGGTAGGGAATCCCGCGGCGATTGAGGAACAGCCGCTCCATCTCGCTGCGGGTGAAGGGGCGCGAGCCGAGGCGGCCGAAGACGGCGATCTGGTTGCCGGTCTCGTCCACCGCGCGGTCGCGGTCGAGGCCCTTGGAGAGAGCCAAAGCGGGGGAAGGGGTGCGCGCCCACGCGATCAGCTGCGGCACCGGCCGCGGCGAGAAGCCGTAGAAATTGGGCTGGCTCTCGGGACTGGTCAGCTGGAACAGCTTGAAGCCGTTGCGCCCGTCGGCGACGTAGGCGAACAGTGAGGCGTTGGTCGAGCCGACGATCACGTCGCTGGCGTCGGGCGCCTGGCCGGCCGGCCACGCGATCGGCGGCCCACCCCGCGGCCGCTCGGGATTGGTGACGTCGAGGATGACGAGGCCGTCGGCCCCCGCCGCGACATAGGCATAGGTGCGCGCGAGATAGAGCCGCCGCGCGTCGGCCATCGCGAAGGTCGCTTCGGGGATGAGCCGCGGGCGGGAGAGGTCGGTGACGTCGAGCAGCTGGACGCCGTCGGCGGTGGTCACCCAGAGGTAGCGGAACTGGATCGCCGAGGCGCGGGCGTCGCGCAGCGGCACCGTCGCCAGGTGACGCGGATGGAGCGGGTCGTCCAGGTCGACGACGACGAGGCCGGCGGCGGCGGCGACATAGGCGATGCGGCCGGCGAGGGTGACGTGGCGCGCGCCGGCGAGCACGTTCCCCTCGTTCCAGGTGACGGCGCGGCGCAGGAAGTTGTTGCGCGGGTCTCCGTCGGCGAGCGTGTTGACGTCGACCAGGATGAGGCCCTCCTCGGCGTCAGTGACGACGGCGTAGCTGTAGAGCGGGTGGATGGGCTGCTCCTGATTCTCCTCGAGCAGGCTGATGCTCGTCCCGTCGGGCTGCGGGCGCTGCGTCTGCGCCATCTGGGCGTTGCGGGTCGGCGCGACCGGCTGGTTGGTCGGCAAGGCGACGCAGGTGGCGTCGCGGCTGTCGATATCGGTGTCGTGGCCGAGCGAGGAGAAAGGCGCGGTGACGATCCGCTCCGAGACGCCCTTGTTGCCGATATTGGCGACGTCGTAGACCCGGAAGCCTCCGCGCCCTTCGGCGACGAACATATATTCGCCGCGCTGCTGGATGCAGCGGACCGCGCCGCCGGTGCGCTGGACGACGTTGGCGAATTGCTCGCGCGAGCCCCGGCCCCCACGGGTCCAGTTGATCAGCTCCCGCCGATTCCGCTCGACGTGCATCCGGTAATAATCGGGGTAGGCGAAGCGCTGGAGGTAGGAGCCGATCACCGCCTGCGGCTCGTCCCATTCGGTCACCCGCACCGCCTCGAACCCGCCGCGCAGGCCGACCCAGGCGTGCATGCCGACGAAGTTGACGAAGTTCGTCCCCTGGAGCGTCAATTGCGCCATGATAGCATTGTTGTCGTTCGCCGCGCTGACGTGGCAGTCGCTGCACTGCTTGGTCTCGGTGCGGCGCACGGTGTGCGGGAAATGCGGGGCGAAGGCCTGGCTCGAATAGCCCGACGCCGAGATCGGCGGCTGCTGGACGTAGATGCGCTCGCGATTGATGTTGGTCGAGCTCAGGATCAAGGCTGAAGTCGACCGGATTGGCGCGATGATGTTGCCGCGGGTGGTCATGTGCCGGCCGAGCTGGAACATGTCCTCTCGCGCGACCTGCGGATTGTAGGTCGCGAAGTTGCGGGTTTCCTCGCTCTCGTAACGATGGGAGGCCGTGCGCCAATTGGCCTCGATCGGGAGATGGCAGCCGGCGCATGAGGTCGTCCAGCTGAGGTGGCAGGTGAAGCAGGCCATGCCGTCGTCGGGATGGGCGAGGTCTCCGTCCGCGACGCCCGATCCGAAGACGTAGCGTCCGGTCTCGGCGCCGCTCCGCGACATCAGCTTGGAGCGCGCCGACAGTTCGTTGAAGCAGGGCCCCGTCATTCCCTGCGAGGCGGGAAGGCAGGACGGCAGGGAGCGGTCGACGCTGTCGCGGACCTGGCTCACCACCCATTCCCGCTCGGGATCCACGATCGAGCGCTGGACCAGGATGCGCCGGCCGTTCTCGTCGTCGCGCCACTCGAAGCGCCGGCGGCCGTCCTCGTTGCGAAGCAGCTCGAGATTGGTGCCGTTCGGCGGAGCAGCCGGCCCCGAGGTGCGCAGGTTGGCAAAAGCGCGGGCGGTGCCGTGGCAATCGCGGCAGCTGATCTCGATCGCGTTGGCGACCTCGCCGTAGATGAAGCCGTTGCCGTGGCTGTCCTGGGCGAAGTGGCAGTCGGCGCATTGCATCCCGCGCTCGGCGTGGATGTCCATCATGTGCACCGCGCGGCCCGGATTGGTCCCCGCGGGGACGAACAGGCCTTCATTCCCGCGGCGGAAGGTGTCCGGATCGCCCGGCGCGATGCGCTGGCCGTCCTCGTCGACGAGATTGCCCTCGCGGTCGCGGCGAAAGATGGCGCGGAAGTTCCAGCCATGGCCATGATAGTCCGCGAACTGAGTATGGCGCGCGATCGGGTTCACCCGGTCGTAGACTTCGCGCAGGAAGCTCTCGTCGCCCCAGAGGCCGCGCGGCGCCGCGCCCTCGGGGTTGCGCTCGAGCACTTCGTGGACCTGCGCCGCGGTCGGGTAGCGCTGCTGGCGGAAGCGGCTCTCCTCCTCGGGGGTCCGCGCCGGGAGGCGGTTTTCGGGTCCGGGCCACATCAGGTCGGCGTCGGATTCGTAGTCCCACATCGTGTAGCCGAGGTACGAGTTCAGGAAGATGTTGGGCTGGTGCATGTGGCAGACCATGCACTGCGAGGTCGGGATCGCCCGGGTGAAGACGTGGCGGATTGGGTGCCCGCGCTCGCGGACCGCCGCGTGGTTGGTGTCGGCGGGCGCTCCGTGCTCCCCGCCGCGCTCGGTCAAATTGGCGATGGCGGGGTCGACGGTCGCGGTCTGGCCGTCGCGGCCGTGCTCGGCATAGCCGAGGCTGTGCCGCGGCTCGCGGTCGTTGGCGTAGACGACGTGGCAGCCGGAGCAGCCGGAATGGCGGTAGTCGCCCGGCTGGTCGTTGGTGCCCATGAACCACATGAAGGGGTCGTTGAGGCGCGTCTTGTGGATGTTGAGGATCGGGATGGCGACGCGCAGGCCGGTGCCGGGGCCGCGGTTCGACTGGCGGACGTCCGGCCGTCCCGGCTCCTCGAGCCGCTGGATCGATCCGGAGGGCGAGGGGAGGCCGATCTCCGGGAACTGGGTGCCGATGGTGCGGCCGCCGCGCTCGAACACGCGGAAGATGTCGCCGGGCGGAACGACGTGCCAGGTCGGCAGCGGGTAGAGCTCGGCGAGGACGCCGCGGGCGCGCTGCTCCGGCGTGATCTGGCCCGGCGTCACCCCCGGCGACTGGATGCGGGCGGGCTCGCCGGAGCGCGTGTACGCCTCTCCGAACAGGTAGTTTTTGAACGGGATGATGCCGTTATTGTAGGCCGCGCCGCCCCACAGCATCGCGCCGCTTGCCATCAGGGAGCGCTCGGCAGCTTCGATGATCTCCAGGTGGCAGGCGCCGCAGGCATCGCGCGCGACGCGGTAATCGGACGGATTGACGAAGCGGACGAACTCCGGCGCCTCGATGTTGAGCAGGGTATAGGAGCGGCGCGGGTTGGCACTCGACGGGAAATGCCAGGCGCCGGGATAGCGCGGCAGGACATGGGCGCGGTCGCGAAGCCCGGCATCGTTCGTCGCTCCGGCGGGCGCGACGATCCGCGGGTTGCCGCCGTGGCAATCGACGCAGCCGAGGACGACGGCGGGCGTCGCATGCATCGTGTGCGCGTCGCTGGCGGTATGGCAGGAGACGCAGCCGGCGCTCTGCGCCTCCGCCTGCGCGGGATCCTGGGTCCGGGGCGCAGCACCGAAGCGGACCAGGCTGTAGTCGCGCGCGACCGCTTTCTCTTTCTCCGACGCCTGCAGCTGCGCCGTGCCGAGCAGGCCGGCCGCGATCAACGCCGCTGCGAGGAGAAGCCGCCGCATCAGTAGGTCACGATCGCGTTCAAGAGGACCGAATAATAGCGGTCCTGGCGCTCGCTATTTTCGAACAGGTCGCGGAAGCCCCGGCCCGGCTGCAGCACCGCCGCCGAGGCGCGGAAGACGAGGTTCTGGGTCATGCGCGGACGCCAGATCGCGGCCGCGGAAACGTCCCAGCCGATGTCGCTGCCGATCGTGCCCTGCATCCTCAGCGCCTCCAGCGTCGCCGTGCGGGCGAACCAGAGATGGTTGACGTTGGCCGAGACGCGGATCGTCGGCGTGATGTCGAAATCGACGCCGCCGCCGAGCAGGATCGTGCCCGGATTGGCGAAGTTGGACTGGCCCTGCTCCTTGGACGAGCGCAGCGAATTGAGGATGCCGTTGCGGCCGTTGAGGCCGATTGCGCGGCCGCCGCCCGCGAAGGGGATCGACTGCCGGATCCAGTAGCTGGTGTCGGCGCCGGCGAAGACCGGATTCTCGAAGATCGCGTCGAAGCCGCCATGGCTGTCGTCATAGGGATTGCCGTCGCCGCTCGCGTAGAGCGCCGCGCTGCGCAGGCGGATCCAGTTCATGTCGTAGCTCGGCTCGGCGGCGGCGAAGAAGCTGGTGATCCGTGCGGTCTCGCCGGTGAAGACGCTTTGCCGGTCCCAGCCGAAGGCGCCGTAGAGCTGCGCCGAAAGGTTGATCCGCCCGATCCGCCCGTCGGCGCCGTAACCGAGATAGGCGACCTCGTAATTGCGCCCGCGCAGGGTGCCGATAAGCGCGGGCCGCACCGGAAAGCCGTTATCGTCCACCTCGATGTCGGACCGCTCGCGGTTGACATTCAAGGTGACGCTAGCCTGGCTCGTCATCCCGACGAACGGAAAGTCCTGGCGGAAGAGGTTGGCGTGGAGGACCCAGTCGCGCCGCGGCCACTCGAGGATGTTGTTGAGCCCGGAATTGGTGTCCTTTTCGAGCCGCCAGACCGCCGCGATATTGTACTGGAAGCGGTTGTTGTCGCGGTTGCCGAACAGCCGCACGCCGAGCTGGTTGTCGTTGAACAGGAAGCCCCGGAAATCGAACTGGAAGGGCTGGATGCCGATCCGGATCGAATCGAAATCGAAGCGGTCCGACACGTTCCTGAGATGGTCGTCGACGAACAGCTCCTGGACTCCGAGCGCATAGTCGAAGCGATGGCTCGGGCGCGAGGGCTCGACGAACAGGATGCGGCGCTCCGGGACGTCGACATAATTGGCCTGGACGGCGAGGGTGATCCGGTATTCGCGGTGCGGCGGCATGTAGGCGGTGCTGCCCTGGATCAAAGCCGCGCCGACGATGAAGGTCTGGGCGAGGACGAGGCTCTCGCTGCGGCCGAACACGTCGAGGCTACCCGGCCGCTGGGTCGTCTGCACGCCGACCGGAATCGGGAAGGTGCGCGGCTCGATCACGGTGTCGGAAACGGCGCTAACCGCGAGAAACCAGTCTTCGCCGTGGAGGCCGAGCGCATGCTGCAGCCGGCAGCCGCGGCTGCGCGGCCGCTCCTCGCCGACGCAGAGCGGGCGGTCGCCCTTGAGCGTGTTCTGGTTGTAGGGATCCCACCAGCGCTCGCGCACCACGCCGAGCGACTGGATCAGCCGCCAGCGGTCCGGGACGGGGATCTGGTCGGTCGGGAAGGCCTCCGGCGGCGGCGAGCGGATCGCGCCGGGATTCTCCTGCACAACCGGGTCGGGAAGATCGTGTTGCGGCACGCCCGGCCGGCGCCGGCCCTCCGGGTCCTCGCTCTGCTCCTCGGGGCGTGCGGCCGGAGGCTGCTGTCCCGGCCACCACCCCGCTTCCGGGGGCGGTTGCTGAGGGAGATCGGCGAGAAGGCCCAATCCCGCGGAGGAAAGCAACGAGACGAGGGGGGCCGCCAGCGCCATTTTCAGCGCCCCTGGCAGACATTCTGGTCGCTGGAGCCGAGGAACGGCGCGAACGGGCAGCCGACATAGCGCAGGCGCACGTCGTTGCCGCCGACCCGGACGACGATCCGGTCCGAGCGGATCGCCGGGTCGGCATTGCCGAAGAAGCCGGTCCTGACGCCGCCATTGTGGGTGCCGAGGAAGGCGATCATGTCGTCCTGGTCGATGCCGTCGCCGGAGACTCCGATGCCGCCGACCAGGGTTCCGTTGCGATAGACGGGGACTCCGCCCGGGAAGATCTGGATGCCGTTTGCGGTGCGGTTCGGCCCGGGCGCGGCGCTGCCGCACTGCTGCGGCACGTCGGCGCCGCCGCCGAGGATGAAGCCGACATGGGCTCGCACGTCCGCCTCGATCAGCGCCGACTGCAGGCCGGTCGAGAAGGGGTTGAACTCCGCGATCGCACGCGAGAAGGGCCCTGGCGGGCGGCCGACTTCGCCGTCGGGGAAATAAGGGCGGTGGATGTTGCCGATCGCGCGGGCGGGCCACGCGGTCTGGCCGCTGAACGCCGCGAAACTGCCGAAGAAGGCGCGCTCCGCCGCCACGAAGCTGCGCACGTCCGCGTCGGGATTGGCGAGCAGCTGCGTCTCCGCTGCCGGGTGGCTGAAGAACATCGCCGTGCGCGCCTTCTGCAGCGACACGTCGATGCCGAAGATCGGCGCGTCGGGCGAGCGCACGATGCCGAGCACCGCGCCATTGGTGTCGACCACCGAGATGGTCACCTGCGCGCGGCTGTCGAGCGGACGGCGGATCTGCGCGCGCGCCGCGGTCATCATCGTGAACGCCTCCTCGAGCAGGGCGCGCACATCCGAGGCGGCGAGCGGCTGGATCCCCGTCTCCGTGCCGCCGCGGATCGGGAAGCGGTTGGCGCCTGCTCCGTCGGTGAGCACGAAGGCGTCGCTGTTGGCGAACTCGGCGGCGTTCGCCGGCCGCACCCCCGACGCCTCGCTGCCGTAAGCGGTGCCGGCAAGGACCCCGCCGGTCGCGTTATAATATCCGCCGACGCTGACCAGGGTGCCGGCCGCGCCGTTGATCGCGGCGAAGGGCTGGACCGCGCCGCTCGCGAGATCGCCCGGCTCGGCATCGCTGTAGCGCAGCAAGGTGCCGTCGACGCTGACCCGGTCGGCGCGGATCTCGAGCGGCGCTTCATAGCCGCGCGTGGCGGCGAGCGCGATCGCCTCCTCGGGATCGCCGTCGACGTCGCGGACCTCCGGATCGAAGCCGTAACGGCCGTCCGCCATGATCCCGACGCCGCCGATCAGAACGCCGTTCCGGTAGAGGGGAAAGCCGCCCGGATCGGCGGCGAGGCCGAGCGGAGAACGCTTCGGGCCGATCAGAGCGGCCGGTCCCGGCGCGCCGAACCTGGCGCTGAGATCGGAGCAGGGGAGCGAGCTGAACTGCACCCCGAACAAGGGCCCGCTCTCGAGCCCCACCGTCGCGGCGGACGGCGGAAAGTGCTCTTGGACGATCATGCTCGCCGTGCGGGTCGAGAAGGCGTTGCCGGCGGACGAGAGGTAGGCACCGGTCACCGCCTTGGCGATCGCGCCGGCAACAGCGCCTTGCACGTCGACGCCCTGCAGATCGTGGGTGGAGCCGTTCGGCCCGGGCGGCACCAGCAGCCGCTGGTTCGCCCCGTTCATCGCGAAGACGGCGAGCACGTTGCCGACGCGGTCGACGACGGCGATGTTGGCGGGGAGGCCGCGCGCGCTCGCTTCGCCGACGGCGTTGGCGATCACCTGCTGCACGTCGGCCACGCTCAGCCGATCCTGCGCCGGCGCCGCGTAATTGCCGCCCGGGGGCGGCGGGGGCGCCGGTGGCGGCGGCGGGGAGGGCGGCCCGCCGCCTCCGCCTCCTCCGCCGCCGCCGCCTCCCCCGCCGCAGGCGGCAAGCAGGAGGCCGGCGGCGGCGAGCGCGGAGGCGGCGCGGCGCGTCATCTCAGCCTGCGGATCGCCGCCGCGGCGCGTCCCAGGGAGGCGCGGAACTGGCGCGGATCGTATTGATTGGGATCGCGCACCGCCTGGTAGGCGAGGTTTATGTCCGCGCGGATCGCATTGGCCTGCGCGGGCGAGGCGGAGCCGCTCGAGACGAGAGCGGAGAGCAGGGTGTCGGTGGCCATAACCGCCTGGACGGAGCCCGCATAATCGGTGAAGCGCTCGGAGATCGCGCTGCTCGCGATCGCGTCGATCATCGCGAAGGTCTGCGGCGGTCCCAGCGTCGCCGATCCGAACGCCGCGGCCAGCGCGCGCGCGCTCTCGCGCAAGGCGGCTGCGGCGCGGACGGCGGTGATCCGGTCGCTGGCGACGGCGCGGTGGAAATTGCGGCTGTCGCGCTCGAAGCGGGCGG
The DNA here is from genome assembly GCA_035628635.1 of Allosphingosinicella sp. Lineage (GTDB taxonomy): Bacteria > Pseudomonadota > Alphaproteobacteria > Sphingomonadales > Sphingomonadaceae > Allosphingosinicella. The sequence goes on from DASPJJ010000027.1 coordinate 36,853, forward strand.
CGAGATCGGGCGACACCACCCGCGCCGCCGCCGCCAGCATGATCATGTTCTCGTCATTGTAAGGCGGCATGCCCTGCGGGATCGGCCGCCCTGGATTGGCGACGGCGGTGGACTCGAAGCGGGGATCGTCCGAGATCCGGCGATGGCAGGAATGGCAGTCGAAGAAGTAGAATTCGGGGAACAGCCCCTCGGTGCCGCGCTCGCTGCTCGCGAACAGGGTCAGCGAGCGCTCCAGCGCCATCGCCTGGCCGATCGCCCAGGTCCGGACCGGGTTCGGCCGACCCTTGCGGGCATGATAATCCGCATCCTCGCTATGGTGCGCCTGGAGGGTAGTGAAGAGGTCGAGCTCGAAGGCGATGCGCGGGTGGCCGGCCGCCATGATCCGATGCGTGACGAACTGGCCCTGGTCGGCGCTACCGAAATGGCAGTCGAGGCAGATTGCGGCGCGCGCCCGTGGCTGGTCGAGCGGCACCATGCCGCGGGAGACGTTGGCCTGGTGGGTGCCCCCGACGGCATAATGGGTGGCGAGCCAGCCGCCGGCCGCGCCGTGGCAGCCTTCGCAGCCGACGCCGTCGCTGATCTGGAACCGCGGGCCGCGCCGCGCCGGCGGCGCCGGAGTCGCATGGCAGCCGAGGCACATCTCGGCGCGTGTTGCGTCGCCGTTGGGGATGCCGAGCCGGCGCGCGATCGCCCGAGACCGCTCCGAGCTCAGCACGTTGAAGGCTCGGCTGTGGGCCCCGGCCGGGCTCGCCGGATCCTGCCAGATCATCAGCTCGTCCTGGCGCACCACCGCGCCGTTGCCTTCGCTGCGACCGTGGCAGGTGGTTCCCCCGCAGGTCGCGACGCCGACGAAGGCGCTGCCGGGAGCGGAAGCGGCGTTCTGCGCCTCCGCGGAAGGAACCCCGATCAGGAGGATGACCAGGGCGGCGATGGCGGCGCCGAGCGACCCGAATGCGATCGCAAGTTCGCGATTGAGCCGCATGATACGCCCCCCGTTCCGCCCCGCCGGTTGAGCCGGCAGGCGGGACACTGCCGGACTATGTTCAATGTGCCGGAGCCTTTCAAGCAGGATGTCCGGCGCTCTTCGGCGCGTCGGATGACAGCCGCGGCAAACTCCTCTAGCCTCGCCGCCGGCGGGGGGAGACGGCGCCATGACCAAAGCCTCGGACCTGTTCATCCAGTGCCTGGAGGAGGAAGGCGTCGAATATGTGTTCGGCGTGCCGGGAGAGGAGAATCTCGACTTTCTCGACAGCCTCTCGCGGTCGGACAGTATCGAGTTGATCCTCACCCGCCACGAGCAGGGCGCCGGCTTCATGGCCGCGACCTACGGGCGCCATACCGGGAAGGCCGGGGTGTGCCTCGCGACATTGGGCCCCGGCGCGACCAATTTCGTCACCGCCGCCGCTTACGCCCAGTTGGGCGGCATGCCGATGATGATGATCACCGGCCAGAAGCCGATCAAGAAATCGAAGCAAGGGCGCTTCCAGATCCTCGACGTGGTCGCGATGATGGGGCCGCTCACGAAATACACCCACCAGCTCGCTTCGTCGGACAACATTCCGAGCCGCGTGCGCGAGGCGTTCCGCCTCGCCGAGGAGGAGAAGCCCGGCGCGGTCCATCTCGAGCTTCCCGAGGACATTGCCGACGAAGAGACCGGGATGACGCCGCTCAGCCGCAGCTTCGTCCGCCGGCCGCTCGCGGACGAGAAGTCGATCCGGGTCGCGGTCGAGCGCATCCAGGCGGCGAAAGCGCCGGTGCTGGTGATCGCGGCGGGCGCCAACCGCAAGATGACGTCGCGGATGCTGACCGAGCTGGTCGACAAGACGGGAATCCCGTTCGTCACCACCCAGCTCGGCAAGGGCGTGGTCGACGAGACGCATCCGCGCTTCCTCGGCTGCGCGGCATTGTCTTCGGGCGACTTCGTCCACCGCGCGATCGAGGCCGCGGACCTGATCGTCAACGTCGGGCACGACGTGATCGAGAAGCCGCCCTTCTTCATGTCGCGCGGCGGCGCGCAAGTGATCCACGTCTCGACCCAGACCGCTTCGGTCGATCCCGTCTATTTCCCGCAGGTGGAGGTGATCGGCGACATCGCCAACGCAATCTGGCAGATCAAGGAGGCGATCGCGCCGTCGGCCGGTTGGGATTTCGAGCCGATGCTCCGCGCCCGCGCCGCCGAGGTCGAGCATGCCGCCTCGATGTGCGAGGACATGCGCTTCCCGGTCTTTCCCGCCTGCCTGGTCCGCCAGATCCGCGAGGCGATGCCGGAGGACGGCATCATCTGCCTCGACAACGGCGTCTACAAGATCTGGTTCGCGCGCAACTATCCCGCCCGCCGGCCGAACACGGTGCTGCTCGACAATGCGCTGGCAACGATGGGGGCGGGGCTGCCGTCGGCGATGGCCTCGGCGATGGTCTATCCCGGCCGCAAGGTGATGGCGATCTGCGGCGACGGCGGCTTCATGATGAACAGCCAGGAGATGGAGACCGCCGTCCGCCTGAAGCTGAACATCACGGTGCTGATCCTCAACGACAACAGCTACGGGATGATCCGGTGGAAGCAGGCCAATATGGGCCTCGCCGACTGGGGCCTCACCTACGGCAACCCCGATTTCGTGAAATATGCCGAGAGCTACGGCGCCCGCGGCCACCGCGTCGAAGGCGCCGAGGCGCTCCCCGCTCTGCTGGCCCATTGCCTCGCGACCGAAGGCGTGCACCTGATCGACTGTCCGATCGACTATGCCGACAACGACCGCATCCTGAACAAGGAAATCAAGGAGCTGAGCGCCCGCGTCTGAGGCGTTGGGCCAGCGGAGCCTGGACCATCGGGCACCCGACGGCGATCTGAGTGGATAGGACTTCGATGTAGCAGACATCCAAAATGGGGGAAGAAATGGAATTTCTCATTCTTCTGGTGCTGGTCGGCGCCGTGACACTGTTTTTCATCAAGCGGAGTCCGCACAGCTCGGGTGCGGCGGCGCCAGGGGCAGCTGCTTCGGACGATCCGAGGTGGAAATACCGCCACGTCTGCAAGGACACCGAAATCGCACTCGATTCCGAGCAGCAGATCATCCGTCTCCGCGGCGTTTTTAACAGGGTCGCGGTGCAGAAAGAATATAAATACGCGGATGTTCGCACTTGGGAATTCAAGGTCATGTCGGGCGGAGCCATCCGCCCTATCGGGAATATCGGCACCAACGCGATGATCGGCGTTGCCGTTGCCAATTACATGCAAGGGAAGCAAAACGAGGCTGAGACGGGCTTATTTATCGGCGTCCGCGACATCGAATTTCCGGAGTGGCATATCCTTTTTCCGGCGGACAAAGGCCGCGATCTCGAACTGAAGCGGTGGATGGAGATCCTGCGGCAGGAGGTCAATCGGGATTGAATCGACGGACGTATGGTACGGAGGGTTTTCATTGAAGCTGCGCGACACCTACCCACTCTACCTCGCCAACGAGGCGAAGCAGCCGAACGCGGATCTCGAGGTCACGGACAAGTTCACCGGCGAGGTCGCCTTTCGGGTCGCCCTCGCCGACGCGGCGACGATCGAGACGGGCATCGCAGCGGCGGCCGAGGCGGCGGAGCCGATGGCGGCGATGCCGAGCTACGAGCGGCAGGCGGTGCTCAGCCACTGCGTCGCGCGCTTCAGGGAGCGTTTCGACGAGCTCGCCTTCGCGCTCTGCGTCGAGGCCGGCAAGCCGATCAAGGACGCCGAGGGCGAGGTCACCCGGCTGATCGACACCTTCCGGATCGCCGCCGAAGAAAGCGTGCGCATGACCGGCGAGGTCCAGCCGCTCGACATCAGCCCGCGCGCCAAAGGCTATCAGGGCATCTGGAAGCGGGTTCCGATCGGGCCGTGCAGCTTCATCTCGCCGTTCAACTTCCCATTGAACCTCGCGGCGCACAAGATCGCGCCGGCGATCGCGGTCGGCTGTCCGTTCGTGATAAAGCCCGCCAGCCGCACGCCGCTCGGCACGATCATCATCGGCGAGGTGCTCGCCGAGACCGATTTGCCGAAGGGCGCCTTCTCGGTGCTGCCGGCGAGCCGGGACGGCGCCGATTTGTTCACCACCGACGAGCGGTTGAAGCTGCTCAGCTTCACCGGCTCGCCGCAGGTCGGCTGGGACCTCAAGGCCAAGGCGGGCAAGAAGAAGGTGGTGCTCGAACTCGGCGGCAACGCCGCGGTGATCGTCGACCATGACGCCGATCTCGACGACGCGGTCGAGCGCATCGTCTTCGGCGCCTTCTACCAGTCGGGCCAGTCCTGCATCGGCGTGCAGCGGATCATCGCCCACGAGCGGATCTACGAGGCGCTGAGGGACCGCTTGGTCGACAAGACCAAGACGCTCGTCCACGGCAACCCGCACGACCGCGACACCTTCATCGGCCCGATGATCAGCGAAGGCGAGGCGCGGCGGCTCCACGGCTGGGTCCTCGCGGCGGTGGAAGGCGGTGCGACCTTGCTCTGGGGCGGCGAACGCAAGGGCGCGATGCTGCAGGCGACTTTGCTGGAGGGGGTGGACCGGAGCGCGGCGGTCTACACTGAGGAGGCGTTCGGCCCGGTCGCGATCCTCTCCCGCTTCAGCCGCTTCGACGAGGCGCTCGCCGAGGTGAACGACAGCAAGTTCGGGCTCCAGGCGGGCATTTTCACCCGCGACCTGTTCAAGGCGCTCGACGCCTGGGACCGGCTCGAAGTGGGCGGCGTCGTGATCAACGACGTCCCCAGCTACCGGGTCGACAACATGCCTTATGGTGGGGTCAAGGACAGCGGCCTCGGCCGCGAGGGGGTTCGCTTCGCGATGGAGGACATGACCGAGATCAGGAACCTGGTGATCCGCCGCGGCGCCGGAGCCGCCTTGAGGCAGATGGGCGAATGAGACGCCTCGGCCCGATGTTGGCGCTGCTCGCCGCCTCCTGCGGCTCCGCACGGGAAAGGGACGAGCAGGGGCTGCGTGCGGCGAATGCGGCCTATGATCGCGCCATCGTCGCCGGCGACCGTGCCGCGCTCGAGCGCATCCTGGCGCCGGACTATGTCTACATCACGGCTGAGGCAACGATCCGGGATCGTGCCGGCACCATCGCGCAGCTGACCTCCGGCCGCGTCCGCATCAGGTCGTCCGGCAGCGAGGATGTGCGGGTGCGCTGGCTCGGCCGCGTCGCTGTGGTCACCGGGCGCTTCAACGGCGAGGTGACGGCCGGCGGCCGGACCTTTCCCCATAGCGAGCGCTACACGTCGCTCTGGACTCGCGGGGACGACGGCTGGCACCTCCGCCACGAACATGCCAGCACCCCGTCGGTCGGCGTGGTCGACGAGCAGCAATAGAAAAGGCCGCCTGCTCTCTCCAGCGGGCGGCCTCTCCTTGCGATGACTGCGACCGTCAGGCGCCGGCGGCTTGGCCCTCGTCGTCGTCGCTCGATTCCTCCGTCTCCGGGGTCTCGGCAGCGTCGCCCGAAGCCTCGGCCGTCGCGCCGGGCTCGGCGTTCGGGTCGTAATCCTCGGTGAAGCCGGCTTCGTCCTTTTCGAACATCTCGGCCATGACGTCGACGCCCTGCGCCTGCAGCTCGGCTTCCTCGGGCGAACGCGCGACGTTGACGCGGATCGTCACCGAGACTTCCGGGTGGAGGGCGACGCGGACGTCCTGGACGCCGAGCGCCTTGATCGGCCGATCGAGCACGATCTGGTTCTTGGCGACCTTGTGGCCTTGCGCCTCGAGCGCCTCGGCGAGGTCGCGCGCGGAGACCGACCCGTAGAGCTGGCCGGTATTCGAGGCCTGGCGGATGAGCAGGACCGAAGCGCCTTCGATGGTCTTCGAATCCTTCTCGGCGGCCGAGCGGCGCTCGGCGTTGGTCGCCTCGATCTTCTCGCGGTTGGCCTCGAAGACCTTGCGGTTCGCCTCGTTGGCGCGAAGCGCTTTGCCGTTGGGCAGCAGGAAGTTGCGGGCGAAGCCCGGCTTCACGTTGACCACGTCGCCGATGGCGCCGAGCTTCTCGATCCTTTCGAGCAGGATGACTTCCATTGCTCGCGCTCCTTATTTCACGACGTAGGGGAGAAGGCCGAGATGGCGCGCCCGCTTGATCGCGGTGGCCAGCTCGCGCTGCTTCTTGCCCGACACGGCGGTGATCCGGCTCGGGACGATCTTGCCGCGCTCGGAGACGAAGCCCTGGAGCAGGCGGACGTCCTTATAGTCGATCCGGGGAGCGTCCTTGCCCGAGAAGGGGCAGGACTTGCGGCGGCGGAAAAATGGGCGACCCATGTGCTGATCCTTCTCTCTTTACGCTTCGACGGCGTCTTCGCGGGCGCGGCGCGGGCCGCGGTCACCGCGATCGTCGTCGCGGCCGCGGCCGCCGCGATCACCACGGTCTCCCCGATCACGGTCTCCACGCTCGCGGTCCCGCTCCCCCCTCCGCATCATCGCCGAAGGGCCCTGCTCGTGGGCGTCGACGCGGATCGTCATGTAGCGGATGACGTCTTCGTTGATCTGCGTCTGCCGCTCGAGCTCGGCGACGACGCCCGCGGGGGCCTCGAAATCGAGCGCGACATAATGGGCCTTGCGGTTCTTCGCGATCCGATAGGCGATGTTGCGGAGGCCCCAGGTCTCGGTCCTGACGACCTTGCCGCCATTGTCCTCGACGATCTTGGTGGCGGTTTCCGCCAGCGCGTCGACCTGGGCCTGGGCGAGGTCCTGGCGCGCGAGAAAGACATGCTCGTAGAGCGGCATGTGCGCATATTCCTTGTCTTGGCCGATCGCTGACGCCGCCCGATGCGGACGCCCCTCCGGCTGTCGTCTCAAATTGAACCGGGGCTGGAGGACGCGCCTCAGCCCCGGACCCGGCGCACATAGCAGAGCGCGCCGCAAATACAAGGCTTTCGCGGCTAGCGCGGCTGGCGCGTCCGCGCGGGATCGGCATCGATGACGAGACCAGCCGCGGGATGAGAGACCGAGACGATCGGGGCAGCGTCGTCCGCCGAAATCGCGAGCGCCTTCGCATCCTCATAGCTCGGCCAGTTAGTGAAGACCCCTATGGCGGCTGCGCGGCGCGAATTGCTGGCGGTCAGCCAGACCAGCCGCTCGATCCCCGCCCTCTGCTCCGGCGGCACTTCCTGCCCCGAGAAAAAGCTCTCGACCTGAAAAAGGGCAGTGCCGTCGGCGGCCATGAAGGCGTAGCGCGCCGCCGGATACCCGTTGGTGTCCCCCTCCCAGCCGAGCGCCACAACGTCCTGAGTGCCGACGCGGAAGGTCTCGATGCGGCAATAACGGTCCGGCTGCAACACGGGATGGGGGAGATTGCGCGCTTGATCGAGCAAGGTGACGCCGATTCCGAGGCCGATCATGGCCCGGATCGCGCCGCTCCCCTCGACGGGGCGGCCCGTGCCCGTCCGATCGAACCGGGGGCAGTCGCGGGCGGTGCGGAGGAACTGCGATGCGGTTGCGCGCAGCTCGGCGGTCAGCGGCGCCCGCGGCCATGGCAGCATCATCGCGGCGGCGCCGGCGCTCTCGACCTCGCTTTGGTCGGCTCCCTGCGCCACCGCAACGACGGCCCATGAACCGATATTGCGATACCATATGCCCTGTGAAACCGGCCCGCCCGGCGTTGAGAAGCGGACCATCCGGATGCGGCCGTTGGGCCGGTCGGGCGTGCCCCAGAGAAGCGGCCCGTCGATGATGGTCTCCCGCGGCGCCGAGGGAAACTCGGCGTCCCCGATGCGCTGCAGGAAACGCCAGTTCCGCTCGACCCCGTCCGCCCCGGGAATGGGCAGGCCGAGGACGTCGGGCCGGAGCTGGATCAGGATGCGCAGCTTCGTGCGCCCGCCTGGACTTTCATACCAGGTCATGACGCTCGCCCCGTCGGGCCGGGTCGAGGTGAAGCCCCGTCGCTCGAAGGATCCGATCCGGGGCGGAAGCACGAAGCCGAGGTCGTTCTGGATCGCATCGCCGTTCGCGGCCATGCTCCAGAGCGGCACGTCCGGCGGACGCGGCTCCTGCGCGCCGGCGGGCGCCACCGCCAAGGCGAGGGCGATAACGGCGACGACGAGATGTTTCATGCTGCAATGCCCCCGGGTGGCGAGCCTAGACGGGCCTCGCGCGCGGAGGAAGCCGCAAAGCGCGCTCGGCGCCTAGAAAGCGATCAGTCCCTCGCGCAGGTGAGCGATCTCCGGCGGCGCCGAGGCGCCGGCTTCCTGCCAGCCGGGAAACCCGCCCCAATGGAGGGAGACGCGCAGATAGCCGACGAAATCGAGCTTGTACGGCGCGTCGCGCAAAGGCGCGTCGGCGACCGGCGCGGGAACGCGCACGACATAGGGGCCGCCGCCGCTGATGTCGGCCTTGTGAAGCGCGTCCGGGGCGATCGAGACTTCCTTCGCGTCTTCCGCCTCGTCGAAATTCTCGAGCCAGGCGAGCGCGCCTTCGACCGGATCGACCATCAGGGGATCGGGCAGGATGCGGGAGTCGCGCGGCGCAAGCGTCGGATGCTCGCCGTTGAAGTTCACCTCGCCCACCACCTCGTAGAAGGCGCGCAGCGACAAAGGCAGCGGTCCCCCGGCCACCTCCTCGAGCTCCGCGATCTCGGCACGGACGCCGGGGCCGGGTGGGACGTGCGGTGCGTGCGGCGCCGGCTGGCGGCCGAACAGACCCCCGATCAGCCCGGCCCGCGCGGTCGGGGCCACGAACTTGTAGCCGATCGCGTCCAGCCGCCCGGCCAGCGTGCGGACGTTGCGCGCGACGCGGTCCATCGTCTCGTAGGCGACCGCCAGGGCATCGGCGGCATGCTCCGCCGTCCGCACCCTGGCCTTCGCCGCGACGAGGTCCTTCCAGACCTGTTCGTGCTCGCCGGCGAGGTAGCGCTCGAAATGCGGCAGGTTCGGCGCCTCCTCGCGAAGGCGGGCGATGCGCGCCGCAGGATCGCGCGGCAGCTCGACCGAAAGGATCGGTGCGCTCTCGACTTTCCGCTTTGGCGCCGCGGACCTGGGTTTCGCCGGTTCCGCCCGCCCGCCTGCGGCAAACCCGTCGCGAAGGGCCATGACCAGCGATTCGCCCGCTGCGCGCTCGACCTTCGTCGGGCGCTCGGCGAGGACCACCGCATTGCGGAACGGCCACCACATGCCCGTTCCCGCAGCCACGTCCCAGAAAGCCTGGATCAGCGGCGGGGGCGTCGCGCCCCTTGCGCGCACCAGTTGTTCGTCGCGCGCAATCTCGGCGTAGCTGCCGATCTGGCTGTATTCGTTGGCATATTCCGAGGTGCCCATGAGCAGCCGGATGTCCGCCGCGCCGGCTGCGGCGGCGGCGTCGACCAGCATTCCGTCGCCATGCCGGCCGAAGAAGCGGAGTTCGTCGGCCCTCAGCGATGCCGTCGCGGGATCGTCCATGTCCGACATGTAATCGGGGAAGCCGTCGCCGATGACGTCCATCAGGAACATGATCCGCTCCTGCATCAGGGCGGTTGCCAGCCGCATGTCGCCGAAAGATGAGTGGAGCCATCGCCCCGCGCCTGCTCGCGCCTCCGCGTCGTCGCCGACTCCGAGCCGGTCGCGGACGTCCCGACGAGCCTCCTCGTAGCGGCGCGCCGCGACGCCGCTGCCGGGAAGGAGGCCGGCGATCGCCGACTCCCGCCCGGCCAGCGCCGCCACCGCCCAGATCGCCCCGAGCGGCGAATCGTACCAAAGGAAGTGGCGCGGTTCGCCGAGCTGCGCTGCGGCGTAGAGCGCCCGAAGCGACGTCTCGACGGCGGCACGGTCGACGGGTTCCGTGCTCAGCATCCGCGCGCGCCACCGGTCGGCGAAATCGCCAGTTTCGGCCATATCCTCTCCCCCTCGGCGAGACGCGATATCGTCGGGGTGCTTACCAGCCGGTTGACCCGGCGTCGGTCGGGGAGCCTTGCCACGGCCGCCCCGCCTTTCTAGGCGGGCGCCCGGACGATAAGGGACCCGCGATGCGCGCATTCATCTTCCCCGGGCAGGGGAGCCAGTCGGTCGGCATGGGCAAGGCGCTGGCCGAAGCGTCGGCGACGGCCCGCATGCTGTTCGAGGAGGTTGACGAGGCGCTCGGGCAGCATCTCGCGCGGCTGATGGCAGAGGGGCCGATCGAGGATCTCACGCTGACAGAGAATGCGCAGCCCGCGATCATGGCGAACGCGCTCGCCACCTTCCGCGTCACGGGAATCGACATCGCCAAGGCCGATTTCGTCGCCGGCCACAGTCTCGGCGAATATAGCGCGCTCGCCGCCGCGGGATCGTTCGACGTCGCGACAGCGGCGCGGCTCCTCAAGCTGCGCGGCCAGGCCATGCAGCAGGCGGTTCCGGTCGGCGAGGGGGCGATGGCGGCCTTGCTCGGCGCCGATCTCGCGATCGCCCAGGCGGTCGCGGAGGCTGCCGCGCAGGGCGAGGTCTGCACGGTCGCCAACGACAACGACCCGAGCCAGGTCGTCCTCTCCGGCCATCGCGGCGCGATCGAGCGCGCGCTCGAGATCGCCAGGGAGAAGGGGGCGAAGCGGGCGGTACTGCTGCCGGTATCGGCGCCCTTCCATTCGCCGTTGATGGAACCGGCCGCCCAAGCCATGGAGCGGGCGCTCGCCGACGCCGACATCGGGCGTCCCTCGGTGCCCCTCTACGCCAACGTCACCGCTGCCCCGGTCCAGGATCCGGCCGAGATCCGCCGCCTGCTCGTCGAGCAGGTCACCGGCATGGTGCGCTGGCGCGAGAGCGTGGCCGCGATGGCCGCAGCGGGCGTGACTCATTTCGTCGAGTTCGGCGGCAAGGTCCTAGCCCCCATGGTCAAACGCATCGCCCCCGACGCCCGCGCAACCAGCATCGTCTCGATGGACGACATCGACGCACTGGTAAGAGAAATTTAGTTCACGCGAAGGCGCGGAGGCGCGAAGAGATGCGCGATGCAGAGACCATCTCGGCTGACATCGTTGACGCCGCGCTGCAATTGCACCGCGATTTGGGACCGGGCCTGCTCGAAGGCGTCTACGAAGCGATCCTCGCTGCGGAGCTTCAAGGCAGAGGCTACACGGTCTCTAGGCAGCAGGCTGTCGATATAGAATATCGCGGCCTCCGGTTTGAATCCGCATTCCGGGTGGACCTCATCGTCGATCACCGCGTGTTGGTCGAGGTGAAGTCAGTCGAGCGGCTTAATGCCGCTCATGGAAAGCAATTGCTCACCTATCTTCGCCTGACGAAGCAACCCCTCAGCCTCCTGATCAACTTTGGCGGCGAAACTTTGAAAGAAGGGCCGCGGCGGATCGTAAACGACTACCACCCCTCCGCGCCTTCGCGCCTTCGCGTGAACCAGAATCCAAGGAGCAAATGATGTTCGACCTAAGTGGAATGACGGCGCTGGTGACCGGGGCTTCGGGGGGGATTGGGTCGGCGATTGCGCGGGCGCTGGCGGGGCAGGGGGCGCGGCTGGCCGTTTCCGGCTCGAACGCGGAGAAGCTCGAGTCTTTTCGCCGGGAGCTGGGGGGCGATCACGTCGCGCTGGCCGCCGACCTGTCCGACGCCGAGGCGGTGGACGGGCTGGTGCCGCGGGCCGTTGAGGCTTTCGGGAAGCTCGACATCCTAGTCAACAATGCCGGCGTCACGCGCGACAATCTCGCCATGCGGATGAAGGACGAGGAATGGTCCGACGTCATCCGGATCAACCTCGAGGCGGCGTTCCGGCTCGCCCGGTCGGCGCTGAAGCCGATGATGCGCGCGCGCCACGGGCGGATCATCTCGATCACCTCGGTGGTCGGCTCGACCGGCAATGCCGGTCAGGCGAACTATGCCGCGTCGAAGGCGGGGCTGGTCGGCATGTCGAAGGCGCTGGCCCTCGAGGTCGCGACCCGCAACATCACCGTCAACTGCATCGCGCCCGGCTTCATCCAGTCGGCCATGACCGACGTGCTGCCGGACGCGCAGAAGGAGGCCTTGCTCGCCCGGGTTCCCGCGGGCCGGCTCGGCGCCGGGGAGGATATCGGCGCCGCGGCCGTGTTCCTCGCCAGCCGCGAGGCGGGCTACGTCACCGGCCAGACGATCCACGTCAACGGCGGCATGTTCTGAGCGCTTGGCCCCGCGCCGCGCCCGGTCTAGGCTCGGGCCCGACCCCGAAAGGAGCTTGCATGCGGCCCTGGCATCTGTCTTTCGCTCTTATCGCCGCGGCGGGCCTCGCTTTCCCGGCCGCGGCAGCAGACCCCGCCCAGATCACCTGCCCCGCCGACGCGCTCAATGCATCGGAGCGCGAGGGGCTGGTTGACCATGTGCGGCGCCAGGGGCGGCCGACCGAGCCGGCGATGCAGGTCTTCTATCGCAGCGTCGACGGCTGCGTCGCTCGGCACGGCTGGTCGGCCGGCGCCGCGCGCTTGTCGATCGTCTACAACCTCGCCTTCATCGGCTCGCGCCAGACGCGCGCCTCGCTGGAGCAGCGCGGCGTCGACGTCGCCGCGATCGAGCAGCGGCTGCTCGCCGACCCGGAGACGATCGCCGCCTCGCGGACGGACTCGGCGCCCGAAGCGATGGTCGCCTTCTACAACCGCCTCGATGCCGCGACGCGGCAGCGTCTGGAGGCGGACGAGCGCGAGGACACGGCCGAGTTGCTCGGCATGTTCCTGCAGTATCGGGCCGCGGTCGAAACCAGCCGCGCGGATTTCGCGGTCCAGTAGCGGCGCTCGCTCCCTTCGCACGGGTCTGCCGCGGCCCACTTGCGCGAAGCCCGGCCATGCGGCTAGGGCACAGGACAAAGACGAACAGGAGGAAGGTGACCATGAGCGAGACCGCCGATCGGGTGAAGAAAATCGTCGTCGAGCATCTCGGCGTCGAGGCCGACAAGGTGACCGAGGATGCGAGCTTCATCGACGATCTCGGTGCCGACAGCCTCGACATCGTCGAGCTGGTGATGGCGTTCGAGGAGGAGTTCGGGGTCGAGATTCCGGACGACGCTGCCGAGAAGATCACTACCGTGCGCGACGCCATTGAATATATCGACAACAACAAGGCCTGAGGGCGGTCCGTATGCCGGCCGAGCGATGATCGAGCCGGTCTCGAGATAAGCGGCTCCCCGTCCTCGGCGGGGGGCCGTTTGCCTGTCCGACCCAAGGAGTTTGAAATGCGCCGTGTCGTCGTCACCGGTCTCGGTATGGTCTCGCCGCTGGGCGGCGACATCGAGACCAGTTGGAGGAACATCCTCGCCTCGAAGAGCGGCGCGACCCGCATCACGCGCTTCGATCCGACCGATTATGCCTGCCAGATCGCCTGCGAGGTGAAGCCGCCGGAGCATGAATATGGCTTCGATCCCGGCAAGCGCGTCGACCACAAGATCCAGCGCCAGGTCGATCCCTTCATCGTCTACGGGCTCGACGCGGCCGGACAGGCGCTCGAGGATGCCGGCCTCACCGACATGAGCGAGGAGGAGCGCTTCCGCGCCGGAGTCTCGATCGGATCCGGCATCGGCGGTCTGCCGGGCATCGAGAAAGAGAGCCTCGTTCTCCACGAGAAGGGGCCGCGGCGGGTGAGCCCGCATTTCGTCCACGGACGGCTGATCAACCTCATCTCCGGACAGGTGTCGATCCGCTACGGGCTGATGGGTCCGAACCATGCCGTCGTCACCGCTTGTTCCACCGGAGCGCATTCGATCGGAGATGCGGCGCGGATGATCTCGATGGACGATGCCGACGTGATGGTCGCGGGCGGCGCGGAGAGCGCCCTCTGTCCGCTCGGAATCGCCGGCTTTTCGCAGGCGCGGGCCCTTTCGACCCGCAACGACGAGCCGGAGAAAGCGAGCCGCCCCTACGACGTCGACCGCGACGGCTTCGTGATGGGGGAGGGCGCGGGCGTCGTGGTGCTCGAGGAATATGAGCGCGCCAAGAGGCGGGGCGCCAAGATCTACGCCGAAATGGTCGGCTACGGCATGTCCGGCGACGCCTATCACGTCACGGCGCCGCACCCCGAGGGCGCCGGCGGCTACCGGGCGATGGAAGTGGCGATGAGGCGCTCGGGCCTCGATCTTTCGGATATCGACTATATCAACGCCCATGGCACCTCGACGCCGCTCGGCGACGAGCTCGAGCTGGGCGCGGTGCGGCGGCTGTTCGGCAACCAGGTCGGACGTCTGTCGATGAGCTCGACCAAGTCGGCGATCGGCCACCTGCTCGGCGGCGCCGGCGCCGTCGAGGCGATCTTCTGCATCCTTGCGCTTCGCGACCAGATCGTGCCGCCGACGCTCAATCTCGACAATCCGAGCGAAGGGACGGGGGGGGTGGACCTCGTCCCACACGTCGCCAAGGAGCGGGAGGTGAAGGCGGTGCTGAACAACAGCTTCGGCTTCGGCGGCACCAATGCCAGCCTGGTGATGAAGGCTCTCTGAGCCGAGGGCCGCGGCGATGAAGCGGCTGGTCCTGATCGCCCTCGCGCTCGGTGCGCTGCTCGCCGGCTGGGCTTATTGGTCGATGTGGGTCGGCAGCGGACCGTCGGGCGAAGCGAAGACGATCGTCGTCGAGCAGGGGGCGAGCGTCGCCGACGTCGCCGAGCAGCTTTCGCGCCAGGGGCTGATCCGCACAGGGCCCGCCACCTATCGCCGCCTCGCTCGCTTCCTCGGCTCGCCGGACCCGATCCAGGCCGGGGAGTTCGAGATCCCCGCGCGCGCAAGCGGCGCCGCGATCCTCGACATCCTCCAGCACGGCCGGCCGCTGCAGAGGCTGGTGACGGTGCCGGAGGGGATGCCCTCGGTGCTGGTCCACGAGCGGCTGATGGCGGCGCCGTTCCTGACCGGTCCGGTGGCGGTGCCGGAAGAGGGTTCGGTGCTGCCCAACAGCTACGCCTACCAGCGCGGGGAGACCCGGGCCGCCGTGCTGGCGCGGATGCAGCGGGCGATGCGCGAAGAGCTGGCGCGGCTGTGGGCACGGCGCAGCCCGCACACAGTGGTCACGACGCCTCAGGAGGCGGTGACGCTCGCCTCGATCGTCGAGAAGGAGACCGCAAAGGCGAGCGAACGGCGAATGGTCGCAGGCGTTTATTCGAACCGGCTGAGACGCGGCATGAAGCTCGATGCCGATCCGACGATCATCTATCCGATCACACGGGGGCGTCCGCTCGGCCGCCCCATCCGGCGGTCGGAGATCGACGCCGTCAACGGCTACAATACCTATACGCGCGCGGGCCTGCCGGTTGGACCGATCGCCAATCCGGGGCGGGAGTCTATCGCGGCGGTGCTCAACCCGTCACAGACGCAGGCGCTCTATTTCGTCGCCGACGGCACCGGCGGCCACATCTTCGCGAACACCCTCGAGGAGCACAACCGCAACCACCAGCGCTGGCGGCAGATCCGCGAGGAACGCCTGCGCCGGCAGCAGCAGCCGCAGCCCGCGCGTTAGACAAAGACGCCGAGCCGCCGGACGCGGATATTGTGCCCCTCCTGGCGCGCGGCGGCGAGCGGCTCGATGGTCACCTGCCTGGTGTCCAGCCCCACGTGGATGACGAGATCGTTGCTGACGGCGAGCGCGACATGGTCGCCGGAGATGACGAGGTCGCCGCGCTGGAGTCGCTCGCCTTCGGGAACGGCCTCCCCGAGGGCGCCCTGCTGGTCGCTTTCGCGCGGCAAAGGCAGGCCGCAGAGACCGAAAGCGAGCTGGGCGAGGCCGGAGCAATCGATGCCGCGGGCGGTGCGTCCACCCTGGCGATAGGGCGTCCGCAGCAACCGTTCGGCGACTGCGACCGGGTCGCTCTCGAACTCGCCGCTCCGCCGCAGATAGCAGAGCGGCACGCTGCCGATCTCGGTGGCGAGGCAGGGGCCGCGCTCCTCCCCGTGAAGCCGCGCGCCCATTGGAAGGCGGCACAGCTCCGGCGAAGCGACCGCGCCCTCGGGATGGATCGGGGCCGATAGCTCGCAGACGATATGCGTCGGCTCGACCGGATGGGTGAGCGCGATCGCCTCGACATAGCCGACCCTATGATCGGCGACGCAATAGCCCCAGGCGCGGCCGCCCGAATATTCGAGGACCGCGAACTCTTCGCCCGGCAGCAGCTCGGAGACGGCCTCACCTTCGTCGACGGGGGCATCGCGCAGGTCGGTCGGATGCGGCCCGCAGGCGCGGATCAGCGGCCGCGCATAATGGGGCGCGATGATCCGGCCGGCGAGGGCAATGTCGGCGATGTCGCTCCGGTAGGCGTGGATACGCGGGTCCAGGCTGCCGCTGGACCGCCCGAGCTCGAAACGGTCACCCGTGCTGGAGGATGAAGCCCCGCTCGCGCGGGGACTTCCGCGGCGCGCCGTCCTGCTCGAGATTGCGTTCGAAGCTGTCAAGGAAATCCTGTCCAGTGCTGGTCTTGGCAACGAAGACGTTGCGTCGGTCCGCCTCGTCGCGAACCCGGCGGAGATAGCCGAGCGCACCGAGCGTGTTCAAGGCGCGGGTGATGACCGGCTTCGAGACGCCGAGGACGTGCGCGAGGCCGCGGACGGTATGGGGGCCCGGGGTGAGATAGACCAACAGCATCAGCGCCATCTGGCGATTGGTGAGGTCTGGCTGGCCGGAGCGGACGTAGCGGATCAGCGTCTGCATCCAGCTTCTGAGCGCTCGGTCGGACACGGCCGTCTTCTCCGATCTCTTCGAAGCTACGTTTCGGAGCTACAACCAGTCAGGCCGCGTTTCGTTTCGCACTTTATTGAGAATTCAGCGCAAAAACGCGCCGATCAGCCGCCGTAGCGGGCCTTGAGCATCTCGAAGGCGGCGCGAAGGCCGAGCGCGTCGCCGCCTTTCGGCCGGCCCGGCCGGGCTGCGCTGCGCCACGCGAAGGTATCGAGATGCGCCCAGGGTACGCCGTCGGGCACGAACTTCTGGAGGAAAAGCGCCGCCGTCACCGCCCCCGCCATGCCGCCCTCTCCCATATTCCCGAGGTCGGCGATGTCCGAGGAGAGCATCTCCTCATAATGTTTCCAGAGCGGCATCCGCCACAAGGGGTCGGAGACGGCGGTGCCGCCCGCGAGCATCGCGTCGGCGAGCGAATCGTCGTTCGCGAACAGCGCCGGGAGGTCAGGCCCGAGCGCGACCCGCGCGGCGCCGGTCAGCGTCGCGAAGTCGAGGATCAGCCCGGGCTCCTCCTCGGCGGCGCGGGCCAGCGCGTCGGCGAGAATCAGGCGCCCTTCCGCGTCGGTGTTGCCGATTTCGACGCTGAGCCCCTTGCGGCTTCGCAGCACGTCGCCCGGGCGGAAGGCGGCGGCGGAGATGGCGTTCTCGACCGCCGGCACGAGCACGTGCAGGCGTACGGGGAGCTTGCGGCCGATGACGAGCCGGGCCAGCGCAAGCGCGTGGGCGGCGCCCCCCATATCCTTCTTCATCAGCCGCATGCCATCGGCGGACTTGATGTCGAGCCCGCCCGAATCGAAGCAGACGCCCTTACCGATTATGGCCAGCTTCGGGTGCCGCCGGTCGCCCCATCGGAGCTCGATCATGCGCGGTGCGCGGTCCGGCGCGGCGGCGCGTCCGACGGCCGCGACCATCGGATATCCGCTCTCGAGCTCGGCGCCGGCAGTGACCTTGATCTCCGCCTTGAGCTCGCGCGCCAGCGCCGCCGCCGCCTCTTCGAGCTGCTTCGGCCCGAGATCCTCGGTCGGCGTGTTGACGAGGTCCCGCACCAGGAAGGTCGCCCCGGCGAGCGCCAGATGCTCCTCGATCGCCGCCGGCCGGTCAGTCAGCAGCACCCGCGGCCCCTTGGGCGCCTTCTCTTCCTTGTAACGGGCGAAGCGGTACTGGCCGAGCAGCCAGCCGAGCACCGCCGGCCCGGGGCTGCGGGCCTCGACGCGGTACGTCGCTTCCGGAAGCGCCTCGGCGGCCTTGGCGAGGCACCAGGGGCTGAGCTCTTCGACATTGGCGACGCCGAGCAAAGCCGACCACGAATCCCGGTTGCCGGGCAGGAAAGCGAGCTGGAAGCCCTCGCCGCGAAAGCCCTGCGCGGCGACCGCGCTCCGCACGGCCGCCGGCTGGCCGTTCAGCCAGGTCTCGAAGCCGGCCTTGTCGACCAGGACGAGCGGAACTGCCGCCTGACCCTTGTCGGGCTGGAGGAGAGGGGACAGATCGGTCATGGCGGCGGCACTAGCCAATCGAGCCGCATTAAGCGAGCTTGCAGGGACTGGCCCGGAGGCCCGATTGCAGAGACGCCTGTTGCCGATGCTGCTCGTTCTTTGCGCCGTCCTTCTTGGCGGCTGCAGCCGGGAGCGGATGATCCGGTGGCTGACGACCGACGCGGAGCGTGCCCAGGCGATACGGTTCGTCGAGGCCATCCGAACCGGCGACAGGGCGTTTCTGCAATCGAGGCTGGAAGCCGAAGCGTGGCGGCAGACGGAGCCCGTTCTCGGCCAGGCCCGCACGATCTTCGTCCCGGGACGAATCCGCTGGCGCGCGACGGGCGTCAATATGCACACCATTTATGCAGGTTCGACGACCGTTATGAAGCGGATCGTCCTCGAAGGCTCCGGCGGAGGCCGATGGTACCTCGCGGCCGTGGTCACCCGACAGATCGGGGGACCGGCGCGGGTGGTCGCTTGGAACGTGGCACCCTTCGCGTCACGGCCCGGAGCCGAGCATGCTTTCACCCTCTCCGGCAAGTCGCCGCTTCAATGGCTCTGGCTGCTTGTCTGCATCGCGATGCCGCTGGTCTGCGTCGCGGCGATCGTCTCGATCTGGCGCGGTCCGCGCATCCGCAGGCGAGCTCTCTGGACATTGGGCTGCCTTGTCGGCTTCGTCGGCTTCACGATGAACTGGACGACCGGGCAGACCGGGGTCTTCCCCATCTCCTTCCACGTCCTGAGCGCAGGCGCCGTCCAGCCGAACCTGTACGGGCCATGGTTCCTGACTTTTGCGATCCCGGTCTTCGCTTTGCTCTATTTCGCCTTGCGCAAGCGCCTCCGCGCTTCCGCGGAAGCGAAGGTCCTGCCGGCGAATCCCGTCTAATCAAGGAGATGGCGGAAAAATCAGAGGCTGGAGCAACGGCGAAACCTGTGTCATGAGGTGCGCACATCGCGCCGGAGGACGACGCGGCGCCGGGAAGGAAAGGGACCGATCATGCAAATTCTCGCGGCACTTCTGCTGATGCTGACCCAGGCGCCGGAACGCCCAGCCGTGCCCGCCGACTGGAGCACCGTGCCGGAAGTCGCCTATACCAGCGAGACCGGGATGAACGAGCGGGTGACCTTGCCGGTCATCGAGATGGAGAGGCGGCGTCAGTGCCGCTTCGACGAGACCGCTCCGGGGACGCGTGGGGTCTCGATCGATTCGCTCCTGCTCATCGGCCCCAGCGGCGAATTGCTCGACATCGTTCCGGAAGACCATGAATGCGCGCGGCTCGAAAGCTATGTCGAGCGCCTCTATCGCCGCCATCTTCCCGGCCACCTGCAGGGCCCGGGCGGCGCGGCTCCCGCCTGGTACCGGATCCGGACTTCGTTCACGTGGAGCGGCAGCTGATCTGAGCGCGCCGCGCTGAGCGAGGGCGTCAGGCGGGGACGCCGTAGAGGTCGTGCTCGTCGGCGTCCTCGATCAGGACGGGGACGATGTCGCCCTGCTTGAGATGGGCTGAGTCGCGGAGGTGGACTTCGCCGTCTATCTCCGGCGCGTCAGCCTGGGAGCGGCCGGTGGCGCCGCCTTCGCCGTCGGCGAGGTCCACGATCACGTCGATCGTGCGGCCGACCTTTGCCTGCAGCTTGGCCGCGGAGATCGCCTCCGTCTTTTCCATGATGCGCGCGTAGCGCTCTTCCTTGACCTCCTCCGGGACGGCGCCGGGGAGGTCGTTCGCCGCGGCCCCCTGGACGGGCTCGAAGCGAAACGCGCCGACCCGGTCCAGCTGCGCCTCGTCGAGCCAGTCGAGCAGATAGCGAAAATCCTCCTCGGTCTCGCCGGGGAAGCCGACGACGAACGAAGAGCGGATCGCGATCTCGGGGCAGATCTCGCGCCACGCGTTGAGGCGTTCCAAAACCTTCGCCTCATTGGCCGGGCGCCGCATGGCCTTGAGCACCTTGCGGCTGGCATGCTGGAAGGGGATGTCGAGATAGGGAAGGATCAGCCCCTCGGCCATCAGCGGGATGACCTGGTCAACGTGCGGATAGGGATAGACATAATGGAGGCGGACCCACGCCCCGAGCCGGCCGAGCTCGCGGGCGAGATCGGTCATGTGGGCACGCACTTCGCCGCCTTTGTACGGCCATGACGCGTGGCGAAGGTCCACGCCGTAAGCCGAAGTGTCCTGGCTGATGACCAGCAGCTCCTTCGTGCCGGCGGCGATGAGCTTCTCGGCCTCGCGCAGGATCGCGTCCGGTCGGCGGCTGACGAGGTCGCCGCGCAGGCTCGGGATGATGCAGAAGCTGCAGCGGTGGTTGCAGCCTTCGGAGATCTTCAAATAGCTGTAGTGGCGCGGCGTGAGCTTGAGACCGCCCTCGGGGACCAGGTTCAGGAAGGCGTTGGGCGGCATCGGCGCGGCTTCGTGGACCGCGCCCACCACCTGTTCGTATTGCGCAGGCCCGGTCACTGCGAGCACTCCGGGAAAGCGCCGGCGGATGACGTCCGCATCCTTGCCCATGCAGCCGGTGACGATCACCCGCCCGTTTTCCGCTATCGCCTCGCCGATCGCCGCCAGGCTCTCCTCCTTGGCGGAATCGAGGAAGCCGCAGGTGTTGACCAGCACGACGTCCGCCTCGTCGTAATCGGGCGAGAGGGCATAGCCGTCGGAGCGCAGCTTGGTGAGGATGCGCTCGGAATCGACCAGCGCCTTCGGGCAGCCGAGCGAAACCATGCCGACCTTGGGCGGGGAGGGGAGCTGGAGTGCCATGGAGTGGCCGCCAGATAGGGCGTCGAGGCCAAGATATCCAGTGCCGGCCCGGGCGGCCGCCGCTGTCTCGTCCTAAAGAAAAAGCCCCAGCCGTTTCCGGCCGGGGCTTGGGGAGATCGGCGGGGGGGGGGGAGCCGATCTCCTGGGGGGGATGCGGCTTGAACGTGCGATTTTGGAAAGGGTTCCCGAAAAACGAAACGCCCCGGTTTGCCGAGGCGTTTCGCCGAGGGTGTCGCCCAAGGCGACCCTCTCCCATCCCCCGCTGAGTCGCTTACTCCTTTTGCGCGAGCCCGGCAAAAGCAAAGCGGCCGCCGACGGCGCTTTCGGGCGAAGCGGGAGGGCCGCGCCTGCGCCCCTCCCGCCCCCGCGCCGCATCAGTGCAGCTGGTTCGAGCGATCGGCGATCGTCCAGCGGCTGACCCGGCAGACGTTGACGTTCATCCGGTCTATGTTGGAGCCGTCGGCCAGCGTCACGCGCAGGTCGTACTGGCAGTGGCGGGTGCCGTTGTCGAAATCGACCACCGTGCTCTGCCCGCTGCCGACGACGCGGTCGGGGATGCGATCCGGGCCGAAGCTGGGGTCGGAGGTCGGCGAGCCGCGCACGTAGAGGATCGCCTGGCTGGAGCGGTTCTCGATCTGGACGCGGCGGTCGAGGCCGTCGGCGCTGCGCTGGGCCGCGGAGGGCGTGGCGAGCGCGGCGGCCGCCACGGCGGCGAGCGGGAATGCGATGCGGGCGAAGGTGGTGGAAATGGTCATTTCGTGTCTCCCTGCTTGCGGCCGGCGAGGCGCCGGTCCGATGCCGGGCTTGTGGCCCATCGTTACGGACGCGGTCATTCCCGCTTGTGTCGGAAGGGGCGCCCGACAGGTGTCGGCTTGCCGCGATCCGACACTTGTCGGGTGGCGGCGGCGGCGGCGCCCCGCTACGCTCGTGACATGGGGCCGTCCGCGATCACCATCCTCCTGCTCGAGGACCAAGCCCTGGTCCGCGCGGGGCTGCGCGAGCTCATCCAGATCAGCGAGCCGCGCGCCGAGATCCGCGAGGCCGCGACCTACGACGAGGCTGTGGGGCGCGTCGAGGCCGAGCGCTTCGACATCGCCTTTCTCGACATCGATCTCAAGGGCGGCCGCTCGGGGCTCGATTTCCTGCGCTGGCTGCGCGCCCGCGAACTCGACACCCGCGCGATCATGCTCTCGGGTCGCTCCGAGAAGGAGGTGGTGATGGAGTGCCTCAACGAAGGCGCCTCCGGCTATATCCTCAAGGACATGGACAGCGAAGGGCTGTTCCGCCGCGCGCTCGACACCGTCTTCCAGGGGAGCATCTTCCTGCCGGCCAACGTGCTCGGCCGCGGCGGCTTCACGCCGGCCGCCTCCGCACCGCCCGCGCCCGTCCCCGCGGACGCGCTCGGGATCAGCGGCCGCGCGCTCGAAGTGCTTTATTATGTCTGCCAGGGCCTCCCCAACAAGTCGATCGCCCGCAACATGGGGATCGAGGAGGGGACGGTGCGAAAGGACTATCTCCCCAGGCTTTTCCGCCTCTTCAAGGTGGCGCGGCGGACCGAGCTGCTGATCGAGGTCTCGCGCCGCGGCATCGTCATTCCGCGGCCCGAGCCGTACCCTGCTCCGGCGGCGGCGCAAGCGCGCTGATCTGCGCGACCAGCATCTCGGGCGCGACCGGCTTTCTCAAGACCCGCCCCGAACCGAGCCATTTGCCGCCGCCGATCGCGCCCATCTCGCCGGTCACGACGAGCAAGGGAAGCGGGCCGTCGAACGCCTTGGCGGTGGCGCGCGCCACGTCGCGCGCCGTGCGGCCGTCGGGCAGGCGATAGTCGGTGATGACGAGGTCGGGGGTGCGCTCGAGCGAAGGGAGCGCGGCGGCGAGCTCAGCGAAGGAGGCGTAGGCCTCGTATAGGATTTGTCGGCTCTCGAAGAGCGCGCCGGTCGCTCGCCGCACCAGCGGGTCGTCCTCGACGTAGAGGACGTAGGTTCCCGCGACGTCCGGCCCCGCCTCGGTGGAGAGTGCGGGAGCGGCGTCGTCCGTGGCGGCATCGTCGCCAGCGAGTGGGACTTCGAGCGAAAAGCGCGTCCCCTTCCCTCGGCGGGACCGCATGTCCAGCCGATGCTCGGAGAGGAGCGGCATGATCGCGTTGACGATCGAAAGGCCGAGGCCGACACCCTTCTCGCGGTCGCGCTCCGGATTGCCGAGCTGGACGAACGGCTGGAAGACCTTGGGCCAATCGGCTTCGGCGATGCCGACGCCGTTATCGACGACGTCGATCCGCGCGCGGCTGCCGAGCGCGACGATGCCGACAATGACGGCGCGGCGAGGCTTGGCCGAGTCGCCATATTTGATCGCGTTGGAGACGAGGTTGCCGGCGATGCGGCTGAGCAGATGGCGGTCGCTGCGGACGAGGACGCGGCCGCGCGGGGCGCGGAGACGGACCTCGACGCCCCTCTCCTCGGCGAAGGTGAGGCAGGGCGCCACCGCTTCCTCGACCAGGGCAGCGAGGTCGAACACCGAATAGTCGGCCGAGACGAAGCCGGATTCGAGGCGCGAGATTTCCAGCACGGCGTTGAACGAGGTCCGGGTCAGCCGCGAGGCATCGTCCGCGAGCGCGAGCAGCTCCGCCGACTTTGCGCGGTCGCCGCGCTCCAGCGCGTGCCGTGCCGCGGCGAGCAAGGTGGTCAGCGCCTGCATCGGCTGGCGCAGGTCGTGCGCCGCGTCGGCGAGGAACTTCGATTTGGCCACGTTCTGCCGCTCGGCGAGCGCCCTGAGCTCGTCCTTAACCTTGACCAGGGCCGCCGACTTGGCCTGGGTGTCGCGCTCGGAATCGCGAAGCGCCTGGTTCAGCGCCTCAAGCTCGTGCTCGCGGGCGAATACCTCCCGCGCCGCCCGCTCACGCTCCACCGCCACCGCGCAGGCGATCGTCGCGAAGGACACGAGGTAGAGGATCGAGGCGAGGAAATAATAGTTCCAGGACTGGAACAGGAAATAGTCGAAGGTCTTGCCCGCCCCGGGGTTCCATTCGAGCGTCTGGGCGAAGGGCAGCACGGCGAAGCTCGCCGCGATCGCGAAGGCGGCGAGGCCGTAGAGGGTGCGCGAGCGGGTGCCGAACAGGCCGAACATGAACATCATGATCAGCGGCAGGCAGATGAAGTAGAATTGATAATTATAGGGGAAGGGCGTCTCCGCCACCATCAGCAGGGCGAGGACGTAGAGCACCGAGAGGCAGGCGGCGAGGATGAAGTCGGTGACGCGGTCGCTGAGCTCGCGCCGCGCCATCGCCAGGAAGGACAGGCCGATCCACGCTGCGCCGACGCCGCGCAGCGCGAAGATCTCGGCCAGGAACTGGCGCATCTCCTTGTTGCGGTAGCTGTGGAAGACGTCCCAGCCGAAATAGGCGACCCAGACCAGCAGGACGAGAACCAGGGCGGCGCGGCGCGCGCCCGCGGATCGCGCGGCTGCGTCGGATTCGAACGCGGCCTCGAGCTCGGGCGCGAAGCGCGGCGGGGGCCGGAACAGCTTCGGCATCAGCCGGCGTCGCGCCGGCGCGGCGCCGTCGGCGGCAATCAGCGGCGGTGATGCAGTTGCCATCTCGAAATGAGGTCCCCCAGCGTCCCGTCATTCTAGCCGAGCCGGGCGGGCCGGTGAAAGGCCTCGGTTGCGGCGGGCGGCCTGCGGTGCGACAAAGCGGGAATGGGCAAGCTTGCGGCCGCATTCGCGGCACTTCTCCTTTTCGGCTGCGCCGGCCTCCGGCCGGCGAGCGAATCCGGGGCCTCGTACACCAATCCCGTCCTCGCCGAGGACTTTCCCGACCCCGCCGTGCTGCGGGCGCCGGACGGCTATTATTACGCTTATGCCACCCAGACGACTCGCGCCGACGGGCGGACGTTCAACGTCCAGGTCGCCCGGTCGCGGGACCTGGTACGCTGGGCCCATCTCGGCGACGCGCTTCCCGTCAAGCCGGCCTGGGCCTCGCGGACCCAGGATATCTGGGCGCCGCACGTCGCCGAGCATGGCGGGCGTTACTTCCTTTATTATTCCGCCAAGCCCGACGCCGCGCTGACCGACCCGTCCCGCGGCCTGTGCCTGGCGGTCGCGACCGCGGACCGGCCGGAGGGGCCGTTCACCGATATCGGCCGCCCGCTCCAGTGCGGGCCCGGGTTCGTCAACATCGATCCGATGTCGTTCGACGATCCGCGCACCGGGCGGCGGTTGCTCTACTGGGGTTCGGGCTTCGGTCCGATCAAGGTGCAGGAGCTGGCGGAGGATCGAGTCTCGTTCGCGGCGGGGAGCCGGCCGATCGACCTGATCGGCGTCGACGCGACCGACAGCCCGGCCAATTACCGCCGGCTCGTCGAAGGCGCCTGGGTCCTCTGGCGGGCACCTTATTATTATCTCTTCTTCTCGGGCGACAATTGCTGCGGGCCGGGCATCCATTATGCGGTCATGGTCGCGCGCTCGCGAAGCGCGACCGGGCCCTTCGAGGTGCTAGCCGGGAACGGCGTCCTGCTCGAGCGACGCGGCATCTGGATCGGCCCGGGCCACAACAGCCTCATCCGCGACGCGCGCGGCCGAGACTGGATCCTCTACCACGCCGTCGACGCGCGGCAGCCGCGCTCGACGCCGACGGCGGAGATCAACACCCGGCGGGTGATGCTGATCGACCGCATCCTCTGGCGCGACGGCTGGCCGCGGATCGCCGGGCCGACCGAAGCTCCGCAGCCGGCGCCGGCAGCGCCGCGATAGCGGACCGCCCCGGCTCGCGCCCGCTTGAAGCGCGTCGCGCGTTCCACTAGTGCGCCGTCCGGCCCAGCGGGGGGCCGCGGAGGCGCGGTTTTCGAGTGACCGATCGGGAGCAACTTGAGGACTCGCCCGCGGCCGGGACCCTGCCGGACGTGCGCGATACGCATGTGGGCTCTCCGCACGACGGACACCATGCGGGAATGCTGAAGCTGACGGCAGGCGCGATCGGGATCGTCTTCGGCGACATCGGCACCTCGCCGCTCTACGCCTTTCGCCAGACTTTCGCGGCGGGACCTCATCAGCTTCCCGTCGACCGGCTTCACGTGATGGGCGTCCTCAGCCTCATCTTCTGGTCGATGATGATCGTGGTGACGCTGAAGTACATCCTGATCCTGATGCGCGCCGACAATAAGGGCGAGGGCGGCAGCCTCGCCTTGCTCGCCCTCATTTCGCGCAAGACCGAGCGGGCGCGGTGGGGCGCGGTGATCGTCCTGCTCGGCGTGTTCGCCTGCGCCCTGTTCTACGGGGACACGATGATCACGCCGGCGGTCTCGGTTCTCTCGGCCGTCGAGGGGCTCGTGCTCGTCGAGGCCGGATTCGCGGAGTGGGTGATCCCGATCGCGATCGGGATCCTGGTCGCCCTGTTCACGATCCAGCGCCGTGGAACGGCCGCCGTCGGAGCGCTGTTCGCGCCGGTGCTGATCGCTTACTTCCTGACCCTCGCGGTGCTCGGCCTCGCAGGGATCGCCCAGGCCCCCGGCATCATGTGGGCGCTCAATCCCTGGTGGGCGGTCCAGTTCTTCATGGAGGAGCAGTTCTACGCCTTCGTCGCGATGGGATCGGTGGTCCTCGCCGTCACCGGGACGGAAGCGCTCTATGCGGACATGGGCCATTTCGGCCGCCGCCCGATCCAATATGCCTGGTTCTTCTTCGTGCTCCCGGCGCTGATGATAAACTATCTCGGCCAGGGCGCGCTGCTGATCGGCAGCCCCGGTGCGATCCACAACCCGTTCTTCCTGCTCGCGCCGGAATGGTTCCTCCTGCCGCTGGTCCTGGTCGCGACAGCCGCCACGGTCATCGCGAGCCAGGCGGTGATTTCCGGCGCATTCTCGGTGACGCAGCAGGCGATCCACCTCGGCTACATCCCGCGCCTCCGCATCCTCCACACGAGCGCCTCGGCCGCGAGCCAGATCTACATTCCGGCGGTCAACTGGTCGCTTGCCGTCGCCGTGGTGTTCCTCGTCGTCGTCTTCAAGACATCTTCGAACCTGACCGCCGCCTACGGGATCGCCGTCACCGGGGCGATGTTCATCGACACCTGCCTGCTGGCCGTGGTGCTGTTCGCTCTCTGGGGCTGGAACCGGTGGGTCGCGGCCGGGCTGCTCGCGCTCTTCTTCACCGTCGACGCGGCTTATTTCGCGGCGAACCTGCTCAAGGTGCCGAACGGCGGCTGGGTCCCCCTGCTGATCGGCCTTATCGCCTTCACCTTCCTCACGACCTGGGCGACCGGGCGCAAGCTGCTCAAGAAGCAGCTCCGGGAGGGCGAGATCCCGCTCCAGCTGTTCATCAAGTCGGCGACCAGGTCGGCGATCCGCGTGCCCGGCACGGCGGTGTTCATGACCTCGCAGTCGGACGGCGTCCCTCACGCGCTGCTCCACAATTTGAAGCACAACAAGGTGCTGCACGAGCGCTGCATCTTCCTCACCGTCGATATCCAGGACGTGCCGACGGTCGATCCCGACAAACGCTGCCGGGTCGAGGATCTCGGCGAGGGCTTCTACCGGATCGTCCTCAGGTTCGGCTTCATGGAGGAGATGAACGTCCCGACCGCGCTCGAGGGCGTCAGCAATTGCGGCTTCCCGTTCAAGATGATGGACACGAGCTTCTTCCTCTCGCGCCAGACCCTGCTCTCCTCGGAAATGCGGGGGATGGCGCTGTGGCGCGAGAAGCTCTTCGCGTGGATGATGCGCAACGCCGAATCCCCGATGGAATTCTTCGCCTTGCCGATCAACCGCGTCGTCGAGGTCGGCAGCCAGGTCCGGATCTAGATCTTCGCAGCGGGGTCGGCGGCCAGGCCGCCTTCCCTCTCGATCGTGGGCACGATCTCGACGATGACGTCGCCCGGCTGGAGCGACGCCGCTTCGGCTTCCCAATAGCCGTGGGGCACGCCGCCGCGATAGAAGCGAACCCCGAGCCCCTGGGTGAGCGCGGAGAGCGGCTTGCCGCACTCCTCGGCGCGGACCGGCCGCTCCGACAGGCGGACCCCGCCCGAGCTCGAGGCCAGGTCCGCGAGGTAATCGGAGATATGGGCGCCGTGCGTCGAGCTTGCCAGCAGCAGCCCGGCGAAGCTCACCGGATTGATCACGGTCGTCGCGCCGGCCTGGCGGGCGAGCAGCTCATTATC
The DNA here is from genome assembly GCA_035628635.1 of Allosphingosinicella sp. Lineage (GTDB taxonomy): Bacteria > Pseudomonadota > Alphaproteobacteria > Sphingomonadales > Sphingomonadaceae > Allosphingosinicella. Next base: position 64,788 of record DASPJJ010000027.1, read on the forward strand.
CTCGTTGCGGACCGCGATGCTGATCGGAAGCTGGGGCGCGAGGTGGCGCGCGGTGAGGGTGATCAGGATCGACGTGTCGTCGCGCCCGGCGGTGACGATCATCGCCGAAGCGGTCTGGATGCGGACTTCCTGGAGAGTCCTGTCGCGCGTCGCGTCGGCTTCGAGGACGAGGCAGCCCAGCGACTCTGCTCGCTCCAGCGCTTCCTTCTCGCAGTCGATGACGACGATCCGGCCGGCTTCGGTGCCGCGCGCGATAAGCTCGTCGACCGCTTCCGACCCGCTGGTGCCCGCGCCGGCGACGATGATGTGATCGCAAAGAGTCCTTTGTAGCCGTTCCATACGCCATTTGTCCCAGGTGCGCCTCAGCACGAACGTGTAGGCGGTTCCGACGAAGATGAGCACGAAGAAGATGCGGATCGGCGTCACCACCAGGGCGTCGAACAGACGCGTATTCTCGCTGATGGGAACGATATCGCCATATCCGGTGGTGGTGATGCTGATCATCGTGAAATAGATGACGTCGACGAAGTCGACCTCGCCGTCATGATGGTCCCTAAGGCCGTCCCGTTCGATCCAGTGCAGGGCGATCGCGAACGCGAGAAGCCCGAGGACGAGCGCCAGGCGCCAGGCGAGCTGCGCCCAGACGGGGAGCGGACTCTTGCGCCGCAGCAACACGTGATCGGGGCCGCGCCTCTGCTCGCGCATCAGCCGTGAAGCTCCTTCCATCGCGCCGGCGGCCGGCGCGAGCCGGATATGCCGGGGCCGGCGGAAGGGGGCAACCCGCATGCCGCCCGGCGCGTTGGTCCGGCAAAGCAGCAGAAGGAGAAAGAGATGCGGCTTCCCCACAACAGCTTCGTCGTCGTCGCCGACGGCGAGAAGATGCTCTTCTTCCGCAACGAGGGCGATTCGGACTATCCGCAGCTGATCGTCGAGCGGAACCGGGAGCACGAGGCGCCGGCAAACGTCGACCTGAAGACCGACGAGGCGGGCAGCCGCCACGGCCCGGGCGCCGGCCGCAGCGCATATGAGGAAACCGATTTCCACCAGCTGGAGAAAGACCGCTTCGCGCACGACACGGCGGAGATGCTGAAACGCTGGGCGCTGAGGAACGATTTCGAGGAGCTGGTCGTGGTCGCGCCTCCCAAGACGCTCGGCGAGCTCAGGAAGCATTATCACAAGGAGGTCGAGAAGCGCCTCGCCGCGGAGATCCCGAAGGACCTTACCAACATGACCGTGCCGGACATTGAGAAGGCCCTGCTCGCCCACGAATAAGCGCGCGCCGACCACTACGGAAAAGGCCCCGCCGGGCGGACCGGCGAGGCCTTGTCTTTCGCTCGAGGGGAGCCCCTTAGGCGGGCTTGCGCGCGAGCCGGTGGCGGGCGAACAAGGCCGCGGCGCCGGCGCCGAACAGCAGGATCATCGGCGGCGCCGGGACCGGGGTCCCGCCGGTCGAGCTCGACGTGCCGCCGCTCGAGCTCGCACTCGAGGCGCTGCTCGCGCTGGAAGCCGAGGAAGCGCTCGACGCGGAGCTGCCGCTGCTCGCCGAGGTCCCGCCGAAGCTGCTCGAGGCAGAGCTGCCCGACGATCCCGACGACGCCGAAGAGGCTGAGGAGGCGGACGACGCCGAGGACGCGCTGCTGCCCGAGCTCCCCGAGCTGCCGGAGCTTCCGCGGCTCGAGCTGCCGTGGCCGTGGCTCGAGCTACCATGGCCGTGGCTCGAGCTTCCGTGGCCGTGGCTGGAACTGCCGTGGCCGTGGCTGGAGCTTCCGTGCCCGTGGCTGGAGCTGCCGCCGCTCGAGCTGGCCGAGCTGGCGCTGGACGCCGAGCTGGCGCTGGAGGCCGAGCTCGCGCTCGACGAGCCGCCCGTCGAAGTCGAGCTCGATACGCCGCTCGACGTCGAGACGCCGCTCGAAGTGGACACGCCGCTGGACGTCGAGACGTTGCCGCTCGAGGTCGAGACGCCGCTCGAGGTGGAGACGCCGCCCGTGGACGTGGAGACGCCGCCGGTCGATGTCGAAACGCCGCTCGACGTGGAGGTCGAGCCGCCGCTGGTCGAGGACGAGCCCGCGCTGGTCGAGCTGCCGCCGCTCGAGGTCGAGGTCGAGCTGCCGCCCGAGGTGGTCGAGACGCCGCCGGTCGAGGTCGAGGCGACGAAGAAGGCGTTGCCGCTCGACCCGCCGAAGAAGCCGCCGCTGAAGAAGCCGCCGCCGAAGCCGCCGCCGAAGCCGCCGCTTCCGCCGATCACGACCGCAGGAGCGGCGCCGGTGCTGCCCATCATCTCGCCCGGGGGG
>DASPJJ010000028.1:0-35920 GCA_035628635.1 Allosphingosinicella sp.
CAATGGCCTCGGCGTTACCTTCATCCCGGCGATGGCGATCGAGGCGGGCATTCTCGACGGTACCGGAGTCGAGGCGAAGCCGCTTCGTTCCGACCATGGCTTCCGGCGCATCGCTCTGATCTGGCGCCGATCGAGCCCGCGCGAGAACGAGTTCCAGCTGCTCGGCGGAGCGATCCGCCGGATCATCGGCGAGCTCAGTCCAGCCCGAGCAGCCAGCGGTCGAGAGGAACCGGCCTCACCTTCACGCCCGGCAAAGCATGATTGAGCTCGGCTCGATGGAGCATGATCCAGCTGAGGCAGCTCAGCTCGCTTTCGAAGGTGTCGAACTCCTCGCGGCTTGGCCGGAACGTCCTCCCCTCGACCAGGAACCTCGCACCTCTCCGGCAGCCGGGCGCGCCTGCCCAGTCGCGCCCCGGCGCCACGACCGCCGGTACCCAGTAGGTCCGGGTGGGGTCCAGGCGATCGACCTCGCTCCGGTGCATCACGCCTCCGCGTTCGGCCACGGCCGTCGAGCGTAGCGAAGCAATTCAGAGGCACAAGCCCCCGAAAGCGGATTGCTCGGCCGCTCCGCTCCTCGCGATAACCGAACAGGACGGACCTATTCGGCCGGCTCCGCGATTCCGATCGGCTCGACGCTGTCGGGATTCTGCGGCAGGTCGAAGCGGTCGGCGTTCATGACCTTGGTCCAGGCGCTGATGAAGTCGCGCACGAACTTCTCCTCGTGGCCGGCCTCGGCATAGACCTCGGCGACGGCGCGGAGCTGGCTGTTGGCCCCGAAGATGAGGTCGGTGCGGGTCGCCCGCCACTTCTCCTGCCGCCCCCCCCGGTCGTAGCCGATGAACTCCTCGTCGGCGCTCTCGTCGACCACCTGCCAGAAGGTGTCGTTGTCGAGCAGGTTGACGAAGAAGTCGTTGGTCAGCTGGCCCTTGCGCTTGGTGAACACGCCCTCCGGCGCGTCCTTGTGGTTGGCGCCGAGCACGCGCAGGCCGCCGAGCAGCACCGTCATCTCCGGCACCGAGAGGCCGAGCAGGGAAGCGCGGTCCAGCAGCAGCTCCTCGGTCTTCACGCTCTGCTTGGTCTTGAGGTAGTTGCGGAAGCCGTCGGCTACCGGCTCCATCACCGCGAAGCTTTCCGCATCGGTCCAGTCCTGCGTCGCGTCGCCGCGCCCGCCGGCGAAAGGCACCTCGACGTCGAAGCCGGCGTCTCTCGCCGCCCTCTCGACGGCGGCGGTGCCCGCGAGCACGATCGCGTCCGCCATCGACAGGGCCCCGCGAAGTTCGTCGATCCTGGCGAGGACCTGCTCCAGCTCCGCCGGCTCGTTCACCGCCCAGCCGCGCTGCGGCTCGAGCCGGATGCGCGCACCGTTGGCTCCGCCGCGATGATCCGACCGGCGGTAGGTCGAAGCCGACGCCCAGGCGGTCTTGACCAGCTGGCCGACGGTGAAGCCCGCATCCAGGATCTTGGACTTGAAGCCCTCGACGTCGCCGTCCGACGGCGCCCGCCCGGCGGGGACCGGGTCCTGCCAGATAAGATCCTCCTCCGGAACTTCCGGCCCGAGGTAGCGGACCTTGGGCCCCATGTCGCGATGGGTGAGCTTGAACCAGGCGCGGGCGAACGCGTCCTTGAACGCCTTATGGTCGCGCCGGAACCTCTCGGAGATCGCGCGGAACTCGGGATCGACCTTCAGCGCCATGTCGGCCGTCGTCATCATCGTCGGCACCCGCTTCGACGGGTCGTGCGCGGCCGGCGCCATGTCCTCCTCGCGCTGGTTGATCGGCTGCCATTGCTGGGCGCCCGCAGGCGAGCGGACGAGCTCATATTCGTAGTCGAGCAGCAGGCGGAAATAATTCTCGGACCACTCCGTCGGAGTGTTCACCCAGGACCCCTCAATGCCGCTGGTGATCGTGTGCTCGCCGAAGCCGCTCTCGTGCGCGCTCGCCCAGCCCAGACCCTGGAGCGCGATGTCGGCGGCTTCGGGCGCGGCGTCGACCAGGCTCGGATCGCCCGCGCCGTGGGCCTTGCCGAAGGTGTGGCCGCCGGCGGTCAGCGCGACCGTCTCCTCGTGGTTCATCGCCATGCGCTCGAAGGTGATCTTGATGTCGCGCGCGGACTGGAGCGGATCCGGGACTCCGCCCGGTCCTTCCGGGTTGACGTAGATGAGCCCCATCTGGATCGCCGCCAAAGGATGCTCGAGTTCCAGCTCCTCCTCGGGGAGGATGCGGGTCTTGTTGTCCGGGTGCCCGACGAACTGCTCTTCGGAGCCCCAATAGATGTCGCGCTCCGGCTCGAACACGTCGCGGCGCCCGCCGCCGAATCCGAAGACGGGCCCGCCCATCGATTCGATCGCGACGTTGCCGGCGAGGATGAAGAGGTCGGCCCAGCTGATGTGCTTGCCGTATTTGCGCTTGATCGGCCAAAGCAGGCGCCGCGCCTTGTCGAGGTTGCCGTTGTCCGGCCAGGAGTTGAGCGGGGCGAAGCGCTGCTGGCCGCTGTTGGCGCCGCCGCGCCCGTCGGCGGTGCGATAGGTGCCGGCCGCGTGCCAGGCCATTCGGATCATCAAGCCGCCATAATTGCCGTAATCCGCCGGCCACCACGGCTTGCTGTCGGTCATCAAGGCGGTGAGGTCGGCCTTGAGCGCCGCATAATCGAGCGCGTTGAACGCCTCGGCATAGTCGAAATCGGCGCCCATAGGATCGGGCGAGAGGCCGCCCTGGTTGAGGATTTCGAGGGGGAGGGATTCCGGCCACCAGTCGCGGTTCGTGCGGCCGAGCAGCGAGCGGACGGTGGTCGGGCGCTCTACCGGGCAGCCACCCATTTCGCCGGTCTTTGCATCCATCGTAATCGCCTCTCTCTTGGGTTGGTTCCGAACGGCCTAGGCCTTCGCCGAGATCGACGGAAGCGAGGAAATCCGCTCAGATTGAGCGGTAAAATCGATCATAGGGCCGCGCTCTTCTCGACGGCGACGCCGGCTTCGCGGAATTCGCGCTCGGCCTGGTCCACGGTCGTCCCCTCTCCGGCCGGCATGGCGATGGCGCGGGTGAGATCCTTGAGCACGATCGCCTCCAGGCCGACACGACGGACCGCGTCGAGCGCCGAATAGGCCACGCAGAAATCGTAGGCCAGGCCGACGAAGAAGCAGCGCTCCACGCCCTTCTCCTTCAGCCAGCCGCCGAGGCCGGTGCTGGTCGCCCTGTCGTTCTCGAAGAAGGCGGAATAGGAATCGACCGAGGGATTGTATCCCTTGCGAACGATCAGGTGGGCGGTCGCCACGGCGCCCGCCACGTCGGGATGGAACTCGGCGCCGGGGCTCTCCTGAACGCAATGATCCGGCCACAGCACCTGGGCGCCGTAGGGCATCTCCGTGGTCCCGAACGGCGTGCCGCCCTCGTGGTTGGCGGCAAAGCTCTTATGGTCCCCGGGGTGCCAGTCCTGGGTGACGACGACCAGGCCGCCGGCGGCCCGGAAACGGCGCGCCAGTGCGGAGATCGCATCCATGATCTCGTCGCCGCCCGCGACGGCGAGCGCGCCCCCGGGGCAGAAATCGTTCTGCGGATCGACGACGATCAGCGCGTCCGTCGGGCCGATCTCATAGCTCATCGCTTCCTCCTCAAACGGTCACCGGAACATCCGCCACGCCCTCGGTGCCGAAGACCTTGCGGTAACGCGCGACCTCGTCGGCGGGCCCGGTCGCTTTCTCGTAATTGTCGCTGAGCTTCACCGCAGGGCGTCCGTTCGCGTCCTTCACCTTCACGACGACGCTGATCGGCTTCATCCGGTCGGGGTCCTCGGGATGGCAGGCGATGAAATCGTTGGTGAGGTTGGTGCCCCAGCCGAAGCCGATCCGCACGCGGCCGCGGAAATGCGCGAGGACTTCCGGGATGTCGGAGCCGTTGGGCGGCTGGCCGGGCAAGGCGACGTCCATTCCGTCGGAGAAGATGAGCAGCTTTTTCTCCGGGTTCTCGCCGCGGTCCCGCCAGAATTCGATCAGCTCCTCTCCGCCCGCTATCGGCAGCTTGGAGTCCGGGCGCGCGCCGGTCCAGTTTCGTACCCATTCGGGCGCGTTGCGGAGGAATTGCGTCGTCCCGAACGTGTCGGGAAGCATCACCAGCAGCCCGCCCCTGTAGACGTTCTGCCATTGCTTCAGCACCTTGTACTGCGCCTCCTTCAGCTCCTCGTCATCGTCGGCGAGCGCCGCGAGGACCATCGGCAGCTCGTGGGCATTGGTGCCCTTCGCTTCGAGATCGTGCTTGGCGGCGAAATAGGCGTTGGAGGTCCCGGTGAAGACGTCGTCGCCCAGCACTTCCTTGGCGGTGAGAATGCAATGCTCCTGCCAGAGGTGCGAATGGCGGCGCCGGGTGCCGAAATCGGTGATCTCCAGCCCTCCCACCTCGCGCAGGCGCTCCAGCTTGTCGTAGAGCTTCACCTTGGCGCGGGCGTACATGATGTCGAGCTGCGAGCGGTTCATGCCGCGCATGATTCGCCGGTAGCGAAGCTCGTTGATGATCTCGAGCGCGTAGATCTCCCACAAGGTGGTGTGCATCCACAGGCCGTGGAATTCGAGCCGGATCTGCCCGTCGTCCGTCGTTCCGAGCTCGTATTCGGGCAGGTGCAGCGTCTTCAAATGGTGAAGGTAGCTCTCCTCGAACAGGCCGTATTGGCCGTAGAAGCTCTGGCCTCGCAGCCAGACGATCTCGGAGGGACGGAAGCGCAGCGAGCGGACGAAATCGAGCTGCTCGCGAAGCTCGCCGATGTCGATCTCCTCGGCCAGCCGGACGGACGTGGTCCGGTTCTTGAGGGCGAAGCCGACCCGCTCGTTGGGATGCTTGTGATAGATGAACTGGTGCATCAGCAGCTTGTAGAAATCGGTGTCGAGCAGCGACCGCACGATCGGATCGATATGATAGCTGTGATCGAAGGCGCGCTTGGCGAAATCCATGGCCGGCTCAATCCATGTGCCTGAGGCCGACGCGCAGATAGTCCCACCCGGTGACCAGTGTGAGCGCCGCTGCGGCCCAGAGGCAGACGAGCCCGACAAGGTGCACCCAGGGCCATTGGGTCAGCGCCCCGGCGAGAATCAGGGCGCCGAGGGCGACCAATTGCAACGTCGTCTTCCACTTGGCGAGATGGCTCACCGGCAGAGAGATGCGCAGGCCCGCCAGGAACTCCCTCAAACCCGAAACGGCGATTTCGCGCAGCAGGATGACCAAAGCAGGAACGATATGGAAGCTGTGGATGATCGGGGCGCCGCTCTCGTTGCGAGTGGAGACCAGCATGACGATGACGGCGGCGACCATGATCTTGTCGGCGATGGGATCGAGGAAGATGCCGAGCCGCGACACGGTCCCCTGGGCTCGGGCGAGATAGCCGTCGAAATAATCGGTGATGCCGACCAGGCAGTAGAGCACGAAGGTGACGGCATAATCGTACCAGTCCGGCTTCCACAGCAGGAAGACGAGGATCGGCACCGCGAGGATGCGGGACAGCGTCAGCAGGTTGGGCAGGGTCAGCATCGGCGGCCCGCCTTTAGCGCCAAAGCGGGGGCATGGGGAGTGCGCTGTGGCTCTCCCCGCGGCACGGGAGGGAAACCGGGCCGCTGCAGGCCTCGGCTTCGCTCGGCAGGGCCTCTCGACTTCGCTCGACGCGAACGGATTGAGATGCGTTCCCATCTCTGAGGCGCCGGCGCAGGTGCCCAGCCGTTCGGCCCGAGCGAAGTCGAGGACCCGTGTCGTGCGAAGCCGAGACGTCGCGGCCTTCCGGGACCGGGACTCCCCACTTGCCCGGCGCGCGACCCTCCGCCTATGAAAGCGGCCCCGACCGGCGGGCCGAGGAAGAGGATGCCGCAGAACAGAATGACGAGGGCGTCCGGCGACGCCGCAGCGCGGCGGCCGGCGAGGGGATGAGTCACCCCTCCGCGATCGGATTGCTCCGCGAGCGGCGGTTCCTGCCGCTGTTCGTCACCCAGATGCTGGGCGCGTTCAACGACAATCTGTTCAAGAACGCGATGGTCCTGTTCGTCGTCTACCAGATCTACAATGACGAGATGGCGGAGACCTGGTTCTCCGCGGTGGCCACCGGCGTCTTCATCCTCCCCTTCTTCCTTCTCTCGGCGCTGGCCGGGCAGCTGGCCGACGCGCGCGACAAAGCGAGGATCATCCGCATCGTCAAATTCTGCGAGATCCTGATCATGCTCGTCGGCGCCGCCGGCCTGGCGCTCGCCTGGAACCACGCGCTGGTCCACGAGCTCGCCATTCCCCTGATGCTGCTCGCTTTGTTCGCGATGGGCGTCCATTCGACCTTTTTCGGGCCGATCAAATACGCGCTGCTTCCGCAGCATCTGGAGCCCGGCGAGGTGCTCGGCGGCACCGGCATGGTCGAGGCGGGGACCTATGTCGCCATCCTCGGCGGCACCCTGCTCGCCGGCGTCATCCCGGTCGAGGCCGCCGCCGCCGGGGTGATCGCGATCGCCCTGATCGGCTATGCCTCGGGCCGCCAGGTGCCGCCCGCGCCGCCGCTCGAGGAGGGCCACCGGATCGACCTCAACGTGTTCCGCTCGTCGGCGCGGCTGATCAGCGCGACGATGCACATCCCCCGCCTGTTCCTGGCGATCGTCGCGATCAGCTTCTTCTGGACGATCGGAGCGGTGCTGTTCATCCAGTTCCCGCCTTTGGTGAAGAACGTCCTCTCGGCCGACCGGGAGGTGGCGAGCCTGTTCCTCGCCATTTTCTCGGTCGGCGTGGCGATCGGCTCGGTCGCGATCAACCGGTTGCTCGACGGCGCCGTCTCCGCCCGATTCTCGGCCCCCTCCGTCATCGCCATGGGCGGCTTCGTCTTGGCCTTCCACTTCCTCTCGGTGAGCTGGCCGGCGACGGCGGGGAACCATCTCTATTCGGTCGGCGAGTTCCTCGGCCAGGCCAACACCTACTGGCTGCTCTTCTCGCTGCTCGGCATCGCGGTCGCGGGAGGCATGTTCGTGGTGCCGCTCTACGCCTTTTTGACCACGACGGTCCGCAAGGCGGAAGCGGCGCGGACGGTCGCGGCGAACAACATCGTCAATTCGGGCGCGATGGTCGCGGGATCGCTGGTCGCGATCTCGCTGTCGGTGTTCGGGATCGGCGCGGCCGACCAGCTGCTGCTCGCCGCGGCGATGTGCCTGGTCTCGGCCTGGCTCGGCTGGCGGCTTCACAAAGCGTGCGACGACAATCCCTGCGCCGACACGGAAGGGCTGCCGCCGACCGTCTGATCAGGACAGATATGTGCCGAAGAAGACCAGGCCGCCGAGGAAGCTGGTGAGGAACAGGCGCCACTCGTCGCTTGTCGGCGGCGGATCGCCGAACGGCTCGAAGACGCGCCGCGGCGCCGGCTGACGAGCTGCGGCCACGGCGTAGGCGCGGGGCCGGCGGGCGATGAGCGGCGAGAGACGGTTCATGACCGTCTTAAGATTCGATTCACCACAAGGTTGCAAGCGCCGCCGCGCCCCGAAAACGCTTCGTCCCGCGCCGGAACAGACGACGGGGCGGGCGTTAGCGCGCTAGCTCAGGGACGCGACCGCTCGCGCTCCGCGACGGAGACCGCCCGATCGCGCATCCAGGCCACGATCCCCTCGCGCAGCGCGGCGTTCGTCCGGCGCTTCCGTTCGGCTTCGACAGGGTCTTGCGAGGACATGGTGTCGAGCCGATCCAATGTGTGGGAGCACAACGAAACCGTCGCGTCCGCAATCCCGGCGGCCGTCCGCGCGGACGAGGCGAGCATCGCGGCATGCTGATCGGTGCAGTCTATCACCGCCCGGGCCAATGCCGGGGTCTCTGCGGCCGCCGCGAGCGCCAGGACCGGCAGGATCGTCATTGCGAGCATGGTGCCTCCGTTTGGCCGTTCACAGGCTGTGCTGCCGCAAGTTGCAGAGGCGATCAATCAATGGTCCGAAACGGCGCGAAATGCCGTGGGTCGGACTCAGCTGACCATCTTTTTCGGGTTGGAGAAGATGCGGGTCACTTCCGGCTCGAAGCTTTCCAGCGGGTCGACGTCGAAGCCCGGATCGAAGGCGGGGGCGTCCCATTCGTCGACCAGCTTCACTGCGAAATCGTACCAGCTCTCGCCCTCGAAGCGCGCCCGCGCCTCGGGGTCGAGGCCGAGATGCTCGAAATAATAGCGGCCCTGGAAATGCTGGTGCCAGTAGATTGCGTGGTAGATGTCCTCGCGGACATAGGGCTTGAGCATCTCGGCGGCGATCGGCCCGTGGTTCGGGATCGAGAACAATTTGCCGATGTCGTGGCAGAGCGCGGCGACGACCTCCTCGTCGGACGCGCCGGCGCGGCGGGCGAGGGTGCCCGCCATCAGCGAATGGGTGAGCTGGTCGGCCGCGAAGCCGACCTCGATCGCCTCGAGCCGGGCGAGGCTCTCCATGATCTGCTTCGCCGCGGCCGATTGCTGGTGCCTGCCGTGCTCAGCCGCGATATGCGCCCAATCCTCGGCGGTGCCCTGTTTCATGTCGGTGAACATGCCCGCCTTCTACCATCGCCCGCGCCCGGGGGGAATTGGCGACAGTCAGGCGCTCGCGGCTGCCCGCTACGATGTTGCTCGCCTCCTTATCGGCGACGGCGCGCGGAGGGCAGCGGCTGCAGCGCCCGCTCCAGCGCCAGGCGCGCGGCGCGGCGGCCGATCTGCTCGCCCGCTTCGTTCGAGAAGCGAAAATGGACGCCGCCGTAGATGCGCGAGTCCGAGACCTCCTGCGCCCAGGCATCCCAGCTCGGAAATGTCTGCAGGACCGACATCGGAATGGCCTGCGACATGATCCGGACGCCGCCCGGAGGCGCATTGCCGGTCTCCGCCTTCATCACTTCGGCGATGACCGCGGCGACGGTGCAATGGCCGCACGGATATTCCGAGAAGTTGGGAGTCGGCAGCAGCGGTACCCAGGCCGGATCGGCGTGGGTGGCATCGTTGCCGTCGTTCGCGCCGTTGCGGATCGCGGTGATCGGCCGCCAGAAATTATAATGCATCTTGGCGACGATCATGGCCTGTGCCGCGTCGTCGAACGCCATCTGGTACACCGCGAACATGCGCGCATTTTGGACCGGGCGGCGGCCGGGCGCGTCGGCGACGAGGCGGAGCGAGGGCATCGTGTCGAACGCTTGCCGGTAGCGCGCGACCAGGGTCTGGTGCGGCGTGCGTTCGGCCGAATTGCGACCGCCGAGGCGGCGCACTTCCTCATAATCGCGCGCCCAGCGCTCGCTGGCGAGCGGCACCGGCGGCGGAGCCCGCAATTCGTCGACGCTGCGCAGGACCCACGGCCGCAGCGCGCCCCAATAGGGCTCGAGCGAGGGCAGCGACGCGCCGATCCATTCGCCCGGCGCGGTGCGCGGACGGTAAGGGACCTGCGGGATCGCGGGATCGAGACCGTTCGCGGCGATCGCGGCCTGCGCCGCCGCCTCCCCGGCGAGCCGCCCCGCTTCCTTCGCCGGCGAATCGGGCAGTGAGGACATGGCCAAGGCATAGCTCTCCTCGAGAGCGGTGCGCTGGGCGGGGTAATGGTGGTGGAGGACCCGGAACGCCGCCGTCGCCGCCGCCGCGTCCTGCGACGCCGTGGCCTCAGCCTGCGGCAAGCGCAAATAACTTTCGTAGCGGCGGTCGATAGCGTTCACCGCTTCGAAGATGGCCAGCGCGGTACGGGTGGTCGCCCGGACCTGATCCGCAGTCTGTGGCGTCGGCGAGGCTTGCGAAGCGTTGCCGAGGCGAGCCGCCAGGTCCATCCAGTCGCACACCGTGTCGGCCGAAGCCGGCGGCGCGCCGAATATGAGCGCAGCCGACGCGGCCGCGAGCAGAAGTGATTTGCGCATTCCTTTTCCTCCTTGCGATGGTCCGCCTTGCACGGCGGCATGCAGAGGAGTATTAGTTAGCTAAGACACCTGAGCCCATGATCCGAGAAGCCAATCGCATGATCGCAGGTTGCATCGACAAGATTAGACAGGATGCGTGCGGCAGCTGCGAGCGGCGCGACGCCTGCGCCCACTTGTTCGGCGGCTTGATCGCGCCCGGCGGCCCGTTTGCCCGTCCCGCCGAGCCGCGCCGGGAACGTCCGCCGCCCCGCCCGGGTTCGTTTCTGGCGTTCCTTGGCCGAGTCGCACAGGCGCTCGATCCGGGGAAGAAGCCCGCCACGCAGAAGACCCCAAGCGCGTTGCGCGGCGAGATCGAGCGCCGGATCGAGCCGCTCCTGGCTTCGGGCCACGGGGCCAGGATCGAGCAGATGTCGCGCGATCTCGGGCTCAGCCGCCAAACGCTCTATCGTCGCCTCAAGGCCGAGGGCACGACCTTCGAGGATCTGCTCAACGGGGTGCGCCGCCGCCTCGCGCTTCGCTTCATCCGCGAGGAGGGGCTGTCGGTAAAGGAAGCCGCCTATCGCCTGGGCTTCTCCGATCCGGCGGCCTTTTCGCGCGCGTTCAAGCGCTGGACCGGTTCCAGCCCGACATCAAAGCCACATTAGGACGAGGAGGACCTGCTGGCCGCAAGTCGCGAGCAGGCTGGTGGAGCCGAGGGGGATCGAACCCCTGACCTCTGCAATGCCATTGCAGCGCTCTCCCAGCTGAGCTACGGCCCCAGACCCTTCGCGCCGCCCCTGGGAGGGCGGCCGCGAGCGCCGCATTTAGAAAAGCCGGCGCCCGTTTACAAGCAGTGTCAGACCTCTTCGTCGTCGCCGCCGGCGCCCGGGACGCCGATGTCGTCGTCGCCGCCGAGATCGACCTCGTCGTCCGGATTCTCCTCGGCATCCTCGTCGATGTCGAGCGTCTCGGCGGCGAGATCGGTATCGTCCGTCTCGGGCTTCTCGGCGGCCGCCTTGGCGGGCTCGTCATAGGGAAGCGGCTGCTTCGACTTCAGCACCGGCTCCGGATCCCAGGCGATCCCGCAGGCGATGCAGGTGATCGGATCCTCCTTGCCGAGGTCGTAGAAGCGGACGCCGCATTTGGGACAGGTGCGCTTGGTGCCCCATTCAGCCTTCACCATGGGTGAAAAGTCTCCGATAGAAGTGGATTTGGTAGAGCGGCGCCGGTGCGGGTGCCGCTGGTCGCGCGGCGCCTTGCCATAGGGAAAGGCCGCTGTCAAAAGCCGCGCACATGGAGAGGGCCGGGCCGCAGACCATGCACTTCGGACCCGGCGCGCCGCTGCGCGGGACGGCGCTCGTCCCAGGCGACAAGTCGATCTCCCACCGTGCGCTGATGCTGGCGGCGCTGGCCGCCGGGCGCAGCCGGATCGAGGGCCTTTGCGACGGCGGGGACGTGGCCGCGACGGTCTCCGCTTTGCGCGCGATGGGCGCGCGGATCGAGCTTGCGGGCGAAAAGGCGATGGAGGTGGACGGAGTGGGCGTCGGCGCTCTCCTCCAGCCTGCAGGCGCGCTCGATCTCGGCAATAGCGGGACTTCGGCACGGCTGCTCATGGGTCTTGCCGCCAGCCATCCCCTCACAGTGACCCTTACGGGCGACGCCTCGCTCTCTCGCCGGCCTATGGAGCGGGTCGCGGCGCCGCTGCGACGGTCGGGGGCGGGGATCCACACGGCGCCCGGCGGCACCCTCCCGGTCACCTTATGCGGGGTCTGCCCCGCGGTGCCGCAGACCACGCGGCTCGAGATGGCCTCCGCGCAGGTCAAGTCCGCCTTGCTGTTCGCCGGGCTCAACATGCCGGGCACGACCCGCATCGTCGAGCCGGTGGCGACGCGCGATCATAGCGAGCGGCTGCTGAAGCTGTTCGGCGCCGACATCGCGGCCGAAGGCGACGAGATCGTGCTTCGCGGCGAAGCGGAGCTCCGGCCGCAGCTCCTGTCCGTCCCCGGCGACCCCTCCGCCGCTGCCTTCCTGGTTGTGGCCGCTCTCGTCGTGCCCGGCTCGGAGGTGCGCATCGAAGGGGTCTGCATCAATCCGCGCCGCGCCGGCCTGTTCGAGGTTCTCAAGGAGATGGGCGCAGACATCGCCTTCGAGAACGAGCGCCAGGCCTCCGGCGAAGCGGTCGCCGACATCGTCGCCCGCCACTCCGCCCTGCGCGCCGTCGAGGTGCCGCCCGAGCTGGTGCCGGCGATGATCGACGAATTCCCCATTTTCTTCGTCGCCGCCGCCTTTGCCGAGGGCACCAGCCGCGCGCGCGGGCTCGCGGAGCTGCGGGTCAAGGAATCCGACCGGATCGCCGCGATGGCGGCGGGGCTCGGGGCGATCGGCGTCCAGGCCCGGGAGAGCGAGGACGGCCTCGCCGTCTGCGGATCGGGAGGCGAGCCGATCGCCGGCGGGGCGACCGTCGCGGCGCGGATGGACCACCGGATCGCGATGAGCTTCGCTGTGGCGGGACTTCACGCGGGCGCCCCGGTCGGGATAGACGATTTCTCGGCCGCGGCGACCAGCTATCCCGGATTCGCCGAGACGTTGAGGAGCCTTACATGATCATCGCCGTCGACGGGCCCGCGGCGAGCGGCAAGGGCACCATCGCCAAGGCCCTCGCCCGCCATTACGGCCTGCCGCACATGGACACCGGGCTGCTCTACCGGGCCGCCGCGCTCAATCTCCTCCGCCTCGGCCTCGATCCGGAGAGCGAGTTCCACGCCGCGCGCGCCTGCGACGTTTCGCAGATCGATTTCGACGACCCCGAGCTGCGCTCCGAAGCGGTCGGCGGCGTCGCCAGCCGCATCTCGGCCTACAAGCTCGTCCGCCATGCTTTGCTCGAGCGGCAGCGCCATTTCGCCGCCCAGCCGGGGGGCGCGGTGCTCGACGGCCGGGACATCGGCACCGTCATCGCGCCCGAGGCCGACGCGAAATTGTTCGTCACCGCCAGCGCGGAGGTCCGCGCCCGGCGCCGCTGGGAGGAGCTCAAGCGCAATGGCCTCGAGGCCGCGCGGGAAGACGTCCTCGCCGACATACGCGCCCGCGACGAACGCGACTCCGCCCGCTCCGCGGCACCGTTACGCCAGGCCGAGGATGCCGAGCTGATCGACACCAGCGCGATGGACGTCGGCGCCGCGATCGAAGCGGCCCGAGCGGCGGTGGAGCGCCAGCGCCTCCGTTAAGCTTGCGTCTATGCAGGACAGTGCATAGATATGCATAACTTGTGTTATGCAGATCGAGTCGCGTCGAATGAAAAGGTTCGAATGCTCCCCCGCCACGCCCTGGGGCATCCATCCGCAAATCCGCAATGACGAGGACTGCCCGCGTTGCGGCTGGACGGCGCCCGGGCCGATGGCCGGCGCCCGCGGCGATGCCGCGCGCGCCGCGGCTGCGCACGGCTGGGCCGTGATCCACGGCGGCGCTGCCCCGCTCGCCGCACCCGAGCCCGACACCCGCGCCGCCTGACATTCGTTCCGGGGCGGCAACCGTCGCGGCGATGGGGCGTTCGGGCCCCGTGGCCGACTCGACCGCGACCCTTCGAAAAAGCTCTTCGCTGCTCGAACCGGGGCGGAATTGCTGGCGCATCGGGTGTGCCGAGCGGGCTGCCTTGATCGTCGACGCGGCCGATTATTACCGCCACGCCCTTCACGCCATGCTCCAGGCGCGCTCGCAGATCCTGCTGATCGGCTGGGACGTGGACACGCGCGTCCGGCTGATCGACGGCGACGCGCCGGAGGGCGCTCCGGCGGGGCTGGGAGCACTCCTTTCCTGGCTCGCCCGCCGGCGGCCGGAGCTTCAAATCCACATCCTCGCCTGGGATCAGGGGGCGATCAGCGTGCCCGGCCGTGGCACCACCTTCCTCAGGATGCTGCGCTGGGGGCTGGACAGGCAGATCCACGTCAAATGGGACCACCAGCACCCGCTCGACGGCAGCCACCACCAGAAGATTCTCGTGATCGACGACAGGATCGCCTTCTGCGGCGGCATCGACATCACCGGCTCGCGCTGGGACACGCGCCGCCACAAGGACGAGGAGCCCCGCCGCCGCCGCCCGTTCACCGGGCGCGCCTACGAACCCTGGCACGACGCGACCATGGCGATCGACGGCACGGCGGCCGAGGCGATCGGCGACCTCGCCCGCATCCGGTGGGAATGTGCGACCGGCACGCCGCTGCCCGTGCCGCCGCGCGTCGGCCACGACCCCTGGCCCGCCGACCTCCAGCCGCATTTCCGCGACGTCGAGATCGCCGTCGCGCGCACCCGGGGCAAGGCCGGCAGGATCGAGGAGATCCGCGAGATCGAGGCTTTGTTCGTCGACCTGATCCGCCGGGCGCGGCGCTTCGTCTATGTCGAGACCCAATATTTCGCGTCGCGCGTGATCGCCGAGGCGATCGGCGAGCGCCTCGCCGAACCGGACGGGCCGGAATTCGTGATCGTGAACCCCCGCACCGCCTATGGCTGGCTCGACGGCAAGGTGATGAGCCCGGCGCGCTACCATCTGGTCAACGCGCTCAAGGACAAGGACGGAGGCGGGCGCTTCGCCATCTATTACCCCGTCACCGAAGGCGGCGCCGACATCTACGTCCACGCCAAGATCATGATCGTCGACGATTGCATGCTGCGCGTCGGCTCGGCCAACATGAACAACCGCTCGATGGGCCTCGACAGCGAATGCGACCTGCTGATCGACGGCAGCGACGATGCGCAGACGCGGGCGAGGATCGCCGAGATCCGGACCGACATCCTCGCCGAGCATTTCGGGGCCGAACCTGCCGAGGTCTCGGCCTGCTTCGCCGAAACCGGCTCGCTGATCGCCTGCATCGAGCGGATGCGCGGGCATGGCCGCACCCTCGTCCCGCTCGAGCCGGAGGAGCCGAGCGCGGCGGAGAAGAAGCTGGCGCAGAGCGAGCTGCTAGATCCCGAAGCCGCCGACGAGCTGTTCGAGAAAAGGGCGCGGCCGGGGCTGCTCTCGCGGCTGGGGCGGCGCCGGGCGGGCTGAATCAGCCGAGAGCGGCGAAGGCTGGTGCGTAGGCGACCTCGCCGGCCGCGGGCAGCGCCTCGCCGAGCCGAAGCGCCATGAAATGCGGCCCTGAATAGACGCAGCGGAACGGCGTCGCCGCTGTGACGGTGAAGCCGAAGCGGCCATAATATTCGGGGTCCCCGAGGACGAAGACCGCGTCCCAGCCCTGAGCGCGCGCGCGGGCGAGACCGGCGCGGACCAGGGCGCCGCCGATTCCGCGCCTCTGCCGCTCGGGCGCGACCGCGACGGGAGCAAGTCCCAGAGCGCGGAACGGCGCCGCCATGCGGGAGAAGAGGATATGGCCGACGATCCGCCCCTCCTCCTTCGCGACGAGGGCGATCTCGGAATCGCCGTCGTCACGCAGGCGCTCGACCAGCTCCGCCTCCGCGCTGCTCCCGAACGCCGCCTCGATGACGCTCTTCACCGAATCCCGGTCGCCCTCGCGTTCGTCCCGGATGGTCAAGTCCGACATGGCCCCCGCCTAGCACATCGCCCGCCGCGGCGCGCGGCCGGTGGAACCCTCGCGGCGGCGCCATCGTTGGGCGGGCGAAACATCAGCCACGGAGAACAGCCATGTCGCGCATCCCGAGCAAAGCCATTCCCCATGCTTTTGCCGCAGAGAGCGGCGGCCCGGAAGGCGGCGCGGGCGGCGGCGGCGGCGAGGGCGGCGGCAATGAGGGCGGCGGCGGCTCGCTGAAGGAGCGCGCCGGCAAGGTGGCCAAGAAGGTCGGCGGCAGCCGCGCGGCGAAGGTCGCGGCGGGCGCTGTGGTCGCCGGCGCGGCGGTGGCCGCTGCTAGGGCCGTCGTGAAGAGCCGCCGCGGCAAATCGGAAGGCGCCGGGAGCTCAAGCGGCGGCAAATCGTCCTCCTCGAAGGGTGGCTCCGCCAAGGCGTCGTCGTCCAAGGCCGGCAAGGCGTCCGGGGGCAAGAGCTCCGGCGGAGGCAGCGGCCGCAAGGGATCGGCCAAGACCGGAGGCTGACAGGGCCCGCTCTGGCGGGCTCGGCGCGCCTGTGCTAACGTCGGCGGATCGCCCCGATCGCCGTGCAAGGTGGGGCGCTCGAGAGACCAGCCGCGCTCCCGCTTGCCCGACGAGGAGCGTCCATGTCACCCGCCGATCACCATCTCTGCTACGCCCGGCTCGAAGCGGGCACGCGGCGCTGATGGACACGCCCGAGCCCCCGGCCAGGCGCCTGTCGACCGTCGAGCGCGCCTACGAGCTCGCCCGCGAGGGCAGCTGCCGCGCGATCGACGAGATCGCCCGCCAGCTGAAGCAGGAGCGTTACGACAATGTCGACGCCCATTTGGGCGGCAACGCCATCCGCCGCGACCTGCGCCAGCTCTGCGCCGAGGCGCGGACGCAGCGGCTGAGCAACCACGAGGACCGCGCCGCCGCGGAATAGACTCCTCAGGCCAGGCTCTCGACGATCGTGACGTTCGCCAGGCCGCCGCCTTCGCACATGGTCTGGAGGCCGTAGCGCTTGCCGCGGGCCTTGAGGGCGTGGAGCAGGGTCGCCATCAGCTTGGTCCCGGAGGCGCCGAGCGGGTGGCCGAGCGCGATCGCGCCGCCATTGACGTTGAGCCGTGCCGGGTCCGCCCCGATCTCGCGCAGCCAGGCGAGCGGGACCGGGGCGAATGCCTCGTTGACCTCGTAGAGGTCGATGTCGGCGATCGACATGCCGGCGCGCTCGAGGGCGCGCCGGGTCGCCGGGATCACCTCCTCGAGCATGATCACCGGATCTCCGCCCGTGACCGTCAGGTTGACGACCCGCGCCATCGGGGTGAGGCCATGCTCGTTCAGCGCCCGCTCGCTGACGACGAGCACGCCCGAGGCGCCGTCGCAGATCTGCGAGGCGTTGGCGGCGCTGATCTTGCCGCCTTCCTGGATGAGCTTGACCGAGGCGATGCCCTCCAGCGTGGCGTCGGCGCGGATGCCTTCGTCGCGGACGTGAAGGGCCTCGTTACCGTCGGCGTCGACGATGCGCAGGGGCACGATCTCGTCGTCGAACGCGCCCGTCTTTGTGGCGAGGGCCGCCTTGCGGTGGCTGTCGAGCGCGAAGGCGTCGAGATCTTCCTTTCGGAACTGATATTTCTCGGCGATCATCTCGGCGCCGACGAACTGGCTGAACATCGGTACGCCGAAGCGCGCCTGGATCCGCTTCGAGAAGGGGCCGGTGCCAATGCCGTGCTGCATCGGCAGCGTCACCGGCAGGCCCATCGGAACCCGAGTCATCGATTCGACCCCGGCCGCGATCACCACGTCCTGCGTCCCGCTCATCACCGCCTGGGCGGCGAACTGGATCGCCTGCTGCGAGGAGCCGCATTGCCGGTCGATCGTCACCGCCGGCACCGATTGGGGCAGCTTCGAGGCGAGCACTGCGTTGCGCCCGACATGGAAGGCCTGCTCGCCGGCCTGCCCGACGCAGCCCATGATCACGTCCTCGACCGCAGCAGGATCGATCCCCGAGCGCTCGACCAGAGCGTCGAGCACCTCGGCGGCCAGGTCGGCGGGGTGCCAGTCCTTCAGTGCGCCGCCGCGCTTGCCGCCGGCGGTGCGGGCGGCGGCGACGAGATAGGCTTCGGCCATTGCGGCTTCCCTTACGTTAACGTCACTTCGCTCTAGCGGCGCACCCGGAGGCCTTCAAGGCGGCGGCCCGACCGTTCAGGGGCGCGAGCCGGCCTGCGGACCTCGCGCCTCAACCCCTTTTGGTTGCTCAATATTCCCCCTCGACAGGCTCGGATAATGAACTTACGCAGCGGCAGTCCGTGCCGGGGGGAGGGATATTCCTGCTGCGGGTAAGCGAACGGGGTGGGGGATCAGCTCCACCGCCGAGGCAACGGGTTCGGCCCCTTCCCGAGCTCCAATGAGAACCGGCCGCCCGACCTGACCGGCGGCGAAGCGATGGAGCTTGCGATGCCGATCGTCGTCACCAACACCGACAATGAGAACGATAGCCCGACGCGCGAGCTGGAAAGCGCCTTCGCGCTCGGCACGGCGGTGGTCGGCGGCGTCACCTATGTGATCGCGGGCGGGATCAGCGACAACGGCGTCAGCGTGTTCCGCCTAGATGCCGGCGGAACCCTGACCTCCGTCTTCGACCTCCCGGACTCCCCGGCGCTTCACCTCAACGCCCCCTATAACATCGAAAGCGCGATCGTGGGGGGCAGCACCTACATCTACGTGAGCGGATTCGATTCCGGCTTCAGCGCGTTTCGCGTCAACGCGGACGGGAGCCTCACGCTCGTCCAGGACGTCACCGACACGCCAGGCACCCTGTTGCATTATTCGTTCGGCAGCGAGACGGTGACGGTAGGCGGGACGACCTACCTTTACGTCGCGTCTTACGGGGAAGCAGGGCTCACCCGATACCGCGTCGAAACCAGCGGCGCCCTCACCTTCCTCGGCACCGTCGCCGATTCCGCAAATCCGAGCCACATGCTGGCGGGCGCCGCTCGTCCGCACGCGGTCACAGTCGGCGGCACGACCTTCCTGCTGGTGCCGGGCTCCGTCGAAAATGGTTTGAACCTGTTTCAGGTCGGCGCCGACGGCGGCCTCACCTTCGTGACCGCGGTGGGCGATTCCGGCGCCCTCGAGCTCGACGACGCGTTTCACGTGGCGACCGCGGTGGTCGGCGGGGTCACCTATGTCTACGTCTGCGGTCTCGCCGACGACGGGGTCAGCGTCTTCACCCTGAGCGCTGGCGGAGCGCTCGCCAACGTCCAGAACATCACCGACACGCCCGGTCTCCTCCTGAACGGGCCGATCAGCCTCGACGTCTTCCAGGAGGGAGGGGAGCAATATCTTTCGGTCACCGGGCAGGACCACGGGGTCAGCCTGTTCCAGATCGGAAGCGACGGCCTCCTCACCCTCGACCAGTCGATCGCGGACAATGCGACGATCAACCTCGCTTTCGAATCGCACATGGTGAGCGCGGTGGTGGACGGGGTCACCTACCTGATCGGTGCGAGCTCCGGCGACGGCGGCATCAGCGCCTTCCGCGTCGGCAATACCGCTCCGACGGCGGGTGCCAACACCGGCGCTACGGTGGATGAGGGCGCCGCCGTCACAATCACCGCCGCGATGCTCGACTATAACGACGCCGAGCACGCGGATCCGGCGATCACCTACACTGTGACCGGCGCCACCTCCGGGACGGTCCGCCTGAGCGGCAATGCGCTCGGCACGGGCGGCACCTTCACCCAGGCCGACGTCAATGGAGGTCTCGTCAGCTACGCCCACGACGGAAGCGAGACGACCAGCGGCGCGTTCGGGTTCTCGGTCTCCGACGGCGCCGGCGGGAGGGTCAGCGGGCAGAGCTTCGCCGTCACCGTGACACCGGTGAACGACGCGCCCACGGTCGACCTCAACGGCGCAGGCGATGGGATCGACAATTCCGCGTCCTACACCGAGGGCGATGACCCCCTTCTGCTCGCACCGGGCGCGACGGTCGATGACGTCGACAGCTCCGTTATTCACGGGGGCACGATAAGCATCGGCGGTTTCCAGCCCGGAGACCGGCTGACGCTCGAAAACGCCGTCTCCGCAAGCAACAGTGGCGCTGCGGGCTCCATCGATTGGAGCTATGACCCAGCAACGGGCGTATTGACGCTCAGCAGCCTCGGGGCACCGGGCGCAGCCGATTTCCAAAGCGCGCTCCGGATGGTTCGCTATTATTCGACGAGCGAAAATCCCGGGTCCGAGCGGACCATCAGCTGGACCCTGAGCGACGGCACGTCGAGCAGCATTGGTGCGACGACGGCGCTGGGCGTAACCTCGGTCAACGATTCCCCGATCGTTCCCGATTCGCCCGCGGTCGCCGCGATCGAAGGCTCGTCCGCGACCGTCAACGCCGCCCTCACCGTCAGCGACCTCGAGCTGGACGCGCGCAACGGCGGCGCGGGCGATTATGGCGGAGCGCAGTTCGTGATGAGCCGCAGCGCCGGCGCCAACGCGCAGGACCAGTTCATCATCGGCAACGCAAATGCGGTCGGCTTCACCGTCACCGGCACGATCCTCGGCGGCGGCGACCTCCAGTCCGGTGGCCAGACGTTCGGCAACTGGAACTGGGACGGCGCCGGCACTCTGACCGTCAACTTCACCAGCTCCCAGACGACCGCGACCACGGCCCTGGTCAACGCGGTGCTCCGGACGATCGAGTACAACAATGCCAGCGACACGCCGCCCGCGACGGTCGATCTCGTCTACACCCTCAACGACGGCGCGCCCGGCGCGGGCCAGGGGTCGGGCGGGTCCGCTACCGACAGCGGCGCGGTGAGGATGAACATCGCCGCGACCAACGATCCGCCGTGGCTCGACCTGCTGAACTCGGGCAATGCCGGCGACGGCACCGACGTCGAGATCGCCTATACCGAGAATGACGGCGCGAAGCTGCTGGCCCCCAATGCCAACGTCATCGATCCGGATTCCCCCCACTTCGGCGGCGGCCAGCTCACCGCCAGCTTCGGCGCCACGGGCCTCGCCGAGGATCGCCTGACGATCGTCAACCAGGGGATGGGCGCCGGGCAGATCGGCGTCAGCGGCAACGCGGTCTTCTACGGCAACGTGCAGATCGCCACCTTCGCGGGGGGCACCAACGGAACGACGCCGCTGGTCGTCACCTTCGATACTGACGCGACCCCGGCCGCGGTGATCGCGCTCGTCCGCAGGATCGCCTACACGAACGTATCGGAAAGTCCGGGCACGGCCGACCGGTCGATCGCCGTCACCATCACCGACGGCGGGCCCGGCATCAGCAACGAGACGACGGCGCTGGTGCACGTGACGTCGGTCGAGGACCTGCCGGTTGCCGGCAACGACACCGCCGCGACCACCGAAGCCGCGACGACGAACATCGCCGTGCTCAGCAACGACGCCGACGCCGACGGTCCCGCGCCCGCAATCGCGGAGATCAACGACGTCTCCGTTGTTGCCGGGGACACCGTCACGCTCGCCTCCGGCGCGACCGCCAAGCTCGAAAGCAACGGGACCATCACCTACAATCCCAACGGGAAGTTCAACCAGCTGACCGCGCCCGGATCGGGCGCCGTCAACACGTCCGCGCTCGACGTCTTCAGCTACAAGCTCGTCGGCGCCGTCTCGACGGCGAACGTCTCGGTCACCGTCAACGGCCTCGTCTCGGCAGACGAGCGGCTGTTGGGCGACGGCACCGCCAACGTCATCACGGGCACGCCGCAGCGGGACTATTTCATGGTCCAGCAGGGCGGCAACGACACGATCCATGCCCTCGCCGGCAACGACACCGTCTATTTCGGTGCGGCCTTCACCCCCGCCGACACGGTCAATGGCGGCGACGGCGTCGACTCGATCATCCTCCAGGGCAGTTACGCCATGGCGCTCGGGGCAGGCACGACGAGCAATATCAGCAGCATCGAATCGATCTCGCTCGCGCCGGGCAGCTTCACCGACTGGGGCGACACGTCCGGCGCCTTTTACGACTACGATCTGACCACGCTCGATTCGAATATCGACCCGGGCGCAACGCTCAAGATCAACGGCTTCTACCTGCGCGCGGACGAGGATCTCTCCGTCAACGGCGTCGCCGAGAAGGACGGCAAGTTCCTGATCCTGGCGGGCCAGGGGGTCGACGATCTCGTCGGCGGCGACGGCAACGACATCTTCGTCTTCGGTCATGACGGTCGCTTCGGCACCGCCGACGTGGTCGAGGGCGGGGCGGGATACGATTCCCTCTACCTGCGCGGCGACTTTTCGCTCGACTTCACGGCCGGCGGGTTCACGGGCGGGTTCTCCGGGATCGAGAGCGTCACCCTCGGCTCGACGACCGACACCCAGTTCGTCGGCGGCGGCGACGGCGAGTTCGATTACGACATCGTGTGGGACGATGCGATGCTCGCGAACGGCGTCACCATCACGGTCAACGGAAGCGGGCTCGGCGCCAACGAGACGATGCGGTTCATCGGCTCGGACGAGCTGCTCGGCAATTTCAAGCTCTTCGGCGGCGCGGCGGACGACACGCTGACCGGCGGCGGCGGCAACGACCTCCTCTATGGCGGCCTCGGATGGGACAGGCTCACCGGCAATGGCGGCTCCGACGTGTTCCGCTATCAAAGCACGGCCGAGTCCGCTCCGACGCCGGGCGATTTCGATCTGATCAGCGGCTTCACCCATCTCGTCGACAAGATCGACCTGTCCGTCATCGACGCGAACGCGAATGCTGCCGGAAACCAGGCCTTCACGTTCATCGGCAGCACCGCGTTCGCTCCGGCCGGCGGCTCGGCGGGTCAGCTGCGCGCCACCCAGCTTCCCGGCTCGTTCGGACCGAACACCTGGCAGATCGAAGGGGACACCGACGGCAACGGCACTCCGGACCTGCTGATCCGCGTGGAGGTCCAGGCGCTCCAGCCACTCACTGCCGCGGACTTCTACCTGTAGCGCCGAACGGCCCCCCGGGGGCTCGGTGCTGGCCGGCGAGCGGTCCCGATAGGCGATCCACCCATTACGGTGCGTCGCCCTATTCACTGACGGGTCAGCGTCGGGGCCGATATTGAGGCGGGCGGCGGCAAGCGCGTCGATGTCCGCAACGGGTGGAAGCCGGACATTTCTCACGAGGCGCTGGGTAGGATCAAACCATCCCCAGCGCCTCAGTCATGCCTCAGTGAACGAGCCGGAAGCCGCTGTTCGGACCGTAGCCCTGAACGAAGCCGAGCTTGATGTTGAGCAGCGCCAGGGGCTCCAAGAGCCGGGCGCCGGCGAGCGGGCCGGCATCGACCGGGTCAAAGCCCAGCTGCTCCACCAGGCCAAGGACCTCAGCCTTGGCATCAGCATCATCACCGGCAACCAAGCCGGCAAGCTTCTCCCCGTTGATCTGACCGGTGGACATTGCGGCCGCGAAGGCGGTGTTGAACGCCTTCACGACCTTGGCTTCCGGCAGCTTGCGCTGAAGCTCCTCCGCACCGCTGGTGGTGAAGCCGACGGCAAGCTCCATCTGCGGTGTCAGGGCGTTGGTGGCATCGATCACCACCTTTTCCGCGACGGAGCTTCCGAGCTCCGAAACGGCATTGTCGATCTGGCCGAATGGAACGGCCAGGATGACGATCTCCGCGAACGCACCCGCCTCGCGAACCGCGCCGGCCTCGCGGCCCACGGCCCGGACTTCGTGACCGGCAAGGGCGAGCCCGGCTTCGAGCGAGGACCCGACATTGCCTTTGCCGATGATGGCGATCTTCATGAGTATACTCCTTGTCTCTGAGGTCGCGTCGCTCACCGGGACGCCGCGGAAGCGGCAGCGCCGTCGCGGCGGTTGCGCAGGCCATCGAGGCTCCACGCCCCGGGGCCGGCGAAGATCAGGTGGAAGAAGGCGAAGCATAACATGATCGCCGTCTCGCCCTGATTGAGGACGGGCCAGAAACCCCGCGTAGCGTGACCCATGAAGTAAGCGGCCGCCATCGTGCCCGAAGCGAGGAAAGCGGCGGGCCGCGTGAACAGGCCGAGCGCGATCAGCAAGCCAGTCACCAGCTCGATGGCTCCAGCGGCGACGATGATGCCGGGCAATGGGCCCGGCATGGGCATGGCAGTCGGGAAGGCGAAGAACTTCATGGTCGCGTGCTGGAGCATCAGCAAGGCGGTCATGATGCGAAGGGCGGCGAGCGAATAGGGCGCCCATTTATCGAGCTTGGACATTCTGTTTCTCCTCAAGATAGCCGCTCAACGAGCGGCGGGCGCTTCGCCAAAGCGGAAGCTGGAGGCGGTGATGCCGCCGGAAAAATCTGTCTGGTGGTAGACGAGGGCAGCGGGCTCATCCTCCGCGGCCCCGACCGCCACCATGAGCGGAATGAGGTGATCCTCCTGCGGGTGTGCCGATCTCGCGAGCGGCGCCTCCTCCCACTCGACGAGGCGGCTCGTGCGCTCCTGCGGACGGGACCTCACCAAAGTCTCCTGGAGCCATGCATCGAACACGCGCGAAGGCTCGAAACCCTGGGTGCCGCGCATATCGCGCATATTGTGATATGTGAGGCCGCTGCCGATGATCAGCACGCCCTCATCCCGGAGCGGGACGAGCAAACGGCCGACCCGCAGATGGAGTTCGGGATCGTAGCCGAGGTCGATCGAGAGCTGGACCAGTGGGATGTCCTCGCCCGGGTAAAGCGGCTTCATGATGCTGAAGGTGCCGTGGTCGAAGCCCCGTCGGGGGTCGAGCCGAGCCGATATCCCGCCGCCGGCCAACAGCTCCTGCACGCGGGCCGCGAGCTCGGGCGAGCCAGGCGCCTCGTACTTGATCTGGTAGGTATGCGGCGGGAAGCCGGAGTAATCATACTCCATCCCCGGCTGCTCCGCCGAGGAGATGGCGAAGCCCTTCTCCTCCCAATGGCCGGAGATGACGAGCACGGCGCGGGGCGCGTCGCCCAGCTCGCGGCGGATGTCGACCAGCGACTGTTCCAGCTGATCGAACATCCGGCGAAAAGGGCCGTCCAGATACGGCCAAGGGCCGCCGCCGTGGCTGATGAAATAGGTGGGAAGACGCTGCGTCATCTTGGCGCTCCTTTGTGGTGGGGCGAGATCAGCGCCAGTCGAAGGCGAGCGGGGCTTCACGGAAGGCGAAGCGATCGAGATGGCTCGCCACGGCGCCTTTCAGCCCCTCCAGCTGCTCGGGAGCGGAAGCGTCCACCACCACCTCCAGAGCCTCGTCGCGAGCCTGAAGCGTCACGACGCCATCGGCGGGATAGCTTCTCCCGAAACCGTTCCTTGGAAAGGTGATCGACCCCTGCTCGGGTGTGAACGACACCGCCAGATTGTGCGACCAGTGCTTGCAGAGCTGCTGAAGGTAGCGGCTGGCGCTCCTCGTGGGGACCGTCGCTACTGCCGATTGGTTGGTCATCATCGTCTCCGAGGCTTCCTCGTCGCGGCTTTAGATACGCTAGACAGACCCGCTGCAGGAGAGATAAAAGATCGATTGTATCTATCGATGAAGGAGATAGGTCGTGCTGGGCGGGTTGACCCTGGATCAACTGCGGGTGTTGGTGACGATCGAGGAAGCCGGCAGCTTTTCCGCTGCGGGGAGGAAGCTGCAGCGCGCCCAGTCGGCAATCAGCCACGCCGTGCAAACGCTGGAGAGCTTGCAGCGGGTTCAGCTCTTCGATCGCTCCGGTCGCGCGCCGGTTCTGACAGACGCCGGGCGAGCTCTGGCGACGCAGGCCCGACAGGTGCTTCGGCAGGCCGCATTGTTCGAGCGAACCGCGAGTGCCATTGCCGAAGGCCTGGAGCCCGAGCTCACTTTTGCGGTGGACAATCTGGTGCCGATAGAGCCCGTCATACGCAGCCTTGCCAATCTGCAGCAGCGGTTTCCTGACGTGGCGGTGACTTTGTTCACCGAAGCGCTTGGTGGTGCCGAACGCCGGGTGCGTTCCGGCGCAGCGGCAATAGGCTTGTGCCTGCTGTTCCCGCCCCAGGCGCAGGACCTGCAGGCTTATCCCGCCACTTCCATTGAGCTCGTACCCGTTGCCGCGCCTTCGCACCCGCTGGCACGAGAGACCCGGCGCCTGGAAAGGGAGGTTCTCGCGGAACACGTGCAGCTCGTGCTCACGGATCCGGAAAACCAGGGCGGGCCGAGCTATTCGGTGGTGAGCTCACGGGTGTGGCGGTTTGTCGACTTAGGCCGGCGGCTGGACTTCCTGCTGGCGGGCTTTGGCTGGGCGACGATGCCGCTGCACCTCATCGAGCCGCACGTGCGAGCCGGCGAGCTGAAGCGACTGCCAGTTGACGATCCGGCAATCCTGCCAGGAACGATCCCAATCTATGCCGTCCATCAGCGCAACCGCCCGCTCGGCATGGCAGCTCGGTCGCTTCTGGATGATCTCGCAAGGCTCTCGCCCTGAATGTCGGCAATGGGCCGAAACCGGACATCCCGCGACGGGCCGATTCAGGCCGCTGCAGCGCGCGGCCCTCTATTCACTGGCGGGTCAGCCTCGGGGCCGATATTGAGCGCGGAGGATCAGCCACGGGACGGACATGTCGGACAACCCTTTCACACGCCACCTGACCGAAGTCGGGGAAAGCTACGGCCGGCATTTCGTCAACGCCACCGGCTTCGGGCTGAAGATGATCGGCGGCGGGCTCGCCTGCCTGGTCCATGCCGTCTTCCCCTTCTGGTTCGAGCGCACCGGCAGCCGCACCACCGACGAGCTCCACCGCCGCCTCAGCCGCCGCACCTCCAAGGCCGATTTCGAGCGGCACCCGGTCATCTGAAGAGGCGCAGGCAGCGCCCCGGCGGCGGACTCCCGCGCCGCGCCGTTCAATTTTCGTTCTTGACTTGTAGGAAGTTTCCTATTAGGCAGGTTCTGCCGATTCGGGGCTCTTTGACATTGTGAGAGAAATTGCGGGCAGGCCCGGTGGCGGCCCGGCTAACGGCGTCGCTTCAGCCGGCGGCGGTCCTTGAGGATCGTCCGGGCGGCGTTGTGGCCGGGCGCGCCGGTGACGCCGCCGCCGGGATGCGCGCCGGAGCCGCAGAGGTAGAGGCCGGGGAGCGGCATCCTGTAATCGGCATGGCCCAGCATCGGGCGCGCAGAGAAGAGCTGGTCGAGGCTCATCTTGCCGTGGAAGATGTCGCCGCGCGGGATCCCGAAACGCTGCTCGAGATGCCAGGGCGACAGGGCGAGGCGGCCGATCACCGAGGAGGCGAAGCCCGGCGCGTAGAGGTCGACATGGGCGATCACATGGTCGGCGGCTTCTTCGGCACGCGCCTCCCATCCGCCGTCGATCTCGTAGGGGAAATGCTGGCAGAACAGGCTGGCGACGTGCTGTCCGGGCGGCGCCAGCGTGTCGTCGAGGGTCGAGGGAATCAGCATCTCGACGATCGGCTCGCGCGACCAGCCTTCGGCGCGCGCGGTGAGGTAGGCCCGGTCCATGTAGGGGAGCGACGGCGCGACGATGATCCCGGCGGTGAGGTGGTCGCCGGGCTCGGGCAGGCTGGTGAAGCGGGGCAGCTCGGCGAGCGCGACGTTGATGCGGAAGGTCGCGGATTCGGCGGCCCAGCCGGCCATGCGGCGGGAGATTTCGGGCGCGACCGCGCCCTCCGGCAGCAAGGTTCCGAAGAGGAAATGCGGGTTGACGTTCGCCGCCACGGCCCGTGCGCGGTAGGTCTTGCCACCCGCCACGGCGCCGGCGGCGCGGCCGCGCTCGACGAGGATCTCCTCGACCGGCGCATCGAGGACGATCTCGGCACCCTGCTCGCGTGCCGCCTTCGCCATCGCCTGCGTGATTGCGCCCATGCCGCCGATCGCGTGGCCCCAGGCGCCGGGCACGCCCGCAGCCTCGCCGAACAGATGGTGGAGGAGGACATAGGCCGAGCCCGGGCTGTACGGGCTCGCATAATTGCCGACGACGGCGTCGAAGCCGAACAGGGCCTGGACGATGTCCGTATGGAAATAGCGCTGGAGGATGTCCGCGGCAGACTTGGTGAAGAAGTCGACGAGGTTGCGCTGCTGCTCCGCGGTCATGCCGCGCACCGAGTTTCCAAGCTTCAGCGCGGCGAGCGCGTCGGCGAGGCCGCCGCCGGCATTGGGGGGCGCGCGCAGGATCCAGTCGCGCAGGATCGCGACCACCGAGCCGAGCGCTTCGGAATAGGCGTCGTAGCCCTCCGCGTCGCTGGGCGAGTGGCGGGCGATCTCCCGGCGGGTCAGGCCCCCGCGTCCCGAGAGGAGATATTCGGGGCCGATCGTGGGCAGGAAATTGTCGATCTTGCGGAGGACCACTTTCAGCCCGTGCCGGTAGAGCCGCATGTCGCGGATGATCTCAGGGTTGAGCAGGCTCACCGTGTAACTGGCGGTCGAATTGCGGAAGCCGGGCGCGAACTCCTCGGTCACCGCCGCCCCGCCGACGACGTGACGGCGCTCGAGCAACGTCACCTTCAGCCCCGCGGCCGCCAGATAGTAAGCGCAGACGAGCCCGTTATGCCCCGCGCCCACGATCACGACGTCGCTTACCCGCTCCCGCATGAGCCGAGGTCTATGCTGGCGCGGCGCCGCGATGTCGAGCATGGAGCGCGGATGGAGACCTCCGACCCCGGGCAACAGGGCTTCGACGCGGCGCGCCTCCGCCGCGTCGACCGCTTCCTGGCCGAGACCTATGTTGGGCCGGCCCTGCTGCCCTGTGCGCAACTGCTGGTCGCGCGCGAGGGCGTGCCGGTCCATTTCACGACGCAGGGCATCCACCGCGCCGGGAGCGCCGAGCCGCTGCGTGAGGACGCGATCTTCCGCGTCGCCTCGATGACCAAGCCGGTGACCTCGCTCGCCTTCATGGCCCTGGTCGAGCAGGGCAGGACCTCGCTCGATCAGCCGGTGGCGGCGGTGGTGCCGGAGCTGGAGGGGGTCCAGGTCTATGCCGGCGGCGGCGGCGGCGAGCCGTTCCGGACGGTGCCGCCGGAGCGCCCGATGCTGATGGTCGACCTGCTCCGGCACACTTCGGGCTTGACCTACGATTTCCAGCAGGTGACGCCGGTCGACGCCGCCTATCGCGACCGGAAGCTGCTGGCGCTGCGCGGGGAGACCGCGCTGGAGCCGTTCGTCGCCGCGCTGGGCGAGATCCCCCTCGAATTCTCGCCGGGGACGGCCTGGAACTATTCGGTCTCGAGCGACGTGCTCGCCCTCATCGTCCAGCGTCTGGCCGGCGAGCCGTTCGACGCTTATGTCGAGCGGACCATCTTCGCGCCGCTCGGCATGAGCGATACCAGCTTCACCGTGCCGGCCGGGAAGGTCGATCGCCTGACCGACGCGTGGATGCTCGATCCGAAGCGCGGCACCATCGTCTACGATCGGGGCGCCGACAGCAGCTGGTCGCGCCCGCCGGCCTTCCTGTCGGGCGGCGGCGGCCTCGTCTCGACGACCGCGGACTATCACCGTTTCTGCCGGATGCTGCTCGGCCGCGGTACGCTCGGCGAAGCGCGGATCGTCGGGCGCAAGACCTTCGAGCTGATGATTGTCAACCACCTCCCGGGCGGGGCGGACCTGACCGAGCTCAGCCGTTCGATGTTCAGCGAGGCGATCTATTCCGGCCAGGGCTTCGGCCTCGGCTTCGGGATCAACACCGACCCGGCCAAGGCGATGGCGCCGGGCAGCGCCGGCGAATATTACTGGGGCGGTATCTTCTCGACCTATTTCTTCGTCGATCCGGTCGAGCGCGTCTCGATGGTGTTCATGACCCAGCTGATGCCCTCCTCCACCTACCCGGTGCGGCGGCAGCTCAAGACGATGATCTACGCGGCGCTGAGGTGACGGGCGCTGAGGTGACGGGCGCTGAGGTGACGGGTTGGGCGAAAAGAGCGTTAACGATCAATTGATTCCTTGAACGCTGCCGCGTGCGAACCTAATCGCGATCAAGGGCGGGGACGTTGGTTGAGGGACTGAGTGGCCGACAACACCCGATTCGACATGCATGTCGGCGAGCAGCGATTCCAGCTGCTGGTCAATGCGGTCACGGATTACGCGCTCTACATGCTCGACCGCGAAGGCTATGTCGCGACCTGGAACCCGGGGGCCCGCCGGTTCAAGGGCTATGCCGCCGAGGAGATCATCGGCCAGCATTTCTCGCGCTTCTTCACCGAGGAGGACCGCGCGGCCGGGGTTCCCGAGCGGGCGCTGCGCATCGCCGCAACCGAGGGGAAGTTCGAGACCGAGGGCTGGCGGCTGCGCAAGGACGGCACCCGGATGTGGGTGCATGCGGTGATCGATCCGATCTTTTCGGACGCCGGCGAGTTGATCGGCTTCGCCAAGATCACTCGCGACATCACCGAGAAGAGGGAGGCCGAACGGGCGCTGCACCAGAGCGAGCAGCGCTTCCGCATGCTCGTCCAGGGCGTCCACGATTACGCCATCTACATGCTCGATCCCGATGGCCGGGTGACCAACTGGAACAGCGGAGCCGAACGCATCAAGGGCTACAAGGCCGAGGAGATCGTCGGCAGGCATTTCTCACAATTCTATACCGAGCAGGACCGCGCCGGCGGCGAGCCGCAGCGGGCGCTCGAGACTGCGCTTCGCGAAGGCAAATATGAGCGAGAGGCGTGGCGAGTGCGCAGCGACGGGGCCCAGTTCTTCGCTCATGTCGTCATCGACCCGATCTACAATGACGATGGCGAGCTTCTCGGCTTCGCCAAGATCACGCGCGACATCACCGAGCGGCGCAAGGCCCAGATCGAGCTGGAGGAAGCACGGAACGCGTTGTTCCAGGCGCAGAAACTGCAGGCGCTGGGCGAGCTCACCGGCGGAATTGCCCACGATTTCAACAATTTGATGACGGTGATCCGCGGCTCGGCCGACCTCCTGCGGCGCGCCGACCTCCCCGACGACAAGAGGCGGCGCTACCTCGAAGCGATCGTGGAGACTGCGGACCGTGCCGCCGCGCTTACCGGGCAGTTGCTCGCCTTCAGCCGGCGCCAGCGGCTCGCGCCGGAAGTGATCGACCTCAACCTCCGGCTCGACGCGTTCGGCGAAGTGGTCGGGCGCACCCTCGGCGGACAGATCGAGGTCAAGCTCGAGCTCGCCGATTCCCTGTGGCTGACCGAAGCCGACGCCACCCAGCTCGAGACCTCCCTGCTCAACGCGGCGATCAATGCACGCGACGCCATGCCGGGCGGCGGAACGCTCACCATCCGCACGTCGAACGCGGTCGAGCCGGACGGCGATTTCGTCGCGGTCGAGATCGCGGATACCGGCACCGGCATGGAAGAGGAGGTACTGAACCGCGCCTACGAGCCCTTCTTCACCACCAAGCCGGTGGGCAAGGGCACCGGCCTGGGGCTCAGCCAGATCCACGGCTTCGCCGCTCAATCAGGCGGCCGCACCGAGCTCAAATCGAAACGCGGCGAGGGAACAACGCTCCGCATCCTCCTGCCCCGCGCCGACAAGTCGCTCGTGGCCGGACGGGGCCGGGACGCGCGCGCGCCGAGCGGCGAAGGGCGGACGGTGCTGCTGGTCGAGGACAATGATCACGTCCGCGAATTCGCCGAGCAGCTGCTCGTCGACCTCGGCTACCGGGTCGTCGGCGCGGCTTGCGCCGACGAAGCGCTCGCGGCGCTGGAGCGCGATCCGGTCGATATTGTCTTCAGCGACGTCGTGATGCCCGACCGCAGCGGGGTCGAGCTCGCGCGCATCGTGGGCGAGCGCTGGCCGCGGCTGCCGGTGGTGCTGGCCACCGGCTACAGCGAGGAAGTGCTCGGGGGCGCGGCCTCTGAGTTCGAGATCCTCGCTAAGCCTTACGGCGCCGATTCGCTGAGCGCGGCGCTCGGCCGCGCGCTGGCCAAGACGGCCGAGCCGGCTTGAGCCGGCGCTTCAGGACACCGCGCGCGGGCTGAAGGTCAGCTCGAATATGTCCCAGCCGCCGCTGTGAAGCTCCGGCGGCATCCGGATCGGTCCGCAGCGCAGCACCGCACCCACCGCCGCCTGCGCCATCATGTCGGCATAAGGCCGGTTTCGAGGCGTCACGCTCTCCTGGAGGACGACTTCCGGCAGGCCGAGCGGCTGCCCGTCGATGGCGTAGCGTACGCGAAGGTGCGTCACGATCTGCCGCGCCGCGGAGGGGACGGACGGGCTGCGGTAGCAGGACTGGATGCGTGCGGCCGCCCCGGCGATCGCTTCGTTCACGGCCACCAGCGGGTCGAACGTGGCGGCGACGTCGGTCCGGGAACGGTGGGCGCAGCCGGCGGCGAGCAGCGCGGCAAGCCCCGCGGCAGCCTTCATCGCGCTCTTTGGCAAGACGAGCATGCGCGAACTTTAGCGCGAGCGCGGCGAGGCCGCCAGCGGGCGCTTCACTCGAGCCGCGCCTTCGGAAATCCGCCCCAGGCCGTATCGTAATCCTGCTGCAGCGCCTCGCTGTCCATCGCGAAGCGCGTCGGGCGGAAGGGCCAGCAGGATTCGACCATGAAGGCGAGCGTCCCCTCGAGCTTGTGGGGCTTCAGCTCCGCCTCGCTCGCCGCCTTCCAGCTGGCGACGTCGGGGCCGTGCCCGGACATCAGATTGTGCAGCGAGAGGCCGCCGGGCGCGAAGCCTTCGGCCTTGGCGTCGTAGGCGCCGTGGATGAGGCCCATGCACTCGCTCATCACGTTGCGGTGGAACCAGGGCGGCCGGAGCGTATCCTCCGCGACCATCCAGCGCGGCGGGAAGATCACGAAATCGGCATTGGCCCGCCCCGGCGTTTCGGACGGGCTGGTCAGGACGGTGAAGATCGAAGGGTCGGGATGGTCGAAGCTCACCGTGCCGATCGTGTTGAAGCGGGCGAGATCGTAGCGCCAGGGCGCGAGATTGCCGTACCAGGCGACCACGTCGAGCGGGCTGTGGTCCACATTCGTCGCCCAGAGGCGGCCGAGATATTTCTGGACGAGCTCATATTCGCCTTCCGCGTCCTCGAAGGCGGCGACCGGGGTCTCGAAGTCGCGTGGATTGGCGAGGCCGTTGGAGCCGATCGGCCCCAGTTCGGGGAGCCGGAACAGGGCGCCGTGATTCTCGGCGACGTAGCCGCGCGCCTGCCCGTCGGGGAGCAGCGCGCGAAAGCGGACCCCCCGGGGCACGAGCGCGACCTGGCCTGGCGCTATCTCGATCCGGCCCATCTCGGTAAGCAGCGCCAGCCGCCCCTGCTCGGGGATGAAGAGCAACTCGCCGTCGGCGTTGAAGAAGCAGCGGCGCTCCATGTCGGCGGTCGCGCGATAAATGTGGACAGCGCAGCCCGAGAGCGCCTCGGGGCCGCCGTTCGCCATCATCGTTGCCATGGAGTCGATCAGGTCGACCCCCGGCGGGTCGAGCGGCAGCGGGTCCCAGCGCAGCCGGTTCGGCGCCAGCGGATCGGCGAGGGAGGCAGCGGTGAACAGCGGAGCGCCCTCATAGGGGCGATAGGGCGGATGCTCGGCGGAGGGCCGCATCCGGTAGAGCCAGGAGCGGCGATTTTCGTGCCGTGGCGCGGTGAAAGCCGTGCCGGAAAGCTGCTCGGCATAGAGCCCGAAGGCCGGTCTCTGCGGGGAGTTCCGCCCGACCGGCAGCGCACCCGCTAAGGCCTCGGTCGCGAAATGGTTGCCGAAGCCGGTCACATAGGCATGATCCGTCATGCTGCGTTCCTAACCGGCCCGCTCCGCCCGCGCCAGCGCGTCCAGCGGCAGAGCCAGCGTCGACTTGACCCGGCGCTTTACGAAACTGGTCTCAAACCGACGGACCGCCGCGTGGCCCTCGAGATGGGCCGCGGCGACACGGTTATAGTCGTCCATATCGGTGGCGACGACCAGCAGCAGGATGTCGAACGCGCCGGAAATGTCGAGGCAGAGCTGGACGTTCGAACTGGCCACGAGCGCCCGGCGAAGACCGGCCTCGGCCTGCGGTGCGTGCCGCTCGAGCTGGATCTGCACGACGGCGGAGAGCGGAAAGCCGGCCGCCTCTTCCGACAGCAAGGCGACGTCGGCCGCGATCGCGCCCGTCGCCCGCAGGCGCCGCACGCGCCGTGCGACCGCGGACGGCGACCGGCCCACTTTCTCCGCGAGCGCGTCCGCCGTCTGCAGATTGTCCTCCTGCAGACAGGCGAGCAGCTTGAGGTCGAGCCGGTCCAGCCTGGCGCGCATGCGCATCGTCCCCGCGATTTTTGCCAGAATCTGGCAAGTTCGCGGGCACCTTTGCGCCAAATCGCTGCGCCGCCAAGCGGATATTCGACGAAGAACTCACTCGGGAGCCACCTGATGCGTATCGCGGCCTTCCTCGTCGTCTCCGCCCTCCTCGCCGCCGCGCCCGCGTCGGCTGCGCAGAGCCCGACCGCCGGCTCCCCTTCGGCGGCCGGGCTCGATGCGCGGGCGGTGGTCGCCGACGTGCGGCGTGTCATCGCCGAGCGCTACGTCCTTCCCGAGCGGCGGCCGGCGCTCGACGCCGTCCTCGCGGAGGGCCTCGCGTCGGGCCGCTATGCGGTCGCCGAGCCGCGCCTGCTGGCGGAGCGGATCAACGAGGACCTCGCGCGCGTCGGGCGCGACCGGCACCTCAACTTCTCGTTCAACCCGGAACAGTCCGCGGTCCTGGCGGCCGCGAACCGCGCGGAGGCCCCCGACCAGAGCGGCGTCGAACGCCAGGCGCGCGCGGGCAATCACGGCGTGCGCGAGCTGAGGGTGCTGCCGGGCAACGTCCGCTACATGGATTATCGCGGCTTCAACTGGATCGGCGCGGAAAGCGCGGCCGCATTGGAGACGGCGATGCGCTTCCTCGCCGGCGGCGACGCGGTGATCATCGACCTGCGCCGCAACGGCGGCGGCAGCCCGGAAGCAGTCCAGTATCTGGTGAGCCACTTCATCGAGGCGGGACGGCCGCTCGTCACCTTCCATTTCGCCGGCCAACCGACCGACACGCTCTCCGCCCTCGCTGAGGTGCCCGCCGGCCGCCTCGTCGGCAAGCCGCTCTACGTCCTCACCAGCAACGGCACAGCTTCCGCCGCGGAGGAGTTCACCGGTCATGTCGCAGGCTACCGCCTCGGCGAGGTAGTCGGCGAGACGACCGCCGGCGCCGGCTTCCGCAACGACATGGTCGCGATCGACGGCGGCTTCGTGCTCAGCGTCTCGACCGGCCGCGCCGTCCTGGCCTCGACCAACCGCGACTGGGAGGCGGTGGGCATCGTGCCGACCATGCCGACGCCCGTCGCGACCGCGCTGGAGGCGGCGCAGGCCCACGCCCTGCGCCGGCTCGCCGCCCAGGCTCAGCCTGCCGAGCGGGCTCGGCTCGAGGCCCTGGCCGAGACGCTTGCCGCGCGGGTGGAGCCGCGCCCGGCGGCCCTGCCGCTCCAGTCCTATGCGGGCGAGTTCGGCGAGCGCATCGTCTCGCACGAGAACGGGCGGCTTTATTACCGGCGCGGGAGCCGGGCGCCCTTCGCCTTGGTCGCGCTCGGCGGCAATCGCTTCGCCTTCGAGGAGGATCCGCTGATGCGGATCGAATTCTCCGCGAACGGAACCGCAGTCTCGGCGTTCGAGATGCAGCCGTTCGGCGGCCCCGCCCAGGGGCGCTACGAGCGCACCCGCTGAGCCTCAGCGCATCAGCACCAGCTCTTCGGCCATCGTCGGGTGGAGCGCGACCACCGCGTCGAAATCCTCCTTCTTCAACTTCGCCTTGACCGCGATCGCGGCCGCCTGGAGGATTTCCGGCGCGTCGGGGCCGATCATGTGGAGGCCGACCACCTCGTCGGTCTCGCTGTTGACGACCAGCTTGTAGAGCGCGCGTTCGTTGCGGCCGGCGAGCACGTTCTTCATCGCGCGGAAATCCGACGTGTAGGTCTTGACCGAGCCGAGGGTGTTGCGCGCCTGGCCTTCGGTGAGGCCCACGCTCGCGATCGGGGGGTGCGAGAAGACGGCCGACGGGATCGCCGAATAGTCGACGCGAGTCGGCTTGTCGCCGAAGACGGTATCCGCGAAGGCCTGGCCTTCGCGGATCGCGACCGGGGTGAGCTGGACGCGGTTGGTGACGTCGCCCACCGCATAGACGCTGTCGCAGGTCGACTTGTTGTCGGCGTCGACCACTACGGCGCCCTTCTCGTCGATCTCGACCCCGGCGGCCTCGAGGCCGAGCCCCTCGGTATTCGGTTGCCGCCCGATCGCGAACATTACCGCATCCGCCTCGATCGGATCGCAGCCCGCCATGTTGACCGCGAGCCCGCCGTCCGCGTTCTTCTCGATGCTTTCGAACGAGACGTGGAACTTGAACTCGATGCCCTTCATCATCGAGATGGTGAGCAGCCGGTCGCGGATCGCCTCGTCATAGCCCCGCAGGATCACGTCCGAGCGGTTCACCAGGGTGACGTGGCTGCCCAGATTGTGGAAGATCCCCGCGAATTCGTTCGCGATATAGCCGGCGCCGGCGATCACGATCCGCTTCGGCAGCGTCTCCAGATGGAACGCCTCGTTGGACGTGATTCCGAGATCGCTGCCCGGGAAATCGGGGACGACCGGCCGCGCACCGGTCGCGATCAGGATCGTGCGCGCCGTAACGGTGCGCCCGCCTGCGAGGCGCACCTCGTGCGCGCCCGCGAGCGTGGCGCGCTCCTTCACGATCTCGACCTTATGGTTGGTGAGGGT
>DASPJJ010000029.1:0-44019 GCA_035628635.1 Allosphingosinicella sp.
GGGTATCATCCAATGCCTAAGGTCAAAGTAGACGGCATCGAGGTCGAGGTTCCGCAGGGCGCGACCGTGCTGCAGGCGTGCGAGGCTGCCGGCAAGGAGATCCCGCGCTTCTGCTACCATGAGCGCCTGTCGATC
Organism: Allosphingosinicella sp.; assembly: GCA_035628635.1. Taxonomy (GTDB): domain Bacteria; phylum Pseudomonadota; class Alphaproteobacteria; order Sphingomonadales; family Sphingomonadaceae; genus Allosphingosinicella. The sequence goes on from DASPJJ010000029.1 coordinate 136, forward strand.
GCTGGCAATTGCCGGATGTGCCTCGTCGAGGTGAAGCCGGGGCCGCCCAAGCCCCAGGCGAGCTGCGCGCTTCCCACGTCCGAGGGCCAGGAAATCTTCACCATGACCCCCGGCGTCAAGAAGGCGCGCGAGGGCGTGATGGAGTTCCTGCTCATCAATCACCCGCTCGATTGCCCCATCTGCGACCAGGGCGGCGAGTGCGACCTTCAGGACCAGGCCATGGCTTACGGCCGCGGCCACAACCGCTTCGCCGAGAACAAAAGAGCGGTCACCGACAAATATATGGGGCCGATCGTCAAGACGAGCATGACGCGGTGTATTCAGTGCACGCGCTGCGTGAGGTTCGCCGAGGAGGTCGCCGGAGTCGAGGAGATTGGCGCCATCGGCCGCGGCGAGAATATGGAGATCACCTCCTATCTCGAAGGCGCGGTGACTTCGGAGCTCAGCGGCAACGTCATCGACCTCTGTCCGGTCGGCGCCCTGCTTTCGAAACCCTACAGCTTCGAGGCGCGACCCTGGGAGATGCGCAAGATCCCCGCGATCGACGTCATGGACGCGGTCGGCACCAACGTCCGCCTCGACACCCGGCTTCGCGAGGTGATGCGCGCATTGCCCCGGCTCAACGAGGAGGTGAACGAGGAGTGGGCGCACGACAAGACGCGGCACTGCGTCGACGGCCTGCTCCGCCGGCGTCTCGACCGGCCCTGGGTCCGCCGCGACGGCAGGCTCGAGGAAGCGGCGTGGGAGGACGCCTTCGCGGTCGTCGCGGAGCGTCTGGCGAACGCCGGGGCAGGGGAGGTGGCCGCGATCGCCGGCGACCTGCAGGATTTGGAATCCGTCTTCGCGATGAAGGGACTGCTCGGCCGCTTCGGCTCTTCGCTTCACGAATGCCGTCAGGACGGCGCCAGCTTCGACGTCTCGCACCCGGCTGCCTATCGCTTCAATTCGACCGTCGCCGGCATCGAAGATGCGCGCGCGATCCTGATCGTCGGATCGAACGTCCGCTGGGAAGCGCCGCTGGTGAACACCCGCATCCGCAAGGCGGTGAAACGCGGCGCCAGGGTGTTCGCGATCGGCCCGGAGGTCGATCTCACTTATCCCGCGACATGGCTCGGCGACGATCTGGCAGTGCTCGCAAAACTTCCGAAGGAAGTCACCGAATTCTTTGAAGATACTGGAAATTCCGCACTGATCGTCGGTATGGGGGCGCTTCGGGTCCCCGGCGCCTATGAAGGGGCGCGGGCCTGCGCCGCCGCGCTCGGCGCGACCTTCAACATGCTCCACAATGCGGCTTCGCGGGTCGGCGCGCTCGATCTCGGCTTCGTAGCCGACGGCGGGATCGACGCAATCCGCGCCCGCGCCGGCGCGCTCAAGGCCCTGTTCCTGCTCGGCGCCGACGAGACCGACCTTTCCGCCTTCGCCGACACCTTCACCGTCTATATCGGCAGCCACGGCGATGCCGGGGCGCGCAGCGCCGACGTCATCCTGCCGGGCGCGGCCTTTTCCGAAAAGCACGGCATCTACGTCAATCTCGAGGGCCGGGTTCAATATTCCGAGCGCGCCTCCCATCCGCCCGGCGACGCGCGCAGCGACTGGTCGATCCTGAGGGCGCTGTCGGACGTGCTCGGCAAGCCGCTGCCGTTCGACGACCTCGACCAGCTCCGTCAGACGATCGCCGCCGAGCGGCCGCATCTGGTCGAGCCCGGCCTGACCGCCTTCGACCTCTCGTCCGCAGCCGCCAAGCCGCCGAAGCTCTCGGGCGGCATCGTCTATCCGATCGAGGACTTCTACCTCACCAACCCGATCGCCCGAGCCTCGCCGACGATGCAGCGCTGCTCGGCCGAAATCCTTCACGGCGAAACGTTCGAGGAGGCGGCGGAATGACCGCTTGGTTCCAGAGCACGTGGATGGGCTACGGCTTCGGCTGGTTCCTCGCGACCCTCATCCTCGTCCTGATGATCGCGCTGCCGCTGATGCTCGCGGTGGCGATGATCATTTATGCCGACCGCAAGATCTGGGCGGCGATGGCGCTGCGGCGCGGGCCGAACGTCGTCGGGCCGTTCGGGCTGCTGCAGAGCTTCGCCGACGGCCTCAAGGTGTTCCTCAAGGAGACGATCGTCCCGTCGGGCGCCAATCGCGGCCTTTTCATCATCGCGCCGATCCTCACCTTCACCGTCGCCCTGATCGGCTGGGCGGTGATTCCGTTCGGACCCGGGATGGTGCTCGCCGACATCAATGTGGGGCTCTTGTACTTGCTCGCCGTCTCGTCGCTCGGCGTCTACGGCGTGATCATCGCCGGCTGGGCGTCCAACTCCAAATATCCCTTTTATTCAGCGCTGCGCGCGGCGGCGCAGATGGTGAGCTACGAGGTCTCAGTCGGCTTCGTGCTGATCCCGGTCGTGCTCTGGGCGGGCACCTTCAACCTATCAGGGATCGTGCTCGCGCAGCAGAGCCACGTCTGGGTGATCAACGGCTTCGGCTTCAACCCCTTGCTGTTCCCGATGGCGGTGATCTTCTTCATCTCGTCCATGGCCGAGACCGCGCGCGCCCCGTTCGACCTCACCGAGGCCGAGTCGGAGCTCGTCGCCGGCTACCAGACCGAATATTCGTCGATGAGCTTCGCCCTCTTCTGGCTCGGCGAGTACGGCAACGTCCTGCTGATGTGCGGCCTTAACGCCTTGCTCTTCTGGGGCGGCTGGCTGCCCCCGATCGACTGGGCGCCGCTTTATTACGTTCCCGGCATCATCTGGTTCTTCATCAAGATCTTCGCTTTCTTCTTCATCTTCAGCTGGGTGAAGGCGACCGTGCCGCGCTTCCGCTACGACCAGCTGATGCGCCTCGGCTGGAAGATCTTCCTCCCGATCTCCCTGATCTGGGTCGCCTTGGTCTCGGGCTGGCTGATGGTGTTCCGCCACGGAGCCCTCGGATGAGCCTCTCCGTCGCGGCCCTGCTCGTTCTCGCGTCGCAGGCCCAGGGCGCCCCGGCGCCCGTCGCCCCGATTCGTCTCAATTGCCGCGCGGTGGCGGTCAATGGCGCGACGATGGACTTTCCATTCGAGCTAAGGGGCGATCCTGAAACCGGCGAAGCGCGCATAGCGAGCGGCGGCGCTTTGATCTTCCGGCTTTCTGCGCTCAGCCGGGATCCGGGGACCTACCAGGTCACCCTGTTCCTCGAGCAGGACGGCGCGAGGAGCTTTCCGATCGCCGGGGGTTATTGCGCGGCCGGCGCCATAGCGGCTCCGCCGCCGAGACCAGGGCGCGCGCCGCCGGCGCCCGCTCGAGCGACCTTGGCGCAACTCAACGCCGCGACGCTGGAAGCAGCGGCCGAAGCGAATCTTCCCTGCTCGATGGTGACGCCCGACGGCCGGATCTCGCGTTTCCAGACCTATCTCAGGGGTCCGGACCGCGTGTTCGAGCCGCTCGACGCCGAAATCTGGTCGGGACCGAGGCGGTCGCGCGACCATCCCGCGCCGCGCGTTCCGCCCGACGGCTCGGTGCCGGTGGTGGTCCATTCGATCTTCAGCGACGGCGAAGGGTCGGTCAATCCGACGGGACTTTCCGTCGGCTATATCGACCCGCCGCACGCGCTCGCGGTCGGCCTGCACCAATTCACCTATCTCGGCACCGGCGAAGTTGTGGAGGGGCGCGAAGCCTTCGGGATTTGCGCGTTCAGGCTGGGCAGGAGCGAGTAGATGGCGCCTGGCTTCCTATTGGCCGCCCTCGCGGTCGCGCAGCCGGCCGAACCTGCGGCCGCCGGCGTACCGCGCGAATTCGCGCTGACCTGCTCGCTGGTCGGACGGGAGGGACGGCGCGCGCGGTTCGCTTTCTCCGTCGCAGGCGACGGTGCGCGCAGGCGTTTCGCGATCCGGCCGCAAGGCCAGGCCAGCTGGATCGGGGAGATCAGCGCCGCACGGGCGGGACGAGGCCAGAACTATCATTTCGTCAGCGGCGGCACCGCGTATCTGCTCGCGCTGATCTTCGACCCGCAGAGCGCGCCGCTCACGGCGAACGCGGAACTCGCGGAAGACCGGGGCTTCCCCGCTTTGAACAGGCAGCTTGCGGAAGGCTCCTGCCGCGCCTCCCCCGACGTCCCGGCAAGGGACATCCCGCTGTTGCCGGAGGCGCCGGAGGTCCGCGGGGAAGCCCCGCCGCACCGCCCCGTGCCGCTGCGCGAGGGGCGGGTGCCGACCGACTGCACGATCGTGACCCGGGACCTCGCCGAGCTGCGCTTCACTTTGCTCGCCGCCTTCGACGCGGCGGGAGTCGCATTCACCGTGACGCCGGTAGCCGGTCAGGCATGGCCGGGGAACGAGTTCACCGTCCGCGGCGCCTCCCTCGCGGCTTTGATGCAGCCGCCCGGCGGGCCGCCCGGAGGCGTGATGACCGTATTCGCTGCGGCGGGAGGGGGACCGGATGCCACCGGCCCGACGCAGCTCGGCTATCAGCTCCGCGCCGAGTCGCAGATGATCGAAGCCTGGGTCGAACTGCGCGCGACCTCCGGCAGCCCCGCCATGGTCGGCTCCGGCCATTGCGGCGTCCAGCCCGCCCGAAGCGTGCACGGAGACGATCCATGAGCGCGCTCTTCGCCATCGCGCTTGGCGCGGCGCAGCAGGTAATCACCGGCGCGCCCGCCCACGCCATCCCCGTGCCCGCAACCTCCTGGGCCTGCACCTTCGAGACCCCGCAAGGCACGCGCTTCCGGCTTTCCGGCCGGCTCGGCGAGATACCGGCCGGCACGGATCCCAACCGCTCCCTGCCGACGCGGGTGGAAGGAGAGGGCGCGCCCGTCGCAACCGGCTCCTACGGCATGACCGGCGAGCTCGGCGGGGAGCACTTCCGCGACTATCAGCTGACCGCCTCCCGGCGCGCCGAGCGGTACAGCATCAATCTGAAGCTGAGACGCGGCGGCGCCGGGGTCGCCCATATCACCCTTTATGTCGAGAATGACGACCGCCAGCCTTACAGCTATTTCGCGGCGGGGCTGTGCACCTCCGATTTTGAACCCGGCGCCCCCGCCGCACCCGAAAGCTCACCCCAATGACGCTCGTCGCCCACTGGATCAAATCCTTCACGCTCTGGGAGCTGGTGAAGGCGCACTGGCTCACCCTGAAATATTTCTTCCGGACCAAGGCGACGATCAATTACCCCTACGAGAAGAACCCGATCTCGCCGCGCTTCCGGGGCGAACATGCATTGCGGCGCTATCCGTCGGGCGAGGAGCGCTGCATCGCGTGCAAATTGTGCGAGGCGGTCTGCCCGGCGGTCTGCATCACCATCGAGGCCGAGCCGCGCGAGGACGGCAGCCGCCGCACCACGCGCTACGACATCGACATGACCAAATGCATCTATTGCGGCCTGTGCGAGGAGGCTTGCCCGGTCGATGCGATCGTCCAGGGACCGAACCAGGAATTCTCCACCGAGACCCGCGAGGAGCTGATCTACGACAAGGCCAAGCTCCTCGAGAACGGCGACAAGTGGGAACGCACGCTCGCTGCCAACCTTGCCGCCGATGCACCCTATCGCTAACGCCGCCCCGCAGAATCGAAGAGCCAAGAACAGGGCCATGAACCATCGCACCGTCATCCCGGCGAAGGCCGGGATCTCAGGACAAGAACGCTCAGGAGGTTTCCCTGAGTCCCCGGCATGCGCCGGGGTGACGGGCGTGCCGTCATGATCCAGGCCTTCGTCTTCTACCTGTTCGCGACCGTCGTCATCACTTCCGGGGTGATGACGATCGCCTCGCGCAACCCGGTCCACAGCGTGCTCTGGCTGATCCTGGCCTTCTTCAACGCGGCGGGCCTGTTCCTGCTGATCGGAGCCGAGTTCCTCGCCTTCCTGCTGGTCATCGTCTACGTCGGCGCGGTCGCCGTGCTGTTCCTGTTCGTGGTGATGATGCTGGACGTCGACTTCGCCCAGCTTCGCGCCGGCTTCGCGCGCTATCTGCCGGTCGGAATCCTGCTCGCCATCGCCTTGTTCACCGAGATCGTCCTCGCGATCCTCGCCCGCGGGGCCGGCCCGATCCAGCTCGACCGCCGCGCGGCGCCGATCGATCCGGACGTGGGGAATATCGAGGCGCTCGGCGCCCTGCTCTACACGCGCTACGTCTTCATCTTCGAGGCCGCGGGCCTGGTGCTCCTGGTGGCGATGGTCGGCGCGATCGTCCTCACCCACCGCCATCGTTCCGACTTCCGCCCCCAGAAGGTCTCCGACCAAGTGCGCAGGCGTCCCGAGGACGCGGTGGTGAACAGGCATCCGGGCGTGGGGGAGGGGGTGGAGATATGACGTTCACCGCATGGGTCTCGGGACCCACTCCGTTCGCGCTGAGCCTGTCGAAGCGCTGCCCTTCTCATCTATCTCGACCGCAGATAAGGGCAGGGCTTCGACAAGCTCAGCCCGAACGGTGTTTCCCCCGCTTTTCGATTGATCGCGGAGCCCGCGCATGATCAGCCTGGGCCACTATCTCGCGGTGGGCGCGATCCTGTTCATGCTTGGGGTGTTCGGCATCTTCCTCAACAGGAAGAACGTGATCGTCATCCTGATGGCGATCGAGCTCATTCTGCTGGCGGTGAACATCAACCTGGTCGCCTTCTCGGCTTTCCTCGGCGACATGGTTGGGCAGGTCTTCGCCATGTTCGTCCTCACCGTCGCGGCGGCCGAGGCGGCGATCGGCCTCGCGATCCTGGTCATCTACTTCCGCGGCCGCGGCACGATCGCGGTCGACGACATCAATCAGATGAAGGGGTGAGGGAGGTGCCGCCGTCATTGCGAAGAGCGTCAGCGACGAAGCAATCCCGTGGGCGTACGCGCCATACTGGATTGCTTCGCTTCGCTCGCAATGACGGAGAGGGGGTCACCGCGCGATGACCGTCCAGCTCATCGTCTTCCTGCCGCTGTTCGCGGCCCTCGTCGCGGGCCTCGGCAACCGCATGATCGGCAATTTCGCGGCGAAGCTGGTGACGACCGGCGCCCTGTTCGCCGGCATGTTCCTCAGCTGGCCGATCTTTCTCGGCTTCATGGCGGGGACCGAGCACAGCGCGCTCCACCCGGTGCTGACCTGGGTCAGCTCGGGTAATCTGCAGGTGGACTGGGCGCTGCGCGTCGATGCCCTGACCTCGGTGATGCTGGTGGTGGTGACGACGGTCTCGGCCCTCGTCCACCTCTACAGCTGGGGCTATATGGCGGAGGACGACAGCCAGCCGCGCTTCTTCGCCTATCTGTCGCTGTTCACCTTCGCGATGCTGATGCTGGTGACGGCCGACAATCTCGTCCAGATGTTCTTCGGCTGGGAAGGCGTCGGCCTCGCTTCCTACCTGCTGATCGGATTCTGGTACCACAAGCCCTCGGCCAATGCCGCCGCGCTGAAGGCGTTCATCGTCAACCGCGTCGGCGACTTCGGCTTCTCGCTGGGCATTTTCGCGACCTTCCTGGTCTTCGGCACCGTCTCGATCCCCGAGATCCTCGAGGCCGCGCCGGGGATGGCCGGGTCCACCTTCAACCTGTTCGGCATGGAGGCGGACGTCATGACGGCGATCTGCATCCTGCTGTTCATCGGCGCGATGGGGAAATCAGCCCAGCTCGGCCTCCACACCTGGCTGCCCGACGCGATGGAGGGCCCGACGCCGGTCTCGGCCCTGATCCACGCCGCGACGATGGTGACCGCCGGCGTGTTCATGGTCTGCCGGCTGTCGCCGATGTTCGAGACCAGCGAGACCGCGCTCGCGGTCGTCACCTTCATCGGCGCCGCGACGGCCCTGTTTGCGGCGACGGTCGGCACCGTCCAGAACGACATCAAGCGGGTGATCGCTTATTCGACCTGCTCGCAGCTGGGATACATGTTCTTCGCCGCCGGCGTGGGCGCCTACGGGGCGGCGATGTTCCACCTCTTCACCCACGCTTTCTTCAAGGCTTTGCTGTTCCTCGGCGCCGGCTCGGTGATCCACGCAATGCACCACGAGCAGGACATGCGCTTCTACGGCGGTCTGCGCAGGTCCATCCCGCTGACCTTCTGGGCGATGATGGTCGGCACGCTGGCGATCACCGGGGTCGGCATCATCCAGATGTGGGGGATTCCGAGCTTCGGCTTCGCCGGCTTCTTCTCGAAGGATGCGATCATCGAGAGCGCCTTCATGAGCGGCACCGCGCTGGGACGGTTCGCGTTCCTGGTGGGCGTGTTCGCGGCCTTGCTGACCAGCTTCTACAGCTGGCGGCTCATTTTCCTCACCTTCTTCGGCAAGCCGCGCTGGGCGGCCTCGGAGCATGTCCAGCACGCGCTGCACGACCACGGCCATGGTCATGACGACCCCGCGGCAGAGGATGCCGGCCACGACACGCGGCCGCACGAGGCGTCGGCGCGGGAGGTGCCGCAAGGGGCGGGCGGCTACCATCCGCACGAGAGCCCGTGGACGATGCTTGTGCCGCTCGGACTGCTCTCGATCGGCGCGGTCTTCGCCGGCATGGGCTTCCACCACGCCTTCATCGACGCGGCGGAAGGCGAGCATTTCTGGGCGCATTCGATCGCTTTCGACCACGATCTGATGCACGCTCTGCACGAAGCGCCGATGTGGGTGAAGCTCTCGCCGGCCTTCGTGATGCTGCTCGGCCTGTTCCTCGCCTGGAACGCCTATATCCGCAATCCGCGCCTGCCGGCCGCCTTCGTCGGCAATGTCGGCGTGCTCTACACCTTCCTCTACAACAAGTGGTTCTTCGACGAGATCTACCGCACGGTGTTCGTGCGCCCGTCTCTGGTGCTCGGGCGGATCTTCTGGAAGCGCGGCGACGAGCAGACGATCGACCGCTTCGGGCCGGACGGCGCCGCGGCCCTAATCGCCGGGGGCACCCGCGTCACGGCGCGGCTCCAGTCCGGCTATCTCTACACCTACGCTTTGGTGATGCTGCTCGGCATCGCCGCCGCCACCACCTGGGCAATGGCGCGGTGAACGCGCTCGGCTTCCCTGTCCTGAGCCTGCTCCTCGCACTGCCGCTGCTCGGCGCGGCGATCTGCCTGTTCGCCAGCGGGCCCGCGGCGCGCTGGACGGCATTGCTGACGACCTTCGCCTGCCTCGGCCTCGGCATCCTGCTCTGGACGAGCTATCAGGTGGGCGGGCCGCAATGGCAGTTTGTCGAGGGGCCGATCGACCTCGGCCCGTTCGACTGGGCGCTCGGGATAGACGGCATCGCTTTGATGCTGATCATGCTGACCCTGTTCCTGATGCCGATCTGCATCGCCGCGTCCTGGGCCTCGATCGAGCACCGCATCCCCGAATATATGGCCTGCTTCCTGCTCATGGAGACGCTGATGATCGGCGTGTTCGCGGCGCAGGACCTGTTCCTGTTCTACGTGTTCTTCGAGGCCGGCCTGATCCCGATGTACCTCATCATCGGCATCTGGGGCGGCAAGGAGCGCATCTACGCGGCCTACAAATTCTTCCTCTACACGCTGCTCGGCTCGCTGCTCATGCTGGTCGCGATGCTGTGGATGGTGAACCATGCCGGGACGACCAGCATCCCCGTTTTGATGGCAACCGATTTCCCGGCGGAGGCGCAGACCTGGCTGTGGCTCGCCTTCTTCGCGAGCTTCGCGGTCAAGATGCCGATGTGGCCGGTCCACACCTGGCTCCCCGACGCCCATGTCCAGGCGCCGACCGCGGGCTCGGTGATCCTCGCCGGCGTGCTCCTGAAGATGGGCGGCTACGGCTTCGTGCGCTTCTCGCTGCCGATGTTCCCGGAAGCCTCGGCCGAGCTCGTCTGGCTGATCTACGGGCTTTCGATGGTCGCGGTGGTCTACACGTCCCTGGTCGCGCTCGTGCAGCGGGACATGAAGAAGCTGATCGCCTACTCGTCGGTGGCGCACATGGCATTCGTCACGATCGGCCTGTTCGCATTCAACAGGCAGGGGATCGAGGGCGCGCTGGTGGTGATGCTCAGCCACGGCCTCGTCTCGGGCGCGCTCTTCATGTGCGTCGGCGTCATCTACGACCGGCTCCATACGCGCGAAATCGACCGCTACGGCGGTCTTGCCAACAACATGCCGGCTTATGCGGTTTTGCTGATGCTGTTCACCATGGCGGCCGTCGGGCTCCCCGCCACCAGCGGCTTCGTCGGCGAGTTCCTCGCTCTGCTCGGCGCCTATGCCGCCAACAGCTGGGTCGCCTTCGTCGCCACCACCGGCATCATCCTCGGCGCCGCCTACATGCTCTGGCTCTACTGGCGTGTGGCTTACGGCACCAGCCGCAACGCCGACGCCGCGGCGATGCCCGACCTCGACAAGCGCGAGCTCGCTTCGTTGGGCGCGATCGCCGCGGTGGTGTTGTGGATGGGCGTCTACCCCGAGAGCTTCATGGCGCCGATGCGCAGCGACGTCGGCCTGCTCCTCGCGCGGATCGAACGCGCTGCGCCGCCCGGCGACGCGAACCTCAGGCGCGGTCCGGCGCCGGCGCCGGCATCCGAGCACCCGCCGGCCGGGGGCGGCCACTGATGGCGCACAATCTCCTCTTCACCGCGCCCGAGCTGCTGCTCACCGTCGCCTCGCTCGTGCTGCTGCTGATGGCCGCCTGGCTGGGCGACCGCTCGGGGTGGCTGCTGACCTGGCTCGGCGTGCTGGCGTTGATCGGTGCGGCGCTGCTGGTGCCCGCCGTCCGCGACGAGGGCGGCACTGCGTTCGGCGGCCTGTTCATCGCCGACCGCTTCGCCGCCTTCGCGAAGATCCTCGTCTTCCTGGGCGCGGCCGTCGCGATGCTGATGGCGAAGAGCTGGTTCGCCCGCGACAAGGATTATCGCGCCGAATATCCGGTGCTGATCCTGTTTTCGTCGATCGGCATGGGGATGATGGTCTCCGCCGGCGACCTGCTCACCCTTTATGTCGGCCTGGAGCTCCAAAGTCTTTCGGCCTACGTTCTCGCCAGTTTCCAGCGTTTCGACAACCGCTCGGCCGAGGCGGGGCTCAAATATTTCGTGCTGGGCGCGCTCGCTTCGGGCCTGCTCCTCTACGGAATCACTTTGCTCTACGGATTCACCGGCACGACCCTGTTCGAGGGCGTCGCGGCCGGCCTCGGCGACGGCATCTCGCAGGGCGAATTGTTCGGCCTGGTCTTCGTCCTCGCCGGGATCGCCTTCAAGGTCTCGGCGGTGCCGTTCCACATGTGGACGCCCGACGTCTACGAAGGCGCGCCGACCCCGGTCACCGCCTTCTTCGCCTCGGCGCCGAAGGTCGCGGCGATGGCGCTCCTCACCCGCGTCGCGATCGAAGGCATGGGCCCGGCGACCGAGGAATGGCGCCAGATCGTCATCTTCTCGGCGCTCGCCTCGACCGTGCTCGGCGGCGTCGCCGCGATCGGCCAGCGCAACATCAAGCGGCTGCTCGCCTACAGCTCGATCAACAATGTCGGCTTCGCCCTGATCGGGCTCGCGGCGGGGACGCGGGAGGGCGCAGCATCAGTGCTCTTCTACATGGCCGTCTACCTGGTGATGACCCTGGGCACGTTCCTCGTCGTCCTCCGGATGCGCGATGGGGAGGGGAAAGCGGTCGAATCGATCGACAGCCTCTCCGGCCTGTCGCGCACCCGTCCCGGCCTCGCCCTGGCGATGGCGACGTTCATGTTCAGCCTGGCAGGAATCCCGCCCTTGATGGGCTTCTGGCCCAAATTCTACGTCTTCCAGGCGGCGGTGCAGGCCGACCTCGCATGGCTCGCCGCGATCGGCATTGCGACCTCGGTGATCGGCGCATTCTACTACATCAAGATCGTCAAGATCCTCTACGCCGACGATCCCGCGCCCGCCTACGAACGGCAGCGCGAGTGGGTCGGTGCGGGCCTGCTCGTCGCGACTGCGCTGATCGTGTCCCCGGTCGGCTTTTTCCTGCTCACAGGGCCGCTTCACACGCTGGCAACGAACGCGGCTTCGTCCCTGTTCTGATCAGGCGCCGTAGGCGGCGGCGAGATCCCGGCGCGACCAGATGATCGCATAATCGGTGGGGACGTAGCTGCCGTCGCGGTAGCGGTTGCGGCGCTCGGCCGAGGTCGCGGTGGCGTTGGCGATCGCCGCCTCGTTGCTGCCGATCCGGATGCGATGGGCGCCTCTGCCGACCTGCAGGTCCTGCGCGAAGCGGATTCGCGGGCTGATCTCGACGATGGCGGGATCGTAGAACCAGGCCGTGCCGAATGCTCCGCGAACCTGCGGCAGAGCGGGCAAGGCGAGCGCGGCGAGGCGAAGCGCCTCGCCCCAGCCCGCTTCGTTCCAATAAGCGCGGGCCACCGGATCGTGGGTATGCCCTTCGAGGAACGGGCGGCGGCCGCGGCACCGCAGGAACACGTAAGCGGCCGAGCGCGCTCCCCCGGCCAACACCGCCCGCGCCGACAGTCCCGAATGCGGCCACCAGACCTGCGCGAAGGCGGGGATCATCACTACCCGCGTCAGCCAGAGATCCTTGCGGAAGCTGTCGCTGCCGAGATCGGCGAAGCCCGGGTCGGCCTCGATCTGGTCGATGATGCGGTTGAAGGCGTCGGCATAATGGAGGGCGAATTCGGGGTGGAGGCGGCTCGCGGCGAACGCCTGCTCGAACCGTCCGATGTTCCAGAGCAGAAGCGCGCACAGCCAGGGCCCGCGCACCTCCTCGGCCAGCGATTCGACCAGATCCGCGGCTTCCCGCGGCACCTCGTGATAGATGCGGACCAGAGTTGCGACCCGGTCGGCGGCTTCGAAGCGCTCGAACGGGACGGCCGCCATCGCGTCGGCGAGGCCCGGATGAGCGGCGAGCAGACCTCTCGACGCAGCCTCCAGCCGCGGCTCGAACGGCTCGCGGCCGCGCCAGCTCGGGAACAGGGTTTCGGCCGGAACCGCCGCGGTGATCGCTTCCATCAGCATTGCTGCATCCTACCAATCATGTTTTGAGCTGCGGTTACCGGTGGCGCGCGCCGCGCAGGCGCACGGCGGCCGCGCAGCAGCGAAAGGTAATGGAGCGTGCCCGAAAGATAGGCGTCGAATTCGACGTCCCCGACCCGGCGGCCATCGAGGAAGCGGCGCAAGGCGAGCGGATCGGCGTCGGGCGCGTTCAGCCCTTCCTCGACCAAGGTGGACGAGCGGATGCCGTTCGCGGCGAGCAAAGCGCGTGCACGGGGATGATCGCTCCCCGAAGGGTGGCAGAAATGGTGGAGTGGCACGTCGCCGAGCGCGGCGCGGAGGAAGGCGCGGTTCTCCTCGATCTCGCGGGGGAGCGCGTTCACCTGCTTTGCGATGTCGATGTGGCGGTGGGTGTGGAGCTGGACGTCGAGCCCGCGTCGCCTCGCCTCGGCCAGCTCGGCTGCAGACATGATGTTGAACTGGCGGCTGCGGAGCCATGCCTCCGGCACGCCGAGCGTGGCGCCGAAGCGACGCAGCGCGTCCAGCCTCTCGCCGAGGGGCAGCGCCTCGATGCCTGCGACCACGCGCTGCTCGTCGATGTCCCTGCGGCCGGCGGCGGCGGCGAGATAGGGAACGGCCAGATTGACCACCGGGAGCTCGCGCCCGGCATACCAGGTGGTGGCGTAGAGGGTCGCCGGCAGCTCGAGCGCCTCGAGCACCGGCAGCATGTGGGTGAATGTCGAGACCCAGCCGTCGTCGATGGTGATGACCACCGCTGCGGGCGGCAGCTCCCCCTGTGCAAGCCGGTCGACCGCTTCGCCGAGCGGCAGCACCGGGCGCCCGGAGCGCTTGAGGCGCTTCATCCGCGCCTCGAACTGCTCGGGCTCGATGAAAGTGCAGTCGCCGAAGGGCGGGCCGGGCGTCACCCACAGGCCGTGATAGCAGAGGATGCGCAGATGCGCGGCCGTGGCCCGCCGCGCCGCCGCGGCGAGTCCGATCGCGTCGGCGACCTTCAAAATTGCCCGCTTCAGAGACATGGACGATTCCGATGCGCCGCTGCGCCAGCGCCGCCTTTCCTAGACCGAGGCGATTGAAGCTTTGCTAACGGGCGGGCATCACGGCCGCGTCATGCTTCGCTTCGTCGCCGAGACCGGCTCGACCAACGACGACCTCCTCGCCCTTGCGCGCAACGGCGCCCCTGAGGGGCTCTGGCTTCGCGCCGGGCGGCAGACCGGCGGCAAGGGACGGCAGGGGAGGGCCTGGCAGTCGCCGCCCGGCAATCTCTACGCGAGCGCGCTCCTCCGGCTGCGTCAGGGCGATCCGCCCGCGCCGACCCTCGCATTGGTCGCCGCTGTGGCGCTGCACGAAGTCGCCGCAATCCATGCCCAGGGCCGCGACCTCAGGATCAAGTGGCCCAACGACCTCCTCCTGGACGGCGGCAAGCTCGCCGGAATCCTGCTCGAGCGCAGCGGCGATGCCGTGGTGATCGGCTTCGGCGTCAACCTCGCTCGCCCGCCCGAGGGGCTCGACGGGCCCAAGGCCGCGTTGGGCGAGGGGGTCGAGCCCGAAGCGGTGCTGGAAACGCTCGCGGAGGCGTTCGCCCGCTGGCTTGGCCGGTGGCGGGGCGAGGGGCTGGGGCCGGTTCGTGCAGGCTGGCTCGCTGCCGCGCATCCGATCGGTACCGCGCTTTCGACGTCCGGCGGCAACGGTCTCTTCGACGGCCTCGACGAAAGCGGCGCGCTGCGCCTCCGCCGCGCCGACGGGAACATCCACATTGTTCATGCAGGAGACGTGTTCCTGATCTAAAGAGGCGCGGATGAAGCTGTCTCTCCTTCTCTCGATCGCTTTCCTCGCCGGCGGCTGCACCGCGCCCGAGGATGGCGCGATCTCCCAGAACCAGGCCCAGTCGAAAGGACGCCCGATGGTCAATCACCCGCCGGGTACCGACATTCCCGCCGACTGCGCCCTGCGCGTCGAGTTCGGTAGCTATGCAATGGGGATAGACCGCAGCGCCTCAGCGGCGGTCGCCCAACTCCTGGCGGACGATCCCGGCGTCGCCTCGGCCCAGACCTTTCCATGGGGACGCGAAGGGGAGAAGACCATCTGCGTCGAGGTCCGCTCTGAAGCCGACGCCGAGCGGCTGTTCGAGGCGATCTCGCGCACCTTCCCGGCCGAGCCGCGCGGCCCGTTGGCGGTGACGACGCAAAGCGGACGGCGGTTCAGCGCGGGCCGCTGAGCGCCTCCAGCCAGGCCGATGCCCGAGGCTTGTCCTCGTGAACCGCCCATTCGAGCGGAGTCGCTTTCCAGAGCAGGTCCCGAACGTCGGTGCGGGCGCCGTTGTCGACGAGCAGCTCCATCGATGCCAGGTCCTCGTTGAGCACCGCATGGTGAAGCGGGGTGCTGTGGACGTGCACGGGCATGAACCGGTTGGGATCGGCGCCCGCGGCGAGTGCGACCGCCGCCGCCTCCGCCCGCGCATTGATCACCGCCATTGCCAGAGCCGACTGGCGCTCCGCGTCTGACGCGGACCCCAGCAGCTCGCGCAGCTTCGCCGTCTCGCCCAAGGCCGCGGCGATCGGGGCCGTGACCGGCTGGCCGAGCGCGATCAGTGCCCGTACCGGTTCCAGCTCGCCATGTGCGAGGGCGATCTCGATCGAATGAGCGGACGGGGTGCCGCCTGCCGCGAGAATGGACCGCATCAGCGGCTGCTGCTGCCCTTGCTCGCGCGCCGACGCGCTGGTCATCACCAGCTCCAGCGCATAATCGAGATCGGGCCGGGCGACGCCCCGGGCGATCATCGTCTCGGCGATCTCGACGATGTTGGGCGGCATCGCTTTCATCCAGCCGGGATTGTTCGCGACGAACCAGAACAGCTTGGGGTCGAGGAAATATTGGTGCCGCGGCGCCGATCGATAGCAGTCCGGCTCCTCGATCCGCGCCTCGAGGAGGCGGGGCTGCGCATCGAGCAGCGCGCCGAGCGCGGCCGCGTCGCCGCTCCGGATCGCTTCGACCGCGGCGCGGAAGCCGGGATCCCGGATCACCGGCCGGTCGAGCAGTTCCGCGATTTGCCGCTTGTCGGCCGCGGATCCCCGCCTGGCGGCGCCGAGCGGGGTCCGCCCTCTCCGGTCGGGCTGCCATTCGAGCGCGCCGTGCCGGATGAGGAGCTCGACCATCGCCAGCGGGCCCCGGGCCGCCGCGGCGTGGAGCGGCGCGCCGTCCCGGCCGGCGGCGGCGGTGTCCGCCCCTGACTCCAGCAGCAGGGTCGCCAGTGCGAGGCGTGCAGTATCGTCTTCCCCGCTCGCGCAGACCTCCCACAGCGGCGTCGCGGGATCTTCGCGGCGGCCGTCGACCGGTTCGCCCTCGGCGAGCAGGCGGCTGGCGGCATTTATATCGGCATCGCGCGCGGCGGCGGCCAGCGGCGAGCGCGCCGGGGCCTGGCCGGCCGACCCGGCGACGTGGCGGAGCAGGTCTCCCCAGCTCGCGAAGCCGTAATCCGCGGCGAGCGCCCGCTGCGCGGCGGCGAGACCGATGGAGCGGGCGCGGGCGAGGCGCTTGGCCTCCTTGCGCAGGAATTCGGCAGAGGGGCGGGCGGGAAGCGCGCGTTCGGGGCCGTTCGGCATGGACGATCCTTTCCTTCGCGCCCGGCGTCCGCTGACGGGCAGGAAAGGTCGTGCGACCGGAAGCATCGGCAAGGGTGGGCTCGGCCCTTTCCGCGAACGGGCGGCCGCCTGTCGGCCGTGGAAGAAAGCTACGCCCCACGCACCAGGCCGTCAACGGCCTCGCCCCCTCGCCATTTCCCCGTGCCCCCGCTAGGGAGCGGCCATGCTGCTCGCCGTCGACGCCGGGAACACCAACATCGTTTTCGCCCTGCTCGAGGACGGGGTGATCCGCGCCCGCTGGCGGATCGCGACCGACCCGCGCCGCACCGCTGACCAATATGCCGTGTGGCTGCATCAATTGCTCGAGCTCGAAGGCTATGCACGCTCCGACGTCGACGCGGTGATCCTCGGCACGGTCGTCCCGCGCGCCACCCACAATCTCCAGGTGCTCGCCGCCAAATATTTCGGGGTCGAGCCGTTGATCGCCGGGCAGGGCGCGGCCGAATGGGGGATCGAGCTCGACATCGCCGATCCGCGAAGCCTGGGCGCCGACCGCGCGCTGAACTGCATCGCCGCCCATGCGCTCCACGAGGGCGACCTGATCGTGATCGACTTCGGAACCGCGACAACCTTCGATCTGGTCGATTTCTCCGGCGCCTACAAAGGCGGGATCATCGCGCCGGGCATCAACCTGTCGCTCGACGCTCTGGTCGCTGCGGCGGCGAAGCTGCCCCGCATCGCCATTGAGGCGCCGGAGAGCGAAACCGTCATCGGCCGCACCACCGAGGACCAGATGCATATCGGCATCTACTGGGGCTATGTCGCGATGATCGAGGGGTTGGTGCGCCGTCTCAAGGCCGAGATCGGGCGGCCGGTCACCGTGGTCGCGACGGGCGGCCTCGCCGTGCTGTTCGACGAGCAGGCCGACATCTTCGATTCGATCGAGCCTGACCTCA
Organism: Allosphingosinicella sp.; assembly: GCA_035628635.1. GTDB lineage: Bacteria > Pseudomonadota > Alphaproteobacteria > Sphingomonadales > Sphingomonadaceae > Allosphingosinicella. Next base: position 17,524 of record DASPJJ010000029.1, read on the forward strand.
CCATCCAGGGCCTGGCGATCCTTCACGCGCGGAGCGAAAATGCCTTGGCGGAGGAGGCATGAAACCCGGCGACGAACTCCTCTTCCTCGCGCTCGGCGGATCGGGCGAGATCGGCATGAACGTCAATCTCTACGGCTGCCGTGGCAAGTGGATCATGGTCGATCTGGGCATGACCTTCGCCGATCCGGCCTATCCCGGCGTCGAGCTCGTATTGCCGGACCTCGCCTTCATCGAGGAGCGCAAGGACGACCTGCTCGGCGTGGTGCTGACCCACGGCCACGAGGACCATATCGGCGCGATCCCCTATCTGGCGGCCGACCTCGGCGTGCCGCTCTACGCGACGCCGTTCACCGCCGGGCTGATCGCCGGCAAGCTCGAGGAGGAAGGTCTGCTCGGCGAGGTGAAGGTGAACGTCGTCGAGATGGAGGGGGCGTTCCAGCTCGGGCCGTTCGGCCTGCGCTACGTGCCGCTCGCCCACTCGATCCCCGAAGGCAATGCGCTCCTCATCTCAACGCCTTACGGGCGGGTCTTCCATACCGGCGACTGGAAGCTCGACGACGCGCCGCAGCTCGGCGACCCTTCCACGGAAGCCGAGCTGCGCGCGATCGGCGACGAGGGCGTGCTCGCTTTGGTCTGCGATTCGACCAACGTCTTCCAGGAGCAGGCCTCCGGCTCCGAAGCAGGCGTTCGCGAGGGTCTCGATGCCGTGATCTCCGAGGCGGAAGGCCGTGTGCTGGTCACCACCTTCGCCTCAAACGCGGCGCGTCTCAAAACGCTTGGCAAGGTCGCGCAGGATACGGGGCGCCGGATCTGCGTGGCCGGGCGCTCGCTCGACCGCATCCTGCGGGTTTCGAAGAGCGTCGGCTATCTCACTGATTTTCCTGAGACGGTGGACTTCGACACGGCGATGAAGCTGTCCCGCCGCGAGGTCATGATCATCGCCACGGGCGGCCAGGGCGAGCAGCGCGCGGCGCTTGCCCGGATCGCATTCGACCAGCACAAACTGAGCGTCGGCAAGGACGATCTCGTCGTCTTTTCGTCCAAGCAGATCCCCGGCAACGAGATCGCGATCGGCCGCATTCAGAACGCGCTCGCCGAAAAGGGCGTCGCGATGATCACCGACCGCCAGGCGCCGGTCCACGTCTCCGGCCACCCCGGCCGCCCCGAGCTCGCGGCGATGTACGACTGGATCCGTCCCGAGATCATCGTCCCCGTCCACGGCGAGATGCGCCACCTGATGGAGCATGCCCGCTTCGCGAAGAGCCGCGGCGTCCCGCACGGCATCGTCCAGACCAACGGCGACCTCGTCCGGCTCGCCCCCGACGGCCCGGAGAAGATCGGCGAGGAACGGGTGGGACGCCTGATCCTCGACGGCGACGTCATCCTCAATGCCGACGGATCGACGATGAACGAGCGTCGCAAGCTCGCTTACGCCGGCCTGATCTCGGTCGCGGTCGCGCTCGATTCCGGCGGCCGGTTGCTCGGCGGGGCGGAGATCGGCCTGCAGGGCATCCCGGTCGAGGAGGACCGCGAGGCGTTTCTCGAGGAAGCCTGCGCCGCCGCCGCCGAAGCGGCGCGCAAGAACGAGGGCAACGAGGAAAAATTGCGCGAGGCGGTTCGGCTGGCCGTGCGCCGCTGCGCGACCGACTGGACGGGCAAGAAGCCGGTCGTCGAAATCCTTCTCGTCCGGGCCTGAACATGCATCCCGTCTCAGCGGTCGCGGTCTACATCCTGTTCTGGACGATGAGCCTGTTCCTCGTTTTGCCGTTCGGCGTCCGGACCGACGAGGAAGCGGGCGTCGAGCGCGCGCCGGGCCATGCCGAGAGCGCGCCGCACGGCTTCCGCTTCGGCCGCGCCGCTTTGCGCGCGACGATCCTGTCGGCGATCCTGTTCGGCCTCTTCTACGCCAACTGGACCTACGGCTGGGTGAGCGTCGAAATGCTCGACTGGCTCGCGCCGGAGCGCCGCTAGCCCCGCAGCCGCTCGATCGCCTGGGCGAGCGCGACGTAGAGCTTGCCCATGTCTGAGGAGAGCAGGGTGATCGACAGCGGCGAGCCGTCCTTGTCGGCGAGCACCCGGCGCAGCATCGATTCGAAATCGTGGATGTAGCGGTTCACCTGCTCGCGGAACTCGGGCTCGTTCTCGTAATGGCGGAGGATCTCGCGCGCCTCGCCGCTGTCGAGCAGGCGCACCGCGCGGCGGGTGAAGACGCCGCGATCGCCCTTGAGATAGGCGGCCCAGGCGGTGTCGGTGACCTCGTTGGACAGGATCTTGGTCACGTCGATCGCGGTCGAGTTCAGCGATTCGATCAGCAAAGCGACGCGGCGGCTGAGCGCTTCGGCGTCCTCGGCCTCGCGCAACGACCTTTCCTGGTCGATCCGCGCCTCGATCGCCGCCGCGGTCTCGCCGATCGTGACGAGCTGGCGGGTGAGCCGTTCCGATGCGCGCCGAGCCGCCGTCACCGCCGCTTCGGACATTGCCCCGAGCTCGCTCAATTTCTCCTGGACCGGCTCGGTGACCGCCTCGCTGACCGCGTCGCGGCTCGCCTCGCGGAGCGCAGTCGCGCTCTCCGGGATGACTGCGGCGATCGCCTCGCGGGCGTGGCTCGCCGCCTGATTCGCGGTCTCGCGGACCCGCAGCAGCGCTTCGATCAGCTCCGGAGCGGTCCCGGCGACCAGGCGCTGCGATTCGCTCTCCGCCTCGGCTGCTGCGGCGGCGAGCGAGCGGACCTGCTCCTCCGCCGTCGCAATCGCGTCGGTGATCGTCGCCAGCAGCCGGCCCAGCTCCTCCTGCTGCCGGCGGACCGAGCCTTCGCTTTCCGCCAGGCTCGACGCAGCGGCGGCGGCCGCGGCTTGCACCGTTTCCACCGCCGGCAGGATCGCGTGGGCAGCGGCGCCGGTGCGGGCGGCTTGCTCTTCGACCGACGTCAGCGCCGCGGGCACCTCGGCCGACAGCTGCGCCGAGATCGCGCCGAGGGTCTGGGAAAGCGCCTGCGCCCGTTCGACGCTGAGGCCGGTCGCCTCGTGGCCCTCGCGCAGCTCGGCGTGGAGCGCATGCAGCGCCTCGCTGACTTCGGCCATCGCCCCGGTCAGGCGCCCTGCGTTGAATTCCCCGCTTTCGCGAAGCTGCGCCAGCCGCTCGTCGAGCGAAGCGACTTCGCCGGCAATTCCGTCGAGCAAGACCCGGCTCGCCTGCTCCTGGCCGGCGAGCGCGCCCGCCAGCGTCTCCAGCCGCTCTCCGGCGGCGTAGACATTGTCGGCCAGCGCCCGTGCGGCCTCGATCGACGGGCCGACGGCCTCGGCCGCCTCGCGGGTGCGTCCCGCCTGCGTCTCGATCGCGCCGAGCGCGTCGGGGATCTCGATCTGAAGCTGGGCGGAGAGACCGTCGAGCGCTTCGGTGATCTCCCGCGCGCGGCCCGACAGGGCGCCTGCCTGCGCCTCGCCCTCGCTCATGCCCGCCTGAAGCCGCTCGACCGACGCGCGCACCTCTTCCATCGAGGCGGAGAGGCGCTCGTGGCTTTCGCCGCCGCTGCGATCGAGCGCCGCGAACCGGGTCTCGAGATCGCCGAGCGCGCGCGACAGGCCGCCGACCAACGCATGGCTCGCCGCGTCTTGCGCCGCCAGCGACGCCGCAAGCGTCTCCAGCCGGCCGCCGATCGCTTCGAGCCGATCCCCGAGCTTGCGGCTCGCCTCGGCGCCCGCTTCCTCGAATGCGGCGCGGCTCTGCTCGATCCCGGCGAGCATCGCGCTACCCTGCGTCTCGAGGCCCGCGCGGGTCGCCTCGACCGCCTCGGACGCTCGGGCGAGAGCGTTGTCGACAGTGGCGCTGAGCGCGCTCGAGGCCAGCTCGATGCGCTCGCTCGCCGCGCCGGCGCTGCTTTCGATCCGCGCGACATGGGCGCCGAGCCTTTGCGCGGCACTCCCGACCGTCTCGTCCGCCTCGCGGCCGCGCGCGGCGAGCGCCGCAAGCTGGCCTTCGAGCGCGCCGGCCTGCTCGTGCGCGGTCAGCCCGGCCTCGCGCATCGCCGCGGCGACCGCGCGGGCCTGCTCCTCGGCGCGGGGGAGGTCGTGGAGCAGCACGCCGATATCGACTCGCGCATGCTCGGCGGCCGCCTCCAGCGCCAGCGAGCGCCGGTCGAGCTCGCCGGTCTGGCGGGAGAGATAGTGGGTGACCCGGCCGAGCCGGTCCGAAGCCTCGTCGCCGAGCGCCATGAGCCGCGACGCGCCGTCGGTCAGCCGCGACTGATTGTCCTCGATCCTGGCGGCGACGCGCTCGAGCAGATCCTCGAGCGCCGCCGATTCGCGCCGCATTTCGGCGACCGCGCGACTGAACCGCTCGGTCTCTCGCCGGGAGGTGCGGCCGAACAGGGTCCAGACCATGCCGAGCAGCACCAGCGGAACGCTGAGCGTCGCGATCCAGCTCACCACCGCGGTCAGGCTCGGCGCCACCCCCGACTGGCGGATCGCCCATCCCGCCGCACCCAGCCAGCCGAGCGCGAGCAGAATGAGCAAGCCGGCGAGAATCGTCTTGCCGATCGAGCGGGGCGCCTGCGGCTCGTTCTCGGAAACGATGTCCTGCGGTTCCTCGGCCTGGCCCAGAAAGTCTCGGTCGAGGATGGGGCCGTGCGCCCCCATCGCGAAGGCCGGCCCCTCGTCCGGCTGCGCCTCGGCGCGCTCTGCCCCCATGTTCATGGGGCCGAGTTTACCATAATCGGCCCGCCATGAAAGCGCCGCCGCCCGTCCCTCGTGAAACGCCGCGTTAACGGCCTTCGGTTATCCGCAGGTCATGGCCTACGATCCAGGAGCGCTGAACGCCTCGCTCGCCGCCGCCGTCGGCTCGGACCCGCAATTGATGGCGGAGCTGCGCGGCGCCTTCGTCGAGAGCGCCGCGCGTCAGCTCGACCTGATGGGGCGGGCCCGTTGCGACGCCAACTGGCAGATCGCCGCCTCGCGCCTCAAGAGCGTCGCGGCAAGCTTCGGCGCGATCGGCCTGCTCGTTTTGGCCGACGAGGCGCTCGACGGCGCACCGGGCGACCCCGTCGTCCTCCGCAAGCTCACCGCCGCGATCGAGAGTTTCGCGCACCCCTGAGCCTCCCCCGTCATTGCGAGCGAAGCGAAGCAATCAAGGGCGCGGCTGAGCGGCGCGCAAACTTCCACTGGATTGCTTCGTTGCCACGCTCCTCGCAATGACGGCCGGGTTGATCTAACCTCGGCGCATGCGGGAGGAATGGCGCTTGTGGCGCTGACGGCATTGATTGCCGCCTATCGGGAATCGGATGAGCCGGGGGGTCCGCTCCGCGCGGTGCTCCCGCTCGCCGGTCGAACCCTGATCGAGCGCCAGGCCAAGCTCGCGGCCCTGGCCGGAGCGCGCCGTATCCTCGTCCTGGTCGAGCGGGTGCCGCCGGAATTGCTCGCCGCGCTCGACCGGCTGCGCCGCGATGGGCTCGGGGTGCTGCTCGCGCGAAGCGCCGAGGAAGCGGCCGGGCAGGTCGATCCGTCCGATCCCTTGCTGCTCGTGGCTGACGGCTTCATCGGCGACGAGAGCCACCTGCGTCGCCTCGCCGGCGCCTCGCCGCCGGCCTTGCTCACCATTCCGGACGTTCGGGTCGACGACCGCTTCGAGCGCATCGACGCCGAATCGCGCTGGGCGGGTCTCGCGCTCATCGACGGCGCGCTCCTCGCCGAGACTGCCTCGATGCTCCACGACTGGGATCCGCAATCGACCCTGCTTCGCCGCGCCGTCCAGGCGGGCGCCCGCATGCTTTCGGTGCGAGGCGAGGCGGGCGAGGCGGATCTGACCGTCGCCGAGCGACTCGCAGACCTCGCAATCGTCCACCGCCGCATCGTCGACCGCGCGGCCTCCGGGCGCGGCGACTGGATTTCGCAATATCTGCTCGGGCCCGTCGAGCGCGCGGCGACCCACGCTTTGATGGGCGGCGCGGTCACTCCGGCGGCGATCGGAGTCGCGGCGATGGCGCTGACCGCCCTCGGCGCCGCCGCCTTTGTCTGGCACCATCTCTGGATCGGCCTCGCCCTGCTGCTTTTCGCGACCCCCCTCGACGGAATCGCCGACCGCCTTGCCCGCCTGCGGCTCGAGGAGGGGGTCGGCCACAGCTGGTGGAGCCATTTGCTGCCCGCCCTCGCCTCCGCCGCCTTGCTTGCTCTGGGCTTCTCGCTCGGCCGCTTCCATGACTGGGGCAGCATCCTGCTCGCGGTCGCAATCCTTCTGTTCCTGCTCGCCCAAAGGTTCGAGATCGAGGGGCAGGAGCCGAGGGGCCTCATGTTTCTCGCCGAGCGCAAGGGAATGACCTGGCTGATGCTCCCGTTCGCGGTCGCCGGGCTGTGGCTGGGGGGGCTGTTCGCTCTCTTCGCTTATGCGGCCGCCTCCTTCTTCTGGGCGCAGCGGACCGTGCACGCGCCGCTTCCGCCGGACGGTCAGGATTAGCGGCGATTTAACCTTGCCGGTCTAGGAAGCGGGCGATGTCCGACGAGGGGCGAGAGAGGCGCGAAAGCAAGAGCGACGCCGCGCGGCTGCTGCTGGCCGCCGCGCGCGAGCGCTTCGCCGTCGCCGCGACCGATCTGCTGCTTCCCGAACGCACCCGGCTCAGCGAATGGCAGCGCCTCACCGCGGCGTCCCTCCTCGCCCGCCTGGTCGGCGGGATCGAGGACCAGCTGCGCGCCGCTCTGGCCGTGCATTTTCGTGAGAATGAGGCGCTCCACGCCGCATTGGCATCGGCCCACGTGCCGATTGCGCTCCCGATCCTGGAGCGCTCGTCGGTGCTCGGCGACGCCGAGCTCGGCACCATCCTCGTCCGCCGGGTCGAGGAACACCGCTTCTGGAAAGCCTATGCCGCCGCCGAGGGCGAAGAATATCTGCTCGAGCTGATCCGCGATCCCGAGCCCGACCTCGCCGCCGAGGCGATGGACCTGGTGACCGCGCGCAGCCGCCGCTTCGACCGGTTCCAGGAACCGGTCATGGGCCGGATCGAACTTCCCGCCGACCTCCAGCACCGGCTCGTCTGGCTCGTCGCCGCAGCGCTGCGCCACTACATGGTCCAGCAGCACCGCCTGGCGAGCGTCGACGGCCCCATCGAGCAGGCGGCCTCGGCTCTGCTCTCGGCCTATGACGAGGGCGAGGCGTTCGAGGTGCGGGCGATGCGCCTCGCCCGCCGCCTGCACCGCGCCGGCCGGCTCGACGGACCGCTGCTTGCGCGGGTTCTGGGCGAGGGGTCGCTGCCTTTGTTCATCGCCGGCGCAGCGGTCCGTGCCGGGCTCGACCATAACGCCGCCTGGGAAGTTCTCTCGGACCCGCGCGGCCGAGGCCCCGCTTTGCTGCTGCGCGCCGCCGGCGTGGAGCGCACCGATGCCGCGGCGATCCTGCTCCTCCTCAACGCGCATGGCCGTCTTTTCTCCGGCGTCGAGGGCGACGCCGCCGAGGAGCAGCTTGAGCTGTTCGACGGGGTGGACGAAGATGCGGCCCGTGACGTGCTCAGGCTCTGGCAGGCGGACCCCGGCTACCGCGCGTCGGTGGCGCGCCTCTCGACCCGGTCCCGCCCGGCGGCGGAAGCGGCATGAGCGGCGGCGCCGCAATGGCTGAGCCGCGGCCCGTTCTCGGCCGGGTGGACGGGGAAGGGCGCCTGGTCGCCGCCGACCCGCCGTTGCTCGCGCTCCATCGTCGCGCCGGAGGCAAGGAGGGCGGCGCGCTCGCCGTGCCGCAGATCGCCGCGCTCGCCCGTCTGTCGCGTCGGCTCGGCATCCCGATCTCGCGCGCCGCCATCGCCGCCGACGGTGAGCGCGACCTCGATCTCTGGGTGCGGGCCGAGCCGGAAGGACGCGACGTCGCGCTTAGCATCACCGGCTGGACCGACCGCCGCGCCGCCGCCGCCGCCGAATCGGTCGACAGCGAGCGCGAGGCCGATTTCCTGCGCGCGGCGGCCGACTGGATGTGGGAGACCGACGAGACCTTGCGCCTCACCAGCCTGTCCGCCGGCGCTGCCGCCGCGATCGGCCGCGGGCCCGCCGAGATGATCGGCAAGCAGCTCACCCGCCTGTTCCGCTTCCGCGAGAGCGCGGACGGCGCGCTGCCCATCCTCACTGCCCTCGCCGAGCAATCGCGTTTCGGCGGCCAGGTCGCCGAGCTGCGAAGCGGCAGCCATGCGCGCTACGAGCTTTCCGGCGTGCCCCTGATCGACGGCATGGGCCGCTTCGCCGGCTTCCGGGGCTCTGCGAGCAGCGTCCGCCCGCAGCCGGCGTCGCCGCCGGCCAACGACGAGGCCTGGTCCGAGCCGTCCGCGTCAGACGCCCCCGCCTTCGGCGAGCGGCTCGACAAGGCGCTCCGCCTCCCGCTCGACCGGATCATCGCGGATGCCGAGACGATCAGCGCCCGCGAGGGGGGGCCGCTCAGCACGGACTATCAATCCTACGCCTGCGACATCGCCGCCGCGGCGCGCCACCTGCTCGCTCTGGTCGACGACCTGGTCGACCTGCAGGCGATCGAACGGCCCGATTTCCGCCCCGAGGCCGAGCCTCTCGACCTCGCCGACGTCGCGCGCCGCGCCGCCGGCCTGCTCGCCGTCCGCGGCGCCGACCGGCAGGTGCGCATCGATCGTCCCGGTATCGATGAGACGCTGGCGGCGACGGGCGAGTTCAAGCGTGCCCTTCAGGTGCTCGTGAATCTCATTTCCAACGCGATACGCTATTCGCCGGAGGGCGGCTCGGTGTGGATACGCGCGGCGGAGGAGGGAGACCGCGTCGGAATTGTCGTCGCCGATCAGGGCAAGGGCATCGCGCAGGCGGACCAGGAACGGATCTTCGAGAAATTCGAGCGCGTCGATCCGCACGAGCCCGGCGGCACCGGCCTCGGCCTCTACATCGCCCGCCGCCTCGCCCGCGCGATGGGCGGCGACATCGCCGTCGACAGCGCCCCCGGCCAGGGCGCGCGCTTCACCTTCACTCTGCCCCGCGCCGGCTGATTTCCGTAACGCCGCCGTATTGACGCGGAGCCGTGCCGTAAGGCATTCTCGCGCCCTGCCTGCAGTAAAGCGTAGCCGGGTTCGAACCTCTACGGAGACGATCATGCGCGAACATGCGATGCGGCTGGTCACGCGCTATGACGGCATGGTGGTCGCGACCTTCCCGGACGTGCCCGACGCGATCGGCTACGGCCGCGACGACGAGGAAGCGCGCGCGGAGGGCCTGAAGGCGCTCGAGGCGGTCCTCGGCCGCACCGCCGAGCCCGAAACGGCCTAGGCCTCGATCAGCGACGCCGCGATCTCGTAGGAACGCAGCCGTGCCTGGTGATCGAAGATCTGCGAGGTGATCATCAGCTCGTCGGCGCCGGTTCGGGCGACGAACGCCCGGGTCGCGGCCTCGACGGTCGCCGGCGAACCGATCGCGGAGCAGGACAGCACTTCTTCGAGCATCCGCCGGCCCGTCGGCGGGAGGGTCTCCGCATAGCCGTCGACGGGCGGCGGCAGCTTGCCGGCCCGGCCCGTTCTCAGATTGACGAAGGCCTGCATCAGCGAGGTGGCGAGCAGCTGCGCCTGCTCGTCCGTGTCGGCGGCGAAGACGTTGAAGCCGAGCATCACATAAGGCGCGTCCAGCTGGCCGGACGGGCGGAAGCCCGACCGGTAGACGTGGACCGCCTCCGCCATCATTCCCGGTGCGAAGTGCGAGGCGAAGGCGAAGGGCAAACCGAGCATCGCCGCGAGCTGCGCGCCGAACAGCGAGGAGCCGAGGATCCAGACGGGCACCTGCTGGCCCTCGCCGGGAATCGCCCGCACCCTGCGCTCGTCGCCGCCGCCGCGGAAATAGTCGATCAGCTCAACGACGTCGCGCGGGAACTGGTTCTCGTCCGCAGCGAGGTTGCGGCGAAGGGCGTGGGCCGCGGCGCGGTCGGTGCCCGGCGCGCGCCCGAGGCCGAGGTCGACGCGCCCCGGAAACAGGGCCTCCAGGGTGCCGAATTGCTCGGCGACCGCCAGCGGCGCGTGATTGGGGAGCATGATCCCGCCGGCGCCGATCCGGATCGTCGACGTCCCGGCACCGACATAGGCCAGAGCCACCGAGGTCGCGGCGCTGGCGATGCCCGGCATCGAATGGTGCTCGGCCATCCAGAAGCGCCGGTAGCCGAGCCGCTCCGCGTGGCGGGCGAGGTCGAGCGAGTTGCGCAGCGCGGCGCCGGCGTCGCTGCCTTCGCCGACCGGCGCGAGATCGAGGACGGAGAGGAGAACCATGGCCGGCAGATGGTGATTGCCGCGGCCCGCTGCTAGGGCGCGCGCGATGGAGACGGGGGAAGCCGAGGGGCCGGATCGCGGCCGAATCTGGCGCGGCGAGGCTCGCGCCACGCTCGCGCTCGCCCTGCCCTTGATCCTGACCAACGTCGCTCAGGCGCTGATCCACGCCACCGACGTCGTCCTGCTCGGCTGGGCCGGGTCGCGCACGCTGGCGGCGGCGACGCTCGGCATCAACGTCTATTTCGCCTTCCTGATCTTCGGGCTTGGGCTGATGACCGCCTCCGCGCCGATGCTGGCGCGCGAGCTCGGCGCCCGCCGCCACAGCGTTCGCGACGTCCGCCGCACGGTGCGCCAGACGATGTGGGCGGCGGTGGCGATCTGCCTGCCGGTCTGGGCGATCCTGTGGAACACCCGGCCGCTGCTCGTGCTGCTCGGCCAGGATCCGCTGCTCGCCGCCGACGCCCAGCTGTTCGTCCGCGCCTTGATGTGGGGGATGCTCCCCTATTTCTTCTACCTCGTCCTGCGCTCCTTCATCTCGGCGCTCGAGCGCCCGCTCTGGTCGCTCTGGGTCGGCCTGTTCGCCGTGCTGTTCAACGCCGTGCTCAATTACGGGCTGATCTTCGGCCGCTTCGGGCTGCCCGCGCTCGGCCTCCAGGGGGCGGGGATCGGCAGCTCCTGCGCGAATCTGGTGATGTTCGCCGGCCTGGCTCTGGTCGTGCTGCTGGACCGGCGCTTCCGCCGCTATCGTCTGTTCGGCCGCTTCTGGCGCGCGGACTGGGAGCGGTTCCGCGCGGTCTGGCGGCTCGGCCTCCCGATCGCCGTCACGCTCGGGCTCGAAGTGACGATCTTCAACGCCGCGGTGTTCCTGATGGGGCTGATCGGCACGGACAGCCTCGCCGCCCACGCCATCGCCATCCAGATCGCGTCGCTGAGCTTCATGGTGCCGCTGGGGCTGGGCCAGGCGGTGACGGTCCGCGTCGGCCTCGCCTACGGGCGCCGCGATGCCGGCGGCGTCGCAATTGCCGGATGGACCGCTCTGGGCCTCGCCGTTGCTTTCATGGGCCTGATGGCCCTGGTCATGATCGCCGCCCCGGGGCTGCTCGTCTCCGCCTTCCTGGACCCTGCCGACCCCGCCAACGGGCCGGTGATCCGGCTGGCAATCTCGTTCCTGATGGTCGCCGCCTTGTTCCAGGTCTTCGACGGCGCCCAGGTGGTGGGCGCGGGGATGCTGCGCGGACTTCACGACACGCGGGTGCCGATGCTCTACGCCGCCTTCGGTTACTGGATCGTCGGCCTCCTCACGGGCGTCGGCATGGCTTTCGGCCTCGACTGGGGCGGCGTCGGGCTGTGGGTCGGGCTCGCCACCGGGCTCGGAATGGTCGCCGTGCTGATGATTGTGAGGTGGATGCGGCGCGAGCGGCTGGGCCTGCTGGACCTGGGACCCTAAGCGCGGCGCCAGCGGGCGTGGACCATCCGCGCCAGCCAGGCGCCGATCAGCCCGCCGGCGACCCCGATCGCCCAGATCGGCAGCAGGATGAACCAGCTCAGCGGGTTGGCGAGCGCGGCAACGTTTTCCATCGCCACCAAAGCCGCGGGGACCGTGCCGACGACGAGGGCGGTCATGCGGTATGCGCGGCGGATGACGACGCTGATCAGGAAGCTGACGAGGGCGAAAATGCCGATGACCGCTATCAATTCCATCGCCGCAGGCTAGGAAAGCCCGGCCGCGCCCGCAAGATTGAACACAAAAGCGGCTTCCGCGTTCGCAACCGCTGAGGAGGAAATCCAATGTCGCGTCGCTTCGTCGCCAGCCTGTGCCTCGGCGCAGCGCTTTCCGCTTGCTCGACCGTTCGCGGTGGAGGCGACGGCGAGGGACCCGAATTCGTCGGCCGGTCGATGCGGGTCGAGACGGCGGCGGGCCAGGTGACGATCCTGCGCTTCGACCGCGACGGCACGGTGACCGCCCGCTTCAACGAGCGCGAGACCGAAGGGCGCTGGAGCCTCGAACGACGCCAGCTCTGTTTCACCTGGGCGCGCAACTTTCGCGAATGCTGGCCCTACACCCAGCGCTTCCGCGAAGGCCGTACCGTCGCCATCCGCAGCGACCGCGGCAACACCGTGCAGGTGACGATGCGCTGACGCGCTTCACAGAGGCAGGGCCTGCGTGCCATTCCTCCGCCGGCAATGTCCCGCCGCTTTCGGCCTCTCCCCGTCCTCAGAGACGACCAGCTCGCAGCCTCGCGGCCGCGCGACCATGCTGCGCTCTCGGCCTCCGCGGGAACGGGCAAGACCCATGTGCTCACCGCGCGCGTGCTGCGGCTGCTGCTGGCGGGGGTCGATCCGTCGACGATCCTCTGCCTCACCTTCACAAAAGCCGGCGCGGCCGAGATGGCGCAGCGCATCCAGGAGCGGCTCGCCCTCTGGGTCCGGCTCGACGACAATCGGCTGAAGGAGGACCTCGTCGCTCTCGGCGAGACGGTGAAGCCCGGGCTGCCCGCCGCGGCACGGACCCTGTTCGCAAGGGTGCTGGATGCCAAAGGCGGGGGGCTGAGGATCCAGACCATCCACGCCTTTGCCCAGGGCCTCCTCGCGGCCTTCCCCGCCGAAGCGGGCCTGAGCCCCGGTTTCCGGCCGCTCGAGGGACGGGAGGAGCTGCTGCTCGCCCGCGCGACGCTCGCCGATCTGGCGGTCCGCTCCGAACAGGGCGGCGATCAGCCGCTGATCCGCGATCTCCAGGCTCTGAGCCACCGGATGGGGGAGGGGGGTGCCGAGGCCTTCCTGATGGCCTGCGCCCGCGCGCCGGACGGGCTCGCGGCCCTGGGCTCGCGCGAGGCGATCGAGCCGCGCTTGCGCCATGCCTTCGACCTGCCGCTGGGCGACATCGACGAGGCCATCGCCGAGCAATGCTGCGACGACCTTTTCGACCTGGCGACGCTGAAGCGGATCGCGGACTCGAACCGCGCCTGGGGGACGCAGACCGGCCTGACCTGCCGCGATGTGATCGCCGCCTGGCAGGCGCGCTCCAACGCGGAACGGGCGGAGAGCCTGGCTGAAATCGCGGAGCTCGTGCTCACCAAGAGCGGCGAGCCGCGCAAGGCGCCGGCCGGGTTGCTCAAGGCCGATCCGGACTATGCCGACCATGCGGCGAGGCTGGTCGAATGCTGCCGTAGGCTGACGACCATGAAGAAGGTGGCGAACCTGGTCGCCTGCCTGGCCGCAGGCCTGCGAGCGGGCCTGGCCTTTGCCGGGGCCTACGCCGCGGCCAAGCGTGCGCAGGGAGTCGTCGATTTCGACGACCTCATCCGCTGGGCCGAGCGGCTGCTGCTGACGCCGGGCATGGGCGAGTGGGTGCGCTACAAGCTCGATCAGGCGACGGACCATATCCTCGTCGACGAGGCGCAGGACACCAACGAGGCGCAGTGGAACATCGTCCGCGCGATTGCGGGCGAGTATTTTGCCGGCGCGGGCGCCGCCCACCGTCACCGGACGATCTTCACGGTCGGCGATTACAAGCAGGCGATCTTCGGCTTCCAGGGCACCGATCCGCAGAGCTTCGACGTCGCCCGCGCCTGGTTCGAGCGAGAGGCCCGGACCGTCGGCCGGGACTTCCTCGATCTGTCGATGGACCGCAGCTTCCGTTCGGCGCCGCCCATCCTCCAACTGGTCGACCGGGTGATCGGCGATCTCGGCCACGAGGCGTTCGGCCTGCCGCGCCCGCCCAACCCGCACGAGACCCATCATGGCGGCCGCCCCGGATCGGTGACCCTGTGGCAGCCGCTGACGGCGGAAGCCGCCGACCCTGAGGACGAACCCGGCGAAGAAGGCTGGGCGAGCGACGCGGTCCGCCTCTATGCGGCGAAGCTCGCCCGCCGGATCAAAATGTGGCTCGACAATCCCTTCCAAATCGAAAGCCGCGGCCGGGCGCTTCGGCCCGAAGACATATTGGTCCTGGTGCGCCGCCGCGGCGATCTCGCCTCGCTGCTGGTCGCCCGGCTCCACGCCGAGGGGGTCCCTGTGGCCGGGGTCGATCGGCTGCTGCTGTCTGCGCCTCTGGCGGTGCGCGACCTGCTCGCCGCGGCCCGCTTCGCCCTCCAGCCCCTCGACGACCTCAATCTCGCCAGCCTGCTCGTCTCGCCGCTGTTCGGCTGGAGCCAGGAGGAGCTGTTCGCAGTCGCATACGGGCGCGAAGGGAGCCCGCTGTGGGCGCGGCTGCGAGCCTCCGAAAGACGCCCCGACACGCTGGAGGGGTTGCATTCGCTGCTCGCAATGGCGGACTTCGCGACCCCGCACCTGTTCTTCGAAACGATCCTTTCGGGCCCGCTGCAGGGGCGGAAGCGCCTCCTCGAGCGGCTGGGCGCCGAGGCGGCGGACCCGATCGACGAGCTGCTTGCCGGCGCGCTCGATTTCGAGACCGCCGGCTCGCCGTCGCTGGAGGCGTTTCTCGACTGGTTCGCGCGCGGCGACGTCGAGATCGTCCGCGACCCGTCCGCGCCGCTCGACGCGGTGCGGGTGATGACCGTCCACGGCTCCAAAGGGCTGCAGTCGCCCGTGGTGGTACTGGCCGACGCCTGCGCTGATCCCGAGCGCAAGGGCGGCGGCTTCGGGCGGGCGATCGCCAGGTTCACCTTGCCGGGCGGCGGGCCGACCATACCGGTGATCCGCCCGCGCAAGGAAGAGCTCGCCGAGCCGCTGAAGTCGCAGATCGAGGCCGCCGACAGGCTGGATCGGGAGGAGCATTGGCGTCTGCTCTACGTCGCCCTGACTCGCGCCGAGGAGCGGCTCTACATCGGTGGCGCACTTGGGCCTGCCGACCGCAACGGGCCGCCGGAGCGCAGCTGGTACGCGGCGGTCCGGTCCGCGCTCGACGGGCTCGGCTGCGCGCCGGGCGACGATCCGTTATGGGACAGCTCCTGCCGCCTCGGCGACGCGGAGCTGCAGACCAAGGCCGGTCGCCGCCGGTCCCCGCCCGATCCCGAGCTGCCTGCCTGGCTCGTCCGCATGGCGCCTGCGGAGCCGCGCCCGCCGCGCCCGCTGGTGCCGTCGGCCGCGGTCGAGGACGACGTGGCCGATCCGCCGCCCGGCCCCGCCGCCCGCGCCGCGGCGGAGCGCGGGAAGCTCCTCCACAGCCTCTTCGAGCGGCTCCCGGACGTGCCCGCGGCTCGGCGGCGAGAGGCGGCGGAGCGCTGGCTGGAGCGCGCCGGCGGCCTGGCGGACGCGGCGCTCAGGGGCGCGCTCGCCGCAGACGCCTGCCGGGTCGTCGCAGACCCGCGCTTTGCCGATCTGTTCGTGCCGGGCGCACTGGCCGAGGCGCCGATCGCCGCCGTCGTCACGGGCGGGCACGTCGTCACGGGCACCGTCGATCGCTTGCTCGTCGAGCAGGACCGCGTCCTCGTCGCGGATTTCAAGACAGGCCGGGCGGTACCCGAGACTCCGGCCGACATCCCCGTTCCGCATCTGCGGCAGATGGCGGCTTATGCCGCGGCCTTGCGGGCGATCTTCCCGGGGCGGCGGATCGAGGCGGCCTTGCTCTACACTTCGGGGCCGGTGCTCCACGCGCTGCCGGCGGAGACGCTCGCGCGGTTCGCGCCGGCGAACGCCGCGGCTTGAGCCGGAACGCCCGCGCACCTACATCGCGCTCAACCCATCAGGAGATTATCGAATGGCCACCAGAAGCGTCACCGACCAGAGCTTCAACGCGGACGTGCTAGGCGCCGGCAAGCCGGTCCTGGTCGATTTCTGGGCGGAATGGTGCGGGCCCTGCCGGATGATCGCGCCGGCGCTCGAGGAGATTTCGAACGAGCTCGGCGACCGCGTCGAGATCGTCAAGCTCAACATCGACGAGGATCCGGTCACCCCCGCCCGCTACGGCGTGCGCGGCATCCCGACCATGATCCTGTTCAAGAACGGCGAGCCCGCCGCCACCAAGGTCGGCGCCGCCCCCAAGAGCCAGCTCCAGGGCTGGCTCGAGGGGGTGCTCTAGGCTTCAATTCCTCCCCGGAACGGGGAGGGGGACCGCACGAAGTGCGGTGGAGGGGCCGAGCCCGAAGGGCGAGGTCCGACCCTCCGCTGCGCTCCGGGCCCCTCCACCATGCTGCGCATGGTCTCCGTCCCCATCGCAAGCGATGGGGAGGAACTAGGCCGGCGGCTCGGTCCCTTCGAGGCCGCGCGTGTCGGGGCGGAACCTGTCGTGCCGCGGCAAAGCGTCGCCGGGATCGAACCAGGCGATCCGGCTCGACCAGAAGATGTGGAAGCCCGGGGGGACCGAAGCGGGGTCGTCGAGGGTCGCCACGGAGAAATCGACCGTCTCCGGCTGGTGGTCGACCTGCATCAGGAAAGGCGTGCCGCATTCGCCGCAGAAACGGCGGTGGCCGAAGCTCGAGGACTTGAACGTACGCAGCTTGGCCGCGCCGTCCGTCCAGACGAGATCGCCGGCCGGAACGCTCGCGAAGACCATGCCGGGGGCGCCCGAATTGAGCCGGCAGGTGCGGCAATGGCACCAGCCGGCATCGAACGGGGCGCTGGCGAGCGCGTAGCGGACCGCGCCGCAGGCGCAGCCGCCGGTCAGGGGCTTGTCCATGGCCTCGCGCTAGGACCGCGCACGCGGCGGCGTCAACCTCGGTGCGGACCATGGACGGGCGGGGCCGCAATCACTATGTCCCTCTCCAACCTTCGGATCGCGACCTTTGGAACTGCTCCTTTTCCTCTCCGCCATGCTGGCCGGCCTCACCGGTCTGATTTCGGGCGACCGCGCGGTCGACCCCGGCCAGCTCCAGCGCGCCGCCGTCGCTGCGGCCGCCGCTTCGGATGAAGCGGCGGCGGTCGAGGCGGTCAGCGAGCGCGACGCCGGGGAGGCGCCTTTCGCGTCTCGCGTGCCGACGACGGCGTTGCGGATCGGAGACGAGATCGCGCCGCACGCGACCGCACCCGTCGACGAGCGCCGTCTCGAATAAGCGTCCGCGACGGCCTCGGCCGTTCCATCGCTCCAAACCTCAAGCGTCGCGCGCCGTACGCGCAGCCGGATTTATGACAGGATTCCCATCATGCTAGGCGGATTTGCCAAGGCCATCTTCGGATCGTCCAACGATCGCTACGTGCGCAACGCGCGCAAGACGGTCGAGAAGATCAACGCGCTCGAGGGCGACATCGCGGCGATGACCGACGAGGAGCTCGCGCAGCAGACCGTGATCTTCCGCCGCCGCCTCGACGAGGGCGAGACGCTCGACGATCTGCTCCCGGAGGCGTTCGCCACCGTCCGCGAGGCGGCCAAGCGGACGCTGGGCCAGCGCCATTACGACGTCCAGATGATCGGCGGCATGGTCCTTCACCGCGGCGAGATCGCCGAGATGAAGACCGGCGAGGGCAAGACCCTGGTGGCGACGCTCGCCGTCTATCTGAACGCGCTCGAAGGCAGGGGCGTCCACGTCGTCACGGTCAACGACTATCTCGCCAAGCGCGACGCGGACTGGATGGGGCGCATCTACCGCTTCCTCGGCATGACCGTCGGGGTGATCGTGCCCAACCTGCCCGATTTCCAGCGGCGCGAGGCCTATATGGCCGACATCACCTACGCGACCAACAACGAATTGGGCTTCGACTATCTGCGCGACAACATGAAGTACGACCGCCCCTCGATGGTGCAGAGGCCGTTCAACTACGCGATCGTCGACGAGGTCGATTCGATCCTGATCGACGAGGCCCGGACGCCGCTGATCATCTCGGGCCCGACCGACGACAAGTCCGAGCTCTACATCGCGCTCGACCGGGTCGTGAAGGAGACGAGCCCGGACGATTACGAATATGACGAGAAGGACAAGAAGGTCCTCCTCACCGAGGAGGGCACCGAGCGGATGGAGCGGGTGCTGGAGGCGGAGGGGCTGCTGGTCGGCTCCAATCTCTATGATTTCGAGAACACCCAGGTCGTCCACCACCTCAACCAGGCGCTCAGGGCCAACGTCGCGTTCAAGCGGGACATCGATTACATCGTCAAGGACGGGAAGATCATCATCATCGATCCGTTCACCGGACGGATGATGGAAGGGCGGCGCTGGTCCGAGGGCCTCCACCAGGCGGTCGAGGCCAAGGAGGCCGTCAACATCGAGCCCGAGAACCAGACGCTCGCCTCGATCACCTTCCAGAACTATTTCCGCATGTACCCCAAGCTCTCGGGGATGACCGGCACGGCGGCGACCGAGGCGGCCGAATTCTACGACATCTACAAGATGAACGTGGTCACCATCCCGACCAACCAGCCGGTCCGGCGCACCGACGAGGACGACGAGTTCTACAAGAATCAACTCGACAAGTTCGCGGCCATCGCCAAGTCGATCAAGGAGAAGCAGGAGCTCGGCCAGCCGGTTCTGGTCGGCACCGTCTCGATCGAGAAATCGGAGCTCTTGTCCGAATTCCTCAACAAGGAGAAGGTGCGGCACGAGGTCCTCAACGCCCGCTATCACGAGCAGGAGGCCCATATCGTCGCCCAGGCCGGCCGCTTCGGCGCGGTGACCATCGCCACGAACATGGCCGGCCGCGGCACCGACATCCAGCTGGGGGGCAATATCGACTTCCGGATCGGCGACGAGCTCGCCGATCTGCCCGAGGGCGAGGAGCGCAAGGCCGCCGAGGAGCGCATCCGCCGCGAGGTCGAGGAGGAGAAGCAGCGCGTGCTCGCCGCCGGCGGCCTGTTCGTGCTCGGCACCGAGCGCCACGAGAGCCGGCGCATCGACAACCAGCTGCGTGGCCGCTCGGGCCGCCAGGGCGATCCCGGCCTCAGCCGCTTCTACCTCAGCCTCGACGACGACCTGCTGCGCATCTTCGGGCCGCAGACCATGTTCGCGCGGCTGATGAACAAGAACCTCGCCGACGGCGAAGCGATCGTCAGCCCGTGGATCTCCAAGGCGATCGAGACGGCGCAGAAGAAGGTCGAGGCGCGCAACTACGACATCAGGAAGCAGGTCGTCGAATATGACGACGTGATGAACGACCAGCGCAAGGTGATCTACGAGCAGCGCGCGGAGATCATGGATTCGGAGTCGGTCGGAGACGTCGTCGACGACATGCGCACCGAAACCGTCAACGCCATCGTCGGCGAAGCCTGCCCACCCAATAGCTATCCCGAGCAGTGGGACCTCGAGCATCTCAGGGACCGTTCGCTGGCGATCTTCGGGATCGACCCGCCGCTCGAGGAGTGGATGAAGGAGGAAGCGGTCGATCCGGAGATGTTCGTCGATCGCATCCAGGCGATGGCCGACGCGGACATCGAGGCCAAGGCCGCTTCGCTTCCGCCCGGCACCTACCAGCAGGTCCAGAAGAGCATTCTCCTCCAGTCGCTGGACCAGCACTGGAAGGAGCATCTGTCGATGCTCGACGCGCTGCGCCAGGTCATCCACCTGCGCGCCTACGCGCAGAAGAAGCCGATCGACGAGTACAAGCACGAGGCCTTCGCCCAGTTCGAGCGGATGCTGGCGGCGATCCGGGAGGACGTGACTTCAATCCTGGCGCGAGCGTCTTTCGCAATGCAGGAGCCCGACCTTCCGGAGATGCCGGACTTCATCACCCACCATATCGATCCGTTCACGGGCGACGACGACACGGCCGACATCGACGCGTCGACCGGCGCGATCCTGTCGCGGCTGCCGCCGCTCACCGCGCCGATGGCGATGCCGCGGCCGGACCTGCCGGGCGACCTCGCCGCGGACGAGATCCCGCCGGTCAGCCGCAATGCGCCCTGTCCGTGCGGCTCGGGGCAGAAATACAAGCATTGCCACGGCGCGATCGCCTGACCGCCGCTTGACGGGAGGCGGCGGCGGGCGCAGCCTTCCGCGCGTGGCAAGCAGGCAGATCGGCACGCGCTACCGCCTGGCGAGCGCCGCGTCGCTGGCGGCGGCGCATGGCGCGGCTTCCGCATGCCTGCCGCCGCCCGACGACTGGGTGCCGCCGACCCGGCAGGAGGAGGTCGCCTCCGTCGCGCGCTCAGCGACCGACATCGTCGAGGGCGTGGTGACCAGGGGATCCTACAGCGGCAGGACCCCGCGGTTCAGGGTCCTCCATGTCTATCGCGGATCGCTGCGGCCGGGGATGACGATCTCCGCCATGCCCGGCTGGGGGCTCCACGCCCCGATGTGCCGCGGAATGGTCTCTCCTCCGCCGGTCCCGCGCGGCGCCCGCGGAGTGATCTATTTCCGCCGCGGCGATCCCGAGCTCAATTTCCTCTGGGCGGACGAGCTCGAGATGATGTTCGCCGGCGGATGGATCGCGCGGCGTCCTGCCGACCCGCCGCGAAGCGCCGCGCAATAAAAGCGGGCGCTTCGGGGGAGGGGCTCAGGCGAACTTGAAGCCTTCCTTGTTCATCATCGCGGTGAGGCGGCTCGATTGCTCCTCGCTCATCATGCGCTTCAGAGCCGGGAAGACCTCATTCTCCTCCATGCGCATATGCTCCTCGATCATGGTCCGGAAATCCCGCACGCGGGCCAGCCATTCAGGAGTTCCGTTGGGCATGGTCTCGAGCTCGTAGAGATAGGTCTTCACATAGCCGTGCTCGCTCTCGAGCACGTCGGCGTCGTGGGCGCTGTTGGCCTGGCGGAGCGCCGGATAGATGACATTCTCTTCCTCCAGAGCGTGCTTGGTGAGCTGATATTTGAGCTTGGCGAGCAGCTGGGAGCGCAAGGTCGTCTGGCTGTCGTCGGTCGCCTCGATCTTGTCGAAGGTCATCAAGGTCATCCGGTGCTCGGTGGCCAGCGCCTCGTCCCAGCTCGCGCCCCCGGTGCTGGCGAACTGGACGAACAGCTTGCGGCCCATGTTTGCCGCGAGACCGACCGCGGCGCCGGCCACCGCCGCGCCGAGCACGATCCCGGTCTGGCCACCGCTCCACTTGAACGGCGATCCGCTCGCGCTCTTGAACTGGCCGTCGCTGTCGCGCGGCTGCCTGCGGGCGCTTTCGCCGCGATCGTCGTTGCTGCCGCCGCTCCTGGATTGCGTCCTGGTCGCCATTGAAGCCTCCTTGTTGAGTTGCCGTTCCAACCAATGGCGCCGCTGCCGGGTTCCGGCTCGCCAACGGCGCAGCGACCAACATGGATCAGGCGAAGCAACGGCTTTTTCGCCGCGTTTCGAACGGTTTCGCTCCGGCTGGAACCAAGGCGCCCCGTCCCGGTTGAGGCGGCGGACAGCAAGGAGCGGCGCATGCTCGCAGCAGATTATCGCGGCCCGTACCGGATTCGGGCGGAGAGGAAACCGATGCCCGAAATCGAGCATCCGCGCGACGCCATCGTCAAGGTGACGCGCTCGTGCATCTGCGGATCGGACCTCCATCTCTACCACGGCATGGTGCCCGACACCCGCGTCGGCATGACCTTCGGCCACGAATTCACCGGCATCGTCGAGGAGGTCGGCAGCGACGTCTCCAACCTCAAGCCCGGCGACCATGTGCTGGTCCCGTTCAACATCGCCTGCGGCCAATGCCACTTCTGCAAGCAGGGCCTGTTCGGAAACTGCCACGAGAACAACCCGGAGGCGACGGCGGTGGGAGGCATTTTCGGCTATTCCCACACGGCGGGCGGATATGACGGCGGCCAGGCGGAATATGTGCGCGTGCCCTATGCGGATTTCGGCCCGACGATCATTCCCGACTGGATGGACCCGGACGACGCGGTGCTGCTCACCGACGTCGTCCCGACCGGCTACCAGGCCGCGGAGATGGGCGGCATCCAGCGCGGCGACACGGTCGTCGTGTTCGGTGCCGGCCCGGTTGGAATCATGGCGGCGCGCTGCGCATGGCTGTTCGGCGCGGGCCGCGTGATCGTCATCGATCATATCGACTACCGGCTGGATTTCGCGCGCACCTATTGCCCTGCCGAAGTCTATAATTTCCGCGAGCTCGACGACGTCGTCCTATTCATGAAGAAGACCACGGACGGCCTCGGCGCGGACGTCGCGATCGAGGCGGTCGGCGGCGACGCCGTCGGCAATGCGCTGCAGACCCTGTTCGGCAACAAGCTGAAGCTGGAAGCCGGCAACGCCATCCCGCTCCACTGGGCGATCAACTCGGTCAAGAAGGGCGGAACCGTCTCGATCGTCGGCGTCTACGGACCGACGGGGAACATGATCCCGATCGGCAACGTTGTGAACAAGGGCCTGACGCTGCGCGCCAACCAGGCCGCGGTGAAGCGCCACCTTCCCAAGCTGATCGAGCATGTGAAGGAGGGCCGTCTCGATCCCAAGGCGCTCATCACCCACCGGATCCCGCTGGAGGAGATAGGCGACGCCTATCACATCTTCTCGGCCAAGCTCGACGGCTGCATCAAGCCGGTGCTGGTGACCCATGGTTGAGGAGCAGCCCATGACCGACCGGCGCACCGCCATCGCAGGCAGCATGACCCCGATCGACCCGACGTCAGTGGTCGGATGGGGCGTCGACGCGGACCCCGAGAACGACCCGACCTATCCCTATCGCGACCGTTCCCGCGACGAAGGGCTGACGCGGAACTGGGAGCGGCCGCCGCTGCAGCGCTCGGAGGCGGAGATCCTCCAGTCCGTGGAGCATCTGCAAAGGCCCGCGGTGTTCGGCACCTCGACGCCGCCGAGCGGCCTCAGCGGCGTCATCCGCCGCGGCGCCTTCCGCTACAGCGAGTCGCACTGGCTCCACTGGCTGATGCTGATGGGCGCGGACCGGATCAACGTCGTCGAAGGCGTGATGGGGGATGTGGCGCGCGGCCGCATCCCGAACATTCCCGGCGAGATGGGGATCCGCTCGGAGCTTCGCTACAACAAGAAGGGCTTCGCGAAGAAGGTCGCGGTCGCCGCCGCCCTGTCGGCCGGCGCCTGGGCGCTGCTCCGTCGGAGGAAGCGCAATCGGCGGCTAGAGGCGGAGGCCGCCGGAGCCTGACTGTATCTGCTTGCAGCGAGTGGCTCCCCGGGACGGATTCGAACCATCGGCCGTCCGATTAACAGTCGGATGCTCTACCGCTGAGCTACCGGGGAGTGGCTCTCGCGAGCGACGCGGGCCTATATCAGGATGATTCCGCCCACCGCAAGCCCTCGGCGGCGCTTTTCAGACGGCGAACTGCTCCATCGAGATGCGTTCGTCGAGCGCGTGCTCGGGATCGAACAGGAGGGTGAGCGCGCGCGCCGAATCGACCCGGATCTCGACCGTCGAGACGTCGCGGGCCTCGAGCTGGTCGGCGACCGCGGAGACCGGCCGCTTGACCGGATCGAGCACCCTGAAGCCGACGGTCAGATCGTCCGGCACCAAAGCGCCGCGCCAGCGCCGCGGCCGGAACGGGCTGATCGGGGTCAGCGCCATCAGCCGCGAGCCCAATGGAAGGATCGGGCCGTTGGCCGAGAGGTTGTAGGCGGTCGAGCCGGCCGGGGTCGCGACCAGCACGCCGTCGCAGACCAGCTGCGGAAGCACCACGCGGCCGTTGACCGAAACCTCGATCCACGCCGTCTGCCGCGTCTCGCGGAGCAGGGAGACCTCGTTGATCGCGTTGTTGGTCAGCCGCTCGCCCGCGACCGTCACCGCCTCCATGTGGAGCGGCGCCACCGAGAAGCGCCGCGCCGCCGCGAGCCGCTCTTCGAGGCAGTCGAGCCGCCATTCGTTCATCAGGAAGCCGACCGTGCCGCGGTTCATTCCGAACACCGGCAGGACGCGGCCGCGCTTCAGCATTTCGTGGAGAGTGTGGAGAAGGAATCCGTCGCCGCCCAGCGCGATCACCAGGTCGGCCTCTTCGGGCGGCACGAAGGCGTAACGCGCTCGGAGCATCGCTTCGGCGGCCTGGGCGCTCTCCGCCGGCGAGGCGACCAGCGCCAGCGCGCCCATCTCGGCGCCGCGCTTCGTCTCGCCCCCTGTCTCGCCCATCTTCCCTTTGCTAGGGTGATGGGGGCGGTGCGGCAAGGTGTCCCATGCCGGGCCGCCCCAGCCGGGCCCGTTGGCGCTCACCCGCCGCCGGGATAATGGCCTGTCATGGGCGCGCAATATGCGAAAGGGCTGGGCGAGATGAATGGAGCCGCCTCGGCCGCGCCGCTCTTCGTGCTCTCCTTTCGCCATCGCGACGCCCTGAGCGCGCTCGCCGAGGGCGCCGGCTGGCAGCCGATCGCCGCGCGCCGCAACGAGAATGCCGAGGCCCGCTTCATCGCCTCGGGCGCCGCCGTCGCCGTGGTCGACGCCCGCGGCGCGCTCGAAGAAGGATATGAAGCCGTGCGGCTGCTCGGCGATCCGGTCGAGGCCAATGCCGCCGCCTTGCTCGTCCTCCTCTCGCGCACCGACGAGGAGGCGCTCGAGGGGCTGCGCCAGGCCGGCGCCACCCATTTCCTGGTCAGCCCGTTCGGCGACCAGCAATTGCTCCAGGCTTTGCTCTACGCCCGCGGCCACGCGGAGCGCGTCGGCGGCGGCGGCTTCCGCTTCGGCCGCCGCGCCGCGGAGGAGGGGACCGACGCCGCCTCCTGGCGCTGGGAGCCGGGCTCGCGCACCGTGGAGCTGAGCGCCGCGCTCGCCCGCCAGGCGGGGCTCGGCGCGGGCGAGGGGCGGCGGGTCCCTCTGATGGAGCTGTTCCGCAAGCTCGACGCCGACGGCCGCCGGGCCGCGCGCTCCGCGGTCGACCGGCTGGTCGCGACCGGCGAGGCGACGGCCTTCGCGCACAAAGGCGGGGACGGCGCCGCCCGGCTCGCCCACCATGTCCGCTTCACGCCCGGCGGCGAGGCCGTGGTCGGCCGCACCGAGACGATCGGCGCGGGCGGCGCCGGCGCCCAGAGCCGCGACCCGCTCACCGGGCTGCGCGACGGCACCGCCGCCCGGGCCTGGATCGGCCGGCAGCTCGCGGCGGCGGAGGCGGGGCAGGGGCCGCCCCTCGTCGCCTTGCTGCTCGCGGTCAGCCGGTTCGACGCGATCAACGCCGCCTTCGGCCGCCAGACCGGCGACGCGGTCCTGCAGGCGGTGGCGCGGCGGATCGAGCGCCAGATCGAGGGCGACGGCTGCGCCCGCTTCGTCGCCCGCATGGCCGGCGCCGAGTTCGCGGTGCTGCTCGCCGAGGGCAGCCTGGCGGAGGGCCGGTTCGTCGCCGGCCAGC
Organism: Allosphingosinicella sp.; assembly: GCA_035628635.1. Lineage (GTDB taxonomy): Bacteria > Pseudomonadota > Alphaproteobacteria > Sphingomonadales > Sphingomonadaceae > Allosphingosinicella. The sequence goes on from DASPJJ010000029.1 coordinate 42,811, forward strand.
TGGTCGAGGCGATCGCGCGGCCGTTCGTCTCCGGCGACCATGCGATCACGCTGGCGAGCCGGATCGGCGTGGTCGCGGCGGCTCCGGGCGACGACGCCGCAGCCCTGCTCCGCCGGGCGAGCGCGGCGCTGGCGGAAGCGCGCAGCGCCGAGAGCGCGCCGGTCCGCGTCCTCGACGAAAGCGCCGAGAGCGACAGCGCTTTGGGCGATCAGCTCGCCATCGACCTGAGGCGCGCGCTCGACCAGGACGAGATCGAGATCCGCTTCCAGCCCCAGGTCTCGATCCCCGGCGGCCGCATCGTCGGCGCCGAGGCGCTGGCGCGCTGGCGCCACCCGCAGCTCGGCGAGCTGGGCGCGATCACGCTTTTCACGGTCGCCGAGCGCTCCGACTATCTCGCGCAGCTTTCGGACCATGTGCAGCGCAAGGCGATCCAGGAGGCCGCGCGCTGGCCCGAGGCGCTGTCGCGGCTTCGGCTGTCGGTCAACGTCACCGCCGCCGACATCCTCCGCCCCGGCTTCGCTGCCTTGTTCCTCGAGCTGGTCCGCGCCAGCGGCTTCGAGCCGGCGCGGCTCACCGTCGAGGTGACCGAGAGCGGCCTCATCGAGGATCTGGGCGCCGCCGCCCGACTGCTCGCCGACCTCCGCCAGGGCGGGCTCAGGGTCGCGATCGACGATTTCGGCACCGGCTATTCGAGCCTCGCTTACCTGAAGGCGCTGCCGCTCGATTATCTCAAGATCGACAAGCGCCTCAGCGAGGACATTGCCGGCAGCCCGCGCGACCGGGTTGTGGTCCGCGGCGTGATCGACATGGCGCGATCGCTCGGCCTCACCGTGATCGCGGAAGGGGTGGAGACGGAGGAGCAACTGGGCCTGCTCGCGCAGGAAGGCTGCAACCTCTATCAGGGCTTCCTCTGCGCGCCGCCGATAACGAGCGAGGAGCTGGTGGAGATGGTGGCGGCGCAGGGCTGACCTGTGCCTGAGGGAGACGGCTCGATGCTGAAGATGTTCAGGATTCTGGGATGCGCGGCGGCTCTCGCGGTCGGGGGCTGGGGCGGGCCCGCGCGCGCCTGCATCGATCTTGGAACGCTCATCCACTTCGCGCCCGGATCGGCCGCGGTGAGCAGGGAAAGCGCGGCCGCGCTGGATCGTTTCGCGGCGGATTATCAACGGCAACCGGCGCGGACGAACGTCACGCTCCTCGCGCGCGCCG
>DASPJJ010000030.1:0-117507 GCA_035628635.1 Allosphingosinicella sp.
CGCTGGGCGCTGGTCCGGTCCACGATTCTCGGATGGACGCCTTGCTCGACAATGGGGACCGGACCAGCGCCCAGCGATTGCTGGCGATGACCTCCTTCGCGCGGCGGCCGGTCTATGAAGCGCGGCTGGCGCTGCAGACGCGCGCGCCCGACGCCGCGAGCCGCGTCGGGTCCCTTCCGCCCGAGGCGTCGGGCGATGCCGGCCTGCTGATGGACCGCGCCAACTGGCTTCGCAGCACGGGCCAGTCGCAGGCCGCGCGCGAGCTCCTCGCTGCGCCGCGCAGCTTGACCGCACGGCCGCGCGACGCCGAGAATTTCCTCGAGACCCTGCTCACCATGGCCCGGGCCGCGGCAGCCGACCGGCAATGGTCGCTCGCCTACCGGATCGCCAGCCAGGCCGACGCGGCGTTCGCGCCCGGCACCGACGTCTCCCAACGCTCGATGGGCGAGCGGGACGATTATACCAGCCTCACCTGGCTCGCCGGCACCACGGCGCTGCAGCGCCTCGCCCGGCCGCTCGATGCCGAACGGATGTTCGAGGCCTATGCGCGCGGCGGCCGCTCGCTGCAGGTGTTGACCAAGGGCCGCTTCTGGGCGGGGCGCGCCGCGCAGGCGGCGGGCCGCAGCGCCGAGGCGGCGGCCCATTACGAGGCGGCGTCGCGCTACCCCGAGCTGTTCTACGCGCAGCTCGCCCTCGAGCGGCTCGGCCGGCCGGTGCCGGCGCCGGCGGCGGCGGCCGTCCAGCCGACCGAAGCCGAGCGGCTCGCCTTCCAGCAGCGCAGCCTGGTCCAGGCCACGCGCCATCTCGGCCAGGCGGGCAATTGGGGGGACCAGGCGCTGTTCGTGCGGGCCCTTTCGGAAGCTGTCGACACCGACCGGGACCGCCAGCTCGCAGTCGACTTCTCGCGCGCGATCGCGCGGCCCGACCTCGCCGTCTGGGTCGCCCGGAGCGCGCGCAACGGCGGCTCGGCATTTTATGTGCGCCCCTCTTGGCCGGAAGTCTCGATCCCGCCGGCGCAGAGCAGTTACTGGTCCTTCGCGCACGGCATCATACGCCAGGAAAGCTCGTTCGATCGCGCCGCCGTCAGCCATGCCGGCGCGCGCGGCATGATGCAGCTGATGCCCGGCACCGCCCGCGAGGTCTCCGGCCGGATGAGCCTGCCTTACGATTTCGGCCGGCTGACCTCGGATCCGAGCTACAATATCAGCCTCGGCACCTCCTATGTCGCCACGCTAATGGAGCAATGGGGCGGCAATGCGGTGCTGACCGCCGCATCGTACAATGCCGGGGCCGGCAACGTCCGCCGGTGGATCGCCGAGAATGGCGACCCGCGCATGCCGCATGTCGACGTGCTGCAGTGGATCGAGGCGATCCCGTTCAGCGAAACCCGCGGCTACGTGCAGCGGGTGATCGAGAATGCGGTCGTCTACGACGCGATGCATCCGCAGCGGGCGCGCAGCCCGGCCAACGGGCGCACCAGCTGGTATCTCGGTCGGCCGCCGCAGCGGCTGTGATGGCCGAGGCGGGCGAGCGCGCGAACCCGATCACGCCTGCGGGCTATCGGCGGCTGCGCGAGGAATATGAAACGCTCTACGCGGTCGAGCGGCCGACGCTGGTCGAGACCATCGCCTGGGCCGCCGCCAACGGCGACCGCTCCGAGAATGGCGACTATATTTACGGCCGCAGGCGGCTGCGCGAGGTGGACCGGCGCATCGACTGGCTCTCGAAGCGGATGAAGTGCGCCAGGGTCACCGATCCGGCGGACCAGCCGGACCGCGGCCGCGCCTGGTTCGGCGCCACCGTGACTCTCCTCGACGAGGACGGAGAGGAGCGGGTCGTCACCCTGGTGGGCGAGGATGAGGCCGACGCCGGCGAAGGGCGCATCAGCTGGCGCTCGCCGCTCGGCCGCGCGATCCGCGGCGCCGCCGTGGGCGATCTTCGCCGCGTCACGCTGCCGGGCGGCGAACGCGACTACGAGATCGTCTCGATTTCCTACCCCTAGCGGAGACGGCGGTGGGCGAGATGCCAGGCGCCCTGCGCGAGCGCCGAGCGGATCTCCAGGTCGGTGAGACACAGATCGCGGTCGACGTCGGCATGGCGGCGGAACCAGACATTGGCGCGCTCGGCGGTACGCTCGTCGATCCGGCCGCCCCTCGCGCCGGGCCAGCCTGTCCGCACGATCTGTCGGCCCTCGGGCGTCTCGGCGAGCCAGGGATCGAGGATGTCGACGCCGGGACCGGTGAGGCCGCCGCCGCCCCGGCGCTCGGCCCAGGCGCTGCCCTCGTAGCGATAACGCCCGGAGCCGTAATCGTCGTAGGTGGCGCAACCCGCCAGGACCGAGGCCGCCGCGAGCGCGAAAATCAGGTGCATCTTCGCTCTCCCTCAAGCTGATGCTATCAGGGCCTCAATGAGCGCGACCCGAAAAAGTTTCGGTAGCTTAACCATCGCGCCTGCGCCTGTCCCGTTTCGGGACATTCCCGCGAGTGCCCAGCCGGTTGCCGCGCTTTCGAAAATGCCGCAAATCGGCGGAACGAATGGTCTTAATCTGCGTTAAAGGGGGGCGAAAATCTATTGGACGAGCGGGAGCAAGACAATTTCATTGGCAGAGCCGGCGGCGGGGGGCCCCGAACAAATCATAGGCCGTGCGCTGAGCGCGCTTCGTGCGCGCGGCGACGCCGTGCAGCAGGCGCTGGATGAAATCGATGCCCCGATCTACGTGACCGACACCGAAGGCGCGGTCGCCTATTTCAATAAGGCCTGCATCCCCTTCGCCGGCCGGACGCCCGTGATCGGCGAGGACCGGTGGTGCGTGACGTGGCGCCTCTTCACCGAAGAGGGCGAGTTTTTGCCGCACGACCAATGTCCGATGGCGGTGGCGGTACGCGAGCGGCGGCCGGTGCGGGGCGTCGAGGCGATCGCCGAGCGTCCGGACGGCAGCCGGCTTCATTTCCGACCCTTTCCGACCCCCGTCTTCGACGATGCGGGCACGTTCACCGGCGCAGTGAACCTGCTGGTCGACATCAGCAACCGCAAGCGGGCCGACTATCTCGCCGCCCAGGCGCAGCGGTGCCGGCGCCTCGCAGGCACGATCGGAGACCGCAGCACGGTCGAGACGCTGAGCCGGATGGCGGCCGAGTACGAGGCCGAAGCCGGAGCCCTCGACCGCCCCAATTAGGGCACGCTCTCCCCGACCACGTTGCCCGCGGGCGCATAGCGGCAGATCAGAAAATCGTTCGCCCGGCCGCGGTGCAGGGCGCACCCGACGCGCGTGGTCGTCCGCCAGATCATCTGCGTGTAATGGCCGACGTCGCCGAATTCGCCGCTGCGGCTGACGTGCGGAACGGTGCCGGGAACGAAGATCGATTTCTCCTCGGCCCAGCTGCCGATCATCTCTTCGATCGAGAAGGCGCCGGCGGTGCCCATCCACAGATTCTCCCCCTGGCCGGGCCGGGTCCCCGGCGGCGAATGGGCCAGGCGGCCGCGTGCGGCCAGCGCCGGGCCGTAGGAGGCGGCCGCCGAGGCGAGGTTCCCGTCCCAGGCGAGAGGCGGCGTGCCGACCGCCGCGCGCTCGCGGTTGTGGAGAGCCAGGATGCGGCGGGCAAAATCCGCCAGGTCCTGCCGTCCCGCCGCCGGTCTTTCGGTGACGACCAGCTGTCCGTCCGCCCAGGGCGGTCAGTCCGGATCCCCGCCGCCGGAGCAGCCGGCCGCGAGGAGCAGCGCCAGTGCGATTCCGCTTCGCGTCATGCTTCTTGACTAGCCTTGCGCACGGCGCGCGGCCAGCGGCATGCTCGCGCGGCTTTGCCATGCGGCCGCGCGGCGCTACAGCGGGAGCATGCCAGAGACCCGCAATGCCCAGACCGGCAACGTCGCCTTGCTGATCGACGCCGACAACGCCTCGCCCGACAGCCTCGATGCTGTGCTGACCGTCCTCGCCGAGCTCGGCACGGTCAACATCCGCCGCGCCTACGGCAACTGGAGCAAGGCGGCGCTGAAAGGCTGGGCGGAGATGACCCACCGCCACGCGATCGAGCCGCACCAGCAGTTCGACATCACCAAGGGCAAGAACGCGACCGACATGAAGATGACGATCGATGCGATGGACCTGCTGTTCGGCGGCCGGGTCGACGGGTTCGGGATCATGTCGAGCGACAGCGACTTCATGCCGCTCGCCATGCGCATCCGCCAGGACGGGGTGCCGGTCTACGGCTTCGGCACGCAGCGCGCGCCTGTCTCCTTCCAGCAGGCCTGCAGCCGCTTCATCGACGTCGGCGCGCTCGCCAAGGCGGAGGAGGTCGAGGACAGGCCGGCGGGGAAGACGCCCGCCGCGCCCCCGGCCAAGCAGCCGATCGACGAGGAGCTGGTCAAGCTTCTCGGCGCAGCCTTCCGCGCCTCGAAGCGCGACGAGCGCGGCTATGCCAGCCTGTCCGAAGTCGGCCAGCGCGCCGGCAACCGCTCCTCGTTCGACGCGCGCAGCTACGGCTATCCCGGCCTCGCCGAGCTCATCGACGACATCCCGAACTTCGCGACGGAGCGGAGGCAGGATGGGCGGGTGTATGTGAAAAGGGTGCGGTAGGGGTCGGGCAAGGCACCGGACCGGAATCACTAGGCAAAACTATTTGGGTTGGCGGCTCTTCAGGAGCGCTTAGTCGGTTCCTTGGAGTAAATTCGCGTCGGCTGCCGCTTCTTTTTTTCCACCACGAACTCACGATTCTGGCCACCCCAATGTCCGAGATTTCCGCTCCCTGGAGGAGTGAGATAAGGCTCCATCATTCGCGCAGCGTCCGCCGGGGACGCCGTTGCCAGTGGCCCCTGCCCGCTGATGGCAGGAGCAGTTTCGTTCCGGAGGCCTCGCACATCAGACGCTACAGAATCCACCGTCGCTGCTATGCGTTCAAGCTGGGTCGAAAGATCAGCGATATCGGGCTTCGCAACGTGGTTCGTCTCTGAGGCCTCTGAGACTGGAAGACCTATCAGATCCTCACCGAGTTTCTCCCACCATACATCGAACCTCCGCTGGAGTTCATCGACACGTGAATCCAGAGCGCGGATGAGAACTTCACACAGCCGATATAAACCCTCTTTTTCGAGTGTCACCGCTTGGAACTGCGACAGCGGTGTTCCCGACAAGATCCCCGGTGGAACTCCGCATAGGAGTGGAACTACGAACGTCTGATCCATGTGCTTGGCAATCGCACCCGCCTCGAAATGAAGCCAGGGGCGCAGCAGACTCGCGCGCGTGACGACAATCACACCGGCGTTTGAGGCATCGATCGCACGAGCAATTTCAGTGAACCAGGGTTTTCCGCCCGGAATGTCCTCCGACGACACAAAGATGTCGCTAGTGGACAGGACCATTTTCAATAAGTCCTTCAACCGGCGCGCTATATTTTCTGACTCGCCGCCGGACCAGCTGATGAAGAGGCTTCCCATTTCAGCATATTGCCAGCTTTGATGAAGGTTTGCTACCTCGTCAGCTTCCGATACGTCACCCTATGCGGCCGGTCCGCCTCCGGACCCAGCCGCCGCCGCTTGTCTTCCTCGTAGCTCTCGAAATTGCCTTCGAACCATTCGACGTGGCTGTCGCCTTCGAAGGCGAGGATGTGGGTTGCGAGGCGGTCCAGGAAGAAGCGGTCGTGGCTGATGACCACCGCGCAGCCGGCGAAATTCTCGAGCGCCTCCTCCAGCGCGCGCAGCGTCTCGACGTCGAGGTCGTTGGTCGGCTCGTCGAGCAGGAGGACGTTGCCGCCTTCCTTCAGCATCTTGGCCATGTGAACGCGATTGCGCTCGCCGCCCGACAATTGGCCGACCTTCTTCTGCTGGTCCGGACCGCGGAAGTTGAAGGCGCCGACATAGGCGCGGGTGCCGATCTCGTGCTTGCCGAAGCGGAACACGTCCGAGCCGCCGGAGACCTCTTCCCAGACGTTCTTGTTCGGATCGAGCGCGTCGCGCGACTGGTCGACATAGCCCAGATGGACCGTGTCGCCGATCCGGATCGAGCCCGAATCCGGCTGCTCGGCGCCGGTGATCAGCTTGAACAATGTCGTCTTGCCGGCGCCGTTGGGGCCGATCACCCCGACGATCCCGCCCGGCGGCAGGCTGAAGCTCAGATCGTCGAACAGCAATTTGTCGCCATAGGCCTTGCTAAGGCCCTTCGCCTCGATGACGGTGCCGCCGAGCCGCTCGGGGACCTGGATGAGGATCTGCGCCTTGCCCGGCGTGCGATTCTCCTGCGCTTCGACCAGCTCGTCGAACGCCTTGATCCGGGCCTTGGACTTTGTCTGGCGCGCCTTGGGCGAGCGGCGGATCCAGTCCAGCTCCTCCTGGATCGCCTTCTGCTTGCCCTGCTCCTCGCGCTCCTCCTGCTCGAGGCGCTTCGCCTTCTTCTCGAGATAGCCCGAATAATTGCTCTCATAGACATAATAGCGGCCGCGATCGAGTTCGAGCACCCAGTTGACCACATTGTCGAGGAAGTAGCGGTCGTGGGTGACGAGGATGACGTTGCCGGCATAATCGACGAGATGCTTCTCCAGCCACTGGACGCTCTCGGCATCGAGATGGTTGGTCGGCTCGTCGAGCAAAAGGATGTCGGGCTTCGCGAGAAGCAGCTTCGTCAAGGCGACGCGGCGTTTTTCGCCGCCGGAGAGAGTGTCGATCGGGCTGTCGCCGGGCGGGCAGCGGAGCGCATCCATCGCGATCTCGAGCTGATTGTCGAGGCTCCATCCGTCGACCGCGTCGATCTTCTCCTGGAGCTCGCCCATCTCGGTCATCAGGGCGTCGAAATCCGCGTCTTCCGGCGGGTCGCCCATGAGGGTCGAGATCTCGTTGAAGCGGTCCATCATGTCGGCGACGGGGCGGACCCCGTCCATGACGTTCTCCTTGACCGTCTTGGCCGGATCGAGCTGCGGCTCCTGTTCCAGATAGCCAACCCTTATCCCCTCGCCCGGCCAGGCCTCGCCGCTATATTCGGTGTCGCGCCCGGCCATGATCTTCAGCAGGGTCGACTTGCCCGACCCGTTCGGGCCGATGATCGCGATCTTGGCGTCCGGATAGAATTGCAGATGGATGCCGTTGAGGATCGGCTTGGCCTGACCCGGAAAGGTCTTGGTCAGGTTCTTCATGACGAAGCTATACTGTGCGGCCATGGCGGCGCTCGCTCTCCGGTCGATGCTGGAATGTTGCGGGAATTGCGGCGCTTACCTAGTGCGCCGCGGCGGGATTGGCAAACCCGGGAGCCGCGCCTAAGCCGGCGCGATGAAAAAGCTCCTGCTCGCCCTCGCCGCCCTTCCCCTCCTGTCCTCTGCCGCCGTCTCGCAGGAAACACGCTCGATCCGCCAGCGCGCGCCCGAGCTGCGCGACGAAGCCCTGTATCGCGACACGGTGGCCTGGAACATCACTGAAGGCCTCACCACCGAAGTCGGCGCGCGGCTCGCCGGCACCGAGGCCGAGGAGCGGGCGCGGACCTGGGCGGTGAGGACGCTGACCGGCCTGGGCTTCTCGAACGTGCGGGTCGAAACGTTCGACATGCCGGTCTGGGTGCGCGGCGAGGAGCGAGCGGAGATCGTCTCGCCCTTCCCGCAGAATCTGGTCGTCACCGCGCTCGGCAACAGCGGCGCTACGCCGGCGCGCGGCATCACCGCAGAGGTGGTCGCGTTCGAGACGGTCGAGGATCTGGAGCGGGCGCCCGACGAGAATGTCCGCGGCCGGATCGTTTTCGTGAGCCATGCGATGCGGGCGACCCAGGACGGCTCCGGCTACGGCTATTTCGGCCGCGCCCGGCGCGACGGCCCGTCGATCGCGAGCCGCAAGGGCGCCGCGGCGATCGTCATCCGATCGATCGGCACCGACTATCACCGCAATCCGCACACCGGCGTCCAGACCTGGGCCGAGGGGGTGCGGCCGATCCCGGCGGGCGCGCTCTCGATCCCGGACGCCGAGCAGCTTCAGCGCATCTTCGTCCACGCCGGCGACTCACGGATTCGGATGCGGCTCGTTCTGACGCCGCGCAACGTCGGCACCCGCCAGTCGGGCAACGTCATCGCCGAGGTGCCGGGACGCGACCCCTCCGCCGGAATCGTCCTGGTCGGCTGCCATCTCGACAGCTGGGATCTCGGCACCGGAGCCGTCGACGATGCGGCGGGCTGCGGCATCGTCACTGCCGCCGCGCACTATATCCGCCGCGCCGGCCAGCCGCTGCGGACCATCCGCATCGTCTGGTTCGGGGCCGAGGAGGTCGGGCTTTTGGGCGGCTACGACTATTTCCGGCGCCACCGCGGCGACAATCATGCGGTCGTCGCGGAGAGCGACTTCGGCGCCGACCGCGTCTGGCAGTTCAAGTCGCGCCTCAACCCCGCAGCCCGCCCGGTGGTCGACGCGATCGCCCGCTTGCTGTTCCCGCTCGGCATCGTGCGCGGCTCGGTGACCGAGGCGAGCGGATCGGACATCTTCCCGCTCGTCTCGAGCGGCGTGCCGACCTTCGAGCTCAGCCAGGACGGCACCCGCTATTTCGATCTCCACCACACGCCCGACGACACGCTCGACAAGATCGACCCGGCGCAGCTCAGGCAGAATGTCGCCGCCTGGACGGCGATGCTGGCGGTCGCGGCGGAAGCGCCGGGCAATTTCGGGCCGGTCGCGCCGGTCCAGCAGTAGCGCGTCGAATGGACGCGTTAAGACCCGACCGGGTCATTACCTTCGCGCGGGCCTTCGACGGCTAGTAGCTCTAGTGCCTCAATTTCTTGCAGGTTGCGTCCAGCGATGCCTTGCAGGTCGCCGTACATGCCCGCGGTAGACTCGACCACCGAGTGTATCTGCTCTTCGCGCCTGGCCCACAGTTTGGTCATCGCCCTGCGTTCCCTACTGAGATCCTCCTGCATGTCAGTGAACTTTTCCACTATCGCCTCGACACGCTGTCTGAACCGGGGTCCAGTCAGATATTCATAGATCATTTCCGATTTTGTCTGCTGACCCTCGCCAGCCTGTCGAGCAGCCGAAAGGGCAATCAATGACTCCCGAAGGGCCACAGCCACTGCGCCAGCACATTTCGGTTCAGTCACCCAGACGCCGTCGATGAGGTCGAAAGCCACGTTCATGTCCCGCGGGAGCGCTTGCGAAACAATGAGCGCGAGGTCGGCCTTCGCGTTCCGCTGGTCCGCCCTCAGTTTTGCAAGCCAACCGTCAGACCAGTTCTTGGTCCGTTTCGCCTCCCAGAGAATAGTCCCAGCTTCTTGGCCATTCGATCCGAAGACTCTATGGATAAGGTCGCCGCCGTACTCTCCCTTTGCTACGGGCACAATCGTATCGCGTGGAAACTTAGTAGCCAACATCGACTCTAGATCTAGTTCTTGAGCTTCGCCTTGCAGCTGCTGCGAACCCTGCTCTGCCCTGCGCTTGAGATCCTCGATTTGCCGCTGCATCCCAGCAATTTGTTCCTCCTTTTCACGTAGTTTGAGACGCTCGTCCTCGATCGCTTCGCGTTTGGCAGCTTCCCGCACCTCGGCGGTGATACTCTGCACACGCTTTTGCACGGTCACCTCCAATTCCCTTTGGGCATCCTCCAACTTTCGCTGCTGTTCGATCACGGCAGCTTCTGTCTTTGCGGCCTCTTTGAGTTTTTCCTCCCGTCTACGAAGAAGATCTTGCAAGTCGGCAAGTTTGACGTCCTTCTCTGAAAGCTCATCGCCCAATAGAAGGCGCGCTCGTTTCTGTTCTTCCGCTGCAATTTTCTCGCGTTCCGCACTGATTCGTTCGGACACCCGTTTTTCGATCTCAGCCGCCTTGCGTTCTAACGCGGTAGCCTGTTCGGCAACCGCATTCTCGCGCGATGTGATCGCCTCGTCCTTCTCGAACAGGAGCCGTTCGTACTCCCTCTTTGTTGCGGCGATCAAAGGCGCAGCAAGGGACTCGGTGAGGCGGATTTCTTTGCTGCAGTGGGGGCAAACGAGCGTAGGTTCTGACATGAGACTGCTCCGGGCTGCGCCAAAGGCCTAACCTACCTGCCGAAGCTAAACGGGCAAGGGAGACAGCACCTTTTCGGTGGGCGACGTATCCAACGGACGCGGCGTCACATGCGAATGCCGACCGCCGTATTCACGAACACCGCAACGCACTCGCCAGGACGGCTCCCCCTTCTCTTTTCGAAAACGGAAGACAGCTTCCGGAATTGTATCCGGTCACGCTTGTTGGTCGGGGAGACAGGATTCGAACCTGCGACCCTCTGCTCCCAAAGCAGATGCGCTACCAGGCTGCGCCACTCCCCGACGATCGGGTCGAAGTGGTACTTCGACCCGGGGCAGGAAGGAAGAGGCAAGTCCCTCTTCCTTCGTTCCTCGATCGAAGTCCCACTTCGACCGAAATCCTGGTGGGCCCGGAGGGATTCGAACCCCCAACCTAGCCGTTATGAGCGGCCGGCTCTACCGTTGAGCTACAGGCCCCACCGCCGGCCGGGATAGCGGCGCCGGCGGCGGCGCGCTAGGCCGCGCGGCCCCGGCGGCAGGCGGCGAGGATCTCCTCGATCGAAGCGGGCGCGACGCCGCGCGCCGCGAGCAGGTCGAGCACGCCGTCCCACCAGCGGTAGAAGCAAGCGAGGTCCGCATCGTCGCGGACATAGGGCGTGTGGCCGGGCTCGACCGAGGGCGAGTGCCAGGAGAGGCTGAGCAGGCGGACGCCGTCGTCGAGCAGCCGTTCGATCGCCCGCTTCGCCTCGGCGAGCGGAACCCCCTCGGGCGTCAGCGCGACGCGGGTGAGCAGGCGCCCGCGCGAAAGCAGGCCGCGGCCGCGCGGGACCTTGCCGGCGGCGCGGTAGAGCGGGCGCCCCCACCGCCGCAGCAGGCCGAAATCGACCGTGCTGAGCGGCACCTCGATCAGCCGCCCCACCCGGTACGGCCGCGGCTCCATCGCGGTGAAGTCTGGGCCCCCTTCGACGCGGTAATCGTGGAGCGGACGGATCGAGACGTCGACCTCGTAACCCGCCTCGGCGAGCAGCCGCGCGGTGTGCGGGCCGATCCCGTAGCGGCCGGCGCGATAGACGGTGGGGCGACGGCCGAACGCGCGTTCCAGCGCCTCGGTGAGCCGCAGGAGCTTCGCCTGCTCCAGGGCCTCGGGAAGGTTGCCGACGAAGCTGTTGCGGACGGTGATCTCCTCGTCGAAGGGCGGATTCACCCAGGGATGGAGCTGGGTGCCGATGCTCGCCTCTCCGGCGTCGACGAATTGGCGAAGGACGGCGACGCTCGCCGGATCGACGGCGATCGGATAGTCGACGAGGTAGAGTGGCTTCACGCCTCCGTCGGCGAGCCGGCGGTGCGCCTCGCTCAGGCGCCGCATGTGGGTGGTGCCGTGCCGGTCCCGGGTAAAAGGCTTCGTCCAGTCGAACTCCTCCTCGGTGTCGACCGAGACCGTGAAGCGGCGTCCGAAGCTTTCGGGCAGGTCGAGATAGGCGCCCGGCGGCGGCGGCCGGTCGAGCCGGCCGAAATCCGCGTCGTCTGCGCCTTTGGCCCCCGTCACCCTTTGCCTTCGCCGCCCTGCCCGGCCGTGCGTTCGGCGGGTTCGTGCGGCGGAAGATAGAGGGAGAAAAGCGCCTCGCCAATGACCAGCGCCCCTCCGACCGCTTCGGCGAGGTTGCGCACAAGCCTGAGCGAGAAGCCGAGGCCGAGCACCGGTGCGCCCGGCCAATCGCCTTCGGGACTGTAGCCCGGATCGAGCAAGGCGCCCTCGTCCAGGCCGGCGATCGCGCGCGGCCGCTCGATGGAGAGGCAGAGCATACGCTCCCCGCCCACAGCCTTCAGCGTCATCGAGGCTGCGATCGACTCGCCCTCACGGGCGAGGCCGACCGTGGCGGCGAGCAGGCGCGAGAACATGCGCTCGGCGGCGCCTGCCTCGACCCGCGCCGGAGGCAGGTTGCGCGCGATCTCGATCGCGATGGTGGCGCGGCGCTGGCCGGCGACCCGCTCATAGGCGTCGTGGAGGCGGCACAGCAAAGCGACGGCGTCGATCGGGGCATCGTCGAGGTCGAGCCGCCGCGTCTCGATGCGCGCAGCGGTGTCGAGGTCGTCGACGGCCGTCAGCAGGCGCCCGGCCTGGGTCATGATGTCGGCGGCGCGCGCCCGATAGGACGTCTCGGCGGGGCCCATATATTCGCCGTCGATCATCTCGGCGAAGCCGACGATCGCGTTGAGCGGGGTCCTCAGCTCGTGGATGAGCTGGCGCAGCGAGTCGGCGGGGAGCTGGGTCCCGAACACGCCCTCGCCTTCCCGTTCGGCCAAAGAGCGCGCGACCTCGTCGACCCGGGGGCGACGCGCGCTGCCGCGATAGCCCAGGAAATGGCCCCGATGGGCATCGAAGAACGGGACGCCCGAGATGCGCCAGTCGCCGGCCGCTGCGCCTTCGCCGGCGACGCTGAACCGGGCGTCGCGGAACGGCGCGCGCTTCTCGAACGCGCCGGCGGCCTGGCCGTCGACTCCGAACTGGCCGCGCTCGGCGATCGAGGCGATGCTCTGCCCGACCAGCGGACCGCGGGGCGCGCCTTCCACCCAGAGGATGATCCCGTCCGTTCCGCATTCCCAGCGGAATCCGTCCGAGGGTTCCGCCTCCGGCTCCTCGATCTTCGGCGGCGGCGCGGCTTCCTTCTGGCGGCGATAGGCCTCGATGCGCGCGACGAGGTCGCGGATCTGCGCCTCCCCGCCGTCCGCCGCGGCTGCGCCGGCTGCGCCTTCCGGCCCGCCGAGGGCGAAGTCGCTGGATCCGAACGCGGCGAGCGCCTGCTCGACCTCCGGGGGCAGGTCGCGGCGATGGCGCAGCAGCCCGCGCGCGGTCGGGGTCAGGCGCGGCAGCAGCTCGAGCCATTCGTCGGCGCCGAGGCGGCAGGTCGAGATCAGCGGCTGCGCAACCGAAGGATGATCGTCGGCGAAGAAGGCGAGCAGGCGCGGCTCGATCCGCCGCCAGGAAAGCGTCACGGCCGTCTGCTGGCGGACGGCGAGGCCGACCTCGTCCCGGTGCTCGCCGAGGAACAGGAAGGCCTCGTCCGCCTCGGCGCCCGCGGGGGCGCCGCGCCGCTGCGCGAGCAGGTCGACGAGCTGGCGCCACTTGGCCGCGCGTTCGCCAGCGCCGCCGGCAGGCTGCGCCAGGACCGTCGCGATCGCGTCGTCGAACCGCACGCTCTTCCTCGCCGTCACAGGAGCGGCAAGAGCCGCCCGATAGGCCGGGTTAACGGAGCCGCCCGAGGTGCGGAAGCCGTCATTTTCGAGCGTCGCGTTTCGGGACGCGGGGCACCCCGAAAGAAAAGGGCGCCGGCACCTGGCCGACGCCCCATCTTTCGGTTTCGAACTTTGTCCTCAGCGCGGCGGCTGCTGGAGCCAGAGCAGCCAGTAGGCGGCGAGCTCGGAGCGAGGACCGGTGATCGCGCGGAAGGCAGCCTCGGCCTGCGGACGCTGGCCGGCGAGCGCGTAGGCGATGCCGAGGCGGGTATTGACCAGATTGGCGTCGACTCCGCCTTTCTGGAGCGCCGCCTGGTAGAGCGCGATCGCTTCGGGATAGCGCGCATAGCCCAGGAAGGCGTCGCCGGTGCGCAGCGCCGGTGTGCCGGTCGCGGCCGCGAGCGCGCTGCGCTGCGACGCCGGCAGGTCCGCGCGGTCGGCGGGAAGGCGGCCGTTGGCGGTGGCGAGCAGCTCGCGGAAAGGCGAGCGGCTGGCGTCGACCATGCGGCGGGCGATGCCGGCGTCGAGCACGGCCTTGGCCTCGGCCGGGTAGCCGCCCTGGTTGAGGCTGTTGGCGAACTCGTAATAATCGCGCTCCCCGGCCAGCGCGCCGGCGGCGAGCATCAAGCGGGAGAGGTCGATCTGCGCCGCGGCGTCGAGGCCCGCGACTTCGCGATAGGTGAGCAAGGCGTCGCGCCAGTTGACCGCGGTCGGATAGGCGCCGACCAGCGCGCGGCCGAAGCCCAATGCGCGCGCGCGGATCGCCGGATCGCGCGACTCGAACGATCGGGCGAGCGCGAACCGGTACCAGCTCTCGGGGGCCGGACGTCCGGCCGAAGTGCTGGCGGTGATCGCATTCTGCAGGGCGGTGAGGCCTTCGCCGACACGGCCCTGATTGATCCGGAGCTGCGCCAGGCGGGCCTGGACGTCGATGTCGTTCGGCTGCAGCTGGCCGAGACGCGTCAAGGCGCGCTCCGCCTTGGCATTGTCGTTCGCGCCGAGGGCGAGATCGGCCTGGGCGCGGAGGAGCACGACCAGCTCCTCGGGCGGAGCGGCGCCGCTGTCGACCGCCATGTCGATCCCGCGCGCCATCATCGCATTGTCCCGGCGCTGGTCGGCGATCCGCATCTGGAAGCGGGCGAAGGCGTAGCGGGCGTCCGCGCCGCGCACCACCGGCTGGGCCGCGGCGAGGGCGGCATCCTGTGCCGCGCGGTCGGTGCCGCCGGCGGCGGTCTCGAGCGGGACGAGGACGGCGCGCTCCTCGCGGCTGAGATTGAGGACCCGTCCCTGGGGCTGGGCCGGGGCGGCGGCAGGCTGCTGCTGGCGGTTGCGCCGCTGCGCATCGGCGGGAGCGGCAGAGAGGACGGCGGAGCCGCCGAGCGCCGCGACGAGCGCCATCCTGGAAACCGACATCATGATCTGGAATGCCTCCTGTTTTGCCGCGTGCGGGGTGCGGCGAATCCCTGTCCGTCAACGGCAATCGAGCGGGTGGCTCTTAGCGTCAATCCGCGGCGCTTTCTAGCGTTCCCCCGCTGAACGCCGCTTGAACCGGAAAATGGCGGAAATCGTACCTTTTCAGCGGGTTCTCGAGCGCGTTGACGGTCGCGGCGGGGCTCTTTAACCGGCGCGGATGCTCGCTGTCATCTCGCCGGCCAAGACGCTCGACTTTGCGCGTCCGCTGCCCGACCTGCCGGTCACGTCGCCCCGCTTCGCCGCCGACGCGGACCGCCTCGCCGCGGCGGCCGCCAGGCTGTCTAAGGCGAAGCTCGGCTCGCTGATGCACATTTCCCCCAGGCTCGCCGAGCTCAACAGCGGCCGCTTCCGCGGCTTCGCCGGCCAGCCCGAGCGACCGGCCCTCTACGCCTTCGCCGGGGACGTCTATGTCGGCTTCGAGGTCCACAGCCTCGACGGGGAAGCGGTATCGTTCGCGCAGGAGCATCTGCGCATCCTCTCCGGCCTCTACGGACTGCTTCGCCCGCTCGACGCGATCCGGCCCTACCGCCTCGAAATGGGCACGCGCTGGGCTCCCCGCCGACGCGACCTCTATTCCTACTGGGGCGCGCGGATCGCCGAGATGCTGGCGGCGGACGCCGCGGCGCAGGGCGACCGCGTGGTGGTCAACCTCGCCAGCAAGGAATATTGGCGCGCCGCCGAACGCCATCTCGACCCCCAGATCGAGGTGATCGAGATCGATTTCCGCGAGGAAGGGCCGGAAGGGCCGCGCTTCGACACCTTCGCCGCAAAGCGGGCCCGCGGCATGATGGCGCGCTACATTTGCGAGCATCGGCTCGACGATCCGGAGGCGCTCAAGGGCTTCGACAGCGACGGATATCGCTACGATCCCGAAAATAGCGACGGCCGGAGGTGGCGCTTCTCGCGGACATGACTATCTAGGGGCCGTCGCGCGCGTACGCGTACGTACGTGCGCGCGCGGGGTTCCGCCGGGGCATTCGCTTCGCTAGGGTCCCCTTCTCTCTCCACGGCGCCGCGGGGCGCGCCGCAACAACCGAGCACAGGAACAGCAATTGGCCAGCGCACCGCCGACCATCGAACCCAGCGACATCTCCCCGATCTCGATCGTGGAGGAGATGAAGACCTCCTATCTCGATTATGCGATGTCGGTGATCGTCAGCCGCGCGCTGCCCGACGTGCGCGACGGCCTCAAGCCCGTCCACCGCCGCATCCTCTACGCCTGCCAGGAAGGCGGATTCCTGCCCGGCCGGCCCTACCGCAAGTCGGCCAAGATCGTCGGCGACGTGATGGGCAACTACCACCCGCACGGCGACAGCGCGATCTACGACGCGCTCGCCCGGATGACCCAGGACTGGTCGATGCGGGTCCCGCTGATCGACGGCCAGGGCAATTTCGGATCGATGGATCCCGATCCGCCGGCCTCGATGCGCTACACCGAGGCGCGGCTCGCCAGGGTCGCCGCCACCCTTCTCGACGATCTCGACAAGGACACGGTCGACTTCACGCCCAATTACGACGGCTCCCGCATGGAGCCGCAGGTGCTCCCCGCGCGCTTTCCGAACCTGCTGGTCAACGGCGCCGGCGGCATCGCCGTCGGCATGGCGACCAACATCCCTCCGCACAATCTCGGCGAGGTGATCGCCGCCTGCAAAGCCTATATCGACAATCCGGCGATCACCATCGAGCAATTGTTCGAGATCGTCCCCGGCCCCGATTTCCCGACCGCGCCTTTGATCCTCGGCCAGGCCGGCGCCCGCTCGGCCTATCACACCGGGCGCGGGTCGATCATCATGCGCGCCCGGCACAAGATCGAGGAGGGCCGCGGCGACCGAGTCTCGATCGTGCTGACCTCGATGCCCTATCAGGTCGGCAAGAACGGGCTGGTCGAGAAGATCGCCGAGGCCGCCAAGGACAAGCGCATCGAGGGCGTCTCCGACATACGCGACGAGTCGAACCGCGAGGGCGTCCGCGTCGTCATCGACCTGAAGCGCGACGCGACGCCCGAGGTGGTGCTCAACCAGCTCTGGCGGCACACGCCCGCCCAGTCGAGCTTTCCGGCCAACATGCTGGCGATCCGCGGCGGCCGGCCCGAGACCCTCAACCTCCGGGACATCATCGAGAGCTTCGTCCGCTTCCGCGAGGAAGTGATCACCCGGCGCGCCAAGTTCGAGCTCGCCAAGGCCCGCGACCGCGCCCACATCCTGCTCGGACTCGTCCTCGCCGTCACCAATCTCGACGAGGTGGTGCGGATCATCCGCGGCTCCGCTTCGCCGGCCGAGGCCCGCGCCGCCTTGCTCGCGCGCGACTGGCCGGTCGCCGAGATCGCGCCCTATATCGCCCTGGTCGAAGCGGTCGAGCACGCGTCCGGCGGCGAGAGCTACCGCCTCTCCGACCCCCAGGTCCGCGCCATCCTCGAGCTCAGGCTCCACCGCCTCACGGGGCTCGGCCGCGACGAGATCGCCGGCGAGCTGCGCACGCTCGCCACCTCGATCGGCGAGCTGCTCGAGATTCTGGGCAACCGGGCGCGCCTCTACGAGGTCATGCGCGCCGAGTTCGACGAGATCTCCGAGCAGTTCGCGAAGCCGCGGGTCACCGAAATCGCGCCTGCCTGGGACGGCATCGAGGACGAGGACCTGATCGAGCGCGAGGACATGGTCGTGACCGTGACCATGGGCGGCTACATCAAGCGCACCCCGCTCGAGACGTTCCGCGCCCAGAAGCGCGGCGGCAAGGGCCGCGCCGGCATGGCGACCAAGGACGAGGATGCGGTCACCAACCTGTTCGTGACTTCAACCCACACGCCGGTCCTGTTCTTCTCCACGCACGGCAAGGTCTATCGCCTCAAGGTCTGGCGCCTCCCCGAGGGTGCCCCCCAGGCGCGCGGCCGGCCGATGGTGAACCTGCTGCCGCTCGCGGAGGGCGAGACGATCTCGACCGTGCTGCCGCTCCCCGAGGATGAGACCGAATGGGCCAAGCTCCACGTCATCTTCGCGACCGCGCATGGCGGCGTCCGGCGCAACAGCATGGACGCCTTCGCCAACATCCCCTCGAACGGCAAGTTCGCGATGCGCTTCGAAGAGGATGCGACCGACCGCCTGATCGGCGTCGCTTTGCTGACGGAGGAGGACGACGTCCTGCTCGCCACCAAGCACGGCAAGGCAATCCGCTTCGAGGCGACGGCGGTGCGCGAGTTCCAAAGCCGCACCTCGACCGGGGTGCGCGGCATCACGCTGCGCGACGGGGACGAAGTCATTTCCCTCTCGATCCTGAAGAGCTTCCCGATGAGCACCGAAGATCGAGATGCATATTTGCGCGACGATCCGGAAATGCCCGCCGATAAGAAGCGCGAGTTTCGGGAGGCCGAGGAATTCATTCTTACCATCACCGAAAATGGATACGGCAAGCGTACGAGTGCCTTCCGCTATCGCCGTACCAACCGCGGCGGCCAGGGCATCACCAACATCGAGACGAGCGCGCGCAACGGCTGCGTCGTCGCCAGCTTCCCGGCGCATAACGGCGAGCAGCTGATGCTCGTCACCGACCAGGCCAAGCTGATCCGCACCACCGTCGGCGACATCCGCATCGCCGGCCGCAACACGCAGGGCGTCACTATCTTTCGGGTCGGCGACGGCGAGCACGTCGTCTCCGCCGCGCGGATCGACGAGGAGGACGAGCCCGAGAACGAGGCCGAGGAGATGGTCGCGGAAGAGCTCGGCAGCGAGCCTCCTGCCGCCGCTCCGGACACCGCGCAGCTCGACGACGGCACCTAGCCGGGCTGATCGGCGCGGGAGACCCCTTCCCCGTCGAGATTCTGCGCCACGAACTCCCAGTTGACGAGATTGCCCAGCACCGCGTCGACGAAGTCGGGACGGCGGTTGCGATAGTCGATGTAGTAAGCGTGCTCCCAGACATCGAGGGTCAGCAGCGGCTGCATGCCTTCGTGAGCGACCGGCGAATCGCCGTCGTGGAGCGAGGTGATGCGGAGCGTGCCGCGGTCGAGGGACAGCCACGCCCAGCCGCTGCCGAAATGGCCGACCGCTTCCTCCTTCAGCGCCGTGAGCAACGCCCCCGCGCTTCCGAACGAATCGTCGATCGCAGCCGCCAGCCGTCCCGTCGGCCGCTGGCCCTCGGGGGGTGCGAGACATTGCCAGAAGAAATTGTGGTTCCAGATCTGGCCGCTGTTGTTGAACAGGCCCGTCTCGCCGCGCCGGCGCGCCTCCCTGATGACCGCGCTGAGCGAGGCGCCCTCGAGCCCCTTCCCGCCGACCATGCCGTTGACCTTGTCGACATAAGCCTTGTGGTGCTTCCCATGGTGGAATTCGAGCGTCTCGGCCGACATGTGCGGTCCGAGCGCATCATGGGCGAAGGGCAGGTCGGGAAGCTGGAACGGCATGAGTTCGTCTCCTCTCATTGGAGACGACCGGGACCGGTCGGGGTTCCCGCGCTAGCGGGCGCGGACGCTGAAGCGGGCGAGCTCGGCGCGCGGGCGGCTCCCAGGCGGGATCGAGCTCGCTCGCGCGGCGATAGTCGGCATAAGCGGCCCGCAGGTTGCCGAGCGCCTCGTGCGCGGCGCCGCGGCCGAAATAAGCCAGCGCCGGCGGCTGCGTGCCGAGCGCCACCGCCGCCTCGAAGGCAGGCAGGGCCCGCTCCGACCCGCCCGTGCGCATCAGGGCCACCCCGCGATTGAACCAGGCCTCCGCAACGCTCGGATCGCGCCGGATCGCCTCGTCGAAATCGGCGAGGCCGTCTACGGTGCGACCGGCGCGGACTCGCAGGATGCCGCGGTTGACGAAGGTCGCGACACGGTCGGCCTCGCTGAGCGGCTCCACGTCGATTGCCTGGTCGCAGAGCTGCAGCGTCTCGGGACGCGGGGTCAGCGGCGATTCCGCGGCTTCGTAGCACTGGCGCGCGGCACTGCCGCCGATCACCATCACCGAGGCTGCCGCCGGGGCCGCGACAGCGAGGCTGGCGGCGCAAGCAAGGAGGGTGCGGAGGGCCATGAGCGATTCCTCTCGATCCGCCTGAAATAGCAGGAAAAGCGATCCGCTTCTATTGCAGCTCGTGGCGGCGCAGCGCGTGGCGAAGCTGATCGTAACTGAGCTGGAGGGCGGCGGCGGCGGCACGCTGGTTCCAGCGGCACTTCTCCAGCGCCGCGGAGAGGATCGCCTTCTCATATTCCGCGACGGCGAGCCGGAAATCCGCGCAGGCGTCCGGATCGAAGCGCGACGCTCCCACCGCCTGGCCCGCAGCAGGCGCCGGCAGGGACGCCGTCGGCGCTTCGGCCGGCTTGTTGTCGTTGGCGACCTGCCGCCACGGCGATTCGAACGGGTCGAACTGGATGGCGTCGATCGGCCGCGTCGGATCCTGCCAGCGATAGACGGCGCGCTCGACGACGTTGCGCAGCTCGCGGACATTGCCCGGCCAGGGATAGGCCAGCATCCGCCCCATCGCGGCCTCGCTGAAGCCGGGCCAGCTTTCCCATTCGAGCTCGAGCGCCATGCGCCGCGCGAAATGGTCGGCGAGGACCGGGATGTCGCTGTCGCGGTGGCGCAGCGGTGGCAGGGTAATCACCTCGAAGCAGAGCCGGTCGAGCAGATCGGCGCGGAAGCGGCCTTCCTCGACCAGCCTCGGCAGATGCTCGTTGGTCGCCGCGACGATGCGGACATCGACGGTCACCGGCTTCGAGGCGCCGATCCTCGTCACTTCGCCATATTCGACGGCGCGCAGCAGCCGGTCCTGCGCACCCGAGGACAGGGTCGCCAGCTCGTCGAGGAACAGGGTGCCTCCGTCCGCCTCCTCGAAGCGCCCGGCGCGGGCCTTGGACGCGCCGGTGAACGACCCGGCCTCGTGGCCGAACAACTCCGCCTCGATCAGGGTTTCGGGGAGCGCAGCGCAGTTCATCACAACCAACGGCCCGTCCCACCGCGAAGAGAGGTGGTGGAGGCGCTCTGCGACCAGCTCCTTGCCGGTGCCGCGCTCGCCGATCACCAGAACCGGCCGGTCGAGCGGCGCGGCGCGGCTGGCGCGCTCGATGGCATCGAGAAAGGTCGACGATTGCCCGACCAGATGGGTGTTCCGTTCCATCCCATCAATTGGGACGATTCCCCACCATTTGGCAAGCCTGGATTGCTTCCAAACCATTCGAAAAGAGGCGTTTCCGGCTGTTTCCCGGCCTTTTCACGGTTTGGCACGCAGCTTGTATCTGATCTGGCAAATCCCGCCGGGGTGGCGGGAAACGGCTTTTCGAGGGAGGCATTCATGTCCAGCAATTTCATCCGCGTCGCCGCCGCCGCTTTCTGCTCGCTGATGCTGACCACGGTCGCGGTCGGCGCGGCCGTCGACGGCCATGCCGCCAGCCGCACGGCGGCCGTGGTCTACGCATCGGCCGGCACCGCCGACAGCGCGCATGGCTGAGCGGCGCAGCCAAGGAAGCGGCCGGGCGATCGTCGCCATGCCGCCGCTTCCGCCGCTGTCCCCGCTCCCGCCCCTTGCGCCCGAGGCGCCGGAAGCGCCAAGATCGTACCAAGTCCCCAAATCACTGCAGGAGCTTCTCCCCATGGGTATCTTTTCCCGGACGCGCGACATCATCGCAGCCAACGTCACCGATCTCCTCGACAAGGCCGAGGACCCCGCCAAGATGATCCGGATGATCATCATGGAGATGGAGGAAACCCTCGTCGAAGTGCGCGCGTCCGCGGCGCGGACGATCGCCGACCAGAAGGAGATGCGCCGCCAGATCGCGAAGCTCGAGGCGCTCCAGGAGAGCTGGACCGAGAAGGCGGAGCTCGCCCTTTCGAAGGACCGCGAGGACCTCGCCAAGGCGGCTCTGATCGAGAAGCAGAAAGCGGCCGACATGGCCGAGCAGCTCGGCTCCGAGATCGCGGTGCTGGACGACGCGCTTCGCGCCTCGGAGGCGGACATCGCCAAGCTCCAGTCCAAGCTGCGCGAAGCGCGCGCCCGCCAGAACGCGATCATGAACCGGCTGGAGACCGCCCAGAACCGGATCAAGATGCGCGAGATGTACGCCGGCACCAAGGTCGACGAGGCCTTTTCGCGGTTCGACGTGTTGGAGCGCCGCGCCGACCTCGCCGAGGGCCGCGCCGACGCGATGAACCTCGGCGGCGCCGGCAAGACGCTCGACGAGGAGATTGCCGAGCTGCGCAATTCCGAGAAGGTGAATGCCGAGCTCGAGGCCCTGAAGGCGAAGCGCGCCGGATCCGCCGCGAGCCAGGAGGGCTGATCAGATGGAAGGCGAGTTCCTGATCCCGATCTTCGTCGTCTCGGTATTGTTCATCGGCCTGCCGTGGATCATCTTCCACTACATCACCAAGTGGAAGACCGCGGCGACGCTGACCAACGAGGACGAGAATCTGCTCGACGAGCTGCACGACGTCGCCCGCCGGCTCGACGAGCGGATGTGCACGATCGAGCGCATCCTCCAGGCCGAGAATCCGAACTGGCGCTCGATCGCCTGCGATCCGGCCGATCTCAGCCTCGAGGATCGCGGCGCCGGCACGCTCGGCACCCGCTCCAACCAGCCCGAGAGGAGGCTCTGATGTCGTCCCCGAGGACCCGCTTCTATCTCGACAAGCAGAACAAGAAGTGGCTCGGCGTCTGCGCCGGCATCTCCGACTATACCGGCCTCGACGTGACCCTGGTCAGGATCGGCTTCATCCTGCTCACCCTGTTCGGATCGGGCGTCGGCATCATCGCCTATCTGGTCACCGCCTGGATGGCGCCGGTCAAGCCGCAGGAGCTGACCTACAGCAGCAAGGAAGACGCCAAATTCTGGCAGGGCGTCCGGACCAATCCGCGCCGCACGGCCCGGCTGGTCCGCTCGCGGATCCGCGACATCGACCGCCGCCTGGCCGACGTCGAAGCCTATGTCACCAGCTCGCACGGCCGCCTGTCGCGCGAGATCGAGAACCTGCGCTGAGCGCGCGAACAGGGGGAATCCTTTCGATGGACGACAATCTCGCAATCTTCCTGGTGATCACCCTGGCGATGATCTCGGCCGTGATCCTCATCGTGACGACCACCTGGATCAGGTCGCGCCACCGCCTGATCGCCGAGCGCGCGGGAAGCGAGGCGGCCGATCGGATCGGCGAGCTCACCGGCGAGAATCATCGCCTGAAGACTCAGGTCGGGCGCCTCGAGGACCGGCTCGCCGTGCTCGAGCGGATCGCCACCGATCCCGCCGAGCGCACCGCCCGCGAGATCGAGCAGCTGCGCTGACCGCGTCGGGACAATGAGGAAGCCACCATGCACCGCATCACGGATATATTTCTCGCCTTCATCATCATCGGCATCCCGACGATCCTGATCTTCGGCCAGGGCCTGATCAAAAGGCTGATCGAGCACCGCGAGAAAAGGATGGAGATCGAGGCCCGCATGACGGCCGAAAAAGCGGCGCAATATGCGGCGCAGACCGAGCGGCTCGAGCAGCGCGTGCGCGTGCTGGAGCGGATCGTCACCGACAAGGGCATCGACGTCGCCGACGAGATCGACCGGCTGCGCGACAAGCCGCTCAATTGAACGCACGCATTCGCAAAAAGGGGAATGAAGGATGAACGGCGGACAATTGATGGTGGTGCTGATCGTGACCGTGGTCATGATTGCCGGGATCGTCCGCGCCAAGATGGGCGTCCACCGCCACTCCAGGGACAATCAGCATGGCGCGCGCGACGACGCCGAGGCGCAGCGGCTGCGCGACGAGGTCAGGCAGCTGAAGGAGCGCCTCCAGGTCCTCGAGCGGATCACGGTCGAGAAGGAAAACAGCCTCGAGCGCGAGATCGAGCGCCTCCGCGACCGCTGATCCATGTCGGGATGACGCGCGGTGGGACCGGGGCTAAGGCGGGACCATGGCCCTCCACTCGCTCGACCAGGTTTACGACGATTACGAGCTGCTCGACGCCGACGAGCGCTACCGGCTGCTGATCGATCTCGGCCGCGCACTCGAGCCGATGCCCGACGCGCTGAAGACCGACGCGACCCTGGTCCGGGGCTGCTCGGCCTCGGTCTGGGTCTACCCGACCCACCTTTCCGCCGGCCGCCTCCACTTCCTCGCCGACAGCAATGCCGCGATCACCAAGGGGATCGTCGCTTTGGTCCTGCTCGCCGTGCAGGACAGGCGGCCGGAGGAGATTGCCGGGGCCGACATCGAGGCCGCCCTCGCTCCGTTCGGGCTCGAGAAGCAGCTGAGCTCGAACCGCACCCAGGGCATACCGAACATGATCGCCCTGGTACGCGAGACCGCGCGAAGGCTCGCCGGATGACCCGGCCGGACTTCGGGGAGATGCCGGGCTTCGATCCGAAACTGTTCATGTCGTACGTCCGCAAGGTCGGCCATGGCGGCGCGCTCGGCATCGCCTATCGCGGCCACGGCGAGGACTGGGCGGAGCTCGTCCTCCCTTATGACGACAAATTGATCGGCGTCGTCGAAAGCGGAATCATCGCTTCGGGTCCGATGATCAGCCTGATGGACATGGCGACCAGCCTCGCCATCTGGATCCGGCTCGGCCGCTTCCGCCACCAGGCGACGCTCGACCTGCGCGTCGACTATCTGAGGCCCGCCGTCCCCGGCCGCGACATCGTCGGCCGAGGCGAATGCTACCGCACGACGCGAAGCGTCGGCTTCGTTCGCGGCCTGGCCCATGACGGCGACCCGGCCGACCCGGTCGCCCACGTCAGCGGCACCTTCATGTTCACGGATCAAGCCTGAGAGCTGGGAACAGATAAAACCGTTCGCGTTACCACGCCTCAGGCGGCGGCGCTGCGGCGCTCCTCGGCCTTTCTCAGCACTTCATAAGCCGCCTGTGCCGCCTGGAAGCGGGCCGCGGCCTCGGTATCGCCGGGGGCGACGTCGGGATGGCTGGCCTTGGCGAGCCGCCGATAGGCCGCCTTGACCTCCTCGAAACCCGCGTCGGAATCGAGCTCGAGCACGCCGAGGGCGCGCATCTCGTCGGGGCTGCGGCTGCCGTCGCCGGGCCCGCCCCAGCCGTAGAAATTGGCCTTGCGGAAACCCTCGGCGCCGCGCGTCTCCTCCGCCTCGCGGGCGGCCGCGTCCTCGGCCGAGAGGCCTTCGAAATAATTCCAGTTGCGATTATATTCGGCGGCGTGGCGCTCGCAGAAATACCAACGCTCGGGGCTGTTGGGCGATTTCGGCGCGGGGCGGTCGCCCGGCTCCTCGCAGCCGTCGCGGTCGCAGAGGCGCACCTGCTGCGCGCCGCGGCCGGAGCCGTAGCCCCGCCAGCGCGGAAAACCCCAATCGTTCGAGCGCGTCTGCTTCGCCATCCGGGCCTATCTAGTCGGAGGACGGGCCAGGCGCACGACCAATGAGAAAAAAAAGTGCCAGAGGGTCTGTAAGCCGGGTTCTGTCCACCGCCTTCGCCGAAGCTATGCGGATGGGCGGCCATTCATCTGGGAGGCGGATCGCTCCGCCCCTCAAGCGACCAACCCGGACCGCATAGGGCGGAACGAGCCCGCGCGGTCCCTATTCGGTCTTGCTCCCGGTGGGGTTTGCCGTGCCGGCCGCCGTTGCCGGGGCCGCGGTGGGCTCTTACCCCACCCTTTCACTGTCGCAGGACCGAAGTCTTTGCGACCTGCTTTCTGTGGCACTTTCCCTGAGCTCGCGCCCGCCGGGCATTACCCGGCACCGTCGTTCCGTGGAGCCCGGACTTTCCTCGACGCGCCGAAGCGCGCCGCGGCCGCCCGACCCTCTGGCGCCCTTTATCTAGTCGTCCCCGCGCGGCTTGGGAAGGAGCAGGGCGAGCAGGATCGCGCGGCATTCGCCATCGATCGTGCCGTCGATCAGCTCCGGCCGGAAGCGCCGCTGGAAGGCGACGACCGCCGCCAGCCGGTCCGAAACGTCGTAGCCGAAGCGCTCCAAAGCGAGCAGGAAGCCCGCGTCGGTCCAGCACGGGTCCATCAGATTGTGGGTCGGCCGCGGCAGCGCCAGGCGATGTCTGGCGAGGCGCGACCAGGGAAAGAGCTCGCCGGGATCCTGCTTGCGTGCCGGCGCCACGTCGGAATGGCCGACGACGTTGCCCCGGGTGATATTGTGCCGCTCCTTGACGTCGGCGACGAGGCGGACGAGCGCGTCGATCTGCTCCTCGGGGAAGGGACGATAGCCGTGCTCGTGGCCCGGATTGACGATCTCGATCCCGATCGAGGCGCCGTTGACTCCGGAAATGCCGCGCCACCAGGAGCGGCCCGAATGCCAGGCGCGCTCCTCCTCGGGTACCATCCTCAGGATCGTGCCGTCCTCGTCGACGAGATAATGGCACGAGACCTTCGATTCCGGATCGCGCAGCCGCGCGATCGCGGTCGCGGCGTCCTTCATCCCGGTATAATGGAGGACGATCATCGAGACCGGATGGTCGCGCGCGTCGTGATTGGGCGACGGGCAATCGACGATGCCGAGATCGCCCATGCGCCGGATCAGCCCGGCAGCGCGACGCCGAGCAGCAGCATGTTCTCCTCGCCGCCGTCGGCGACCTGGACTTCTCCGCCCGCCTCGTCGACGAGGAGATGGACGAGCCAGGCCGCCGCCGCCCGCGGAGCGATCTCCTGCTCGTCGATCTCGCCGCGAAGCACCTTGGCGAGCTCCGGATCGAGCACGATGCGCGGCCCTTCGGCGCGGACGACGATGTCGAGCCCGCTATCGTGCTTCTCGGCGCCGACGTCGAGCCGCCCGCCGCGGACCAAAGCGTCGCCGGCGATGAGGACGATGTTGAGCAGCACCTTCAGCGCCGACTTCGACATGGTCGGTTCGTCGACCATCCAGCCGAGCTGGATGCGCCCGTCGCCGCCGAACAGGCCCTCGATCGCGACCCGCGCCTCGCGCGTGTCGACCTGGTCGGCGAAGCCGCCGGCGGCGCCGAAGGCGAGACGGAAGAATTTGAGCTTGTTGGCGCTGGCCCGCGCGCTCTCGCCGAGCAGGTCGAGGCAGCGGGCGCGCATTTCCGGATCGTGCTCGTCGGCGAGCAGCTCGATCCCGTTGTTGAGGGCGCCGACCGGGGAAAGCAGATCGTGGCAGAGCCGCGAGCAGAGCAGGCTCGCAAATTCGTGCGATTTCACGTGCTTCGCCCCTGACCCTGTTTCGAACGCCGGCTCTCCTTTGGCCTCTGCGCCAGCCGCTGGCAAGCGTTTGGCGGCATGGCGGCGCGGGAGCGGGCTTGAACGCACGCCTTTCGTCGCCACATCGCCGTTCGGATGACCCGGGGGGAGTCGATCATCAACGCGACCGTCGCATCGGAGGCTGCCGGCTGGAGGCTCGACCGCGCGCTTGCCGCGGCCGTTCCGACGCTCTCGCGGGAGCGGCTGAAGGCCCTGATCTCGAGCGGCGGCGTGACGGACCCTTCGGGCAGGCCCGTGCGCGATCCCGCGGCCAAGGCCGTTGCGGGCGCCTATTCGGTGCGCGTTCCCGATCCGGTGCCGGCCCACAACCGGCCCCAGGACATCGCCCTCGAAATCGTCCACGAGGACGAGCATCTGCTCGTCGTCGACAAGCCTGCCGGCATGGTCGTCCACCCAGCCGCGGGCAATGCCGACGGGACTTTGGTCAACGCCTTGCTCCACCACTGCGCCGGCCGGCTGTCGGGCATCGGCGGAGTGGCGCGGCCGGGCATCGTCCACCGGATCGACAAGGACACGTCCGGGCTGCTCGTCGTCGCCAGGACGGACCGCGCCCATGAGGGCCTCGCCGCCCAGTTCGCGCGCCACGACATCCACCGCCTCTATCTGGCGATCGTGGCAGGCGTGCCCAACCCGCCCGCGGGGAGGGTCGACGCGCCGCTCGCCCGGTCTTCGGCGGACCGCAAGAAGATGGCGATCGTCGAAGGGGCGCGGGGCAAGCGTGCCGTCACCCATTATCGGCTGCTCCGCCGGCTCCGCGAATCGGCCTTGGTGGAATGCCGCCTCGAAACCGGACGGACGCACCAGGTCCGCGTCCACATGGCCTCGCTCGGCCACCCCCTGCTCGGCGATCCGGTCTACGGGCGGACCCGCCCGGAGCACCGGGAGATATTGAAAAGCCTCGGCTTTCACCGCCAGGCCTTGCACGCCGCCGAGCTCGGCTTCGTGCATCCGGTATCGAAAGAAAACTTGTCCTTCAAAAGCCCCCTTCCGTCGGATATTCAGGAACTGTTCGGGGTCCTCACCGTATAGAGAGAAAGGCCGACGCGGGCGACGATCCGCGCGGTTCGCAGGGAGTCGAATGAGATTAGCCATGGCAAGCGGTAGAAACGTTCCGGCGACGATCCCCGCCACCGGCGGGGAAGCGGGGCTCAACCGCTATCTCGCCGAGATCAAGAAATTCCCGATCCTCGCCCCCGAGGAGGAATATATGCTGGCCAAGCGCTGGACCGAGCATCAGGACACCGATGCCGCGGCCAAGCTGGTCAACTCGCACCTCAGGCTCGTCGCCAAGATCGCGATGGGCTATCGCGGCTACGGCCTGCCGGTCTCGGAGCTTATCTCCGAGGGCAATATCGGCCTGATGCAGGGCGTGAAGAAGTTCGAGCCCGACCGCGGCTTCCGCCTCGCCACCTATGCGATGTGGTGGATCCGCGCCTCGATCCAGGAATTCATCCTGCGTTCCTGGTCCCTCGTGAAGATGGGCACCACCGCGGCGCAGAAGAAATTGTTCTTCAACCTCAGGCGGATGAAGAACCAGATCGAGGCCTTCGAGGACGGCGATCTGAAGCCCGAGGACGTCACCAAGATCGCCACCGATCTCGGCGTCTCCGAGGAAGACGTCGTCTCGATGAACCGGCGCATGGCTATGGGCGGCGACACCTCGCTCAACGTGCCTTTGCGCGAAGACGGCGAAGGCACCTGGCAGGACTGGCTGGTCGATTCGGAGCCGCTCCAGGACGAGCGCGTCGCGGAGGCCGAGGAGACCAGGGTCCGCCACGATCTGCTGGTCGAGGCGATGAAGAGCCTGAACGACCGCGAGAAGCACATTCTCACCGAGCGCCGCCTGACGGACGATCCGAAGACGCTGGAGGAATTGAGCCAGGTCTACGACGTCAGCCGCGAGCGCATCCGCCAGATCGAGGTGCGCGCCTTCGAGAAGCTGCAAAAGGCGCTGATGGGGCTCGCCGGCGAACGGCGGCTGCTGCCGGCGGGGTGAGCGGACGCGTGCGAGTGTGACCTCGGTGTGACCTTCCGCCCCGGCAGTCGGACCCGAATGCGCCTCATCCCGTGACGAGAATGCGGACGCCTAGGTCCCCCCGTCCCCGCCGGTCGTGGCTGTGGCGGATCGTCCGGTGGCTCGCCTACGCCATCCTCGTCTTCCTCGTCGGGTCGATCCTGTGGGTGCTCGCCTACCGCTTCGTGAACCCGCCGGTCACTTTCACCCAATTGGGGGACATGATCGCCGGCAACGGCGCGCGCGGCTCGTGGATGAGCATCGAGCGGATCGACCGCGACATGGTCCGCGCCGTGATCGCCGGCGAGGACAGCAAATTCTGCTCGCATTCCGGCTTCGACCGGCAGGCGATCGAGGCCGCGATGCGGCGCAACGCGCGCGGCGGCTCGGTCGTCCGGGGCGGCTCGACGATCAGCCAGCAGACCGCGAAAAACGCATTCCTCTGGCAGGGCGGCGGCTATTTCCGCAAGGGCCTGGAAGCGTGGTTCACCTTCCTGATCGAGCATCTCTGGGACAAGAGGCGGATCATGGAGGTCTATCTGAACGTCGCCGAGACCGGCATCGGCACCTACGGCGTCGACGCGGGGGCACAGCGTTATTTCGGCCACGACGCCTCGAACCTCTCCCGGACCGAGGCGGCCCGCATTGCGGCAATTCTGCCACTGCCCAAGCGCCGCGAGGCCAGGGCGCCGAGCGGTTTCACGAGGCGCTACGGCAACATGCTCGCGGCGCGGGCGGCGGTGGTGGCGCGCGACCGCCTCGACGCCTGCGTTTACCGCGGCGTCGCCGCCCCGCGCGAGAGACCGGAAACCGTCATGCCTCGTTCGGCGCCCTTCCCACGTCCCCGTCTACTCCCAGGTGAGGAGTTCGAGACGCGGGCACCTGTCCCGTCACCCGCCCCTCCCCCGGCCGAGCCCCAGCCGGAGCCGGCGCCCGAGACGAACGGGCTATAGCAGACACGCCGCAACCGCGACGTCAGAACGGCATCTTGAACCCCGGCGGGAGCTGCATTCCTCCGGTCGCCTCGCGCATCGCGCCCTCGGCGGCGACGTCGGCCTTGGCCCGTGCATCGTTGATCGCGGCGGCGACCAGATCCTCGACCATCTGCTTCTCGCTGGGCGCGAGCAGGCTCTCGTCGATCTCGATGCCGATGATCCTGCCCTTGGCGCTGGCCCGCACCTTGACCAGTCCGCCGCCCGAGAGGCCCTCGACGATCACGCGATCGAGACCCTCCTGCGCCTGCATCAGCTTGTTCTGGGCTTCCTCGGCCATCTTCATCAGTTCGTCGAGATTGGGCATTCACGCGCTCCGTTGGTCGTTCAGGGTGAACCCGGTCAGCTCGGCTTCGGGAAAGGCGTCGAAGGCGGCGGCAACCATCGGCGAGGCGAGCACCTCGTCGCGCAGCCGGTCCGCGGCCGCCTTCTCCTGCTCGAGCAAGGTCGGCTCGGCCTCCTCGTCCGACGCCCGGACCTGCCAGACTGTTCCCGTCGTCGCCTTGAGCGCCGCGGCGAGATCGCGCAGGAAGTCGCTGGAGAGCGGTTTTGAGGGGCGGATGACGAGCTCGGGCGGCGCATAGCGGACGAGGCCGACGAAATCGTGGAGCTGCTGGGCAAGCAAGGCCTTGCCGCCGCCGCCCAGGAGCTTGACCAGCTCCGCGAAGCTGCCCGGCAAGGCCGCCTCGCGCGGCGCGGCGGGAGCCGCGGAGCGGGTTGCAGCGACCTCGCCGCTCGTCAGGCGCTGCATCAGCTCGGCGGGATCGGGCAGCTCGGACGCGTGGATGACGCGCAGCAGGGCCATCTCCGCCGCCTCGAGCGGCAGAGCTGCAGCGTGAACCTCGCCGAGGCCCTTCAGCAGCAGCTGCCAGAGCCGGTGAACCGTGGCGAAGGAGAGCCGGCTGGCCCAATCGGCATAGGCCTCGCGCTCCTCGTGCGACCAGGCGGGGTCCTGCGGGCCGCCGACTTTGGCCCGGGTGATGCCGTGCACAGCCTCGAGCAGGCCGCGCAGCAATGCCGCGGGATCGACGCCGAGATCATATTGGTCGCGGACCGCGGCCAGCGCGCCCTGCGCGTCGCCCGCCAGGAGCACGCCGAGCAGGCGCCGGATCGCCCCTCGATCCGACAGACCGAGCATGGCCCGGACCTGATCGGCGGTGACTCCGCCGGCGCCGTGGGCGATCGCCTGGTCGAGGATCGAGAGCCCGTCGCGCGCCGAGCCTTCGGCGGCACGCGCGATCAAGGCCAGCGCCTCTGGCTCGGCCTCGACGCCCTCCTTGCCCGCGACCTCGGCGAAATGGGCGGCGAGCTGCTCGGCGGGAATGCGGCGCAGATCGAAGCGCTGGCAGCGCGACAGGACCGTCACCGGCACCTTATTGACCTCGGTCGTCGCGAACAGAAACTTAACGTGCGCAGGGGGTTCTTCCAAGGTTTTGAGTAGCGCGTTGAACGCGTTCTTGGACAGCATGTGGACTTCGTCGATGATGTAGACCTTGTAGCGCGCCGAGACCGCCGCGTAGCGCACCGCCTCGATGATTTCGCGCACGTCGTCGACGCCGGTGTGGCTGGCGGCATCCATCTCGACCACATCGATATGCCGCCCCTCGGCGATGGCGACGCAGGGCTCGCAGACGCCGCAGGGGTCGATGGTCGGTCCGCCAGCGCCGTCCGGGCCGATGCAGTTCAGCGCCTTGGCGATCAGCCGCGCGGTCGAGGTCTTGCCGACGCCGCGGACGCCGGTGAGCAGGAAGGCGTGGGCCAGCCGGTCGCGCCGGATCGCGTTGCCGAGCGTCCGGACCATCGCGTCCTGCCCGACCAGGGCCCCGAAGCTCTGCGGACGATATTTCCGGGCGAGCACGCGATAGGGCTGCGCGCGGGCGGGCTGCGCGGGCTCGTCGAGGCCGAGGCCGAGCGAGGCTTCGCCGGTGGATTCGGGAGATTCGGGCGCCATCGGCAAGGACACTAGCCGGTCGGCCCGAGCATGCCTACGCCTGTCGCACCACGGGACATTGGAAGGGGGCGGGGAGCGAGGATCGGCTTTTGCGTCGGGCCGAAACCGGTTAGCATCCCGGCGGCCGAACCGCGCGCTTCCCCGGACGGAAGCGACAGGCGCGCCGGCGCCGGGGGGTACCGATGAGCCATCCAGTCGTGGAATCGGGTTACCAGTTCGTGTTCAGGGCCTGCCGGTCGGTTCGGCCCGAATTCCGGTCCTTGCTCTACGCTTTCGGTCTCATCGTCTCGCCCGCGATCGCGATCGGCGACGAAGCGCGGCGGCAGCGGCGATCCCTGCTCGGCACCACCTTTCTCCTGGTCCCCTTCGTGCTGCTGTTCAGCTTCGGGTTCAACTTCCTGTTCTCGCTGGTCGAGGGCCGGCTCTTCTGGGACTCGACCGACGCCACGATCAACTTCCTGGAGGATCGCTGGAACATCGCCCTCTATCTCCTGATCTGCCCCGCTTACGTCTCGCTCGGCCTGCAGATCGTCATGATCTCGTCGCATTATCCGGTTCCGTCGCCGGTCGGCAGGCGTCCGCCATCGCGCATCGACTCGCTCCGCTCGCCGATGGCTCTGACGCTGGCCCTGTCGCTCGCCGCCGTCTTCGCCGGCAATTACATCGCCGACGTCGCGGTCGGTCCCGGCGGGCAGACCTACTGGTTCAACGACCGCGTCGCCGGCATCCGCGTGCTGAACGGCGCCGGCATCTATTACGCCTTCATGACGTTCGGCTTTCTCTTCATCACGATCCTCGCCGCTCTCAACTACGTCTCGATCGCGCAGACGGCGGTGATCCTGGCGAGGTCGCTCAAGCCCGAGGAGTGCCGAAAGGTCGAAGCGATGCGCTGGGTCTTCCTCCGCTTCGGCCACGCTTTCGTCCTCGCCCGCTGGCTGATCGCCGTTTTCATGATCCACACGATCATCTGGTCGCGCTCGCCTCTGTCCCAGACCGAAAATATCCATATTGCGGGCGGGCTGCTGGTCGTGGCGGCTTTCGTCCTGACCGCGATTCCGGCCCATTATGTGGATCGCAAGGTCGGCGGCCTCGCTGCCGGCTGCGGCCTCGATCCGGCGGAGCTCGGGATCACGCCCGTCGCGGCGAAGCGCTGGCTGTGGCTCGCCGACTGGATCATCGTCGGCCTGGGCTTCACCTCGATCCTCTGGGGATGGGAGCCCGTGTCCGAAGGTCTCAACTGGCTGTTCGGAGAGAGCCGGATATGAGGGGGTGGGAGCCGGAACGACCCGGCGCTTGAACTCGTTACGGCTGCTTCCTTCCGGACCTGACCGGGTTGGCGAGAGCGCCGTCCGTCCGACTCCCGCGGCGCATATGGAGAAGAATATCCTTCGCCGCAAGCGGCGCAAGGGCGACGCCCTTTACGCGAACGTCTCGACCACCACACGCGCGACGGCCGCATGCGCTGCGGCATGGACGGCGGTGGGGACGGTGCCGCCGTCCTGATAGCAGGCGATGACGATCGGGGCGCGGCCGGGCGGCCAGGCGATGCCGACGTCGTTCACCGATCCCCGCGCCCCGGTGCCGGTCTTGTGGCCCCAGCGCCAGTCGGCCGGGAGGCCTGCGCGCAGGCGGTCGGGGCCGGGCACGGAATTGGTCATCCACGCGGCGAGCCGGGCGCGCGAGGCTGCCGAGAGACGGTCCCCGAGCACCAGGCGCTGGGTCGTGGCGGCCATCGCCGCGGGGCTGGTCGTGTCGCGGGGATCGCCGGGGAGGTTGGAGTTGAGCGCCAGTTCCATCCGGTCGAGCCGGGTGACGGCGTCGCCGGAAGCGCGCAGAAAGCGGGTCAGAGCCGCCGGTCCGCCCAGGCGGCGCAGCAGCGCGTTGGCGGCGCTGTTGTCGCTGCGTTCGACGATCGAGGCGGCAAGCCGCTCGACGGGAAGGCTTCTCCGGGCGAGGTTCGCCTCGACGATCGGCGAGTTGGAGAGCGGGTCTTCGGGAGCGAAGGGCAGTTCCTGGTCGAGCCGCAGCCGCCCCGCTTCGATCTCCGCAAGCGCGAAGGCGGCGAGAGGGAGCTTGAAGGTCGAGGCCATGGCGTAGCGGCTGTCGGCATCGTGGACGAGGCGGCGGCCGCTGCCGGTATCGATCGCCGCAACGCCGATCCGGCCCCCGGCGCCGAGGGTGCCGCGAATGGCCTCGAACTGGTCTGAGGCGGTCTCATCGCGGCGCCCCGGTGGCGACGCCGCGTCGCCTGGCAGTGGGCGCGCGCAGGCGGCAGCGAAAGCCGCGGCGGCGGCGGCGGAAGCGAGGAAGCTGCGGCGGTCGATCATCGTCCCTGCATGTTATGGGAGGCGCCCGGCATCCGCACCGTCAGCTTTTCTAGGGCCTCGCTCAAGCGGATCTGGCAGGCCAGGCGCGAATGGCGGGTCACGCCCGCGGCGAGGTCGAGCAGGTCCTCCTCTTCCTCGCTTGCGGGCGGCAGCCGGCCGAAATCCTCGGCCGCGACGATGACGTGGCAGGTCGAGCAGGCCATCTGGCCCTCGCACGTCCCCTCGAGCGGCTGCCCCGCTGCCTGGGCGACGTCGAGCAGCCGCTCGCCGGCAGCCGCCTCGACCTCCTGCGCCCGTTCGCCGTCGGCCGAGACGAAGCGGACGCGGGTCACGCGGCGCGGCGCTTCCCGGCCATCGCCCGCCACTCACCGACGAGGGCGTCGATCTCCGCCTCACTCGTTTGCGGACCGAAGCTCACCCGGATGACCTCGCGCGACGCCTCCTCGCTCCAGCCCATCGCGGTCAGGACGTGGCTGGTCTTGAGGCTTCCCGAAGAGCAGGCGCTGCCGGCCGAGACGGCGATGCCCGCGAGATCGAACTGCATCATCTGCGCGGCGCCGGGACCGCCGGGCATGCGATAGGCGCCGATGGTCGCGATGCGCGGCGACCCGCTCGCGACGACCTCGCCCCCGGCGGCGGCGATTCCGGCATCGAGGCGGGCGCGGAGCCGCTTGGCCCCCTCGTACCAGCGATGATCCGCCTCGGCGGCGGCCGCGAAGCCCATGATCGAGGGCACGGCGGGCGTTCCCGGGCGATGCCCGCCTTCCTGGCCGCCGACCGCCTCGAGGGTTACGGGATCGCGCACGAGCAGCGCGCCGATCCCCGGCGGGCCGCCGAGCTTGTGGGCGGCGAGGACGATGAAGTCCGCCTCGGGAAGGGGCAGCTTGCCGGCGCTCTGCGCGCAGTCGACAAGCAGCAGCCCTCCCGCCGCTTTCACGCGCTCCCCGGCCTCCTCGATCGGCTGCACGACCCCGGTCTCGTTGTTCACGGCCATGAGCGCGACCAGCGGCCGCTCGGACCCTTTCAGCGCCGCTTCCAGCGCGCGGAGATCGAGCCGCCCGTCGCTTTCCACCGGAAGCATTTCCGCGGGGTCGCACCGGATCACCGCCGGATGCTCGATCGCAGAGGCGAGCCTCGGCCCGGCGCGAGCGCGTCGCATGACGATCTCGATCGCCTCGGTCGCGCCGGAGGTGAAGAGCAGAGTGCCGTCCCAGCCGAAAGCCTGCGCGATCCGCCGCCGCGCGCGTTCGAGCAGGGCGCGCACCGCCCGCCCCTCGGCGTGCGGCGATGACGGATTCGCCCAGCTGCGGAATGCCTCCGCCATTGCCGCCTGCGCCTCCGGCAGGATCGGCGTGGTCGAGGCGTGATCGAGATAGATACGTCCGGCCAAGGCGCGGCTTTCCCTTATAAATTGCGCTTGCGGGCGCGCGGCCTATATAGACCGCGCCGGGCGAGGGTTCATCCCTCGCCGCCTCCTTTGATGCCAAGCTGCCTGCAGGTGCAATGCCCGAAGTCATTTTCCCCGGTCCGGAAGGCCGTCTCGAGGGGCGGTTCAGCCCCGGCCTCCGCCCGCGCGCTCCCGTCGCCCTGATCCTCCACCCCCACCCGCAGGGCGGGGGCACGATGAACAACGCGATCGTCCAAGCGCTCTACAAGACCTTCGTGCGGCGCGGCTTTGCGACCCTGCGCTTCAATTTCCGCGGGGTCGGCAAGAGCCAGGGCGTGTTCGACAACGGCGTCGGCGAGCTGTCGGATGCCGCCTCGGCACTCGACTGGGTGCAATCGGTTCATCCCGAAGCCGAATCGACCTGGATCGCGGGCTTCAGCTTCGGCGCGTGGATCGGCATGCAGCTGCTGATGCGCCGCCCCGAGGTGCGCGGCTTCGTCTCGATCGCGCCCCCGGCGAACATGTACGATTTCAGCTTCCTCGCACCCTGCCCCTCCTCCGGAATCATCATCCAGGGCGAAGGGGACGAGGTGGTGAACCCCCCTGCCGTCCAGAAGCTGGTCGACAAGCTCCGCACCCAGCGCCACATCACCATCGAGTACAAGACGGTGGCGGGCGCCAACCACTTCTTCGTCCAGGAGATGCCGCTGCTGATGCGCGCCGTGGACGAGTATCTCGATTATCGCCTGAGCCCCGGCTGCCCGATCCGCTAGGTAGACACGGAGAGCAGCACCGGCGGCGGCAAGGCCGTCCACACGACCGCCCCCGCCGCGACGCCCGCGACCGGGGCGAGGACGAACGGCAGGCGAGGCCCGCGGGGAATGCGCCGCACGATCACGAGCGGCTAGAGCGACAGGATGAGGACGTTGCCGAGCAGGACCAAAGCGGCAACCAGCATCAGCGCGCCCTTCCTGCGGTCGCGGCCGCGCGCGATCAGCCACCCTCCTCCTCCGGCCAGTGCGAAGACGGCGATCATCATGATCGAGAGAAGGGCCGTGGCCGCGCCGCTCATCGCCGTGCCAGGATAGCGGCATAGAGCGCGGGATCGACATTGCCGCCCGAGACGACGACCACGGTCCGCTCGCTGAGCGGCTCGGCCTTGCCGGACAGCGCGGCCGCCAGCGCCGCGGCGCCGCCGGGCTCCGCGACGAGCCGCAACTGACGGAAAGCGAAGGCGACGGCTTGCTCGACCTCGTCCTCGCTCACGGCCACCGCTCGGGCGCCGCCGCGCATGAGGATATCGAACGTGAGCGGCGAGACGCGCAAGGTCTGGAGCGCGTCGCAGCGCGTCGGCGGCGGGCTGGGGTCGACGGGGACGATTTCTCCGGCGGCAAGCGAGCGGCCCATATCGTCCCACCCCTCGGGCTCGGCGAGAACGATCTCGGCCTCGGGAAGCGCCAGCGCGATCCCGGACGCGAGACCGCCGCCGCCGCAAGGGACCACCACCTTGTCCGGCCTCCCGTCCACTTGCGCGCCGATCTCGACGCCGACGCTCCCCTGCCCTTCGATCACGTCGACATCGTCGAACGAAGGGACCAGGACGGCGCCACGCTCGGCGGCAAGACGTGCGCCGATCTCCTCCCGGCTCTCCGTCGCCCGGTCGTAGAGCACGATCGTGGCGCCCTCCGCGGCGGTCGCGTCCAGCTTCACCTTGGGCGCATCGGCGGGCATGACGATCACCGCCTCGATCCCGAGCCGCCGCGCCGCCATCGCGACGCCCTGGGCATGGTTGCCCGACGAGAAGGCGACCACGCCGCGCCGTCTTTCCGCCTCGGAAAGCTGCAGCAGCCGGTTGGTCGCGCCGCGCAGCTTGAAGCTCCCGCTCTGCTGCAGGCACTCGGCCTTGACCAGGAAGCGCTGCCCCAGATGCTCGGCCGGAAGCAGCGGCGTGCGAGTCACATGGCCCGCGACACGCTTCGCCGCAGCTGCTGCACCCTCCGGCGACGGCCGTCTCTCTGTCACGCAAGCCTCTGGAATATCGAAGGAAAAAGCAGGTCTTTACAGGGGGGGACGCCGCCAATATATCGGCGCCGCTGCCCCATGGGGACTTCCAACAACCGCAAGGCAGCTTTCTCGTCAACTACCGCCTTTGGAGGTCCCTTGAGTTGCACAAGCATCATAGCGCGCTGGGGCTAGCCATAGCCTCCCGACCGGTCCAGCCGGTCACGCTCATCCGTCCGCAAGCCGCCCGGCGCGCCGCCCGCTTCTTCATCCAGAAGTTTCCGGGCCGGTCGCTCTATGCGGTCAAGGCCAATCCCTCGCCGGACCTGCTCCGCCTCCTCTGGGAGGAGGGCGTCACCCATTACGACGTGGCGTCGATCGCCGAGGTGCGCCTGCTCGCCGACACGCTGCCCGACGCCGTCCAATGCTTCATGCACCCGGTCAAGGCCGAGGAGGCGATCGCCGAAGCCTATGCGCTCGGCGTACGCACCTTCTCGCTCGACACGATGGAGGAGCTCGACAAGATCGTCCGCGCGACCGCCACCGACGGCCGGCCCGCCGGCGACCTCAACCTCTGCGTCCGGATCCGGGTCTCTTCGGACCACGCCAAGCTCAGCCTCGCCTCCAAGTTCGGCGCCGAGCCGGACGAGATGCGCGAATTGCTGTTCGCCACCCGCCAGGCCGCGGACGCGCTCGGCATCTGCTTCCACGTCGGCAGCCAGGCCATGACTCCCGCGGCTTATGCCGAGGCGATGGAGCGCGTCCGCGCCGCCATCGTCGAGGCGGCGGTGACGGTCGACATCGTCGACGTCGGCGGCGGCTTCCCGTCGGTCTATCCGGGCATGGAGCCGCCCGCACTCGAAGCCTATTTCGAGGTCATCTCGCGCGCCTACGAGAGCCTGCCAATCTCCTATTCGGCGGAGCTCTGGTGCGAGCCGGGCCGCGCCCTCTGCGCCGAATATGCGAGCCTGCTGGTCCGCGTCGAGAAAAGGCGCGGAGACACGCTCTACATCAACGACGGCGCCTATGGCGCCTTGTTCGATGCCGCCCATATCGGCTGGCGCTTCCCGGTGCGGCTGGTGCGCGACGAGGATTCCAACGCGCGCGACATGGCGTTCAGCTTCTACGGGCCGACCTGCGACGATCTCGACCATATGGCGGGGCCGTTCCACCTCCCGGCGGACGTCGGACCGGGCGACTATATCGAGATCGGCATGCTCGGGGCCTATGGCTGCGCGATGCGAACCGGCTTCAACGGCTTCGGCGCGGTGACGAAAGTGATCGTGGACGACGAACCGATGGCGACTTTGTACGGCACGGCGGAGGAACGCCCCGCCGCGAGCAACGTCGTCACACTGTAACGGAACGACTATCGAGCCGGCCGCCTCCGCCTTGCGCGGGGGCCTCTCGGCGTTTCATCGGAGACGGAAATGAACGACCTGCCCCGCAACGACACCCGCAAGGCGGAGCTCCTTTCGACCCAGGTCGAGCATGTCGACATCAAGAGCTTCGACGCGCGCCCGATCGTCGAGGCGATGCGGAAGATGAGCTTCACCTCGCGCGACCTGGGCCGCGCCGCCGAAATCTACAATATGATGCTCGGCGACCGGGACTGCTCGATCTTCCTCGTCATCGCCGGGTCGACGTCGGCCGGGGGCTGCATGGACCTTTACGCCGAGCTGGTGCGCAGCAACATGGTCGACGGCATCGTCGCCACCGGCGCGACCGTCGTGGACATGGACTTCTTCGAAGCGCTTGGCCACAAGCACTATCAAGCCCTTGAAATCCCTGACGACGATACTTTGCGCTCGCTCTATATCGACCGCATCTACGACACCTATATCGACGAGGAGAATCTCCAGCACGTCGACCATACGGTGTTCGAGATCGCCGAGACGCTCGAGCCGCGGCCTTATTCCAGCCGCGCCTTCATCCGCGAGATGGGCCGGTGGCTGACCGAGCACGGGAAGAAGGAGAACAGCCTGGTCAAGCTCGCTTACGAGCATGACGTGCCGATCTTCTGCCCCGCCTTCACCGACAGCTCGGCGGGCTTCGGGCTGGTCAAGCACCAGGTCGACCGGATGAAGGCGGGGAAGCCCTATCTCACTCTCGATTCGATCGCGGACTTCCGCGAGCTCACCGACATCAAGATCGCGGCCGGCACGACCGGCCTGCTGATGATCGGCGGCGGGGTCCCGAAGAATTTCATCCAGGACACGGTGGTCTGCGCCGAGATCCTCGGCCACGACGACGTCGAGGTGCATAAATATGCGGTCCAGATCACCGTGGCGGACGTGCGCGACGGCGCCTGCTCCTCGTCGACCCTCCAGGAGGCGGCGAGCTGGGGCAAGGTCTCGACCGCAATGGAGCAGATGGTGTTCGCCGAGGCGACCTCGGTGATGCCGCTCCTCGCCTCGGACGCTTACCATCGCGGCCTCTGGAAGGACCGCGAGAAGCGCCGCTTCGCAAAGATGTTCGACTAAGCCTATCTCCTGAGTCATGCTCCTCCAGGCGGTCCCGGCCCTGGAGGAGCGATCCCATGTCAGCGTTCAGCCGGTTCACCCTGACCCTCGCATTGGCTGCGGCCGAACCAGCCGCACCGGACAGCCCCCAACAGACGGTGGTGTGCATCGCCCACGGCCCGATTTGGCGCGCTACCGGAGCGGACGTGCGGGCGATCGAGGCGGTTCCGGTCCCGACCCACTTCATGGAGCTCGAGCGGATCACTGTCTGCAGCCCCATGGGCGGGATGATTGCGACCCTGATCGGATGGCACCTTGCATTCGGATCCGAGCGCAGCACCTCCGCCGCCCTCACTTATTTCGAAGACAGGCATCTTGGCGGGCTTCCGGCCGATTTTCCCGCGGCGCTGCGTCGTCAATCGCAAGCGGCGCTGAGGGACTTGCAGCGCGAACGGACGAGCGCGCAACCCGCCGAGACGGAGCCCGCGCTTTGGGACATCCCCTCGATGGTGCGCCTCGGAGAACTCGTCCGTGGGCTCGACGCTTTGGTTTATCTCGCCGAGTCCGAACTCCGCGGCGCCGAGGCCTTCGATTCACTGCCGCTCCTAGAACGCGCGGAACGGCATTGGGTCAGAGCGTCGCAAGCAGCTCCCCTCCTCACGGCTCCAACCGTGTCGCAGGCCTTTGCGCGTTTCCTCGCGCAAGCAGACGAGGACGAGGGCGACTTTCATATGTTCGACGAGTTCGAACCCTTCCGCCTCGAGAATCTCGGCACGCGCATCGCGATCCTGCGCGCGCATCTCACGCGCACCGCGGAGGACTTCGCTCGCGCCGAGTCGCTTGTGAACGCCGCCGAGCGTCCCGATTACCGCCGCCTGGCCGAGAGCGCCGGAGGAGCCTCCGACACCTGCGCCTACGACCCCGGCGATGCGAATCGGGACGCGAACGCTTCGGCCTGCGACGCGCAACGAGATTTGAGGACCAGAGTGGCGTCATGGGCCGTGAACCGTGCCCTGCTCGACCAGATCGGGGGCAGCGACGACGAGAGAAACGCCAACCTCGCGCTCGACCTCCTCTATCTGGGCTGGCTTCCCGAGCGCGGCGGGTGCTGTCGTTGGTCGGCTCGCGACGACATCGTCCGGCTGCGCCTGATGCTCGCCGACCGCAGCCGTCGCCGGCTCGAAGCCGAGACCGACCGTGAAGAGATTGACGGACACTGGCAGGGTGCCGTCCTCGAGCTTCGGAATGCCCTCGAGTCCGTTCGACCGAGCGACGAGCCCGCACGCTTCCGGCGAATTGCCGAGGCGTGGCTCCGGCTGTGGGATTGGGCCCAGGCTTTACCCCCTGACGC
The DNA here is from genome assembly GCA_035628635.1 of Allosphingosinicella sp. Classification (GTDB taxonomy): domain Bacteria; phylum Pseudomonadota; class Alphaproteobacteria; order Sphingomonadales; family Sphingomonadaceae; genus Allosphingosinicella. The sequence continues at coordinate 41,284 of DASPJJ010000030.1, forward strand.
AGAGCGCGACCGCCTCACGTGGCGCCCCGAGGACCAGCGTTACGCGGTGCACCTTCGCCGGTTGCTCGAAGACCTACCCGAAATCGCCACCGCAGCGCGTTGATCTTTACTCAGCCGCAACAATCCCGCACCCTCGTCCGGTCGACCGGGGAGGTTCGTCATGCACAGCCCGATTCTCGCGCCCGTGGTCACGCTTGTCGCGTGGACGCTGCTGATCATGTTCTGGATGGTCGTCAGCCGCTTCGCGGCGATGCGGCGCAAGGGCATTTCGCTCAAGGGCCGCGTCGGCGGGCGGGGCGGACTCGCGCTCGAGGGTGTGGTCGAGGACGAAGTGATGTGGAAGGCGCACAACTACATGCATCTCGTCGAGCAGCCGACGCTGTTCTAAACAATCGCGCTGGTGCTGGCGGTCGGCCACGCCGGCGGCGGCTACAGCGCCATGCTCGCCTGGGCCTATGTGATCCTCAGGGTGGTGCACAGCCTGGTGCAGGCCATTGTCAACATCGTCGTCTACCGCTTCATCCTGTGGATGCTGTCGTCGCTGGCGCTGATCGGCCTCACCGTGCAGGCGGCGCGGATGGTCTGCAGCCACATTTAGCGACTGAAGGCCGCGGCGAGCTCGACATGGGTCGACCAGCGGAACTGGCCGACCGGCTTCACCCAATCGAGGCGATAGCCGCCCTCGCACAGGGCCTTGGCGTCGCGCGCGAAGGTGTTGGGATTGCAGGAGACGTAGGCGACGCCGGGGACCGCTGAGCGCGCGATCTCGGCGACCTGCTCCTTCGCCCCCGCGCGCGGCGGATCGAGCACGATCGCTTCGAACCGACCGAGGTCGGCCGCGGTCAGGGGCCGCCGGAACAGGTCGCGATGGTCGACGAAGACCGCCCTCCCCGCCCGCTTTGCGGCGGCGTTGAGCGCCGCGGCCGCGTCCCGCGCACCTTCCGCAGCGAGAATCTTCCCCTGCAGCGACAGAGCGAAGGTGCCGAGGCCGGCAAACAGGTCGGCGACGATCCGCGCCGGACCGACCGCGTCCCGCACCGAGGCGACGAGCGCGGCCTCGCCTTCCTCCGTCGCCTGCAGAAAGGCGCCGTGCGGCAGCGGTACCAGGACGCCGCTCAGCGTGATCGTCGCCGGCTCCGGCTCCCAGCGCGTCTCGGGTCCGCCGCCGTCATCGACCGCCAGCCGCGCGAGGCGGTGCGCATCGCTGAAGGCGGCGAGCCGCTCCGCGGACGCCAGGCCGTGTCGGTGGAAGCCCTCGATGGTGAGGTCGACCCCCTGGTCCGCGAGCGTCATCTGGATGCGGGCGGAATCCCGCGCCGCAAACAGCTCGTGCAGAAGAGTGCGTACGGGCTCGACCAGCGCGAACAGTTCGGGCCGCAATATGTGGCATTCGCGCATGTCGACGATCCGGTGGGATTTCTCCGCGTTGAAGCCGACAGTCGTTCGGCCGATCTTCTTTTCGGCCTTGAGCGTGGCGCGGCGGCGGCTGCGGGGCGGCGAGATGTGCGGCGCCAGTATGTCCGGCACCGGCAGCTGCTGCGCCGCCAGCGCCGAGGCGACCCGGTCGCGGAGGAATTCGCAATAGGCCGCGTCGTCGACATGCTGGAGCTGGCACCCGCCGCATTCCGGGAAGTGACGGCAGGGCGGCACGGCGCGGTGCGGGCCGGCTGTCACCTCTCCATCGGGCGTGACGAGGTCGCCCGGCGCCACCATCGGCACGAACATGCCGCTCTCGGTCACGCCGTCGCCACGCGCGGCGAGGCGCACCACCCGCTCGCTCAAATGCATTCGGCGATCGCCCTCGGGAGGTGGGCGAGAAGGTCGTCGGCGATCAAGGCCGGACCGGCGCGCACCGCCGCACGGCCGTGCAGCCATTCGGCGGCGCATGCTGCCTCGAACGGGTCCGCGCAAGCCGCGAGCCGGGCGGCGGCGAGGCCGGCGAGCACGTCGCCGGTCCCGGCCGTCGCCAGCCAGTGCGGCGCCGGCGCCGCGATCGCCGCCCGGCCGTCCGGCGCTGCGACGATCGTGTCGGCACCTTTGTAGAGGATGCTCATGCCGGTGCGTACCGCGGCGGCGCGCGCGGCCTCGACCTTGCTCCCGCCGTCGCCGAAGGCGTGACGGAACTCTCCTTCGTGCGGAGTGGGGATCGTCGGCGACAGGGGTCTGTCGAAACGCGCCTTCTCGCCAATCAGCCACAGCGCATCCCCGTCGAGGACGAGGGGATGGTGGCCGGCGAGCACGGCTTCGAGAATCCGCCGCGCTCGTTCGTCGCGGCCGAGGCCGGGGCCGACCAGGACGGCGTTCACCCGGGGGTCGGCGAGCGCCTCCTGGAGCGCTTCGGCCGGGCGGCGGATCACCGCGTTCGGGATGGCGCCGCCATCCCCGACCAGCACGACATAGCCGGCGCCGCCGCGCGCCGCCGCGGCCGCCGCCAGCGCCGCCGCTCCCGGCATCGCGCCGCCGACGACGAGGACGTAGCCGCGCCGGTATTTGTGATCGTCCGGGCCCGGTGCGCGGAGCCGCGGCGGAGCGACCTCGGCAAGGTCGCTTCGAGCCTCGATGCCGATATCGGCGACGACGATCCGGCCCATGTGGCGCGCCGCGGGCTGGAGGAGGTGCGAAGGCTTCAGCGCCCCCAGGCTGACCGTCAGGTCGAAATCGGGGACCGGCGACAGCAGGGCGCCGTCGTCGGTGGCAGCCCCGCTCGGCAGGTCGATGGCGACGCGGACCCGCGCCGCATCCGCAAGCCCGCGGAGCCGCCCGGCAGCCTCGGCAGCGAGCGGGCGCCTGAGCCCGGTGCCGAACAAGGCGTCGATCAGCAGCGGCGCGCCGTCTGCCTCTTCCAGCGTGGCGACCGGACCGCCCCAAGCGTCGCGCGCGGCGCGTGCCGCGTCGGCGGCCGGTTCGCCGAGCGCGGCGATGCGCACGTCGACACCGCGGTCCCGCAGCGCCCGCGCGATCACATAGCCATCGCCGCCATTGTTGCCCGGTCCGCACAGGACCAGGGTGGGGAGCGGGCCGGCAAAGCGCCACGCCGCCTCGGCGCCGGCGAGGCCGGCGCGCTCCATCAGGGTCTCGACCGAGGTCCCAGCGGCGATCGCGCGCGCCTCGGCCGCGCGCATCTCCTCCGCGGTCAGAATTGGCCGGCCGTTCACTGCGGATCCGGGCCCAGCGCCGGTGGCAGTCGATAGCGGTCGCCGGCGATCGAGACTTCGGCGCGGCCGTCCGGAATCACCCTCACCTGCGCGCGCTCGGCACCGTCGGCCGCGACCGCGCCGCTGCCGTCGCGCGGCAGCAGCAGCCGGCGGAAGCCGCCATCGGCGTTGCGGATGGTGAGCCTCAGCCCCTCCCGGCCCTCGTGGCGCTCGATCGTGCAGCTGCGCTCGAATGGGCCGCCGCCGATCGCGCATTCGATCGTGCAGTCTTCCGCGACCGCAGCCGCCGAAACATTTTCATTGGGACCGGCGCCGTTGGCAGCGGCGGGGGATGCGGTTTCATCCTCGCCGCCGCCGCAGGAGGCCAGAGCGAGCGCCGCCAGTGCCGGACCGATCCTCATTCGGCCCTCCTGTCACCGCAGCCGCCGCGCCGCAAGCCGCGCGGCCAGGCCTTCCGATGCCAGCAGCAGGTCGAACAGCCGGTCCTGCTCCGGGTCGCTTCCCCCTCCGGCCGAGGCGAGGCCGATGCCGCGCTTCAGCGCCGCGATGCTGTCGGCGTCATTCTCGAGGATCGCCCGGCAAAGCGCGTCGAGCTCCTCTGCGAGGCCGTCGGCAAGGCCGATCCGGAGTGCCTCCCTCGCATCGATCGACACGCCCGCGAAAAGCAGCCGCGCCGCCATGCCTCGACCGACGGTCGCGACCAGCCGGGCGACGTCCTCCTGTGGGAAGGAAATGCCCATCCGCGCCGGTGTGATCGCGAACGCCGCGCCTGCGCCGGCGAGCCGGATGTCGCAGGCGAGCGCGAGCGCCACGCCGGCGCCGTAGCACGGCCCCTCGACCATCGCGACGACCGGCACCGGCACGGCCGCGAGCGCGTCGAGCCCCCGCCGCATCGCCCGGCGAAAATCGCCGGCGGCGCGCGTGTCGCCGCGCAACGCCTCGAAGTCGCGCAGATCGGCGCCGGCGCAGAAGGCCGAGCGGTCTCCCTCGACCAGCAGCAGGCGCGCGCCGCGCGACACGGCCTGGTCGGCATGAGCGGCGAGCGAGTCCCAGCCGTCCGCGGGGATGGCGTTGCGCGCCTCGGGGCGCGCCAGCCTCAGCCGCGCCAACCCGCCCTCCCGAAGCTGGAGCTCGAACATCCCCTCCACTTGGCTCGGCTGCGCGGCCGTGTCGCGCAAAAAAAAAGAGGCCGGGCACCTCCGCATGCGATGCCCGGCCCCGATGGGTCCGCGGCGCCTGCCGGTGGGAGGCCGGGGCCGCGGTCGAATGTCCACGAAGAGGCGTGCCCCCGTGTCGACCCGTGCCATTCTATCAGCAAGAGCCGTGCCACGACGCAAAGCTGCGCCCGACGATGGTAAACGGCCTGCCGAGACCGTCCCGCCGCGGGACCGGCGGGTCAGCGGAGACGGGTCGAAAGCTGCCACCAGAGCGGGCGTGCGGCCCGGATCCGGGCCGCCGCCGCGTCGCGCTCGGCTTCGCTGAAGTAGAGACCGAAACAGGTCGCGCCAGAGCCGGACATGCGTGCGATCCGCGCACCCTCGAGCGCCTCAAGCGCGTCGGCCACCTCCGGGACCAGGGCCGTGGCCGCCGGCTCGAGATCGTTGCGGGAGGCCTCGAGCGCGCCGAGCGGCCCCGAATCCTCGCCATCCCAGTCGCGGAACACCGCGGCCGTGGACAGCGGAACGCCGGGATTGACCAGCAGCACCGGGGCTCCGGCAACGCGTTCGTCGGCCCATGGCGCCAGCCGGTCGCCGCGCGCCTCGCCACGTGCGCTGCGGCTGCCGACGCAGGCGGGGACGTCCGCTCCAAGCGGCGCGGCGAGCGCGAGCAGGTCCTCCTCCCCCGCATCGAGGCGCCACCAGCGCGAGAGCAGCCGCAGAGCGGCCGCCGCGTCGGCCGATCCGCCGCCGAGGCCCGCCGCGACGGGCAGCCTCTTGTCGAGCCTCAGCGCCGCCCCGGCCGTCACCGCGAAGCGCTCCTTCAGCGCGCGCGCGGCGCGAAGGACCAGATTGTCCTCGCCCGACGTCAAAGTCGCCGCGAACGGCCCCGACACTTGCAGGCTCAGACCATCGCCGTCGCTGACCTCGAGCCGGTCCCCGTCCTCGCAAAAAGCAAAGATGGTCTCGATCCGGTGAAAGCCGTCCGGTTCGCGGGCGCGGACATGGAGCGCGAGGTTGATCTTGGCGAAGGCGGTCTCCTCCATGCGGAGGTCAGCGGGCGGCCAGCTGCGGCGTCAGTCCCGCCTCGATCTTGGCACGGAGCCGCTCCGCCTCGCGGGGCTCGGCATAGACGAGCGCCGCCTTCCAGGCAAAGCGCGCCTCGATGCGGCGGCCGGCGCGGTAATAGGCATCGCCGAGATGCTCGTTGATCGTGGTGTCGGCCGGCTCGCCCTGCGCCGCGCGCTCGAGTAGCTCGATCGCCCGCGGCAAGTCCCCGGTCAGATAGTAGCCCCAGCCGAGCGAATCGGTGATCGAAGCATTTTCGGGCGCGAGCCGATGCGCCTCGGAGACGAGGCGCATCGCCTCCGCGATATTCTCCCGCCGCTCGAGCTGAGCATAGCCGAGATAGTTCAACACCAGCGGCTGCTCGGGCGCGAGCGCGTGCGCCCGCTCCAGCGCCGCCTTCCCGGCCGGCCAGTCGCCCGCCCGCTCGAGTGCGCCGCCGCGGATCAGCCACAAGGCCCAGAGCGGATTGTCCGACGAGCCGGCGCCGGCGAGCGCGATCGCGCGCTCATAGGCTTCGGCAGCCTCGCGATAGCGATCGAGCTCGACATAGAGGTCGCCGAGCCGGGTCCAGTCGGTGACCCGCACGCCGGACGCCGCGGTCGCCGCCTGCGCCTCGCGGACCGCTATGTCGTTCTGCTCGTTCGCGACCAGCAGGTTCATGCGCAGGTCTCGCGCCGAGCCGATGAACGGGTCGGACGGGGGAATCGACGCCAGCGCGGCGAGCGCCGCCTGCGGCCGCTCGAGATCGCGCAGCAGTTCGGCGGCGACCAGCCAGATCTCGCTATTGTCCGGCGCGAGAAACCCGGCGAGGCGAGTGAAGCTCAAGGCGAGCGGGCGGACTTCCTGAGAGTTGAGATCGAGGGCGAGCCGGACGAGGAACTCGGCGATCCCCTCCGCGGGCGTCGCGATCGCCCCGGGCAAGGCCTGTCGCGCTTCGACCGCGGCGCGCGCGCGGCCGAGCGCTTCGCCCGGGCCGGCGAGCAGGGCCAGCGCCTCGCGACGACCGCCGCGCCGCGCGAGCAAGGCGGCCCCGGCGATGCGCAATCGCTGAGCGCGCGGCCCGCTCTCATCCGAGAAAGCGGCATATTCGGCGGCGGCCTCCTGGCCGCGGCGCACGAGCTGGAGCAGCGCCCTCACCTCGGGGACGTAGCCCTGCGCGGGGCTGTCGCCGGGAATGGCGTCGAGGATGGCGATCGGATCGCCGCGCCGCGAACCCTGCGCGACCCAGGCGCGAAGCACGGGCGCCATGAAGGCGAAGGCCCGATCGGCGGAAATCCGTTCGACCTGGGCTTCGGCCGCCCGCCATTGGCCGGCTCGGACAGCCTCGACGAGCAAGGTGAGACGCACCTCGGGCGTCGCTTCGCCGGTCGATTCGAGCATCCGCGCCGCGGCGACGGCGAGGGCGCGATCACCCGCGGCGATGGCATGGCCGAGCGCGCTGGAGGCGAGGATACGGTTGTCCGGCGCGGCGGCGAGCGCCGCCGCGTAGGAGCGGCTGGCTTCGGCGAGCGCACCTTCGGTCGCTGCGGCGCGGGCCTGGACGTAGGTGCGCATGGCGGCCGGCTCGTCGGTGCGCGCTGCGGCCGGGGGGGCGGGCAGCACCAGCGCACCGGCGAGGAGCGGGGCGAGAGCGTATCTACATGTTGGGGTAATTGGGGCCTCCTCCGCCTTCCGGTGTCACCCATTCGATATTCTGGGTCGGGTCCTTGATGTCGCACGTCTTGCAGTGGACGCAATTCTGGGCGTTGATCTGCAGCCGCTTCTGCCCGCCCTCCTCGACGAACTCGTACACGCCCGCGGGGCAATATCTCTGCTCCGGCCCGTCATAGACCGGGAGGTTCATCGCGGTCGGGATCGCCGGGTCCTTGAGGCGGAGGTGAACCGGCTGGTCCTCTTCGTGGTTCGTGTTGGAGACGAACACCGAGGACAGGCGGTCGAAGCTGATCACGCCGTCCGGTTTCGGATATTCGATCGGCCGCGCCAGGTCCTTGCGCCACAAGGTCGCGTTGTCGGCATGGTGGCGCATCGTGAACGGCAGGCCGATCCTGAGCTGGCGCATCCACATGTCGGCGCCAGCGAGGACCGTGCCCATCGCACCGCCCCATTTCGCCACCATCGGCTCGACGTTCCGGACCATCTTCAGCTCTTTCGCGACCCAGCTCGAGCGAAGCTCGGTCTCATAGGCGTCCAGTGTGTCGTTCGACCGGCCGGCCCTGATCGCCTCGAAGGCCGCCTCGGCCGCGAGCATGCCGGATTTGATCGCGGTGTGGCTGCCCTTGATCCTCGGCACGTTTACGAAGCCGGCGGCGCAGCCGATCAGCGCACCGCCGGGGAAAGCGAGCTTGGGAACGGCCTGCCAGCCGCCCTCGTTGATCGCCCGCGCGCCGTAACTGACCCGGCGGCCTCCCTCGAGGAAGCATCGGATCGCGGGATGCTGCTTCCAGCGCTGGAACTCCTCGAAGGGCGACAGGTAGGGGTTCCTGTAATTGAGCGCGACGACGAACCCCAGGGCGACCTGGTTGTTCTCCTGGTGGTAGAGAAAGCCGCCGCCCCAGCTGTCGTCGTCGAGGGGCCAGCCCTGGGTGTGGATGACGCGGCCGGGCTCGTGCTTCTCGGGATCGATGTCCCACAGCTCCTTGAGGCCGATGCCGTAGACCTGGGGCTGGCTGTCCCTGTCGAGGCCGAAATCCCGCTTCAGCCTCTTGGTGAGGTGGCCGCGAGCGCCTTCCGCGAAGAAGGTATATTTGCCGTGGAGCTCCATCCCCGGCTGGTAGTCGGCCCTCGGTTCGCCGTCACGGCCCACCCCCATGTCCCCGGTGGCGACGCCTTTCACCGATCCGTCGCCGTGGAAGAGGGTCTCGGCGGCAGGGAAGCCGGGGAAGATCTCGACGCCGAGCGCTTCGGCCTGACCGGCGAGCCACCGGCAGAAATTGCCGAGGCTGAGCGTGTACGTGCCCTCGTTGCTCATGAACGGCGGCATGAAGATGTGCGGCAGCGAGTACTTCTTGCGCGCGGTCAGAACCCAATGCTCGTTCCGCGTGACCGGAACGGTGAGCGGGCTGTCGAGGCCGCGCCAGTTGGGGAGCAGCTCGTCTATCCCCTTCGGGTCCATCACCGCGCCCGAAAGGATATGCGCGCCGACCTCCGAGCCCTTTTCGAGCACGCAGACGCTGAGCTCCGTCCCGGCTTCGTTGGCGAGCTGCTTGAGGCGGATCGCGGCGGCGAGGCCGGCGGGGCCGGCGCCGACGACGACCACGTCGTAGGGCATCGACTCGCGTTCGGCCATTCGCTCCTCCGCTCCGGGCGCCGCGCGCGGACTCATGTCGTCGCAAACGGCCAACGGCTTGCAGATAAGCGGCATTCCGACGGTTGACCAGCCCGCCGCGGGCGCGGTCAGGTGGGCGCCGTGGAGCGGGGAGATACGGATTTCGATGCGGCGGCGGCCAGCGCGCTCGCCTGGTGGGTGGACGCCGGAGTCGGCGTCGTCGCCGGCGAGGAGCCGCGCGACTGGCTGCGCCCGAAAGCGCCTCCCTCTCCGTTCGAGACCAAGTCCGCCGGCCCCGCCGCGGAGCCGGAGGAAGAGCTTCCCGGACAGCTCGACCTGTTCCAGGCCTGGCTCGCCAAGTCGGACCGACTCCCCTTCGCTGCCCCCGCCGCACCGCGCGTCTGTCCCGCCGGAGATCCTGCGGCCGGACTCATGGTGATGATCGACATGCCCTCGGCCGAGGATTGCACGGCGGGAACTCTGCTCTCCGGGGAGGTCGGGCGGCTGTTCGATCGGATGCTGGCGGCGATCGGACGCGATCGGAGCAGCATCTATTTTGCCGCTTTCTCCTGCCTGCGGCCCGCGGACGGGCGCATGACCGGGGAGGCCGAGCAAAACTGCGGCCGCCTCGCCCGCCACCATATCGGGCTCGCCGCGCCGAAGGCGCTGCTGCTGTTCGGGGACGGAGCCGCCCGCGCCTTGCTCGGCCTCACGGTCGCGCGGGCGCGCGGCCGCTGGCACGATGTCGCGACCCATGCCGGCCCGGTGCGCGCGCTGGCGACGATCTCGCCGCGCCAGCTGCTCCAGCATCCGGCGCAAAAGGCCCATGCATGGACCGACCTCCAGCTGCTGGCCGAGGGACTGAAGTCATGAGGATCGAGGCCGCCTTCCTTCTCGCTGCAGCCGCCGCCGTCTCCTCCCCGGCCCCCGCCGCAGAGGCCGCGGCTGAGGCCTCGGCAGAGGCGCAGGCCTCCGCCGCACCCGTGCTCTCGCCGGAGCAGCGCAGTCTCTATCGGGAAGTGTTCGCCGCAATCCGCGGCAGGGACTGGCTGGCGGCGGCCGTACGGCTCGACGGAACGAGCGAGGGGCCCCTGCACGATTATGCCCGCGCCCGCCTCTATCTCGCGCCGGGCTCGCCGCGGGTCGAGCTCGAGCCCTTGCTCAGCCTGCTCTCGCGCGCCCGCGAGCTGCCCCAGGCCGAGCAGCTCGCCCGGCTCGCCGCGACGCGCGGCGCGACCGAATTGCCGGCGCTTCCGCAGCAGCAGCGCCTGGTCTGGGGCGGTGAGCAGCCGCGCCGTGCCCGCGCCCGCGGCTTCAGGGGCTCATCGGACGTCGCGAGCCTCGACGCGCTCGTCCAGCCTCTGATCGTCGCCGACCGGCCCGCCGAGGCCGAGGCCTTGGTCGAGGCGCGGTCGGCCGAGCTTCCAGGCGAGGCGCTGACCGAGTTCCGCCAGCGCGTCGCCTGGTCCTATTATCTGAACCGGAACGACGTGGCCGCGCGTCAGCTTGCCGACCGCGCCCGCCGCGGCACCGGCGAATGGGTCATCCAGGCCGATTGGACCGCCGGCCTCGCCAGCTGGCGGATGGGCGATTGCGAAGCCGCCGGCCAGGCTTTCCGCGCGGTTGCGACCCGCTCGACCGACCAGGAGCTCGCCGCCGCCGGCCATTATTGGGCGGCGCGCTCCGACATGGTCTGCCGCCATCCCGAGCGTGTTCAAGCTCACCTCAGAAGCGCCGCCCGCATGGGAGAGACCTTCTACGGCATGCTCGCGGCGCGTGCGCTCGGCCTCAGGCACAGCACCATCCCGAACAGTGGCAGCCTCGCTCGCGCCGACTGGCGCGGAGTCGCCGGAGAGCGCAACGTCCGGATGGCGATGGCCCTTGCCGAGATCGGCGAGCGGGACGCCGCCGATGAGCTGCTGCGCCACCAGGCCCGGATCGGCCGGCCCAATCAGCACGAGGCGCTGATCAACGTCGCCGCCCGACTCAACCTCACCGCCACCCAGATGTGGCTCGCTCACAATGCCCCGCGCGGGGTCACCGTCGATCCACTCGCCCGCTATCCGCTGCCCGACTGGCAGCCGCCGCGCGGCTGGCGCGTCGACCGCGCCCTCGCCTTCGCCCACGCGCTCCAGGAATCGAACTTCCGGCCCGACGCCGTCAGCCCGGCGGGAGCGCGCGGGCTGATGCAGGTCCGCCCGGGCACCGCCGGCGACATCGCCCGCTGGCGGGGCGAGAGCGCGGCCGGCATCGATCTCAACGAGCCCAACACCAATGTCGAGTTCGGCCAGTCCTATCTCGAACATCTGCGCGACCTGCCCGGCACCGGCGGTCTCCTCCCGCGCGTCGCTGCCGCCTACAATGCCGGCCCGTCGCCGATCGCGGAATGGACCGCCGAGAATGTCGGCGACGGCGATCCCCTGCTCTACATCGAGTCGCTGCCTTATTGGGAAACGCGCGGATACGTTCCCATCATCCTCAGGAACTATTGGGTCTACGAGCAGCGCATCGGCCGCGCCGGCGCCAGCCGCGCGGCTTTGGTCCAGGGCCTCTGGCCGCGCTTCCCGGGCCTGCCCGGCCCCAACGCCGTCCGAATGCCGCGGCCGCAAAGAACCGCGATCGGATCGCGTTGAAGTTCTTGATTTGTTCGCCACCATCCCCTAATTTGAAGGGGTGAACCGCCCCGATGCCCGCCACGGCCGCGGCGCCCCGGAAAACAGGACGCCGACCCGCTTCAACCTGCCCGTCCGCGAGGCCGACGGCGACTGGCTCGACGCGCGCGAAGAGGTGGATGACGGGCCCCCTCCCTTGCGCACCACGGTCGCGGTCGAGAAGCCGAAGACGATCATCGCCTGGAACCGGTCGCCCGATATCGGCTTCGACCGTTCGATCAACAGCTACAGGGGCTGCGAACACGGCTGCATTTACTGCTTCGCCCGGCCGACCCATGCCTTCCACGATCTGTCGCCGGGCCTAGACTTCGAAACCAAGCTGTTCGCCAAGCCCGACGCGGCGCGGCTGCTGCGGATCGAGCTGGGCAAGCCCGGGTACCGGGTCCGTCCGATCGCCATGGGAACGAACACCGATCCCTACCAGCCGATCGAGGCCAAGTGGCGGATCACCCGCAGCGTGCTCGAAGTGCTGGCGGAGACGCGCCACCCGGCGATGATCACCACCAAGTCGGACCGCGTGCTGAGAGATCTCGACGTCCTCGCGGAGATGGCGCGCGACCGACTCGTCTCGGTGGCTCTGTCGGTGACGTCGCTCGACCCGGCGGTCTCGCGCACCCTCGAGCCGCGCGCCCCGGCCGCGCGCAAGCGGCTGGCCGCGGTGAAGCGTCTGGCGGCGGCGGGGGTCCCGACGACGGTCGCGATCGCTCCGGTGGTCCCGCAGGTGACCGATCACGAGCTCGAGGCGATCGTGGAGGCCGCGGCCGAGGCGGGCGCGCAGGGCGTCTTCTACCTGCCGGTGCGCCTGCCGCACGAGGTCGCGCCCTTGTTCCGCGCCTGGCTCGACGAGCACCATCCCGACCGGGCGGCCAAGGTGATGAACACCATACGCTCGATCCGCGGCGGCAAGGACAACGACCCGAACTGGTTCACCCGCATGCACGGCCAGGGTCCCTGGGCGGAGCTGCTCCGGACCCGCTTCGACATCGCCGTCCGCAAGCGCGGCCTCAACAGGGAGAAAACGTCGTTGCGGACCGACCTGTTCGTCCCGCCCTCGGGCCCGCAGCTGCGCTTATTGTAACTCCTCCCCGAAACGGGGAGGGGGACCATGCGAAGCATGGTGGAGGGGCGGCGGCGGTGCAACCGGCGCCGATGGCGCCGGCCCCTCCACCGCACTTCGTGCGGTCCCCCTCCCCGTGCCGGGGAGGAGTTCCTACGCCGTCGCGAGCTGGTGGTCGCGATACTGCGCCCTCAGCGCCGTCTTGAGCAGCTTGCCCGTCGCGGTGTGCGGGAGGCTGTCGACGAAGATGATCTCGTCCGGGAGCCACCATTTGGCGACGTGGCGGGAGAGGTGGTCGAGGATCTCGGCGCGCGACACGTCGCTGCCCTCCTTGCGGACGACGAGAAGCAGCGGCCTTTCGTCCCATTTCGGGTGGCGGATGCCGATCGCGGCGGCCTCGGCGACGCCGTCGCATCCGACGGCGGCATTCTCGAGCTCGACCGAGCTGATCCACTCGCCGCCCGACTTGATCACGTCCTTCGAGCGGTCGGTGATCTGCATGGTGCCGTCGGGATGCAGCACCGCGACGTCCCCGGTGTCGAACCAATTGTCGTCGCCGACACAGTCGCCGCTCTCGTCCTGGAAATAGCGCTTGATCACCCACGGGCCGCGGATCTGCAGCCGGCCCGAGCTCTGCCCGTCGCGGGGCTGCTCTTTGCCCTCGTCGTCGATGACGCGCAATTCGACTCCGAACGGCACCCTACCCTGCTTGGCGACGAGGTCGACCTGCTCCTCGAACGAAAGCTCGTCCCAGTCGTGCGGCGGCGAGCCGATGGTGCCGATCGGCGACGTCTCGGTCATCCCCCAGGCGTGGCCGACGCGGATCCCCATCCTCATCAGGCGCTCGATCATCGCCCGCGGCGCGGCCGAGCCGCCGATGGTGACGATTTTGAGATGCTCCGGCTTCTGGCCCGTCGAATCGATGTGCTGGAACATGCTGAGCCAGACGGTCGGCACGCCCGCCGAGTGGGTGACCTTCTCCTCGTTCATCAGCCGGCAGAGCACGACCGGATCGTTGACTGCCGAATAGACGAACTTGATCCCCGCGATCGCGCCGGCGAAGGGAAGCCCCCAGGCTGCGGCGTGGAACATCGGCACGATCGGCAGCGCCACCGAGCTGGTCGATAGATCGAAACAGGAGGGCGCGACCTCGGCCATTGCGTGGATCATCGAGGAGCGATGCTCGTAAAGCACGCCCTTCGGATTGCCGGTGGTGCCGCTGGTGTAGCAGAGCATGCAGGGCTCGCGCTCCGAGCCTTCGACCCAGCGATAGTCGCCGTCGAACGCGCCGATCAACGCCTCGAACGACGGCTCGCCGTTTCCGCCCTCGCCGTCGAAGCACACATAATGCTCGATCGTGGTCCACTGCGCCCGCAGCCGGTCGACGATCGGCTGGAAGGCCTTGTCGTAGAACAGGACCTTATCCTCGGCGTGATTGGCGATGTAGACGAGTTGCTCGTCGAACAGGCGCGGATTGACGGTGTGGATGACGCCGCCCATGCCGATCGCGCCGTACCAGGCGATCAGGTGCCGGGCGTGGTTCATGCCGAGCGTCGCAACGCGATCGCCCCGCCTGATGCCAAGACTTTCAAGGGCTTGGGCGAGCTTTCTCGCATCGCGTCCGATCCCGGCCCAATCGGTCCGGCTGACCGTCCCGTCGGCCCAGTAAGAGACGATCTCGCGCCGCCCATGCTCGCGCTCGGCATGGTCGATCAGGCGCGGTATGCGAAGCTCGAAATCCTGCATTCCCCCGAGCATAGACCCTCCCGCAGGAATCCATCTTAGGGGCGGCTAGGAGGCGAGGGCAAGCCGCGGCGGTTCGGCGGTGGAGAGATGGACGCCGACCACCCCGTCGACCCGCTCGATCCGCGCCGCGAGCTCGGCGTCGAGCTGGAAGTCCCGGCCGAGCACCAGGTCGGCGCGGCCGCCTTCGATCGCGACGCTGAGCTTGAGGATGCCGTTGCCGCCGCGGGCTTCGGCGACCGTGTCCCGAAGCCGCCGGAGCACGTCCGTACCCTCCACGTCGACTTCCAGCTGCAGGCGGGTACGCCGCGACAGGCCCTCGAACGACTGGAACGAGCGGATCGTCACCCGCGGCGCGTCCTCGCCCGGCCGCCGGTCGAGCTCGACGTTCAGCAGGCCGCACAGTCCCTCTTTCGCGGCCGCCTCGATCTGGGCGGCGGGCTGGTCGTCGAAGATCGTCGCCACGAACTGTCCGGAGGCATCCGACAGCGTCGCCATCAGATATCGGCGTCCCTTCGCCGAGGTGCGCCAGCGCGCCTCCTCGACCAGGCCCGTCATCACCGCCCCCGAGCGGGCCCCGTCTGCCGGCGCCGGCAGCGCGGCGATCTCGGCGAAGCTCCTGGCGCCGTGGGCGACGACGAGGTGGCGGTAGCGGTCGACAGGATGCGCCGAGAAATAGAAGCCGAAGCTCTCTTTCTCCTGCCCCATCCGCTCGGCGAGGCTCCAGGCCTTCACCGTCGGCATCCGGATCGGCGCGACGTCGGCCGCGCCCTCGCCGAACAGGCCGCCCTGCCCGCTGGTCCGCGCCTCGGCGGCGCTCGCGGCGACGGCGAGGACGGTCTCCGCCGCGGCGAACACGGTCGCGCGGTCGGGCGCGATCTCGTCGAACGCGCCCCCGCCGGCGAGGCTCTCGATCTGGCGCCGGTTGAGCAGCCGCGGATCGACCCGGGCGGCGAAGTCGTCGAGATCGCGGAAGCGCCCATTGGCGCGGCGCTCGTCGACGAGCTGCTCCATCGCCTTCTCGCCGACCCCCTTGAGCCCGCCGAGCGCATAGCGGACGGCATAACCCTCGCCCGCCGGCTCGACCGCGAACTCGGCCTCCGAGGCGTTGATCGAGGGCGGCAGGCAGGCGACCTCGAGCCGCCGCATGTCCTCGACGAAGATGGCGAGCTTGTCGGTCTGGTGGATGTCGAAGCACATCGAGGCGGCATAGAATTCGACCGGGTGGTGCGCTTTCAGCCAGGCCGTCTGGTAGGCGACCAGCGCATAGGCCGCGGCGTGGCTTTTGTTGAAGCCGTAGCCGGCGAACTTGTCGATCAAATCGAACAATTCGTTCGCCTTGGGCCGGGCGATGTCGTTCTGCGCGCAACCGGAGACGAAGCGCTCGCGCTGGGCGTCCATCTCCGCCTTGATCTTCTTGCCCATCGCGCGGCGGAGCAGATCGGCCTCGCCGAGGCTGTAGCCGGCGAGCACCTTCGCCGCTTCCATCACCTGCTCCTGGTAGACGAAGATGCCGTAAGTCTCCTTCAGCACCGGCTCGAGCAAAGGATGCGGAAAAGCGATCGGCTCGCGCCCGTTCTTGCGGGCGCCGAACATCGGGATGTTGTCCATCGGCCCCGGCCGGTAGAGCGAGACCAGCGCGATGATGTCCTCGAACGAGGTCGGCTTCACCGCCGAAAGCGTGCGCCGCATCCCCTCCGACTCGAGCTGGAACACGCCCACCGTCTCGCCGCGCTTCAAAAGCTCGTAGACCTTGGAATCGTCCCACTTGAGCCGGTCGAGATCGACCTCGATGGCCCGCTTCGCCAGCATCTCGACGGCCTTGCGCAGCACCGACAGCGTCTTCAGCCCGAGGAAGTCGAACTTCACCAGGCCGGCCGCCTCGACATATTTCATGTCGAACTGGGTGACCGGCATTTCCGAGCGGGGATCGCGGTAGAGCGGGACGAGCTGCTCAAGCGGGCGGTCGGCGATGACCACGCCGGCCGCGTGGGTCGAAGCGTGGCGCGGAAGCCCCTCGAGCTTCATCGCCAGATCGAACAGACGGCGGACCTGCGCGTCGTTCCGATATTCCGCCGCCAGCTCCGTCACGCCGTTTAGCGCCCGCTCCAGCGTCCAGGGGTCGGTCGGGTGGTTGGGGATCAGCTTCGCCAGCCGGTCGACCTGGCCGTAGGGCATCTGCAGCACCCGGCCCGTATCCTTGAGCACGGCCCGTGCCTTCAGCTTCCCGAAGGTGATGATCTGCGCGACGCGATCCTCGCCATAGCGTTGCTGGACGTAGCGGATCACCTCGCCGCGCCGCGTCTCGCAGAAGTCGATGTCGAAATCCGGCATCGACACGCGCTCGGGATTGAGGAAGCGCTCGAACAGCAGGCCGAGGCGGATCGGATCGAGATCGGTGATGGTAAGCGCCCAGGCGACCACCGAGCCGGCACCGGAACCGCGGCCGGGGCCGACCGGTATGCCGTTTTCCTTAGCCCATTTGATGAAGTCCGCGACGATCAGGAAATAGGCCGAAAAGCCCATCCGGACGATGATGTCGGCTTCGTAGTCGAGCCGGTCGAAATAGGCCTTCCGCTCCGCCTCGCCGAGATCCTCATATTCGGCGAGCCTCGCCTCGAGGCCGAGCCGCGAATCGCTGCGCAGTTGCTCGGCCTCGGCCTCCTTGTCGCCGGCGATGGAGGGGAGGATCGGCTTGCGCCTCGGCGCCCCGATCGCAGAGCGCCGAGCGATCACGGCCGTATTCTCGATTGCCTCCGGAATGTCGGCGAACAGCCTGCGCATCTCCTCGGGCGGCTTGATCCACGCCTCGGGCGAGGAGCGGCGCCGGTCGTCGCGGTCGATCTGGCTAGATTGCGCGATGCACAGCATCGCATCGTGCGCGGCGTGGAAATGGGCTTCCGCGAAACGCGCCGGGTTGGTCGCGACGAGCGGGAGATCGCGCTCGTAGGCGAGGTCGATCAAAGCCAGTTCGGCCGCCTCCTCGACCGGGTCGCCCCGGCGGCACAGCTCGACATAGAGGCGGCCCGGGAACAAAGCCTCCAGCCGCTCCAGCACATCTCGCGCCGCCTTGTCCTGTCCTTCGGCGAGCAGACGCGCGAGCGCGCCCTCACCGCCTGCCGTCAACGCGATCAGGCCCTCGCTGCGCCCCTCGACCGCACTGAGCTCGACATGCGCCTCCTCCTCGACCGGACGGCCGAGATGGGCGGCCGAGACCAGGGCGCAGAGATTGTCGTACCCTTTGTCGTCCTGCGCGTAGAGCGCGAGCCAGTCGAGCTCGGGAGTCTTGTCGGCAGGACGAGCGGGGCGCGCCACGGCGAGCATTGCCCCGACGATCGGCTGCACGCCTTCCGCGACGCACGCTTCGGTGAACGCCATCGCGGCGTAGAGACCGTTGCGGTCGGTCAGGGCAACTGCGGGGAAGTCGTGCTTCCTTGCTGCCTTGGCGATCGCCTTGGGCTCGATCGCGCCTTCGAGCATGGTGTAGCAGGAGAAGATCCGCAGGGGGACGTAGGGCGCGGCCATCCCCGCTTTATGGCCAGCGCACCCGCGCGATGGAAGGGCGGCGGTCCCTTTTCTCCACAGTTAGTTACTGGCCTTCGGCGATGCGCCTGATCTCCTGGATGCGCGCGTCGTAGATCGACATCACGCAGTCTTCGGTGCCGCAGCGCTCGCGCCGCACCAGAAAGGCGTCCCGGCTGCGGCGGAGGTGAGCGCGTGTGCCGACGTCGGCGTTCGCCATCACCGAATAATAAAGCGCCGCCATCTGCCGGTCGCGCGCGGCGAGGCCGGGATTCGCGCAGACCATTCTTTCGCTGCGGGTCCGCGCGTAGCTGCAGTTGAAGCTCGGGCTGCGCGCGCTTCTGGCTTGGGGCTGGGACTCGCTTTTCGGCGCCGCCGCGGCTTCGCGCTCGGGGGCCGGATTGCCCCGAGGCTCGGGTTGCGATTGGGGTTGCTGAGGGGGCGGCGCAGGAACGGCCGCGGGCGCCGGCTGCGGCGCCTGCGCGACCACGCGCGGCAGCACGCCGCCGGCGGTGGCGAGACGGTAGATGATCGGCTCGGCGCCCTCCATGTGGTAGACGAGCCCGCTGCCGTCGGCGGCGGCCTGGGCGGCATATTCGATGTCGGCGCTGAGCCGCCGCTGACCGTCGAACGCGTTCTCGACGCCGGGCGGCAGCTCGAGGATGAAGCGGCCTCGGCAGACGGTGACGTTGAGATTGTCATCGCGCGACTTGGGGACCGGCTCCTCCATTCGCACTACGGACGCGGCGGCGAGCGCGTCGAGCTCGCGCGGGTCGCGCCCCCGGATTCGGGCCGCCTCGTCGAAGGCGAGCTCCTTCAGCCGGTCGTAGGTAGAGGGGGACGAGCAGGCGCGGCGAATGCGCTGGTCGCGCTCGGCGCGCAGCTCCGCCTCGCTCTTGGCGCCCGGCGGGTCGGGCTTCTGCATCCAGTCGCACGCTCCGAGCAGGAACAAGGCTGCGGCGACCGCCACGGAAGATTTCATAAGCAAACGGACCTCGCGGGCCCGCAACGCACGGTAGCGCGGAAAATCTCCCTAGCGGACCGGCGGAGGGGCCGCTTCGGCGCGTCGATAGAGCAAAGCGGCGCCGAGCGTCCAGGTTTCGCCGGCATCGTTTGAGATGTCGACACGCTGCAAAACGGCGCCCGATGGCTGCACGCTGTAGGTCATCCTGGCGGGGACGTCCGTGCCGGGACCGCTATAGCCGAGCCAGCGACCGGTCAGCACCATCTGCCCGCCCGAAAAGCCGCCCTCGAAAACGGCGTAGGTGTTGGCCGAATCGACCCATGTCTGACACCACCGCCGCGCGGCCGGGTCCCATGTGCTGAGGCTGCCGCCGCCCGCCCGCCCGTGCGGCATCCAGTTTTCGCGGATCGCGCAGCCGTCGTACATCCGCTCGATCAGGCTGTGGGCGACGAGCGCATTGGTGTCGGCGCGATAGACGTCCCAACGCCCGACCCAGAAGTCGAAGGCGCGATGCTCGGCGCTCGTGCACATGGGCGGGGGCGCGGCCGGCGCGGGAGTCGGCGTCTGCGCAGCGACTCCGCCCGCAGGGAACGCCGCCGCGACGAGGAGCAACGGTCCCATCGGCACCTCCCTATTCGAGCAGGCCCTCGTGGAGGCGGAGGACGCGGTCCATCCGCGCGGCGAGGCGCTCATTGTGGGTCGCGACCAAGGCGGCGCTGCCTTCGTCGCGGACTAGCGAAAGAAACTCGCCGAAAACGATCTCCGCGGTCGCTTCGTCGAGATTGCCCGTGGGCTCGTCGGCGAGGACGAGCGCGGGACGGTTGGCGAGGGCGCGCGCGACGGCGACACGCTGCTGCTCGCCGCCAGAGAGCTTGCTGGGACGATGGCTCAGCCGCTCTCCGACGCCGAGCGCGGTCAGCAGCGCCTCGGCGCGCTCCTGCGCCTGCTCGCGCGTCGCGCCCTTCACCAGCTGCGGGAGTATGACGTTCTCGACCGCGTTGAAATCGGGGAGCAGGTGGTGGAACTGGTAGACGAAGCCGAGGGTCTCGCGGCGGACCCTGGTGCGGTTGGCGTCGCTGACCTCGGACACTTCCTCGTCGGCGATCCGGATCGAGCCTTCGAACCCGCCTTCGAGCAGGCCGACCGCCTGGAGCAGGGTCGACTTGCCCGACCCCGACGGGCCGAGCAAAGCGACGATCTCCCCGGTGCGCACTTCGAAATCGACACCGCGCAGCACGTCGATCCTGACTCCCCCCTGCTCGAAGCTGCGCCGCAACCCGCGGACCACGAGGGCGTCACTCATAGCGCAGCACCTGCACCGGATCGGTTTTCGAAGCCCGCCACGCCGGGATCAGGGTGGCGAGGAAGATGAGGGTCAATGTGACGAGCACCGTGGCGACCACCTCGACCGGGTCCGGCTTCGAGGGAAGGTCGGTCAGGAAACGGACGGACGGATCCCACAGATTCTGCCCCGAGGCGCGCTGGAAGAATTCGACCACGCTTTGCCGGAAGTAGAGCCCGACCGCGCCGAGGATGAGACCGGCGACGATGCCGAGCACGCCGATGGTGAGGCCGACGGTCAGGAACACCTTCATCACCGCCCGGGGCGTGGCGCCCATCGTCCGCAGGATGGCGATGTCGCGCCGTTTCGCACGGACCAGCATGATCAAGGACGAAAGGATGTTGAAGGCGGCGACAAGGACGATGATGCACAGCACGACGAACATCACCACCCGCTCGACCTGCAGCGCCTCGAACAAGGCCGAGTTCATGCTCCGCCAGTCGCTGACGAGCGCCTGTCCCCTGGTCGCTTCGGAGACGGGCGCCAGAATCTCCTGCACCCGGTGCGGATCGACGGTCTGCACCTCGACCATCCCCACCGCGTCGCCGAGCATCAGCAGGGTCTGAGCGTCCTCGATCGGCATCACGACGAACGTCTTGTCGAAATCGTAAAGGCCGATCTCGAAGATTGCGGCGACATTGTAGGAGACGATGCGCGGCACGGTCCCGAACGGCGTCGTCCGCCCCTCGGGGCTGACCAGGCTGATCTGGCCGCCGACGCTGACGCCGAGCGTCTGCGCGAGCCGCGAGCCGAGGGCGACATTGTCGGACCCCGGGCGCAACGCCTCGAGCGAGCCGGCGAGCACATTGTCGCGCATCGTCGGATTGGCGAGCATGTCCTGTCGCCGGACGCCGCGCACGAGCACGCCGGCGACGCGCCCTTCCGAGGTGGCCATCAGCCCCTGCTCGATCAGCGGCTGCGCTGAGACCACGCCGGGGGTGCGCCGGGCGCGCTCGGCGATCTCCTGCCAGTTTTCGAGCCGGCCTCCATAGCCTTGGATGACGGCGTGACCGTTGAGGCCGACCACCCGGTCGAACAGCTCGGCCCGAAAGCCGTTCATCACGCTCATCACGATGATCAGGGCGGCGACGCCGAGCATCACCGCAACGAGGCTGATCGAGGCGACCAGGAAGATGAAGCCTTCGCCCTTGCCCGGCAGCAGATAGCGCCGCGCCATCATCCGCTCGTAACGGGAGAGGATCATGCGGCGAGCCTTGCCAGCGCGCTTTCGATCGAAAGCTCCTCGCGCTCGCCCGTCGTCCGACGCTTGAGCTCGACGACCCGGTTGGCAACGCCCTTCGGCCCGCAAATCAGCTGCCAGGGAAGCCCGATCAGGTCCATCGTCGCGAACTTCGCGCCGCCCCGTTCGTCGCGATCGTCGTACAGCGTCTCAACGCCGGCCGCCTGCAGCTTCGCGTAGAGATCGGCGGCGGCGGCCGAGCAGACCGGCTCGTCCGCGCGCATGTTGATCAGCCCAACGCGGAACGGCGCGACGCTCTCCGGCCAGACGATGCCGGCCTCGTCGTGGCTGGCCTCGATGATCGCGCCGGCGAGCCGCGACACGCCGATGCCGTAGCTGCCCATTTCCGGATGGACCTGGCCGCCGTCCCTGGTCTGGACGCTCATGCCCATCGCGGCGCTGTACTTGGTGCCGAAATAGAAGATGTGGCCGACCTCGATGCCGCGCGATCTCTGCAGCCGGTCGCCGAGCCCGGCCTCGCGCTCCAAATCGCGCTTCTCGTCGGTCGCGGCGTAGCGCGCGCTCTGCGCGGCGACGAAGCTCTGCAGCGCCTCTTCGTCGTCGAAATCGGGATATCGGCCCGCGCCGCCCTCGTCGCGCGGCTCGAGGAACACTTCGCTCTCGCCGGTCGGGGCGAGCACGATGAATTCGTGGCTCAGGTCGCCGCCGATCGGGCCGGTGTCGGCGCGCATCGGGATGCCGCTGAGGCCCATCCGCTCGAACGTGCGCAAATAGGCGACGAACATCCTGTTGTAGCTGGTCCGCGCTCCGGCTTCGTCGAGGTCGAAGCTGTAGGCGTCCTTCATCAGGAACTCGCGGCCGCGCATCACTCCGAAACGCGGGCGGACCTCGTCGCGGAACTTCCACTGGATGTGGTAGAGCGTGCGCGGCAGGTCGCGGTAGCTCCTCGCCGAATCCCTGAAGATGGCGGTGATCATCTCCTCGTTGGTCGGGCCGTAGAGCATCTCGCGCTGGTGGCGGTCGGTGATGCGCAGCATCTCCGGCCCATAAGCGTCGTAGCGGCCCGACTGGCGCCACAGATCGGCCGGCTGCAGCGTCGGCATCAGCAGCTCGACGGCGCCGGCGCGGTCCTGCTCTTCGCGCACGATGCGCTCGATCTTCCTGAGGACGCGCAGGCCGAGCGGCAGCCACGCGTAAATGCCGGCCGCGGTCTGCCTGACGAGGCCGGCGCGCAGCATCAGCTTGTGGCTGACGATCT
The DNA here is from genome assembly GCA_035628635.1 of Allosphingosinicella sp. Classification (GTDB taxonomy): domain Bacteria; phylum Pseudomonadota; class Alphaproteobacteria; order Sphingomonadales; family Sphingomonadaceae; genus Allosphingosinicella. The sequence goes on from DASPJJ010000030.1 coordinate 63,688, forward strand.
GGGCGTCGGCCGGCGTCTCCTTGGCGACAGGGAGGAAGTATCGGGAAAGGCGCATCGCCCGGTCCTCTAGAGAGCGTCCCGAGACGTGGCAACCGGGGCGCCCCGCGGGCACTTACCGCAGGCGAATCTGCGCTGTGGCGCTTTCGACACAGGCGTGCCGCAAAGTGTCAACTTTGTCCGATAAAGTCATGACATAGAAAAGGAGCTCGAATAGCGTCCGCCTCCGCAACCAGGGTCAACAGGCCACGGTTCGGGGAGGCTTCGGCCCCGCTCCTTCTTGCGAGGGGGAGGAGCGCGCGGGCCGAAGCGCCAAAAAGGGGGTGACGACTTGTCGTCATGCGGTGCCCGGCTCCACAAGAGCCGGGCACTTGCCGTTCGGGCTCAGCTCGCCAGCCGCAGCAGGCGGTCCCTCCGGCCGGCCATCCCCGCCACCTCCGCCGCCGGCGCGGCCTTGCCGTAGAGATAGCCCTGCCCGAAATCGCAGCCGAGCGAGGCCAGGAATCCGTGCTGCCGCTCGTTCTCGACGCCTTCGGCGACGATCCGGATGCCGAGGCTGCGGCCGAGGTTGACCACCGCGTCGACGATTGCGGCGTCGTCGGGATCCTCCTCGAGGTCGCGGACGAAGCTGCGGTCGATCTTGATGAGGTCGACCGGGAATTGCTTGAGATGCGAGAGCGAGGCGAAGCCGGTGCCGAAATCGTCGAGGGCGATGCCGACTCCGGCTGCGCTCAACAGCTTGAGCGCCCGCTCGACCGACTCCGCGCCGCGGCCGAGGAACACCGTCTCGGTCACCTCCACCTGCAACAGGTTGGGCGGCAACCCGGCAATGTGGAGGCGCTCGAGCAGCTTGTCGGCGAAATCGCCGCGGCGGAACTCGGCGGCGGCGGCGTTGAGCGCGACGTGGCCGATATCGATCCCGGCGTCGCGCCAGCGCACCACGTCGGCGATGACGGCCGCGACCATCGCGTCGCTGATCTCGGCGGCGAGCGACAGGTCCTCGAAGGCGGCGGCGATGGTCGCGGGGGACTGGGCGCCCTTGGACGGGTGCGTCCATCGCAACAAAGCCTCGAACCCGGCGATCTCGCCGCTCCTGAGGTCGACCTTCGGCTGGTAGAAAGGCAGGATGCGGCGGTGGGTGAGCGCATCGCGGGCGAGGCTCAGCATCGACACGCGCTTCTGCATCTCCAGGCGCATTTTCGGGCGGAAGATCTTGAAATTGGCCCGCCCCGCCGCCTTTGCGGCATAGAGGGCGACGTCGGCATTCTTGAGCAGCTCGGCGCGATCGTTCCCCTGCGCCGGGAACAGGCTGGCGCCGATGCTCGCCTGGCATTCGAGCACCCGCCCGCCATGGACGCAGGGAGCCCGCAGCTTCGTCAGGATCGCCTCGACCGCGCCTGCGATCGAGTCCTCGTCGCCGGTGCCCGCGAGGAGCACCGCGAACTCGTCGCCGCCGAGGCGCGCGACCATGTCTTCCGGCCGCAAGGCGGCGCGGATGCGCTCGGCGAAGGTGCAGAGCAAAGCGTCGCCGGCATCGTGGCCGAGCATGTCGTTGATCCGCTTGAAGTCGTCGACGTCGAGGAGGAGGATGCCGAAGCTCTCGCCTTCGGCCGCGGAAGCCGCGATCGCCTCATCCATCCTTTTCTGGAAGAAGGAGCGGTTGGGCAGGCCGGTGAGCGCGTCGTGAGTGGCCGCCCAGCTCGCCCTGTCCTCGGCGAGCTTCTGGTCGGTGACGTCGCGGGAGAGGACGATGATCCGCACGGCCTTGCCGTCCTCGTCGCTAACCGGCACGACCATGATGTCCCACCACCGCCCGGCTTCGCCGTGCTGGACGAGGATGCGCGCCTGTTCCCCGGCCTGAGCCGCGGCCAGCGCCTTTGCAGCGAGGCTGCGGCCGGGCTCGTCGAAGCGCAGGCCCCAGGTCTCGCCGACCAGGTCGGCATGGTCGTCGATCCCGTAGGTGTCCATCACGGCGCGATTGGCGAACAGCCGCCGTCCCTCGAGATCGAGCACCGACATGCAGTCGGGACTCGCGTCGATGATGCCGCGGCTCAGTCGGTCGCTCGCATCGAGTGCGGCTTCGGCCAGGATCAGCTCATGGATGTCGGTGCAGCTGCCGTACCACGCAGCGATGGTGCCGTCGTCGCGGCGCTGGGGACGGCCGCGGCTGAGGATCCAGCGATATTCGCCGCTATGGTGGCGGATACGGTATTTGGCCTCGTAATCCTCACCCGTCGCGAGAGCGTGGTGCCAGCGCAGATCCGCGTCGGCGCGGTCCTCGTCATGGACGAACGCCATACGCTTCGGCGCGCCGGGGGCGTTGAGATCGCGGCCGGTGAAAGCCGCCCATTGCTGGCTGAACCGCGGAGTCGACGTGGCGACGTCGTAGCACCAGAGCATCTGCGGCACCGCGTCGAGCTGCTCGTGCAGGCTGGCTGCGCGGCGGCTCGCTTCGGCTTCCGCATCCCGCAGCGAAAGCTCAAGCTGCTTTTCAGGGCCCGCATCCGTGATCACGCCCTCGAGGAACAGGGGCTCCCCGTCCTCGCCGTAGACCGCGCAGCCATGTTCGCGGACCCAGCGCAGCTCGCCGGAGCGGTGGACGATCCGGTAACACAGGCTGAAGCCGCGGTGCTCGGCGACGCCCGCGGCGACGTCCGCCTCGACGGCGGGAAGATCCGCGGGATGGATGATCTGCGCCCAACCCTCCTCCCGTTCGAGCACTTCGGGACCATAACCGGTCAGGGCCTCGACCCCATGCGACGCGAAGGACATGCGCCAGGGTGCCGCGACCGTGCATCGATAGACGATGCCGGAGAGATTGCCGACGAGATGGGTGAACTGACGGCGCGATTCCCGCAACGCCTCCTGCGTCTCGGCGAGCGCTGCGCGCAACGCGGGCGCCTCGTCCTGCGCATCGGCGGGTGTGGCTTCGAGGCGGCTCGGATCGACGCGCAGCATCGGCTCAGCGTCCGCGACCGCTCGGCCGGCCAGGCCGCTTCGGCCGCGGCCTCCATCGATGCGCTGGCACCCCCATAGGGACGCTTGTGCCGAAAACCGGTTAAACAAGCCTTGCAACCCGACCTCGTTTTATTGCGGTTAGGCAACGAACGCGACTAAGAGTTCTGTCGAATAGTGACCGGATCTGCGCCAGTTCCTGCACGCGCTGCGCGGCAACGAAGGCGAATTGCCCGCACGAAGACGCCTCCCCTCTTCTCATACGCCGGCCGGGGCGGCTAACGCGCCCCCCTATGGCCGAAATCGATTCGTACGCATTTACCGTCGAAGCCGCCTCCGAAGGATCCGCGACTTCGCTCACCGTTACCGCCGGCGGCGAAACCCGCACCTATCGCATCCCGGGCGGCGAGCAGGCCGATTACAGCGCCTTCTTCCGCGACCTTGCCGCGGACTTCGGCACCCGCTTGCCCCATGTCTACGAAGAGCCTGCGGACGCGGCCGACGATGGCCTCATCTGGCGCCCGCTGATCACCGAGAATATCGGCCCGCGGATCCTCTGCGGCTATGGCGACCCCGCAGTGCTCAAGACCGACGAGGGATGGGTCCTCGTCGCCACCTCGAACGACGCACCCGATGCCTTTCCGATCCTGCGGTCTACCGATCTCGAGAGCTGGGAGCATGTCGGCTTCGTCTTCCCCGAGGGCGAAGCGCCCGAATGGACCGCGACCGGCGCAAAGGTCGCCGACTTCTGGGCGCCGGAAATGGCCCGCGTCGGCGACGAATATTGGCTGGTCTACAGCGCGCGAGAGAAAACCAACGCGCTCGCTATCGGCCTCGCGAAGAGTGCCTCCCCCGCGGGGCCCTGGCGCGACATCGGCCGGCCGCTGATTACCGGCGGAATCACGTTGTTCGCCCCTTCCGATCCGTCGTTGCCGCCGCCTGCGCAGAGCGGCGGGGTCATCGATTCGCACATCCTGATCGACGAGGACGGCGGTCCCTGGCTGTTCTGGAAGCGCGATACCAACGGCGTCTGGCCGCGCCCGCTCGCAGCCCTCCTGCGCGACCGGCCGGAGCTGATACCGCGGCTCTTCGACAGCGAGGCGGACCGGAGGACTGCGTCGTTCGCGGCCGCGCTGGTCGGATGGGCGAACGGGCGCCGCCCGATGGAGCGCTTCTTCCTGATGCAGCCGCTGATCGAAGCGGCTTTGGGCTCCTGGCAGAAAGTCCGCGCCGCGCTCGATTTGTGCCCGGAAGCCACGGACATCGTGGCCGCTATGCGCACTCCCATCCTGGCCCAGCGCCTGGCGCGGGACGGGCTGTCGCTGCTCGGGGAGCCGGCGGAGGTCCTCGCCAACGACCTCGACTGGGAGGGGCACCTGATCGAAGGCCCCTGGGTGACACGCCAAGCCGGCCGCTACTGGCTGTTTTACGCCGGCAACGATTTCTCGACCCCGGCATACGGTATTGGCGTCGCCGTCGCCGACCATCCGCTCGGCCCCTATCGCAAGCAGGAGAAGCCGCTGCTCAAATCGACCCGGACCTGGTGGGCCCCGGGGCACGCCTCCGTCGCACCGGGACCCGACGGCGCACCGCAGCTCTTCTTCCACGCCTTCTTCCCCGGCAAGGGCGGCTACAACGCCTTCCGCGCATTGCTGACCGCGAAGCTCCGCTTCACTGCCGACCGCGTCGAACTGGCCTGAGGCCGGTCAATATTCCGGCTCGAGCAGCCCCTCGATGACGTGGTGTTGGACGACCGGCTCGAGCCGGTCGACGATCCGGCAGGTGAGGTGGTCGCGGACGCGCGACGGCAGCGCCTCGTAATAGGCGCGGGTCACCTGAAGGTCGTGATGGGCGGAGTTGGTCGCGTCCGGCGCATCGACCCCCACCACCAGAACGGGCCGCGCCTCGTTCGAGCGGTTCGCAGTACCGCGGTGCACGGTCAGCGCGGAGCGGGCCGAGATGTCGCCGCGCTGCGGCATCTTCTGCACGGCCCGCTCGATATAGCGTGGCCAGAGCGCGCGCGGCGGGAACATTCCCTTCGGGCAGCCTTCGAATTCGTCCCATTGCGTTCCCGGCGCGATCTCGAACGGACCGTGCTCGGGCCGCGTGTCGACTGCGGTCAGGTTGAACGCGAGCGAATTGAGCCGGCGGTCGCGCGTCATCGCTTCGGGCACTGCGAAATCGCGGTGCCAGGGTTGATCGGCCGCGCCGGGGAAGGGAATGTCGAAGCCGAGCTCGACGATCCGGTAGTCGCGGGTCAGCACCGCCTCGCTGACAGCGACGAACCAGGGATGGGTGACAATGTCGGCGAAGCCCCGCACCCGCTCGGGCTGGACTTCGACATACCATCGCTGGGGACCCCGCGGCAGCGACCCGCCCGGCACTTGCTGCGCCTCCGCGAACAGAATCTCGATATCCTCGCGCATCCGGTCCGCCCAATCGGGGGCGAAGGCGCCCTTGAGGCCGATGATGCCCTCGCCGTAGAGGCCGCCCATGATTTCGGCGACGTCGTAGCTCTCGCTTTCGTCCGACTGCACGGTTCCTCCGCGATTTGGCGCCGGGTCCAGTCTAGCAGCTTCGTTTGCCGATGCGAGGCGCCGCTCGCCTAGAATTGAAAATCCGTCGCGGCGAGGATGACGGGCCCGGAGAGCTGAATCTCCATGTCCGCCCCGCCATCGCCGTCGAGATCGGCAAACACCGTCGTCGACCCGGCCAGCTCGTCGACGACCGCGCGAACTTCTCCAATCGTACCGCTGAAGGCCGCATCGCCGACAAACGCGAACGCGGCCCCGCCGGCTGCAAGCTCCGAAAAATCGATCCTGTCACCGTCGGCTTGGGAGAAATCGGAAATGAGGGCAGGCGCGTCGGAGGAATCGGCGGCGCTTGCGAAGAGGAAGAGGTCGGCGCCCCCGCCGCCTTCGAGAACGTCGCCGCCGCCGCCGCCGGCGAGTCGGTCATCGCCACCGCCGCCGAAGAGGCCGTTGCGCCCGGCGTCACCGGTCAGCCCGTCGCCGAAGCTTGTCCCGGTGACCTGCTCGAACCCGGCGAGCGTCTGTACTGCGCCGCCCACGATCGCTTCTCCGGCGGCGAGGTCGACCAGGACGGCCGCGCCGAACCCGGAATAATCGAGAATGTCGTCGCCGTCCCCGCCGTCGAGCGCGTCCGCGCCCGCCGAGCCCAGAACACGGTCGCCGCCGGCACCGGCGTCGAGCCTGTCCGAGGCCGAGCTGCCGATGAGGATGTCATCCTGCGCGGTCCCGACCACCTCCTCGATCGCAGTCAGGGCTTGCGTGTCGGTGCCGACCTCTGCCTCGCCGGCGGCGAGATCGACCTTCACCCCTTGGGCGAGCGCAGAATAATCGAGCCGGTCGAATCCATCGCCGCCGTCGATTTCGTCGGCGCCGGCGGAGGCGAGGATGAGGTCGTCGCCAGCACCGCCGCTGAGCCGGTTTGCGCCGTCGTCGCCGGCCAGACTGTCGGCGAACCCGGTTCCCGTCGCATCCTCGATCGAGGCCAGCGAATGCACGTCGGCCCCGACAGTCACGGTGCCGGCGGCGAGATCGATCCCGACCGCCGACGCGAGCGCGGAATAGTCCGCATGGTCTACGCCCTCGCCGCCGTCGAGCGCGTCGGCGCCGATCGACCCGATCAGCAGGTCGTCGCCGCCGCCGCCCGCGACATCGTCGGTGCCGGCACCTCCATCGAGGCGGTTGGCCTCGCCGTCGCCGGAAATGACGTCGTCATGATCGGTACCGGTGACTTCCTCGAGCCCGGCAAGCTGCTGCACGATGTCGCCGACCTGGGCTTCCCCCGCCGCCAGGTCGACCCGGACAGCGACAGCGAGGCCGGAATAATCGACCCGGTCCCTGCCCTCGCCGCCGTCGAGCGTGTCGGCGCCCGGCGTCCCGCGAATCAGGTCGTCGCCCGCGCCGCCGTCGATCCGGTTCGCGCCGGCGTCGCCGGCGAGGCTGTCGGCGAAGGCAGTGCCGGTCGCGTCCTCGAAGCCCTCGATCGTCTGCGGCTCGGCGCCCGCATCGGCCGTGCCCGCTTCGAGGTCGAGGTCCACATGCGCGCCCAGCAAGGAATAATCGATGCGGTCGGCCCCTTCCCCGCCGTCGAGCGTATCGGCTCCGGCCGAACCCATGACCACATCGTCTCCGCCGCCGGCCTCGATCGAATCCGTGCCGCCGCCGCCGTCGATTCGATTGGCACCGTCGTTCCCGACGATCCAGTCGTCAAAGCCGCTCCCGGTCGCGGCCTCGATCGACGCGAGCCTCTGCACCACGCCCTCTGCCAAGGCTTCGCCACGCACCAGGTCGATCTCGACCGGTCCGGCGAAAGCGGAGTAATCGGCGCGATCGACGCCGTCGCCACCGTCGATGTCGTCCGCGCCCGCGGTTCCGAGCAGCACGTCGTCCCCAGCGCCGGCTGCGAGCCGGTTCGCGCCTGCGTCACCCCCAAGCCGGTCGCCGAAAGGCGTGCCGGAGACATTTTCGATTCCCGTCAGCTGTTGCGCCGCGCTTCCGGCCAGCGCCTGCTCTTCGGCCAGGTCGACCGTGACTCCTTCCTCGAGCGCGCCGAAATCGAGCGTGTCCGTACCGTCGCCCCCGTCGAGCCTGTCGGCGCCGGCGGTTCCGAGGACGAGGTCGTCGCCCAGGCCGGCGGCGACGATGTCGGCGCCGCTGGATCCGCCGATCCGGTCGTCCCCGTCGCTGCCGACGATTTCCACGCGGCCGTCCGCGAAGGCCCTGACGCTGTGGCGCTCGCCGGCAACGAAGGCGAGCCGGCGGTCGGCAAACGTGATCTCGACCTGGTAGCTTCCCCGATATGGAAGGCCGATCAGCAGCTCGTACTGGTTCTGCGCCATATAGCCCGAGCCGCTGTCCACCGCCCGCGCCAGGACGGTCTCGGGATGGTCCGGGTGGACGAGCGTGACCACCCGCCCCTGCTGGTTCTGCTCGCCGCCCGCGCCGAGCACCGAAAGCGCAAGCGTCGTACCGGCCGCGCCGGCGTTGGTGAACAGCGCGAACGAGACTTGGTCGGCCCGGGCGATCATGTCGATCCGCCGGTCCCTGTCGGCGTCGAAGAAGGCGAATGCGTCGGCCCCGAAGCCGGTCGCGATGTCGGCGCGGGCGAACTGCCCGCCGAAGTTCAGGAACAAGGCGACCCCGGTGGGCGTCGTCCGCGTAACCACGTCCTCCCAGCCGTTCGCGTCGACGTCGTAGACGTTGAGCGAGACTCCCGGCTCGAACCCCCCGGAGCCGAGCAGTCCCCTGCTGACGAAACGTCCGCTTTCCCATTCGTAGAGCGCGGGCCCTTGATGCTCGTCCATTATTACGAGGTCGAAATCGCCGTCATTGTCGTAGTCGAACAGCTTTGCGCCCTCGTCGAAGCGCTGGGGATCGAGCACCATCTCGCGGAAATGGCCGCCCTCGTTCAGGAACAGGTGGCTGGCGGTGAACAGGTCGATTCGGCCGTCGAAATCGACGTCGACGGCCTGCGCGCCCTCGACGCGGAGCGGAGCCGGCTGGCCGGCAAGGCCGACACCGAACTCAAGCGCACGGTTCTCACCGAGGACGCCGCCCTCGTTGAACAGTAAATAGGTCGACGGCGAGGTACCGGCATGGGTGTAGACCGGCACGAACACGTCAAGGTCGCCGTCATTGTCGAAATCGGCGGAGAGGATGGTCTCTCCGAAGCCCGTGAGGTCCCGCCGCTCGATCGGAGGCGCGAATCCGCCAGCCCCGTCGCCCAGCAGAACAAGGCCGAACGATCCCTCCGCGTTCGGCCCCGAATAGACGTTGAGGACCGCGTCGACATGGCCGTCGCCGTCGAGGTCGAAGATCCGCGCGTCCCGGTTCGCGCGGTTGGGCCACAGCGCCATGGGCAGCAGGGCCGCCGGGTTCGGCACGAAACCGCCCTCCCCGTCCGCGAGGAAGCCGAACGGTTCCAGCCAGCCGTCCTCGTCGAAATCGGCGATCGCCGGCATGAAATATTGCCTCGGGAACGAGCCGATGATCGTCGGGTCTTGGAACGGCGCCGCCGCCTCCTCGAAATCGGCGCTCCCCCGGATGAACAGGCGGAGCGTGGCCGCCGCCGCCTCCCCGCCGCTTTCCCGAACATAATCGAACCGCTCCGACCCGACCTCCCCCGCGAGCAGCCGATTGGTGTCCGGATCCCAATCGTCGAGCGCGTAGCTCCAGCTTCCGTCGGCCGCGACGGTAAGCGCCCCGAAAACGCCTTGGATGGTGACTCCCTCTTCCGGCACCGCAACGCCCTCGACACCGGTGAGCGTCCATCCCTCGAACTCCGAGCCGATCAGGTCGCCCGCAGCCGTGGACACGGGGCCGTCCTCGTCCAGCGTCGGCGCCGAGGCGACGCTCAGCCTGTAGTCGCCGGCCTGACCCGACGACGCCAGCGCGACATAATAGGATCCGGACACGGAAGGGGTGAAGGCGAGCAGCGCTTCGCCGGCCCCGGCAGTGTTTCGGAACGCGAGCAGCCGGCCGCTGGAATCGTGGATCCGGATCTGGGCGTCGAGCGGGGCGCCGTCGGCCCCAGTCAACTCGACGACGTAGCTTTGCCCCTCCGACAAGGTCGCCTCGTACCAGTCGCGATCGGCCGCGGCGGCGAACCCGCTTTCGGCGGGCGCGCCCAGGCCGAGCGCGTGCGACGGCTGGTCCCGCCCAAATAGCGCGTCGCCTGTGCGGCCCTCCTCGATTCCGTTTTTGAGCCAGTGCGTGAAGGCGGCGCTCGCGCCGATGCCCGAGGCCATCAGGTCGCTGTTGCTGAGCAGATAGGCGACCGGATCGAAGCCGCCGGTCGGAAGCCCGGCCCGGAGACCCTTCTCGACAAAGTGCCGGGCGAGCGCGCCCGGGTCGAGCCCGACCTCGAGGACGACCGCGCCGTTGGCCGCGGCATAGGCGATCGTGTCGAAACCGCTCGTGGCGCGGCCTTCCCTGATCCCCTTGGTCACCCAGTGCAGGGTGAGGTTGTGGAGATCGGCGCCGTAGACCCGCGCGAGGTCCGGGTTGGCGGCGCCGTAGGAGATCGCGTCGAACCCGGATGGCCGCAATCCCTGCGCCGCGCCGGTGGTGACGAAGTGGCTGGTGAGCAAAGCCGCGTTCCAGCCGTAGGTGCGGACCAGATCGGGGTTGGCGGCCGCGTAAGCGAGCGGGTCGAAGCCGGAGATCGCGCGTCCCTCGGCAAACCCGGCCCTGACGAAATGATCGGTCAGCGCGGCCGGATTGGCGCCGAAGATGCGGGCGAGGTCGGCATTGGCGGCCGCGTAGGCGATCGGATCGAACCGCGGCGTCGCGAGGCCCGCCTGCGCGCCCTCGGTGACGAAGTGCAGAGCGAGCGCTCGCGGATCGAGCCCGAGGGCGCGGCCGACGTCCGGGTTCGCCCAGGCATAGCCCAAGCCGTCGAAGCCGCCGGTCTTCAGGCCCGCTCTGAGGCCCGTGGTGACGTAATGGACCGCCAGCGCCTGGGCGTCGGCGCCGTAGAGCCGGGCAAGGTCCGGATTGGCGGCGGCATAGGCTATCGCGTCGAAGCCGCTCGTGGCCCGCCCCTCGTGGACGCCGCGGGTGACATAATGGGTGACCAGCGCCGGGACGTTCGCCCCGAAGGCGCGGGCGATGTCCGGATTGGCGGCGGCGTAGGCGATCGCATCGAAGCCGCTCGTGTTCAGCCCTGCCCGGACACCTTCCGTGACATAATGGAGCTCCAGGGCGGATGCGTTGGCGCCATGGGTCCTGGCGAGCTGCGGATTGGCGGCGGCATAAGCCAGCGCGTCGAAGCCGCTCGTGGCGCGGCCTTCGTCGGCGCCGTGGCCGAGCCAGTGGAGGGTGAGCGCCGGGCGATCGGCGCCGAACGCGCGCGCAAGGTCGACATTGACGGCGGCATAGGCGATCGCATCGAAGCCGCCGGTGGGCAGCCCCGCCTTGGCGCCGGTGGCGACGAAATGGTCGGTCAGCGAGCGCGAATCCGCGCCGAACTGGCGCGCGAGATCGGGGTTGGCAGCCCCGTAAGCGAGCGGATCGAAGATGCCGATCCTGAGCCCGGCGCGCGCGCCTTCGCTGACATAATGGAAAGCCAGCGCCGGGGCGTCGGCTCCGAGCGACCGTGCCACCGCCGGGTTGGCCGCGGCATAGCCCAGATGGTCGAAGCCGGTCGCCCGACGGCCCTCGTGGACGCCGGTGCCGATCCAGTGGGTCGTGAGGCGCGCCGGATCGGCGCCGAACACCCGCGCAAGGTCGGCATTGGCGGCGGCATAGGCGATCGCATCGAAGCCGCCGATCGGGCGGCCGGCGGAAAAGCCTGAGCTCAGATAATGCAGGGTCAGCCCTGCCGCGTCGAAGCCGTAGAGCCGCGCGAGGTCGGCATTTGCGGCGGCATAGGCCGTCGGATCGAAGCGGTTGGGATCGCGCCCCTCGCTCTTTCCGGATGTCTCCCAGTGCCAGCGCCCGAGCTCGGCGTTCGTGCCGAACGCGCGAATGAGATCGGCATAGGAGGCGATGTAGCGCAGGGGATCGAAAGGCGGATCCACGCTTTACTCCAACTTCTTCGGGCGGCTGGTCCCCATATCCGGTCGAACTCTCTTGCGCGCCTGCATGATCCGCCGCTCCGCCCCCGAACGGAGACCACGCAGCAACGCCGCCGCCCACCATGGCAGGCTTGATGGTCGTGACAACCGAAAATACCGGAAATCCGGGGCTTTTCTGCCGTGTGTTGCACCAGCGCTAGGGCGCGAGATCCACAGCCTCCCAATCGGGGACGACGTCCTCGCGAAGCAGCGTCCGGTGGCACGCGGCCGGATCGCGCTCGAAGCAAAGCAGCGCCGACGGCTTCTCGCCGGCGAGATCGATCATCTGCGCGGCCTGCACGGCGGCCTCCGGGGTCTGCAGCTGTGCCGCATAGACGCGCTCGAGCACGTCGTGCCTGCCCTTGCGCGCCGCCTCCCGCCCTTCCGGCGGCGTACCCAGCGCCTTCAGGTGGACGTAATCGATGCCCGCTTCGCGCAGGCCCGCCGCGAGTACGTTCTTGGAGAAGCCGGGCTTTCGCGACAGCGGCACCGCCCGCACGTCGATCACCCGCTCGACCCCCGCTGCCAGCAGCGCCGCGACCAGCTCCGCCTGCGTCGCCCCCTCATAGCCGATGGTGAAGATCCGCATAGGGAAGTCTTAGGTCGCAAACCGCGTCATTGCGAGCGCAGCGAAGCGATCCAGAGCGGCGCCGGACGAAGACTGGATTGCTTCGTCGCTGCTCTCCTCGCAATGACGACCCGGCATGACTCATCAGGTCCACATCATCGGCGGCGGGCTCGCCGGGTCCGAAGCCGCGTGGCAGCTTGCCGAGGCGGGCGTGAAGGTGCGACTCAGCGAGATGCGCGGCGGCGCGGAGATGACCCCCGCCCACCAGACCGACGGCCTGGCGGAACTGGTCTGCTCGAACAGCTTCCGCTCGGACGATGCCGAGCGCAACGCCGTGGGCCTGCTCCACGCCGAGATGCGCACGCTGGGGTCGCTGATCATGTCCGCCGCCGACCGGCACAAGGTTCCGGCGGGCTCCGCCCTCGCGGTAGACCGCGACGGCTTCTCGGCAGAGGTGACGGAGCGAATCCTCGCGCATCGGAATATCGAGGTGGTGCGCGAACGGGTCGACGCCCTCCCCTCCTCTGGCGCCGCCATCGTCGCGACGGGCCCGCTCACCGCAATGACGCTGGCGCAATCGATCGGCGCGGCGACCGGAGCCGACGCCCTCGCTTTCTTCGATGCGATCGCCCCCATCGTCCACCGCGACAGCATCGACATGGACGTGTGCTGGATGGCCTCGCGCTGGGACAAGGGCGAGACGAAAGACTACATCAACTGCCCGATGAACCGGGAGCAGTATCTAGCCTTTCACCAGGGCCTGCTCGACGGCGAGAAGACCGAGTTCAAGGAGTGGGAGAAGGATACGCCCTATTTCGAAGGCTGCATGCCGATCGAGGTCGCGGCGGCGCGCGGCGTCGACACTTTGCGCTACGGGCCGATGAAGCCGGTCGGCCTCGACGATCCGAAGACAGGCCGTTGGCCCTATGCGGTCGTCCAGCTCCGCCAGGACAATGCGCTCGGCACCTTGTGGAACATGGTCGGCTTCCAAACCAAGCTCAAGCACGGCGAGCAGGTCCGCCTGTTCCGCACCATCCCGGGCCTGGAAAATGCGGAATTCGCCCGGTTGGGCGGTCTCCACCGCAACACCTTCATCAATTCGCCGCAGCTGCTCGACGCGACGCTGCGGCTGGAGAAGGCGCCGCACATCCGTTTCGCCGGCCAGATCACCGGCTGCGAAGGCTATGTCGAATCGGCCGCGATCGGCCTTCTCGCCGGCCGCTTCGCCGCCGCCGAGCTGCGCGGCGACACCCTCGCCCCGCCCCCGCTGGCCACCGCCCTCGGCGCACTCCTCAACCACATCACGGGCGGCGCCGACGCCTCGGCCTACCAGCCGATGAACGTCAATTTCGGCCTGTTCCCGCCGATCGAAGGCCGCTCGAAAAAGAGCGACCGCAAACTCCTCTACACAAGCCGAGCCAAACAGGCCCTAAGGGGGTGGATGGCCCAAATTCCTCCCCATGATAAAATCATGGGGAGGGGGACCATGCGAAGCATGGTGGAGGGGTAGATGGCTCAGCCTTCGAGGCTTCTCGAGAGAATCTCGAATTCCGCGCCAGTTACCCCTCCACCGGCTTTCAGCCGATCCCCCTCCCCATCTTGCGATGGGCAGGAATTCGGCTAGCACGCGCAGGTCTGCCCCTTCGGCCTTGTCCGCGGCCGCGGCGCCGTCGTGGCATATTCCTGCCTGGTCAGCGCGCCGTCGCGGTTCGAGTCGGCGTTGCCGAACTTGGTGACCGTGCGCGCCGCCCATTCCTCGAAGCTCAGGACATTGTTGCGGTCGGCGTCGAGGCGCTGGAAGGCCTTGAGCCGCGGCTGCAGCATCTCGTCGCGGGTGATACGGCCGTCATTGTTGCGGTCGGCGCGGTTGAAGCGCCGCTCTTCCTTGCTGCGTTCGGGGGCCGAAGGCGGGCGCCGCGGACGCGAGGCGGCAGGCCCCTCGCCCTCGCCCCCTTCCTCGTCGGCCTCGGCCGCAGGAGGCGCTTGCGGCAGCGATTCCTCCGATTGCGCCTGGCTGCGCCACATGAAGAAGCCTGCGAGGATGAGCAGCAGCGCCGATCCGCCTCCCGCGAGGTAACGAGACATCGCCCTCTCCCGTCAAAACGTGGAGCGGACGATAGAAATTCATCGGAAACGGACCAGAAAAGGTTCAAAACGGATTATTTTCCGCTGAGCCGGTGCCTCAGCATGCGCAGCATCCTGCGCGGTGCGCCCTGCCGCTCCCAACGCGGTCGGGTCGGCTCGACGTCCCGTCGCGCGAGCGCAGCGAGCATGCCGAGCGGGCGCAAGCACGGAGGCCAGTGCGAGACCCGGAGCCCCCGCGCAGCAGCGATCGCCGCCTCGGAGTCACCGTCGCCGGCGGTTCGGCGGGCGAGGTCGACCAGCGCCCAGGCCGCCCCACCGGCTGCGACGGCGGCGCCTGGGGCGGGATCGCCGAGCAGTCGCGCCGTATATTGGAACAGCAGAGCACCGCGTGCCGCGTAGGCCTCGATTTCCGGCTCCCCGAGTGGATCCGGCGAGAGGAGGACCTCCCACGCCGCCTCCATCGCCGCCATTTCCGCCCCGCTGACCCCTGCCGGAATCACGTGCGCGGCAAGCGCCTTCAAGACCGGCTCGCCCGGCGGCGGCGCCCGGTCGAGGCCTTCCAGTGCCTCGCGCCACCAGGCGAGGCGGATCCGGCTGATCAGCGGTTCGCGTCCGGTCGAGAGCACCGAAGCGAGCGCGGCATCGAGCCTCCACAGCGCCTCCACTGCGGCGCGGCGCCGGGCCGGAACGTAAGCGAGCGCGAGCATCCGGTCAGGGTCGAGCGGGATCATCGGCGCGGCGCCGCTGAAGCCCTCCCCCTGGAGGGGGGAGGGTTTGGGTTGGGGTGGAGTCTCCGGGAAGGCTCGGCGGGGCTCAAAGGCGACCCCTCCCCTAGCCCCTCCCCCTCAAGGGGAGGGGGATTGGTCACCGGTAGCAGGCCTTCCTGGCGGCCGCGACGACGTCGTCGACCCGGATCAGCGCCAGCTTCTCGAGATTGGCGGCATAAGGGAGCGGCACGTCGACGTCGGTGACCCGCAGCACCGGTGCATCGAGATCGTCGAAGCCGTCCTCCATCGCGATCGCCATCAGCTCGGCGGAGATCGAGCAGGTCGGCCAGCCTTCCTCGACGCAGACCATCCGGTTGGTCTTGGCGAGCGAACGCAGCACCGTCTCGCGGTCGAGCGGGCGGAGGGTCCTGAGGTCGATGACCTCGGCCTCGATGCCCTCTTCGGCGAGCTTCGTCGCCGCGTCGAGCGCGACCCCGACCCCGATCGAATAGCTGACCAGGGTGACGTCCGTGCCCTCGCGGGCGATCCGCGCCTTGCCGATCGGGAGGACGTAGTCGTCAAGCGTCGGGACGTCGAAGCTCTGGCCGTAGAGCAACTCGTTCTCGAGGAAGACAACCGGATCCTCGGAGCGGATCGCGGCTTTCAGGAGACCCTTGGCGTCGGCGGCGCTGTACGGACTGATCACGATCAGGCCGGGCACGTTGGCGTACCAGGGGCCGTAGTTCTGGCTGTGCTGGGCGCCGACCCGGCTGGCGGCGCCGTTCGGCCCGCGGAACACGATCGGGCAGCGCATCTGGCCGCCGGACATGTAGTTGGTCTTGGCGGCCGAGTTGATGATGTGGTCGATCGCCTGCATCGCGAAGTTGAAGGTCATGAACTCGACGATGGGCTTGAGGCCGCCCATCGCCGCGCCGGTGCCGACGCCGGCGAAGCCGTATTCGGTGATCGGCGTGTCGATGACGCGCTTCGGCCCGAACTCGTCGAGCAGGGCCTGCGTCACCTTGTACGCGCCCTGATATTCGGCGACCTCCTCGCCGATCACGAAGACGCGCTCGTCGGCGCGCATCTCCTCGGCCATCGCGTCGCGCAGCGCCTCGCGGACGGTCTGGCGGACGGTCTCGGTGCCTTCGGGAACTTCGGGCGCTTCGGGGTTGCGCTCGGCCGCAGCGACGAGCTGGTGCGCACCGCTCTCCTGCGGCTGATGCTCCGGAGTCGCTTCCGTCTCCTGGTCGCTCGGCTGCTCGACCGGCGGCTTCGCTTCGGCCGCGGGCGCCGCGGAGGCATCCTCGCCCTCCGCCGCGAGGATGGCGATGACGGTGCCGACCTTCACCTCGTCGGTCCCCTCCGCCACCAGGATCTTCGCGACGACGCCCTCGTCGATCGATTCGAACTCCATCGTCGCCTTGTCGGTCTCGATCTCGGCCAGCACCGTTCCGGAGGTCACCTCGTCCCCCTCCTTCACCAGCCATTTGGCGAGAGTCCCCTCCTCCATGGTCGGGCTGAGGGCAGGCATCTTCAGTTCAATCGGCATCAGCGAACCATCGAGCTAGTCGTCGTTGCGAGGAGCGCAGCGACGCGGCAATCCAGTTCGGCCTCTTCGACAGGCGCAACGCTGGATTGCTTCGCTGCGCTCGCAATGACGGGGTGGGGATGCATCAGTAGGTCTCGACCAGAACGTCGGTGTAGAGCTCGCCCTCATCCGGCTCCGGCGATTGCTCGGCGAAGTCGGCGGCTTCCACCACGATCCGCTTGATCTCCGCGTCGATCGCCTTGACCTGGGCGTCGTCCACGCCGGCCTCGGCAAGCTCGCGCTTCACCGCCTCGATCGGATCCGATTTGTCGCGCACCGACTGGACCTCCTCGCGCGACCGGTATTTGGCCGGATCGGACATCGAATGGCCGCGATACCGGTAGGTCTTGAGCTCGAGCAGGATCGGACCCTTGCCGCCGCGCACCCACTCCATCGCTGTCTCGGCGGCCGCGCGGACCGCGAGCACGTCCATGCCGTCGATCTGGAGGCCCGGTATGCGGAAGCTGTCGCCTCGCTTGTAGAGCTGGTCCTCCGCCGACGAGCGGTTGACGCTGGTGCCCATCGCATATTGGTTGTTCTCGATCACGTAGACGATCGGCAGGCCCCAGAGCTGGGCCATGTTGAAGCTCTCATAGACCTGGCCCTGGTTCGCCGCGCCGTCGCCGAAATAAGCGAGGCAGACGCCGCCGTCCTCGCTATATTTGTGCTTGAAGGCGAGGCCGGTGCCGAGGCTGACCTGGGCGCCGACGATACCGTGGCCGCCGTAGAATTTGTGCTCGACGCTGAACATGTGCATCGAGCCGCCCTTGCCCTTGGAGATACCCGCGGCGCGGCCGGTCAGCTCGGCCATGATCACTCGAGGATCGATGCCGTAGGCGAGCATGTGGCCGTGGTCGCGATAGCCGGTGATGACGCTGTCGCGTTTCGGGTCCATCGCCGACTGGAGGCCGACGGCGACCGCCTCCTGGCCGATATAGAGGTGGCAGAAGCCGCCGATCAGGCCAAGGCCGTAGAGCTGGCCGGCGCGCTCCTCGAAGCGGCGGATGAGCAGCATCTGGCGGTAGAATTCAAGGAGCTCGTCGCGGCTCGCCGCGTAACGGCCCGGCTGCGGCGGCCGTTCCCGGTTCGAAGTCTGAGGCGGAGCGTCCTTGCTGGCGTTCGTACGCTTCGGCGATGCGGCCCTGGCCACGGCGTGCTGTCGTCCTTTCGGGCTTGGATTTCGGCGGCTCTATGGCGGCAAACGCGGAGCCGCGCAACTTGTGCCCGCCTCCGCCGAAGCGTCAGCGATCGGTGTGGATGATCACTTCGTCGGGCCGGACGAGGCCGAGATCGCGCCGCACCAACTCCTCGGCGAGGTCCGGATCGGCATGGCGCGGGTCGAGCAGCCGGTTGCGGTGCTCGAGCCGCGCCCGCTCGGCTTCGAGACGCGCGAGGACGACGGTGCGTTCGGCCTTCTGCCGGCGATAATCGCCCCAGGAGAGGACGCCGTTGTCGCCCACGACCGCATAGCCGGCGAAGTTGGCGATGATGAGAAAGGCGACCGCGGGAAGGGCCGCGCGCCTGATCAGTGAACCCGGATTTCGTACCCCCGCCATCGATTGTCACAGAATCAGGAAAATGCCCGAGAATCAAGCGCTCATCTGAGATTATCGCCGAGACGACTCAGGGCGGCGGCGAAATGCGGTGCGGCGCGGCTCAAGCGGGTAGCCGGACTGGGGGACGATGCTGATCCGATCGGGAGGTCGGCGGTAATCATATCCGAAAGCCCGCACGCAGACATAGGGGCGGATCGGGTCGGCGCTCGCATCCTCGGCGCTGATCGGCCACAGGCCTGAACAATCCTCCGTCTTGCAGAAACATGCGTGCCAGCCTTCCGCGGGCGGGGCGTGACGACTCCGCCTTTCCCTGAAGAATGCGACCGGTGGAGTTTCCCGCGCCGCGCGAAGCGAGGCGAAGGGCGAGCCGTCTTCGCCGAGCAGAAACGCCCGCTGGGTCGCCGCGCGGGTGCGTTCGTCCGGCTCGTCGCCGTACCTCAAGACGGCGAGGCCGCGCAGCGTCTCTTCGTCGCCTGCGCGGACTGCGGCGAGGAAGCGGTCGAAAAGGATCCGGACCTCAGCCGGCAGCGGCCCCGCTTCGCTCGTCGATTCAAGGTCGCCGAAACCCCGCCGCGGCTCTTCGCCCATCTGCCGCTCAAAGTCGGCCCGGGCCTCCGGCCGAAACCACACGCGCCTCAAAACCAGCCCATAGCGATAGTGGCAGAAGCCGGTCATCATGACGATGCTGTCCGGCGATCGCGCTTGTGCGCGCGCATGATCGGTTTCGCAATCGTGCACGATTCCGAAGACGCTGCCGCGCCGCATCGGCCCGCGAAAACCGTAGCGGCGCACAGGGTAGAGGCCCATCCACCCGAAGTTGCGTGTGTCGTCGTAATTGGTCGCGAAGTAGCGATAATAGCCGCCGACGTCTGAATAGAAGCGGTTGTAGTCGACATAGCCGTCCAGGCGCACGCACCGGCCGAGCCAGCGCTCCGGCTCTCGCGCCATGTGGCGAATGTCGGCTCGAACGGCGACGCGTGCCGTGCAGTCGGTCTCCGGCGGCTGCGACTGAACAGCGGCGAGCAGCAACGAAGTGAGCACGGCGATCACGCACCGAATCTAGAGAAAATTCCCCTTCCGGCATAGCGCGCGCCGGTTCCGAGCCCCTCTTCGATGCGGATGAGCTGGTTGTATTTGGCCAGCCGGTCGGAACGCGCGAGCGAGCCGGTCTTGATCTGTCCGCAATTGGTGGCCACGGCGAGGTCGGCGATGGTGGTGTCCTCGGTTTCGCCCGAGCGGTGGGACATGACCGACGTATAGCCCGCGCGGTGCGCCGTCTCGACCGCTTCAAGCGTCTCGGTGAGCGTCCCGATCTGGTTGACCTTGATCAGGATCGAATTGGCCACGCCTCCCTCGATGCCGCGCACCAGCCGCTTCGGATTGGTCACGAACAGGTCGTCGCCGACCAGCTGCACCGCGCCCCCGAGGCGCTCGGTGAGCAGCTTCCAGCCGTCCCAATCGTCCTCGGCCATGCCGTCCTCGATGGAGCGGATCGGATAGTCTCGGGCGAGCTCGGCGAGCCAGTCGACCATCTCGGCGGACGAGAAGCTTTTCCCCTCCCCTTCCATCCGGTAGGCGCCGTCGCGATAATATTCCGTCGCCGCGCAGTCGAGCGCGAGGACGACGTCGTCGCCGGGCTTGTAGCCCGCCTGCTCGACCGACCGCATGATGAAATCGAGCGCGTCCCGAGTCGAAGCGAGGTTTGGCGCGAAGCCGCCTTCGTCGCCGACGGCCGTCGAAAGCCCCGCCTCGTGCAGGCGCTTCTTCAGCGTATGGAAGATCTCCGATCCGCAGCGCACCGCCTCGCAAAGGCTGTCGGCGCCGACGGGCATCACCATGAATTCCTGGAAGTCGATCGGATTGTCGGCATGCTCGCCGCCGTTCAGGATGTTCATCATCGGCACGGGCAGCAGGCTCGCCGAGACGCCGCCGACATAACGGTAAAGCGGCAGGCCGCGTGCGTCGGCCGCAGCCTTGGCCACGGCGAGGCTCACGCCCAGGATCGCGTTGGCGCCGAGCCGGCTCTTGTTTTCAGTCCCGTCGAGGTCGATCAGCAGCGAGTCGATTTCGGCCTGGTCCTCGGCGTCGAGCCCAACGACCACCTCGCTGATCTCGCCGCGGACCGCGTCGACCGCCTGGCTGACACCCTTGCCGAGCCAGCGGCCCTTATCGCCGTCTCTCTTCTCGACCGCCTCATGGGCTCCCGTCGAGGCGCCGGAGGGTACCGCGGCGCGCCCGGTCGAGCCGTCCTCCAGCAGGACTTCGACCTCGACGGTCGGATTGCCGCGGCTGTCGAGGATCTGGCGAGCGTGCAGGTCGCGAATCGCGGTCATCTTGTTACGGCCTCGTCATGAACTATCTTGGGGTGCGAGCGCGGCTTATCGGGCCGCCGGGGGAGACGCAACTTTCCCGGGGGAGCCGGAACGGAAGCCGCCGCGCGAGTGTTTGTGGGAGACGGAATCAACCCCACGTAGAGCTTACGGAGATCAGACATGCCCCCTCGCGACCAAGACCTTCCGGAAGGCACCGACAAGATCGTGGCTGGCGCATCGAAGACAGACACCGCAGCTGGCTCGGATACCGGCACCGCCACCGGCACAGGCGGTGCTCGCGGCGGTAGCGGCGGCGGAGGCTCCGGCGGCGGGTTCGTCGCGCGGGGAAGCAGCAACGACACCGGCGACGCGTCCGGCGGCGGCAGCGGGGCCGGGTTCTCGGCGGACAAGATCGTCGGCCAAGTCCGCGAGCAGGTCACGAACCTGCGCGAGCAGGCAACCGGCAAGGCGCGCGAATTCGCCGAGGGCGGCAAAGACCGGACGACGCAGCTGCTCGACGACCTTTCCGAGATCATCCACGACGCCGCGCGGTCGATCGACGACCGGCTTGGCGATCAATATGGCGAATATGCTCACAAGGCCGGGGACGCGATCGCCGGGCTGGCGGGAAACCTTCGCGACAAGAGCCTCGAGGATCTGGTCGAAGGCACGCGCTCAATCGTCCGCAAGAGCCCGGCCGTCACCGTCGGCACCGCGGCCCTGCTCGGCTTCGTGCTCGTTCGACTGGTCAAGAGCGGTCTCGAGCCGAACGACGGCGGCGGCACGAGCGACGGCAGCGGGCGCACCGGCGGAGGCCGTTCCGGCGGCGGAGCCTGAGGTTTGGACGCGCCGGTCCGCGACCCCCAGGAAGAATCGATCGGCGAGCTGGTCTCGCGGCTGATCGACGAAGCGCGTGACGTTGCGCGAACTGAGGTCGATCTCTACAGGCAGATCGCTCTGCGCCGCTCGGCCAAGGCGAAGAGCGGGCTCGCTCAGCTCGTCGCGGCGGGCATCCTGGCTTGGTTCGCCGGGCTGGCGTTGACCTTCGGAGCCGTGCTGGCGCTGGCCACACTGATCGGCCCACTCGCCGCGGGTCTCGGGCTCGCGCTCGTGATGGCGGGACTTGCTTACATCCTTCTCCGGAAGGGCCTGGCCGGAATGAAAGCGCTTTCCGGCGACGAAGAGGAACGCGCCGCGATCGAGCGGGGCGAGAACCGGCCATGAATGCACAGGCGATCGAAGCGGCGAAGCGCGAGGCGGAAGCGGCTCGGCGGCGGCTCGATTCAACATTGGCGGCGCTGCAGCAGCGCCTCCACCCCAAGTCGCTCGCGACCGAGGCCTGGGACGGCGTCAAGGAGAAGAGCAGCGACCTCGCCGAGGGTGCGCTCGACGCCGTTAGGCAGCGGCCCGCCGCAGTCTCGCTGGCGATCGGCGCTGCATTGCTGTTCTTCGTGCGGCGGCCGCTGGGCCGCGCCGTCGGCCGCGCCTTCTCGCGGGGCGACGAGGACGAGGAAGATGGGCGGATCACCACCCGCATCGATACGACAAGCGACAATTATCACGCGGCCGCGCCCCTTATCGACGCGCCGCTCAGCAAAGGAGTGCGTTCAAGATGACCGATACCAGGACCGAGACGACCGGCACCGACACGAGCGGCGGCGGCGGCACCCGCCAGCGCAGCCGCGCCGGCGAGGCCTATGAAGCGACTCGGGCGCGCACCAGCGCCGCCTTCGCCGGCGTTCGCGAGCGCGCCGCCGGTGCGGGACGCCGGACGGGCGAGGAGATCAGCGCCAATCCGATGGTTGCCGTGGCCGGCGGCTTCGCTCTCGGCGCCCTCGTCGCGGCGGTCCTGCCCCGCACCGAGCGCGAGACCGAGCTGCTCGGCGGCGTCGGCAACAGGATCACCGACGCGGCCCGCGAGGCGACGCGCTCCGCCGTCGACGCCGGCCGCCAGCAGGTCGAAGAGATTTCGGAGACCGCGGCGACGCGAGTCGGCGAGGCCGTGATCGGCGCGGTCGCCAGCGCGACGGGCGCGGGCGGCGAGAAGGGCTGAGCGCAGGGACAGTCACTTTCCGCACCGTCGACGAGAATCGGTCACGGTATCGCCTGAAAGTGACTGTCCCCTCTTACAAACGCAGCCTAAAGCGACCCGCAATGAGCAAGCTTCACCTCGTGTTCGGAGGCCGCGTCACGGACCCGCAGGGCCTCGACTTCGACCTTTCGACGATCGACATCGTCGGCCTCTATCCCGATTATGCGAGCGCGCTCGACGCGTGGCGCGGCAGCGCGCAGCGCACGGTCGACGACGCCGAGATGAAATATGTCGTCGTCCATCTCCACCGGCTACTCGAGCCTGAAATGGGCGGGAAATAGGCTAGGCCCTGCGGTAGCGGAACAGGAGGAGGGGCCGGGCCAGGGCGATCCCGACGAGGAAGCCGCCGATATGCGCGCCGATGGCGACGCCGACGTTTAGCTGCCTCGAAACGATGCCGATGCCCACCTGCAAGCCGATCCACGCCGCCATCAGCCACAAGGCCTGGAGCCAGAGCGCGAGCGTCGGGCTCTTCACCCGGACCTTGTTGCGGCCGAACAGCATCGCATAGGCGCCGAGCACCGCCGAGATCGCGCCGCTCGCGCCGATCATCGGTGCGGTGCTGTGCGGATCGAAAGCGAAATGGCCCGCGGCGGCGGCGTAGGCGCCCAGCACGTAGAGCAGAACGATCGCGACCGGTCCCAGCACCCCTTCGACGGCGCGGCCGCAGAACAGCAGGAACAGGAGGTTGAAGAGGAGGTGAACCCAGCCGATGTGGACCAGGGTCGCGGTCAGCGGCGTGAGCCACAGGGGGGCGCCGGGCCCGTAGCCATCGAAGCTGAAGCGGTAGGGCAGGAAGCCGGCCCAGCTCATCGCACGCAATTGAACCCCGGCCATCTCGGCCAGGACGAAGGCGACCGCCGTCCCGGCGGCGATGGCGAGCGTCGCCCTCGCCGTGCGCCAGCTCTCGGGAGGTCGCACAGCTGCGAGCCTCAGAGAAATTCGATCTTCTCGATCTCGTAATATTTGTCGCCGGAAGGGGCGGAAAACTCCACCTCGTCGCCGACGTTGCGGCCGATCAGAGCGCGGCCGAGCGGCGAATTGTAGCTGATCCGGCCGATCCGCGCGTCCGCCTCGGTCTCGCCGACGATCTGGTACTTCACCGGCTTGTCGTTCTCGTCGAGCAGGTGGACGGTCGCCCCGAAGACGACCTTGTCCCCGGAGAGCGTCGTGGGATCGATCACCTGGGCGCGAGAGAGCCGGTCCTCGATGTCGGCGATCTGCGCCTCGACCTGGCCCTGCCGCTCCTTGGCGGCGTGATATTCGGCGTTTTCCGAGAGGTCGCCGTGCCCGCGCGCCTCTTCGATAGCGTCGATGATCGCCGGCCGTTCGACGCTCTTGAGATGCCGGACCTCGTTCTGCAGTCTCTCGTAGCCCTCGGCCAGCATCGGCATCTTGTCGACGGTCGCCATCTTCTCTTCAGCCTTTCATAGAATATTCTCGGAGCCGCCTTCTGCTGGAAGACAGCCCGTCCTGAGCAGATTATAAGGGGGTTACGCTCTCGAAACGGAATAATAGTCCTGCAGGGACCGAACTTCAAGGTCGCGGTCCCGCGCCGCGCCGATCGCGCGCACCACAGCGGTGCTGGCCGCGGCGGTCGTGAAATAGGGGACACGCGACATCAGCGCGCTGGCGCGGATCGAGGCGGAGTCCTTGTGGCTCTGCCAGCCTTCGGTGGTGTTGAAGATCATCGCGATCTCGCCGTCCTTGATCCGGTCGACGATGTGCGGCCGCCCCTGCGCCACCTTATTGACGCGCTCGATTTCCAGCCCCTCCCCGGCAAGAAAGGCGGCGGTTCCGCCGGTGGCGACGACGGTGAAGCCGAGCTCGATGATCGCTCGCACGGCCGGCACGATGACCGGCTTGTCGCTGTCCTTGACCGAGACGAACACGGTGCCGCCGGCCGGTAGCTCGATTCCGCCGCCCTGCTGCGATTTGAGGAATGCGATCTCGAAATCGTCTGCGATTCCCATGACTTCCCCGGTGGACTTCATTTCCGGAGAGAGAACCGGATCGACTCCTGGGAAGCGCGCGAAGGGGAACACCGCCTCCTTCACCGCGACATGGGCGACGTCGCGGTGAATCGGTAGGAAGCCCATCAGCGGTTCGCCGGCCATGACCCGCGCCGCGATCTTCGCGATCGGCGTCCCGATCGTCTTGGCGACGAAGGGGACGGTCCGGCTGGCGCGCGGATTGACCTCGATGAGATAGACGAGGCCGTCCTTGACCGCGAACTGCACGTTCATCAGCCCGACCACGCCGAGAGCCAAAGCGAGCGCGCGCGTCTGCGCTTCGATCTCGCCGATCACGTCCGCGGGCAGGCTGTAGGGCGGCAGCGAGCAGGCGCTGTCGCCCGAATGGACCCCCGCTTCCTCGATATGCTGCATGACGCCGGCGATGCAGACGTCGGTTCCGTCGCAGATCGCGTCGACGTCGACCTCGATCGCGTCCCGCAGATACTGGTCGATCAGTACCGGGCTGTCGCCGGAGACCTGGACCGCGGTGACGATATAGTCGTCGAGCTGGGCTGGCCCATCGACGATCTCCATCGCCCGGCCGCCGAGCACGTAGGAAGGGCGGGTCAGCACCGGGTAGCCGATGCGCTCGGCGACCGCGAGCGCTTCCTCGCGCGAACGGGCGATGCCGTTCTCCGGCTGCCTCAGGCCAAGCTTGCGGACCAAGGCGGCGAAGCGCTCGCGGTCCTCGGCGAGGTCGATCGCGTCGGGCGAGGTGCCAAGGATCGGGACCCCCTCCTTCTCGAGCGCGGCTGCTAGCTTGAGCGGCGTCTGGCCGCCGAACTGGACGATGACGCCGGCGAGCTCGCCGCGGGAGCCCTCGACATGGAGGATCTCGAGCACGTCCTCGACCGTAAGCGGCTCGAAATAGAGGCGGTCGGACGTGTCGTAGTCGGTCGACACCGTCTCCGGGTTGCAGTTGATCATGATCGTCTCGAAGCCCGCTTCATCGAGCGCGTAGCAGGCGTGGCAGCAGCAATAATCGAACTCGATCCCCTGCCCGATCCGGTTCGGCCCGCCGCCGAGGATCACGACCTTGCGCCGGTCGCTTGGCATGCTCTCGTCCTCCGGATCGCCGAAGCTCGGCGCCTCGTAGGTCGAGTACATGTAGGGCGTCTTCGCTTCGAACTCGGCAGCGACCGTGTCGATGCGCTTGAAGACGGGGCGGACGCCGAGCCGGTGGCGCAGCGCGCGCACCTCCTCCTCCGTGGTGGCGCCGATCATCGCCTTCACGGCATCGTGGATGAGCCCGTGGCTGCGCGCCATGACCTTGTGTGCGCCGCCCGGAATGTTCGCGGCCCGCACCGCGAGCTCGGCGAGGCGGCGATCGGAAAACCCCATCGCCTTGAGGCGGCGCAGACCTGCGGCATCGTTCGGGAGGCCGTCGAGGCAGACCGCCTCCTCTGCCCCCACGATCTCGTGCAGGCGTTCGAGGAACCAGGGATCGTAGCGGGTGATCGCGTGGATCTCGGTGACGGTGAAGCCCTCTCGAAGCGCCTGCGCCGCGACCAGCAGCCGGTCAGGGGATGGCCGGGCGAGCGCCGCCTCGATCTCGACCCGCGGGGCGCCGTAAAGCTCCTTGACGCCGTCGAGACCGATCAGCCCGATCTCGAGGCCGCGCAGCGCCTTCTGCAGGCTCTCGTGGAAATTCCGCCCGATTGCCATCACCTCGCCGACCGACTTCATCGCCGTCGAAAGAAGCGCCTCGGAGCCGCGGAACTTCTCGAACGCGAAGCGCGGGATCTTGGTGACGACGTAATCGATGGTCGGCTCGAAGGAGGCGGGCGTGACGCCGGTGATGTCGTTCTGGATCTCGTCCAGCGTGTAGCCGACGGCGAGCTTGGCCGCGACCTTGGCGATCGGGAAGCCGGTGGCCTTGGAGGCGAGCGCCGACGAACGCGACACGCGCGGGTTCATCTCGATCACGACCAGCCGTCCGTCGGCCGGATTGACCGCGAACTGGACGTTGGAGCCGCCGGTCTCGACCCCGATCTCGCGGAGCACGGCGATGGAGGCGTTGCGCATGACCTGATATTCCTTGTCGGTCAGCGTCAGCGCGGGCGCGACCGTGATCGAATCGCCGGTATGGATTCCCATCGGATCGACATTCTCGATCGAGCAGATGATGATCGCATTGTCGTTGCGGTCGCGCACCACCTCCATCTCATATTCTTTCCAGCCGAGCACCGATTCCTCGATCAGCACTTCGGTGGTCGGGCTCGCCTCCAGGCCCCCGGCGACGATGTCGACGAACTCCTCGCGATTATAGGCGATGCCGCCGCCCGTCCCGCCGAGCGTGAAGCTCGGGCGGATGATCGCGGGCAGGCCAGTGAAATCCAGTGCGCGCATCGCCTCCTCCAGGCTGTGCGCGATCTGGGAGCGCGGGCTTTCGAGCCCGATCCGCTCCATTGCCTGGCGGAATTTGAGGCGGTCCTCGGCCTTCTCGATCGCCTCGGCGTCCGCGCCGATCATGGTGACGCCGAATCTGTCCAGCGTGCCGTCCTTGTAGAGCGCCAGCGCCGTGTTCAGCGCGGTCTGCCCGCCCATGGTCGGCAGCACCGCGTCCGGCCGCTCCTTCTCGATGATCTTCGTGACATATTCGGGGGTGATCGGCTCGATATAGGTCGCATCCGCCAGCTCCGGATCGGTCATGATCGTCGCCGGATTGGAATTGACCAGGACGACCCGGTAGCCCTCCGCCTTCAGCGCCTTGGCCGCTTGCGTCCCCGAATAATCGAACTCCGCCGCTTGGCCGATGACGATCGGCCCCGCGCCGATGATCAGGATCGAGGAGATATCGGTCCGCTTCGGCATCAGCGCGGCGGCCCATTGGCACCGGCGGTCCGCAGCCGGTAGCCGCGCTCGCGCGCCCAGTGCTCGAAGCAGGCGAGCCGCCCGTCGCGCTCCGTTTGGGAGATCATGTCGCTCCGATGCGGGAAGACGAGCCAGAGCAGCCGCCCGTCGCCGCGGTCGCGCTCGAGCCGTACGCCCGCCACTCCGCAATTGCTCCGAACGTCGGCAAACTCGGACTCCGTTCGGGACCAGTCGCCGGTCGCACAAGCTGCGAGGAGCACGGCGCCGCAAAGGAAGAAGGGACCTCTCATTGCTCGGGTTCCACGATCGCCTCGACATGAACGAAGTGAAGCGAGCGCCGATGCGACCAGCGGCGAACGCAGCGCACATCGCCGTCCGGGGCGCCCGCGGCGAACAGGAACAGCAGCCGCGGCTCCTCTTCCTCTTGGATCACCTCGCCGAGCGCCCGCCCGCAACGCTGCGCGACCGCGCCCAGCTCCTGTGGCGAATACATGCGCACGGGCTGCGTCGTCGCGCACGCGGAGACCGCCGCAAGCGCGGCATACGGCAGCGCAAACGTCGCTCTACACGGCATTCCAGCGAAACGGGCGGGGAGCATCATTCGAGGGGGCTCTCGCCGGACTCGGTTTCACGCCAGCGCCGATATCCATCGAGCATGTGTTCGCTCGTCCACCGCACGTAGAAGATGGGTTGGGTGGCGCCCGGCCTGGAGACGATCACGTCGACATAGCCGACCCGCGCCCTCACCGCAGCGCGGCAGACGAGCTGGAACCGATCCCCGCCGTGCGCATCCCAGTCGGAACGATCGACGTCTGCCAGTAAGTTCGGCCACGGCCCCACCTGCAGGACCATGTCGTTTTCGACGCGGAGGCCGAGACGGCCCGGGATCCGCGCCAGTGCGGACGAGCTCGGCCCGAATGCCTCGAGGTTGATTTCATAGACAGTCTCGGGGCGGAGGAAGCGGCTCGACCGGGCCTCCCATTGCGCCTGCATGCTCCCAGCGCAACGCTCGACGGCGCCGCTTTGAGCTGCCGAGACCGGCGCGGCTAATGCGGCCACGACCGCTACCGCGGCGAACATCAGGATCGCTTTCACCCCTCTCCTCCCAGCTGCGATACGAATTTCTCGAACAGATAGAAGCTGTCCTGCGGGCCCGGGCTCGCTTCGGGATGATACTGCACGCTGAACGCCGGATGGTCCGTAAGCTCGATGCCGCAGTTGGAGCCGTCGAACAGGCTGACATGGGTCTCGCGCGCATTGGCCGGCAGGCTCTCGCGCTCGACGGCGAAGCCGTGGTTCATGCTGGTGATCTCGACCCGGCCGTCGGCGAGGCGCTTGACCGGGTGGTTGGCGCCGCGATGGCCCTGGTGCATCTTCACCGTCCGCGCGCCGGCCGCGCGTGCCAGGAGCTGGTGGCCGAGGCAGATGCCGAAGAGGGGCTTGCCGGTTTCGAGCAGCCGCCGGATCACCGGCACCGCATATTCGCCGGTGGCCGCAGGGTCGCCGGGTCCGTTGGAGAGGAAGAGGCCGTCGGGCCGGTGGGCCATCACCTCGTCGAAGCTCGCAGTGGCCGGTAACACGGTGACACGCGCGCCGGCGTCGGCGAGGTTGCGGAAGATGTTGCGTTTGGAGCCGTAGTCGATGGCGACCACGTGCGGACGGCTTTGGTCCTCCTCATGCTCGCCATAGCCGCGCCGGGGCGCCCAGCGGCCTCCCGACCAACGGTACATCTGCCGGCACGACACCTCCCTGGCGAGGTCCATCCCCTCGAGCCCCGGCCAGTCGCGCGCCTTGCGCAGGAGCGCATCGACGTCGAACCGGCCCTGCGCATCGTGCGCGATCACGCCACTCGGAGCGCCCTTCTCGCGGATCAGGCGGGTGAGCGCCCGCGTGTCCACCCCGGAGAGGCCGATCCGCCCGTTCGACCGCATCCATTCGTCGAAGCCGAGCACGGCGCGGTGGTTGCTCGGCGCGGTGACGTCCTCGCGGACGACGCAGCCCAATGCCCAGGGATTGTCCGCCTCGAGATCGTCGTAATTCGCGCCGACATTGCCGATGTGCGGGAAAGTGAAGGCGATGATCTGCGAGGCGTAGGAGGGATCGGTCATCACCTCCTGATAGCCGGTAATGGCGGTGTTGAAGCAGACCTCGCCGACCGCCTCCCCTTCCGCCCCGAAGCCCCTGCCCCACACGACGCTCCCATCCGCCAGCACCAGCACGCCGGTCGCGCCTTTCGGCGGCGCGGGCGTGGCTTTGGCGTCGGCCATGTCGAGGGGCACTCCAGCTTTCCGGCGATGTCGCTAAGGCTCGACGGCTAGGGGCCGCGGGCTGCACCGTCAATCTATTAAAATCCGGCCGGCGCTCCTATCCTGAAGGCTTTCCCGAGAGCCGAGACCCGAGACATGATTCGCGACGACATCAAGGCCGCTCTGGTCGCGGCAATGAAGGCCGGCGACAGGCCGCGGACCGCCGCCATCCGCCTTGTCCAGGCGGCGCTCAAGAATCGCGACATCGAGCTGCGCGGGGGCGGCGGAGGCGGCGACGACGACGTGCTCGTCACCGAAGTGCTCCAGAAGATGATCAAGCAGCGCCGCGAATCGATCGCCCTCTACGAGCAAGGGGGACGCGCGGAGCTGGCCGCGGCGGAACAGGCCGAGGTCGCCGTGATCGAGGGCTTCCTCCCCCGCCAGATGAACGACGAGGAGGCGAAGGCCGCGGTCGATGCGATCGTGGCCGAGACCAATGCCGGCTCGCTGAAGGACATGGGCCGGGTGATGGCGGCGCTGCGCGAGCGGCATGCGGGCCAGATCGACATGGCCAAGGCCAGCGCGCTGGTGAAGGCCCGGCTCTCCGCTTAGGCTGGGGCATGACCCTCAGCCCGATTTCGTTCGAAAGGCTCACCCCGTGAGCCTTTCTCCTCAATTCCTCGACGAGCTTCGCGCGCGGACCAGCTTGTCCGCGCTGATCGGGCGAACGGTGAAGCTGCAGAAGGCCGGGCGCGAGTACAAAGCGTGCTGCCCCTTCCACATTGAGAAGACGCCGAGCTTCTACGTCAACGACGAGAAGAGCTTCTGGCACTGCTTCGGCTGCGGGGTGCACGGCGATGCGATCCGGTGGCTGACCGACGCGCGGGGCCTGCCGTTCATGGATGCGGTCAAAGAGCTCGCCGACGCCGCGGGCATGGAGGTGCCGGCGCCCGACCCGCGCGCACAGGAGAGAGCCGAGCGCGCCGCCGGGCTCTACGAGGTGATGGAGGCGGCGCAGGGCTGGTATGTGGACCAGCTTTCCGGGATCGAGGGCGCGGAGGCGCGCGCCTATCTCCAGCGCCGCGGCATCGGCGATGCGACGCTGCGCAAGTTCGGCTTCGGCTTCGCGCCGGATGCCCGCGGCAAGCTCAAGGCCGCGCTGAAGCGGTTCGGCAACGAGACGCTGGTCGAGGCGGGGCTGCTCGTCCAGCCCGAAGGCGAGGAGCGCGAGCCGTACGACCGGTTCCGGGGCAGGCTGATGTTTCCGATCCGCGACCGCCGCGGCCGGGTGGTCGCGTTCAGCGCCCGGATCCTCGGCGCGGGGGAACCCAAATATCTGAACTCGCCGGACACGCCGCTGTTCGACAAAGGCCGCACCCTGTTCAATATCGACAAGGCGGCCGCCGCCAGCCGCGAGGCGAAGCGGGTGGTCGTCGTCGAAGGGCAAATGGACGTGATCGCGCTCGACCAGGCGGGGATCGGCGAGGCGGTGGCGCCGCTCGGCACGGCGATGACCGAGGCCCAGCTCGGTCTGCTCTGGCGCCTCTCCCCCTCGCCCATCCTCTGCTTCGACGGCGACGCCGCCGGCCAGAAGGCGGCGGTCCGCGCCGCGCTGAGGGCGCTGCCGCACCTCGCGCCCGGCCGCTCGCTGGCTTTCGCGACCCTGCCCGCCGGGCAGGATCCAGACGATCTCGTGCGCGCCTCAGGCAGGCCGGGCGTCGATGCCCTTCTCCGTGAGACCGAGCCGCTGGTCGAGCGGTTGTGGCGGCACGAGGTCGACGCCGAGCCGCTCGCCACTCCCGAGCAGAAAGCCGGTCTGCGCCGCAGACTGCTCGACCACGCGTCGGCGATCGCCGACCCCGACGTGCGCGACCAGTATCGCGCCGAGCTGCTGCGCCGCTTCTCCGACCTCACCCGTCCGCAGCGCCCCTGGACTCCGGGCAGCCCGAAGCGCGGCTCCTTCGTCCCCCCGCGGCCGCTTTCCGCCGAGGCCAGGGGGGTCGCCAGCGCCGGCATCGACCCACGCATGGTCCAGGCAGTGCTGCAGGGGCTGCTGCTCTTCCCCGAAATAATCCCGGACCATGGCGAGGGGATCGCCGCGCTCCCGATCGGCGATGCCGCCTCGAACGGGTTGCGCGACGAACTGCTCGGCATCGCCCTCTCCCACGCGGAGCTTGATCGAAACGAGCTTCATACCATATTGGCCGCAAGTGGCGCGGCTCCTCTGGCGGAGAAGCTGCGACGGACGCGAGGATTGGCCTTTTCCTTCACCCGCCGCGATGCCGACCCGGAACGCGCTCGTCGCGACCTCGTTCTGGTGATCGACACGTTGGCGGCGCAGCCGGGCATCGAGGCCGCATTGGAAGCGGCGACGGCACGGCTGATGCGGGAAGACGGCGACGAAGCCGCTTTTCAGGAGCAGCAACGGCTCCTCAAGGCGCGCGGCGAAGCGGAACGGCAGCTCGCGGCGCTCGTCGAGAGCGACGCCGCGGCGAAGACGGAACAAGGCGTTTAGATGGCGAAGACCAATGCTCCCGAGGGCGAAGACAAGGCCGAGACCGGCGACGCCCCGCTGATCGACCTCAACGAGGCCCAGCTCAAGAAGCTGATCAGCCGCGCCAAGAAGCGCGGCTACATCACCTATGACGAGCTGAACGAGGCCCTGCCGCAGGACCAGATGGCGTCCGAGCAGATCGAAGACGTGATGAGCGCCCTCAGCGAAATGGGCGTCAACGTCGTGGAGGCCGAGGAAAGCGACGAGGACGAGCCGGGCGAGCCGGACACCGACGCGGGGCTGGACGACGGCGCCGACGGCGGCGACGGCAGCGGCGACGGCTCCGAGCGCTACGTCGTCGAGAAGAAGAAGGAGACGGTCGACCGCACCGACGACCCGGTGCGCATGTACCTCAGGGAAATGGGCGCGGTCGAACTGCTCTCCCGCGAGGGCGAGATCGCGATCGCCAAGCGCATCGAGGCCGGCCGCGACACCATGATCTGGGGCCTGTGCGAAAGCCCGATCACCTTCAACGCGATCATCGAATGGTCGAACGCCCTCAACGAGGGCCGCATGCAGCTGCGCGAGATCCTCGACCTCGAGGCGATGCTCTCCAAGGGCCCGACCGCCGAGCAGGTGGCGAGCGCCGAGGAGGACGACGACACCATCTCCGAGACCACCGCCGGCCCCAGCTTCAAGGAAGAGGAGGAGGTCGAGGAGGCCCCGCCCGAGGTCGACGAGGACGAGGAGGAGAGCCTGGTCGAGCGCCGCGCCCCGCGCCCGGTCGAGGAGGAGGAAGAGGACAATACGCTCAGCCTCGCCCAGATGGAGGAGGCGCTGAAGCCGGGCGCGCTCGAGAAGTTCGCCAAGATCACCGACCTCTACAAGAAATTCTCCAAGCTCCAGGGCGCCCGCATGGGCTCGATGAGCGCCGGCAACGCCTTCGGCCGGAGCGATGAGACCAAATACCAGAATCTGCGCGACCAGCTCACCGCGGAAGTGGAAAGCGTCCAGTTCCACCAGGCCAAGATCGAATATCTGGTCGACCAGCTCTACAGCTACAACCGGCGGCTGACCGCGCTTGGCGGCCAGATGCTGCGCCTCGCCGAGCGCCACAAGGTCCCGCGCAAGGCCTTCCTCGAAAGCTACATGGGCCACGAGCTCGACGAGGGCTGGTCGGAGCGGGTCTGCAACACCGACAAGAAATGGTCGGCCTTCTGCACCCAGGAGCAGGACGCGATCGAGCGCATCCGCGCCGAGATCGCCGAGATCGCCGCCTCGACCGGCATGAGCCTCGCCGAATTCCGCCGGATCGTGAACCAGGTCCAGAAAGGCGAGCGCGAGGCGCGGATCGCCAAGAAGGAGATGGTCGAGGCGAACCTCCGCCTCGTCATCTCGATCGCCAAGAAATACACCAATCGCGGCCTGCAGTTCCTCGACCTCATCCAGGAAGGCAATATCGGCCTGATGAAGGCGGTCGATAAGTTCGAGTACCGCCGCGGCTACAAATTCTCGACCTACGCCACCTGGTGGATCCGCCAGGCGATCACCCGCTCGATCGCCGACCAGGCGCGCACCATCCGCATCCCGGTCCACATGATCGAGACGATCAACAAGCTGGTGCGGACGTCGAGGCAGATCCTCCACGAGATCGGCCGCGAGCCGACCCCGGAGGAATTGGCCGAGCGCCTCTCCATGCCGCTCGAGAAGGTCCGCAAGGTGATGAAGATCGCCAAGGAGCCGATCTCTCTGGAGACGCCCATCGGCGACGAGGAGGACAGCCATCTCGGCGACTTCATCGAGGACAAGAATGCGGTGATCCCGGTCGATGCGGCGATCCAGGCCAACCTCAAGGAGACGGTGACGCGGGTGCTGGCGTCGCTGACGCCGCGCGAGGAGCGCGTGCTGCGGATGCGCTTCGGCATCGGCATGAACACCGACCACACGCTCGAGGAGGTAGGGCAGCAATTCTCGGTGACGAGGGAGCGCATCCGGCAGATCGAGGCGAAGGCGCTTCGGAAGCTGAAGCATCCTTCGCGGTCGCGGAAGATGCGGAGCTTTTTGGATCAGTAAAGGCTTGCGGCTGGATCGGTGTCGGCCTCATTCGCTTCGGCAAAAGCAAAGGCCCCGCCAAAGCGGGGCCTTTTCGTTTGTAGGCGGACCGGCGGAACCTAGCGCCAGCGATCACCAGCCTTCGTCACATAGTGATCGAAAACGTAGCGCCACGGGACTACCACGATCACCAGGATCACCCCGATTCCCGTCTCCTTCAGGCTCGATGCGTAAGCCGGATCCATCTCACCCGCGGACCATGCGGGCAGGCCGTAGAAGGCGAGCCACAAAACCTTCCACGCGAGCTCGAACAACATCAGCGGCAACATCTGCAGCGGGTAGCGAATGCCCACGATGGCGAGCAGTCCCAGCCCGGCAAGCAAGGCGCGGGCGACGCTCGTCATGTGCGTCGGGGCCGATTCGGGCAGCAGGGGTGCCACTGCGGACAGCAGGAACAGCGCCATCAGGAAGAAAAGGATGCGCAGCCCATAGAGATGGAACTTAGAAACCCGCTGCGAGCGCAAGGCCGCGGAGGCGGCAGCATTTTCGATGGTTGCATTGGTAGCCATTGGGAATCTCCAGTCGTCACATTGCGTTTCGAAGTGGTTGAGCGACCGCTTCCGGAGAGTCGAAAGCGCCATCGCGTCGGTATTCGATCAGATCGCCGGGCTGGCACTGAAGTGCCCCGCAGATCGCCTCGAGCGTTGAGAAGCGGATCGCGCGAGCCTTGCCCGTCTTGAGGATCGACAGGTTGGCGAGGGTGATCCCGACCCGCTCGCCAAGCTCCGTCAGCGTCATCCGGCGGGCGTGCAGCAGGTCGTCGAGCTTGATAATGATGGCCATGGTCACACCGTCCCCGCGAGATCGTCGCGCATCCGCGTTCCTTCGGCGAACACGCGCGCGAGCACGAACAACAGGACCACCGCGAGCCATGCGCCGGTCGAGAAGCCGGCGCTGAGCTCGAGCGGGTGGGCCTCAGTCGAAACGCTGCGGGCGATGAAGCTGATGGCCAAGCTGAGAAGCTGCACGCCGAGAAGGGCCCAGGCGATCGTCTTGAGGTGCGCCGCGTTCGCGGCGACGAAGGGATCGCCGGCGCGCACGCTGTCGACGATGGCGAGCAGCCCCTTCAGCATGACGTAGTAGAGCGGAACGGCGAGCAGCCCGAGGACGGCGATGAGCCGCATCGCGTGGATCTGTGCTTCGGTTTCAGGCGAAGGCGGGATGCCGAGCGCCGTCATGAAGGACACCTCAGCCGCGAGGCTGGCGATAAGCCCGGCGACAATTGCCGCGCCGTAGACGAAGTTCGCGATCAGGAGCAGCCGGAGAACCAGCTGGGAGAGCGCGAGGGGCGTATGCAGCGAAGCCATGGAAGGAAACTTTCGAGTCGGCCGTGATATCGATTATCCATAAAGTTTTATCGAAAGTCGTCAAGTCCTATATTCTTTATCGCTAACTCCCCGCGCACCGCCGGACCGCGCTGAACCTGCGCGACGTGTGAACCCGCCAGGCGATCACGCGCAGCATCGCCGACCAGGCGCGCACCATCCGCATCCCGGTCCACATCATCGAGACGATCAACAAGCTGGTCCGCACGAGCCGCCAGATCCTCCACGAGATCGGCCGCGAGCCGACGCCCGAGGAGCTGGCCGAGCGCCTGTCGATGCCGCTCGAGAAGGTCCGCAAGGTGATGAAGATCGCCAAGGAGCCGATCAGCCTGGAGACCCCGATCGGCGACGAGGAGGACAGCCATCTCGGCGACTTCATCGAGGACAAGAATGCGGTGATCCCGGTCGACGCGGCGATCCAGGCGAACCTCAAGGAGACGGTGACGCGTGTGCTCGCGTCGCTGACGCCGCGCGAGGAGCGCGTGCTGCGGATGCGCTTCGGCATCGGCATGAACACCGACCACACGCTCGAGGAGGTGGGGCAGCAATTCTCCGTGACCAGGGAGCGTATCCGGCAGATCGAGGCGAAGGCGCTGCGGAAGCTGAAGCATCCGTCGCGCAGCCGGAAGATGCGGAGCTTTTTGGATCAGTGACAAGCGCCCGAGCATAGCGACGCCGGCTGCGTAAGCAGCCGCCGGAGCAGCGCGAAGAGAGCGGCGTAGTCCGGCCGGCGGGTTGTCCTGAGCGTGTGAGGGACGAACCCGTCGACGTTACGGGGCCGCCCCCGTGACGGCTTGCTCGACCTTCGTTATGCTTACCGCCGTGGGAGGCAGAAATGGCGAGCCGCGAACTGGAGTGCTTCATAGACGAGACGATACGAGTAGCCCAGACGCACGCGTATCACCCTACGATCTTCATAGATATGCGTGCACGCTACGGGACGATCCCAGCAATCTCTCGGCTCGTTGAGAGCGGCGACGTGCAAAGCGGCTTCCGGAGGCTGGAAAGACTCGATCTTCTGGAACACACGATAGAAGCCGCTGTCGCGAAATTTCCTTGGGAGTTTTCTGCTGTCACTCTGGAGTGCGCCGAGTTCCGCCTCCGGATGGTGAAGCAGTAATTCCCTTCAAACGTGAGCGGCGCACGAACACGGGAAATTTGGTTCACGCAAAGCCGCGAAGGCGCAAAGAGACCCCTAGGGCGGGCTGGTGTCAGGCACGTAGCTCCACACGGAGGCGCAGGGGGAGATTCGACGCGTTAGCGCAAGAACCTTATGTCGCTGTAAAAGCCGGCTCCAAGGCGCATCCATGCTCGGCCACGGGCTTCCCCGAAACGATACACGCCGACGGCCTTTGCCGCCTCGCCATCATCAAGGATGTCCTCGTACATAGCCCTGCTCCTTGCATCCTCGAAAGTTTTACGCCGCAGGCCTCGTCGTACCTCTACCCTCGTGTAGTCGCCACGCCTCGTGTGGATTGGCCGGGGAAGATCAATTCGAATGCGTCTACCAACGAATTCGTCATCATCCGCCGCAAAGGTTGGTAGCTTCTGCTCGCGAAGTTCCGTGTCGGCCCGCTCGAGACGGTTGAGAACTCCCAATTCATTCTCACGCATCTCGCCGGGGACTTCTAAATTCGGCCGTGGGCGTGGAAACGCGACAGCAGCAGCGAAACGCGGGAATCCTGCGCTTCGTAACTGCTTCGCAAGCGTGCCTCGCACGACAGCGCTTCTAACCAAGTGTGGATCTTGATCCCTGACTACATACTTTTCCGGCGGCTCGGGATCAATGATCCGCATTTCGGTCTCGTCACCTGAGGGGCCGGCAATGAAAATACCCGCGGCCAGAATTTCCCCCGCCAAGTGCCGCGGCAGCTGAATGGTCATCTTTTGAGCTCTAGCCGTGTCCCGAAGCTGGCTATTCCTATATCCGAGGGATGACTGAGTTCCCTTGCACTCTATCACATGGAACAAGCCGGCTGCGTCCAGGGCAACGAAATCAGGCGATTTCCCTAATCCGCGCTTGGCAGTCCCGCCTGAGTACGTTCCGCCTATGCTCGTAAGATGGTTCTCAATGAAATATCGTCCGTCACAAGCCGCGATGAAGTTCAGCCGATCCGCGAGCCAGTGCATGCTGAAGCCAACGCCAAAGTCGTCGCTCAAGATCGTTTTTTGATGGGGGTCCATCTCCTGGAAGTCCGACGTAAGCCTGAGGTTACTGTCTTCGGTGATTGCGAAAAAATAGCGCACGAACGCCCACAGCTCACTCAGCGAAGCACCGCTGGAAAGTGGCGGCGTGGTCAAGATACCAATCACATTCAATACGGCTGCAACGTCGATATCTTCTATTCGCGAATAAGGAGGAAAAGAGGCGGGCATCGTGCGGCTGCGGGGCCAGGTGGAAGCCATAGCCTGAACTCTGATCGACCGCGGAAGCAGCATCTTGATTCCCCCAAATTACACGATCCATGCTGAGGTTCTTGCACCCGGATTGCAAGTCCACGGCAACCGTCGGACCGTGGAACGAGGATGATGGTACCCCGAGGAGCAATAAGATAATTGCAGATAACTGTCTCCGGCTGTCGCCTTTCGACAACGGAGCGCTTAGCCCCAATACCAGCGAGAATCTTCGGAGTAGGCTTTATGCAGCTCCTTCGCCATCCGGCGCACGGAATCGCGAAACTCCGGGCCTTCGGCGATCGCGCGCAACGATCCCGTCATGTCCTCTTGCGCTTCAAAGATCACTAAAAGCGCCCGGCCTAAGGTACCACGGCTGAAATCCCACCCCTCGTCGTGGTCGAGAAATTCAAGGAGTTTAGCCAATCCTGTCACGCCTAGGTTTGTCACCGCAGTGCGTGCAAACTCCTTTACATCTGGCGGGATGGTAGCCGTAGTGAATGTGTAAGATAGATCCCAGTTTCCAAGCATCTTGGAAAAGGCTGCAGGAACCAAGTGTGAAAGATCGTCCACGTCACGACTAGCAAAAAGGTCTATGAGTTCCTCCCATGCCACCTTATCAATATAGTGCCTTGATAAAAGTACGCGTACTCCAATCGAATGGGTTTCAAAGTCTAAGTCCCTGCTCCATGCGATTGCTTCTTCTAATGAGAGGTTCGGCGTTTTATGCATCAAAATAGGAAGCAAAACGTCACGAAAACCGTTGCCGTGGAACCGATTATACAACGACTTGCGGAATAGCAGTGACTTCGGTGGGTCACGGTCGCGCAGGAACGCCTTTGCGTTAGCCTTGAGGTCGACCCAGTACGCCCCTCGCTCGGAGGGATCGTACACCACTCCGAGGGTCTGGAGGTCGTGCTTCGACCAGTATGTAAGGTGGTCGGACTTAATTGGAATCCTGCAGAACCCCCCGCGGTTGTAAGTTCTGCCTGATTTGATCTGAAGCGCTATCTCCCGAGGCTGCACCTCTCCATCAAAGACTAAGATAATCGTCGCGTCATGACCGAAGTCATGTTGAAGATTGATCTCCTTGAAAAGACAGCCGGCTTCTTCGACAACTTGTCGAACGAAATTCACGCCTGCGCGCTCTATCGGAAGGTTACTGCGGGTCCTCAAGACACTAGCCAGCTCCCAAGGCTCTCTCCAGCAACCGCCTGACTGCCTCCGAGCGCGACGGTCCTTCGACACCGCTCAGGAGAGCCCCTTCGACTACGCTCAGGACAGGCTTAAGCTCCGGCTGGCCCTCGATCCAGGCGTCGAGCTTCGCTTCGAGCGGGACGGACATTGGGGGCCGCGGTTTCATAAAAGGTCGTTGACGACGATGGTCGTGACGATGCCGCTCGGGACCAGCGTCAGCAGGATGGCACGGCAGGAGGGTGACCTGAACGCGATGATGCCCGACACCAGCGAGAGGAGCAGAAGCGCCGGGCTCAGGAAAAAGACCGTCACGAGCAGGGCCATGCCGTCGGAGCACCCGCCGCCGCAGATCATCGGCGACAGCAGCGCCACCGGCGTGAGGTAGGGCAGCGCCAGGCCGGACGCTACCGCCACTACGAGCGATGCGATCCGGAGGCCGCTGCCGAGAGGAGTGAGCTCGCCGTCTGAATCGCGAAGGGGCGCGGCCATGCGGAAAACCTGCGCCCGCTCGCTCGCCGTTGCAATGCCGCAATTGCCGCCCGCTCACGGCGGACTCGGGGTGAAAGGTACGTACCTGTCACCGGATTTTGCTGTCACCGGACTTTGCACAACATCGGAACTAGCTGGTAGGGACTGCGAGGTACCGGTCGGCGATGCGCGCCGGCGGGGCACAAGGGGGTGGAACATGGCAAGAGCGATTTTGCAGGCGATGGCGTTGGCGGCCTGCCTGGCGGCCGCCGGGCCCGCGGCCGCACAGACGACGCAGGCAAGCGGCACGATCACGTTGCGTCAAGCGGACGGGACAATCGTGCCCGTCGCCGGGGCCGTCGTCGACATCCACCGCACGGACGTAAGATGGACCGTCGCCTCGCGCACCGGAAGGACGGGGCGGTACGTTCAGGCGGGCATCCCCATGGTGGGGACTTACACGGTCGCGATCAGCGCGCCGGGCGCCGCGCCTGCGTTCCGCTCCGGTTTGAGGCTCTTCCACTTCCCGATCCAGGATTTCGAGCTCCAGCCCGGCGACGGCGCCCGCCTGACGCTCACCCAGATCAGAGAGAGGCAAGCGGTCCCGCCGGCGAACTGACGGCGCCACGGCGGGAGGCAAATGGGGACAGTTGCCATCTTCCCGCGGCCGCCGGTGAAGCGACGCGGCCGAGGGCGGAAAATGGAAACTGTCCCTTGCTCGCTGCGCTCGCCCCCTCTCCCTACCCTCTCCCCAGAGGGGCGGAGGGAGGATGACCGGTGAAGATGAGACTGCGCGCCCCCAGCCTGCGTCGTCCGGCGCGATCAGGTCTCTTTCACCGTCAGACTATCAGAGGCCAGGTCCAGCGACTCGACCGCGACCTCCTCCTCCCCCTCCGCCGGCGCGTCCAGGCCGCTGTTCTTCAGCGGGAACGCGTTGGCGAGGTTCCAGATCATCATCGGCGCGCCATTCCCGTCGAGCAGGCTGATGATGACGGTGCGGTGCTCGACGATGCCGAGTTGCACGTCGTTGAACCACCCCCAGAAAAGCGAATCCCCGGGAATCGCGCCTTGCTTCAGGGTGACGTTGCCGACGCTCCCCAGCCCCGGCATGCGATCGGGGAGAAAACGGGGCTGTCGCCGTGGCGGTATTCGATCGGCCGGATGTCATCGAGGCGGTCCTCATCTTCGCTGATCCAACCGCGCACTCGTTCCGCAAAGGTCTCCGAACGTGTCGGAAAGCTTCTCGTAATTGCTGCGTAAGTTGCTGCGGACGCGTTCCTCGGCCGCTTCCGCCTTGGCGAACCGCTCGTAGTTGCCTCGAATGTTAGCACGGACGCGATCGATGAATTGCGCTCGGCGATCGTCCCGCTCGGCGCGGTGGCGGAGAAGCTCGACCTCATCCTGCGGCACAATGTGTTCGAGCTCATTTCGGCGAGGCTTCGCTGGCGGCGGTGCGGGCGGGACGATCGGCGGTTTGCCAGTATAGTTTCTATACCTAAATCGTGTAAGAACACTCGGTGGACTTCGAATCCGATCCGGAGAAGAGCGCGGCGAGCCTTGCCGAGCACGGGATCGATTTCGAGGCGGCGCAGGCGTTGTGGTCGGACGAGCGACGAATCCGGGTTTCCTCGGATTTTCCGGACGAGGAGCGCTGGATCGTGATCGGTGCGATTGGCGAGCGCCTTTGGACCGCGGCAACGACTCTGCGAGGCGATGTCGTCCGGATAACCTCGGTAAGGCGGGCGCGCAGGAAAGAGGAAGTGCTTTATGGATCGCAAGACGATTAGCGCCGAGGAATTCGACACGCTGTTCGACGAAGGCAGCGACGAGATCGATCAGCATATCGACTGGTCCAAGGCAACGCGCCCCGGCCACGAGATCAAGCGCGTCAATGTCGACTTTCCGCAGTGGATGGTCGCGAAGCTCGACGCGGAGGCGAAGCGGCGGGGAGTGACGCGGCAGGCGCTGATCAAAATGTGGCTGAGCGACCGGCTCGACCGCGCGGCTTGAGGATTTGGCGGCGGGGAAACGGGGACAGTTACCATTTTTCCGCGGCCGCCGGTGAAGCGGCGGGGTCGAGCGCGGAAAATGGAAACTGTCCCCTCGGCCGCCGGCCGCCATCACCAGATCAACGACCAGAAGAGATCCTTGAGACGGTGAAAAAGCGACTGGTTTCCGAACGTCGATACGATGCTCCTCGTCGACAGCAGCCGGCCGTCGCGCCGCGCGTGGCAGGCCTCGTAGCTGCCGTTTCCCGGGTGCCGCCGGTCCTCAGCCGGACGCAGACGCGGTCCGGATGCCGCCTCACGAACGGGCGGGTCGTCCGGCGGATGTCCTCGGGCGAAGTGCGCAACTCGCGGGCCGCGCCGGCCACCGCGCGATCGACATAGGGGCGCTCTTCGGCGGAGAGGCGCCAGGCGGCGGCGTGGCTGAAGCGCAGGTGGAAGAGGCCGAGGGCCAATGCCGCGGCGAGCGCGGAGGCGATGACAATCCGGATGCGCTTCGTCCGTCTCACGCACTGCCTTTCCCGGGCCAGATTCGGATCGGCGCGAGCTTATGCCGCGTGTCTGAAAGCGTCAAAAGCCGGAGGCGGCAAACGGGGACAGTTACCATTTTCCCGCGGCCGCCGGTGAAGTGGCGGGGTCGAGGGTGGAAAATGGAAACTGTCCCCTCGGCCGCGACGGGGCCGCCTCCACCGCGCTTCGCGCGGCCCCTCCACCGCACTTCGTGCGGTCCCCCTCCCCCCAGCTTGCTGGGGGAGGAATTAGAGGCGCGTTATGCGGGGCGTCGGCGCTCGTTGGTCAGCATAAGCTCGGTCAGGCCCCAGACCATCGCATCCGCGCGGTCCGGACCCATCCCCGGACCCTCATAGCCGCCGCCGGCGATCATTCCGCAGAGCTGGGCTTCGAGCTTCGGGAAGCGGCCGTGGAGGACGACCTTACCGGCTTCGAAGAGAATCGCGACGGGGCTGGCGCGCTCGGACTTGCCGTGGCGGGCGGCTACGAGCTTGACGTGGAGATCGGGGTCGGCGGTGCGGAGGACGGACTTGACCATCTCGCCGCCCTGGTTGGATTCGGCCACCGCTGCCACGGGGACACTTGTATACAAGTGTCCCCACATACGCGTGGCGTCGGCTGCGGCTCTTGCCCAGCGTTCGGGGGTGCAGGCCGGTGACCGAGGTGGTCGGCGAGGACGTGGGCCCGGCCCTCGCCGTCCTTCGCGCAGGCGACGATGCCGCAGGTGCCGTCGCCGGTGGGGGGATCGACGGCGATGACGATGCGGGTGAAAGTGGCGCTATCGTGCGGGATCCGTGCTGGTCTTCCCTCCCCTTGAGGGGGAGGGATCGAGGGAGGGGTGGCGTGCGAGACCCCCGGTGCGCTTCCGGAGACTCCACCCCCACCCAAACCCTCCCCCCTCAAGGGGGAGGGCCTTTGCCCTGTGCCTTCCGCACCTGCCCGGCATCTCTCCAGCAGCGCCTCCGTCCACAACGCACCCGGCGCGTCGGGGAGGAGCTCGGCTTCGAGCTCCTGGCGGACGAGGCGGGTGCCGGCGTAGCGGGCGTAGACGGCGCCGCGCCAGGCGGCGGAGACGTGCGGGTTTCGGCGGGTGGGACCGCCGATGACGATCGTTTCCGCGTCCTCCATGATCGCTTTCAGGACCGCGCCGGGACGCGGGGTGGTGGTGACGAGGGGCGCGGGGCCATTCGCCGAGGCGCAGGCCAAGCTGGAGCATGTCCCAGGTCGCCTGCGCCTCCTCCCATTTGGCGAGCTCGTCGCACCAGGCGATGTCGTGCTCCGGGCCGCGCAATATCTCCGGGCTGTGGCCGGAGAAGAGCGTCGCCTCGGCGCCGGTGCGGAACTTGAGGCGCCTCAAAGACGGGCTCCAGTCGGTGATCCAGTCGGCAGCGACATGGAGCAGGCCGGAGCGGCCTTCGACCATCCACCTTGCGCGCCTCGGCGAGGGTCGCGCCGACGAGGGCGATGGAGAGCTTCTCGCGGGTGGCGATGGCGGCGGTCACCCAGTGCGCGCCCGCCAGCGTCTTGCCGAAGCCGCGTCCGGCCTTGATCAGCCAGGTCCGCCACGCGCCTTCCGGCCAGAGCTGCCCGTCATGCGCCCAGCTCTTCCAGTCGCGGTCGAGCGAATCGCGCTCGCTCGCGCCCATGCGCTCGATGGCGAGGCGGCGAAGCTCGGGCTCGAGGCCGAGCAGATATTCGACCAGGCCGACGCCGTCCGGAAAGGGGTCAGGCGGCTTCAGCGCCGCCTCCTTCGGTGTCGTTCCCGCCTTCCCTGTCGCGCTGCTCGCGGCGGTAGCGCTCGATCGCGGCGAGCTTGGTCAGGATCGAATCGCGCACCTCGTCGAGCGAGCGCGGAACCGGCCGCCAGCCGGCGCGCTTGCCCTCGCCGGTGACGATGCCGCGGTAGAGCTTCAGGATCTGGATGGCGTCGGCCATGGTCATCGTGCGGATCGGCGAGCCCTCCGGCGGCGGGCGGCCCTCGAGCAGCTCCTTCGCCGTCCTCAGCACGATCTCCTCGACGTAGCCGTAGCTCCTGACGATGGTCGCGCGCCAGCGCTAGGCGAGGACCGGGTCGCGCTCGCGGCGGTTGTAGAAGGCCTCTTTCGAGAAGCCGGTGAGCTTCGCGGCCAGGGTCGCGTTGCAGGTGGCGGCGAGGTGGCCGAGGAAGGCCTCGATCTCCTCCTCTCCGATGCGATGGTCGCCGGTGCGGACGACCTGCGGGCCGTCCTTGCCGGAGGCGCGCGCGTGGGTCCGCTCCGGCGCGGCGCGGGGGCCGCGCGCCGGACGCGCGACTGGCTGGCGTGGGCGGTCGCCGTCTTTCTCACCGCGGCGGTGTGGGGATGGCATCTCCACGATCTCAGCCGGCAGACCGGCGTCAATATCGGCCTCGGAACCATCATGATGCTTGTTGCGCCGCTGCTGATTTCCGGGTTCAGCGTGGCGACCGCGGGGATGAGGGGCAAGATCCCCGATTGGGGCCAGGAGCCGGATTCCTGACTTCCCCGGCTAAGCTGGACGCAAGCTCTCCGGATAGAGGAGCGCCGACCGTACGCTCAGGAAGTGGGCAGCACTTCTCCATCACCCGCGAGCGGATCGGGCCGATCGGGGCGGTGGCGCGTCGGACGCTGAAGCATCCTAGCC
Source organism: Allosphingosinicella sp. (assembly GCA_035628635.1). Lineage (GTDB taxonomy): Bacteria > Pseudomonadota > Alphaproteobacteria > Sphingomonadales > Sphingomonadaceae > Allosphingosinicella. The sequence continues at coordinate 108,356 of DASPJJ010000030.1, forward strand.
GGGCGCGGAAGATACGGAGCCTTCTCGACCAGTCGACGCTGACCGGCCGCGCGTGGCCGTAAGACGCCTTCTGGGAACACCTGGTCAGAGGCTAGAGAGCAGAAAGTTGACGGAGGCCCGCCAGCTATAACGAGCGGAGAGGGTGTCCCGAAGTTCTGCCGCTCGTCGAAAGGCTGCGTCCCGGTCCCGCAGCAATCCGTCGATCGCCCGCTCCCACTCCTGCACGTCCGTTTCGGGCCTGACCTCGTCCCCGGTCGTTTCGACAATCACGCGGGCGGCGTGCTCAGAGTTGAGCGTTTCTCTGAGCAGTTGTGCAACGCCGCTGCGGCTGCTCACCAGCACCGGCGCCCCCGCAACGATAGCCTCAAGAGCAACGAGGCCGAAGCCTTCGCGACGCGAGGGCATAAGAACGAGGCTAGCGGTCCCGACGTCATGGTCGAGTGTCTCCTCATCAGACGTAAAGGCACGAACCACTACCTGGAGACGGGGCGAAGCTGCCCATTTCAGGAGTTGCTGGCGCAAACTGTCTAAGTCGGCCGGCTTGGCTCCGCGCACCACAAGCTCGATTTCCGGCCACTCTTGGTGGCGCGCTTGCGCTATGCGGCCCAAAGCTCGTGCAGCAAGATCAATTCCCTTTAAGAGGTAATCCTCCGCACGACCGAGCAGCAGCACTTTCCACGGCCCCGGCGGGGGCCCACTGACCAGTGTATTTTCTCTCGCGTCGAAACCCGGATCGAACCTGATCGGCGGTGGGACCTTAAAGGGTTGCAAGTCTCGTGCATAGCGACCGTACAGACGGGGACCGACGGCGACTACCCGATGTGCGACTCGTCCAAGTTCGAGTTCCTGACGGGTTCGATCCTCGGCTCGGACGCCCGCAGGCGCTTCGCGGTCGAGCTTGTGCCACTCGATTTCATCAGGCGCCATGTGAACGAAATGCAAGCGCTTCGCAGCCGGGTAGCTGTCCTCGGACAAGCGCAGCGCCGCTGGCCCGGTGATCCGTCCGTGACCCACGATGAAGTCAGGGGTATAACCGGCGCCCAACTCGGTTGGTCGCCGCGCGAGCCACTCCCGTTCCTCGACACCTGTCGTACGTTTCGCAGCAATGAGGCGCACCCCCAGTTGCGCCGCTTGACCGATCTCCTCCACGCTTGCGTTGATCACTACGCAGGCGACTTCCACGCCATAGGCAGCCAGTGCCAAACAAAGTTGGCGATTGAAGGTGCTAAGCCCCCCCTGCCCAGACGCCCACTCGGTACCAATTATCAGAAAGCGCAACTTGTCGGACAAGGCCTGTTCCTCCGGAAGAGCTGCGGAGGAGTAATGTGGTAACACAGGAGGGCCATGTTGAGGGCGGATGACTGGAGCAGAAAGTCCGGAAAGGGTCGGCGGCAGAATAGGAAAGTTCAGAGCTGGATTTGCCTCCCCAAGAGTCCGAACTCGCGTATCCCATTCCCGGATGAGCATTCTCTCTAGCACCGAAGGGGAAGCTGGCGCTGGCGCTGCCAGGTAGATTGCCGTCAAGCTTTGTCCGCGCGCCACGTCCCCAGCTCGGAGCGCGACCAGAGCCGCGAGCCATGTGGCCGCAATTCTCGTGCTGAACCTCACCCCTCCTGGAAATCGATCGAGCGCATCTTGCGCTTCATCCGGCGCGTTTGCGCCTAGCAGGCACAAGGCCTCGTGCAATGCAAGATGCACAAAAGACGGATAGCGCCGACGCTCAATCCGCGCGCGCTCAGCAGCACCCCGCCAGTCCCCCTTATGTTCGTCAAGGAGAACGTCCAACAGCGCCATCTTATTCTCAAAGCCTTCTCGCTGGCTGATCCAGTCGCGGATCCGCTCAAGCTCTTTCGCCGTCGGCATTGCTGCCGCATAAAAAAGCGCCTCTTCTATTAAGCGGTACCCTTCGTGTAATGCGTGCTCGGCGCCTTCCATGCACAATTGCACTGCCTCAGCTACTTCGCCAGCATGACTCAGTGCAGCTGCAACGATCTGGTAAACGGCGAAAAGACTCTTCGCGGGATCGACCGTCTTTATTGCTTCGCGACCGACCGCTACTGCCGCATCGGCTCCGTTCAATTGATACTCGATTTGAAGCCGTAATACCCAAGGGTGGGAAAATGTCTGGCCGACGCAGGCGCGTTTTGCATGATTCAAGGCCTTGCGAAGGTCATCGCCCTGGCTACGAGACTGCAATAAACGTCCCAAATGGAATTCAACTGCGGCGAATCCAGGAGTCTTTAAAAAAACCTCGAGCAGTGAGATTTGGGCATTAAGATCAGTGGCGCTGGATGGAGTACGAGCTGACCAGTTGAATCGCCGTTCGATGTAAGGGCGAATGCTATCGAGTACCGTCGTCAGCTCTGCGTGTGCATTTGCTGCCGTCAGATGGTAATGCGCGCTAGCAAGATTTGTGGCGAGTGCGGCCTCATTTCCACCGTTCGGATTTTCTACTACTTGGTCAGAGTACCATTTGCCAGCCAGTCGGTTAGCGCTACAGTATAATTTCTCCTCACGCATCAGCCTTGGCAATTCGACTTCGCGAACGATGGGGTGGACGCGCCGAAGCCCCTTTCGCTGTTCAATTAGAAATCGATCATGCATTTGGCGGAGTAGAGACTCGACGTTACCTAATTGTGCGCCCATAGCCTCGATGAGATTCATGGGCGCAAACTCCGTCAGGACGGCTAGTCTGCGCAGCAGCTCGTGCGCCGCATTTGAGAGGCCCTCACGCGCTTTCGCGAGTAAGCTGTGTTCAAGGGTATTTACTAGATCTTCGGTGTTCAAACCCTCTGAAATTGCACGTGCAGGTCCAATCAACTCCTCTAAGTCGTAAAAACGCAGCATGTGCCCCAGCAGCCTGAGGGCACGGGGATTACCGCCAAACCGATACGCAACCTCTTGAAAACGTGCTTCAGGCAAGCGAGCCCTCGCATCGGCCGTCGCGATGGACTCCATGACGATACGAATAGCGTCCTTCGTGTCTGTCGGCGCTTCAAGAATTGCAACGTGAAATGGCTCCGTCCATAGCGGGTCTATATACCTATTCGAGACAAGCCAGAGACACCCTCCGTCGCGCGATCGCCTCGCAAGCCTAGCGAACTGTTCCGAGAAAGGCTCAAGCGGGGCACCGGACCGCGGATGCAGGAGGCGCTGGAACTCGTCGACAACAATCAGGCCGCCGTTGTTTAGGACCAGTTTCAGCCCGGTCGCGAGATCGGTGGCGTTCACTACGTCCTTCGCTATGCTGCTTCCAATACTATCGGTTACAGCCTCGCTCACACGTGAAAGCAACTCGCGCTCAAGGTCGAGGGGCTGTGCCGGAACATCGACGTGGACCGCTATTATTTTCTGATCGCGTGCCCGTGAAACGAGAGGGGCGATCAGGCGCTCCGTCTTACCTACACCAGAAATTCCGGAGAGGATCGCAGCACCTCGGCCGTCGTGACGCCAAGCGCGCCATAGGCTCTTCGCGACCAGTTGCCGTCCTTCTCCATCCAGTCCCGGCAGCCCGGCCACGGTGCCCCCCATCGGTGTGCTGCATCAGTTCCAGATAGCCGCGACATAGGCAAGCTTGCGATTCGACGGTGACGGTCGCCAAGCAGATTGGATGAGTGACGGCCACCAGACCGTCGCAGGGAAGCGCGGGCGCCTTGGTTGTCAGCCCAAGAGGACGGTGACAGTCACATGACCGCCACGGGTCGTCCCTCAGGTCAGCCCATGCGCCGCCGGAATCGGAGACATCTGCCCCGTCGGCTGCGCGAGCAGCGTCTCCTCCGCCTCCCCGCCCCGCCACCGCGCCGCGAGGGCTTCCGGGTCGAACAGCACCCCCACCGGATTGTCCGTCGCCTGGAGCATCGCGCGCCCCTCCTCGGCGCTGCAGGCGTCGACCTGGAGCTCCATCCGGTTGCCGTCGGGATCGGCGTAATAGAGCGACAATGTGGGGCCGTGGTGGACCGGCCAATAAGGGTGGATACCGGCGGCCTTGAGGCGCTCGTAGGTGGCGAGGAGGTCGGCGACATTGGCGTAGGTGTAGGCGACGTGGTTGACCCCGATCTGGCCGCGCTCGTCGGGGCCGCCGCCGTCGGGCTTCAGGAGGTCGAGATTGGCGAAGGCGAAGCGGTGGTGCTCGTCATCGTAGGTGAGGAAGGCGAGCGCCGGGTCCTTGTTGACGATCTCGGCCTCGAACACCTCCTGGTACCAAGCGATCATCGCCTCGTAGCGGCGGGTCATGTAGACGACATGGGCGAACTTGACGGGCCTCGCCATGGCGGCGCTCCTTTCGGCGGAGGAAGGAAGGCGCGGCGGCCGGCGCGCGGCCCTCCCCCGCGCCGCGACGCGAGGGGATTCGTATCACCAGCGTAACGAGATGTCCAAGGCGGCGGGCGCTTCGCGTTGACGAGGACACAGGCGCCGGTCAGCGGGACCCTGGCGCCGCAGGGTCGGGGGGGTTGCGCCGCAGGCATTCGCGCAGCGCCTCCCGCTCCATCCTTCCGACGACCCCGCCTTCGCCGCTGGGGCGAAAGCCGCGATAGGCGCGGCGCGCGGAACGCGGCGGCGGCGGTTCGGGGAAGCCGATTTCGCCGAGATAGCGCGCGCCGTCGACCCGGTCGGCGACGAAGCCGTAATCGCGCCCGCCATAGCAATCGACGTTGAGCGGATAGCGGGTGCGGCGGCCGACGAAGCTGATCGCGAAGGCGCGGGACGCCGGGCTGGGGGCGGCGGGGCCGGCGAGGGCGAGGATGCGCGCTTCGTCGACCTCCAGGAGGAGGCGGAAGCGGCGCGGATCGTTCGGGCTGGGAACGGCCGCGTCGCCGGGGAAGAAGCTCGATTCCTCGAAGCCGGTCACCCAGATTCCGGTCATCCGCCGCGGCGGCAGCATCTCGGCGCAATGGCCGATGCTGTAATGCCATCCGCCGCGCTCGCGCCGCCAGCAGGGGTCGGCGAGGAGATATTCGGTCTCCTCCGCCTTGGTACCCAGCTCCAGCCTGAACCCGCCGTCGAGCGGCTCGTCCTCGGGGATGCGGTCGCAGGCCGAGACTGCGAGCAGCAGGGCCAAGGAGATTGCCCCGCCTCCAGGGGTGGCGAGCCGGCAGGTTGGCGTGGCGCCCATCGCACGGGCATCGCATATTCGGGTCCCCTTCCTCCAGCCTTGACCCGGCCCGATTTTTCAGCGGGAATCGGTTCGCTCAACGGCGGGATAATGCGTGACCATGCCGATCGCCTTCCTGCTTCCCCTCCTCGCCGGGTCGTCGGCAGCGTCGAGCGAGGCGCGAGCGGCGGAGCATTCGTGCCATTGGGTCGAGGGGCGGTTGCAGGGCGGGAACGGGACGCCGGCCTATCGCATCCGGGGGGGGGGACGCGGCGGCTGCTCGGGGTGACCACGGCCGGCTTCGATGCCGAGGCGGCGGACGTCGTCCCCGCCAATGTAGCGCATTATCTGCGCGCCAACCGCGCGGACCGGCTGTGGGGGCGGTTCCTGGTCTGCCCGCTCGCGCCCGAGCGTGCGGGACTTATGCGGCCGGTGCGGCTCCTCGCGGCGCGGCGGCTTTCTCCGGCGCACTGAGGGGGGCCGGGAGTGGAACCTCGCCTCGCGACGTGGCAGGATCGCGCCCGCAGACATTCGGAGGCTCATATGAACGAAGCGATCCTGATCGAGTGGGCTACCGTAGCCGCTGTGGCTGCGATCGCTTTTGCGCTCGGCTGGTACGCGTCGGGGCGGCGGCGGCGGAGCGGCGGCTGAAGGGGGAGGCGGCCGCAATGCGCGCTGGAATGCTGGACTTGGCCGTGCGCACCGCGATCGCGGTGGCGGTCGCGCCGGCGATGGCGGCGCCCGCGGGCTTGCTGATCGCCGGGCTGCTCGGCGACGATCCGCTGCGCGCGCTGCTGATGGCGCCGTTATTCCCCATAACCTGGCTCACCATCCCGGGGATTTACGGCTATTTCTTCGCCTTCGGGCCGGTGCTGCTGCTCGGGCCGGCACTGACCCTTGCCGCGCGCGCGGCGCCGCGGCTGCGGCGGAAGCGCGTCTGGATCGCCGCCGGAGCGCTTGGCGGGATCGGCCTCGCACTGGCCCTCACGGGGCCGGTACCGCCCCTCATTCTGGTGGGCGCGGCCGCGGGCGCCGCCTCGGCGATCACCTACAGGCTGATCGTCGGCGGCGCGCTCGTCCCGCGAGGGGAGCCGGGCGCGGCGCCCTGATCGCCGCCGATCACTGCCCGATCACTGGTTGTCGCGGTTGGCGTTGGTATGATCGCGCGAGCGGCGGTCGGCGCGCATCCGGTCGAGCTGTTCGATGCTGCGCTCGCGGATTCGCGCCCATTCGGCGGCCGAGCGGCAGGTGGTCTGCGGCATCATCGAGCCGGTGCGGACCTCGCGGCGGCAGACGACCCGCTCCTCCTCTTGGCGACGGCGCTCGGCCTCGCGCTCGCCGGTGACGGTGATGTCGTCGCGCGACGGCGTCGCGCGCTCGCCGGCGGCCGGAGCCGTCGCGGGGGCCCGCGCCTCGCTCGGCTGGGCCGACGGAGCTTCGCGGGTCGGCATCCGGTCCTGCGAGAGGCCACCGAGGGGCTCGGCCATCGGCGCGCCGCTCGGCTCGGCCGCAATCGCCGAGACAGGGGCCGCCAGGAACGCCGCCATGGTAAGCATCAGTCGGTGCATATTGCCACTCCCCCAAGAGCCAAGCGCTCGGTTAGCACAGAATATCGGCCGCGCGAACAAATCTTGCGCCGGGGCCGGCCGCCCGTTCCGCAATCGATCGGTATTGGCGGCATTTCCCAAAGCTTGGGCCAACGTGCGAACCCGGCCGAGGGTACCCGCCGACGGTCCTCCGGTCAAGGGTCTGGGAAGTCAGCATTTTCTCCATCTGGCACGCCTCGTGCTGAGGTTTCCCATCAGCGCGGGCCCGGGGCCCGCACCGCCAGGGGAACGAACATGCAGGACGGCAATCTCTTCACCCGCGACGACACCTTTCTCGGCGTCTGCGAGGCGCTCGGCGAGGATTTCCGGATCAGCCCGCTGCTGCTGCGGCTCGGCATGACCGGTTTCCTGTTCTTCAACCCGATCGCCGCGATCGCCTCTTATCTGGGTGCCGGGATCCTCGTCGCTTTGTCGCGTTGGATCGCCCCCAACCCGCGCCTCGCGGCGCCCGCGATGGTGGAGCCCGAAGCCGTCCCGGTCGAGCCCCAAGAGATGGCGATCGCCGCCTGAGGGCTCGTCGCGCCTGACATTCTTCGCGGAGACGCTAGGATGCGGCTCATGCGGATGTGGCGGCGATGAATCCGGGACCGGGTATCCTGCTGGCGGCTCTGCTGCTGTCCGCTTCGCCGCCGTCCGCGACGTCGCCGACTGAATCGGAGATCGCGGCTTTCGTGCGCGGCCACCCCCGGGCGCGCCGCTTCACGCCGCAGCCCCTGTCGGCGTGGGAGGACGCGCTGCGCGCGGCGGCCGCCGCGAGCACGTTCGACAGCGCAACCGACGCGGCTGCGCGTCGCTACGGAATCGCAGCCGAAGCAATGCGCGAACTGGCGCGTCTGTGGCTCGTCGTCCGCGCGCGCCAATATCAGCTGGAGCCCGGCAGCGACGAGACGGCCGAGCTGCGCCGGCGCCTGCTCGCCCTCGTCCGGGCGACGCGCCGTGCGCCGATCGCCTTGCAGGTCGCGGCTGAAAGCCTTCACGCCCTCGACCATTGCTCGAGCGGGGATTTCGCCGCCCTGATGGCCGGATCGACAGACCCGGCGAACGACGCCTGGGCGATCGCCAACGCGGCCGAATGCCCTGACAACGCGCTCCGCGCCGCCGCAGCGGCGCGGGACCGCGGGATGGCCGCCCTGGTCCGGCTTGCCGATTACGGGCAACTGGAAGCGAGGGAGGCGCTGCCGCTCCTCCAATGGCTCACCGCCCCGCCGGCGCTGGCGAGGATCGCGGAGGCCGACCGGCCGATGCTCGCGGCCTGGCTCCACGGCCGGCATGCGATGCTGCTGTTCGAGACCGGGCTGACCGAGCGTGCGGTGGCGCTGCTCGACAGCCTTCCAGACGCGATGCGGCGCCGGGCGCTGGTTCGGGAGGCGGGCCGCTTCACCGCCCTCGTCGACGGCCTGCCGGTTGTCGTCAGGACCGAGCGGCGCGACGAATCGCTGAAGCTCGCTCTCGCCGCCGCTTATGCGCTCGCCGGCCGTACAGGCGAGGCCGAAGCGCTTCTCGCCGACCATGGCGGCCTTGCCGCGACGCGGCGCGTGGCGGGCTGCACATGGCGCGACCGGGGGAGGCCCGATCCCGCGTGCGCGAACATTCCCTACGAGGTGCAACGCGAGAGCGACGTCCACCTGCTCCTGCTCGATCACCTTCTGCACCACCCGGACGAGGACCCTTACCCGCTGGCCGAGGCGTTTCTCGGATATTTCGACCAGTCGCCGATCGGAGCGATGACGGAGCTGCGTTGCCGCGTCTTCTCCGAGGCGCAATTCGCCTATCTCTGCGACGCGGCCCGGGCGTCGCGCCTCCGCACCATCCTGGACGAGGACGATGACGACCAGGATCGCAGCGCGCAGCGGGCGGCTCTGGCGGCCTTGCCGGTGCCGGGGCTGGCGGAGGCGAGAGCGGCGGTGGCAGCCGAACTGGAACGCATCCTGGCGGCCAATGCGGATGTGGAGGAAGGGATGATCCGTCCCCCTCCGATCCGCACGGTCGAAGCCGTCCCGCCTCCCTTCGAAGAGCATCCGCTACCGGCCGCCTTTCGCGGCCTGCGCCCGCGCGCAGCCGAACTGCCGCGCGACATCGCCGCCCTGCCCGAGGGCTTCGTTGCCGTCCGCTTCGAGCGCATCGGCCAGCGGGCGGTGATGATCAGCGCCTCCCACCGTTACGATCCGACCGGCGAGGTCTCGAAAGGGGCCTTTTGGCTTCATCTCTCGCGGGACGGCGGCCGGCACTGGGACCGACCGCTCTACACGGGAATCGCCGACCGTTTCCCCTATGTGGTCCCGGCGACCTCGCGGATGCCGCTGCTCAACGGCGACGCGATCGACCTCGAAGTCGAAGTCGACGAGATCGATACCGCGGACGTCGGCTTCTACTCGCCGCGCCCGCGCAGCCGGCGTCGCGGCGCCGGCCTCTATCTGCATATCCCGCTCGCCGAACTCGCGCGCGACCGGGAC
>DASPJJ010000031.1:0-8160 GCA_035628635.1 Allosphingosinicella sp.
CGTGCGAGGACATCGGGAAGCTCTCAGTCGGCGGCTCGAGAGAGGCGGACCTTATCGGTCGCGACACCGGAGTCAACCGCGCCTCCAAGGGGCTGCGGCCGATGGACCAGGGTCACCAGCACGAACGAGATGATCATCAGCAGATACCAGGCGACGAGCTTTTCCGGCGAGACCGGGGTCCAGCCGTCCGCCTGGTCCGGATAGACCCAGGCGCGCGAGAAGGTGGCGACGTTCTCGGCGATCCAGATGAACAGGGCGACGAGCAGGAAGCCGAGCGGAACCGGCATCCAGCGCGCCTTGCGGAACGGGCGGTACCAGAAACGGCTGCGGCGGAAGAGCAGGAGGGTGGCGAGGATCAGCGCCGCCCTGACGTCGGGGAGCCAGTGGTGCGAGAAGAAGTTCACATAGATGGCGGCGGCGAGCGCGGCCGTCGTCCACAGCGGCGGGTAATGGCTGAAGCGGATGTCGAAGATCCGCCAGATGCGGGCGATGTAGCTGCCGACCGCGGCGTACATGAAGCCCGAGAAGAGCGGCACGCCGCCGATCCGGAGCAGGCTCGGCTCGGGATAGGCCCAGGAGCCGTAGGCGGTCTTGAACAGCTCCATCGCCGTGCCGACGACGTGGAAGGCGAAGATCACCTTCGCTTCCTCCCACGTCTCCAGCCTGAGGCCGAGCAAGGCCGCCTGGATCGCCACCGCCGCGATCACCAGGAAATCGTAGCGCGCGAGCGCCGCGCCCTCAGGATAGAAGAAGTGCGTCCCGAGCAGCAGCGCCAGCAGCAGCCCCCCGAACAGGCACGCCCAGGCCTGCTTGAAGCCGAACAGCAGGAATTCGTATATCCGGCTCGGCCACCCGCCCGCGACCGTCGCCTGCTCGAGCGCGACGCGGATCCGCTCGAAGCGGGTATGCCCGCGCCCGTTCATTCCGCAGTCCGGATCGCGCTCAAAAGTCTCTCCCGAGAGCGATCAGAATCGCTCTCGCGACGCCTTCGGCATTGGTCATCAGCTCCGAGTTGGTGAATCGGATCACGCGCCAGCCCTCGCCTTCGAGAAACCGTGTCCGCCCCTCATCCTGCTTCTCTCGCGCGCCATGGCTCTCGCCGTCGAGCTCGATCGCCAGCCGCGCCATGCGCGCCGCGAAGTCGATGTAATAAGGCCCGCACTCGACCTGCCGGCTGAACTTGATCCCCTCGAGCCGGTGGGCGCGCAGGATGTTCCAGAGCATGCGTTCGGGCGGCGACATGTTGGCGCGGAGATCGCGCGCGCGTGCGAGCTTCCTGGGGTCTCTGCGCGGCATGGACTCCCCCTCTCCCTAACCCTCTCCCCAGAGGGGAGCGGGGATTTTGCCACACTGCTCCCTCTCCCCTCCGGGGAGAGGGCCGGGGAGAGGGGGAGTCGACGACATTCTTACGCCACCGGCGGAATCTGGGCGGGATAGCGGGGGACGGCGGGGTCGTGCGACGCCCAGGCGGGGGCCGCACCGGTCCAGATGATCGCTTGCGGGGCGATCAGGTCCGGCTCGTCGAGGGCGCCGGCGCGGACGAAGACCAGGTGCGGGCGCGATTCGGCGACGCTGAACAGAGGCGTTCCGCAGGCGGGGCAGAAGCCGCGACGCATCTTCGTGCCGCTGTCGGCGACGCTCTCGTGCCAGCGCACCTCGCCCGCGGTGCGGACCGCCCCCGACGGGAAGCAGACGTTGACCGTCGCGCTGCCGCCGCCGAGATACTGGCACAGCCGGCACCAGCACATTCGCGCCGCCATCGGCTCGGCCGCGATCTCGATCCGGACCGCGCGGCACAGGCAGCCCGCCCGATGCAGGGTCACCGCGTCACTCCAGCAGGCCGAGATGCCACGCCGCCTCGATCGGCGAGACGAGCGGCCCCGGCTCCGGATGCTCGCGCAGCATGCCCACCGTCCGCTCGAACTGGGCCTCGGTCGGCTGGCCGCTGAAGAAGCGATGCACGCGGCGATCTCGGCCGCTCCCGTTCTCGACCGCGAAGAGCGGGGCGCGGACGTTCACCGAGCCGAAGGTCTGCTCCATCACGTGCGGCAGCGTCCGGTCGCTCACCGGGATCAGCCGGTAGCCGTGCGCGCTGTAGACCGGCGCGGGCGAGGGGCCGCGGCCGAGGACCAGCTCGGGCATGCCTTCCGAGATATGGCTGTTGAACGGGAAGGCGCGGTCGAGCCGGCAGGCCCAGCCGCTGCACGTGCCGGCGGCGCGCAGGACCTGGTCCCAGGGGAGGCCACGGACCAGCGCGTCGACCTCGCGCTCATGCTCGATATCCGTGGGGGAGGCGACGGTCGCGCGGACCTTCACCGTCCAGCCGCCGAGCGGGAAGAAATAGAGATAGTCCATCACCGTGTCCGGGCCGATGCCGGTCTTGAACGCCGCCTTGTAGCCGCGCAGCTCCGGAGTCGAGCCGACCAGGAACGGCCCGTCGGTCCAGAGAAAGGCCTGCGGGGTCCGGACGCTGATCGCGGCCACCGAGATCGGCAGCCGGTGCTCGGGCAGCGTGCCCGGGCGGAACAGCATCACGGTGACGAGGCTCGAGCCGCCATTCTCCCTCACATAGCGATAGTTGGCGAAGGCGTCGGTGCTGCTGAGGCCGCCGACCCGGACGCGCCGGAAATTCCCGAAGCGTTCGGGCAGCGCGATCCCGCTCTCGCGCTGGACGATCGGGCCCGTCTCCGCATCGCCCTGCCAGATCGACGGGTCGGCGCCTTCGATCACCCGCGGCGGGGCGGCGGTCTCGGGGGGCTTCTGCGCCGCGGCCGCGGCCGGCGCGAGGATCAGCGACAAAGCTGCAAGGCTGCGGATCATCGGGTCTCCCCCAGGGCGGAATGCCGGGCGAGCCTAGCCGGGGCAGCGAGCGGCGGCAACGGACGGAGCGATGGACTTGGCGGAGGCGCTTCACTATCCTGCTCCGCGCCGACAGAGACAGGAAGGTCCTCGCGATGTTGTCCGCCGCATTGGCGCTGCTGCTCGCCGCCCAGACGTCCACCCCCGCTCCCCGCACCCCGATCGTCGTCACCGGCCAGCGGGTCGACCGGCAGACCGTCCACCGCTACGTCGCCCAGGTCTCCCAGACCGTGAACGGGCAGCTGGCGCGGCTCCGCCATCCGGTCTGCCCCGAGGTGCTCGGCATGCCCCTCGTCCCGGGAGCGCGGATCGCGGCCCGGATCCGCGACGTCGCCGCCGAAGCCGGGTTGCGCGTCGGCGGCATGGGCTGCCGTCCCAACGTTTCGGTCTTCTTCGTCGAGAATGGCGCCGCCTTCGTCCGCGACCTGCGCCGCCGCGATGCCTCGATCTTCGCGGGGATCAGCCCGGTGGATCTGAGGCGGGTTCTCGCCGACGGCGAGCCGGCGCGGATCTGGCGCCTCGTCCAGACGCAGAATGAGGACGGCGTCGTCGAGGGCATGCGCGGGATCCATCGCGTCTCGGTCCGGGGCGGTGCGTTTTCGACCGTGCGTTCGAGCTCGGTCGTCAACCTGTCGGCGCGGCAGGTCGTGACGAACGCGGTCGTGGTGATCGAGCGCGACGCCGCGATCGGCAAGACGCTGACCCAGCTCGCCGATTACGCCGCGATGGTCGCGCTCGCGGGCGCCCGTCCGCCGGCCGCCGGTGACGCCCCCGCCGACACCATTCTCAGCCTGTTCAATCCGGGCGGCGGCGCGCCGATGCGCCTCACCAGGCTCGATTTCGAATATCTCGCGGCGGTTTACCGCTTCCCCGCCGACCGCCGTGCGACGCACCAGATCGCGCAGCTGTCCGAGCACATCGCCGCCGCCCTCCGCACCGAAGGCCGCGACTGAGCGATTCAGGCGGGGCGGCGCGCCATGAACGCCAGCCGCTCGAACAGCATGACGTCTTGCTCGTTCTTGAGCAGGGCGCCGTGGAGCGGCGGGATCGCCTTCGAGGGATCGCGCGACTGCAGGACGTCCAACGGCATGTCCTCGTGGAGGATCAGCTTCAGCCAGTCGATCAGCTCGCTGGTCGACGGCTTCTTCTTGAGCCCGGGGACCTCGCGCACCTGGTAGAAGACGTCGAGCGCCTTCGAGACCAAAATCTTCTGGATGCCGGGAAAGTGGACGTCGACGATCGCCTGCATCGTCTCGCGGTCGGGGAACTTGATGTAGTGGAAGAAGCAACGGCGCAGGAACGCGTCCGGAAGCTCCTTCTCGTTGTTCGAGGTGATGACGACGATCGGCCGCTCCCTGGCGCGGATCGTCTCGCGGGTCTCGTAGACGTGGAACTCCATGCGGTCCAATTCGAGCAGCAGGTCGTTCGGGAACTCGATGTCCGCCTTGTCGACCTCGTCGATCAGCAGCACCGGCAGCTCCGGGCTGGTGAACGCCTCCCACAATTTGCCGCGCTTGATGTAGTTGGAGATTTCGTGGACCCGCGGGTCGCCGAGCTGGCCGTCGCGCAGCCGCGCCACCGCATCATATTCGTAAAGACCCTGATGCGCCTTGGTCGTCGACTTGACGTGCCATTCGATCAGCGGCGCGCCGATCGCTCCGGCGATCTCGTGCGCCAGGACGGTCTTGCCGGTGCCGGGCTCGCCCTTGACGAGCAAAGGCCGGCGCAGGGTGACGGCGGCGTTGACCGCGACCTTGAGGTCCTCGGTCGCGACATAGTTGCTGGTGCCTTCGAAGCGCATGACGCGCGGATAGGGGAGGGTTCGGGGGAGGGCAAGCGCCCGCCCCTCACGCTCAAATCCCGCGGCGGGCCTGCTCGCGGGCTTCGAGGAGGGCCCAGAGGCCGTGATGCTGTACGAGGATCTGCTCGGCGCCGAACAGCAGAGCGCGCTCGACCGGAGGGGAGACGGCCGCGGCTTCGGCGACGGCCTGGATCGCGGGCAGGTCCGACAGCGCGCAGGGCGGGGGCTCCACGCCGAGCCTGCGGCCCGCGGCGTCGAGCACGTCGCGGATCCGCGCCCAGTCGGCGGCGAGTCCCAAAGCGGCGCCGAGCGCGCAGCCGCGCCGCTCCGACCGGCCCAACGTGGCGATGGCGCCGCGCTGGCTCACCACCGCTGCCTCGCTGGCGCTGCCGCCCGGCGTTCCGGGCACCGGCCCCGCGGCCACCGCCAGCGCGGCGAGAAGCTGCCGCTCGGCCGCGAAGGCCTCGGAGGCGGCGATCAGCCACGTGCGTGCCGAGGGGTCGACGGTGCGCTCGGCGGCGAGGTCGATCACGCTCGGGTGGCGGCCGTGAAGGGTGCAGAGGAAATGGACGGCGTCGGCGAGGTTGCGGGCGGCGTCGGGTCCGCGAAGAAGGTCGTCGCTGCCGAGATAGGGATGGGCGCCGCTGCCGTGGGCGGCGAGGCTCGACTCGAACAAGGCGGAGATCCGGATGCGCCCCACCGAGTCCGCTGTTGCTGAAGCCATGCCGATCCTCCCCGAGCGCCATCGTCGCGGCGTCGCTGCGCCTGATCTAGATCATGGGCGTAAAAACCGGGTTTACGGCCCGTTAGCCCGGCGGAAAGGGTAAAGCGCGGGGCCCGAAGGCTGCATCTCCCTCTCCCCTCTGGGGAGAGGGTCGGGGAGAGGGGGAGTCGTCTTCGCTCAAGCGTCCCTCCCGGGAGCGATCAGGATAGCCCTCGCAACGCCCTCGGGATTCGCCAGTAACTCCGAGTTGGTGAACCTGACCAACGTCCAGCCTTTGCCTTCGAGAAACCGGGTGCGCCCGGCATCCTGTTCCTCCCGCCCACCATGGGTCTCGCCGTCGAGTTCGATCGCCGGCCGCGCCATTCGCGCCGCGAAGTCGATATAATAGGGCCCGCATTCTACCTGCCGGCTGAACTTGAGACCCTCCAGCCGGTGAGCGCGCAGGATGCCCCACAGCGCCCGTTCGGGCGGAGACATATTGGCGCGGAGTTCGCGGGCTCGTGCGAGCTTCTTCGCGACTCTGCGAGGAATCGAACTCCCCCTCTCCCTATCCCTCTCCCCAGAGGGGAGAGGGGATTTTCGCCGCTGCGACGTCAGGCGGCGGCGCGGCGGCGCTCGTCAGGCGCGGCTGCGAACGCCTCCAGGGGCAGGTAGTCGGCGGGATCGAGCCCGCAGCCGGGCGTGGCATAGATCGTGACGCCGGCCGCGAGCGCCTCGAGCAGGCGGCGCGGCTCGACGGTCATCGTCGCCGGGTGGAGGATCGCGCCGATATCGTCGAGCCAGCCGCGCCCCATCGTCCTGCGCTCGATCGCGATTCCGTCCCAGAAGTCGCTGCCCTCGAGAAGCTCGCCGAACAAAAGCAGCGGACGGTCGAGCGCGGCCGCGTGCGCGCGCGCGACGTCCGGGCGCTGGCGCATGATCGTCGGGCCGAGGAAGGCGACGCGGTCGCCGCCGCGCCGCGGCCGCGGCTGCGGCCGGTGCCAGGCGAGCTTCACCGCCTGATCGGGAAACAAAGCGGCGATGCCGGCGTGCGGGGTGACGATCCGGCGGGCGCGGGCGAGCAGGTCCGCCTCGCGGGCAGCGAGCGCGGGATCGGCGCGGAAGTCCGCGATGGTGGCGGAAGGCGCCGCGGCCGCGGCCTCGTCGAGCCGCCGGTGGATCTCGGCGATCGGATAGCGGCTCATCAGCACATCGAAGCTGCGGCCGCCGAGCGCGCCGGCCTCCTCGAGCCAGGGGAGCCACGCCTGCGCGACCACGAGGTGCCGGGCGCGATAGTCGATGGCTTTGGCGAGCGTCCTGGCCACATCCCGGTCGGCGTCGAGATAGGCACGCTGGCGGATCGCGCCGGGGGCCCGGGCGACGCGGCGCATGACGAGGTGGCGCCGCGCGGTCGCGATCGCGGCCCGATGCTGCATCGGCGCCGGCCAGGCATAACGAGCCGGGCGGGGGCCGAACAGGCCGGGCGCGAGCAACCGGTCTTCGGCCGAGCGGCTGGCGGCGACGAAGCTCGCAAATTCGGGCCAGGCGTCATCCACGACGAAGCAGGTGCGCTCCGCCGGCGCCGCCTTCAGCCCATGCCGGCGGTGCATCGCGCAGCCGGTTTCGTCGCAGCTCGCGCAGCTGCGCGGGACCGCGCTCACGGCAAAGCGTCCAGCCGGACGACGAGATCGGTCTCGGTGAGGCGTGCGCCGACCCGCACCGTCCGCGAGGGTCGGAAGCGGAAATCGATATAGTTCCAGAACACGGTCGCGTCGGTGGCGCCGTCGACGAACAGGCCGTCCGGCCGGGCGCTGTGGCTGTGGCGCTCGACGATCTCCATCCCGGCGGCATGCGCGACGCGGGAAAGGGCGTTGGTGAGCTGGCAGAGGCCGCCGCCGATCGTCGGGATCATGCAGCCCTGGCGCAGCTCGCGGCCGATCACATAGCCCTTGGCGCGGGTCGCCCGGCCCGCGGTGCGCCAGAAGCTGAACGTCTCCCCGCGCTCGATCACCGTCCCGTCGATCGCCGCCGCGGCCACGCGCAGATTCTGCACCTTGCCGAGCTCGAGATCGCGCTCGCGCGGCTCGGTCAGCGTGTAGAGCGGCCGCTCGTCGAGCGCGAGCAGAAAGGTGCCGGCGGGCAGCCCGGCAAGCCGTCGCGCGGGCCGCACTTCTGCCGCCATCGCATCGCGCGCCATGCGCCGCAGCATCAGCAGCCGCGACTTCGCCCAGAAGACCGCGTCTTCGGCGATCGGGCGGCTGACGGGGGCGGCGGGCGGCATCACGGCAGTCGATCACAAAGGCCCCGCGCCTGCAAGCGCGCGATCAGTTCGACCAGCTCATCATCCGGTCGAAAAGCCATTGCCCGTTCACGAGCCGGATCCGGGAAACCGTGCCCCAACCGTGCCCCGACCAGCCGACATGGCCGCGGTCGCGGGCCCGGTTGAAGGTGATGGGTCCGACCGAGATCATCCGCACTTCGGGCCGGAAGCGCTCGAGCGCGGCAATGTCGCGCTCGTCGTAGACGATTGTCGGACGATTCGTCCTGAGGCAGCGAAAATCGTCGGCATGGCCTTCGATGAGCCGTGGTCTGCCCGCCCACCGCGCCTCGTCGCGCAGCTCCCGCTCCCGCTCGGCAATCTGTTCGAGGACGGCGAGCGTGGCGAGCCGGTCGGGCGTTGGCGCAGGGCAGCCGGGGCCGGCGTCGCTCCCGACCACGAAGGGTGTGGCGCCCGAGGCTCGCGGCCGGTCGAGCAACAGGCGGTGGGCGGCAATGTCCGAGAGGCCGTCGCCGTCCC
>DASPJJ010000032.1:0-75171 GCA_035628635.1 Allosphingosinicella sp.
GTCGGGAGGGTGGTGATGCTGCGCTTCAGCGAGGAAGACCACAGGCTGGTGACCGAGGCGGTCGCGCGGGCCGAAAGGCTCAGCGACGGCGAGATCGTCACCATCGTCGCCGAGCGCTCCGACGCCTATCACGACGTTGCGATGCACTGGGCGGTGCTGGCCATGCTGCTTGTTCCGGCCGCATTCGCCGCCGTCCCGCAGAGCTTCGTCGACGATATCGGCGCGATGCTGCTCGGCTGGAACGCCGAGCCGACGCGGCCGCTGCTCATGCTGTTCCTGGTGGTGAAGCTCGCCATCGTCTTCCTCGTCGTCCGGCTGCTCTTCGTCTGGCGGCCGCTCAGGATGGCGCTGACGCCGGGCGGCACCAAGAACCGCCGCGTGGGGCGGCGCGCGCTGGAGCTGTTCCGCGTCGCCGCCGAGAAGAAGACCAACGGCCGCACCGGCGTGCTGCTCTATCTGTCGCTGATGGAGCGGCGGGCCGAGATCGTCGCCGACGAGGCGATCCATTCGAAGGTCGAGCCGGAGGTTTGGGGCGAGGCTATGGTCGCGCTGATCGACGAAGTGAAGGCCGGCCGGCCGGGCCAGGGCATGGCGCGCGCGGTCGAGCTGATGGGCGAGGTGCTCGCCAGCGTGCTTCCCAAGACGCTCGCCGATCCGAACGAGCTTCCGGACCGGCTCATCGAGCTGTGACCGCCGGGGCCGAGGAACCCGAGGAGACGGTCTGGGAGGGCCGCTTCATCGCCGCCAAGCGCCGCGGCAAGTGGGAATATGTCTCGCGCACGCGCGGCGTCAGCGCGGCGGTGATCGTCGGCATCGACGACGGCCGCGTGATCCTCGTCGAGCAATTCCGCGCGCCCCTCCAGAAGATGTGCATCGAGCTTCCCGCCGGCCTGGTCGGCGACGAGACCGAAGGCGAGCGCGCCGTGGAGGCGGCGATCCGCGAGCTCGAGGAGGAAACCGGCTACCGCGCCGCGCGGATGGTGGAGCTTGGACGATTCTTCGCCTCGCCCGGGATGTCGTCCGAGGGCTTCGCCCTGCTCAAGGCCGAGGGGCTGACCCGGACCGGCGAAGGCGGCGGCGTGGCCGGCGAGGACATCAAGGTCCACCGCGTGCCGCTCGCAGACGTCGCCGGCTTCGTGGCGCGGAAGCGCGCCGAGGGCGCCGCCATCGACGCCAAGATGCTGGTCCTGCTCGCGGCAGACCTCATTGGGTCTGGACCAGCGACTCCCTGACTTCCCAGCGGCCGTCGAGCCAGGCCACGATCTCGCGGGCGGCGGGATGTTCGAAGGCTGCGTAGCGCTCGCGGAGCAGCGGCAGCCGGTCGCCGAGCCGGTCGCGACCGCGATCCTGGAGCAGCAGCAGATCGAGCCGGACGCGGCGGGCGAGCCCGTGGCCGAGCACGGCCTCCGCGGCGCCGTCCCAGGCGCTTCCATATTCGTAGGCGCCGCCGGCCGCATAGCTCTCCGCGAGGGTCAAAGCCGGGATCCGGCTCAGCACGGGCTGCGAGGCGGGATTGACGCCGTGCGCCGCGAGATGGCCGCCGATCGCCGCCGGCCGGCCGGTGAAGGCGCGAAGGTGAAGGTGCTGCGACATAAGCGCGCCGTCGTTGACCGGATAATTGTCCCAGAGAAACGGCTTGCGCCGAAGCGCCGTCGCGACGCGTTCGAGGTGACCCACTCCGATCTCGTGCGAGCAGACCTCCTCGCCGGTCCACATGATGTCGATCGCCGGGTCGAGCAGGCGGCCGAGCTCCTCGATATAGCCGGCCGGGCGCGGGCCGAAGGCGATGTCGAGGATCGGGTCGTCGGAATAATAACTGGGGCAGAAAGCGAGCCCATCGGAGACGGGGTGCTCCGCCGCGAAATGGACGATCGCGGCCTGCCGCTCGGCGAGGCCGGGGACGTCGCCGCGCATGTCGTCGAACAGCAAGGCGAGGTCGTCGGGCTTCAGCTCGGCGAGCATGTCGAGCTTGGCAACGAGCGGTTCCTTCCATTCGTCGCCGCCGCGCAGGTGGATCTCGAACGGGCTTAGGCCAAGCCCGAAGCGGACGCCGCGCGCGCGGCAATGCGCTCCGAATTCCGCGAGCGCTTCCATCTCCCCGGCCGGGTGCGACTCCTGCCAGCGTTCGCGCAGATACGCGTCGGACTTGGGGGCGTAGAGATAGAAGCCGAAGCCGTGCGGGGCGAGGAAATCGACCGCCGCGCGCCTTTCGTCCCAGCTCCAGGGGCGGCCGAAAAAGCCTTCGATGATGCCCAGCGGCGGCGTCATCGGTCGAGCAGGTTGATCGCCGCGTGGACGGCGGCCTCGACCTCGCCGCGCTTCAGCCCGGGCGGGACCGGCTCCTCGAAGCGCATCGTCACGATGCCCGGCCGCTTGACCAGCCCTCGCGCGGGCCACAGCCGCCCGCTGTCCAGCGCCAGCGGCACCACCGGCAGCCGCAAGGCGCGGTACAGGCCGGCAAAGCCCGGCTGAAGCGCCGGCTGCTCGCCGGGCGCGACGCGGGTCCCTTCCGGAAAGATGACGATCGGCCGGGCCTCGTCGATCGCGGACTGGGCGGCGCGCATCATCCGCCGCAGCGCAGCCGCGCCGCCCTCGCGGTCGACCGGAATGCAGCCGTAGCGCAGGGTCACGCGCCCGAAAAGCGGGATGTCGGCGAGCTGGCGCTTCATCACGATCGCGGGCTCGTTGAGGACCAGGACGATCTCGAGCGTCTCGAACATCGACTGGTGCTTGGCGGCGACCAGCACCGCGCCCGCCGGAACGGGCCCTTCGACGCGGCTCCTGATGCCGAGGATGGCCGAGGCACAGAAGCGGTGGAATCGCGCCCACCTCCTGACGTGCCGGCGGAGCGGCCCAGATCCGAACAGGCTGACCGGGAAGGCGGCGAGTACGAACAAGACGGTGCCGCCATAGAAGGCCAGCGCGAAGGCGATCGAGCGCAATGCCGCCATCAAATCCCGACCAGGCCCGCAAACTGGCGCAGCAGGAACTTGTTATATTCGGTGAAGAGCTGCCGGTGGCTCGGATTGGACTGGACCGCATCGCCCACGATGGTGACGTCCTCGCCCATCCGGTTGGCGATCTCGAACTTCGCGCGCGGCATGTGCCAGTCGGTGGTGATCAGGCGCAGCGAGCGGAAGCGCCGCCGCTGCATCCACCGCGCCACCTCGTCGGCGTTGGACCGGGTGTCGATCGCCTCGCGGCCGAGGTCGATGCAGCATTCGAACAGAGCCGGGTCGACGCGGTGGCGCACGGCGAGCTCCTCCGGACGGACGGTGCGCTGGACTCCCGAGATCAGCATGCGGCCGGCGAGCCTGCGGCGCAGAGTGTCGAGCCCGCGTTCGATCCGGCCGGCGCCTCCGGTGAGGACGACGACGGCGTCGGTGCGGCGATCGCCGGCCGGCTGCGGCAGCGCCACCACGAACAGGGCGTAGCCGAGCACATAGAGCAGGATCAGGAACGCGAAGATGCGGACGGTGAAGCGGATCATAGAAGCCGCCCCAATGCCCTGAGGATGGTGAGCCGGGCAACCAGCATCGCCAGCGCGACGCCCGCGACCGGCAGCAGCAGCAGGATCAGCCACGCCGAGGCGGGAAGCTCGGCGGCGCCGAGCAGTTCGGAGCCGAGCGCCCGCACCCGCGCACCGATCACTGCCAGCACGCCGAACGCAGCCGCCAGCCCGACCAGGCTGCCGAACAAGGCGTCGAGCGCGATCCGCCGCTGGAAGAGGCGCGCCACCTGGATGTCGGTCGCCCCCATCAGATGCAGGACCTCGATCGTGCTCCTGTGGGTGTCGAGCGCGGCGCGGGCGGCGAGCACAACGGTCGCCGCCGCGGCGCCCACCATCAGCAATACGAGCCCCGCCGAAAGCCATTTGAGCGCGGCGACGAGCCGAGCGAGCGGGGCGAGCCACTGGGCGTTGTCGTCGACCCGGGCGGACGGCGCCACGCGGGAGAGCGCGGTGCGGATCGCGGGGATGCGGGCGTGGGCGTCGGGCGTGAGGTCGGCGTCGATCATCGCCGGCAGCGGCAGGTCCCCCTCCAGACCGCCGGCGCCGAGCCAGGGTTCGAGCATCTCGGCGAGGTCTGCGTCGGCGATGCGCTCGACCGCAGTCACGCCGGGGAAGCCCCGCAGCACCGCCTCCGCTGCGCGCGCCTGGCGCTCCCGGGCGTCCGGATTGGCTTCGATCAGCTGGACCGTGATGCGCTGGCCGACATTGGCGTCCAGCCGCGCGGCGGCGCTCCTCAGGCCGAGGCCCAGCGCGGCGGCGAGCACGGTCAGGAACATCATGATCGCGATCACCCAGGGCATAGGCCCCGCGATCCGCCCCTCGGGCAGGAGCCGCCGCCCGGCGGCGCCGAAATGGTCGCCGGCAAGCTTCATGAATCGGCCCTGCGCGGCGGGTTCCTGAGCGCGCCGGTCGGGTCGGCGAGCTGGCCGCGGTCGAGCCGCAGCATCTCGGCGCGCTGGATGCGGGCGAGGAGGTGGAGGTCGTGGGTGGCGACGACCACCGTGGTGCCGAGCTTGTTGAGCGCGTCGAACAGATGGAGCAGGCGCAGCGCCATCTCCGGGTCGACATTGCCGGTCGGCTCGTCGGCGACGAGCAGCTCGGGCCGGGCGATCACCGCGCGGGCGATGGCGACGCGCTGCTGCTCGCCGCCCGAGAGGGTCGCCGGCCGGGCGCTCGAGCGGTCGGCGAGGCCCACCCAGGCGAGCATCTCGGAGACCGGCGTCGAAAGGTCGCGCTCCTCGACCCCGGCGACGCGCAGCGGCAAGGCGATATTGTCGAAAGCGGAAAGGTGCGGGACCAGCCGGAAGTCCTGGAAGACGACCCCGATCCGGCGGCGGAAGCCCGGCAGACGCTTCCGCGGCATTGTGACGATATCCTCGCCGAACAGCCGGATGAGGCCGCGGCTCGGCCGCTGGGCGAGGTAGAGCAGCTTCAGGAGCGAGGTCTTGCCGGCGCCGGAGGGGCCGGTGAGGAAATAGAAGCCCCCGGAGCGCAGCGAGAAACTGAGATCGGACAGCGTCTCCGCCCCGGTCCCGTAGCGAAGGCCGACATTCTCGAACTGCACGATGGTGCCGGCTATGTTCAAAAACCCCGCTCCGCCATGACTGGGACGCCGCATCTGCATGGCACGAGCGGCCAAGGCGCTTCAAGCAGGGGCTTTGTCTCTGCCATTTGCTTGCATGGCGCGGGTCATGCGTGCTTAGAATCCCGCGCCTTTCCGCGGGGACCGCGCTTCGCATGATCCTTTCCTGTCCCGCCTGCCAGACGCGCTACGTGGTCCCCGACAGCGCGATCGGGGCGAACGGGCGGCAGGTGCGCTGCGCCCAGTGCCGCCACAGCTGGTACCAGGAGCCGCCGCCGCTCGATCTCGCCGCCGCGCCGCCGGCGAGGCCCGCCCCGGCGCCGGCGCCGGCCTTTGTCGCCCCGATGCAGCGGCCCGATCCGCCGCGGCGCGCGCCGCCGCCGCCGCCCGAGCCTGCGCCGGAGCCCGAATCCTACGACGCCTTCGCGCCCGCGCCGCCCTTCCGCCCGCGCCGCAACCCGGCGCGGATGTGGACCTTGCTCGCAGTCGCCGCGGCGGTGCTGATGAGCGGGGCCGCGCTCGCCGTCCATTATTTCGGCCTGCCCGGCTTCGGCGACCGGCTGGTGGCCGGCGGCAGCGGGGCCGGCGCGCTCGGCATCACCGGCGAGGGGCGGCTGCGCCGGCTCGGCAGCGGCAACGTGCTGCTCACCGTCACCGGACGGATCAGCAACCCGACCGGGCAGGCGCAGCGGGTGCCGCAGATCCGCGCCGAGCTTCGCGACCGCGACGGACGCGTCGTCCACGTCTGGCAGATCGCGCCGCCGGTGACCGAGCTCGCGCCGCGCCAGTCGGCGACGTTCAACAGCGCCGAGGTCGACCCGCCTGCCGCCGGGCGCAACCTCGTGCTCAATTTCGGGCCTCCGGGCTAGGCGGCGATGCGCATCGGCATCCTGACCGGGGGCGGCGACGTGCCGGGCCTCAACGCCTGCATCCGCTCGGTGACGCTCTCGGCCGACGATCTCGGCTGGGAGACATTGGGCTTCCGCCGCGGCTGGGAAGGCGTGATGGCGATCGATCCCGCCGATCCGGCCAGCGTCGCCGCGCACAGCCTGAGGCTCGGCCGGGAAAGCGTGCGCGGAATCGACCGCACCGGCGGCACCATCCTCCACACCTCCCGGGTCGACCCGCGCACCCACAAGGACGGCGACCGCACCGCCCACGTCCTCCATGTGCTCGAGCGGCTCGGAATCGACGCGATGGTCACCCTGGGCGGAGACGGCACGTTGCGCTTCTCGGCCCACCTCGCCGCGCAGGGCGTCCCGGTCGTCTCGGTCCCCAAGACGATGGACAACGACGTCTACGGCACCGATTACTGCATCGGCTTTTCGACCGCGGTCAGCCGCTCGGTCGAATCGATCAATTCGCTGCGCACCACCGTCGAGAGCCACGAGCGGATCGGCGTGGTCGAACTGTTCGGCCGCAGGAGCGGCGAGACGGCCCTGCTCGCCGGCTTCCTCGCCCAGGTCGACCGCACCGTGGTCGCGGAAGTGCCGGCGGACCTCGACGCGCTGCTGCCCCTGCTCGCGGGAGACCGGTCGAGCAATCCCGCAAATTATGCGATGTGCGTCGTCTCCGAAGGCGCGCGGATATTGGGGTCGCGAGGCAGCGGCGAGATCGCCAAGCCCGCCAGCGAGCGCGGCGACCTGGGCATCGGCCAGCAGCTCGGCGCGGCGATCTCCGAACGGCTCGGCTGCGGGGTGGTCAACCAGGAGCTCGCTTATCTGATGCGCGCCGGCGAGCCCGATGCGATGGACCGGATGGTCGGCTTCGCCTTCGGCGGCCTTGCGGTGCAGCTGTTGGCGCGCGGCGAGAAGGCGCGAATGGTCGCGCTGACCAGCGGCAATTACGATCATGTCTCCGCCGACACTTTGCTCCGCGGCACCAAGTCGGTCGACGTCGAGGCGCTCTACGACGCCGAGGGCTACCGCGCCCGGCTGATGCGCGTCGAGGGCATGCCGATGTTCCTGTATTAGGGGGAGGGGACAGTTACCTTGCTCCCCGGCCGGCGCGAATCCGCCGAAGCTTGCGAGCAAGGTAACTGTCCCCGCTTGCACCCCTGGGACCCCTTTGGTAGAGGCCCCGCTCCTACCGGCGCCGGGTCTGTCCGGCGTGCATCACGTGCGGTCGTGGCGGAACTGGTAGACGCGCAGCGTTGAGGTCGCTGTGGCCGAAAGGCCGTGGAAGTTCGAGTCTTCTCGACCGCACCAGTTTTAGGGACAGTCACTTTTCCGCACTCCGGTGCGAAGCGGCGTCCCGAGGGGCGGAAAAGTGACTGTCCCCCTCGCTCCTCAGCAAAAGGTTGATTCCCGGGCGTCAGGGGCCCACATCTCAATCGGACCGAATCACTCCGATTGGACCTTATGCGCCTCACCTCTCTCGCCGATTACGCCGTCGTCATGCTGGCCGCCGCCGCGCGCCACCCGGCCGGGTCGCGGCTGAGCGCCGGGCAGCTCGCCGGCGAGACCGGCGTTCCGCTCCCGACCGCGCAGAAGCTGATGGGCCGCCTCGCCGCCGAGGGCCTGCTCCGCTCGGCGCGCGGGACGGGCGGCGGCTTCGTGCTCGCCCGCGGCGCCGAGGGGATCAGCCTCGCCGACATCATCGAGGCGGTGGAAGGCCCGATCGCGATGACCACCTGCGTCGACGGCGCCCGCCACGAATGCGCGCTCGAGAAAGCCTGCCACGTCCGGCCGCACATGGGGTTGGTCAACGGCGCCGTGCGCGGGGCGCTGCAGGGCGTCAGCCTCGCCACCCTCTGCGAGGCGAAGTGAGATGAGCGAGGTCAGGAACAAGGAAGCGCACGAAGCGGTCGAGCGCGCCTCTGCCTACGAATGGGGCTTCACCTCCGACATCGAGCAGGATTTCGCGCCCAAGGGCCTCAACGAGGACACGGTCCGCTTCATCTCGGCCAAGAAGAACGAGCCCGAATGGATGCTCGAATGGCGATTGAAGGCGTATCGCGCCTGGCTGACCATGGAGGAGGTGACCTGGGCCAAGCTCGACATCCCGCCGATCGATTTCCAGGACGCTTATTATTACGCCGAGCCGCGGGCCAAGCCCACGCTGAAGAGCCTCGACGAGCTCGACCCCGAGATCCGCCGCACCTACGAGAAGCTCGGAATCCCGATCGAGGAGCAGAAGGTGCTCGCCGGCGTCGAGGGCGCGCGCAAGGTCGCGGTCGACGCGGTGTTCGACAGCGTCTCGGTCGCCACCACCTTCCGCGAGGAGCTGAAGCGCGCCGGCGTCATCTTCCTCTCCATTTCCGAAGCGGTCCGGGAATATCCGGACCTTGTCCGCAAATGGCTGGGCTCGGTGGTCCCGCAGCGCGACAATTACTTCGCCTGCCTGAACAGCGCGGTCTTCTCCGACGGCACTTTCGTCTACATCCCGGAAGGGGTGCGCTGCCCGATGGAGCTCTCCACCTATTTCCGGATCAACGCGGCCAATACCGGACAGTTCGAGCGCACCCTGATCGTCGCCGACAAGGGCAGCTACGTCTCCTATCTAGAAGGCTGCACGGCGCCGATGCGCGACGAGAACCAGCTCCACGCCGCGGTGGTCGAGCTGGTCGCGCTCGACGACGCGGAGATCAAGTACAGCACCGTCCAGAACTGGTATCCGGGCGATGCCGAGGGCAAGGGCGGCATCTACAATTTCGTCACCAAGCGCGGCGCCTGCCGCGGCGCCCGCTCCAAGATCAGCTGGACACAGGTCGAGACCGGCTCCGCCATCACCTGGAAATATCCCTCCTGCATCCTCAGGGGCGATGGCAGCGTCGGCGAATTCTATTCGGTCGCCCTCACCAACAACATGCAGCAGGCCGACACCGGCACCAAGATGATCCACATCGGCCGCAACACGCGCTCGACGATCGTCTCGAAGGGGATCAGCGCCGGCCGCTCCAACAACACCTATCGCGGCCTCGTACGCGTCCTCGCCAATGCCGAGAACGTCCGCAACCACACCCAGTGCGATTCCCTCCTGCTCGGCGACAAATGCGGCGCCCACACCGTCCCGTACATTGAGGTCCGCAACCCCACCGCCCAGATCGAGCATGAGGCGACCACCAGCAAGATCAGCGACGACCAGCTCTTCTACGCCATGCAGCGCGGCCTCTGCCAGGAGGATGCCGTCGCGCTGATCGTCAACGGTTTCGCCCGCGAGGTCCTCCAGCAGCTCCCGATGGAGTTCGCGGTCGAAGCGCAGAAATTGCTCGGCATCAGCCTGGAGGGGAGCGTCGGTTAGATGGTGAGGTTGCCTCGCACATTTCGGATCACGGGGAGACCCATATGGATACGAACGAACTCAAGGGCCGAGCTACAAGTCTGACCGCTAGGATTGTGGGTCTGCGGGACCGAGTTTACGAATATGGAAAGAAAAACGCAGATTTTAGAGATCTTACCGAAATCAGCAGGCTGATTGTTGAACTGCATCTGCTGCAGTTGGATACAGATAGTTTGCCCTCCAAGATTGACATACTCAAGACGATTAGTGAGACTATCGTAGTCGAAGCTGACATAAAAAATATTGAAGAAACCATTAAAGACGTTGAGCAGAAGGTTGCTCAAATGGAAGCGCATGCGCGAAAAATGGGAATCTAGCAGGAAACAGCATGTTGAAGATTGAAAACCTCCATGCCACCGTCGCCGACCAGCCGATCCTCAAGAGGAACGGCCTGGAGGGGAGCGTCGGATGATCATTCTCGCTGCCCTCGCCCTCCAGATCTACATGCCCACGCAATGGGATGACTGGTCGGCCGAAGAGCGTCAGGGCCTGGTGCGCGCTGCTACGCCATACGCCCAATGCATCAACAGGCATGTCCCCGATTTGGAGATTCTGGCGCGGCGTGACGCCCGCACGGAGGCAGAACTGAACGCTCGTGTTGAGCGGGTCGGGGCGGCCTTCGCCGCGTGCCGCCCTCACAGAATCTCGGGTCAGGAACAGGCGGAGCGGGACCTGCCGCTGCAGCCGGCGCGCATAGCGGTCAACCAGCGTCAACACGCGATCGCGCTCTTCTTTCACCGCCTCGAGGACAGCTACACCTATCCGGTGATGCTCGGATCGCCCCCACAGCTCATGGTGCCATTGCGGAACGAGAGGTTACAATAGCGTGCTGCATATCGAGAACCTGCACGCCACGGTCGCCGACAAGTCGATCCTCAAGGGGATCAGCCTCGCCGTGAATGCGGGCGAAGTGCACGCGATCATGGGGCCGAACGGGTCGGGCAAGTCGACGCTCTCCTACGTGCTCGGCGGACGGCCCGGCTATGAGGTGACGGAAGGCTCCGTGACGTTCGCGCCGAGCATGTGCTCCGGCGAAGGCCGGAGCGCTGGGTCGCAGGCGCCGGGCGATGGCGGCCAGGGCTCCGGCCTTCGCCGGAGCACGGATGAGCCGATCGACCTGCTCGCGCTCGATCCGCACGAGCGCGCCGCCGCCGGGCTATTTCTCGGCTTCCAATATCCGGTCGAGATCCCGGGCGTCTCCAACGTCCAGTTCCTGCGCACCGCATTGAACGCCCAGCGCCGCGCGCGCGGCGAGGCGGAGATGTCGGCGGGCGACTTCCTGCGCCTGGCGCGGGCGCAGGGCGATGCGCTCGGCGTGTCGATGGACATGATGAAGCGCAACGTGAACGTCGGCTTCTCCGGCGGCGAGAAGAAGCGCAACGAGATGGTCCAGATGGGCATCATCGATCCCCGCCTCGCCGTGCTCGACGAGACCGATTCCGGCCTCGACATCGACGCGCTGAGGGTCGTGGGCGACGGCATCAACCGGATCATGCGCAAGCCCGACAAGGCGGTTTTGCTCATCACCCATTATCAGCGGCTGCTCGACATCGTCCGGCCGGATTTCGTCCACGTCCTCGCCGAGGGCCGCATCGTCCGCTCGGGCGGCGCCGAGCTCGCCCACCAGCTCGAGCGCGAGGGCTATGCGGAGGTGGCGGCATGAGGGGCCCCTCGCGCGCGCGCGCGTATGACACGGACTTTCCGGACTTTCGGCGGACCGCCGGAGAATCTCGCTGATGCTGCTCGACCTTCCGCCGAGGCAAGAAGAAGATTGGCGCTGGAGCGATCTCTCGGCCCTTCCTGAAATCGCCGCCCGAAAGCCGGCGGGTACGGTACCCGACGCGCTGCCATGGATCGACGTGCCGGGCCCGCGGTTGCTGTTCGTGGACGGCCGCCTCGTGGCGGAGGCGAGCAGTCTCGGACCGATCGTGATCGGCCCGGTCGACAGGCATGACGAGGATCATGCCCTCGCACGGCTCGTCGGTCCCGAAGGCTGGGTGCTGTGCCTCGAGCGCGGCCACGCGCCGGTAGGCCTCGTCCAGATCGCCCATGTCGCTACCGGCGCCGCCGATCACCTTCCCGCGCGGATCGCCCTCGGCGGCGACGCGGAGGCGTCGGTCCTCGAGACCTTCATGGGCGACGGCTGGATCAACCGGCTCGCCAGTATCACCCTGGACAAGGGCGCCCGGCTGATGCTCGCGCGTCGCCTGCTCGGCAGCGGAGGCTATGTCAGCCTCGCCGATCGCGCGCTCGTCGGAGAGGGCGCCGGCCTGATCGCAACCACGCTGGCGGCCGGCGGCTCCGACACCCGGATCGACGGCCGGCTCCTGCTTTCGGGCGAGTCGGCCTATGCCGAGGTCGGCGGCGCGCTGCTGGCGCGGGGGCGCCAGCGGCACGACGCCAATCTCGTCCTTCGCCACGGAGCGCCGGGCGGGACCAGCCGCCAGCTGTGGCGCTCGGTCGCCGACGATCTGGCGGCCTGCTCGGTCGCGGCGCGGGTCGAGGTCGCCCGCGGCGCGCAGAAGACCGACGGGGAGCAATCGCTGAAGGGGCTGCTCCTCTCCCGCACGGCGACGATCAACGCCAAGCCCGAGCTCGAAATCTTCGCCGACGACGTCAAATGCGCGCACGGCGCCACCGTCGGCGAGCTCGACCGCGACGCGCTCTTCTACATGGCCAGCCGCGGCGTGCCGGAGGTGGAAGCGAAGGCGCTCCTGACGCGCGCCTTCGTGGCGGATGCGATCGAGCGAATTGGAGAGGCAGCGGTGCGCGACGCTTTCGAAACGGATGTCGAGGACTGGTTCGGCAAAGCCCCTCCCCTTGAGGGGGAGGGGTTGGGGAGGGGTGGAGTCTCCGGAGGAGACGCTGCCCAAATGACGAATCCACCCCCACCCCACCCCTCCCCCCTCAATGGGGAGGGAGCGCGCTGATGGACATGCCCGTCTCCACCCGCCCCCTCGACCTGGTCTCCGACTTCCCGGCGATCCCGGAGGGCTGGTCCTATCTCGACACCGCCGCCACCGCGCAGAAGCCGCGCCCCGTCATCGACGCGATCGCGCGCGGCTATTCCGAGACCTATGCGACCGTCCATCGCGGCGTCTATCAGCGCTCCTCCGAGATGACGCTGGCGTTCGAGGCGGCGCGCCGCCGCGTCGCCGGGTTCGTCGGTGCGTCCTCGCCCGACGAGGTGATCTTCGTGCGCGGCGCGACCGAGGGGATCAACCTCGTCGCCCGGAGCTGGGGCGGCGCGAACCTGAAGCCCGGCGACCGGATCATGCTCTCCGTGCTCGAGCATCATTCGAACATCGTCCCCTGGCAGCTGATCGCCGAGCGAGCGGGCGCGGTCATCGACGTCGCCCCACTGACGGAGGACGGTCGAATCGACCTGGCCGCTATGGAAGGGATGCTCACCGAGCGGCACCGGATCGTCGCCCTCGCGCACGTCTCGAACGTGCTCGGCTCCGTCCTCGACGTCCGGCGCGCGGCGGAGCTCGCCCACCGGGTCGGCGCCCTGCTGCTCCTGGACGGCTGCCAGGCCGTGCCGCGCATGCCGGTCGACGTCGCCGCGCTCGGCTGCGACTTCTACGTCCTCTCCGCGCACAAGCTGTACGGGCCGACGGGAATCGGTGTGCTGTGGGCCCGCGCGGAGCTGCTCGCCGGTATGCCGCCCTGGCAGGGCGGCGGCGCGATGATCGACCAGGTGCGCTTCGAGGGCACGACCTACGCCCCGCCTCCGGCCCGGTTCGAGCCGGGGACGCCCCATGTCGTCGGCGTGCTCGGCCTCGAGGCGGCCGTGACCTATGTCGAAGGGATCGGGCTCGAGGCGATCGCCGCCCATGAGCAGGCGCTGGTCCGCGAGGCGCGAGACGCTCTGTCCTCGCTGAACAGCGTCCGCCTGTTCGGGCCTGACGATGCGGCCGGGATCGTCAGCTTCGCCGTCGAAGGGGTGCATCCGCACGACATCGGCACCATATTGGACGAGAGCCGGGTGGCGATCCGCGCCGGGCACCATTGCGCCCAGCCGCTGATGCGCCATCTGGGAGTCGAGGCGACCGCGCGGGCGAGCTTCGGCGTCTATAACGGGCGCCGGGACATCGAGGCGCTGGTCGAGGGCATAGAGAGGGTGAGGCGGATCTTCGCATGAACCAGGAGCGCAAGATCGAGATCGAGGAAGTGGAGGCGGCGGCGCCGCCGCCCAAGGCGCGCGTCGACCATGCCTCGCTCGACGGCGAGGCCGCGCGCGAGACCTTCGAGCGCAAGCGCGACTATCTCGAGGGATTCCTCGCCCAGAAGCCGGCTCCTGGCTCGTCCGAGGTCGACCCCGGCGGCGATCTGTACGAAGCGGTGATCGACGCGCTGAAGGACATTTACGACCCCGAAATCCCGGTCAACATCTACGATCTCGGCCTGATCTACGACGTCGAGATCACCGCGGAGCGCCACGCTTTCGTCAAGATGACCCTGACCACGCCGCATTGCCCGGTCGCCGAATCGATGCCCGGCGAGGTCGAGCTGCGCGTCGGGTCGGTTCCGGGGGTCGGCCATGCCGAGGTCGAGCTGGTCTGGGACCCGCCCTGGGACCCGCAGAAGATGTCGGACGAAGCCAAGCTCGAACTGGGAATGCTGTAGGTTTCGATCGAAGTGGTACTTCGATCGAGCAGGATAGGAGGAGTTCCGTTCATCCTGAGTAGGGACCGAGTAGGCGAAGCCGTAGCGAGGGCCCGTATCGAAGGACCCCCCGATACGCCGTCTCGGCTTCGCTCGACGGCTACTCGGGACGAACGGTGAGAGTGAGATATGGTTGAGACCAGCACAAAAACGCGCGCCCGCCCGGCCGCCCTTACCCTCACCCCCGCCGCCGAGGCGCGGATCGCCGAGTTGATGGCGCGCGCGCCCGACGGGACGATCGGAGTCAAGCTGTCGACGCCGCGGCGCGGCTGCTCGGGCCTCGCTTACTCGGTCGACTACGTCTCGGAGGAAAAGCCGTTCGACGAGAAGATCGAGACTCCGGGCGGCACTTTTTACGTCGACGGCGCCTCGATCCTCTATCTGATCGGCAGCCGGATGGACTGGGTCGAGGACGATTTCGCCGCCGGCTTCGCCTTCGAGAATCCGAACGCCAAGGGCAGCTGCGGCTGCGGCGAGAGTTTCACCGTGTGATCGTCCGACCGCCCGGCCCCGACGACCGCGAGGCCTGGGCGGCGATGCGCGCGCGCCTCTGGCCGGACGAGGATCCCGCGGCGCTGGCGGCGGAGCTCGCCGACGCCCGCGACGCCGCCTTCGTCGCCGAGGCGGAGGGGAGGCCGGTCGGCTTCATCGAACTGGCCGTGCGCAACTATGCCGAGGGCGCGACCGGGCCGGCGCCCTATGTCGAAGGGATCTGGGTCGAAGCGGACCACCGCCGCCGCGGCGTCGCGCGCGCCTTGCTGGCGGCGGCGGAGGCCTGGGCGCGCGGCCAAGGCTACGGCCATCTCGGCTCGGACGCCCTCCTCGGCAACGAGGCGAGCCACGCCTGGCACCGTGCCGCCGGCTTCGCCGAGGTCGAGCGGCTGGTGGTGTTCGGCAAGCGGATCGACTAGCCTCCGGCCGCATCCCGGGGGAGCCGCCGATGAAGCCCGCACTGCCGCTCGCGATCCTCGCCGCCGCCGGCCTCGCCGCGGCCGCGCTCGCCAACGATTCGACCGCGGAGATGGCGGCCGGCGGCCTGGTCCTGAAGCAGAGCGACGCGATCGACATGGTCTCGGAGGACCTCTACGTCTCGGCCGAGCAGATCCGCGTCCGCTACGTGTTCCGCAACCGCACCGCGCGCGACGTCCGCAATATCGTCGCCTTCCCGATGCCGGACCGCAACCTCGCCGACCTCGCCGAGAGCGACGCCGCCTTTCCGTCCGATTTCGCGACCAGCGTCGACGGCCGCCCGGTGAGGATGCAGGTCGAGCGGCGGGCGATGCTCGGCGCGGCCGATCACAGCGCGCTGCTGGCGAGCTACGGCGTGCCGATCGTCGAGGATGAGAGCCCGGTTCCGGTCATCGGCAACCGCCTCGACGCACTATCGCCCGAGCGCCAGCAGCGCCTCGTCCGGCTCGGCCTCGCCGAGCGGACCGAATGGGACGAAGGCAGCGGCATGCGCAGCCATCTGCTGCCGCGCTGGACGGTGAAGGAGACCTGGCACTGGGAGCAGGTCTTCCCTGCCGGCCGCGACCTCGTCGTCGAGCATCGTTACACGCCCGGCACCGGAGGCACCGCCGGCGTGCCGCTCGCCCATCGCGAATATCGCCAGTCCGAGGACGGCCGCCGCGCCCAGGCGGACTTCTGCACCGACCGCGCCTTCCTCGCGGCGCTCGATCGCTGGTCCGCGGAGGAATCGCGCGGCGGGGGCTACATGACCGAGCAGAGGGTGCGCTACGTCCTCACCACCGGCGGCAACTGGCGCGCGCCGATCGGCGACTTCCGGCTGGTCGTCGACAAGGGCCGGCCCGAGAACATCGTCAGCTTCTGCGGCACGGGCCTGCGGCGGATCTCGCCCACCCAGTTCGAGATGCGCCGCCGCAACTGGCGCCCCGACCGCGACCTCGCCGTGCTGATCGTCCGGCGGGAGAGCGGCGACTGAGATGCTGCCCGCTTTGCGCCACATCGACAGCTGGATCTTCGATCTCGACAACAGCCTCTATCCAGCCTCCGCGAACCTGTTCGCCCTGATCGACCTGCGCATGGGCGAGTTCATCCAGCGTCTGCTCGGCTGCGACGCGGCGGAAGCCCGGCGGGTGCAGAAAGGCTATTTCCACGAGCACGGCACGACCCTGGCCGGCCTGATGCGCACCCACGGCACGGATCCGCGCGAGTTCCTCGACTTCGTCCACGATATCGATCTCGCGCGCCTGTCCGCCGACCCGAGGATGGTGGCGGCGCTCGATCGGCTGCCGGGCCGCAAGTTCGTCTTCACCAACGCCGACGAAGGCTATGCCACCCGGGTACTGGAGAAACTGGGCCTCGCCAACGCCTTCGACGGCCTCCACGACATCCACGCGATGGACTATCTCCCCAAGCCGCAGCCGCCGGCCTACGCCGCTTTGTGCGCGCGCTACGCGATCGACCCGGCCCGCGCCCTCTTCGTCGAGGACATGGCGCGCAACCTGGAGCCGGCCAAGGCGCTCGGCATGACCACCGTCTGGGTCGACAACGGCTCCGAGCAGGCGGGACGCGACGCCGATCCGGGCTTTATCGATTACCGGACGGGCGATATCGGCGCATGGCTCGAAGCGATCACCAAAGAGGAAGCGGCATGACCGAGACGCTCCGGCGCATCATAGACGAGGCCTGGGAGCGGCGCGACACGCTCGGTGCCGCGGACGGCGCGGTCCGCGACGCGGTCGAGGCCGCGATCCGATTGCTCGATTCGGGCGAGGCGCGGGTCGCCGAGAAGGGCGCCGACGGCGGCTGGACGGTCAATCAGTGGCTGAAGAAGGCGGTTCTGCTCTCCTTCCGGCTGACGCCGATGGAGGCGATAGCGGGCGGACCCGGCGGCGCCCGCTGGTGGGACAAGGTGCCCTCCAAGTTCGCCGACTGGGGCGACGACCGGTTCGCCGCCGCGGGGTTTCGCGCAGTGCCCGGAGCGATCGTCCGCCGCGGCGCCTTCGTCGCGAAGGGCGCGGTGCTGATGCCGAGCTTCGTCAAGATCGGCGCGTTCGTCGGAGAGGGGACGATGGTCGACACCTGGGCGACGGTCGGAAGCTGCGCGCAGATCGGCCGCAACGTGCATATCTCAGGCGGGACCGGCATCGGCGGCGTGCTCGAGCCGCTGCAGGCGGGGCCGGTGATCGTCGAGGACGATTGCTTCATCGGGGCCCGCTCCGAGGTCGCCGAGGGCGTGGTCGTCGAGCAGGGCGCGGTGATCTCGATGGGCGTGTTCATCGGCGCCTCGACCAAGATCGTCGACCGCGCGTCGGGCGAGGTCATCTACGGACGCGTGCCGAGCTACTCGGTCGTCGTCCCCGGGACCCTGGCCGCCAAAGATGGCGGCCCCAGCCTCGCCTGCGCGGTCATCGTCAAGCGCGTCGACGCGAGAACCCGATCCAAGACAGGCATCAACGAGTTGCTGCGGGACTGATGCGCGGAGCGGGAATTCTGCTCTTGCTGCTGCTCGGGCAGGGATGCACCGCTCGCCCTGTCGAGCCGCACCAGTCCTTGACCCACAGCGAGGCGCGGGCGCTTGCGCCGGAGCGCCTTGCGCGGCGCGTGCTGGGCGACGTTTCCGCAACGCTGCTGCCTCTACCGGAAGGCCCGAGAGACCCCGACGATCCGCGCCTGGAGGTGGGTTTCCTGACGCCTGCGCGCTTCGCGGGGGAGAGAGGGTTGTGCGAAACCGATCGCCTCTCCATCGAGCTCGAGCGCGAGCGCCCAGGGGCGCCCATGCGTTTGCGGCGCCTGTCGTCGCAAACCCGCTATCTCGTTCGGGACGCGGCACGCCTGCCGCGGACGGGGCCGTACAGCGGCGGCGAGGTCGAGCAGGAGGAGACAGGCTGTGCCGGCCTCGACCCGCGCGCGGCGTTCCTGATCGAATCGCCGTCCGCAAGGGTCGCCGGGCAAGCCCTCCGTGCCGCCGCGGCGATCGTCGCCGGGGCGCGCGAGGGGCGCGCCCTCGCCCCCCTGGACTGCTCCAGTTTCAGCGCCCCCGGCAGGCCGGCTGACCAAGCGGCATGCATCGTCCGGATCGGGGCGCTGCGCATCGAGTCCGTCACCAGGATAGCCGACTGCTCCGGTCCCGCCAGCCCGACCCGATGCTATAGCGTCAGCAATGACGAGACGGCCTTGGAAATCCGCTTTCCGCTGCGCTCCGCGGCGCCGTCGCGCATCGCCGTCTATGAAGTGGTGATCGTCACGGGCACGGTGTTCTTCGGCCGGCGGGATTAACGGCGCTCCGCTTCCCGGAGAAGGCCGCGCGCTCGCTCGCCGTCCCATTCGGCCATGCCGGTCATCCGCCAGACCTCGCGGCCCTGCGCGTCGTAGAGGATGGTGGTCGGCAGCGTCTCGATGCGCAGCGCGCTCATGAAGGCCATGTCGCCGTCGAGATAGGGCTCGAGCTCCGCCAGGCGGCGCTCCGCGAAGAAGTCGGCGACCTTCTCCCGGCCGTCGAGATCCTGGCTGATCGCGATGACCTGGACCCCGCTCTCGCCCTGGCGCACCGCGAGGCGGTCGAGCGAGGGCATCTCGCGGACGCAGGGCGGACACCAGGTCGCCCATAGATTGACGAGCAGCGGCCGGCCGCGGAAATCGGCAAGGGTCGCCGGCTGCCCTTCGCCGTCTTCGAACGGGACGGACGGCGCCGCCGCGCGGGCGTGGGAGCGGTCGAGGCGGCCGGTCGGATAGGCGGCCGCGGCCGGCCGGGCGGCGTTCGCATCCGGCCCGCCGCCTTGCGGCTCGGCAGCCTTTTCCCTATCGCAGGCGGCCGAGGCGAGGGCCGCGAATCCCAGGAGACAGACGATTTCGGGCCGCAACGGCAACTCCGGCAGCATGTGGGGCGGACGCTTCGCCGAAGGTCCCTCGGCGCTGATGCGGGAGATAAATGCCTCCATCGCCTTCGACAAGCGGCTGTGGCGCCAGGACATCGAGGCGAGCCGCGCCCATGTCGCGATGCTCTCCGCCGAGGGGGTGGTCGAGGCTGAGGATGCCGACTCGATCTGCGAGGGGCTGGAGCGCATCGAGGAGGAATATGAGGCGGCGGGAATCCCCGAGGACGCCGCGCTCGAGGACATCCACACGCACGTCGAGCACCGGCTCGGAGAGCTGATCGGCCCCGCCGCCGGCCGGCTCCACACCGCCCGCTCGCGCAACGACCAGGTCGCGACCGACTTCCGCCTCTGGGTGCGCGAGGCGATCGACCAGGCGCTGGACGGCATCGAGACGCTGCAGCGCGCGCTGGTGACCCGCGCGGAGCAGCATGCCGCGACGGTGATGCCCGGCTTCACCCACCTCCAGGTCGCCCAGCCGGTGACGCTGGGCCACCATCTCTTGGCCTATTACGAGATGCTGCGCCGCGACCGCTCGCGCTTCGCCGACGCCCGCAAACGGATGAACGAGTGCCCGCTCGGCGCCGCCGCCCTCGCCGGCACCGGCTTCGCCATCGACCGCGAGGCGACCGCGCTCGCGCTCGGTTTCGATCGGCCGACGGCCAATTCGATCGACAGCGTCTCGGACCGGGACTTCGCTCTCGATTACCTAACGGCCGCGACGCTCTGTGCGCTCCATCTCTCGCGGCTCGCCGAAGAGATCGTGATCTGGGCGAGCCAGCCCTTCTCGTTCGTGCATCTGCCGGACGCTTATTCCACCGGTTCCTCGATCATGCCGCAGAAGCGCAATCCGGACGCGGCCGAGCTCGTGCGCGGCCATAGCGGCCGGATCGCCGGGGCGATGACGGCGCTGGTCGTGACGATGAAGGGGCTGCCGCTCGCTTATTCGAAGGACATGCAGGACGACAAGCCGCCGGTGTTCGAGGCGCACGACCTGCTCGTCCTCTCGCTCGCCGCGATGACCGGGATGGCCGAGACCCTGAGCTTCGACGCCGAGCGGATGCGCGCCGCGACCGAAGCAGGCCATGCGACGGCGACCGACCTCGCCGACTGGCTGGTGCGCGAGGCGGGCGTGCCGTTTCGCGAGGCCCACGGCATCACCGGCCGCGTCGTCCGCCTCGCCGACGAGCGCGGCGCCAAGCTGTGGGAGCTGGCGCTCGAAGACCTGCAGGCGGTCGATCCCCGCATCGACCGGCGGATTTTCGATGTCCTCGGCGTCGAGGCTTCGGTAAGGAGCAGGACGAGCTTCGGCGGAACCGCGCCGCAGCAGGTGCGGCGCAGGATCGAGGCGGCGAAGAAGGCCCTGGGGATGAACGAATGACGCGGAGGCTGCTCTTCATCGCGACGCTCCTGCTCGCCGGATGCGGCGTGCGGGCGCCGCTCGAGCCGGAGCCCGGCCAGTCGCTTCCGGTCGCGCCGGAGACCGCGGCGGGCCAGCCGACCTCCGAGGAGCTGCTCGAGCCGCCGCCCATCGCCCGGCCCGCGCGGGTCGACGAGCTCCTCACCCGCTCGGAGGAGCGCGAGGAGGACCGGTTCGACCTGCCTCCGCAGTGACCTCCCTTCCAGACCTGAACGAGCCCGAATGAAACCCGTCCGCAAGGCAGTCTTCCCCGTCGCCGGCCTCGGCACGCGCTTTCTCCCCGCCACCAAGGCGATCCCCAAGGAGATGCTGACGGTCGTCGACCGGCCGCTCATCCAATATGCCGTCGACGAAGCTCGTGAGGCGGGGATCGAGCAAATGATCTTCGTCACCGGCCGCGGCAAGGGCGCGCTCGAGGACCATTTCGACATCGCCTACGAGCTGGAAGCGACCATGCGCGGCCGCGGCAAGTCGCTGGATCCGCTCGACATCACCCGCTTCCCGCCCGGCAGCATCGCCTCGGTGCGGCAGCAGGAGCCTTTGGGGCTCGGCCACGCGGTCTGGTGCGCCAGGCATATCGTCGGCGACGAGCCGTTCGCAGTGCTTCTTCCCGACGATCTCATGGTCGGCGAGCCGGGCTGCCTCACCCAGATGGTCGAAGCCTATGAGAGGGTGGGCGGCAACATCATCTGCGCGCAGGAGGTGCCGAAGGAGCGCACCGCCAGCTACGGCATCGTCACTCCGGGCGCGCGGGACGGGCGGCTGACCGAGATCAGGGGCCTCGTCGAGAAGCCGAAGCCCGAGGAGGCGCCTTCGACCCTCGCCATCGTCGGGCGCTACATCCTCCAGCCGGAGATCATGCGCGCGCTCGACCATCAGGAGAAGGGCGCCGGCGGCGAGATTCAGCTCACCGACGCGATGGCGGCGATGATCGGTACCCAGCCCTTTCACGGCCTCACCTTTGAGGGCGAACGGCACGATTGCGGCGACAAGACGGGTTTCGTCATCGCCAACCTCGCGCTGGCGCTGAAGCGGGACGATGTCGCCCCGGCGGTGCGCGCCTACATCGCGGAGATCTGATGGAGGGCGCGCTCCTCGAGGAAGGCGGCGCAGTCCGGACGCTCTCGGTTCGTGAGGCCGCCGATTACCAGGGCGACGGCTTTCTCTGGATCCATCTCGAAGGCCGGGACGAGCACGGCCTCTCCTTCCTCAAGGACCATCAGGAGATACCGGACATCGCGGCCCATGCGTTGGTCGCGACCGAGACCCGGCCGCGTTGCGATGCCATGGAAGACGGGGCGATCGTCAACCTGCGCGGCCCCGGCGATGTCGATCCGGCAGATTCGGACAAGCTGGTCTCGATCCGGATGTGGGTGCGGCGGAACCGGGTCACGTCGCTCAGCCGGCGGACGCTGAGCGCCACCGGTGCCGCGGTCAAGCTGTTCGAGGCAAAGCGGATAAGGGACGCCGGCGACCTCGTCTCCTCGTTCGCCCGAGAGATCAGCCGTAAGCTCGACCCGCAGGTGGCCGCATTGGGCGACGAGCTCGACCGCTGCGAGAGCGAGCTCGACGCGGGCAATCTCTATCGGCTGCGGACCTCGATCGCGGAAATCCGCTCCGACGCGATCGCCTTTCGCCGCTTCGTCGCCCCGAACCGCGACGCGCTCCTCGAGCTTGCGGGGCTCGATTTCGCCTGGCTCGCCGACGACGACCGGCTCCACATCCGCGAAGCCGCCGACCGCTTCGCCCGCATGACCGAGGAGCTGGAGGCGGTGCGCGAGCGCGCGGCCCTCCTCCACGAGCAATTGACCGACCTTCGCGCCGAGCAGCTCGACCAGCGCTCGCTGCTCATCTCGGTGGTCGCCTTCATCTTCCTGCCCTTGACCTTCATCACCGGCCTGCTCGGCATGAACGTCGAAGGGATTCCCTATGCGCAGGAAAGCTGGGCGTTCTGGGGCGTGGTCGGCTTTTGCCTGTTGGTCGGCCTCGCCGTGCTTGCCTGGTTCATCCACGGCCGCTGGCTGCGGCGGTAAGAACGCAGCGGTCGGTAAGCCCTCCCCCTCGAGGGGGGAGGGTTGGGGTGGGGGTGGACTCGTCTTCTGGGCAGTGCCTCTTCCAGAGGCTCCACCCCTCCCCAAACCCCTCCCCCTCAAGGGGAGGGGACTACGCGCTTATGCTGCCTAGGCCTCCAGCTCGACGTCCCAGTAGAGATAGTCGCGCCAGGTCTGGTGGAGATAATTGGGCGGGAAGGAGCGGCCATGCTCCTGCAACTGCCAGCTGGTCGGGCGGATCGGGCGGCGGTTGAGGCTCATATGCGCTTCGGCCGGGGTGCGTCCGCCCTTGCGCAGGTTGCAGGGCGCGCAGGCGGTGGCCACATTCTCCCAGGTCGTGCGGCCGCCCTGGGCGCGGGGCACGACATGGTCGAAGGTGAGCTCGCGCGTGCCGCTGCAATATTGGCAGGAGAAGCGGTCGCGCAGGAAGAGGTTGAACCGGGTGAAGGCCGGATATTCGGACGGGCGGACATATTGGCGGAGCGCGATCACCGAGGGGATGTGCATCGTCCGCGTCGGGCTGTGGACCTCGCGCTCGTAGGTGGCGACGATGTCGACCCGCTCGAGGAACACCGCCTTGACCGCCGTCTGCCACGGCCACAGGCTGAGCGGATAATAGCTGAGCGGCGTGTAGTCGGCGTTGAGCACGAGCGCAGGGCAGCTGTCGGGGTGGCGGAGGAGGTCGGGGTGGTACAAGGCCAAAAGTCTCCCGTATCGGAAGAGTTGACCGCCCTTGCGCCGCCCCCGGCCTGTCGCACTCAGGAACGGGAGAATGGGCGCGTGCCGCTCTTCCCCATGTTCCGCCACGCTTTTCGCCATTTGCGTGACCTCATGATGACAACAACAGTCGCGACTCGCGGTCAAGAGCCAAGTTGATGCGGGTGGTTACCCGATTCGCGCCGTCGCCGACCGGGCCGCTGCACCTCGGCCATGCCTATTCGGCATTGCTCGCCCACGATCATGCCCGGGAGCGGGACGGCACCTTCCTGCTCCGGATCGAGGACATCGATCCGGGGCGCTCGCGGCCGGAGCATGTCGACGGGATCCTTTCCGACCTGCTCTGGCTCGGCCTCGAATATGACGGGGAGATCGTCTACCAGTCCGAGCGGCTACCCCTTTACGCCGCGGCGCTGGCGCGGCTGCGGGACGAGGAGCTGGTCTATCCCTGCTTCTGCACCCGCTCGGCGATCCTCGCGGAGATAGCCGCCAGCGCGGCCGCGCCGCACGGGCCGGACGGGCCGCTCTATCCGGGCACCTGTCGCCGCCTCCCCGAGGAGGAGCGGGCGCGGCGAGCAGCGGCGGAGCCCCATGCCTGGCGGCTCGACATCGAGCGAGCGGCGGCGGCGGCCGGGCCGCTCTACTGGGAGGACGGCGACACCGAGGTGCAGGCGGATG
Organism: Allosphingosinicella sp.; assembly: GCA_035628635.1. Classification (GTDB taxonomy): domain Bacteria; phylum Pseudomonadota; class Alphaproteobacteria; order Sphingomonadales; family Sphingomonadaceae; genus Allosphingosinicella. The sequence continues at coordinate 23,747 of DASPJJ010000032.1, forward strand.
CGCAGGCGCATGGCGACGTCGTGCTGGCGCGCAAGGACGCGCCGGTCAGCTACCATCTCGCGGTCACCGTCGACGACGCGGCACAGGGTGTGAGCGACGTGGTGCGCGGCCGCGACCTCTATGCCGCCACCGACGTCCAGCGGCTGCTCCAGGCCCTGCTCGGCCTGCCGGTACCGCATTACCACCACCATCACCTGCTGACCGACGGTGAGGGGCGCCGGCTCGCCAAGCGACACGGCGCGCCGACCCTCGCCGATCTCCGGGCGGCCGGCGCCGATCCCGAAGCGCTCGTGGCGGACCTGCGCGCGGGCCGTTTGCCCGCTGGATATTCCGCCGCCGGGGAGTAGAGAGAAGCCATGCAGACCCTCCTCATCATCCTCATCGTGCTCGGCGCGGGCGCGACGCTCTACGTCCTCGTCCGCGGCGTCATCGGCATGGCGCAGGGCAAGGACATTACCGGCCAGCGCAGCCAGGAGCTGATGCGGAAGCGCGTGCTCTTCCAGGGGCTGACGATCGTCCTCGTCATCCTCGTCCTGCTGCTGATGCGCGGCGGCGGCTGAACATGGTCCGGCTCAACCGGATCTACACCAAGACCGGGGACAGCGGCGAAACCGGCCTCGCCGACGGCTCGCGCATCGCCAAGGATCACCCGCGGGCGCAGGCCATCGGCGACGTCGACGAGGCCAACAGCGCGATCGGTATCGCCTCGCTCCACGTAGAGGGCGACGGCCGCAGGGACATGCTCCGCCGCATCCAGAACGAATTGTTCGATCTCGGCGCCGATCTCGCCACCCCCGGAGAGGACTTCGCGCCTTCGGAGCTGAGCCTGCGCATCGTCCAGCCGCAGATCGACCGTCTCGAGCGCGAGATCGACGCGATGAACGAGGGGCTGGAGCCCTTGCGCAGCTTCATTCTCCCGGGCGGCGACTCGGGCGCGGCGCACCTGCACCTCGCCCGCACCATCGTCCGCCGGGCCGAGCGCTCGGCGGTGGCCGCCGCGCGGGATGTGGCGCTGAACCCGCTCGCTTTGGTCTATCTCAATCGCCTGTCCGACCATCTCTTCGTGCTGGCGCGCGCCGCGGCGGTCGCCGAGGGCGGCGATATCCTCTGGACGCCGGGGGCCACCCGGGACCATTAACCTGGGTGAATCGTTCCGGGGTGCCCATGGCGACGAACATCCGCACTGGAGGCGCTGAAGGCCTTGCCGCCTCCTACCGGGCGGTACGGACGCTGAGCCGCTCGATCACGTCGCCGCTCTCCGACGCCGACGCCACCATCCAGCCGATGCCCGACGCCTCGCCGGCGAAATGGCACCTCGCCCACACCAGCTGGTTCTTCGAGACCTTCGTGCTGCGCGATCACGTCGCCGGCTATCGCGCCTATGACGAAAGCTGGGCCTATCTCTTCAATTCTTATTATGAAGGGGAGGGCGAGCGGCACCCGCGGCCGCGGCGCGGTATGCTGAGCCGGCCGAGCCTCGCCGAGGTGCTGGCCTATCGCGATCGTGTCGACGAGGCCCTCGCCCGGGCCCTGCCGCGCCTGCCGCCGCGGGCGATCGAGCTGGTCGCGCTCGGCCTGGCGCACGAGCAGCAGCATCAGGAGCTGATGCTGATGGACATGCTCGCCACCTTCGCCGCCAACCCTTTGCTGCCGGCGGCATGGGAGCCGGGCGATGCGATTTCGCAAGAGGCGCCTCCACCCCTCGGCTGGCTCGAGGGGCTCGAGGGCATCGTCGCGATCGGCCATGAAGGCCCCGGCTTCGCGTTCGACAATGAGGGCCCCCGGCACCGCGTGTTCCTCCAGCGGCACAGCCTTGCCGATCGCCTGGTGACCAATGCCGAGTGGCAGGAATTCATGGCGGACGGCGGCTATTCCGAGCCGCTTCTGTGGCTGGCGGAGGGGTGGGACTGGGTGAGACGCGAAGGCGTTGCCTCGCCGCTCTACTGGCTGCCGGGGGACGGCGGTTGGCGGCGGTTCGGCCTCGACGGCCTCCGCGACATCGCGCCGGCGGAGCCGGTCTGCCATATCAGCTATTACGAGGCCGACGCCTACGCCCGCTGGGCGGGTCGGCGCCTGCCGACCGAGATCGAGTGGGAAGCGGCTGCGTCGCCTCACGACGCCGACGGCGGCAAGCAGCTCGATTCCGCCGGCCCCGTACGCCCGGGCGCCGCGACGGGAGGCGCCCAATTCTTCGGGGACGTCTGGGAATGGACCGGCAGCGCCTATTTGCCCTATCCCGGCTATGCCGCGCCCGAAGGCACGGTCGGCGAATATAACGGCAAGTTTATGTGCTCGCAGATGGTGCTGCGCGGCGGGTCCTGCGCAACGCCCCGCGGCCACGTCCGGGCGACCTACCGCAACTTCTATTATCCGCACCAACGCTGGATGTTCTCCGGCCTGCGCCTCGCGCGGAGCGGCTGATGGCGCGCGCCGCCCTCGCCGATCCCGCTTTTCGCGACGATGTGCTCGCCGGCCTTTCGCAGCCGATCCGCGCGATCCCGGCCCGCTGGCTCTACGACCGCCGCGGCTCCGAGCTGTTCGAGGAGATTACGAGGCTTCCGGAATATTACCTCACCCGCGCCGATGCGGCGCTGCTGGAGGCGCATTGCGGGGAAGTCGCCGAGATCGTCGGCGAAGGCAGCGCGGTGATCGAGTTCGGCGCCGGCTCGGCCGCCAAGACGCCGATCCTGCTGCGCCGCGTCCGCCCGTCGGCCTATGTGCCGATCGACATCAGCGCCGACTTCCTGCGCGACTCCGCCGAGGCGCTCGGCGCGGAGTTCCCCGATCTCCCTGTCTACCCGGTCGCCGCCGACTTTACGGCGCATATCCCGCTTCCCGCAACTTTGTCGGACGAGCCGAAGCTCGGCTTCTTCCCGGGCTCGACGATCGGCAACATGATCCCGAAGACCGCCGTCGACCTGCTCCGGGCGATGAAGGATGCGCTCGGCATCGGCTCCTATCTGCTGATAGGCATGGACCGCGCCAAGGACGTCGCCACCCTGCTGCGCGCCTATGACGACGCCGCGGGCGTGACCGCCGCGTTCAACCTTAACCTGCTTGTCCGGATCAATGCCGAGCTCGGCGGCACCGTGCCCCTCGAGGCCTTCCGCCACCGGGCCGTCTGGAACGAGCCGATGAGCCGCATCGAGATGCATCTGGAGGCGGTGCGCGACGTCGGCTTCACCGTCGACGGCCGCCCTTTCTCGATGTGCGCAGGCGAGACGATCCACACCGAGAACAGCCACAAATACGGCGCCCGCGACGGCCGCCTGCTGCTCCGCGCCGCCGGCTGGTCCCCGGTGGCGGAATGGACGGACGCGGGCGAACAGTTCGCGCTGATCCTCGCCGAAGCCGAGGCGCCGCGCTTCGCGCCTTGAAGTCCCGCCGTCATTGCCGCAGCACGGCGGCCCGTCTAGAGCGCGGTGGAAGCCGCGAACGGAGTGCGCATGGTCGAGCTGTTCAACATCCTGGATCTGCTTCTCACCGTCCTCACCTGGATCATCATCATCCAGGCGGTGCTGAGCTGGCTGGTCGTGTTCAACGTAGTCAACACGCACAGCGATTTCATGCGCAACCTGCTCTACGCACTCGGCCGGCTCACCGAGCCGCTCTATCGCCCGATCCGGCGAATTCTCCCCGACTTCGGCGGGATCGACTTTTCGCCCCTGGTCGTGCTGTTGCTGATCATGATGCTGCAGCGCGTCCTGCTGCCGCTCCTGTTCTTCGGCCCCGCGCCCGCACCTTATTAGGCGAGAGGGTGGCGGCCGAGATCATCGACGGGAAAGCCTTTGCGGGCCGGCTGCGCGGCCGCGTCGCAGCCGGCGTCGATCAATTCCGGGCGGCGACCGGACGGGGGCCCGGCCTTGCCGTGGTCCTGGTCGGCGCCGATCCGGCGAGCGAGCTTTATGTCCGCTCCAAGGGCAAGGCGACGCTCGCAGCGGGGATGGAGAGCTTCGAGCATCGCCTGCCTGCCTCGACGCCGCAGGACGAGCTCGTCGCCCTGGTGCGCCGACTGAACGAGGATGAGACCGTCGACGGCATCCTCGTCCAACTCCCGCTTCCCGGCCAGATCGACGAGAAAGCGGTGATCGAGGCGCTCGATCCCGCCAAGGACGTCGACGGGTTCCACCCGGTCAATGCCGGCCGGCTCGCGATCGGCGAGCCGGCTCTGGTGCCGTGCACGCCGCTCGGCTGCCTGATGCTGCTCCGGGACCGGCTGGGCGACCTCGCCGGGCTCGACGCGATCGTGCTCGGGCGCTCGAACATCGTCGGCAAGCCGATGGCGCAGCTGCTCCTCCAGGAAAGCTGCACCGTCACGATCGCCCATAGCCGCACCCGCGACCTTCCCTCCGCCGTGCGTCGCGCCGACATCGTCGTCGCCGCCGTCGGCCGGCCCGGGATGGTCCAGGCCGACTGGCTGAAGCCGGGGGCGACGGTGATCGACGTCGGCATCAACCGGGTCGACGGCGCTCTCGTCGGCGACGTCGACTTCGCCTCCGCCTCCGAAGTCGCCGGGGCGATCACGCCCGTGCCCGGCGGCGTCGGCCCGATGACCATCGCCGTCCTCCTGCGCAACACCCTGGTCGCCGCCCACGCCCGCGCCGGCCTGCCGCCGCCCGCTCTATGAACGAGCTCGGCACCCTCTTCGTCTCGGCGTTCGTCACCTTGTTCGTGATCATCGATCCGCCGGGCTGCGCGCCGATCTATGCCGGGCTGACCCGCGACGCGCCGCCTGCGCAGCGCCGCGGCATGGCGATGCGGTCGGTCCTGATCGCCGGCGGCATCCTCATTTTTTTCGCCCTGCTCGGCGAAGACCTTCTCGAGGTGCTCGGCATCGGCCTGCCGGCGTTCCGGATCGCGGGCGGGATCATGCTGTTCATGATCGCGCTCGACATGGTGTTCGAGCGGCGCACCGCCCGGCGCGAGCACCGCGCTTTGGAGGTCAGCGCCACGCCGGAGATCGAGGACATCTCCGTGTTCCCGATGGGCATACCGATGATCGCGGGCCCCGGCTCGATCGCCTCGATCATGCTGCTCGTCGGCCGCAGCGACGGCCTCGACCAGACCCTGGTGGTCTTCGCCGCCCTTGCCGCCGTCCTCCTCCTGACCCTGCTGGCCCTGCTCGCCGCCGGGCCGCTGATGCGCCTGCTCGGCCACAAGATGGAGGCGATGCTGACGCGGCTGCTGGGCGTCATCCTCGCCGCGCTCGCCGCCCAGTTCGTGATCGACGGGATCAACCGGGCGATCAGCGTCTGACCACGCGCCACATCCGGTAGGGCGAATCGCGCGGAAGCGGCACCGGTGCGAGCCAGGCCGGCACGCTGCCCCTCGTCAGCTGCCGGTAGAAGCCGTTCGGCGCCTCCACCGCGTAGACGGTGGATTCCGACAGGTTCGGGCAGATCAGCACATAGTCGATCCGGTAGCGCTCGACCGTCCGGAGCGCGTTTTCCGGCGTGCCGCGCCACGTCCGCATCACGTCGAGGATCTGAACCGCATTGCGGTGATAGGGGCCGATGATCGCATTGTGGTGCGTCACCGTGATCAGCCGGGGCCCGAGATCGACGAAGGTGAGGACGTTGCCCCTGGGCAGCAAGGCGATCGGCCGCAGCGCCGCCATGGTCGGGCATTGCGAATTGGCGGCGCGGACCAGCGGCCGGCTTTTGCCCGGCGGGTCCGGGACCCAGTGGGTGACGTAGAGCGTGCCGATGCCCGAGATGATGAGGAAGGTCGCGACCGCCGCGACGACCCGCACGACCGGCGGCGTGCGCCGCATGAACCAGCCGATCACCAGCCAGGCGAAGGCGGTGGCGCCTGGGACCGAGAGCAGCTGCGCCGCCGGCCCGGCGCGGCTCTGCCACAGCAGCAGGGAAGCCGCCGCGGCCGCGAGCACGAACAGGGCCGCCCACGGGATCAGCTTCGCCGGTTCGCGGCGGTGGCGCAGCAGCATGAAGAGATAGCCGACGAGGCCGATCACCGGCAGGGTCGCGGTCACCGCCGCGGTCTTCCAGCCGTGGCGATAGAGCGGCATCGCTTCGCGCACCCGGTTCAGCCACAGCCGCTCGAGCTCGGGCGTCGACTGCTCGAGCCGGCCGAGGCAGTGCGGCCACATGTGAGCGAAGAAACCGGCGATCACCGCGCCGCCGGCCGCTGCGGCGGCGAGGCGCGCCGGCCGGCTTTCCGGCGACCAGGCGGCGAGCGCCACCGCGACGCCGCCGGCGAGCACCATCGCCGACAGCCACACCGGCGACAAAGCGTCGCAGACGGGGCCGCTATTGTCCCAAGAGGTGAAGACCAGCCAGGAAAGGCAACAGCCACCGGCCAGGCTCGCCCCATAGGCGAACAGCCTTTTCGCCTCGGCCCGATCGCGGATCCACATCAGTCCCGCCACCGCGCCCGCGATCGCGAGATAGGGCAGCATTTCCAACCCGATGGTCAGCGACCCCGCGGTGGCGAGGCCGAGGACCGCGCCGCCGCGCGCCCGCTTCGGATCGGTCAGCGCCATCGCCAGCAGCGCCACCATCGCCAGCTGCCAGCCATGATGGTCGATCCGGAGCGGGACCCACATGCCGCGGGCCGAAGGCGCGCAAAGCAGCAAGGCGATCGCGAGGACATAGGCGGCCGGAGCGATCAGCCGGCGGGCGGCCACCGCGAGCGCCGCCATCGTCACGCCCATCGGCAGCAGAGGCGCGATCGCTACCGCAACGCGTTCCGCCGCCGCGCCGCCGATCAGCGGCATCAGCAGCAGCTTGATCCCCGCGATCGGCAGGTCGACGAGCCGCGACCAGTGGATGTTGGCGCCGTCCGGCGGGTTCATCCGATATTGGCGCAGATCCCACCAGCCCTGGCCTTCGAGCAGGGCCCGGACCTGCACCATGCGCATATTGTCGTCGGTGTCGCCGAGGGCGAAGAAGCGGATTCCGTTCAGCCGCTCCCAGACCAGCCAGATCGCCGCGCCGACCCAGAACAAGGCGACGAGCGCGCGCCAGTGATCGTCGGCGAACCCGACCAGCCACTCCCCGTCCTTCCCGTGCCTTCCCGCCTGCAATCTCGTCCCCGCTTTCCAAGCCGTTCCCGGCGCATTAGTCGCTCGCTGGCAAACGGCAAGGGCGGCGGATATGGGCGCGGCGTGGAGCGGCTGAGCAAGCATCGCGATCTGCTCGCGCAGATGATCCGCTTCGGGCTGACCGGCGGTCTGCTGACCGTGCTCGTCGCCGGCGGCTACTGGATCGTCGCCGAGCTGTTCGGCGTCGAGCCGATGCTGTCGATGACGCTCAACTACCTCGTCTTCACCGCGCTCGGCTATGTCCTCCACAGCCGCTTCAGCTTCCGCGGCCATGGCGGGCGCGACAGGCCGCATCTGCGCACCGTGCGCTTCTTCACGGTGAACACCACCGGCTTCCTCGCCAATCAGTTCTTCGTCTGGCTGCTCGTGAAGCACCTCGGAGGGCCGACCTGGTGGCCGGTCATCCCGATCCTCTTCGTGACGCCGTTGCTCACCTTCGCGCTCAACCGGCGCTGGGTGTTCGCCTGAGCTTATCGCCGGGCGGCGCCCTGACCACGCGGTAGAGGACGCTGGTGCCGCTCCGCCAGATCGGCTGGAGGTCCGAAGCGAAGCCCGGATCGAAGGGCGGGGGATCGATCGTCCAGACATAATCGAAGGCGTCGCGCGGGAAATGGGCCATCGCCTCGTTCGCGGTGAGCCAGACCTCGCGACGGCAGGGACGGGGAGTCACCACCTCGGAGGGGTCGCGCATGAACGGCCAGGCGTCGCGGTAGCGCACGTCGAGCAGCTGCGCCCCCGCCATCGTCCATTGGTCGTTCGAGAAAGCGTGGCGCCGGACGATCGCCATCCCGGGAAGGTGGAGCAGGCGGCTCATCGCCCACGGCTCGCGGCAGTTTCGGCCGACGAAAGAGACCATCCGCGCGCCGGCCGGCACGTGCCGGAGCGCCTCGAGGTTGCGGTCGAAGCTGCGGTCGTAGAGCACCATGCTGACCGTGGTCGCGCCCGTCCGAACCAGCACGAAGGCGAGCGCCACGGCTGCGACCCCCTTCATGAAGCGCGGCCGGATGCCTTCGGGGAAGCGGATCGCGATCAAGGCGACCGCGACCAGATAGGGCGCGAGCCGCATGTCCGCATAAGCCGATCCGAACACGATCCGCGGCAGCGCCATGAACACCAGCGACAGGAAGAGGACGGAGGCGGCGAGGTTGCGCGAGAAGTGGATCCGGCGGCTCACCATCGCCCAGAAGATGACGAGGCCGGTCAGAGCGAGGCACGCCTGGTCGAAATATTCCCAGCGGTCCCGCAGGGCCATGCGCAGCCAGTCGAGCTTGGCGTCGAAATTGAGATAATCGGCGGTGACCCCGCGCGAGCCGCTGCTCCTCCAGAGCATCATCAGGGCGATCGGCGGGGCCAGGGCGAGGCAGTGCCAGGCGGCGACGAGCCCGGCCATGAACAGCCCGCGGCCGCGATCGAACTGACGGACCAGCTCGGCCGAGAATGCGAGCACGCCCAGCGTCCCCCACCCGAAGGCGTGGCAGACCCAGAGCAGCACGGAGACCGGCACCATGAAGAGCGCGCGCAGCCGCGTCCGCCCGAGCCGGGCCAGCCGCAGCCACAGCCCGAAGGCGAGCAATGCCAGCGCCATCGACAAAGCGTAGTTCACGAACCCGAACAGGAACGGGAAATTGTAGGCGAACGGGACCGCGAAGAGGGCGGTGGGCGGAATCCGGCCGTGCACCTCGCGCGCGACCCAGAGCAGGCCGGCGACGGTGAGAGCCGGGATCGTGATGACGATCAGCTTCACCGCCAGCTCGAGCCCGAAGATTGCGGCGAGCGGCATCACCAGAAGGTCGACGCCGAGATTTCCGATCAGCCGCCACTCGAACGTGTAATAATGCTGGAGGGCGGCGGAGGTCGCGCCGTCGAGCTGGACCCGGTACCGCCCCATATGGCCGGGGAGATCGAGCAGGGGCGGTACGTCCGGCCACAGCAGAGGCACCGCCGAGACCAGCACCAGCAAGGCGACGGCCCACCGCCGCTCCCACCAATGGAAAGGGGGAGGCGCCACGATCAGCTCGGGTGGCGGGGCGGGATCACCTGCCGCGTTTGCCCCCCGCGCGCGCGCGCGGTCAAGCGGGCGCCGGGCTGCGTCTCAGCGCGGCACTATTCGGCGGCAAGGTGCCACTGGGGCGGCTCCTCGGCCGCGCGCAGCCGCGCTTCCTCCTCGAACATGTAATCGCGGGTCATAGGCACGGCGTCGCGGCGGCGCAGGAACTGGATCTGCCAATTGCCCATGCCGCCGTAGCGGAAGGCCGATTCGGATCCGGCGAGGTAGAACAGCCACATCCGGTAGAAGCGCTCGTCGTAGAGGGCGACGATCTCCTCCTTGTGGGCGACGGTGCGGCGGTACCATTCCTCCAGCGTGTGGGCGTAGTGGAAGCGCATCGCCTCGACGTCGGCGGTGATCAGCCGGTTCTTCTCCGCCTCGGTGACCAGCTCTGAAAGCGCCGGGATGTAGCCGCCGGGGAAGATGTACTTCCGGGTCCATTTGTCGGTCACGCCTGGCTCGCCGAGGCGGCCGCAGCAATGCGAGACCATCACGCCGTCGGGCTTCAGCAGATCGTGGCACTTCCTGAAGAAGCCCGGATAATGCGGCGTGCCCAGATGCTCGATCAGGCCGACGTTGAGGATCCGGTCGAACGGCCCCTCGACGTCGCGATAATCCATCAGCTCGAACTTCACCCGATCGGAGACTCCGGCCTCGGCGGCGCGCTCGCGGCTGAACTCGATCTGGTCGGGGGCGAGGGCGATGCCCAGCACATCGACGTCGTAGTGGCGGTGGAGGTAGAGCGCGGTGCCGCCCCAGCCGCAGCCGATGTCGAGCACCTTCATGCCGGGCTTGAGGTACAGCTTGGCGGCGAGATGCGCCTTCTTGTCGAGCTGCGCCTTTTCAAGCGTGTTCAGGACGTCCCGGTAATAAGCCATCGTGTATTGCCGGTCCTCGTCGAGGAACAGCTCGTAGAGGCGGCGGGTGAGGTTGTAGGTGTGCTCGGCATTCTGCCGGGAACGGGCCTTCCAGTTGATCTGGTCGAGCCGGCCGGCGAGGTAGCCGATCGTCTTCCTCAGCGCGCCCTTGGGCCTTAGCGGCCCCTGCCGCTCGATCGGCGCATTGTAGCGGATGAGCAGGATGAGGTCGCGTATGTCGCCCTTTTCGAACACCATCCGGCCATCCATGAACACCTCGCCGGCGCCGAGGCGGGGATCGCGGATGATCTGCGAGGAGGCGCCGCGGTCGGTGAAGCGCAGGCGAATGGGTCCGTGGGTCGGATCGGGCGAGCCGTAGCGATATTCCTTGCCGTCATGGTCGACGACGGTGAGCTCGCCTTTGGTGACGATCCGGCGGAGGGTTTTGTCGAGAAGCCACATGGCGGGGCAAGATAGCGGGCGAAATCCCGAGCGCAACCGGCCCGTCAGGCGATCGTCGGCTCGCCGGAAGCGACGACGCTGCCCAGGGCCGTCTCGATCGTGCACGCGAGGCCGTCCGCCTCGAAGGCGAGCGCCGCCTTGCCGCCGAGGTCGCCTGTGAGCCCGCGCTCGATCAGCCTCGAGCCGAAGCCCCGGTGCGCCGGCTCCGCGACGGCAGGGCCGCCGCGCTCCTTCCATTCGATCCGCAGCACGCCTTCATCCACCCGCCAGGCGATCGAGACCGTGCCGCCCTCGGCCGACAGCGCCCCATATTTGGCGGCGTTGGTGCTGAGCTCGTGGAAAGCCAGGGTGAGCGCCAGCGCCGCCCGCGGGGAGAGCATCAGCTCGTCGCCGGAAATCTCGAACCGGCCGCCGTCCGCCGACAGATGTTCGGTAGCGTCGGCGACCACGCGCGCGAGACTGGCGCCTTCCCAGTTCCGCGCGGTGAGCAGGCTGTGGGCGCGCGACAAAGCCAGCAGCCGCGCCTCGAAGCGGGCCCGCGCCTCGGCCAGCGGCACGTCGCCCTTCAGCGTCTGGTAGGCGATCGCCTGGACGGTCGCGAGACTGTTCTTCACCCGGTGATTCAATTCGTTGATCAGCAGCCGCTGGCGCTGCTCCGCCTGGGCGCGCTCGACCGCCGCCCAGGTCCGCTCGGCGACGTCGCGCGCCATCGCCGCCTCGGAGCGTCTCCAGTGTCGAGGGTGCGGCTCGTGGACGTAGAGCAGCGCCCTGAGCTCGCCGTCGCGGACCAGGGGGACGGTGATCAGCGCCCGCATGCCGAGCGCCTCCCAGGCGTCGCCGAGCTGGTTGGCGCTGAGCGGCAGCGCGCGGATGTCCGGTATGGCCAGCGTCTCGCCGGTGCGCAGGAAGGCGAGCGCCTCCGCGCCGAAGGAGCTGATCAGGCCGCTCTGGCCGCCGAGGCTCTGGGTGCCCGGGTTGCGGGTCCAGTCGCCGCGCACCACGACGGTGCCCTGCGCCTCGTCGATCTCGGCATAGCCGACCCGGCTCGCGCCGAGATAGCGGCCGAGCAGCTCGGTCGAGGCGCTCTTCACCTCCTCCGGATCGGTGAGGCCGCGCAGCCGGTCGGCGAGGGCGATCTGGAAGGAGAGGCGGCGCTCGGCGAGGAGAGCCTTGGTGATGTCGATGCTCTGGTTGAGGATCCCGGCGACGCTACCGTCCGCGCCGGCGATCGGCGTCAGACTATAGTTCCAGTAGGTCTCCTCGACCGTTTCGCCGCGCCGCATCGGCAGCATCTGCTCGTAGACCGACACGCCCTCGCCGGTCGCGAGCACCTCGTCGAAGCTTGGGCGCACCAGGTCCCATATGTCGTGCCAGACCTCCGCGGCCGGCCGGCCGAGCGCTTCCGGGTGCCGCTCGCGGAGCACCGGGGCCCAGGCGTCGTTGTAGAGGAGGCGGAGGTCCGGGCCCCAATAAAGCGCCATCGGCACGCTTGCCCTGAGGCAGAGATCGGCGGCGAACGTCAAAGCGGACGGCCACGACTCGCGCGGCCCGAGTGGGGTCACCCCCCAGTCGAAGCGCCGGACCATCTCCGCCATGCGCTCCGGCTGCTCTGCCGGAAGGACAAGCGAGTGCATGGCCATCGACGCTGGGACTCCCCTGAACGCACGCAACTGTAGCGGGCGCACCGGACACCAAAAAGGATTGAAAATCAATGACTGCCGAGAAGCGGCGCGTGTGCGGCCGCTCGCTGGCGGAACGGCGCGGTGACGGGAGCCCTGAACCTGCTACGATGGACGGGCGAAGGGGAAGTGGGTCGATGAGCCAAAGTGGTGTGCAAGCGAGCCTTTCGGCCCATCTGCGCCGCATCGCGGCCATGCTGGAGCGCCAGGCTGAGGCTCGAGAACCCGGCGCCGCTGTGGCCGGAGCAGGTGCGGGTCTGTGCTCCACGGCCGATCTCACGGCGCCACAAACAGCCGAGGGGTCGCCGCTTGCGCTGCTCTGTGCAACGTTCGACCTGACGCCGTTCGAGCGCGACGTGCTCCTTCTGTGCGCCGGGGTCGAACTCGACTCCGAATGCGCGGGCCTCGTCTCGCGGCTGCAGGACGGCTCGCCACCCACTTTCTCGCTGGCGCTCGGGGCACTGGCCGAGCCGCACTGGAGCGCGCTGCTGCCGACCGGAGCGCTCCGTTACTGGCGCCTGGTCGAGATCGCCGCCGGCCCCTCGCTGGTCGCAAGTCCGATCCGCATCGACGAGCGCATCCTTCACCACCTGGTGGGCCTCCAATATGTAGACGAGCGGCTCGGCGCGCGGGTCGCCGTCGCGGAACCGCCACCGGAGCTGGTGCCGTCGCACCGCGCCGTCGCGGAGCGGATCGCCGCAATCTGGCAGGCGGCGTATAGAGAAGGGAGCGGCCTGCCGGTTATCCAGCTGTGCGGCGCCGACCTGGCGGCGCAGGGAGACGTCGCCGCCTTCGCCTCCGCGCTTGCCGGCAGCCCGCTGCTCGTTCTGCACGCGTCCGCCCTGCCTGCAAACGACGAGGCGTCCGATCGCGTCTGGCGCCTCTGGGAACGCGAGGCGCTGATCGTCTCCGCCTCCCGGCTGCTTGTCCTGGACGTGCCGGCCGGCGCAGACGAAGCGGGCCCCCGGAGGCTCGATGGTCTGATCGAGGCGGCGGCCGGCCCCCTGATTCTGTCCACCACCGCGGAGCGCATGTCGGGCACACCCACGATGGTGACGCTCGAGGTCGATAGGCCGGCCTCCGACGAGCGGCTCGGCCTCTGGCAGAACAGCCTCGGCACCCACGCCGGCGACGCCGGCGATCTTCGCAGGCTGAGTTTCCAGTTCGATTTGACTCCTGCCGCGATCCGCGCGGTCGCGGCGGCGGCACTCGCCGACGCCTCTCCGGAGGGCGGGAATCTAGCCGAGGCTCTGTGGCAGGGCAGCCGCCGCGCGGCGCGGCGCGGTTTGGACGACGCCGGCGCCCGCGTCGAGGCCAAAGCGGGTTGGAACGATCTGGTGCTCCCCGAGCGCGAACGCGAGACGCTGGCCTCGATCGTCGAGCAGGTCCGCCATCGCCACGTCGTTCACGGCGACTGGATCTCTACCGGCTCAGCGCGTGCCGGCCCTGGCATCGCGGCCTTGTTCGCGGGACCGGGCGGGACGGGTAAGACGCTCGCTGCCGAGGTGCTCGCGGCCGAGCTCAATCTGGACCTCTACCGAATCGATCTCGGGGCGCTGGTCAGCAAATATATCGGCGAGACCGAGAAGAATCTGCGGCGGGTGTTCGAATCGGCCGAGGCTGGCGGTGCGATCCTGCTGTTCGAGGAGGCGGACGCACTGTTCGGCAGACGCGGCGAAGTCGGCGACAGCCATGACCGCTACGCCGGGATCGACGCCGGCTCCCTGTTCCGGCGGATCGAAACCTATTCGGGTCTGGCGATCCTCACGACCAATCTCAAGGCCGGAATCGATGAGGCATTCCTTCGGCGCCTGCGCTTCGTAGTGGAATTTCCCGCCCCGGATTGCGGCGCCCGCCGCCAAATCTGGGGTCGGGCCTTTCCCGCCGGAACGCCGCGCGAAGGGCTGGACTATGAACGGCTGGCGCAGCTCGAGGTCAGCGGCGGCTGCATCCGCGACATCGCACTCGGCGCCGCCTTTCGCGCGGCCGCCGATGGGTCGGCCGTGTCGATGGATCATGTCCGCCAGGCCGCGCGGGCGGAATATGCCAAGTTGGGAAAGGAATTGACCGCAGCCGAGACGAGGGGATGGGAATAGGGCCTGCCGCGATCCCGGCGGTCTCGGTTCAGGCCAGCGCCGCCTGCTTCTCCTCGGCGATCCGGTCGAGCTCGGCGCGGCTTTTCCTCTCGGCGGCGGACTTGAGCTGGCCGCAGGCGGCCATGATGTCGCGGCCGCGGGGCCGACGGATCGGCGCCGAAATGCCCGCCTCGAAGACGATCTCCGAGAAGCGCCGCACCCTTTCGCCGTCCGAGCATTCGTAGGGCGCTCCGGGCCAGGGGTTGAACGGGATCAGGTTGACCTTGGCCGGCAGCTTGTACTTGCGGAGCAGCCGGACGAGCTCGCGCGCGTCTTCATCGCTGTCGTTCATCCCCTTCAGCATGACATATTCGAACGTGATCCGGCGGGCGTTGTTGGCACCGGGATAAGCCGCGCAGGCTTCGAGCAGCGCCTCGATCCCGTATTTTCGATTGAGCGGCACGATCTCGTCGCGCACTTCCTTGGTCACCGCGTGGAGGCTGACGGCGAGGTTGACTCCTATCTCCTCCCCCGCCCGCGCCATCATCGGCACCACCCCGGAGGTCGACAGCGTGATCCTCCGCCGCGAGAGACCGAGACCGTCGCCGTCCATCACGATCTTGAGCGCGTCCCGGACATTGTCGAAATTGTAGAGCGGCTCGCCCATGCCCATCATCACGATGTTGGAGAGCATCCGCCCCTCCGGCTGCGAAGGCCATTCGCCGAGCGCGTCGCGCGCCAGCATCACCTGGCCGACGATCTCGCCCGCCTCCAGATTGCGCACCAGCCGCATCGTGCCGGTGTGACAGAAACGGCAGTTCAAGGTGCAGCCGACCTGGCTCGACACGCAGAGCGTGCCGCGGTCGGCGTCGGGGATGAACACCATCTCGAAATCGTGGCCGTCGGCCGTCCTCAGCAGCCATTTGCGGGTGCCGTCGGTCGAGACCTGCTCGACCACCACCTCGGGCCGGCCGACGACGAAGCGCTCGCCGAGCCAGGCGCGCTGCGGCTTGGCGATGTCGCTCATCGCCTCGAACGAGGTCGCTCCGCGATGGTAGATCTGGTGCCAGAACTGCTTGGCCCGGAGCTTCGCCTGGCGCTCGTCGAGCCCCGCCTCCCGCAGTGCGGCGCGGATCTCCGCCTTCGACAAGCCGACCAGGTCGACGCGCGCGTCTTCGCCCGCCGCCTTCGGGCGCGGCACGGGAACCGGGTCGATGTGACCGGGGATGGGCATCGGCGCTGTCATGAGACCGCCGATGTAGGCGAGGAGGCCGGCTTTTTCTAGGCCGTCCCGGAGGCGCCGAGATCGCCGCTGCCGCGGCCGATGACGGTCTCGACGCCGTCCTCGATGCAGACCACCGATCCCTGCGGCAGCGGATCGGCGACCGGCGCCCCGCATTCCGGCCGGTCCGGCGCGCCGGCCAGCATCCCGCGCAGCACCCGCGAGGAGATTCCGTGCATGACGATCAGCCGGTCTCCGGTCTGCGAGACGGTGTCCTCGAGCCAGGAGCGCAGGCGCCGGGCGATGTCGTCATACCATTCGCCGCCGGGCGGACGGCAGGTGAAGAGCCCCGCTTGGGCGTCGACGAAGCCGCCATGCGCCTTGGCGATCTCTGCGTAGAACCGCCCGCCCCAGCCGCCCATCTCCATCTCCGACAGTCGGGGGTCGGTCCGCGCCTGGTGCCAGTCGAGGCCGAGATGCTCGGCGGCGATCGCCAGCGTCTGCAGCGCCCGGCCGGTCGGAGAAGCCCAGAGCGCCAGCTTGGGCTTCGGCCCCAGCTGCCCTGCCAGCGCGGCGCCGATCTCTTCCGCCTGGGCGAAGCCGGCGCGGGTCAGCGGCGTATGCTCGCTCTCGCCCTGCATCCGCCGGACGGCGTTGAACACGGTCTCGCCGTGGCGGGCGATATAATATTTCATCTGCGGCGGCAGGCGATCGCGGCGGCGTCGATCGCCGTCGCGGCTCCGCGCAGGCGATAGAGGTCGCGCATCTGGGCGCCGCGCGCGGTCCGCGTCTCGACGCTCATCTCCACCCCGGAGCGCATCGCGGCGACGATCTCGGCGTCGGCGCGCGCGTCCGGCGCCCAGGCGTCGCGGGGCCCGGAAAGGAGTTGGAAGGTGCGCCCGTCGATCCGGAGCAGCACCGCGGAGCCGGGTCTCTTCTCGCTGCCGAGCCGGACATGGAGCTGCCCGCCGATGCCGCGCCCCGGCCACCAGCCGACCGATGCGAAGGGCCGCGCCGCGCGCTCACCCTGCTGCCCCGGCTCGGAGATCGCGAAGCAGCGCTCATTGTCGCGAAACGCGCCCCAGAAATACCAGGTGCCGAGCGGGCGGCGCTGGGCGAGTGCAGGCGCCGCCATTGCAAGCATTAGGAGGGGTACGATCAGCCTGCGCATGGCGCGCTGATCCCGCCTCCGCAGCCGCAATGCAACGATTATCCCCGTTTATGCGCCGTTCAGGAAGCATGCTGCACTGCACAAATCGGGACGTCCGTCCCATTCCGATCGGGACGTCCGTCCCCAACTTGAATATCAAAAGGACCTATTCATGCGTAAGATCATCGTCGCCGCCCTTCTCGCGGGCGGCCTCGCCACTCCCGCTTTCGCGCAGGACGCGGCGCCCTTCTCGGGCTTTCACGTCGAGGGCATCGTCGGTTACGATACTACCGACGTCGAGGGCGAAGGAACCAACGGCATCGTCTATGGCATCGGTGCCGGCTACGACATCCAGTCCGGCAACCTCGTGTTCGGCATCGACGGCGAAGCCAGCAAGTCGACCCTCGACGAGTGCGTCGCCAGCGTCGACGTGACCGGGGACGAACTCTGCGCCGAGGCCGGCCGGGAGCTCAGCGTCGGCGGCCGCCTCGGCTTCGTCGTCGGCTCGAACGCCCTGGTATATGCGCGCGCCGGCTACACAAATGCGCGCGTCAACATCGATTACGACCACCCGACCAACAACACGCTCGATCTGAACGAAGGCGACAATCTCGACGGCGTCCGGGTCGGGGGCGGCGTCGAGCTGGCGCTCGGCACCAACGCCTTCGTTCGCGCCGAATATCGCTATTCGAACTACGAGCAGGGCTTCGATCGCCACCAGGCGGTCGGCGGCTTCGGCTTCCGCTTCTGACGCCACCCGTCAGACAGAAGGCCGGGGCGGCGACGCCCCGGCCTTTTTTTGTGGACGAACCGCGCGCGCCTCTAGCCCGCCGGGGATCGCGGCTCTACTGTTCCTCGCAAAGCACCATCTTTGGGGGACTTCATGAAGGCGACGATCGAACGGGCCACGCTCCTCAGGAGCCTTGGTCACGTCCATTCGGTGGTGGAGCGCAGGAACACCATCCCGATCCTCTCCAACGTGCTGATCGAGGCGCATGAGGACGGCACGCTGCGGCTGATGGCAACCGACCTCGATCTCCAGATCAACGACACCGTCGAAGCCCAGGTCCAGCAGCCCGGCGCGACCACCGTCGCAGCCCACACCTTGTTCGAGATCGCCCGCAAGCTCCCGGAGGGCTCGCAGGTCGAGCTCAGCGCCGCCGAGGGCAAGATGCAGGTCAATGCCGGCCGCGCGCGCTTCAACCTGTCGACCCTGCCGCGCGACGATTTCCCGGTCATCGCGGAAGGCGACCTGCCGACCCGGTTCGAGCTCCCGGCCGCCACCCTGCGCCAGGTCATCGACAAGACACGCTTCGCGATTTCGACGGAAGAGACGCGCTACTATCTGAACGGCATCTTCCTTCACGTCTCCGACGAGGCGCAGCCTGTGCTGAAGGCGGCCGCCACTGACGGGCACCGCCTTGCGAGGGTGACCGTGCCGCGGCCCGCCGGGGCCGAGGGCATGCCGGACGTGATCATCCCGAGGAAGTGCGTCGTCGAGCTCAGGAAGCTGCTGGACGAGGTCGACGGCACCGTGCAGATTTCGCTCTCCGAGACCAAGGTCCGCTTCGGCCTCGGCAATGCGATCCTGACCTCGAAGCTGATCGACGGCACCTTTCCCGACTATAGCCGCGTCATCCCGACCGCGAACGACAAGCTGCTGCGGATCGACCCGCGGTCGTTCGAGGAGGGCGTCGATCGGGTCGCCACCATCGCCAGCGAGAAGACCCGCGCGGTCAAGATGTCGCTCGACCGCGACAAGGTGACCCTCTCGGTGACCTCGCCGGAGAACGGCACGGCTGCCGAGGAGGTCCCCGGCGACTATGCGTCCGAAAGCCTCGAGATCGGCTTCAACGCCCGCTATCTGCTCGACATACTCGGCCAGATCGAGGGCGACCATGTCGAGATGCACCTCGCCGACCCCGCCGCCCCGACCCTCCTCCGCGAGAACGACAAGGCCCCCGCACTCTACGTCCTGATGCCGATGCGCGTGTGAGGCCTGATCTGATCTCAGAAGTTTTTTTGGCGCGCAGAGACGCAGAGGCGCAGAGCGACGGAGCCATTGATCCGGCGCGGAGCGCCATTCGTGTCGAGCATAGGCTGTAAGTCGTGACTTCGCCGCTGGTGCGGTCTCTCTGCGCCTCTGCGTCTCTGCGCGCACCCTCCTTCTTCTCTTTCCCCGCCGCGCGCTTACATTGACAGGGAAGGCCTCGGCTGTTAGCCGCCGCGGCTTGCCTAAAACACTGGATTTCCCGGGAGCTGCCCAATGGCGCGCGTGACCGTCGAAGATTGCGTCGACAAGATTCCGAACCGTTTCGATCTCGTCCTGCTCGCCGCGCAGCGCGCGCGGCAGGTGTCGGGCGGCGCGGAGCTGACCATCGAGCGCGACCGCGACAAGAATCCGGTCGTCGCGCTGCGCGAGATCGCCGAAGAGACGGTGAAGCCGAAGCATCTCGAAGAAGCTCTGGTCGGCTCGCTGCAGCGGGTTCAGGTCGACGAGGACGACGCGCCGGACGAGGTCGGCTCGCTGTCGGCCTCGGCCGAGGCGCTGCGCCTCACCGCCGCCGCGCCGCCGCGCAACACCAATTCGGGCGGCGACTACGAATAATCGCGTCCACTTCGTCCAGTTCGAAACGGCGATAGGCCGCTGCGCCCTCCTGTGGCGCGGCGGTCTTGTCGTAGGTGCGGCCTTGCCCGAGCGCGACGAAGAGCGGATGCGCGAGCGCCTGGCGACGCGCTTTCCCGGCGCCGTCGAGGCCGGTCCACCCCCGTTCGTGGCCGAGGCCATTGCGCTCGTCGTGCGCCTGCTTGGCGGCGAGAAGGTCGACCTCGCCGGCATCCCGGTCGAGCCCGAAGGCGCTTCGGAGCTGGAAAGGAAGGTCTACGAGGCGGCGCGCCGCATTCCCTGCGGCGAGGTGCGGACCTATGGCGAGGTCGCCCGCGAGATCGGAGCTCCCGGCGCTGCGCAGGCTGTCGGCGCAGCCTTGGCCCGCAATCCGATCCCGATCGTCGTGCCTTGCCATCGCGTGCTCGCTTCGGGTGGCCGCAGCGGCGGCTTCTCTGCACCGGGCGGCATCGACACCAAGTTCAGGATGCTGGAGATCGAGGGCGCGCGGCGCGCAGATGAGGCCGGTCTGTTCGATGCTCTGCCTTTGGCGGTGAAGCCGAGGGCTTAAGCGGCCCTTTCGGTGGCGGGCAGCTCGGCGCGGTCGACCCAGTCCAGGTCGCCGATGGTGAGAGGGCGGCCGTCGGCCGCCCGCACCGCCATCTGCTCGACAGGCGACCGGGTGATCCGGTCCACAAGCACGGGGTTGGACGGCACGCCTGAAACCCAACGCTCACCCCACTGGCGAAGCGCGATCAGCACTGGCAGCAGCGCCTTGCCCTTGTCCGTGAGCCGGTAGACGATCTTGCGGCGGTCGGCGGAATCGGCCTGACGCTTCAATATGCCGTGCTCGACCAGCCTGCCGAGCCGGTTGGAGAGGATGTTGCGGGCGATGCCGAGGGTCGACTGCAACTCCTCGAAATGCTGGAGGCCGTTGAACGCCCCGCGGAGGATCAGGAACGACCAGCGCTCGCCCACCACTTCGAGTGCGGCAGAGATGCCGCATTCGCCGTAGATCGCCTTCAGGCTCTCTGCCTTCACCATTTGAAGAACCTAGCCTTTTTCCATCATCGCGCCATCCTGCATTTTTCCGTTGCGAAGAGCAACCGAGGGCGGCGTGCGCGGATTTTTGCGTTGCAACATGGGGGCGCCGCACCACATGGTGGGACTGTGCTCAGGCAGTACGAACTGATCGAGCGGGTCAAATCCTACGATCCGGACGCCGACGAGGCGCTGATCAACCGCGCCTACGTCTTCTCGATGAAGGCGCACGGCAGCCAGACGCGCGCTTCGGGCGACCCCTATTACAGCCATCCGATCGAGGTCGCGGGCATCCTGACCGACCTCCATCTCGACGACGAGACGATCGTCACGGCGATCCTCCACGACACGATCGAGGACACCCTCGCCACGCCCGAGGAAATCGAGAGGAGGTTCGGGCCGAGCGTCGCGCGCCTGGTCGACGGCGTCACCAAGCTTTCGCGGATCGAGGCCCAGAGCGAAAGCCAGCGCGCCGCCGAGAACCTCAGGAAGTTCCTGCTCGCCATGTCCGGAGACATCCGGGTGCTGCTGGTCAAGCTGGCCGACCGGCTGCACAACATGCGCACCCTCCATTTCATCTCGAACCAGGACAAACGCCGCCGCATCGCCCGCGAGACGATGGACATCTACGCGCCGCTCGCCGAGCGGATCGGCATGTACGAGTTCATGACGGAGATGCAGACCCTCGCCTTCAAGGAGCTCGAGCCCGACGCCTACGCCTCCATCTCGAAGCGCCTCGAGCAGCTCCACAAGGGGGAAGGGGACCTGATCGAGCGCATCGCCCGGGGACTCAAGGCGCATCTGGAGGCCAACGGCATCGAGGCCGAGGTGCAGGGGCGCGAGAAGCATCCTTATTCGATCTGGCGCAAGATGGCCGAGCGCCATGTCAGCTTCGAGCAATTGTCCGACGTGATGGCGTTTCGCGCGATCGTCGGATCGGTCGAGGAATGCTATCGGACGCTCGGGCTGATCCACCAGCGCTGGCCGGTTGTGCCGGGACGCTTCAAGGACTTCATCTCCACGCCCAAGCGCAACGGCTATCGCTCGATTCACACCACCATCATCCACGACGAGCAGATGCGGATCGAGATCCAGATCCGGACCGAGGAGATGCACGCGCGGGCCGAGCACGGCTTCGCCGCCCACTGGGCCTACAAGGAAGGCAAGGAAGCTGCCGAGGCGCAGCACCCCTGGATCGACGATCTGCTCGAGATCCTCGAGCACGCCGCCACCGCCGAGGAGCTGCTCGAGCACACCAGGATGGCGATGTACCAGGACCGGATCTTCGCCTTCACGCCGAAAGGCGAGCTGATCCAGCTCCCCAAGGGCGCGACCCCGGTCGATTTCGCTTATGCCGTGCACACCGATCTCGGCGACCAGACGGTGGGCGCCAAGATCAACGGGCGGGTAATGCCGCTGCGCACGCCGCTCGACAATGGCGACCAGGTGGAAATCCTCGTCTCCAAGGCGCAGCATCCGCAGCCGGCTTGGCTGAGCTTCGTCGTCACCGGCAAGGCGCGCGCCAAGATCCGCCGCTTCGTCAAGTCCAAGGAGCGCGAGGAGACGGTCGCGCTCGGTCGCAAGATCTTCGACGAAATCGTCCAGCGCCTCCCCGCACCCCTAGGCTGGGAAGCGATGGCCGAGGCGCTGCGCCGCCTTCACTTTCACGACGACGGCGCCCTGATGGAGGCGATCGCGTTGAAGCGCGTGGACGACGTCCAGGTAATGGAGGCGCTGATGCCGGGCTCGACCGGCAAGGACGGGGTCAAGCCGCCGCCGCAGCGCCGCGCCATCTCGATCAAGGGGCTGACGCCCGGCGTCGCCTTCCAGCTCGCCGAATGCTGCCATCCCATTCCGGGGGACCGCATCGTCGGCCTGCGGCGGGAGGGCGAGGGGATCGAGGTCCACACCATCGGCTGCGACCGCCTCGCCGACGGCGTCGACGCCGATTGGGTCGACCTCGCCTGGGGCGACGAATCGGACGGCGGCACCGCGCGGCTGTGCATCGTCATCAAGCACGAGCCCGGCTCCCTGGCGATCGTCGCCGGCGTGATGGGCAATCACGGCGCCAACATCGTCTCGATGGACCAGACCGGCCGCGACGGCAGCTTTCACACCTTTCATCTCGACATCGAAGTCCATGACCTCCAGCATCTCATGCGGATCCTGGCGGCGCTTCGGGCGACCGACGTCGTCTCGATCGCCGAACGACTGTAAGGAGGAGCTTCTTATGCACAGCATCGACCGCCGCATGTTCCTCGCAGGCTCGGCTGCGCTGGCGCTCGCCGCGCCGGCTGAGCTCCTCGCCCAGGCGCGGCCGGGGCTGGTCATGTGGAAGGACCCGAATTGCGGCTGTTGCAGCCACTGGGCCGAACGCGTCCAGGCAGCGTTCGGCGAGCGGGTCCAGGTCGTGCCGGTCTCCGACATGCCGGCGGTGAAGCGGGCGCGCGGGGTGCCGGAGGACCTGTGGTCGTGCCACACCGCCTCGATACGCGGCCTGATTGTCGAAGGCCATGTTCCGCCCGCGGACATCCAGCGTCTGCTTGCCGCAAGGGGCCGTCCCTTCTCCGGCCTCGCCGTCCCGGGCATGCCCGCCGGTGCGCCGGGGATGGACGTGGGGCACAACCGCCGCCAGCCTTATCAGGTCGTCGCCTTCGGCCCGAACGGCCGGCGCGCGGTCTTCGCCCATCACGGCTGAGGCGCGGCTGATCGGGCCCATACAGAATTTTCTCGTTTTTTTTCCATAACTTGCTATAAGCCCCGCTCATTCGGCGATGGGCGACGCGACGCGCCACGCCGGGATTTTGGGGATCAGGATGGATTTTCAGGGCGGGGCTGACGCGGACGGCGTCAGCGGCGGCACCGGTACGGACGTGCTTCGCGGCGGCGGCGGCAACGATTCGATCTCGGACTATTCCAGCGGCGACGATCAGCTGTTCGGCGAGGACGGCGACGACCAGCTGTGGGTCGACCGCACCGCCCCCGGGCTCGCCACCGTCGCCCTGCTGGACGGCGGCAACGGCGACGATCGCCTCGGCTTCCGCGGCTTCAGCGTCGACGATGGCGGCGACCGCAGCCACGCCTCCAGTCAGGTGACGATGAACGGCGGCGAAGGCGCCGACTATTTCTATCTGAGCGACGCCAATGTCGCCGTCATCGACGGAGGCCCGGGCGACGATCACGTCGCGATCGACCTGTTCGGCGCATACGCGATCACGCTCGGCGCGGGCCGCGACCTCCTCGAGCTCGCGGATCCGCGCAACTTCTTCTTCACCGGGCGTCGCGTCGCGGTCACCGACTTCGCGACCGGCGCCGGCGGCGACCGGCTCGATCTCATCGACTATGTCGCGGACCTCCTGTTCGGATGGGATCCCGCCACCAACCCCTTCGGAGCCTATCTCCGAATCGCACAGCAGGGGGCCGATGCGGTCCTGCAAATAGATCGCGGCGGCGCCTTCGACACGGCGGGCTTCCTGACCGTGCTCACGTTCGAGAACGACACCGCGAGCGCATTCACGGCCGAGAATCTGGGCGGCTGGGCGCGCGACGGCTCCGCCGTCGCCGGCGTGACCTTCCCTGTGACCATCGGAAACGATTTCATCATCGGCCTGTCGGGCAGCGACGTCGTCGCCGGGTCGGACGGCGCCGACCGGATCCGCGGCGGTGCCGGCAACGATCGCCTCGAGGGCGGCGAGGGCGCCGACGTCATCTTCGGCGAGTTCGGGAATGACGAGCTTATCGGCGGCGCCGGCAACGACCAGCTCATCGACAGGCATCACGGCGACGACACGCTGCACGGCGGCGCCGGCAACGACCTGGTTTACGTGCAGCGCGAGGCCGGCGCGGTCAGCCGACTCCTCCTCGACGGCGGCGACCACGACGATTACGTGAGCTACATCGGCGCGGTGGGCTCGTCGGCGGAGACCGTCCTGCTCGGCGGCAGCGGCAATGACAGCATCGTGCTGAACGGCGATCAGGGCGCGATCATCGATGCCGGACCGGGGGACGATAATGTTCTCATCTATCTCAGCAGCGGCCGTTTCGAGTTGCAGCTCGGATCGGGAGCGGACACGGTGGCACTCGGTTTCGATTCGCAGCGCGACGGCACCGCCGCCTTCATCGTCCGCGACTTCCAGGGCGGCGCGGGCGGCGATCTGTTCAGACTTGATCCAACTTTCGACGGCTATTGGACGGACTGGGACGGCGCTACCAGCCTCTTCAAGACCGGTCATTTGAAGCTGGTCCAGCAGGGCGCCGATACATTGCTGCAGATCGACCGCAACGGCGGGGGAGACGGTTTCATGGATTTCGTGACCTTTCGCGGCGCCACGTCGGGGGGCGTCTCCCAGAACATGCGGGGCGCGAACCTCGCGCCCGCGGCCGCCGCGCCGACGGACGGCGACGACACGATCGAAGGGACTCCCGGCGACGACATCCTCGACGGCCTCAAGGGCGCGGACACCATCCATGGCCGCGCCGGCAACGACCGGCTCGCCGGCGGCGACGGCAATGATCGCCTGTTCGGCGAGGAGGACAACGATACGCTGAGCGGCGGGGCGGGCGACGATTTCCTCGCTGGCGGTATCGGCAACGACATCCTCGACGGTGGCGCCGGAGCCGATCGCGCCGAGGGCGGCGCGGGGGACGACGTCTATTATGTCGATGCGGCAGGGGACGTGGCCTATGAGCTCGCCAACGAGGGGAGCGACCTTCTGATTACCAGGGTCGGCTACACCCTCGGCGCCAATATCGAGAAGATGCAGGCGGCCCTGGTCGGCGGGACGGATCCTATCACGCTGACCGGCAACGCGCTCGGCAACACAATCTGGGCGACGTTCGGCGCCAACGTCCTCGACGGCGGGGCCGGAGCCGACGTGATGTACGGCTATGGCGGCAACGACACTTATTATGTCGACAATGCCGGCGACGTGGCCGTCGAGTTCGAAGGCCACGGAACCGACCTGGTCGTCACCAGCGTCAACTTCGCGCTCGGCGCGAACATCGAGAATATCCAGGCGAGCTTCATCCCCGGGACCGCCGCGCTGACCCTGGCCGGCAACGCGCTCGGCAACACCATCTGGGGCACGTTCGGCGCGAACGTCCTCGACGGCGGCGCCGGAACCGACGTGATGTACGGCTATGGCGGCAACGACACTTATTATGTCGACAATGCCGGCGACGTGCCGATCGAGTTCGAAGGCCACGGCACGGATCTGGTAGTCACCAGCGTCAACTTCGCGCTCGGCGCGAACATCGAGAATATCCAGGCGAGCTTCATCCCCGGCACGGCCGCGCTGACCCTGGCCGGCAATACGCTGGGCAACACGATCTGGGGCACGTTCGGCGCCAACGTGATCGACGGCGGCGCGGGGGCCGACGTGATGTACGGCTATGGCGGCAACGACACTTATTATGTCGACAATGGCGGCGACGTCGCGATCGAGTTCGAAGGTCACGGCACCGACCTCACCGTCGCCTCGGTGAATTATGCGCTCTCGGCGAACGTCGAGAACCTGCAGGCGGCCTTCATCCCGGGCACCGCCGCGCTGGCATTGTTCGGCAATGCGGTCGGCAACACCATCTGGGGCACGTTCGGCGCCAACGTCCTCGACGGCGGGGCCGGAGCCGACGTGATGTACGGCTATGGCGGCAACGACACTTATTATGTCGATAATGCCGGCGACACGCCGGTCGAGTTCGAAGGGCACGGCACCGATCTGGTCGTCACCAGCGTCAGCTATGCGCTGGCGGCCAATGTCGAGAACATGCAGTCCAGCTTCATTCCCGGGACCGCCGCGCTGACCCTGGCCGGCAACGCGCTGGGCAACACGCTCTGGGGGAATTTCGGCGACAATTCGATCGACGGCGGCGCGGGCGCGGACACGATGTACGGCTATGGCGGCAACGACACTTATTATGTCGACAATGCCGACGACCGGCTTCTGGAGGCGGAAGGGCATGGCACCGACGTCGTCGCCACCACGGTCAGCTACGTCCTCGATCCCAATGTCGAGAATCTGCAGGCGGCCTACATCCCGGGCACGGTTGCGCTCTCCTTGACCGGCAACGCGTTGGGCAACGTCATCTGGGGCAATTTCGGCAACAACGTCATCGACGGCGGCGCCGGCGCGGACATGATGTACGGCTTCGGCGGCGACGACACCTATTATCTGGACAATGCCGGCGACGGCATCGGCGAAGACGCCGGGGGTGGCAACGACACCGTCTCCACCGGCTTCAGCTACGTGCTCGGTGCGAACCTCGAGAATCTGGTGGCGACGGACGCCGGCAGCACCGCCCCGATAGCCCTCACAGGCAACGGCGCGGCGAACCTCGTCAGCGGCAATGCCGGCGCGAACGTCATCGACGGCAAAGCCGGCAACGACAGCTTGACCGGCGGGGCGGGCGCGGACGTGTTCGCCTTCACCACGGCCCTCGATCCGGCCGGCAATGTCGATACGATCGCGGATTTCAACGCCGCGGTCGACCGGCTCCGCCTGGCGGTGGGACCGGGCGACCCGTTTGCCGGACTCTCCGCAGGAGGGCTTTCGGCCGAGTCTTTCTACGTGGGTCCCGCTGCGACCTCTGCTGAGCATCGCATCATCTATTTTGCCGTCACCGGATCAATATATTACGA
The DNA here is from genome assembly GCA_035628635.1 of Allosphingosinicella sp. Taxonomy (GTDB): domain Bacteria; phylum Pseudomonadota; class Alphaproteobacteria; order Sphingomonadales; family Sphingomonadaceae; genus Allosphingosinicella. The sequence goes on from DASPJJ010000032.1 coordinate 50,585, forward strand.
TATTGATGGCGCCGGGGGCGCCACTCCAGTCGAGTTCGCGCGCATTGCGCCGTACACCGATCTCAAGACTTCGCATTTCGAGCTTCCCGGCACGAACGGAATGCACACGATCACGTCGCCGGCCGCGGTCAGCGTCGTCGAAAACAGCCCGGCCTCCCAGGTCGTCTACAAGGTGACGGCATCGGATCCCGAGGGCGACGCGCTGCTTTTCCACATCAGCAGCGTCAGTGAACAACATTTCAGCATCGATCCCCATACCGGCGAGGTCCGCCTCCTCACCGCGGCGGACTACGAAGCGGGAACGAACTACCAATTGCGCGTTTATGCGACCGACTCGAGCGGGCAAACCGCTTTGCGCGATGTCGCCTTGACCGTCACCGACGTCGCCGAGACTGGCCCGGTCTACCTGATCGGCGAGCAAGAGCCGAACGACTCCCCGGGGGCCGGACAGATCGTCGACAGGAACCAGATGGCTCCCAATTCGAACCCGGTCGTCCCGGACGCGGCACTGCCGTCTGCGACGATTTCGGGAACGATCTCGTCGGCGACCGACTTGGACACGTTCCGGATTCACCTCAATGAAGGCGAGCTCCTCATTCTCGACGTCGACGGGACCGACACGCTCGATGCCGAACTGCGCGTGACCTTCGGTATGCTCTCCACGGAGATCGCCCGGAACGACGACCCGGGCTCGTTCGACCCGGGTTCTACTGCCCATGCGGGCCTGTCGCACAACATGGATTCCGCGATCCGAGTCAGGGCGCCGTCGACCGGCACCTACGTCTTCCAGATTGCCTCCTTCCAGGAAGAAAACGGCAGCACCTCGCAGGGCGGGTACACGCTGCATGTCCTGGTCGGCCCGGTTGCGACCCCCGCCCAGATCGACGAGGAGAACATCCAGGCGCTGCTCTCCGGTGACAGCTGGGACACGCTGGCGCTGACATACGGCTTCACTACCAGCGCCAGCCAATACGGGCCTGGCGAGGGCGTGAACGAGATTGCCGCCGGGATGGCTGCGCTCAATGCGACCCAGCAGGCCGCGACGAACACCATCCTCGCTCATTATGCCAATCTGACCAACCTCACCTTCAGCGAGTTGACCGCATCGCCCGGCTCCGCGCACATGCGCTACGCCTTGTCGCTCGATCCCGACACGGCGCACGCTTATCATCCGGGGCCGGGAGACGGCGGCGACAGCTGGTACAACTCCGACAAGTACAGCAGCCCGACCGTCGGCAACTATCAATGGATGACCTTCCTGCACGAGACCGGGCACGCGCTCGGCCTCAAGCACGGCCACGAATCGCCGGCGCTGAGCCCGGACCGCGATTCGCTCGAATTTTCGGTGATGACCTACCGCTCCTATATCGGCTCGTCGCTCGACGACGACAGCGGCTTCTCGAACGAGACCTGGGGCTATCCGCAGACGCCGATGATGTACGACATCGCCGCGCTGCAGCGTCTCTACGGCGCCGATTTCAGCTTCAATGCGGGCAATACGGTCTATTCGTGGGATCCCAATAGCGGTGTCTTCTTCGTCAACGGAGCTGCCCAGTGGGCCCCGGGCGCCAATCGCATCTTCATGACCATCTGGGACGGCGGGGGCGTCGATACCTACGACGCCACCGGATACGGACAGGGCCAATTCCCGCAGGGCACGCACATCGATCTGCGCCCCGGCGAGTGGACGGTCCTCTCGTCTACTCAACTCGCCAATCTCGGCGACGGCGATTACGCCCGCGGAAACGTCTTCAACGCCCTTCTCTACAACGGCGACCCGCGCTCTCTGATCGAAAATGCGATAGGCGGGAACGGAGGCGACTGGCTCATCGCCAACGCGGCGGGAAATCGCCTTACGGGGGCCGGCGGTGCGGACGTATTCAGCTGGAGGTCGGCAGACGCCGCGGGGGTCGGCGACGGCGCCGACACGATCACCGACTTCGTGCGCGGCGTGGACAAGATTGATCTTGAAGGGATGGACGCGATCACAGGGACGCCGGGGAACGACCAGTTCGCTTTCATCGGCACCGCTGCCTTCTCGGGCGTCGCCGGCCAGCTGCGTTACGAAGTGGCCGGGAATCAGGTCCGTATCCTCGGCGATACTAATGGGGACGGTCTGGCGGACTTTCAGATCGGGCTGGACAACCTGTCCTTCCTGGACTCCAGCGATTTCATGGCGATTTGAGGGCCATGGCTGGGAGAGCTTTGATTTCGGTGGGGCTGATGGCCCTGGCGCCAATCCTCGGGACCGCTCAGGCTGCGACGATGGACGAATCCGGCATCAGGCCCGCGCGCGACGGGGACATTGCGATTGGCCAGGAGCTCGACGCCGCCCGCCGCGCCGGCACGCTCGCCGCCTACGACCTGTTCATCGCGCGCCATCCGGAGCATCCCCTCGCTCGAGCCGCCCGGGAGGAGCGGGGGCGCCTTGCCCGCCAGCTGCGGCAGCGCCGCTAGGCACCAAGCGCCGCCCCATGCTAGGCGTCGCGCGATGAGCGACGCGCCGCCGAAGCCGGGCCGGGACATGACCTATGGCGACTATCTGTCGCTGGGCGACCTGCTCGCGGCGCAGCATCCCGTCTCCGACCATCATGACGAGATGCTGTTCATCGTCATCCACCAGACCAAGGAGCTGTGGCTGAAGCAGACGGTGCGCGAGCTCAGGCTGGCGCGCGAGCTGATCCGCGGCGACCGGATCATCGAGGTCCACAAGATTCTCTCGCGGGTGACGCGCATCCAGGCGGTGATGACCCTGTCCTGGGACGTGCTCTCGACGCTGACCCCGACCGACTATGTCCAGTTCCGAGGCGTCCTCGGCGGCTCTTCCGGCTTCCAGTCGGCCCAGTTCCGCGAGGTCGAATATCTGCTCGGCCTCAAGGAAGGCGGCTTTCTGAAGTATCACGAAGAAGGCTCCGAGCCGCACCGCGCCTTGGCCGATGCGCTGGCGGAGCCGAGCCTTTGGGACGAGGCCAATGCGGCGCTCGGCCGCGCCGGATTTGACCTGCCCGCGCTGGCGGCGGAGCGCGACTGGAGCCTGCCCTACACCCCGAGCCCCGCGGTCGAGGAGGCCTGGGCCGCGGTCTATCGCGATGCCGAGCGCCACTGGCCGCTCTACCAGCTCGCCGAGAAGCTGGTCGACATAGACGATGCGTTCGCCACCTGGCGCCACAAGCACGTGATCACGGTCGAGCGCATTATCGGCTTCAAGCGCGGCACGGGCGGCACGCCGGGCGTCCCCTATCTGCAGTCGACCCTCGCCAAGCGGGCCTTCCCGGAGCTCTGGTCGCTGCGGACCCGCCTTTGACACGAAAGTAACCTCCACCGGCTATCGGGAGAGCCATGTCCCCGAGGATCGTCCACCTCGTCGCCGCTGCGCGCCCGAACTTCATGAAGGTGGCGCCGCTCTGGCACGCGCTGAAGGCGGCGCCCGACTTCCGGCCCGTGCTGGTCCATTCCGGCCAGCATTACGATGTGAACATGTCGGACGCCTTCTTCCGCGATCTGGGGCTGCCCGAACCCGACCACCATCTCGGCATCGGCTCCGGCAGCCATGCGGCGCAGACCGCCGGCGTGATGATCGCCTATGAGAAGGTGGCGCTCGCCAGCCGCCCCGACTGGCTGGTCGTCGTCGGCGACGTCAACAGCACCGCGGCCTGCGCGATGGTCGCGGCGAAGCTGCAGATCCCTCTGGTCCATCTCGAGGCGGGGCTGAGGAGCCGCGACAAGGCGATGCCGGAAGAGGTCAACCGGCTGGTCACCGACTGTCTCGCCGACGTCCTCTGGACGCCCTCGCCCGACGCCGATTCCAACCTCGTCGCCGAGGGGGTCGACGCCGCCCGGATCAGCCGCGTCGGCAACATCATGATCGACAGCTTCGAACTCGTTCGGCCCGCGATCGCCACCGCCGGCTGCGCCAGGCGCTTCGGCCTGGAGCGCGGCGGCTACGGCGTGGTCACGCTCCACCGGCCCTCCAACGTCGACGATCCGGCTGAGCTGGGCCGCCTGACGGCGAGCCTCGCCTCGGTCCAGCAGCATCTCCCCCTCGTCTTCCCCGTTCATCCGCGCACCCGGGCCCGGCTCGCCGCCGCCAAGCTCGATGCGAGCCTCGCCGCGGCGGGCGTCCACCTGGTCGAGCCCTTGTCTTACGTCGAGTTCATGAGCTTGGTGACCGGCTGCGCAGCGGCGATCACCGACAGCGGCGGCGTCCAGGAGGAGACGACCTATCTCGGCATCCCGTGTCTCACCCTGAGGCGCAACACCGAGCGGCCGATCACGATCCATGAGGGCACCAATCGCCTGGTCTGCGCCGACACGTTGCTCGAATCGCTGCTCCAAGCGCTCCAGGCGCGCCGCCCGGCGCGGCGCTGCCCGCAATATTGGGACGGGCGTACCGCCGCGCGCTGTGTCGCAGACCTGCGACGCCGCAGTACCGAGGACGCCGCGCTCGCCGCGGAGTGACGTCGCGCGCGCGGCGGGGCTATGGAGGCGCGATGGAGCGCCTCGTTCGCACCGCCTTCTGGGGCGCCGCCTGCTTCGCCTTCGTCATGGCGGTGCTGCCGCAGCCGCCCCATCTGCCCGGCGATCCTTCCGACAAGGTCCAGCACATCCTCGCATTCGCCGTCCTCGCGCTACTGGCGGGGGTCGGCTACCGGCATGTCTCGGCATGGCGGCTCGGGGTGGCGCTCTCGCTGTTCGGCGCCGCGATCGAGCTGGTGCAGCTCATCCCCCCGCTTCACCGGGACGGCGACATCCTAGACTGGTGCGCCGACACCGTCGCCGCGGCGTTCCTTCTGCTGCTCGTCCGCGCGCTACAGGGCGGGCTCGCCGGCGATCCGCCACATCGCCCACGCGAAGAGCAGGGCTGAGAGTGCGAACCACGCATAAGCGAGCAGGGTTGCGATCCGGATCAGGGCCGGGCTTCTGGGGCGGTCGCGCCGCTGTGCGGTCCTCAGCCGGTACGCGGCGAAGCCGGAGACGGTGCCGAGTAGGAAGAAGGTCAGCGGCAGCAGCATTTGCGCAGGCTCAGCGCACCGGCCTGCCGCGGATCTCGGCGAGCACCTCGCCGATGACCCGCTCGCGCGCCCTGAGGCCGGGATGGGCGCTGATGATCTGCAGAATCGCGTCGGGCCGTCGGTAGAGTCGCCGCCAGAAGGGAATGATCGCGTCGAGATCGTAGCCCGCCGCGGCGAGTAGGCGCACGGAAAGCCGGTCAGCCTCCACCTCGGTCGCGCGAACCAGCCGCGCGTTGCGGCCGATATTGCGCATGATGCCGCTGCGGGGGACGCCCTGTGCCTCGAGCTGCTGAGGGTGGCGCAGGATGTTGTGCGACAGTTCGTGCGCCAGCGCCACGGCGAGCTCGTCGTCGGTGCGGAAAAAGCCCAGGAACCCCGTCGTCATGATCACGTAGCGGCCGTCGGCGAAGGCGTTGTCCTGACCCGAGCGGGCGAGGCGGCCCCGCGCCGGGCAGCCGGGAATGGAGCCCAGCGTGACGGCGAGCGGCTGCCCCGCCCGAAGGATCTCCAGCCGGGCGGGGCCGAGCCGCAGCCGATCCTCAAGCAGCACCTCGGAGGCGACGGTGCGCGGGCGCCAACGCTCGATGTCGGCCTCCGCGGCGATCGCCGTTGCGGACGGGAAGGGGATGCCGTCGACCGAAACCACCACGTCTCCCGCGGCGAGCCCGGCACGGGCGGCGGGGCTGCCCTCCGCAACCGAGAGGATGCCGGGGCCGCGGTCGAGATCCCAGCGCGCGATCGCATCGGCCCGGTCGGCAGGGCGGTATTCGGCGAGATGATGGAAAGCGAGGCCGGTCAGCGGCAAGGGCTCAGGGCAGAAAGCGCGTCCTGCGAGGCCGAGACGGTAGACGATCGAGGCGATGCGGTGGTCAGATTCGCGAAGGAAGCTGCCCGGCGCCGGCGCAGACGAGGCAGCCGCCGGGAGCTGGGCGCGGACGGCCGGTCCTGAGCTGGCCGCCGCGACGGCAAGCGCCAGAAGAAGTGCCCTGAACCGCAGCACGCTTCGTTCCAACTCCGCCTTCTACCCGCGGACCACAAGAAAACGGCCGGGCGAGACGAATCTCACCCGGCCGGAAAATTCAAGCTGACGGCCTGTCGGCCAGACCCTTACGGGCTGTGCGGCAGATCGTCGTCCTCCCCGCCGCAAATGTCGGTCGCAGCGCACAGGCCGAGGATGATCGCGATCAGCGCGATCAGCGGAATGATGAAACCGCCGCGAAGCTCGCTGCCCTCGACGCTCTCCGTCGCGGGCTCGGGAGCCGCGGACTGCGCAACGGCCATGGTCGGCGCCGCGATCAATGCGAGCGCGGAGGCCGCAGTGAGAACTTTCTTGAAAACCACGTCAGCTTCTCCCTTCAACAACGTCTGATCTTGTCATTTCTCGTCCTGATATCGGAGGCGTCCTCGGCTGTCCAGCCCCGAAATGCCCGCCGCCAAGCTCTTGAAAGGTCGCTAGCCAGAAGGCGTTTACGAACTCTGAACTGCCCCGAACGCAGGGCCGAGGCAAAGGTTCAGCGTTCGGGCGCAAAAATGGTTGCCTATCGAGGCCCGAGCGGCGATGCGTCTAGCCAGCCGGACCGGAGGGCGCTTAGTGGCGCAAATTCAACGTCTTGCCTATCGGGAGGGGGTGGAGTTCGAGATGCGTCGCGGAATCCTCGTTCGCAGGTGGGCCGCCGCCCTGATGGCGGCGCTCGCCTTGCTTGTGCCCATCTCCGCGCAAGCGGCGGTGGAGATGACCTTCTATGCACGCGAGTTCGGAAGCCAGTTCCCGCACGGCTTCGTCACCCTGATCGGAACCCCCGACCGCGGCGGCGAGAGAATCAGCGCCAACTATGGCTTTACGGCAACAGTGGTGAGTCCCGCGATTCTGTTCGGCTCGGTCCGGGGCAAGGTCGACACCGCCGGCGAAGGCTATGTTCGCGGAAGCGAACCGCAGCTCGCCGTGATGCTCACCGATTCGGAATATGACGAGGTGATGGCGACGGTGGCGCGATACCGGGCGCTTCGCCAACCCGCCTACAGCCTCAACCGCCGGAACTGCGTCCACTTCCTCGCGGACATCGCGACAGCGATCGGAATGCGCGCCGAAGTGCCTCGCAGCCTCGCGCGTCGCCCGGGCGCCTTCCTCGCATCCTTGATCCGTAGCAATCGGCAGTGGCTGGCCCAGCGCGCGGGCGCGCGGATTCTGCGTGAGCCGGGGCCGGAACGCGCGGAGCGACGGCGCGGGCGGGGGCGGGATTGACATTGGCGAGCTACTCCGCCTGAGGTTCGGCACGCCGGCCGCGCGCCCCTCCACCCGCTACAAGCTGTTTCGCGAGCGACTCATGAAAGCCTCCGCCGACCTCCACATCGTCGTGATCGGGCTCGGCTATGTCGGCCTGCCGCTCGCGGTCGCACTCGCGAGGAGCTTCCGGGTCACCGGCCTCGACATCGACGAGAGCAGGATCGCGGATCTCAAGCAGGGACGGGACCGGACTCGCGAGGTCGAGGCGGAAGCCCTCGCCGCGTCCACTCTCGCCTTGACCGCCGACGCCGCCGACGCCGCGGGCGCGGACCTCTATATCGTCACCGTGCCGACGCCGGTCGACGACCGATGCCGGCCCGACCTCCGCCCCGTCGAGGGTGCGACGCGCGCGCTGGCGGCGATGATCGATCCTGCGCTGACTCCGACGATCGTCTACGAGAGCACCGTCTATCCCGGCGTGACCGAAGAGATTTGCGGGCCGCTGATCGAGCGGGTTTCGGGGCTGAAGCGCGGCCGCGACTTCTTCCTCGGCTACAGCCCGGAGCGGATCAATCCGGGCGATCGCGAGCATACGGTCGAGAGGATCACCAAGGTGGTCGCCGGCGAGAATGAGGCGGTGACCGGGCTCCTCGCCGAGGTCTACGGCCGGGTCAACGACGGCAACGTCTTTCCAGCGGCCTCGATCAAGGCGGCCGAGGCCGCGAAGGTGATCGAGAATGCGCAGCGCGACATCAACATCGCCTTCATGAACGAGATTACCCAGATTTTCGCGCGCCTCGATCTGTCGGTCTGGGACGTGCTCGCCGCGGCGCGGACCAAGTGGAACTTCCTCCCTTTCCAGCCGGGGCTGGTCGGCGGCCACTGCATCGGCGTCGATCCCTATTATCTGAGTTTCCGCGCGCAGCAGCTTGGACTGGAGCCGAACGTCATCCTTTCCGGCCGGTCGACGAACGACGGCATGGGAGCCTGGATCGCCGAGCGGATCCACGAGCGCCGCGGCCGGCCCGGCACCGCCCTCGTCCTGGGTCTCGCCTTCAAGGAGAACGTGCCGGACCTCCGCAACAGCCGCGTGATCGACGTCGTCCGCCGCCTCGAAGCGCTCGGCCACGAAGTCGCCGTCCACGATCCCCTGGTGGACCCCTCAGAAGCGCGGCACGAATATGGCCTCGCTCTTGTCTCCGACGGACTGGCGCGGAGCTGGGATACCGTCGTGGTTGCGGTTCCGCACCGCGAGTATGAAGGCCTGTCGGATGGGGAGCTGTTGAAAATCGTCGGCGAGGGCGGGCTGCTCGCCGATCTCAAAAACCTGTTCGCGGGCCGCTCGCTTCCCGGCGTGGAGCGCTGGACGCTCTAAACGCCGTGATAGTCGCGGTACCAGGCGACGAATTTCGGAACGCCCTCATCGATCGAGGTCGTCGGACAAAAGCCGAGGTCGCGTTCGATCGCGCTGATGTCTGCGAAGGTATCGCGCACGTCGCCGGGCTGCATCGGGAGCAGGCGCTTCTCGGCCTGGCGTCCGCAGGCCTGCTCGATGAGCCCGATCATCCGCGTCAGCTCCTCTGACCGGCGGTTGCCGATGTTGTAGAGCCGGTGCGGGCCGCGGCTGCCGCCGGCCTTCTCGCTTCCGTCGTCGGGCGGGGGACTGTCAAGAGCGGCGACGATGCCGGTGACGATGTCCTCGATATAGGTGAAGTCGCGGCGCATATCGCCTTCGCCGAACACCTCGATCGGCTCGCCGGCGAGGATCGCTTTCGTGAACAGCCACATCGCCATGTCGGGGCGCCCCCAGGGGCCGTAGACGGTGAAGAATCGCAGCCCCGTCTGAGGGAGGCGATAGAGATGGGCGTAGGTCTCGCTCATGAGCTCGTCGGCCTTCTTGGTCGCAGCGTAGAGCGAGAGGGGGTGGTCGACGCGGTCCTCGACGCGGAACGGCAGGCTGTCGTTGCCGCCATAGACCGACGAGGAGGAAGCGTAGACCAGATGTGCGCTGCGCCGATGTCGGGCGAGCTCCAGCAGGTTGATGTGGCCGACCAGGTTCGACTGCACATAAGCGTGGGGGTTCTCGATCGAATAGCGCACCCCTGCCTGCGCACCGAGGTGGACGATCCGGTCGAACTCGGAATCCCCCACTGCGGCCTGGAGCGCGCTCTGGTCGGCGAAATCGACTTCGAGAAAGACGAAAGAGTCGCCGTAGCGGCGAACGAGATCGCCCAGCCGGTCGCGCTTCAGCTTCGTGCTGTAATAATCGTTGACGTTGTCGACGCCGATCACGGCCTCTCCGCGGTTCATTAGGCGCGCGGCAAGATGAAAGCCGATGAAGCCGGCGGCGCCGGTGATGAGGGTAGCCATGGAAGTTCCCGAGGCGCAGTAGCTTCGCGGCCTCTATCGGCGGCGCCTCAGCCTGCCAAGGCCGATTGGCGCGGCGCGGCACCGGTTCTTTCTCGCCCCTCGATGAACCACCGCTCACGGCCCTCGATTCCGATCGCGGTGAGGACGCCGCTTCGATAGGCGCCGGTGTCGAGCGCGATCCGGTTCGCGAACTGCTCGACCTTGTCGACGATGGTGTGGCCGTGGACCACGACGACGCCGTGGTCCTCGCCGCTGTCGAGGAAGCCTTCGCGGATCCAGCGCAGGTCCCGCTGGCACTGCTCGGCGAGCGGAATCCCGGGGCGAATGCCGGCATGGACGAACAGATAGTCGCCGAAGCGGAAGCTGTCGGCCATGTTGCGCAGGAACTCGATATGGCTCTGCGGGACCGCCGCCTTCAGCCGCGCGACGATCTCGGCCGACGTGGCGTTCAGCGTAGAGCCCTGACTGACGCCGTAGCTCGCCGCGCACTGATATCCGCCGTACGTCAGCCAGTGGCCGACCGTCTCCTCGCGTCCGGTGAGGACGTCGAGCAGAAATTCCTCGTGATTGCCCTGGAGGTAGATCGGACGCGCCCAAGCCGGCGGATTCGAGACGAAGCGCTCGACCACGCCAGCCGAATCCGGCCCCCGGTCGATCAGGTCTCCAAGCAGGACGAGATAGGTTTTGGCGCTCGCCCTCGCCGCATTGTCGGCCTCGATCCGCTCGAGCAGGTCCTCGAGCAGGTCGAGGCGCCCGTGGACGTCGCCGATCGCATAGGCACGGCTCCCCGGCGGACCGCTGGGCCCGCGGCCTGGCCGGGCCCGGTTCAAGAGTTTTTTCAGCACCATGCTTTGCTTCGGGTCTCACTCGCGAGCCGGCAATATCGGCGCGGAGGCAGCGCTTACAAGAGCCGGGCTGGACCGGCGAGCCATTCTCTGGCAGAGGGGCGCGCGTAGGCTGGCGACGCGCGGCCATCCGTCGTTTCGAACCCGCTGCTCGAGCGAGCATGCGGGTTTGACCCTTTGACGAGATGGTGTAAATGCGTCCGCGCAGCCAATTTCTTTGGGATCACAGATAGATGCAAGAGATTCGGCAGGTCCGCTTCCGGCTCCCGCTCGGGCGGGCGACGGTGAGTCTCGTCCTGATCGGCGCAGCTCTGGCCATGTCCGCCTGCACCAGAGGGCGCGGCGGCCCCGTCGCCTACGACCCGCCGGATTTCGTGCCGCCGGACGCTTCGACCGTCGTCGCGACGGCGGTCCAGCAACGCATCGCCCCTCTCGACAAGATCCGCGTCACCGTCTTCCAGGTCGCCGACATGACCGGCGAATATACCGTGGACGCCAGCGGCAACATCGAGTTTCCGCTGCTCGGGACGGTGAATGCGCAGGGCCTGCTCCCGAGCGAGCTGGGCGCCCGCCTCGCCGAGCGTCTCGGCCAACGCTATCTCCGCTCCCCCAGCGTGACCGTAACGATGCTCCAGCAGGCCGAGCAGACGATCACGGTCGACGGCGCCGTCCGCCAGCCCGGCGTGGTGCCGATCCGCGGCTCGATCACCCTAATGCAAGCTGTCGCCCTCGGCCGGGGCGCCGCCGAGGACGCCAATACCAATCGGGTCATCGTGTTCCGGACCATCAACGGTCAGCGCATGGCGGCGGCATTCGATCTGCAGGCCATCCGCCGCGGCCAGGCTCAGGATCCGGCCATCTACGGCAACGACATCGTCGTGGTCGACGGGTCCCGCACCCGGACCATCTGGCGGGACATCATCGGGGCGATCCCGCTGGTCGGTGTATTCGCGCCCTATATCGCGCGGTAAAGAAGCGATAGAAACAGTCAGAGTGAAAAAGGTAGGTCTGAGTCCATGAACGACCAGAGCGGGAGCTTTCCCGGCGATCGTTCCGTGTTGCCGTTCGGGCAGGCGGGTGTGCCGAGCGCGGGACTCCGCGAAATGTCGGTGGCATTCGCCGCGCCGACTCGAGCGCCGATCACTCCGAGCGAGATTTGGCGGATCATCAGCAAATGGTGGTGGCTGATCGCCGCCGTCGTGCTCGCCTGCGTCATCGCCGCTCTGACCCTGTCGCTGATGATCACGCCCGAATATCGGGCCCGGACCATCCTCGAGGTGAACCAGGAAGCCCTGCAGCCGATCCGGATGGGCGAGCTCGAGCAGAATCTCGGGCAGGAGGGCGGCTTCATGAACACCCAGGCCGGCCTCCTGCGCAGCCGCGCGCTGGCCGAGCGGGTGGTACGCAGCCTGAACCTCGGCAGCCATCCTCTGTTCGGCAACGATTCCATGGACCGGCCGACGCGGGAGTCCGTCGCGGCCAGCATCCTCGAGGGGAGCATCGACGTCGAGCCGCAACGCGAAAGCCGGCTGCTCAACCTCACCGTCGAAAGCACGGATCCGGTGCTCGCCTCGCGCATCGCCAATGCTTATGCCGAGAATTTCATCCGCTCCAACCTCGAGCGTCGGTTCGAGGCCACCTCCTACGCGCGCAACTTCCTCGAGCAGCGCCTCGGCACGGTCAAGGCGCGGCTCGAGGACACTGAGCGCCAGCTCGTGGCCTACGCCCAGCGACACAATATCGTGACCTTGAACGTCGACAGCGGCAACGGCGCTGCCGGCCGCACGGAGCAGCCGATCGACGCCAATTCGCTGGTCGCGCTGAACCAGGCGCTGCAGCAGGCTCGGGCCGAGCGGATCTCCGCCGAACAGCGCTTCCGGCAGGCGCAGGGCAACCGCTCCACCTCCGAAGTGCTCGGCAATCCCACGGTCCAGACGCTCACGTCGCAGCGCGCCCAGCTGCAAGCTGAATATCAGGAGAAGCTCGGCATCTATCAGCCGGACTATCCGCTCATGGTCCAGCTGCGCTCGCGCATCCAGTCCCTCGATTCTGCGATTGCGCGCGAGACCGGCAACGTCTCGTCCTCGCTGCGCTCCGAATTCGCGGCCGCAGCCGGCAAGGAGCGGCAGCTCGAAAGCCGGGTCAACGCCCTCAAGTCGAGCCTCCTCAACCTGCGCGAACGGAGCATCCAGTATACCATCCTGCAGCGCGAGGTGGACACCAACCGCACGCTCTACGACGCGCTGCTCCAGCGCTACAAGGAAGTCGGCGTGGCCGGGGGCGTCGGCACCAACGCGGTGTCGGTGGTCGACCGCGCCCAGGTTCCGGGGGCGCCGTTCCGGCCGAACCTGCCGCTCAACATTGCGCTGGGGCTGCTCGCCGGATTGCTGCTCGGCTTCGGCTCGGCCTTCGCTCTCGAATGGATGGACGACACGATCAAGACGCCCGAGGATCTGACCAAGAAGCTCGGCGTCGCTCCGCTCGGGATCGTCCCGATGCTGCCGAAGGGCACCTCGATCGAGCAGGATCTGGCAGATTCGCGCTCGCAGATTTCCGAAGCCTATCAATCGGTGCGAACCGCGCTGCAATTCTCGACCGAGCACGGCGTGCCGCGCTCGCTGCTCGTAACCAGCACGCGTGCCGCCGAGGGCAAGTCGAGCTCGGCGCTCGCGGTCGCGCAGTCGATCGCCAACCTCGGCGCATCGGTGCTGCTGATCGACGGCGACCTCAGGAAGCCGACGTTCCGCAGCCCCAATGCCGATGCGGTGGGTCTTTCCAGCCTTCTCGCCGGCTCGGAGGATATCCAGGCGGCGATCCATCCGACCGACCATGGCTCGCTGTTCCTGCTGCCGGCCGGAAAGATTCCGCCCAATCCCGCCGAGCTGCTCGCCGCGGGCCGCTTCCGCTGGCTGATCGAGCGCGTCGGCCAGATGTTCGACCATATCGTGGTAGACGGCCCGCCTGTCCTCGGCCTGGCCGACGCGCCGCTGCTCGCTTCTTATTGCGAGGGCACGATGCTCTGCATCGAAGCCGGCAAGATCCGCCGTGTCGCGGCGTTGAGCGCGCTCGAGCGGCTCCGGGCGGCGGACGGCCGGATCATGGGTGCCATCCTGACCAAGTTCAGCGCCACGCGCTCCGGCTACGGCTATGGATATGGCTACGGTTACGGCGATGACGCCTACGCCTATCGGGAAGGCGACAAGCCGAAGAAGCAGATCGAGCTGCTGAAGAGCGCGTGAGGGGGCGGCACAGCGGGGGCGCGGCCTCCACGACAGGGTGGCGGGTCTCGTTCGTTGCGGCGCTGATCGCCGCACCGGCGCTGGCCTATTTCATCGTCCGCACCGCGGCAGCGGGCACCGTCCCCGCACTAGGAGCCTCGCTCCCTCCGGCGGACGTTTCGGCTCTGCTGAGGCCGATGGTCTTCTCCGTCGCCGACCCGCGCAGGCGCGTGCCGCCCGCGGCGCTCGCGGCGGCCCGTACCGGTGCCCGGACTACGCCCCTCGCATTCGAACCCTTCTTCATCGTCGCCCGGGCGGAGGAGCAGGCCGGTCGCCTGCCGCGGGCGATCGCGCTTCTCGAAGAGGCGCGGCGGAGGCGGCCGAATCAGCTGCTGATCCATATCCAGCTGCTCGCTTACTATCAGGCGGCGCGCCGCGAGCGGGACCTGCTCGCCGAGCTCGATTTCGTGCTGCGCCGGAGCAACCCGGCGAAGCAGTTCGTCTATCCCGAGCTCGCGCGGATGGCCGCGCGGCCCCGGGACCGGCGGACGCTGGCGGCGGTGCTCGCGAGCAATCCGAGCTGGCGGCGCGACTTCCTCGGCGCCGCGCGCCAGCAGATCGCGCCCGGCGACGTCGCCGCCCTGATCGAGGAGATGCGGCGCCAGCGTCCGGGCGTCGATGTCGCCCCGGAACGGAGTCTCTACGTGCAGGCGCTGGCACGGACCGGGGATTTCCGGCGCGCGCGGGCGCTGTGGCTCGAGGCGCTGCCTGCGTCGGACCGGGCACGCCACGCTTTGCTGTTCGACGGTCGCTTCCGCGAGGCGCGCTCCGAGCCGCCCTTCGGCTGGACCTATGCCGGCACCGATTCCGGGCGCGCCGAGCGCTCGCATGCGGGTGGCCAGCCCTATCTCGACATCAGCTATTTCGGCGGCTCGGACGTCGTCCTCGCGGAGCAGGTTCTGACCCTCGGTCCAGGGCGCTACCGGCTGCGCACCCGCGCCAAGAGCGACGGCAGCCCGGTCACCTCGGGCGCCGTCCTCTGGAACCTGACCTGCGCCGCGGGCGACGCGAGCCTCGTCCGGCTGCCGCTCGCCGGCTTGCGCGAGAGCTACCGCGACCTCGAGACCCTTTTCCAGGTTCCCGGGAGCTGCCCTGCCCAGCGCCTGCGCCTGATCGGCGCGGCGGGCGACGTCGCCGCCACGATCCAGATGCAGGTCGCTGCAGTGGAGGTGGTCGGTGCGGACTGACTTCCTCCTCGCCGTCGCCGCTGCCGCGTTCCTCGGCCTTTGCATCCTGCTCGGCGGCGCCAGCGCCCCGCGCGCCGGCGCCGTTGCCAACGGCTTCCTCCAGCTCGTCGCGCTGGTCCTGCTGCTGTCGGCGCTTTGGGCCGCGCGGCGCTACGCCTTTCCGCAGGGGACCAGATCGCTGGTCTGGATATTCCTGCTCTTCCTCGGCGCGGGGCTGCTGACCTTGGTCCCGCTGCCCGCGTCCATCTGGACGTCCATGCCGGGCCGCGAGCCGGTCGCCCACGGCTTCGCGCTGCTCGGGCTAACGCCGCCGCCGCTGCCGCTTACACTGGCGTTCCACAACAGCATCGCCTCGCTGCTTTGGCTGCTGCCGCCGGCTGCGATGTTCATCCTGGTGATGCTGATCTCGCCGCAGCGGCGCCGCTGGCTGCTGAGGGCGCTGCTGGTCATGGCCGGACTGTCGATCGTCCTCGGCGCCGCGCAGCTGCTGGGCGGCAGCGGCTCCCGCCTGCGTCCCTACACGATCACCAACGACACGCTCGCCGTGGGCTTCTTCGCCAACGCCAACCATCTTGCCACTTTGCTCGTCTGCGCGCTGCCGGTGACCGGATATCTCGCCGGCCGTTCGGTGGCGCGCTCTCGGGAGCGCAGCCGCAGGTTCAGCGCGGTGATGGTCGCGGGGGCAATCGCTTTGCTCCTGCTGGTCGGGATCGCGATCATCGGCTCGATGGCCGGCTACGGGCTGGCGCTTCCGGCGACGCTCGCGACTTTGCTCATCTACCGTCGCGCCGCCTACGGGCCGATCGGCCTGCGCTGGCTCGGCGGCTTCGGCCTCGTCGTGGTCCTTTTCGGGGTGCTCGCCTTCGCCGGCCCGCTCAACCGCGAAGCGCTGTCGCAGGAGTATAGCGCGGAGCCGAGCAGCCGCGGCAGGCTGGCCGCCAATACTTTAGGCCTGATCGGCGACACCTTTCCGGCGGGCACCGGCCTCGGCACCTTCCCGGACATCTATCGCACGATCGAGCGGCCGGATCCCGATTCGCGCGAATTCGCGAACCACGCCCATAACGACTATGTCGAGATCGTGCTGGAAATGGGCCTCGTCGGGGCGCTGGTCGTGATCGCCTTCATCGGCTGGTGGGGCTGGCGCGCCTGGCTCGCCTGGACTTCGGACAATCAAGGGTCGAGCGTTGCCCGCGCCGGCTCCGTGATCGTCATGGTCGTCCTGCTCCACAGCCTCGTCGACTACCCGCTCCGTACCTCGGCGATCGCCGTCTTGTTCGCCATGGCCTGCGCGATGATGCTGCCTTCGGCGACGCGCCGCGAGCCGTCACGGGCCGCGAGCGGCGGCGGACAAGGCCCGGACGCGGCCCGCCACATCGAGGCCGATTGATGACCTGGGTCGGCGTTCTGGGGATGGCGCTTGGATTGCTGTGCATCCGCTGGGCCGTGCGCAGCCGCGACTGGATCGAGGTGGCGGTGTTCATCCTCCTCTACATCGCGCATCTCGGCACAACCTTCTACGCCTACCAGCTGTCCGTCGAATCCGGATCCGACAGCGTCCTCTATTACTACGACCCGGGCCGTTGGTACGGCCGCGGCTTCCGGCTCTCGACGACATTCGTCATCTACATGGTGCAGTGGATGCGGGACTGGATCGGCGGCACCTATCTCGATTATTTCCTGCTGTTTCAGCTTTTCGGGCTGTTCGGCATCGCCGTGCTGATGCGCACGTTCCACGAAATTTACGAGGAGCTCGGCCAGCCGCAGCCGCTGTGGACCTACGCCCTGCTGTTCATGCCCGGCCTGCATTTCTGGACCAGCGGCATCGGCAAGGACAGCGCCCTGTTCTTTGCCGCCGCGCTCTCGATCTGGGCCGTGACCCGGCTGACCCAACGCTACATCGCCTTGGCGATCGCCATCGGAATCATGATCCTGTTCCGGCCCCACATCGCGCTGATCGCGATGGTCGCGGTCGCCGTCAGCATCTTTTTCGACCGTCGCACCGGGCGAGGCCTCAAGTTCATGTTGTTCGCTGCGGCCTCTCTCGCGACCGGTTTCGTCGCCGCGACGGTGAGCACGACCTTCAACCTCGATGTGACCAACGCCGATTCGGTGAGCCAATTCCTGACCGTGCGCGAAGAGATCACGCAGCGCTCCTCGGAGGGCATGAATACGGGGGTGCTCAATGCGTCGTTCCCGGTCCGGCTGTTCAGCTTGTTGTTTCGCCCCCTCTTTCTCGACGCGTCGGGCACTCCGGCCCTGATCGCCTCGGCCGAGAATGCGATCTTCCTGATCCTGGTCGGCACCCTGATGCTCCATGCAGGCAAGGTATTCAGGGTGGCCCGCGCGATCACTTATGTGCGTTATGCCCTGGCCTTTGCCGCCATGGTCGCGCTGCTCCTCACCATTACGTACTACAATATCGGTCTTGGACTCCGCCAAAAGACGATGTTCGTCCCCGCCATCCTGGTGATGTTCGTCACCTACCGCGCGCTCCACAAGCGGGCGGCGGCGCTGCGCGAGTCCGGCCTCGCCGTCGCGTGAAGCGGCTGCTCGACATCGTCGTGGCGGGCACCGTCCTGTTGCTGCTGTCGCCGCTTATGCTCCTCATCGCGCTCGCGATCCGCTCGACGATGGGCAGCCCGATCCTGTTCCGCCAGCTTCGACCGGGCCTTCGCGGCGAGGCCTTTGAGCTGGTCAAGTTCCGTACCATGAAGCGGCTCGCGACCGGCGACGTCGTCCCCGCCGAGGACGCGCAGCGGCTGACCCGGCTCGGTCGCTTCCTGCGCGCCTCCAGCCTCGACGAGCTTCCGGAGCTGTGGAACGTGCTCAGGGGCGCGATGAGTCTGGTCGGCCCGCGGCCGCTGCTGATGCGCTATCTTCCCCTCTACACGCCGGAGCAGGCGCGCCGCCACGAAGTGCGCCCCGGCCTCACCGGCTGGGCGCAGGTCAACGGCCGCAATGCACTCAGTTGGGAAGAGAAGTTCGCGCTCGATTTGTGGTATGTCGACAATTGCTCCCTGCTGCTCGACCTAAAGATCCTGCTGCTGACGGTCTGGCGCGTGCTGCGTCCCTCCGGCATAGCCGCCGAAGGATCGGCGACCATGCCGGAATTCACGGGCTCGTCGCCGCCGGCGCAGGCGCGGGAAGAGCGCGGCGCCTTCTGACGGCGCCCTGTTGGAGGAAATAGGATGGCTTCGCTCAGCTCCAGGATCGTCGCGGCGGATGACGAGACCAGCCTTGCGCCGCGACCGGATGAGGCTTGGCCCTATTACGCCGAGGATGAGATCCAGGCCGTCGCCGAGGTGCTCCGTTCGGGAAAGGTGAATCAGTGGACCGGGCCCGACGTGTTCGCCTTCCAGGACGCCTGCCGCGAGCGCTTTGGAGGGGGACCCGGCATCGCGCTCGCCAACGGCTCGCTGGCGCTCGAGCTGCCGCTGCGGGCTTTCGGCATCGGGCCCGGGGACGAGGTGGTGGTGACGCCGCGGACCTTCGTCGCCTCGGCCTCTTGCGCCCGTCTGGTCGGGGCGACCCCCGTCTTCGCCGAAGTGGACCCGAATTCCGGCAACATCACCGCCGAGACGATTGAGGCGGTGCTGACGGATCGCACCAAAGCGATCGTTCCGGTCCACCTGGCGGGCTGGCCCTGCGACATGCCGGCGATCATGGCGCTCGCCGAGCGGCGCGGGATCAAGGTGATCGAGGATTGCGCGCAGGCGCACGGCGCGACTTTTGGCGGGGCGCCGGTCGGCAGCTTCGGCGATGCCGCCGCCTTCTCCTTCTGCCAGGACAAGATCATCACGACCGGCGGCGAGGGCGGCTATGTCAGCTTCCGCGACGAGGCGGCGTGGGAGTGGGCCTGGTCGTTCAAGGACCATGGCAAGAGCTGGGCGAAAGCCAACACGCCGACTGCGGCCCCCGGCTTCCGCTGGCTTCACGACGCCGTCGGCACCAATTGGCGGCTGACCGGGCCGCAGGCCGCGATCGGCCTCGTCCAGCTCGGCAAGCTGCCGGGGTGGACCAACGCGCGCACGCGCAATGCCGTGATCTGGGCGGAAGCGCTGCGGCAGGTGCCCGGCCTCCACGTGCCTCTTCCCGGCAACGCGGCCGGTCACGCCTGGTACAAATTCTATGCCTATTTGCCCGAGGAAGCGAAGGCCGAGCGGGAGCGCATCCTGGCGCGCGCCAATTCCGAGGGAATCAGGCTGTTTTCGGGATCCTGCTCGGAGGTCTATCTGGAGGCCGCGTTCGACGATCTGCCGCGGCCGGACCTTCCGGTAGCGCGCCGGCTCGGCCAGACCAGCCTGATGATGGAGGTCCATCCGACGCTGCGCCCCGACCTCGTCCGCCGCCGGGCGGAACGGGTGGCGGCGCTCCTCCGTGAGGCGCTGGGCTAGCGCGGGGACGGGGCTTGATGTAGTGCGCCGCAGAAAAGATTTGTGAAAAGAGCATGATAACGCAGTTCATCCGCGGCCTCGCCGACGCCGACCGCACGCGCAAGCGCAGCATCCTCATCGCCCACGACGTGACCGCGATGATCGCCGCTTTGTGGGCCGCGCTTTCCACGCGGCTCGGCGGCTTCTACCTTCCGGAGGACCCGATCCTGCTCGCCGCGGCGGCCGCCTCCATCGTGATCGGCATCGTCGGCCTGTTCCAGCTGCGCATCTACCATATCGTGCTTCGCTATTTCGATCTCGGTACGGTCAGCCGGATCTTCTTCGGCGCGGCCCTGGCCGCGGCCGCCTGGGTGATGATCGTCTATTTCACCCGCGCCTCTTTGGTGGTCGAGGGCGTGCGCATCCTGGTGCCGCGGTCGGTCGGCTTCATCTATTGCGGCTTCCTCTTCATCCTCCTCTTCATGGGGCGCTATTTCATGGCGCTGATCGTCGGCGCGGTGGAGAAAGCGAGCAAGCCGCACGAGCGGCGTGCACGGACCAACGTCGCCATCTACGGCGCCAACGCCGCCGGCATCAGCCTGGCCGAGTCGGTCCGGCGGGGGCGAAAGTATAACCTGCGCGCCTTCATCGACGACGACAGCGCCTTGCGCGGCCAGATCGTCTCCGGGGTGCCGATCTACGCGCCGTCCGCATTGGCCGACCTCGTGCGCGACCGCGAAATCAGCGAGGTCTTCCTCGCCATGCCGCAGGCCAGCCGGTCGCAGCGCCTCGCGGCAATCTCGCGGCTCAACAAGCTGAACGTCCCGGTCAAGACGGTCCCCGCGCCCGAGGAGATCGTCTCCGGCCGCTTCACGCTCACGGACGTTCGCCCGATCGACGTCAACGACCTCCTGCGCCGCGATCCGGTCGAGCCGCTCACCGAGCTGATCGTCACGGCCGCCCAAGGCCATTCAATCCTGGTCACGGGTGCCGGCGGCTCGATCGGCTCCGAGATTTGCCGGCAGATCGTCCGGGCCCGCCCGCGCCGCCTGGTGCTGTTCGATCACAGCGAGTTCGCCTTGTTCAGCATCGACCAGGAACTTGGCGAGCTGGTCCGGAACCTCCCGGAAGAGGAGCGTCCGGAGATCGTGCCCGTCGTCGGCTCGATGCTCAACGAGCAATTGGTGAGGGACCTGATCCGGACTCAGAAAGTCGACACGATCTACCACGCCGCCGCTTACAAGCACGTCCCGCTGCTCGAGCATAACGAGGCGGTCGGTGTCGACAACAACGTCTTCGGAACTTTGATTCTCGCCAAGGCTGCCGCCGAGGCGAAGCTCGGCCGGTTCACGATGATCTCGACCGACAAGGCCGTGCGCCCTGAGAGCGTGATGGGGGCGAGCAAGCGCGTCGCCGAGCTCATCGTCCAGGCTCTCGCCGAGGAAGGCGGGGCGACCCGCTTCGGAATCGTGCGCTTCGGAAACGTCCTCGATTCCTCCGGCTCGGTGGTCCAGCGCTTCCGCGAGCAGATCAAGGCGGGGGGGCCGGTGACGGTCACCCACCGCGACATCACCCGCTTCTTCATGTCGATCCCGGAGGCCACCCAGCTGGTCCTCCAGGCGAGCGCCATGGCCAGCCGCGGCGAGGTCTTCGTCCTCGACATGGGCGAGCCGATCCGGATCGCCGACCTCGCGCGCAACATGATCGGCCTCTCCGGGATGACCGTGCGCGACGACGCCAATCCGCACGGCGACATCGAGATCGTCTATGTCGGCCTCAGGCCCGGCGAGAAGCTCTACGAGGAGCTGTTCGTCGGCGACGCCACGCTTCCCACCGCGCACCCGCGGATCAACATGGCGAAGGAGCGTTCGGTCCAGCTCCGCGAGCTCGACCGGCATCTCGAGGCTTTGCGGGCCGCGACAGCCGCGCGAAACGCGCAGGCCGTCCGCGCCCTTCTCCAGGAGCTGATCGCCCCCGATCAGGGCATGCTCGGCGGCGCCGCCCAGGCGCGCCGCGAGGCCGAGGACGCGCGCACGGTCCACTGATAGCGCGTGCGCGGCTGCTTGAGCCGCCGCCCCATAGCCACTAACCGCCGCCCCAGGGGCGCGTTCACGAACGGAAGCAACAAGGTGCGCAAAGCGATCATTCTGGCAGGCGGGGCGGGGACGCGGCTGCATCCGATCACCCAGGTGCTGAGCAAGCAGCTGATGCCCGTCTACGACAAGCCGATGATCTATTATCCGCTGTCGGTGCTGATGCTGGCCGGGATCCGGGACATCCTCATCATCACGACTCCGCACGAGCAGGAGGCTTTCCGGCGGCTTCTCGGCGACGGATCGCAATGGGGAGTCCGCTTCGAATATGCCGCCCAGCCGGAGCCCGGCGGCCTCGCCCAGGCGTTCCTGATCGGCGCCGATTTCGTGGGCGGCGGCCCGAGCGCCCTGATCCTCGGCGACAACATCTTCTACGGTCACGATCTCGCGGTGCTGCTCCGCCGCGCGAACGAACGCGAGCGGGGGGCGACGGTGTTCGGCTATCATGTCGCCGATCCCGAGCGCTACGGCGTAGTGTCGTTCGACGCCGAAGGGCGGGCCGAGACGCTCGAGGAGAAGCCTGCCCAGCCCAGATCGCATTATGCGGTGACGGGGCTCTATTTCTACGACGAGAAGGTCGTCGACTTCGCCCACGCCATCCGGCCTTCGGCGCGCGGCGAGCTGGAGATCACCGACGTCAACCGCCTCTATCTGGAGGCGGGCGAGCTCAACGTCGAGATCATGGGCGCAGGCTTCGCCTGGCTCGACACCGGCACGCATTCCTCGCTGCTCGACGCCGCCCTGTTCACCAAGATCATCGAGGACCGCCAGGGCCTGAAGATCTGTTGTCCCGAGGAGATCGCCTGGCGAATGGGCTATATAGGCGGCGAGCAACTCGCCCGCCTCGCCGAGCCGCTGCGCAAGAGCGGCTACGGCAGCTACCTCATCCAGATGCTCGAAGGCGGCCGCAGCCGGTGAAGGTCCTCGACACCGATCTGCCGGAGGTGAAGCTGATCGAGCCGAAGATATTCGGCGACGAGCGCGGATTCTTCCTGGAAGCCTGGAATAACCGCACCTTCGCGCAAGCGGGGATCGAGGCGGCTTTCGTCCAGGACAATCACAGCCGCTCAGCCCGCGGCGTGCTGCGCGGGCTCCACTATCAGATGGTCCGGCCGCAGGGGAAGCTGGTCCGCGTCGTCGCCGGCCGCGCCTTCGACGTCGCCGTCGACATCCGCCGCTCCTCGCCGCATTTCGGCCGCTGGGCCGGCTTTGAGCTTTCGGCCGAGAACAAGCGCATGCTCTGGGTCCCGCCCGGCTTCGCGCACGGCTTCCTCGCGCTCGAGGACGGCACCGACTTCCTCTACAAATGCACCGAATATTACGCGCCCGAGCATGACCGCTCGATGCGCTGGGACGATCCCGCGATCGGCATAGAATGGCCGCTGGGCGGCCTCGACCCGATCCTCTCCGCCAAGGATTCGGCCGCACCTTTGCTGGCCGAGGCGGAGACCTACGAATGAGGGCGCTGGTCCTCGGCGCCGGCGGCCAGGTCGGCCGCGCCCTCGCCGCCGCGGCGCCCGAGGGGACGGACCTGGTCGCCCTGGCGCGCGCCGACTGCGACGTCGGGGACGAGCCTTCGGTTCGCGCCGCGATCCGCGACGCGCGGCCGGAAATCCTGTTCAATGCCGCTGCCTACACCGCGGTCGACAAAGCCGAGGCGGAGCCCGAGGCGGCGCGCCGGCTCAACGCCGAGGCTCCGGGCCTGATCGCCGCCGTCGCGCGGGCCGGCGGCGCGCGCCTCGTTCACCTCTCGACCGATTTCGTGTTCGGCGGCGCGTCCGAGCGCCCGCGCCGCCCCGACGATCCGACGCAGCCGGACAGCGTCTATGCACGCACCAAGCTGGAGGGCGAGAAGGCGGCGCTCGCCGCCGATCCCCAAGCGCTCGTCGTCCGCGCGTCCTGGATCTACGCCCCGGTCGGGCAGAATTTCGTCAATACAATGCTGCGGCTGATCGCCGAGCGCGAGGAGGTGCCGGTCGTCGCCGACCAGATCGGAACGCCGACCTGGGCGCCGCGTCTCGCCACCGCCCTGTGGCGGCTGGCCGCCCTCGGAGCGCGGGGGATCCACCATTATACCGACGCAGGTGTCGCCAGCTGGTACGATTTCGCAGTCGCGATCGGGGAGGAGGCGCTGGGCGCGGGGCTGATCGACCGCGCCGCGCGGGTGGTGCCGATCACGACCGAGGATTATCCGACTCCCGCCAGGCGGCCGGCTTATTCGGTGCTGGACAAGCAGGCGACCTGGGCGCTGCTCGGCGAGCCGGCGCCGCACTGGCGCGCGAACCTTCGCGCGAACCTTCGGGAGATCGTCAATGCCTGACCTCCTCGTCACCGGCGCCGCCGGGTTCATCGGCGCGAATTTCGTGCGCTACTGGCGGGCACGCCGCGGCGGCGACCGGATCGTCGCGCTCGACGCGCTCACTTATGCCGGCAACCGCGCCAATCTCGCCGGCATCGACGACGTCGAGCTGGTCGAGGGCGACATTCGCGACACCGATCTCGTCCGCTCCCTGCTCGCCGAGCGCGGCCTCGATGCGATCGTCCATTTCGCCGCCGAAAGTCACGTCGACCGCTCGATCGACGGCCCCGACGCCTTCATCGACACGAACGTGGTGGGCACCCACAGCCTCCTCAAGGCAGCGAAGTCGGTGTGGCTTGACCAGGGCAGCGGCCGGCCGCACCGGTTCCACCATATCTCCACCGACGAGGTCTACGGCAGTCTCGGCCCGGACGATCCCGCTTTCTCGGAGATCACGCCCTACGCGCCCAACTCCCCTTATTCCGCCAGCAAGGCGGGCAGCGATCATCTGGTCCGCGCCTATCACCACACGTTCGGGCTCGAGGTCACGACCACCAATTGCTCGAACAATTACGGCCCCTACCAATTTCCCGAAAAGCTGATCCCGCTCTTCCTGATCAACTGCCTCACCGGCCGAAACCTTCCGATCTACGGCGACGGCATGAACGTCCGCGACTGGCTCCATGTCGAGGACCATTGCAGGGGAATCGAGCTGGCCCTCGATCGGGGGCGGATCGGGGAGACCTACAATGTCGGCGGCGGCGAGGAATTGCCGAACATCCGCGTGATCGAAGCGGTCTGCGAGGGGGTCGACGCGGCCTTTGCGCGGGATTCGTCGCTTGCATCCCGCTTCCCCGACGCGCCGGCGGCGCGAGGCGAGCCGTCGGCTTCCCTCAAGACCTA
>DASPJJ010000033.1:0-223829 GCA_035628635.1 Allosphingosinicella sp.
TGCTCGACGGCGGCGGCGGGGACGACATCCTCACCGGCGGCGGCGACGGCGTGCTCGCGGACGGCAGCGCGGCGGGCGACACGCTCAGGGGCGGGCACGGCGGCGACCAGTATCTGCTGAGGATCGGCGACGGCGCCGACCTCGCCGACGAGAGCGCGGCGGGCGCGGTCTGGGGCAACGGCGCGGCGGCGGGGACCGACCGGGTCAAGGCGCGGTTCGCCGGCATCGCCGCGGGCACGATCGCGCGCAACTGGCGCGGCGACGTTTTCGACCGCGTCGTGGCGGAGGCGGTGAGCACGAGCACCGCGCCGGTGGTGGCGGCGGCGGGCGCGGGCGGCGAGGACGCGATCGTCTTCGAGCTCGGCATCGGCATCGGCGACATCCGCCTCACCCGGCTCGGTGGCGCGAACGGCGCCGACCTCCTCGTCGAGGTGATCCAGCCGGACGCGGACGGCGCGCCTGCCCTTTCCGCCTCGCTCGCCGTGCGGGACTGGTTCTCGGACCCGTTCAAGCGCATCGAATGGCTGAAGTTCGCCGACGGAACCGAGATCAGGATCGGCGACTTCACCAGCTTCGTCGCGGGCACGGCGGGCGGCGACGTCATCATCGGCACCGAGGGCAACGACTTCGTCTATGCCGGCGACGGCGACGACGAGATCCGCCTCCTCGCCGGCAACGATTTCGGCGACCGCATAGGGGCGGCCAACTACAACTGCGCCCACGCCGTGGCGGCTTGAAAGAGGCGGCGGCGAAAAAGCTCTCGCCTCATAGCTAAATCACGAGAAACGATCTGAAATGGACCTTTATCCGCTTGCGCGGCTTCAGGAATCGAGTCAGCTTCGAGAAGGAAGGAATCGGGGCCTTCCGCTGTCGCGCCAGTCGTAGCCGCGAGAATGGATAAAGCGGCGTGGGGATGGCGGGGGGAGCAGGGCAATGCCGGGCGGCCGTACTTGCGGCTGCGTTTTTCTGTGCGCTGTTCAGCCTCGGGGGCTGTGCCTCCTCCAGCTACCTTGGGATACCACTTACCGTCCGGGCAGCGGACCCGGAGTTGCAGGAGCTGGCGCGTCGCGCCCGGGCGGGAGACAAGCACGCCCAGCTCGAGCTCGGAACCCGCTACGAGGAAGGTCGCGGCCTCCCCATCGATCTTCGACGGGCTGAAGAGCTTTATGCCGCGGCAGCCCGAGACACGAGCGGCACACGATTGGCCTATGTTCCGGCGAGCGGGCGCAATGGTCGGCCCATGACCTTGCCGATCAGTTCCGGAACCCAAATTGCCGGTCTCCCCATGGCGCAGGAGCGCCTCGATAGGCTCCGAGCCCGCCGCTCCGCAGCAGCCGGTGCAAACTCCAATCCGCCGCACCAAGGCCATGCGCAGCAGCCGCAAGCGGCTCCCTCACAGAATCTCGCCCGCCAAGCTTTCATAGAATTGATTCTGCTCGATCACGCCTTCCTTCCCTGCGCGGCGCGACGGCCTCTGGCTACCGGGAACGGCCCGTTCGACCGGCTACATGCATGCCTGCGAGCCGCCGTTCTGCCCGACGACTGCTCACAATATGCCAAGTCCCTCCGGAGGGCCGCGGAGCTCGTCGCGGCCCGCGAATCGCTCGCCATCCTGGCGCCGGTTGCAGTGGAGATGATCCTGACATGTCCTGCCGCTTCCGAGGAGCCGCCTGCCAGCGGGCCGCTGCTCGAAACGGATCGGACCGTCGTCGAACTGGTGCTTGGGTATCCGGTAGTTGAGGATCCGCGGCTGCTGTTCATGCATTCCGTGGGCAGGCCATTGGCCAATATCTATCACGGCACCCTGTGCGACGCGGTCATCGAGCAGCGCATTCCCGACGTCCGATTGAGCGAAATGCTGCTTTGCTCCGACGCCGGTCAGCCGGACAGTGACCTGGACAGGATTAGAGCCGGCCTTCGACGCCTGATTGGAAGGTAATCGCCGATGCCGACAGACCCTGCGCCACCTGCTCCCGCCCCGACGCCGGTGGCCCCGTCGGCCCCGGCTCCGCCGTACGATCCACTCCGCAGTCGCTTTCGTGCTGATGGGCTGCGGGATATCATCCGCGATGTGCCGATCAGCGGGCGAGGCGCGCATCTGCGCTGCGCAGCAAAGAGGTCTCTCCCGGTCTTAGGAAGCCTTGCGCTCATAGTGGCGTGCTCAGCGCCGACAGCTGCTACGAGCAACGACACGGGGGCTGGCGCAACTAACGCGGAGCGGGAAACTCGTGTTTGCAACTGGGCTGCCCAGATCGATCGAGCTGGCTCTGTCACAATTAAGAGTCTTCTCGCCTCGGCCCCCGATCCGGACGCCGCGGAATCCAGTGAGCTGTGCAGAGCAATCACAGCGATCCATAGAGGGCCCCAGCTCAGGATCGCAGTCGCAAGTTTTAGCCTTGGAGATATCAGCCCCGGGACTCGGACGTGCGTGGAACGAGAGAATGAGGTAATTGCCGGTCAGATCGTCACGAGCACCGGTGCGGACATTCTTGAAATCCTCGCGGGGCTCGCTGCTAGCGATAACTGTTGGCATTCCTTTCTAGCAGACATTTCCACCCGCTTTTCAGGTGGCTCCCCGAGCCGCCAGGTGATCTCGTCCGCACGGATCATTCAGTCGCTGGAGAGGCGCCGGAGAGAGTCGCTATTAACCCACCTGTCAATTTACGACGATGTCTCCAGGGCAATCCCGTTTTCAATGGCAGTTGCACCTGACGGTTCACTTAATGTGAGGTGTCTTATCATAGGGCGCACGGAGGCAGCCGCCGTGCCCGAAGGCGCCGAACGCGCCGAGGGCGCGCCATCCTGGCGCGATTGCATTAGAAGAATAGCAGGTTAATTTCGGGAAGGGATAGTCCTGTGAGTGGTCCATCAGTAGAATTCTCAGGCACGCCGCTCACTGACGACCGCCGAGCTGCCTTTTTCAACGTCTGGGGTCAGTTACCGCAAAGCGAAGCTGGCCGGCTTTTTCTCTCGCGACTACCATCCCGAGTTAGAGTAGTCGTACACGCCGGTCATGGGACTGCATACACTCATTGGTCGGCTGGGACTATACACCTTTTCGCGGACGACATGACGGCGGGTTTCAGATTCTATTTCACGGTCATCCACGAACTGTCACATCTAATTACAGGTGTGCGCGGCTACCGCCGGCACGCATTTTCTTCGTTAATGCGCGGTATTGGAGACACTCTTCTCCCACGGTACCGAAACCGCTCCGATTATGCATACCTCGTGGAACCGTTGCGGTCCTTTGTCGACGAGGAGGAGAGAACCCAGGAGCTTGCCCGACGAGTATTTCGCCATGCGTTTGGGATTCAAGTGACAGATCAATACTATATCCGCGGAGATGAAAGTCGACAGGCTGGATTCGATACCGTGCTGGACCCTCAAGAGCGGCAAGACTTTATCGCGTTTCTCGACCGGCGCGAAAGTGTTGTTAGGCCGACTACTGAGAGGTCTAACCTGCTCGCTATCGAGGAATTCTTTAGAAGGATGCGAGAAGTCGGTCTGTACAACGAGCAGACGCTTGCGGGGCTTCGCGAAAGGGTTCGGGTACAACGTCGCCTTCTTGGCATGGACCAGCGAGTCCGATTTTCGTCAGGGGAGCGTCCCGATCTTTTTACCGTAGAGGATGACGATGGAAACGTCATAGGCTATGAGCGAGGCTATTATACACGGGATGGCGAGTTTGTACTTCTAGCTCAACTAGAGTATATCTACCAGCGTGCTGCTGACGGCGAGCCCCTGAGGAATCAAGACGGAAGCCTACAGGCCCCCGTGGGGGAGTTGCTTCGTGTTGACGGTCTTGTCGTGCAAAGCGAATACTATGAAAATACGTCGAGGGTTCGGTCCAATGACATACTGTTACCGGGAGCAATAATTGACTTTTCCGATGCCGGTAGCATAGTTGGCAGGCATCTCGGGTCGTTCCTAGCCAACGGAAGTGAGCTCGGGGCTGTAGTAGGGTCTTCGTTGCTGCAAACCGTCGGTGACGCACTCGGTGATGTCGTAGACGGGGTCGCGCAGGGCGGCTCGTTCAACGGTTCAATCACGATCGCGTTCGAACATTTCGGCGATGAGCTTCTGTCAAACGTACAAGAGGCGGGTATCGGTGCGTTATCTTCGTTTCTAACGGCGGAACTTGTAAAGGTGATCGGCCTGGACAATTTTGCTGGCGAATTGTTTAGCTCAGGTGCTGGCTCCGTAATAAATACGATCATTACTAACCTCGCTGGTGGCGCCACGACAGCAGCAGGCATTTTTGACAAAATAGGGTCGGCGACGACACTCGGGACTGCCGTTGGCTCGTTTCTGGGAAGCCGGCTGGCCGCAGAGCTAGCGTCGTTTGACACGATCGGAGGCCAACTCGGAGCCGCGATCGGGTCGAGTTTCGGGACTATAGCCGTGTTGTCGGCGGGCGTATCGATGGCCAATGGCACACTATTCGGACTGCAGGTCGGCGCCCTGGCGGGTCCACTCGGCGCTGCTTTGGGAGCCTTTGTCGGCACCTTAATTGGCGGCTTCGCCGGGTCGCTATTAGGCGGGACCCCCCGCTCAGGAGCAGACGTCGTATGGAATGCTGGGACAGGCGAGTTTGTCGTTGCCAATTCGTACGCGCGCAAGGGGGGCTCCAGAGGAGCCGCCAGCGGAATTGCGGCGGCCGTCGCCGATAGCTTCAACGCCGTCCTCACCGCAAGCGGCGCAACCTTGCTTAGGCCGGACGCGGTCCAAACCGGCAATTATGGTATGCGCAAGAAAGACTTTGTCTACCGCCCGGTCGCTACGCGTGACAAGGCCGCCATAACGGAGCGCTTTTCAGGCCACGATGGCGCCAAGCAACTCGCCAGCTACGGTATATTCACCGGTCTGACTGACAGCAACTTTCAATTAGCGGGCGGAGACGTTTACGTAAAAAGAGCGATATATAATACATTTGCCGTGCCTGGTTTGTCGGCATCGGAATTCGACCCGGCCATTGTCGTCGGGAATATAGCGGTGGCGGAAAGGTTCGAGAGTTATCTTGCTAATTCCGCGGTAATCGACGTTCTGATTGCGGCGCAGCCCCACAGCGTGTTTGCAGTTGAATGGTCCGTCGTATTTGCTCGTGCTATGGACTTGGGATTGATGCGACGGCACGAGAGCGACTGGTACGGGGGATTTCAGCACCTATTTAAAGAGGCGGGCACGAGTGCGGCAGGGGTGGCCTTCGGTTTCGACTACGACCCGATCGCCGATAGAGTTCATCGCCTGATCGGGGTGGACGGCTACGTGCTTGCCGACACGGTGGATGTGGCCGGTCAGACAAACATCGAGGGCTCGGCGGCAGATGACATCATCGCGCTCAACGGATCGCTACTACTCGCTGCCACGTCAACGGTGAACTCTGGATTACTAGTCAATGACGTCACGAATGAAGGGAACTCAGTTGAATTAGAGATTGCCGCGACTATCGACGCCGGCGACGGCGACGACTTTGTCCAGGCTTCCGACCGGGGCGACAACGTTTTCGGCGGCGGCGGCAACGACACGCTCTACGGAGGCCGCCTCGACGACTGGGTCCTCGGCGAGGAAGGCAGCGACGTCCTTCACGCCGGCTCGCAGGCAGGCGGGCCCGGGGGGGACGGCAATTATCTCGACGGGGGCGCGGGGGACGACCAGGTCTTCGGCCGCGAGGGGTCGGATTGGCTCGAGGGGGGCGAGGGGGCCGATTTGCTCGACGGCGGCGGCGGGGACGACATCCTCACCGGCGGCGGGGACGGGGTGCTCGCGGACGGCACGGTTGCGGGCGACACGCTCAAGGGCGGGCATGGCGGCGACCAGTATCTGCTGAGGATCGGCGACGGGGCCGACCTCGCCGACGAAAGCGCGGCGGGCGCGGTCCTGGGCAACGGCGCGGCGGCGGGGACGGACCGGGTCCAGGCGCGCTTCGCGGGCATCGCGGGCGGCACGATCGCGCGCAACTGGCGCGGCGACGATTTCGACCGCGCCGTGGCGCAGGCGGCGAGCACGGCCGCGGCGCCGGTGGTGGCGGCGGCGGGCGCGGGGGGCGAGGACGCGATCGTCTTCGGGCTCGGCATCGGCATCGGCGACATCCGCCTCACCCGCCTCGGCGGCGCGAACGGCGCGGACCTGCTCGTCGAGGTCATCCAGGAGGATGCGGACGGCGTGCCTGCCCTCTCCGCCTCGCTCCGTGTGAGCGACTGGTTCGCGGACCCGTTCAAGCGCATCGAATGGCTGAAGTTCGCCGACGGCACCGAGATCAGGATCGGCGACTTCACCAGCTTCGTCGCCGGAACGGCGGGCGGCGACGTCATCATCGGCACGGAGGGCAACGACTTCGTCTATGCCGGCGACGGCGACGACGAGATCCGCCTGCTGGCCGGCAACGACGTCGGCATCGGCGCGGGAGGCGACGACCTCGTCTCCGGCGACGACGGCCGCGACATGGTCATCGGCGGGACGGGCGCGGACCGGCTGATCGGCGGCCGGGGCGAGGACACGCTCTCGGGCGATGCCGGCGACGACGACCTCCATGCCGGCGCCGACGACGACATCCTCTCGGGCGGGCGCGGCGACGACCAGATGGTCGGCGGCGCGGGCGACGACATCTTCAAATATGCGCGCGGCGACGGGCGCGACACATTGTTCGACGCGTTCGGCGCCTTCTGGACGGCGATCTGGAGCGCGGAAGGAGGCTGGATCAACGGCTTCGTCCGCAACGACGTCACGGGCGAGGTGACGGGGCCGGACGGCGCCGCCGTCTACCGCAATGTCGGCACCCAGGACGCGCCCGATTACCGCTGGTTCGGGCGCTTCGACTATGACGTGACGCGCCGCGCCGATGGAAGCAAGGCGGGGATTCTCTACCGTTATGACCAGGCCGCCGCCGACGCGTCCGCAGCGGGGATCGTCAATCTCGGCACCGACACGATCGAGTTCGCGATCGGCATCAGCATCCAGGACGTGATCCTGACCCGCACGTCCGCCGCGAGCGACGATCTCGTCCTCACCATAGTGAGCGAGAATGCCGAGCTTTCGAGCCACGCCGCCGGGGCGGACTCGATCACGATCCGGAACTGGTACGCCTCGCCCGGCCAGATCGAGAAGCTGGCTTTCTACCAGACCGGGGTGCTGGCGATCGGCGGGGCGGGCGCGGTCAATATCGTCGCGGGGACCGACGCCAATGACGGCACCATGTCCGCGCCGCTCGTCGGCAGCGCCGGGGCGGACTGGATCACCGGCGGCTCCGGGGACGACGTCGTCGCCGGCGGCTCGGGCGACGACATCGTCGCCGGCAACAGCGGCTTCGACACTTTGCGCGGCGAGGCCGGCAAGGACGTACTCTACGGCGGGGCCGGCGACGACGCGCTGGACGGGGGGCTGGAGGCCGACAAGCTGTTCGGCGGCGCGGGGATGGACGCGGCGAGCTATGCTTCGGTCGGAGTCTCCTTCCGAGCCTATCTCGGCTTCTCCTGGGCCAATACGGGCTCCGCGGCCGAGGGCGACGAATATGACGGCATCGAAAATCTGATCGGCGGCTCGGGCAGCGACGGTGCCACGGCGGGCGACGTCCTCGGCGGCGACGAGGGCGACAACGAGATCACCGGCGGGCGCGGCGACGACATCCTCTACGGCGGCGCGGGCGACGACAGCTACTTGTGGAACGGCCTGGAGTGGAAGGACACGATCCGCGAGGGCGCCTATGCCGTCGAGCAGGTCCTCGACAAAGCGGGCAGTCTTGCCGCCGGCTACGCGGTCGAATGGAGCCGGACGGACGCGGTGCGGCCCGACGGCGGCTATTACTGGCGCCTGGCCGTCACCGGCCCGGGCGGAGAGTTGGTCTACGAGAACGCGCTTTACGCGCCCGCGGCGCCGACCCCCCCGGCCCCGCCGCCGACCGCCTGGGACCAGAATGGCTGGCTGGCCGGTTTCGCGCGCTCCGCCAACGGCTACCAGGTGCTGCGCGAGAAGATCGACACGGGCGCGGCGGGTGGCATCGACACGATCGAGTTCGGTGCCGGCATCACCCTCGCCGACCTCAGCTTCGAGCGCTTCTCGGGCGCGCTCCGCGACGACGCGGCGGGCACGGACCTTGTCGTTCGGTTCCAGAATTCGCAGCTCGATCATATCCGCATCGAGAATCAGCACAGCACCTGGGGCGCCATCGAGACCCTGCTCTTCCGCGACGGCTTTTCGGTCTCGCTGTCCGGGCTCGCGGTCGCCGGAGCCGGGGCGATGCTCGCCGGAACCGAAAGCGGCGACTTCCTCGTCGGGGCCGGCGGGATAAGCGCGGAGACCTTGGTCGGCGGGCTCGGCAATGACGTGCTGAGCGGGCTGCGCGGAGCCGATATATTGCGGGGCGAAGGCGGCGACGACGTGCTCGAGGGCGGCTCGGGCAGCTATGCCGACACGCTCGACGGCGGCGAAACGGAGGACGAAGAGGCCGGCGACACGGTCCGCTACGTACGCTCGTCGGCGGTGGCGGTCGACCTTCGCCTGTCGACCGGGCAGGCGGGCGGCGAGGCGGCGGGCGACATCTTGATCGGAATCGAGAATGTCGTGGGCTCGGCGACAGGCGGGGATGTGCTCGACGGCGACGACGGGGCCAACCGGCTCGACGGGCTCGACGGCAACAACATCATCCGCGGCCGGGGCGGGGACGACGCAATTTATGCGGGCACGGGCGCCGATCTGCTCTACGGCGGCGACGGGATCGACGCCCTCTCGGGCGGCGAAGGCGCCGACCAGCTCTGGGGCGATGCGGGCGACGATGTGCTTGCCGGCGGCGCGGGGGACGACAGACTCGACGGCGGGGCCGGCGGCGACAAGCTGATCGGCGGTGAGGGCGACGACATCCTGCTCGACGGCGGCGACGGCGACGACACGGTCCTCGGCGAAGCCGGCAATGACGTCCTCGCCGGCGGTGCGGGACAGGATCGTCTCGAAGGCGGCGCCGGCAACGACATGTTGCGCGGCGGCGAAGGGGACGACAAGTATCTTTTCCGGTCTGGCTTCGGCACCGACGTCCTGACCGACGTCGACGGCGTCAACAGCCTGCTGCTCGTGGACATTCCCCACGACAGGATCTGGCTCACGCAGGCGGGCCAGGATCTGCGAATAGCCGTTCTTGGAACGACCGACGTCCTGACGGTGAGCGGGTTCTTCGCAGCCGCCGGCGGCAGCTGCATACGGAGCATCGAGACGGACACTCATGCCCTTTTCCTCGATCATGAAGCGGTGCGAAGCCTGATCGCCGCGATGTCGGCAGCTTCCGCGACAACTCCGAGTGCGATGCCGGCGGGCGTCGCGGCGATGCTGCCCGCCTTCTGGCACCTCGGCGGCAAGGCGGCCCCAACCGCCGCGGCTCCCGCGCCGGACCTTGCCGGCGCCGAAGACACGCCGATCCCGTTCATCGGGAGCTGGGATGTC
This sequence comes from Allosphingosinicella sp., assembly GCA_035628635.1. Classification (GTDB taxonomy): domain Bacteria; phylum Pseudomonadota; class Alphaproteobacteria; order Sphingomonadales; family Sphingomonadaceae; genus Allosphingosinicella. Next base: position 9,430 of record DASPJJ010000033.1, read on the forward strand.
GTAGACCAGGATTCGGACGGCCTCGTCTACAGCGTCGCCCCGGACGGCGCCCCCGCCCACGGCAGCGTCGCCATCGACGATCCTTCCACCGGCGCGCTCACGTACACGCCGAACGCGGATTTCAATGGGGAGGACGCCTTTACCCTGCTCGTCAAGGACGCCGCGGGCCACAGCCTGCTCGTTCCCGTCCGGGTCGTCGTCGAAGCCCGCGACGATGGGCCGCGCGGGCTTGCAGTCGAGAATGGCGCCCGCCTGGCGGTCACCGAACAGGCCGCGACCAGCGCCACCGGGACCGGCAGCACCGTGGCACGGCTCGTCGCGACCGATCCGGAAGGCGGCGCCATCACCTGGTCGATGGCCTCCGAGAACGGACTCGTCGACGGCGGCGGCCGTTTTGCGATCGGCCCCGACGGGCTGCTCGTCGTCGCCGACGCGACGCTGCTCGACCATGAAGCGGACGGGGGCCAGCCCGTCCGGATCCGCGTCCGCGCGACCGACGGTACCGGCGCCGCGACCGAGCAGGATTTCTACGTCGAGATCGACGACGCCAATGAAGCCAACAGCCTCAATCCCCTCGCGGCCGCGTGGGTCGCGGAGGACGTCGGCGTCGGCACCGCTGTCGGCCAGGCGCATGCGGTCGACGTCGACGCAGCGGCAAGCACGTTCGCGCAGCAGCGTTACTTCTTCCTCAGCGGCGGCGAAGAAACAGCCCTCTCCGCTGACGGCCGCTTCGAGATCGACGCCCTGACCGGGATCGTAAAGACGGCCAGGCCGCTCGACTTCGAGACCGCGCCGGACCCGCTCCACTATATCGTCGTCGCGCGCGACAATGCCGGCGGCGCCGGGTCCCTACGCGCCGAAACCGGCTTCACGATTACCCTGACCGATGCCAACGAGCAGAACCGCTTTGCGGGCAGCTATGAATTCGCTCTCGCGGAAGGGGTCGCCGCCAATGCATTCGTGGGCCAGGTCGCGGCGCTCGACGACGACGCTGCCACGACCGGCTTCGCCGCCCAGCATTATTACTTCCTGAGCCAGGGGGCGGCGAGCGCGACGAGCTGGGACGGCCGCTATTCGATCGACGCGGAAACGGGGATCATCCGCAACAACTTCGCTTTCGACCGCGAGGCCGGGGCCGCCACCGTCGTCTACCGCGTGCTGGCCCGCGACAATGGCGGCGCGCCGGGCGCGAACGAAAGTTCGACGGACGTCTCCATCACCGTCGGCGACGTCAACGAGGCGAATGCGATCCGCTCCTCATACGAATTTGCGGTCGGCGAGGACGTGCAGGCTGGAACGGTCGTCGCCCATGTCACTGCCACCGACGCGGACAGCGACGGCGTCAATGCGCAGCAGGACTATGCCTTCGAACATGCCGGCATCCGCTCGCAGACGAGCAGCGACGGCCGTTTCGCGATCGAAGCGGCGACCGGCGCGATCACCTTGATCGCGCGGCTCGACAGCGAGACGATGGCGACCGGCGAATATGGCGTCGTGGTGCGCGACCGCGGTGGCGAGGCCCCATATCACGAAGCGTCGGCCCTGGTCCGGATCGCCATCGTCGACCGCAACGATCCCAACCGCTTCGACTCGTCCTTCGCTTTCGACGTCTACGAGAATGCGGAACCCGACACTTTCGTCGGGGCCGTCGCGGCGCAGGACGAAGACCGCGCCGCGACCGCCTTCGCCGCGCAACGCTACAGGTTCGACGACGACGGCATCGAGAGCAATGTCTCGCCGGACGGGCTCTTCGCGATCGACCCGGTCACCGGGCGCATCCGCACCGTCGGCGCGCTCGACCACGAGCAGTTCCCCAACGGCCTCACTTATCGCGTCGTTGCACGAGACAATGAAGGCTCCGGGGCGGGTTTTCGCGCGGTCACCGACGTCACGATTTCGGTGGGCGACATCAACGAGCGCCCCGAGGTCCCGGCGCTCACGACGGTTCCCCCGGCTTCGGCCGACGAGGGCGGGTTCTGGTCGGCGCAATTCAACCGCTCCGACCCCGACGGGACAACGCCGGAGCTCGTCTTCGTCGGCAATCCCGACTCGCATTTCACAATATCCGGCGGCCAACTCCTCTTCGCGGGCGGCTCGGCACCCGATTTCGAGACGCTGTACGGCATCATGTTCGCGGCCGGTACGGCGGAGCTGCACGACGACGATCATGACGGTCTTTTCGAGCTTCTGATCGGGGCGAGCGTCAAAGCGCTGGATTCGGGCGGACTCGAGTCGGCCGGCGCTGCCGGAATCAGCGTGCGCATAGAGGACGTCAACGAAGCGGCGACGAGTTACGCGTTCGAGCAATCCGCCTTGCTCGTTTCAGAGCGCGACCGGCCCGAATCCGGAGCTGAGATGCCGGCGGTGACGATCGGCATCCTCAGCCTATCCGATCCCGACCTCGCCTTGCTCGACACAGCCTCCTACACTTTCACGTCCAGCGACGCGCGCTTCGAGATCGCAGGAACCACGCTCCGCCTGAAGACGGGCGCCGCGCTCGATTACGAGACGGGATCCGTGGTGACGCTGACGGTGACCGCCGCCGACCGGGCCGGTGGCGCCCCGCTGACAAAAACGATCTCCATCGCCGTGAAGGACGAGGACGACTTCCTTTCCGGCACGGAGCAGGCCGACACCCTGGTTGGGCAGGACGGGCGCGACAGGATCTGGGGCCACGGGGCGGGCGATACGATCGTCGGCGGAGCGGGCGACGATGATGTCCGCGGCGGCGGCGGCGACGACGACATCGAGGGCGGCGCCGGTGCCGACGAACTCCACGGAGAGGCCGGTGCCGACATCGTCGCCGGCGGGGCGGGCGACGACATCCTCCACGGCGGCGACGGGCTGGAGGGCGACTATCTCTACGGCGGCGGCGGGAACGATGCGCTCTTCGGTGGCAGCGGCAACGATATCCTGAGCGGCGGGGACGGTGCCGACGCGCTGGAGGGAGGCGACGGGGCGGACACCGCGTCCTACGCCGATCGGGACAGAGGCACCGGCGCGTTGGAAGGCGTCACGGCAGACCTCGCCAACGCTGCCCTCAACGCAGGCGCTGGGGCGGTCGGCGACAGCTATGCCAGCGTCGAAAATCTGATCGGCACCGATTTCGCAGACCAACTCTACGGCGATGCCGGCGCCAACAGGATCGACGGCGGGGGCGGAGACGACCACCTCTACGGCCGGGCAGGCTCCGATGAGCTCTATGGCGGCGCGGGCAACGACCATCTCTACGCCGAGGGCGACAACGACATACTCGATGGCGGCGTCGGCAACGACGAGCTGCACGGCGGGTCCGGCGCCGACACCTATTTCATCCGGCGCAATTCAGGCGCCGACAAGATCTTCGAATTCAACCCCGAAGGCACGACCAAGGACGTCCTCCAGTTCAACACCGGCGACCTCGCCGACGTGATCGAGCATCACGAGCTCTGGTTCGAGCTCGTCAACGACATCGGCAGTCCGGATCCGGCCGGCTCTAACGTCAAGGTCTCGCTGCTCGGCACCGCGACCAGCGCGACGATCATGAACTGGCAGGTGGGCAAGCAATACCAGATCGAGTTCATTAGCACGAACCGCCACTTCACCCGCAACATCCGGGTCGGGGACCTCCTGGCGCTGATGTCGCAGAAGGCCAAGCCTGCGAGCGCTTCCGCCCATCTCGCCATGATGGACGCGGACCGCGCTTATTGGGATGAATGGGCGACGCTCTGGGAAACGAACGAAAAGCCGCACATCGCCGCCGCGTCGAACGTCACCCTCGACATCGACGAAGGTCAGGCGGCGTCTTTCGCCTTGAGTCTCAACGACGACATCACACCTGACGACCAGATCGGAGTCGAAGCGTCCATCGGTGGCACCGCCGCAATCGGCGGCGTCACAGTCGGCGGCCTGGACGCGAGCGGCAACCGCCTGATCACGGTCGTGCCGGGCGCTTACACTTCAGGCACCGCGCAGATCGTTCTTCGCTCCCGGGACGGCGGCGACAATCTCTCCGAGGAGACGGTGACCGTCACCGTCAACATCCGGGGCCTCCCGACCAGGCCGACGCTGACGGCTGCCGCCTCGGCAAGCGGAACCTCCGGCGAGGCCGGCGGGATTGCGATCACGCTCGGCGCGATTTTCCCGGACGCGGACGGTTCCGAGATCCAGAGGATCGCGATCAGCGGCCTTCCAGCAGGAGTCTCGCTCAACAGACCGAACGTCGGTTCGACGCCTGGCATATGGTTGCTCCGCCAGGAGGATCTGGCTGGCCTCGCGGTCATCGCGACCGCCGGCTTCAGCACCGATTTCACGCTTTACGCGACCGCATATGCGCAGGAGGGCGGCCTCAGTGAATCGTCCGCCACGCAAGCGATCAACGTCTCGGTGAACGCACCCCCGACTGACGCAACCTTCGGCGGAGAAGTGGTCGAGAACAGCCAGCAGGGCAGCAATGTCGGCACCGTAACTGGCACCGATCCCGACGGCGATCCGCTGCAATATTTCCTCACCGACGCCGCTACTAGCCCCTTTGCACTCACCACGTCGGGCACGCTCTCGGTCAGGAACCCGGCAGCCTTCAACTTCGAGACGGCGAACGCCCACCTGATCAGTGTTCGCGTCGAGGAGAATGTCTCCGATCCCGCGAAGCGCCGCTCCAGCATTTTCACGTTGAGCGTATCCGTCGTCGACGCGAACGAGCAGAACAGCTTCAACACCGCCATCAGCGCGACCTTCGCGGAGACCGTGGCGATCAATACGCTGGTCGGGCGCTCCCAGGCGCTGGACCCCGATTCCAGCGCGACGCCTTACGGCCAGCAGCGCTACGGCTTCCTGGTCGGTAGCAATTCGCAGGCGATCAGCGGCGACGGCCGCCTGATCATCGATCCGTCGAGCGGCGAAATCCGCACGCGCACGGCGCTGAACTTCGAGACGGGAGCAACCCTCAGCTATACGGTCGTGGCCCGCGACAATCCGGGCGGAGCGACGTTCATGCAGGCCGTGCAGGGCGTCACCATCACCCTGACCGACGTCAACGAGCCAAACGATTTCCCGCAGCAATCCTACACGATGTCGGTCCCGGAATCGGCCGCGGTCAACGACCTCGTCGGCACCGTCACGGCGACGGACCCAGACCTGCCGGCGCAGGCCACGGGCGAGCAGCGCTACTTCTTCAAGCACTCGTCGACGGTCTGGTCGGATGTCTCCGTCGATGGGCGCTACAAGATCAATCAACTCAGCGGTGCGATCACGGTCAACAAGGCACTCGACCACGAGACGATGGCGGGGGAGGTCACCTACATCGTGATCGCCCGCGACAATCGCGGGCTTCCGCCTTTCCACGAAGACTCGACCGAGGTGAAGATCAGCGTCGGCAACGTCAACGAGCCGAACAGCTTCACCGGCTCCTACGGTTTCGGCGTCGCGGAGAACACGGCGCCCGACGTGGTGGTCGGCACGGTCGTCGCGCAGGATCCGGACGGCAGCGGCTCGGTATTCGGCCAGCAGCGTTACGGGTTCGTCGTTGCCGGGCAGAACTCCCTGTCGAACACCACTTTCGACGGCCGCTACAGGATCGGCGATGATGGCAAGATCCGTGTCAACGGACCGCTCGACTTCGAAGCGCACGGACCCGCCACGACCTACGACGTGGCGGCATGGGACAATGCGGGCGGCAGTCCCCATTTCTCCGCTCCGACAAAGGTCACCATCAGCATAGTCGACGTAAACGAGCAGAACGCGTTGCAGGCGCCTCCCCCCGGCGGCTTCGCAGTCGCCGAAAATGTCTCCGGAGCATTCGTGGGCAGGATCGTGGCGACCGATCCCGACACGGCCGGAAAATCATTCGCCAATCAGACCTACTCGTTCCTGGTCAACAACCAGGCGGTCCAGATCTCGGGGGACGGCCGCTACGAGGTCGATGCTGTCACGGGGGACATCGTCACCCGGGTCGCGCTCGATCACGAGAGCATGGCGGCACCCGCTTTCTACACGATGATCGCGCGCGACAATTACGGCGCGACTCCCAGCACGAGCTCGACCGCGGAGATCAAGATCGTCGTGAGCAACGTCGCGGAGGCGCCGGCCGCGCCGGCCGGCCCGGCGACCGCCTTCTTCAACGAGCTGCCGTCCGCCACCCTGCCGAGCGCGGGCACCGTGTTCGCAACCTATGCGCTCGGCGATCCGGACGGAACCGTGCCGCAGCTCCAGTTCGCCCCGGGCGGCAATCTCGGCGGGCTCTTCTCGATATCGGGCGGGCAGCTGCTGTTCACCGGCACCAGCAGCGTCCCGGGCGCGAGCTTCGACTACGAATGGGCGAAGACCAGCTTCCCGACCGCCGACTATAATGGCGATGGCCGCGCGGACGCCTATATCGGCGACGTCAAGGTGCAGGCGACAGATGGCACGCTGACGTCCGCCGCGACGACGACCCAATTCTATCTCTCGGACGTCAACGAGCGCCCCAACGGACTCGCACCGGCGCCGCAGACCCTCTATTCCGAGATGGTGCCGGGAGATCCGGCCCATTCCGGCAATCCGATTGCGACCTTCGCGATGAGCGATCCGGACGGTACGACTCCGTCGCTCCGCATCGTGGGCGGCAACCCTTATGGGTGGTTCACGACCGCCGGGAGCACATTGAAGTTCGGCACTGCGACCTTCATCAGCAGCTGGCTGCGCGGCTATGCCGGCCAATACGGAATGGATGCCGGCTTCTACTACGACACGGACGGCGACGGCCTGCTCGAGATCCGCGTCGCGACGCTCACTCTCTCCGCCGTCGACGCGGGGGGGCTCCAATCCGATCCGATTTCCTACAATGTCTATATCGAGGACAAGAATGAGGCGCCGGTCTTCCCTGGGACCTTTGCCTTCGCGCCCAACGAGAATCCGGCGCCCTACCAGCAGGTCGGCACCATCGCGGCGACCGACGTCGACGGGCCTGCAGGCTCCTTGCGCTATTATTTCGCCGGGGCGCCCGGCGCCTATTTCAATTCCACGCTCGGCCGCCATGTTTCGCAGTCGCCGGACGCCCGGTTCGTGGTCGACTTCCTCGATGGCCGGGTGTGGGTGAACGGCACCCAAACGCTCGACTTCGAGGGTCCGAACAGCTTCGCCTACCAGACGGTCGTCTACGACCGGGACATGGGGCCGAACCGCCTTTATGGGATGGGCCTGCTGCGCGTCACGCTGCAGGACGTAAACGAGCCGCACGCGCTTCAGAACGCGTCTTTCGCGGTCAATGAAGCAAACGTTCCGCTCGGGCCGGCGACTAAGGTCCCGACGACGGCGGGCACCGTCATCAACCTTCGGGACGCGATGCTTTCCGACCCCGAGAGCCGCAACATGCGCTGGCAATTCGGCAACGGCTCGACCCAGAACGGCGCCTGGCAGATCGAGCAGGACGGCACGCTCAGGATGATCGGCGCAGTCGACTATGAGGCCATGACCGATGTCTACGGCGAGCAGGAGGGGCCGAACGGGGCGATCCAGACGGTGTGGGTCGGCCGCGACCCGTCGCTCGCGGTCGTCACGCTCGCGGTCCAGGCGATCGACGACGCCACGGGCGTGGTCAGGACGGCGACGCTCACCATCGACGTCGCCGACGTCAACGAGGACGTCACCACGGCGCCTTCCGCCAGCTATTCGGTCAACGCGACCGGCGCCCAGGTAAGCGACCGGGGCAATAACGAATTCTGGGTCAAGGGCGAGGTCAACGAGGGAAGGCTGCTGCTGATCAACGCACGAGACCCCGAAGGGAGGCCGCTCACCTATTCGCTGACCAACATGACGACCACGGAGATTAGCCCGACGGCGGGCGGGAACAGCGATATCGACAGCGGTCTCCCGGTCTTGTCCATCGACGCCACCGGCAAGATCAGCTTCTCTCTTCCTTACGGCTCGGATGGAGGCAAGGACAGCTCGTGGCAGGGCGGCGCCAAGACGTCTCCCTACGGGCGCCGCACGCTCAGCGTCCAGTACGACTTCAACGTCCAGATCGCAGATTCGGTCGGCAGGACGATCAGCATCCCCTACCGGATCACCTTCCTGCGCCGCGGGGCCTCCGTCCCGCCGGTGGTCTTCGACCTCGACGGAGACGGCCTCGAGCTCGTCGCTTATGACGGCTCGTCCGTGACCTTCGACATGGACGGCGATGGCGTGCGAGACGTGACAGGGTGGGTGGCGGGCGACGACGGCCTGCTCGCGCTGGATCGCAACGGCGATGGCCTCATCAACGACGTTTCGGAGATTTCCTTCCGGCGCGACGACGATGCCGCGCTCACCGACCTCGAGGGGCTCCGCGCGTTCGACAGCAATGCCAACGGCTACCTCGACGCCGGCGATGCGCGCTGGGAGGAGTTCAAAATCTGGCGAGATTCCGACCAGGACGGCGTCAGCCAGGCAGGCGAGCTGGTGACGCTCAGCGAGGCGGGAATCGTGAACGTGAACCTGACCGTGGAGCTGACCGGAAGCAATCCCGAGCATGCAGTCGACAACATGATCTTCGGGACGACCCAATATCAGCGCGCGGACGGAACCACCGCCGCAGTAGGCGACGTCTTTCTTGCCTTCGACCCTTCGGACCACACCGCCCTCGCCGCGCCGATTGTCATCGATTATGACGGCGATGGCAGCGGCCTCGTCCCGCTCGCGCAGAGCAGCGCCTTGTTCGACATGGACGGCGACGGCGAGCGCGAGCGGACCGGCTGGATCGCGGCGGGGGACGCCCTTCTCGTCCTCGACCGCAATGGGGACGGCGCGATCTCGGATATCGCCGAAATCTCGTTCGTCGGCGACAAAGCGGGCGCGACCACCGATCTCGAGGGCCTCGCCGCGTTCGACAGCGACGGTGACGGATCGATCACAACCCGCGATGCCCGCTATGCCGACTTCCGCTTGTGGTTCGACAATAACGGCAACGGGGCCACCGATGCAGGCGAGATTCTGACATTGTCGGAAGCCGAGATCGCGGCGATCGCCCTGACCGGGTCGGCCGCCGCTCCTGCCGAGCAGCTGAACGCCGGAAACCGCGTCTACGCCCGGGCAGCCTTTACGCGCACCGACGGCTCGACGGGAACAGTGCTGGACGCGGCCTTCGCTTATGCTGCCAATCCGCAAGGCACGGCTGTCGATCACAGCCGCTGGACGGGCCAGCCGACCCCCTCGACGCAGGGCGAAACCGGTGGCGAACCCGGAGGTTCGTCGATCCTGGCACCGGCGGCTTTCCTAACCCAGCATTTCGGACGCGACAGCAGCCGGTATCGCCTCGCAACGCAAAGCGGGCAGCTCGTCATCGGTCCGGCGAGGCCCAAGGGCGCCGCCGATCCCGGCGCCGGCGCCCTCCGACCGGCTTCGATGTTGAGCTTTGCCGACAGCCGGATCGGCTATTTGGCGCCGCTGATTCTGGACCTCGACGGCGACGGCGCCGAGATTCGATCGAGAAAGAGCGCCCACGCCCGTTTCGACATGGACGGCAACGGCACCGCCGACGATACGGGCTGGATCGGCCGCGGCGACGGCTTCCTCGTGATCGACGGCGATGGTGACGGCCGTATCGACGGCCCGGCAGAGCTGTCGCTGCTCGGTCTCAAGGCCGATGCGAGGAACAGCTTCGAAGCGCTGGCAACGCTCGACAGCAACAAGAACGGCGAGATCGACGCCGGGGACGACCGCTTCGCCGAGCTCAAGCTCTGGACCGATTTCAACGCCAATGGCGTCACCGATTCGAGCGAGCTCGTTTCGCTCGGCGAGAGGAGCATCGCGTCGATCTCGGTCGCCGCGGCCGCGACCGACCAGCAGAAGCTCAAGCCCGGCGCCAATGCAGTTCTGGGAACGGCCAGCTTCACCCGCACCGACGGATCGACCGGCACGATCGCGAACGCCGCCCTCGCCTTTCGCCCCGGCCGTGCCCCTCGCGCCCGCCTTGGGGGCCCCGCACACTCTGCAAACAACGGAAATCTGGACAGGTTCGACGCAAAGCTGAGCGCGCTGCGGTCTGCTCTCGCTTCGGACGATGCCTTCGAAACCGTCGAGCGCGCAACGGAGCTTCATAGCGCCATCGACTTTTCGTCTTTTTCCGACTCAAGGGGCGGAATGGGCGCAGAGGCGCGATCGCCCGGCGACCCGGCCGAAGTGCTCGCGGATGCACCCGATCCGCGCGTAGCGCGCCTCATTCAGGAAATGGCTGCCTTTGGCGCCCGCACCGGCGAAAATGACTGGAGCGCGCGAATGACCTCCGGCCCTGACCGTTTCGACTATTACGCGGCGTGATACCGGAGTTCGGATAGCCTCTCCTCAGAGAGACGGGTTCCCATCGGACTGGCTGGCGCGCCATTCTCAAACGGGGACGGCCGGCCTTTCGAGCTCAGGCGGGTCCTCCTTCATCGCACGCCGCCAAGCGATCAGCCCGGCCACCGACAGACCGAAGAAGATCACGTAGAGCGCGGCGAGCGGCTCGAATCCCCGGCTCAGATAGAGCGGCACCGCGACGAGATCGACGAGGATCCAAAGGACCCAGTTTTCGAGCCTGCGCTGCGCGAGCAGGATCTGGGCGGCGATGCTGGTCGAAGCGATCAGCGCGTCCGGATATGGCGCGGCAGCGTTCGTGAACTCATCCATCGCCCAGCCGAGGGCGAGGCCCGACGCCGCGATCCCGCCGGACCAGACGATGCGCTGCCCGGGCGTCATCAGGAGAACGACGATCCTGCCGGCCTCGTGCCGGGCCGCGGTCCATTTCGCCCACCCGTAGACGTTGACGACGATGAAGAAGACCTGGAGGCCCGCCTCGGAGTAGAGCTTCCCCGAAAAGAGCACGAAAAGGGCGGCGGTCACGGAGCCGATGCCGAACGCGTAATTCCAGATGCTCCGGCGCACGATGAGAGCGACATTCACCACCCCCAGCGCGAACGCCAGATATTCGAGCATCTGCATGGGGGTGAGACCCACCGACGCGGCAATCGAACGGACGGTTTCCATGATTTGGGAGGAGGCGGCGCGCCGCGGGCCGGGCGCGCCGCCGCTTGGGGTCAGCCGACGTGGGGCTGGGCGATCATGCAGTAGAGCATCGGGATCGACAATATGAGGTTGATCCGCGACGCCATCATCGCGATCGGGGCGGCGCGTGCCTTGGCGGCGTCGTCGGCAGCGACGATGCCGAGCGCCTTCTTCTGGTTCGGCCATATCACGAACCAGACATTGGCGGCCATGATGATGCCCAGCCACATGCCGATCCCGATCGTGCGGAATCCCTCCTGCAGCGTCAAAGCGTCCGAGACGTAGCCGCCTCGGCTCATCTCGGCGAGCAGCAGGCCGAGGATCACCGTCGCCAGCGCCGCCCAGCGGAACCAGAACAAAGCCGCGGGGGCGATGAAGCCGGTGACACCGCGCTTCAGCTCCGCGGGCACCTTGGGCATGGTGGGGATCTGGACGAAGTTGAAATAATAAAGCAGGCCGATCCACAGGATCCCGGCGAAGACGTGGAGGAAGCGCAGGAACTGCGCCCAGTAGACGTCGTCCATCACCTCGCCGTGGAGGCCGAACATCGCGGCGAGCAGCAGCGCCACCCCGATCAGCAAAGCGAGATGGAAGTTTCCGAGTATCTTAGCCATGTTCGAGCTCCCCTGTCCGTTTGCGGCGCCCTCTTAGCGCAGCCGCGCCGCTCAATCCAATCGCCACATGATACTCTGCTCGAACGGCGTCCAGAGGCCGGTGCGCACGCCGGCGGCGCGCAGGGCGCGGCCGGTCCATTCGTTGCAGGTGAGGACGAAGCTGTAGCCGCCATTCGCTTCGTAGAACATGTCCGCGGGGCCGTAGCCGCGGCCGAGGACGGGCATGGTGCGGCGGTGGCGGTCGCGGCGGAAGCCGGCAGCGATGAACGTCGTCAGGCGACGATATTCCTCCGGCCTGAGCACGATCGGACGCTGCCACGGGGCCGCCTGCGGCCGGTGATCGTGCTCGACGTGGAGCAGGGTCGGACCGTTGCCGAAGAAGGCGTAGAAAGCGGTCTTCAGGCTGAGGTCTCCCCAGGTCGGCGTGTTCAGATAGAATTCGCGGTTGCCGTAGCCGATCGCGACATGATCGCCCGCCCCGTAGCGGGGGTCGCGCAGGTGATGCGGCGGGGCGAAGGGGCGCCAGTCGATCGCCCCGCTCACCTTCGGCATCACGATCCAGGTGTGGACGCCATTGGTCCGCACGAAGATCGTGACTCCGCGCTCCGCCTCGCGCCAGCCGGCATTGGCCGACATGAACCCAAGGATCGCGGCGGCGGCGAAGTAGGAAAGCGGAACCGCGAGCAGGCCGCCCAGCAGCCAGACGAGGCTGCGCACCCAACGGTGCCGCCAGAGAATTGCGACCGTCTTCCGCGATTGCCACATCGGCTTGTGCTAGCCGAGCGCCGCGCCCACAGAAAGGCCGATGAGCCGGGCGGACCTCGAGGCGATCTGGCGGGCGGGCGTCGAAGCCTGCCTGCCGGCGCGGGTGGTGCCGCCGCACTTGCCGGCACCGCCGAAGGAACGGACGATCGCCTTGGCGATCGGCAAGGCCGCGGCGGGTATGGCCGAGGCGCTGGAGGCGCACTGGCCGGGGCCGCTCGAAGGGCTGGCGGTCGCGCCGCACGGCACGGGAGCGGCGCTGGGGAGGATCGCGCTCGCGCACGCCGGCCACCCCCTGCCGGACGAAGCGAGCGTCGCGGCGGCGGAGCGGCTGATGGCGCTGGCGCAGCAGGCGCAGCCAGGCGACCTCGTGCTGGTGCTGCTGAGCGGCGGCGCCTCGGCGTTGGCCTGCGCGCCGGGCGAGGGGCTGAGCCTCGCCGAGAAGAGGCGGGTGACCGAGGCGCTGCTGCGCTCGGGGGCCAGCATCGTCGAGATCAACCGCGTCCGGCGGCTGCTGTCGCGGATCAAAGGGGGCAGGCTCGGCGCGGCGGCGGCGCCTGCGCGGCTGGTGACGCTCGCGATCTCGGACGTCGCTGGCAATATTCCGCGGGAGATCGGCTCGGGACCGACGATGCCCGATCTCACCAGCGAGGCCGAGGCGCGCGCCGTGCTCGAACGCTATGCGATCGAGGCGCCGGCGGCGGGCTGGTCCGAAACCGTGTTCGACGTGCCGGGCGAGTTCCTGGTCGTCGCCTCGGGCTGGACGGCGATGCACGCGGCCGCCGAGGAAGCGGAGCGGCTCGGCTACGAGCCGCTGCTGCTCGGCGAATATGACTGCGAGGCGCGGGACGCCGCCTCTCTTCACGCACGGCTTTGGCGGGAGACGAGCGGCCGCAAGGCGCTGATTTCGGGAGGCGAGCTGACGGTGAGTGTGACGGGCGAGGGCAGCGGCGGGCCCAACCAGGAATTCGCGCTCGCCTGTGCGATCGCGCTGGCCGGCAGCCGGATCGAGGGTCTCGCCGCCGACAGCGACGGGATCGACGGAAGCGGCGGGGCGGCGGGCGCCTTCTTCGACGGGACCAGTCTCGCCCGGTCCTCGCGACACGCCGAAGCGGCGCTGGCCGCGAACGACAGCGGCGGCTTCTTCGCGGCGCTCGGGGACGCCTTCGTCACCGGGCCGACCGGCACCAACGTCAGCGACTTGCGCGTGATCCTCACCGCCCCTTAGGGTGCGGCGATGAGCGAGTGGGTCATCGGAATCATCGGGGGGTCGGGGCTGTACGCGCTCGACGCGCTCGAGGACGCGCAGTGGATCGCGGTCGACACGCCGTGGGGCGCGCCGTCGGACGAGCTGCTGGTCGGCCGGATCGAAGGCGTGCGCTTCGTCTTCCTGCCGCGGCACGGGCGCGGCCATCGGATCCCCCCGGGCGACCTCAACTACCGCGCCAATATCGATGCGCTGAAGCGGGCGGGCTGCACGGACTTGGTGGCGATCTCGGCGGTGGGCTCGCTGAACGAAGCAATGGCGCCGGGCGCGTTCGCGCTCGCCGACCAGTTCGTCGACCGCAGCGTCTCGCGCCCGCCGAGCTTCTTCGGGCCCGGCTTCGTCGCTCATGTCGCTTTGGCCGATCCGGTCTGCCCCCGCCTCTCGGCCCTGGTCGCGGGCGCGGCCGAGGCGGCGGGGGCGCAGGTGGCGCGCGGCGCCACCTATGTCGCGATCGAGGGGCCGCAATTCTCGACCCGCGCCGAGAGCCGGCTCTATCGCAACTGGGGCTGCGACGTCATCGGCATGACCGGCATGCCCGAGGCGCGGCTCGCCCGCGAGGCGGAGCTGCCCTATGCGCTGATCGGCGCGATCACCGACTACGACAGCTGGCGCGAGGGCGAAGAGCCGGATGTCTCCCAGATCGTTGCGCGGCTCCATGCCAACGTCGAGACGTCGCGGCGCCTGATCGTCGAGCTGGCGCGGGCGCTGCCGGCGGAGCGTGCCCCTTCCCCGATCGACAAAGCGCTGGATCATGCCGTGATGACCGCCCCCGAGGCGCGCGACCCGGCGACGACGGCCAGGCTGGACGCGATCTGCGGGCGCCTCCTGCGGAGTTGATTTGTCCTGCGTCGTGCAGGGCGCTTCCCATAGACGCCTCCGCTCTTCACGCCACGGGATCCCGGCCTTCGCCGGGATGACGGTCACCCATACAGCCGCGCGATCCGCTCCGGGCTCGCGCCGAGCCGGTAGAGAGCGAGGCAGGCGAGGTTGCGGGCGGAGCGGCTGAGCCAGCCGTCGCGACGCCAGCGGGCGGAGGAGGTCGACGCCGTCTCCTCGAGGAGGCTGAGGCGGCTGCGGCCAAGGCGGCGGACGAGTTCGACATCCTCCATCAAAGGCAGCGGGCGGTAGCCGCCGACCGCCTCGTAGAGCGCGCGCGGGACGAGCAGCCCCTGGTCGCCGTAGGGAAGCGCGAGCAGGCGAACGCGGGCGGCGACGCCGCGCTCGATCCAGCGCGCCTGCCAGGCGCGGTCGGCGAGGCGGAAGCGGAAGCAGGCGGCCTTGCCGGGCGCGGCGGCGATATGGGCGTCGACGGCGGCCCGCCAACGAGGGCCCGGCACGGTGTCGGCGTGGAGGAAGAGCAGCCAGTCGCCGCGTGCGGCCTCGGCGCCGGCGGCGAGCTGCGCGCCGCGCCCCTTCGGCGCAAGGATCAGGCGGGCACCGCAGCGCTCGGCGACGCGGGCGGTCTGGTCGGTGGAGCCGCCGTCGGCGACGACGATCTCGTCCGCGGTACGCATCCGATCGAGCGTGTCGGGGAGGTCGCTCGCGGCGTTCAGCGTCGGGATGACGACCGAGAGCATTCAGCCCGAGCAGCTCGCTCCGCCGAGGACGCAGAAGCGGGCGCAATGGGGGTGGTTGAGCGGCACGGGCGCGCCCGCGCTGGCGAGGCTGCGGCCGAGGGCGAAGCGCGGGTCGTAGGGAAGCAGGGTGCAGGCGACGACGTGCGGCGCAGCGGCGCCTTTCGCCTTCACCACCATCCGGCTGGTCGCGCACATCGGCGAGGATGGCGAGACGCCGAGGATCGACCAGCAGGCCTCGCTGATCTCGGGCACGTCGGCGCCCAAGTCCATTGTCGGGAAGAGAACGAGGTGGCGCGGGACGATCCCGAGTTCGGCAAACAGCCGCTCGTAGCCGCGGCGCGCGTCCTCCTCCCGGCCCAGGCGCCGCCCGGCGACTGCGACCGGGAAGCCGTTGGCGACGAGCCACAGGAGGCCGGAGAGCGCCTTGTCCCAGGTGCCGATGCCGCGCTCCGCTTCGTGGAACTCGCGGCCGTAGTGATCGAGGCTGACGCGGAAGGTGAGCCGCGCCCGCTCGGCCGGCGGAATGCCGAGCAGCGCCGCCTCGAAGCGCCGCATCGGACGCATTGCGTTGGTGAGAACCAGGACCTCGAAGCCGCGAGCGAGCGCCGCCTCGATCATCGCCACGATCTCCGGGTTCATGAAGGGCTCGCCCCCGGTGAAGCCGATCTCGCGCGCGCTGAGCGCCAAGGCCTCGTCGAGATACGCCTCCGCTTCCGCCAGGCCGAGATAGGCAAGCGCGTCGTTCACCGGCGAGCTCTCGATGTAGCAAGTCGCGCAGGCGAGGTTGCAGAGCGTGCCGGTGTTCAGCCAGAGCGTCTCGAGCCGCTGCAGCGCCACCTTCGCGCGCGGCTCGCCCCCGGCGGTGAGGAGTGGATCGCGGAACTTGGCCGGATCGAGCGGGCGCGCGCCGGCGAGCGCGAAGGGCGAGGCTTCCGGCTGGGGCGCGGTGGCGATGGCTTCTCTCCCGGTCGCGATCGGTTTAGGCCTTTCCGACGGGGCGAGAAAGGGCGGGAATGGTGAAGGGGACGGCCGGCAAGCTCCTGCTGCTCGCGCTCATTGCGGCGGCGGTGGCCGCGTTCTTCGCGCTCGGACTGCACCATACGCTGACGCTGGAGGCGCTCAAGGCGCGGCAGGCGGAGCTCGCGGCGCTGCTCGAGGCGCGGCCGGCCTTGCTGATCGGCGCCTTCTTCCTGCTCTATGTGGCGGTGACGGCGCTGTCGCTGCCGGGGGCGGCGGTGATGACGCTGGCGGCGGGGGCGATCTTCGGGCTGGTGACGGGGACGATCATCGTCTCCTTCGCCTCCACGATCGGAGCGAGCCTCGCCTTCCTCTCGTCGCGCTATCTGCTGCGCGACTGGGTGCGCGCCCGGTTCGGGAGCAAGGCGGCGGCGATCGACCGCGGCATCGAGCGCGACGGCGCCTTCTACCTTCTGACGCTGCGGCTGATCCCGGCCTTCCCCTTCTTCCTGATCAACCTCGCAATGGGGCTGACGGCGATGCGGCTCGTCGCCTTCGCTCTGGTCAGCCAGGCTGGGATGCTCCCGGGGACGATCGTCTACGTCAACGCCGGGACGCAGCTGGCGCGCATCGAGAGCGGCATGGACGTGCTCTCGCCGGCCTTGCTCGCCTCGCTGGTCGCGCTGGGCCTGTTTCCGCTGATCGCCCGATGGGCGGTGGCGCGGTGGCGGCGGCGGCGCGCCTATAAAGGCTGGACGCGGCCGAAGCGCTTCGACCGCAACCTGATCGTGATCGGGGCCGGCGCTGGCGGGCTGGTCACCGCCTTCATCGCCGCGACGGTGCGGGCGAAGGTGACCCTGATCGAGGCGAAGGAGATGGGCGGCGACTGCCTCAATACCGGATGCGTTCCGTCCAAGACCCTGATCGCTGCGGCGCGGACGGCGCACGAGATCCGCGGCGCCGGGATCGACCGTCCGCCGGACTTCGCCGCCACGATCGAGCGGGTACACGAGGCGATCGCGGCGATCGCGCCGAACGACAGCCCAGAGCGCTATCGCGACCTCGGCGTCGACGTGCGGCAGGGTCATGCGAGGCTGGTCGATCCCTGGACGGTGGAGATAGACGGCCGCGAACGGCTGACCGCGCGCGCGATCGTGATCGCGGCCGGCGGGGAGCCGTTCGTGCCGGATATCCCAGGCCTCGACGCGTCGCGCTTCCTCACCAGCGATACGATGTGGGACGCATTGCGCGGCCGCGAGAAGGTGCCGGAGCGGATCGCGATCCTCGGCGGCGGTCCGATCGGCTGCGAGCTGGCCCAGGCCTTCGCGCGGCTCGGATCCCGAGTGACGCAGGTGGAGCACGGCCCGCGGCTGCTGGCGAAGGAGGACGAGGAGGTCTCGGCGCTGGTGGAGCAGGCGCTGCGAGAGGACGGCGTGGAGGTCCTGACCGGGCACGAGGCCGTGCGGGTGGAGGGAAAGTTGCTGATCCTGAGAGCCCCTCCCCTTAAGGGGGAGGGGTTGGGGAGGGGCGGAGCCTCCGGAAGAGACGCTGCCCAGATGACGAGTCCACCCCCACCCCGACCCTCCCCCCTCAAGGGGGAGGGAGAAGAGGCGATCCCCTTCGACGAGATCATTGTCGCGGTCGGCCGCAGGGCGCGGCTTTCGGGCTATGGGCTCGAAGCGCTGGGCATCGAGACGGACAAGACCGTGCTGGTCAACGACTGGCTCGAGACGCGCTGTCCGAACATCTTTGCGGTCGGCGACGTCGCGGGGCCCTATCAGTTCACCCATTTCGCCGCGCACCAGGCCTGGTTCGCGGCGGTCAACGCGCTGTTCGGAAGCCTGAAGCGATTCCGCGCCGATTATCGTGTGCTGCCCCGGGTGACGTTTACCGATCCCGAGGTCGCCGCGGTGGGGCACAATGAGAAGTCGGCGCGGGCGGCGGGGATCGAATATGAAAAGGTGCGCTACGAGCTCGCCCATCTCGACCGCGCCGTCTGCGAAGGCGACAGGCGCGGCTTCGTGAAGCTGCTGGTGCCGGCGGGCAAGGACCGCATTCTCGGCGCGACGATCGTCGGCGCCCATGCCGGCGAGACGCTCGCCGAGCTGGTGCTGGCGATGAAGCACGGCATCGGCCTCAACAAATTGCTCGGCACCATCCACGCCTACCCGACCATGGCCGAGGCCAACAAATATGCGGCCGGCGAATGGAAGAAGGCCCACAAGCCGGAGCGCGCGCTCGCCTGGCTGGAGCGGTACCATCGCTGGCGCCGCCGATGACCCGGATCGCGGTCTTCGCGAAGCAGCCGCTTCCCGGACGGGTCAAGACGCGGCTGATCCCGGCACTGGGCGCCGAGGGCGCGGCGCGGCTGGCCGCCGAGATGCTGGATCGGACGATCGCGGAGGCGCTGGCGACGGGGCTCGCGGTCGAGCTGTGCGGCGACCCGGATGCGGCGGGCTGGTATGAGGGGCCGGCGGAGCCCAGCGCCCAAGGCGAAGGCGATCTCGGCGAGCGGCTGGCGCGGGCCGCGCGGCGGGCCATCGCCGGCGGCGACAACGTGCTGCTGATCGGTGCCGACTGCCCGTCGCTCGACCGGCACCGGCTGCGGGCGGCCGCACGCTCGCTCGAGACGCATCACGCCGTCCTCCATCCGGCCGCGGACGGCGGTTACGCGTTGCTCGGCCTGGGCCGCTTCGACCCCTCCCTGTTCGACGCGATCCCATGGAGCACCGCGGCAGTGGCCGCGGAGACGGTCGCCCGCATCGCGGCGCTCGGCTGGTCGCTGGACCTGCGCGAGACGCTGCGCGACGTCGACGAGCCGGCCGACCTCGATCCGATCCCGCTTGATAGGGCGAAGGCTGCGCCCCTATGCACCGACGATGGCACGTAATCCTCTCGAACCGAGCGAATCCTTCAAGCTGAAGCCGATCCCGCTCCTGATCTTCAGCTCGCGCTGGCTGCAGCTGCCGCTCTATGTCGGGCTGATCGTCGCCCAGTGCGTCTACGTCCTGCTGTTCCTCAAGGAGCTGTGGCATCTGGTGACGCACAGCTGGGAGTTCGGCGAACAGCAGATCATGCTCGTCGTGCTCGGCCTGATCGACGTGGTGATGATCTCCAACCTGCTGGTCATGGTGATCGTCGGCGGGTACGAGACCTTCGTCTCGCGCCTCAAGCTGCAGGACCACCCCGACAATCCGGAATGGCTGAGCCACGTCAATTCCGGGATCCTCAAGGTCAAGCTGGCGATGGCGATCATCGGCATCTCCTCGATCCACCTGCTGAGGACCTTCATCGAGGCCGGCATGATCGGCATGCCGACCGCGCGGGTCACCGAGACCGGCGTCATGTGGCAGGCGATCATCCACATGGCCTTCATCGCCTCTGCGGTCGGCATCGCCGCGGTCGACCGGATGACCCAGCAGCGCCACTGACCCATGCAGGCGCTGCCGCCTTATGCCGCCTTGCTCGGCCTGCGCACCGAGCGCTCGGAGGCAGGGGAATTGCTCTGGATCATGCCCTTCGGCGAGCAGGTGGTGGGGCGGCCCGGCTTCCTCCACGGCGGCGCGATCGCGGGCCTGCTCGAGTTCGCGGCTCTCGGCACGCTCTACGACCGGCTCGGACACGACGCGCCGGCGACGCTGAAGCCGATCAACGTCACCGTCGATTTCATGCGCGGCGGCATCGACCACGACACCTATGCGGCGGCGGCGGTGTCGCGCCTCGGCAACCGGGTCACGAACGTCGAGGCCCAGGCCTGGCAGCAGGACCGCGGCAAGCCGATCGCGGCGGCCAGGATGAACCTGCTGATCAGGCGGCGATAATTCCTCCCCATGGTGAAACCATGGTGAGGGGGACCAGGCGAAGCCTGGTGGAGGGGTAACTGGCGAGGCCGGGACAGTACCCCTCCACCACCCTTCGGGCGGTCCCCCTCCCCACGACTTCGTCGCGGAGAGGGATTCACCCCCCCCGCTTCATCGTCTCCCTTGCGACGACCAGCTGCTGGATCTGGCTGGTGCCCTCGTAGATGCGGAACAGGCGGACGTCGCGATAGAGGCGCTCGATGCCGTAATCGGAGATGTATCCGGCGCCGCCGAAGATCTGGACGGCGCGGTCGGCGACGCGGCCGACGGTCTCACTGGCGAAATATTTGGCCGCGGCGGCTTCGAGGGTGATCGGTCCTCCCGCATCCTTCAGCGCGGCGGCTTCGAGCACCAGCGCGCGTGCAGCCATCGTCTCGGTCTTGGAATCGGCGATCATCGCCTGGATGAGCTGGAAGTCGGCAATGGCTCGTCCGAACTGGCGGCGCTCGCCCGCATAGCCGACCGCGTCGGCGATCAGGCGCTCCGATATGCCGACGCAGACTGCGGCGATATGGAGCCGGCCCCGGTCGAGCACGCGCATCGCGATCCGGAACCCCTCGCCTTCCTCGCCGAGTCGGTTGGCGGCGGGGACGGGCGCGTCGTCGAAGCGGACGTCGCAGACATGGGCGCCCTGCTGGCCCATCTTCCGCTCGGGCCTGCCGATGCCGACGCCCGGAAGGTCGGCCGGGACGAGGAAGGCGGAGACGCCGCGGGCGCCGGGCTCACCGGTGCGGGCCATCACGGTGAAGAGCGAGGCTTTGTCGGCATTGGTGATGAAGCGCTTGGTGCCGGTGAGGCGATAGACCTCGCCGTCGCGGACCGCGCGGGTCTGGACCGAGGCGCTGTCGGAGCCGGCGCCGGGCTCGGTGAGCGCGAAGCTGGTGATCACCTCGCCCGTGGCGATGCGCGGCAGCCATTCGCGCTTTTGCGCGTCGGTGCCGGCCATCACCAGGCCCTGGCTGCCGATCCCGACATTGGTTCCGAACGCGGAGCGGAAGGCCGGAGAGGTGCCGCCGAGCGCCAGCGCGATCCGCACCTCCTCGGACATCGAGAGGCCCAGCCCGCCATATTCCTCGGGGATGGAAAGCCCGAACAGGCCCATCTCGCGCATTTCCTGCACGACATCCTCGGGAACCTCATCCTCGTCTGCGACGCGCGCCTCGAGCGGCCGCAGCCGCTCGGCGACGTAGCGGCGGACGGAGGTCAGGAGCGCGTCGAAGGTTTCAGGGTCGAGGGACATTGGCTAACTCCTCCCCTCCCTGGAAGGGAGGGGCCGGGGGTGGGTCCGCCGAAGGCGGGCGAAACTCCGAGGCAGGCAGGCTTCGCTGCGCTCGCCTACCCACCCCTAGCCCCTCCCCTCCAGGGAGGGGAACAGCGTCAATATCCCATCATCCGCGCCACTTTGTCCGCGTGATAGTTCGCGTCGCCGAACAGCTCGTTCAGCACCCGGTCGCGCTTCATGTAGAGGCCGATATCATATTCGTCGGTCATGCCGATGCCGCCGTGCATCTGCACGCCCTCCTGCACCGCCAGCGTCGAGACACGGCCGGCCTTGGCCTTGGCGACCGAGACCATCAGCTCCGCCTCCGCGCTCCCCTCATCGAGCAGCTGCTGCGCCTTCAATGCCGCGGAGCGCGCGATCTCGATCTCGGAATAAAGATGCGCGGCGCGGTGCTGCAGCGCCTGGAACTCGCCGATGGCGCGGCCGAACTGCTTGCGCTGCTTGAGATAATCGACGGTCATCGCCATCGCGCCCGAAGCCAGGCCGACCATCTCGGAGGCCGCGCCGGCGCGGCCGGCGGCGAGCACGCGGCGCAGGACCACCTCGCCCTGACCCACTTCGCCGATCACCGCGTCCGCATCGACCTCGACGTCGCGCAAATCGAGCCGGGCGCCGATGCTGCTGTCGGCGAGGCGGACGCCCTCGATCTCGAGGCCGTCCGCGTCCTTCTCGACCGCGAACAGGGTCAGGCCTTCCTCGGTCCGGGCGGCGACGACGATCAGGTCCGCCGAAGCGCCCTGGACGACGAACTGCTTGCGGCCCGAGAGGCGGAAGCCGTTGCCCGCGCGCTCCGCGCGCATGGCGATCGCTTCCGGACGGTGCTTCGCGCCTTCGTCGATCGCGAGGGCGGCGACCGTGTCACCTGCGAGAATCCCGGGAAACCATCGGGCCCCGTGCGGCGTACCCTTGAGCGCCTCGACCACCGCCACGGCGGTGATCAGGAAGGGCGAGGGCGTCAGGTTCCGCCCGATCTCCTCGAGCACGATGCCCGCCTCGACATTGCCGAGCCCGAGGCCGCCTTCCCCCTCGTCGACCAGGATGCCGGTGAACCCCAATTCGGCCAATTGCTTCCACAGCGCGTGGCCGAAGCCGTCCCCGCAGCCCATGTCGCGATACTTGCGCAGCTGGTTGGCGATCGAGCCTTCCTCGGCCATCAGCCCGCGCGCAGTATCGCGCAGCATGTTCTGGTCGTCGGTCAAATAGAGCGGCATTTCTTCTCCTCTCCCCTCCGGGGAGAGGCCGGGAGAGGGGGAGTCTCCGACCTGGCGATAATTGGGAGACTGCCCCTCTCCCAACCCTCTCCCCAGAGGGGAGAGGGCTTTAGGCCCCCGGTAGATCCAATATCCGTTTCGCGACGATTCCGAGCTGGATCTCGCTGGTGCCGCCTTCGATCGAATTGGCCTTGGTGCGCAGCCATTCGCGCGCGGCCTTGCCCTTCTTCGAGCGGTCGCTCTCCCATTCGAGCGCGTTGGAGCCGCCGGCGGCCATGACCAGCTCGTGACGCGCCTTGTTGAGCTCGGTGCCGGCATATTTCATCATCGAAGGCTGGGCCGGGTGAGCGAGCCCGGCCTTCAGCTCGTCGATGAATCGCTCGGACATGGCGCGGAAGGCGAGGGCGTCGACGTCGAAGCGCGCCACGTCGGCTCGGAGCAGAGGGTCCGCCCCCACGGCGTCAGACAGCGCCTCGCCGAGGCTTCCGGTCTGACCGCCCAGCCCCATTCCGCTGATCATCTCGCGCTCGTGGCCGAGCAAATACTTCGCGACCTCCCAGCCCCTGTTCAGCTCGCCGACCAGCTGGTCCTTCGGCACCTTCACATCGTCGAAGAAGGTCTCGCAGAAGGGCGAGTAGCCGGAGATGAGCAGGATCGGCCGGGTCGAGACGCCCGGGCTCGCCATGTCGAACAGGAGGAAGCTGATGCCCTTATGCTTGGGCGCGTCGAAATCGGTCCGCACCAGGCAGAATATCCAGTCGGCCTTGTCCGCATAGCTGGTCCAGACCTTCTGGCCGTTGACCAGCCAGTGGTCGCCCCGATCCTCGCATCTGGTCTGAAGCGAAGCGAGGTCCGAGCCGGCATTGGGCTCCGAATAGCCCTGACACCAGCGTATCTCGCCGCGGGCGATCTCGGTCAGGAAGCGCTTCTTCTGCTGCTCATTGCCGTATTTGAGCAGGGCCGGGCCGAGCATCGAGATGCCGAAGCTCATCAGCGGGTTGCGCGCGCCGATCCGCGCCATCTCCTGCTTGAGGACCTTGGTCTCGGCCGGCGAGAGCCCGCCGCCGCCATATTCGGCGGGCCAGTCCGGCACCGTCCAGCCGCGCTCGGCCATGCGCACCATCCAGAGCTTCTGCGCCGGGTTCTTGAAGGCGGGGTTGCGCCCGCCCCAGCACATGTCGCTTTCGTCGCGGACCGGCTCGCGCATCTCGGCGGGGCAGTTGGCCTCGAGCCAAATGCGGGTCTCGGCGCGAAAGCTTTCGAGGTCCGGCATCGTCTCTCCTTTACGTTAACGTCAGCTGCCGCGCCGGCCGGGTCGAGTCAAGCGCGGGCGCCCTCTCAATCCTGTCGCAGCAGCGTGTAGCGCAGGAAATCGGGATAATGGATTTCGGGAGCCGGCAGGTTCGGTCCGTGGAAGCCGCCGTGCCGGGAATAGAGGCCGTAGATCACGTAATAGGGCCGATCGAACCGGAAGTCGTGGCCCGGCCCCGCCCGCTCGACCGGTTGTCCGGGCGCCGGATCGTGATAATCGGCAAAGCGCAGCGGTCGGCCGTCTCGCGTCATCAGGATGAAGGGCTGCACCGAATCCACAGCGAGCCATCCGCGGACGGTCAGCACCTCCGTCCCCGCATGCGAATCGATCCACCGGGTCAGCAGCCCGGGCAAGCCGTAGCGGCGCGAATAGAGAGCGGCGTGGCGGGTCGTGTACCCGTAATGTCCGAGCGCCTTTTCGATGAAGCGGGCGCGATCGAAGCAGCAGCCATAGCCGCGCCGGATGAAGTCCATCGGCTCGATCCGCGAGCCTTTTCGGGCGCAGCTGCCGCTTCGTCCGATAGCGAGCACGGCCGCCTGGACGTGGCGGATGCAGCGCAGCTCCGAGGCGAAGCCCGAGCGCTCGCGGCAATAGGGTTCGGCCCGCAGCAAGGCGATCGCCTGCAGGTCCTCCCGGCTGAGGCCTTTCGAGACGCTCCCCGCCGCGACGACGTAGACGGCGGCGAGCGCCATCGCGGCGACAAACGCGAGGAGGACCCGGCGGCGGCGGCTCCGTGCCACCGGCTTCAGCCGAATTCCATCACGCCGTCCTCGACCCGGCCGAAGCCAAGCGTCGCGACGTCGCGGAAATAGTTCTGGGGTACGCGCCAGGGCTTTTCGGTGCCCTGCTTCGGAAGCACGTCCGCCGCGCGGGCGATGTAGCCGGAAGTGAAATCGAGCAGCGGCCGCCGCTCGACCTCGCCGCGGACGCGGGGGGTGCAGATCCGGTAGCCGGCTTTGCTCATGTGGCGGAGCAGGCGGCAGAGATAGCGCGAGGTGAGGTCGCATTTCAGCGTCCAGCTCGCATTGGTGTAGCCGAAGGTGAAAGCGAGGTTCGGAACGTCTTCGAGCATCATGCCCTTATAGACCAGGCGCCCCGCCGCCTCGACCGGCTCGCCGTCGACGCTGAGCGCGACCCCGCCGAGCAGCTTCAGGACGAGGCCGGTGGCGGTGACGACGATGTCGGCCGGAATCTCCTCGCCGGAGCTCAAGCGGATCCCGCCGCGCGTGAACGTCTCGATCTCGCCGGTCTCGACGGACACCCGTCCCTCGCGGATCGCGGCGAACAGGTCGCCGTCGGGCACGAGGCACATGCGCTGGTCCCACGGCTTGTAGGCGGGCGCGAAATGGCGTTCGACGTCGAACCCCTCGGGAAGTTCGCCGCGCACCAGGTCGAGCAGCAAGGCGCGCACCTTGTCCGGTTTCCTGCGGGCGCGATTGAAGAAATACATTCCGAGCGCGACGTTCTTTGCGCGGGTGAGGCGCGCGCCGAGTCCCCTGGCGAGCCGGTCGCGCGAGGGGAGCGAGACCACGTAGCTCGGCGAGCGCTGCAGCATGGTGACGTGGGCGGCCGTCTCGCCGAGCGCGGGAACGAGCGTCACCGCGGTGGCGCCGCTGCCGATGACGACGACGCGCTTGCCGGCGACGTCGAGATCCTCGGGCCAGTGCTGGGGGTGGACGATGCGGCCCTGGAAGCCCGCCTCGCCCGGCCAGGCGGGGCGATAGCCGGCGGCATAATCGTAATAGCCGCTGCACAGGAACAGGAAGGCGCAGCGGAACCGGCGAACGCCTTCGGGGCTCTCCGCCTCGACCGACCAGCGAGCGTCCGCCGACGACCAGCTCGCCTTCGTCACCCGGTGTCGGAAGCGGATGCGGCGGTCGATCCCGAAGGCGCGCGCCGTCTCCTCGACATAGTCGCGGATTTCGGCGCCCTCGACGATCGACTTGTCCCCGCGCCACGGCCGGAAGGGGAAGCCCAACGTATACATGTCGCTGTCGGAGCGGATGCCGGGATAGCGGAACAGATCCCAGGTGCCGCCGATCCGCTCGCGCGCCTCGAGGATGGCAAAGCTCTTCCCCGGCAGCCTTTTCTGGAGGTGATAGGCCGCGTCGATTCCGGAGATGCCGGCGCCGACGATCAGGACGTCGAGATTCTCGGGGTCGGCCATAAGGCGACGCTAGGCACAAGGCGTGCGCGGCGCAACGCGCCGCAGACCCCCGGCGTCTCGCCGGGTCCGGCGTTGTCGCGAGCCGCGCCGCGCTTTAAGACGGTGCGCTCCCAGCATCAGGACCGGCCATGTCCGAACCCACCCTTCATTACATTCCGTACGAGCGCTTCCTCGAAGAAGTGGAAGCGCTCGCCGTCCAGATCGAGGCGGACGAATGGAAGCCCGATTTCCTGGTCGGGATCGGCCGCGGCGGGCTGGTGCCGGCGGCCTATCTCTCCCACCGGACGGGTCTGCAGATGCTGTCGGTCGACCACAGCACCAGGGATCGCGGCTTCGGCGACGAATTGCTCGACAAGCTGGCGGCCAAGATAAGCGACGGCGCGCGCATCCTGATCGTCGACGATATCAACGACAGCGGCGGCACGATCGACTATCTGCGCGCCGCGATCGAGGCGAAGGTCGATGCGCCGGACCGCCTGCGCGTCGCCGTTTTGATCCACAACGTCTGCTCGAAGGCACGGGCCGAATATCATGGCAGCAAGATCGACCGCAGCCGCGACAAGCGCTGGTACGTCTTCCCCTGGGAGGCGGTCGCGCCGAAGGCGACCCTCCACATCGAGGCGCTCGCCGTCCCCGAGCGCCTAGCCTGAGAAGGCCCGGGAACCGCCGCGGCGGCCGTGCGCTGGGGCCGCGAAGGAGCCGAAGGAATGAAGCCCAAGGGGGACAGCTACCAGGACCGGGTCGGCCGCGCCGCCGAAGCGAAGCGCAAGGCGCTCGACCAGCTGCGCACCAGGCCCGCACCCGATCCGGAGGCCGCCGCCGCGCGCCAGGCCAAGCGCGAGGCGCGGGACGCGGCCCGGGCCGAGCAGCGCAAGGCCGCTGCGGCAGCGAAGGCCGAGGCTGAAGCGCGAGCGGCGGAGACCGCCGCCGCGAACGCCCCGCCTCCCGCGCCGACGGAGGAGGAACGCAAGGCCGCGCGCGACGCGCGCTACGCCGCCCGCAAGGCCCGCCGTTAGCGAGGCAGCAGAGGCCCCCGCGCCTCAGCTTTGCGCGCCGGCGGTGTTCTGGAAGATGCGGAAGATCACGAACTCGGCCGGGCGCACCGGCGCGATGCCGATCTCGCAGATCAGCCGGCCGTTCAGGATGTCGTCCTCGGTCATCGTCGAACGGTCGCAGTTTATCGTGAAAGCCTGTTCCTCGGTGGCGCCCATCAGCGCGCCCTCGCGCCATTGCGTCCGCAGGAACAGGCGGATCGTGTCCTTGACCCGCGCCCACAACCGCTCGTCGTTGGGCTCGAACACCACCCATTGCGTGCCTTCGTAGATCGAGCGTTCGAGGAAGATGAACAGGCGGCGGACGTTCACATATTTCCAGAGGCTGTTGCTCGAAAGGGTCCGCGCGCCCCAGACGCGGATGCCGCGGCCGGGGAACTGCCGGATCGCATTGACGCCGCGCGGATTGAGCACTTGCTGGTCGCGCTCGTTGATCGGGAACTCGAGGCCGATAACGCCGCGCAGGACGTCGTTGGCCGGCGCCTTCCAAACGCCCCGCTCGACGTCGGTGCGTGCATAGAGGCCGAGGACGTGCCCGCTCGGCGGAACCAGGCGGCGGCCGCCGCTAAGGGGGTGGGGGACCCAGAGCCAGGGATAATAATAAGCCGCATAGGCGCTGTCCCACCGCGCACGCGGATCGAGGGTGGCGATATTCGCACAATTGCGCGGCGCGTCGATGACGGCGAAGCGGAAACGGCTGCGTTCGCAATGCCGGTACACCGCCTCGACGGCATCGTCCGGCGCGGCGGGCGCGGCGACGAGCGCCACCTCGCGATATTCGTCGAGATCGAGCGCGGCGAGGCCGGCGCCCTCCGCGCCTTCATAGTCGGCCGGGTTCGGCAGCGCCCCATCCGCTCCGCCCTCGAGGGCGGAGAAGGGAATCTCGGCGACGTCGGCGAACGGGCCGCTCGGCGCGATCCGGATCAGGCTCGAAGCGCCGTCCATCACCTTCGCGTAGTAATCCGGCGACGCCGGATCGTCGAAAGCGATATCGCGAAAATCCTCGACCAAAGCCGGCGCGGCGGGACCCCCGGGCTGCGCGAAGGGGTCGGCCGGAAAGCCGGCGGCGGGGAGAGTCTGCCAGTAAGCGACCTGCAGCCGGTAGCGGGCGAGCTTCGTTCCCGCGCCTAGCCTCACGAACAGACGATTGCCCCACACGCCGGGGCCCACCGCCTCGATCCGAAGGGGGCCGGCGGTGAGCGCGGCGGCGCTGGCCCCGGCGCCGACGATCCGGCAGACGAAGGCGCGCCGGCCGCCATTCTCGAAAAAGCCGCGGATCGCGTCGGGGAGATATCGGTCCTCGCCCGCAGGCCCGCCGAACTGGCGGAGATACTCGCTGACAGACGTCACCAGGCGCGGCCGCGTCGGCCCGCGCTCCGTTTCGCCGAGCAGCGCGGCGGTGCTGGTCGGCACGCCTTCGATCGGTCGCGGACCACGTTCGATCTCTTCGACATAGACTCCGGGAGCGAGGTATTCGGGCATGTCAGCAGGCCGCCGAGACGACGCCTTCGCGGCATTTCATCAGCGGCTGGATGCGGGTGCCGAACTGCTCGGTGCCCTCGATGAAATCGTCGAAGGTGAGCAGCACGCCGCCGGTGTTCGGCACGGTCGAGGCCTCGTCGAGCATGCGCGCGATACTCTCGTAGGAGCCGACGAGGGTGCCCATGTTCAAGTTCACCGCACTCTCGCGGTCGGCGAGCTGGCGGACGTTGGTCGTCGCCGAGGTCTTGTCGGCCGCGCCCTGGGCGCCGAGCCAGGCGACGGCCTCCTCGTCGACGCCCTCCCGGTAGGAGATCCATTTCTCCATCGCCTCGTCGTCCGTCTCGGCGGCGATGATCATGAACAACGCGTAGATGCGCACGTCCCGGCCGGTCTTGGCGGTCGCCGCCATCAGGCGCTCGTTGTTCGAGGCGAAGGCCTTGGGGGTGTTGACGCCCTTGCCGAGGCAGAAGGCGTAATCGGCATATTGCGCCGAGAAAGCGAGCCCCTCGTCCGAGCTTCCCGCGCAGATGATCTTCATCTCGCCCTCCGGCAGCGGCCGGACGCGGCAGTCTTCCATCTGGTAATATTGCCCCTTGAAGTCGGAGACTCCGGTCGCCCACAGCTCGCGCAGGATGTGCGCATATTCCGCGAGCATCTGGTAGCGGTTGCGGAAATGCTCGTCGCCGGGCCACAGCCCCATCTGGCTGTATTCGGGCCGCTGCCAGCCGGTGATCAGGTTGAGACCGAAGCGGCCGTGGCTGATCGAATCGATCGTGTTGCACATCCGCGCGCAGAAGGCCGGCGGGATGACCAGCGTCGGGCAGGTCGCGTAGATCTTGATCTTCTCGGTGACGGCGGCAAGGCCGGCCATCAGCGTGAAGCTCTCCAGATTATATTCCCAGAATTCGGTCTTGCCGCCGAAGCCGCGTAGCTTGATCATCGAAAGCAGGAAATCGACCCCGTAGCTCTCCGCCTTCTGCGCAATCGCCTTGTTGAGATCGAAGCTCGGCATGTATTGCGGGCTGTTCTCGGAGATCAGCCAGCCATTGTTGCCGATGGGGGTGAAGATGCCGATTTCCATGTTGTCAGCTCCTTAGAAAATCGAGCACGTGGCGGTTGAAGGCGTCCGGATCGGTGACGTTGCAGGCGTGGCCGCCCCAGTCCATCAGCACCGTCTTCGCACCGGCGATGCGCTCTGCATAGGCCGGCGTACAGGTCCAGGGCACGAGCATGTCGTCCCTGGCGGCGATCGCGAGCAAGGGCGTCGCGACCTCGCCGAGCCGATCGTCCAGATGGAAAGCCTGCAGCGCGGCGATCCGCTTCTCCAGATTGTCCCTGCCCTGGAAATGGGCCAGCTGATCGTCCAGCTCCGCATCGAGCTCGTCATGGTGCTCCGAGCTCCACGCCGCCGGATAGATGAAGATCGGCTGGGCGCGCAGATAGGCGCTCGGTCCGGTATCGCGGAGCAAGGCGAGGCGCGCCTCGAAGCAGCGCGCGAAATGGGGGTCGAGGCGGGTCCAGCCGTTGACCACCACCAGGCTGGCAAGCCGCTCGGGCGCGCGCACTGCCAGCATCAGGCCGACCAGCCCGCCGGCCGCGTGACCGACGAAGTGAGAGCGATCGAGGCCAAGCCCATCCATCAGGGCGATCACGTCATCGGCCATGTCGGCTACGCTGACGGCCGAAGGAAGCGCCCGGTCGCTTCGGCCGGTGCCGCGATGATCGTAGAGGATGACGCGATGCCGCTCCGCCAGCGCGGCGAGATTGGGTCGCCAATAGGCTCCGGCGCCTCCCAGCCCCGCCGACATTATCATAGGCGTTGCGTCGCTCGGACCATGCGCCTCGAAGTGAAGCCCTGCGATCACCCGCCGATATGCGCCACGCTGGCGATCTCGACGACCAGGCCCGGCTTCACCAGGCCGCACTGTATGCAGTAGCGCGCCGGCTTGGCGCCCGGGAAATATTCGGCGTAGACCGCATTCATCGCCGGGTAGTGCGCCCAGTCGGTGAGGAAGATGTGGTTGAAGGCGATATCGGCCATGGTCGCGCCGGCCGCCTCGAGCGTGATCCGGATCGTCTCCAGCACATGCCGCGTCTGCGCCTCGGCGTCGTCCGGGTGCAGCACCGTCCCCCCCGGCCCGAGCGCGAGCGTGCCGGAGACGTAGACGATGTCGCCGGCTCTGGTGCCCGCCGAATAAGGCGCGATCGGCGTCGGGAATTGCGGCGGGTTGATCGACTCGAACGGCATCAGGGCCTCCTAGAATGGATCGGACTGCGCTCCACCGTTCGGGCTGAGCCTGTCGAAGCCCTGCCCTTGTTGCGGCGGCTGCCGGAGCAAGGACAGCCCTTCGACAGGCTCGGGGCGAACGGAGTGGGTCTCACAGGCAGCCGTCATTCCGCGACCTGCCCGAAGGCGCCGCAGAAATCGGCGACGCTCGACACCCAGCCGAAGAATTTCTCGACATTGTAGAGCGTCGCCTCGCGGACGAAATCGGGGCCGAGATGGTGGGTCGCGTCCTCCAGCATGACGCCGAAATATTCGAGGTGGAAGCCGTCGCGCAGCGTCGATTCGACGCAGACGTTCGAGGCGATCCCTACGAACACGATGTTGCGGATGCCCCGCGCGCGCAGCACGCTGTCGAGCTGCGAGTTGAAGAAGGCGCTGTAGCGCGGCTTATGGAGCGAGATGTCGCCCTCGCGCGGCGTCAGCGCGTCGACCAGCGCATAATCCCACCCGCCGCGCGCGAGCAGCCGCCCCTGCAGCTCCGGCCTCCCGCGCATCGTCTTCAGCGCATTCGACTTGTGCCAGTTCGGCGAGCCCGGGCCGCCGGCTTCGGAATAATCCGGGTCCCAGCCGTTCTGCAGGAACACGACCTGCACCCCTGCGCCGCGAGCAGTGTCGAGAACCTTCGCGACTTGCTCGACCACGCCGGCGGCGCCCGCAATGTCGAAGCCGGCCAAGTCGACATAGCCGCCGGGCGAAGCGTAGGCATTCTGCATGTCGATGACGACGACCGCGGTTTCGTCGATGGCAACGCGGACCGGCTCGGGCCGCGCGGGCAGCGTCACATAGCGCCGCCCGTCGCCTTTCCCCGCCGTCCCCGTCTCGACCGCCATTCGCGCGCTCTCCTCAGCAAGAATGTCCACCAGAAGCGCGCCCCGCACAAGGCCGCGCCTTCAGCTTGGGAACGCTCCGCGGAATAACAGCTCGGCGAGCGGCTTGCGGTCGCTCGGAAACTCGCGCGCCCGCTGCCGTTCGTCGAGGATCGCTGGATCGCCGATCCTGCCGATCACTGCCGCCGCCTCCACCCGGTAGCGCTCGGGCACGCCGAGCTCCGTTCGCACCCGGTCGAAATCGACCCCCGACATGCCGTGGGCGTGATAGCCCGTCCGCGTCGCCTGCAGCGCCAGGCTGACCCAGGCGGCCCCGGCATCGTAGCTGTGGGTGTGCGACGGCGCCGGCTCGCCGGTCGCCTTGTCCGTGAAGGGCAGGCTGTCCGAAACAATGTAGACGAGCACCGACGCGCTCTGCGCCCAGCCCCGGTTCCACGGAATGAGCAGATCGAGGAAGCGCTCCCAGTCGGCATCGCCCCGCTTCGCGTAGAGGAAGCGCCACGGCTGCGAGTTGAACGCCGAGGGCGCCCATCGCGCCGCTTCGAAGATGGTCAGCAGGTCCCCGTCGGGAATATCCGACCCATCGAACGCCCGCGGCGACCAGCGCTCGAGGAACAGCGGATCGATCGGATGGTCCGGGATGCGCGGGGACATGCGGAAGCGCCTAGGCAGACGCAGGAGCGAGGGCAAGCACTGGCGCAAAACGGCGCTTTCTGGCACCCCGGATTGACAGCAGCAGAGCGGGAACGGCCGGATGGACTTCGACCTTACGGAACGGCAGGCTTTTTACCGGGATCGGGTGCGCGAGTTCGTCGAGACTCGGGTCCGGCCCCGGAACAAGGACTATAAGAGCCAGCTCGAGGCCGGCGACCGCTGGCAGCCGATCGAGGTGATCGAGGAGCTCAAGCCCGAGGCGCGCGCGGCCGGCCTGTGGAACCTGTTCATGCCGCCCGGCCAGGCGCTTCGCCATGTCGACGCGAGCTTCGAATTCGAGGGCACCCAGCTCACCAACCTCGAATATGCGCTCTGCGCCGAGGAGATGGGCCGGATCGGCTGGGCGAGCGAGGTGTTCAACTGCTCGGCGCCCGACACCGGCAACATGGAGGTGCTCCACCGCTACGGCACGCACGAGCAGAAGGAGCAATGGCTTAAGCCCCTTATGAACGGCGAGATCCGCTCCGCCTTTTTGATGACCGAGCCCGCCGTCGCCTCGTCCGACGCGACCAACATCCAGTGCGAGATCCGCCGCGACGGTGACGACTATGTCCTCAACGGCCGCAAATGGTGGTCGAGCGGAGCGGGCGACCCGCGCTGCAAGGTCGCCATCGTCATGGGCAAGACCGACACTTCGGCCGACAGGCACCGGCAGCAGTCGATGGTGCTGATGCCCCTCGACGCGCCGGGAGTCACTGTCGAGCGCGCCCTCACCGTCTACGGCTATGACGACGCCCCCCATGGCCACATGGAGGTGGAGCTCAAGGACGT
This sequence comes from Allosphingosinicella sp., assembly GCA_035628635.1. GTDB lineage: Bacteria > Pseudomonadota > Alphaproteobacteria > Sphingomonadales > Sphingomonadaceae > Allosphingosinicella. The sequence goes on from DASPJJ010000033.1 coordinate 42,546, forward strand.
GCGCATCCCCGCCTCCAACATGCTGCTCGGCGAGGGCCGCGGCTTCGAGATCGCGCAAGGGAGGCTCGGCCCGGGCCGGATCCACCATTGCATGCGCACCATCGGGGTCGCCGAGGAGGCGCTGGAAGCGATGGTGAAGCGCCTCCAGTCCCGCGTCGCCTTCGGCAAGCGCCTGATGGAGCACAGCGTCTGGGAGCAGCGCGTCGCTGCGGCGCGGATCGACATCGACATGGCGCGCCTGCTCTGCCTCAAGGCCGCCGACCTGATGGACAAGGCCGGCAACAAGGCCGCCGCCGCCGAGATCGCCATGATCAAGGTGTTCGCGCCGAACATGGCTTTGAGGATCATCGACGATGCGGTGCAGGCGCATGGCGGCGCGGGCGTGTCGCAGGATTTCGAGCTGGCCAAGAGCTGGGCCGGAATCCGCACCCTCCGCCTCGCCGACGGTCCCGACGAGGTCCACAATCGCGCCATCGCGAGGATCGAGTTCGCCAAGCATGCGCAGTGAGGGGCCGATAGTTCCTCCCCGGAACGGGCAGCGGGACCGCACGAAGTGCGGTGGAGGGGTCGCGAGCGAAGCGAGCTGCACGGATGCTGGGCCCCCTCCGCCATGCTTCGCATTGTCCCCCTCCCCGTCCCGGGGAGGAGAATGAAAGCCGCAATCCTCCACACCCCCGGCGCGCCCCTCGCCATCGAGGACGTAACCGTCGCCGCGCCGGGCCCGCGCGAGGTGCTGATCCGCACCCGCGCCTGCGGCGCCTGCCATTCCGACCTCCACTTCGTCGACGGCGCCTATCCCACGCCGCTCCCGGCCATCCCCGGTCACGAGGCGGCGGGGGTCGTGGAGGCGGTCGGCGCCGACGTCACCGCGGTGAAGCCGGGCGACCATGTCGTCACCTGCTTCTCCAATTTCTGCGGCCGCTGCGAGTTCTGCCTCACCGGCCGCCTCGCGCTCTGCGTCGACGCTTCGACCAAGCGCAGGCGCGGCGAGGGCCCGCGGCTGGCGCTCGACGGCGCGCCGGTCCACCAGTTGCTGAACGTCGCCGGTTTTGCAGAGCTGCTGCTCGTCCACGAGAACGGCGCGGTCGCGATCGATCCGGAGATGCCGCTCGACCGCGCGGCGCTCATGGGCTGCGCGGTCGTGACCGGCGCCGGATCGGTGTTCAACACCGCCGGCGTCCGCCCGGGCGAGGACGTGGCGGTGATCGGCTGCGGCGGCATTGGCCTCGCCGCGGTCAACGCCGCGCGCATCGCCGGCGCCCGGCGGATTGTCGCCATCGACCCCGTCGCCTCGAAGCGGGCGCTCGCGGAGCAGGTCGGCGCCACCCACAGCTTCGCGCCCGACGCCGATCGGCTGCGGGACGAGGTGATCGAGCTCACCAGGGGCGGCGTCCATCATGCGATCGAGGCGGTCGGGCGCATCTCGGCCGGCGAGCTGGCCTTGTCGCTTCTCCGCCGGGGCGGCACGGCGACCATCGTCGGCATGATGCCCCTCAACGAACGCCTCTCCATGGGCGCGCTCGACCTCCTCGCCGAGAAGAAGCTGCAGGGCTCGCTGATGGGCTCCAACCGATTCCCGCTCGACATCCCCAGGCTCGTCGATTTCTACCTCGCCGGCCGGCTCGATCTCGACGCCCTGGTCGCGGAGCGGATCCCGCTTGCCGAAGTGAACGCCGCCATGGACAAATTGCGCGCCGGCGAGAGTGCGCGTTCGGTTGTGCTGTTTGAGTGACGATTGAGGAGAAAGAAATGTCCCTGTTCGACCTGACGGGCAAGGTCGCCATCATCACCGGATCGTCGCGCGGAATCGGCCGGGCGATCGCCGAGGCGATGGCCGAGGCGGGGGCGACGGTGGTGATCTCGAGCCGCAAGCAGGAGGCCTGCCGGGAGGTCGCGGACGCGATCAACGGGAAGCACGGCCAAGGGACCGCTATCGTCGTGCCGGCGAGCATCTCGTCGAAGGAGGCGCTGCAGAACCTCGTCGACGAGACCCGCCGCCAGCTCGGCCGGATCGACGTGCTCGTCTGCAACGCCGCCTCCAATCCCTATTACGGGCCGATGGGCGGGATCAGCGACGACCAGTTCCGCAAGATCCTCGACAACAATGTCATCGCCAATCACTGGCTGATCCAGATGGTCGCTCCCGAGATGATCGAACGCAGGGAAGGCTCGATCGTCATCGTCAGCTCGATCGGCGGCCTGAAGGGCTCGCCGGTGATCGGCGCCTACAACATCTCCAAGGCCGCCGACTTCCAGCTCGCCCGCAACCTCGCGCAGGAGGTCGGCCCGCACCAGGTCCGCGTCAACTGCATCGCCCCCGGGCTGATCCGCACCGATTTCGCCCGTGCGCTCTGGGAGAATCCCGAGACGCTGAAGGCGGTGACCATGCACACCCCGCTCCAGCGCATCGGCGAGCCCGAGGAGATCGCCGGCGCTGCGGTGTTTCTCGCCAGCCGCGCCTCGACCTACGTCACCGGCCAGGCCATCGTCGTCGACGGCGGCAGCACCATCGGAGCGGGCTTATGAGACTGCAGAACAAGGTCGCGATCGTCACCGGCGCCGGGTCCGGCATCGGCCGAGCCTCCGCCATCCGCTTCGCCGCCGAGGGCGCGCAGGTGATCTGCGCCGACCTCAAGGCGCAGGACGAGACGGCGGCGGCGATCGGCGCGGCGGCGATCGGCGAGGAGGCCGACGCCGGCGACGATTCCGACGTCCAGGACCTCGTCCAGCTCGCTCTCACCCGCTTCGGCCGGCTCGATATCGTCTTCGCCAATGCCGGAATATCGGGCGGCCTCGCCTCGATCTTCGAGCAGACTCCCGAGGACTGGCAGGAAATCCTCCGCGTCAATTTGATCGGCCCGTTCCTCGCGATCAAGCACGCCGCGCCGGCAATGAAGGAGCAAGGCGGCGGCTCGATCGTCTGCACCGCCAGCGTCGCCGGCCTGCGCGCCGGCGCCGGCGGCCCGGCTTATTCGGCGTCCAAGGCCGGTGTGATCCGCCTGGTCCAGGTCGCCGCGACCCAGCTCGCCGGCGCCAACATCCGCGTCAACGCGATCTGTCCCGGCCTGATCGAGACCGGAATGACCAAGCCTTTGTTCGACAATGCCCGCGCCGCCGGCAAGGAGGACCAGATCGGCCATCTGAACCCGATGAAGCGCGGCGGAATCCCCGACGAGATCGCGGCCGCAGCGCTCTTCCTCGCCTCGGACGAGTCGAGCTACGTCAACGGCCACGCTCTCGTCGTCGACGGCGGCCTCGCCTCGAGCCACCCCTTCTACCGCCAGGAATATGGCCGCACGTCCTTTTAGGGGACAGTTACTGGTAACTGTCCCCACCCCCTCCTTAGGGGACAGTTACTGGTAACTGTCCCCACCCCCTCCTTTTAGGGGACAGTTACCGGTAACTGTCCCCATCGCCCTAGGGACAGTTACCGGTAACTGTCCCCACCTCGCCCGAGATCGAAAAGGCCGGGGGCGCTGGTAGCACAAGGCCCCAGGTGGCTCCGCAACGGCCCTATCTTCAAAAATCCCGACCCCCCTCTTCCAATGTAGGATTCGCTATGTTCTACACTTGGAATGGAACACAAGCCGAACGCCTTCGCCCCTGAAGCGTCGACCGACGAGCGCGCTTCTTCCTTCATGTTCCCGGCCGCCGCCGCGCTGGACGACCTGCTTGCGATCGAGCCCGTGCCGCTGCGCTACCGCGCCGACGGCTGGACGCCGGCGCGCCAGCGCGCCTTTCTGGAGGCGCTCGCGGACACCGGCGTGATCCGCCAGGCGGCTTCGCGGGTCGGCATGACCGAGCAGAGCGTCGCCCGCCTTCGCCGCCGGCCCGAGGCCCGCGCCTTCGACCTCGCCTGCGACGCCGCGCAACGCATCGGCGTGCGAGGCCGGCTCGTGTCGACCGCCTATGAGCGCGCCATCGAGGGTACTCTCAAAGGCCATTATTATCATGGCGAGCTGAAGAGCGAGGAACGGGTCTACGACAACCGCTTGCTCACCTTCCTGATCGGCAAGCTCGGCCACCTCGCCGAGCCGCGCCCCGAGAGCCTCGCCGTCGAGGAGGACTGGGAGGGGTGGATGGGCGTCATCGAGCGCGGCGAGACGCCGCCTGCGGCGGAGCCCCTCCTGCCGCCGGAAGAGATTCCCTATACCGGCACCGACATCTGGGAGGAGGACGATGCGGTGTGGACGTCGTACCCGCCGCCGGATGGATTCGAAGGCGAGGAGCGGGGAAGATATGGTGAGGCTGATTACAGTCGGACCCTGAGCCCGGCCGAATCCGCAATCGTCGAGGCGGACGGCGAGAAGGCTCGGAAGTCCCAGCTCGCTCGCGCCCGCGCCGATCGCGACGCCTATTTCGGCTTTGCGGGGAACGCGGAATCTTCGTCCTTGCAAGCCGAACCTTCCGAACCTTCCGAACCTTCCGCGGCGTTGGACGCTGTCGGAGCGTCGGCTCCGGTTGACGTTCACGTAAGCGCGCGCCAAGCGGAACCCGACCCCGGATCAGCGGAGAGCCCCATGAGCCCGATCTCGACCAGGAAGCACGGCGAAATCCTCATCGTCACCTCGAACAACCCGCCGGTGAACGCGCTCGGCCATGCGGTGCGTGAAGGTTTGGTGAAGGCGATCGAGGAGGCCGACGCCGACGAGGCGGTGAAGGCGGTGGTGATCGTGTGCCAGGGGCAGACCTTCTTCGCCGGGGCGGACATCAGCGAGTTCGGAACGCCCAAATCGTTCCAGCCGCCGATGCTGCCCCAGGTGGTCGACATCATCGAGAATTGCACCAAGCCGGTGGTCGCGGCGATCCACGGCACCGCGTTCGGCGGCGGGCTCGAAGTCGCCCTGGCCTCGCATTACCGGGTCGTCGTCCCCTCCGCGAAGCTCGGCGTCCCCGAAGTCAAGCTCGGCCTCCTCCCCGGGGCCGGCGGAACCCAGCGCCTGCCGCGCGCGGCCGGAGTCCGGCTCGCGCTCGAAATGGCGGCCACGGGCAATCCGATCGGCGCCCGCGAGGCGTGCGACGCCGGGCTGGTCGACCGGATCGTCGAGGGCGATCTCGAGCAGCATGCCGTCGCCTTCGCGGACGAGGTGAAGGCCGTGCGGCCGATTCCGAAGACCAGCGAGCGCGACGACAAGCTCGAGGAAGCGCGCGCCAATCCCGGCCTGTTCGATGCCTTCCGGCAGGCGAATGCGCGCAAGTTCCGCGGCTTCGACGCACCCGAGGCGAACATCCGCGCGATCGAGGCGGCGGTCGCCCGCCCCTATGCCGAGGGCGTGCAGGAAGAGCGGCGGCTGTTCATGGAGCTGATGGGCGGAACGCAGGCGCGCGCGCAGCAATATTTCTTCTTCGCCGAGCGCAAGGCCTCGAAGATCGAGGGGCTGCCCGAGGATACGAGGCCGCGCGACATAAGCAGGGTCGGGGTGATCGGCGCCGGCACGATGGGCGGCGGCATCTCGATGAATTTTCTGAGCGCCGGGATCCCGGTCACCATCGTCGAGCAGGAGCAGGCCGCGCTCGACCGCGGGACCGGCGTCATCCGGAAGAATTACGAGGCGACCGCGTCCAAGGGGCGGATGACCGCCGATCAGGTCGCGGGCGCGATGGGCCTGCTGACGCCGACCCTCAGCCTCGACGACCTCGGCGACTGCGACCTCATCATCGAGGCGGTGTTCGAGAATATGGACGTCAAGAAGGAGGTGTTCGGCAAGCTCGACCGCATTGCAAAGCCGGGCGCGATCCTCGCTTCCAACACCTCCTACCTCAATATCGACGAGATCGCGGCGAGCACCTCGCGGCCGCAGGACGTGGTCGGCCTCCACTTCTTCTCGCCGGCCAACGTCATGAAATTGCTCGAGGTCGTGCGCGGCGCCAAGACGGCGCCGGACGTGCTGGTGACGGCGATGATGCTGTCGAAGAAGATCCGGAAGGTCGCCGTGGTGGCGGGCGTCTGCTACGGCTTCATCGGCAACCGGATGCTGATGCCGCGGCAGGTCCAGGCCAACCGCCTGCTCCTCGAAGGCGCCACCCCCGAGCAGATCGACAAGGTCCATGTCGAATTCGGAATGCCGATGGGGCCGTTCCAGATGGCCGATCTCGCCGGGGTCGACATCGGCTGGCACCGCGACCCGAACCGGATCGAGAATGTCCGCGACGCGCTCTGCGCCGCCGACCGCTGGGGCCAGAAGAAGGGCGCCGGCTTCTACGATTATGACGAGAAGCGCCGCCCCTCCCCGTCCCCCGTCGTCGCCAGGATCATCGACGATTTCCGCGCGAAGGAGGGCGTCGAGCCCCGCGAAATCTCCGACCAGGAGATAATCGAGCGCACCCTCTACACCATGGTCAACGAGGGCGCGAAGATCCTCGAGGAAGGCATGGCCCAGCGCGCCTCGGACATCGATGTCGTGTGGGTCTACGGCTATGGCTGGCCGGTCTGGCGCGGCGGCCCGATGTTCTGGGCGGACACCGAGGGCGCGGCGAAGATCGTCGAGGGGTTGCGGCGCCAGCAGGAGCGGCTGGGCGGCGATTTCACCTTGTCGAACCTGCTTGTCTCCAAGGCCGAAGCGGGAGAGAAGTTCACGCGGTGACTGCGTGAAAGGAATCCGATGTTCGATTTGCTCGCCGCCGCCTTGCTCGCGGCTCCGGCGCCGGCGCCGGCCGCACCCAGCGTGATCATGCTCCGCTGCCACATGATGGAGTGCGGCTGGTATCGGCCTCTCACGTCGAGCGCGGTTCGCCAGGGCGAGGGCTGGAGCCTCCTGCGCGTCACGGCGCGGCACGGCACGTCGGTCCACCGCCCGGGGAGCCGCGGAGGATCGCGCTACCCGGCGCGCTACCGCCCAGGCCTCCCGATCCGTTGGGACGCCCAGCCGCGCGCGGGCTGGGTGCTTTGCTCGCCGAGAGCCCCGGTTTCGATGTTCCGCAGCGACGACGGGACCTGGATCGCCCACAAGCTGAACCTGTTCGACCTGCCCGGCTTCGCCGAATCGTCCGCCTATATCTATCTCGACGCCTGCCACGGCCTCGGCCGCGACGCTCTGGAGGACCAGCCGCGGCTCCGCGAGCTCGGCTATTCGGACTCCGAGCCGTCGCAGCAGCTCGAGCTCCGGACCCCCGAAGAGATCCTCGAGCATCTGCCGCGCTGATCCGGCGTCGAAAAGGGGAGAAACATGGGACCGAGGATCGTCGCCGCCGCCTTCCTGCTCGCGCTCGCGGGACCGGTCCTCGCGCAGCCGGCCGCCGCGCCGGCGCCGTCGCGCGGCGTCGACGATCCGCGCGCTTTCGTCGAGCGGGTCTACCGGAACGATTCGGAAGCCCCCGCCGATGGGGAGGCGGCCGGCGTCTATTCGGATCGCCTCCGCGCTCTCTTCGACGATGAGAGCCGCGACGCGGGCGGAGAGATCGGCCGGCTCGATTTCGACTTCTGGGTGAACGGCCAGGATTCGGAGATCGCCGCGATCGAAGTGACCGAGGAGGAGGTGTTCGGCCGGCCGGACCGCCGCGTCGTCGTCGCGCGCTTCACCAATTTCGGCGAGCCGCAGACCAACCTCTTCTATTTCGAGCGCATCCGCGGCCGCTGGTATCTGGACGACGTCCGCAACCTCGGCCGTCCCGGCGAGCCCGGCGGGGGCTGGACGCTCTCCCTGCTGCTCCGATACGGCCGCTGACCGCCTTCGTGCGTTGTCGGCCGCGATGGATCAGTTTGCCCTCTTCGATGTGCCGACCGGTGCGCCCGAGGGCCTTGCCTACACGACCGAGCTCATCGACCCGGGCGAAGAGCGTGCGCTGATTGAGCGGTTCGCCGCCCTGCCGTTCGCGCCGTTCGAGTTCCACGGCTTCCTCGGGAAGCGGCGCACCGTCTCGTTCGGCCATCAATATCGCTTCGACGGCAGCGGCCTGGCCGAAGCCGAGCCGACCCCGGACTGGCTGCTGCCGCTCCGCGCCCGCGCCGCCGCCTTTGCGGGACTGGAGCCGGACGCCCTCGTCCATGCTCTGCTGATCGAATATGGGGAAGGCGCGGGCCTCGGCTGGCACCGCGACCGGCCCGTGTTCGGAGACGTGATCGGGGTCTCCCTGCTCTCCGAGGCGCCGGTCCGCTTCCGGCGCAGGCTGGGCGACAAGTGGCAGCGTTTCACGCTGCAGGCGGCCCCCCGCTCGGCCTATTGCCTGCGGGGAGCCGCCCGGACCGAGTGGGAGCACAGCCTCGCCCCCGTTGCTGCGCTCCGCTACTCGGCGACCTTCAGAACTCTGAGAGGGGACAGTTACTAGTACCCTGAGAGGGGATAGTTACCAGTAACTGTCCCCGTGCAGCGCCCGTGCAGCGACGGGGACGGCTCCCCCCGGAACCGTCCCCTCGCGCCCCCGCCTCTAGCTGTAGAAGATGTGCAGCCCGATCCGGTCCTGGCGGGCGAGGCGGCGGCCCCAGCTCGGCGACACGTAATCGGCATGGTACCAGAGCACGTCGCTGTCGACGGCGCGCGCGGTGCCGGCCAGCGCGATGCGGGCGATCGCGACGGCATTGCTCCAGGCCTCGGACGACCGGTCCGCATTCGGGATGCGGCCGGTGCGGTTGACGAAGGAGAATTGCCAGGGCTGCTCGACCACCTCGCAGATCGTGTCCGGGTAGCGCTCGGAGCGGACCCGGTTGAGGACGACGTCGGCGACCGCGAGCTGGCCCTTGAGCGGCTCGCCGCGCGCCTCGAAATAGACCGCGCTGGCGAGGCAGTCCTGCTCCAAGCTGTCGGTCTCGACGCGGGCGGCGCTGGCCACCTGCTGCTCGAGCGTGCCTGAGAAAGCTGCCGCCGCGATCGGTGCGGTCTGGCCGGGAGCGCTGACGCCGGTGGCAGCGGACAGGGCGAAGGCAGCGACGGCAAGCGCCGCGGCACGAAACGTGCGGATCATCGAACCTCGTTCTTTTCAGTGCGGTGTGCCGATCCCCCGGATGCGGCTCGCGCATCCCGATCAGGTCCCCGTCTCGCATTTGCCGCCAGCCCTCAGGCGCTGGCGGCGCCCGCTCTCGCGTTCATTCGCTGCAGGGTCCCTGACCTATGTTGCGATTCGGCGCAACAGCCCGCCGCCACATTTCGGACGAAATGGTTAACGCCGTCGGTGAGTTGAGGAACGAACGTAAATTCAACGTAAACTCAATCGCTTGAGTAGATTTGCGGCCGCGGCGCGCGGCTGGAATGGGGGCGCGGCACCGGGTTGAGACCGTGACGCCCGCGGTCTAAACCCGGGCGGCGGAGGGGAGGAACAGGGCGCTGTCATGGCCTATTGGCTGCTGAAATCGGAGCCCGGAAGCTATTCGTGGGACGACCTGCTGCGCGACGGCGCCACCGAATGGGACGGCGTCCGCAACCCCGCCGCGCGGCTCCACCTGAAGGCGATGAAAGCGGGCGACGAGGCCTTCTTCTACCATAGCGGCGACGTCCGGGCCGCGGTCGGCATCATGCGAATCGCGCGCGGCGCGCAGCCGGACCCGAAGGACGCGAACTGGGTCTCCGTCGCCGTCGCGCCGGTGCGGGCGCTCCCCCGCCCGGTAACGCTCAAGCAGATCAAAAGCGAGCCCGGCCTCGACAGGATGGAGCTGATCCGCCAGTCGCGCCTCTCCGTCTCGCCGGTGCGCAACGAGGAATGGGCGGCGATCCTGGAGCTGGCGGAGCAGCCCGCTTAGCGGACCGGCGCCCTGCTCACAGCAAGAAGTCGGAGGCGATCAGCGTCACGGCCGTGTCGAGCTGGATCAGGAAATCGGCCTTGCCGTCGCCGTTCACATCGCCGCTGGCGAAGGTGTCGCCGCCGGACTGCTCGTAGCGCAGCTGGCCTGCCCGGTTCGAGAATGCGGCCGCGCCGATGAAGGCGAAGCTCTGGTTCCCCCCCGAATTGAGGTTGGCGTCGAGTGCGCTGAGGTTGATCTTGTCGCCCTCCGCGCGGCTGAAGTCGACGATGAGGTCGGGCGCGGCGACTGTGCTCTCGGCGGCCGAGGCGAGGACGAAGCGGTCGGTGCCGGTCCCGCCGATCAGAGTGTCCGCGCCGAGCCCGCCGGTGATCGCGTCGTTGCCCGCGCCGCCGTCGATGATGTCGGCCCCGCCGCCCCCGATCAAAGTGTCCGAGCCGCCGAGGCCGTAGATCGTGTCCTCGAGTTCGGTTGCGCGCGGCTGGCCGGAAACGCTGGTCGTCGTCGAAATGGTGTTGCTCGCCGACGTCCCCACGATCGTGTTGCCCTCGCGGACATTCGTGACCGTCACGCTCAGCGCCTGGCTGTCGCTGAACGCGCCGTCGCTCGCCGAGACGACCACCTCGTAGACGTTGTTCGCGCCCGCATCGCCGGGCGCTTCGTGGTTGGGCGCGACGGCGAAGGCGAGCGCGCCGGTTGCGGCGTTGATCGTGAAACGCCCGGCGTCGGCGCCTCCCGCGATCGCGTAGACCAAAGCGGCGCCCTCGGGATCGGTCGCCGCGACCGTTGTGACGTTGCGGCCGTTCTCGCCGATCGACAGCGCCGCGCTCGCGCCGCCCCCGTTCGAGGTGATCGCCAGCGCCTCGTTGACGTCGCCGACCCGCACCGACACCGCTTGGCTGTCGGCGAAGGTGCCGTCGCTCGCCGAGACGAGGACCTCGTAGACATTGTCGCGCCCGACATCACCGGGCGCCTCGAAATTCGGCGCGGAGACGAAGGCGAGCGCGCCGGTCGCCGCGTCGATCGCGAAAAGATGGGCGTCGGCTCCCCCCGCGATCGTATAGGCGACCGCGCCCCCGTCGGCGTCGCTGGCCGCGACGGTCGAGACCGCTACCTGGTTCTCGCCGACGGCGACGCTGGAAGACGCGCCGCCTCCGCCCGAGCTGATCGTGACCCCCTCGTTGACGCCGCCGACGGTCACCGAGACGGTCTGGAAGGCGGTGAAGGCGCCGTCGCCTGCCGAGACCAGCAGCGCATAGACATTGTCGCCGTCCGCGTCGGCAGGCGCCTCGAAATCGGGAGCGGAGAGGAAGCGCAGCGCTCCCGTGGCGGCGTCGATCGCGAACAGGGCCGCGTCCGCGCCACCGGCGATGGAGAAGGCGACCGAATCGCCGTCCGCGTCGCTGGCGGCGATCGCGGCAACGGCGGTCTCGTTCTCAAGGACGGACGCGGTCGCCGCGGAGGTGATGGTCACGCCTTCGTTGACGTTGCCGACCGTGACCTGGAGCGTCTGCCAGGTCGTGTACGTCCCGTCGCTGGCGCCGACCTCCACATCGTAGACATTGTCCCCGTCCGCGTCGCCGGGCGCTTCGAAATCCGGCGCGGAGACGAAGCCGAGCGCGCCGGTCGCCGCGTCGATCGTGAACAGCGCCGCATCGGCGCCGCCCATGATCGCGTAAGCGGGGACGGTGCCGTCCGGGTCGTAGCCGACGACATTCGTCACCGCGGCGCCGTTCTCGCCGACCGCGACTGCGGCGCTGGTGCCGCCGCCGTTCGAGCTGATGAAGATCCCTTCATTTTCGTTGGCGACCGTCACCGCAAAGGCCTGGGCGGCGCTCGACGCCCCCGAAGCCGCCGCGACGGCGACTTCGTAGACATTGTCGCCGTCGGCGTCGGCCGGAGCCTCGAAATCGGGGCGATCCTCAAAGACGAAGGTGAGCGCGCCGCTGTCCGGGTCGATCGCGAACAGGCCGGCATCGGCGCCGCCGGAGATCGAATAAGCGACGGAGCCGCCATCGGGGTCGACCGCCGCGACCACGGCGACCTGCCAGCCATTCTCGCTCATCGTCAGCGCGACCGAGCCGGCGCCCGCATAAGAGACGATGGCAAGGTCTTCGTCGACGTTTCCAACCGTCACCGACAGATGCTGGTCGTCGCCATATTCGCCGTCGCTCGCACGGACGCTGACCTCGTAGACATTGTCGCCGTCGGCGTCCGCGGGCGTTTCGAAATCGGGCGTCGCGAGGAAGAACAGGTCGCCGGTCAGGGCGTCGATCCCGAACAGGGCCGCGTCGGCGCCGCCTGCGATCGCGTAGCTTGGCGAATCGCCGTCCAGGTCCACCGCCGCAACCCTGATCACATAAGGATGGCTCTCGTCGGCGGAAGCGCTCGCCGCGTCGCCGCCGCCGGCCGAGATGATCGCGAGCCCCTCGTTGACGTTCTCGACCAGGAACTGGATCAGCTGGAAGGTGCTGAGCTCGCCGTCGCTGGCGGTGACGATCACGTTGTAGAAATTGTCCTCGCCGCCGTCGACCGGCGCCTCGTAATCGGGCGCCGCCGCGAGGCTCAGCACGCCGGTCGCTGCGTCGATGACGAACAATCCTGCGTCGCCGCCGCCGGTGATCGAATAGACCACCGGGCCCGGCGCGCCGTCGTCGGCCGCGACGACCGTCGTCACCGCGGTCTCGCCTTCGCGGACGCGCACCCCGGTCGACGAGGTGCCGCCGCCGTCCGACACGATCGTCGGTCGTTCGTTGGGCACGACGATCTCGTTGGTGAAGATCCGCGCCTTCACCTCGTCGTCGTCGGCGCCGGTGCCGTTGGCGTCGCTCCAGCTGACCACGAACTTGCCGTCGCCCAGGCCGACGATCCCCGGCTCGGCCTGGTTGCCGCCGGTCTGGCCGTTGGCGAGCTGCGGTCCGCCGACCGGCTGGCCCTCGGCGTCGAAGACCTGGACCGCGATCGACCGGCCGGAGCCGTCGCCGGGAAGCTCAGCGCCTTCGGTCGTCCAGGCGAGCGCATAGCCGCCGTCGGCGAGGGCGGTCAGCTCGGGTCCGACCTGGACGCCGCCGAGGGCGGTGGCGACGCTGGCTTCAGCCCCGACGGGCACGCCGGCGGCGGTGAAGACCTGGACGTGATGCGCCGAGGACGCATACCAGGCGACCGCGAAATTGCCGTTGGCGAGCACCGCCACCGACGATCCGACGGAAGCCGTGTTGGCGACCACGATCTCGCCGCCGACCTTCGCGCCGGCGGCGTCGAACAGCCGCGCCTTGATCAGGCCGCCGGCGCCGGTGTCCGTCCAGCTGACGACGTAGCCCCCGTCCGCAAAGCCGGCGACCGAAGCGTCGAACTGGCTGCGGAACGTCGCGCTGTTGACCAGGACGTCGCCGCCGACGGCCGCGCCGAAGCGGTCGAACGTGCGCAGATGGACGCCGAGCCGGTCGGCGTCGCCGCCCGCAGTGCGCTCGTCCTCCCAGGCGATCGCGAAGCCGCCGCCGGCGAGCGCCGCCACGTCCGGCTCGTTCTGGCCGAAGGCGCTGCTCGTCGACTGGATGATCTGGAAGGCCGGCGCGGCCGCGGTTCCGGCATCGTCGAACAGCCGCGCGTAAAGCCCGCCGTTCGTCCAGGCGACGACGAAGCCGCCCCCGGTGAGGCTGGCGACCGTCGGGCTGGTGCCGCCCGAGCCGAGCGTCAGCTCGCCGCCGACCGCCGCGCCGTCGGCGGTGAAGACCTGGCCCTTGAGCAGCCGGTTGGCCGAGGTGCCGGGCGTCGCTTCGTACCAGACCACGACGAAATTGCCGTTGGCGAGCCTGGCGACGGCGCTGTCATATTGCGAGCGCTCGTAGGTCGAGTTGACCGTGAACTCCGGCCCTGCCGGCGCATAGCTCGCCGCTTCGTTTTCACCCGCGGCCTCGTTCGCGCCAGCGCCTTGTACGATCATGCTCACCCCCCACCCAGATATCGGCGAAGGGTTAGGCGGCGCTGAGTTTACGACAGGTAAAGGCCGCTATGAGAAGCCGCCGGCGCCCTTCTCTCACCATTCCTGGACGATGAAGCGGTGCCAGCGGGCCGTATAGCCGCGCCGCTCCATCTCGGCACGGCGCCGCGCCGATTCGGCAGTGTCGTGCTCCACCCGCCCGTCCGACCAGGTGATCTGCCACTCCGAATAAGTCTGCATATTGCATTCTTCGTTCGAGCGGCCGGGATGGTCGACCCAGCACACCTCGTAGCGCCGCTCGCGCCGCCCGGTCTGATAGGCGCTCCCGCCGCCGCCGTGGCCGCCGCCGCCGCAATTGCGTCCGTTCCCGCCGGGATCGGACGGATCGCTGTCGGAGCATCCGCTGCGCGTCCCGCCTCCCGCGAAGCCGCCCCGCCCGTTGCCGATGGGATCGGCCGGATCGCGATCGGTGATTCCGCTGCGATTGCCGCCGCCCGAACCGCCGCGCCCGTTGCCGATCGGATCGGAGGGGTCGCGGTCGGTGATCCCGCTGCGCGAGCCTCCGCCGCCGCGCCCGCGCCCGATCGGGTCGGACGGGTCGCGGTCCGTCACCTGCACCGCGCCCGCTTCGCCGGCGACGGCCAGCAGCCCGCCCCCCGCGACAGCCGACCCGGCCACCGTAGCGAGGAATGAGCGGCGGTTGAGATTGCGCGTCGGCTTCATGGCGGACCCCCTGTTTCACGCGTGGTGAAAACAGGCCTCGGCGCACCCCGTGCGAGGCCGAGCGCTCGAAAGGTTCATGCCCCGCGAGTCGCTCAGGCAGAGCATAGTGGATCGGGAAGGGGCGTGCAAAAGCGGGCGCGCCGGCTGTTCGCAGCGCGCTCCCGACGGAGCATCCGCCCCCTTGCAGTGCCTGCCGCTGACAGAAGCATTGCTCAATGCTAGGCATGCGGCCACAAGGGATCGGGGAGGTCTGATGGGCTATATCGTGGGCGCCGCTATCGCGCTCGGCGTCGCGGCGTTCGCCGCTCTCAGCGGCTTCGACCGCGACCGCGCCTTCTGGCCGACCGTGCTGATCGTCACCGCTTCTTATTATGTCCTGTTCGCGGCGCTCGCCGCTGCGGATTCGGCGCTCGCGCCCGAGATCCTGTCGCTCGCTTTGTTCGCGGCGCTCGCCGTCATCGGCTTCAGGACCAGCTTGTGGGTGGTGGCCGCCGGCCTCGCCGCCCACGCCGTCTTCGACCTCCTGCGCGGCGGCCTCATCGCCAATCCGGGCGTTCCCGTTTGGTGGCCGGACTTCTGCATCGGCTTCGACGTCGCCGCCGCGGCGTGCGTGGCGTGGTTGCTGATGCGGCGCGGTGTGGCCACGCCGCTGCGCTGAGGGGGCTGCGGGCGCGAAACTACCAGATCCGCTCCACGCCGAACGCGTCGAACGCCTTGTCATTCGAGACCACCGGAACGCCCTCGATCCGCGCCTGGGCGATCAGCAGCCGGTCGAAAGGGTCCTTCTGCTCGATCGAAAGCAGCCCCGCTTCCCTCGCATGAGCGAAGGTTACCGGAAGGACGTCACAACCGGTCTCCTGCAGCACGCGCTCGAACTGGTTCACCAGAGCGGCGAATCCTGGAAGCTTGCCGAGCCGGTGCTTCAGGCAAATTTCGTAGACCGTCACGGAGCTGACCAATTTTTCCGAAGCGGCGTTCAAGGCCTCCGCGGCGCGGCGCGAGAGACGGGTGTTGGCTTCCACCGCCCACAAAAGCGTGTGGGTGTCGAGAAGCAGCCTCAATCCGTCTCGCCGTTCCAGCGGGCGAGTTCCTCGTCCGGAAGCGGATCGAAGAAGCTGTCATCGAAAGCGACCTGCCCCTTGAGCGCGCCGAGCAGCGGCCTTTTCTTCGGCGGCGCCGGCGGTACTATCCGGGCAACGACCCGATTGCGGTTCGTGATCTCGACCTCGCGGCCCTCGGCGACGTCACGCAGCAGGCGCGAGAGATGGGTCTTGGCCTCATGGACGCTGACGCTCGTCATGAAGGCTATTTAGTCAAGTTGTTGACTAAGTTCAAGCAGCCTCGCTCCTCCGGCTCTGCCGCTTCCGCTCGTGCGGATCCAGATAGCGCTTGCGCAGCCTGATGCTCTTCGGCGTCACCTCGACCAGCTCGTCGTCCTGGATGTAGGCGATTGCCTGCTCCAACGTCATGCGCTTCGGCGGGGTCAGCCGGATGCTCTCGTCCTTGGGTCCGGACGCGCGGAAGTTGGTGAGCTGCTTGGACTTCAAGGGGTTGACCTCGAGGTCCTGGGGCTTGGCGTTTTCGCCGATGATCATGCCTTCGTAGAGCTTTTCGCCGGGGGAGATGAAGAGGATGCCGCGCGTCTCGAGCGCGTTCAGCGCGTAGGCGACCGCCTCCCCCTGTTCCATCGAGATGAGGACTCCGTTCTGACGGCCGGTGATCGGGCCCTTGTACGGGCCGTAGCGCTCGAACAGGCGGTTCATGATGCCGGTGCCGCGCGTGTCGGAGAGGAACTCGCCGTGATAGCCGATGAGGCCGCGCGACGGGGCAGAGAAGGTCAGCCGGGTCTTGCCGCCGCCCGACGGGCGCATGTCGGTCATCTCGCCCTTCCGCTGCGCCATCTTCTCGACCACCGTGCCGGCATATTCGTCGTCGACGTCGACCACGACGGTCTCGTAAGGCTCCTCGCGGCCGTTGGGACCGTCGCGGAACAGGACTCGCGGGCGGCTGATCGAGAGTTCGAAGCCCTCGCGCCGCATCGTCTCGATGAGCACGCCCAGTTGGAGTTCGCCGCGGCCGGCCACCTCGAACGCGTCCTTGTCGGCGCTCTCGGTGACCCGGATGGCGACATTGCCTTCGGCCTCGCGCTCGAGCCGGTCGCGGATGACGCGGCTCTGCACCTTGTCGCCGTCGCGGCCGGCATAGGGGCTGTCGTTGACCGCGAAGCTCATCGCCAGCGTCGGCGGGTCGATCGGGCGGGCCGCGATCGGCCGGGTGACGGCGGGCTCGGCGATGGTGTTGGAGACGGTCGCCTTGGTGAGGCCGGCGATGGCGACGATGTCGCCCGCCTGGGCGCGCTCGACGGCGACGCGCTCGAGTCCGCGATAGGCGAAGACCTTGGTCGCGCGGCCCGCCTCGACCTCGTTGCCGTCGACGTCGAGCGCCTTGATCGGCGCATTGACCTCGAGCCGGCCGCTCTCGATCCGGCCGGTGAGGATGCGCCCGAGGAAGGGGTCGCGGTCGAGCAGGACGCCGATCATCCGGAACGGCCCCTCCGGGTTCGCGTCGGGGGCGGGGACGTGGGCGACGATCGTCTCGAACAGGGGCGTCAGGTCGCCCTCGCGCACGTCGTCGGAGGAGCCCGCATAGCCGGCGCGGCCCGACGCGTAGAGGGTCGGGAAATCGAGCTGCTCGTCGGTGGCGTCGAGGCTGAGGAACAGCTCGAAGCATTCGTCCAGCACTTCAGCCGGGCGCGCGTCGGGCCGGTCGATCTTGTTGACGACGACGATGGGGCGCAGACCCAGCGCCAGCGCCTTGCCGGTGACGAACTTTGTCTGCGGCATCGGCCCCTCGGCGGCGTCGACGAGCAGGATGACGCCGTCGACCATGCTCAGGATCCGCTCCACCTCGGCGCCGAAATCGGCGTGGCCGGGCGTGTCGACGATGTTGATGTGGGTCGTCTCGCCGTCGTGCTCCCATTCGACCGAGGTGCATTTGGCGAGGATGGTGATCCCCCGTTCCTTCTCGAGGTCGTTCGAATCCATCGCCCGCTCCTCCACGCGCTGGTTGTCGCGGAAGGTGCCGGACTGGCGGAACAGCTGGTCGACCAGGGTGGTTTTGCCGTGGTCGACATGCGCGATGATGGCCACGTTACGGAGGCTCATGGGGGTACAACTCTTCAGGGTGGGAATGTTCCGGCGGCTGTAGCGATCATGCTGCGCTGCAGCAAGGGCAGCGTCGCGATCGCGGAGCTCACGTCCGCACCAGGCGCTCGATCAGCTCGACGCCGCGCTCCAGCGCCCGGCGCTCGCTTTCGGCGAGGCGCGAAAGGCGGCCGGCGATCGCGCCCGGCTGACCTCGGTCTGCTGCGAGCAGGCTCCTTCCGGCCTCGGTGACCGCGATGCGGACCCGGCGCCGATCGTCGGGATCGGGCTCGCGGCTGGCAAGTCCGGCTGCAACCAGCCGTTCGACGCTGCGCGACATGGTCGGCGCCCTCACCCCCTCGCGGGCGGCGAGATCGCGGAGCGCGAGCGGTCCGGCCGCGGCGATCGAGCCCAGCGCCGACAGATGCGGCGCGTTGGGAGCGTCGGCCCGGCCCTGCCGCGCCAGCCGGAGCAACCGCACCGCCGCCGCGTGCAGCCGGGCCGCCATCACTTCCGCTCGAACATCCCCAGGCATCGGCACTTAGCCTACACAATGATTGCCTACAGCTAATTATTAGCGGCAGGTACAATCACTATCAAGCGGGACTAGTCGATCCACATTCTGATCAACCCGGCGACTGCCGCCACCGCCACGACGCCCGCCACCCACAGGCCGACGAACCACGCGATGCGGCGGTGGAGCGGGGGCTCGGGGCGGGGCCTCGCCATCAATGATATCCTTCTTCGCCGACCTTGCCGCGGAACACCCAATAGGACCAGGCGGTATAGGCGAGGATGAGCGGGATCAACACCGTCGCCCCGACCAGCATGAAGAGCTGCGAGCTTTCGGGCGCGGCCGCCTCCCAGATGGTGACCCGGCCGGGCACCACGTCCGGCCAGATCGAGATTGCGAGGCCGATCATCGAGAGCAGGAACAGGGCGAGGGTCAGAACGAAGGGCAACCAGTCCCGGCGCGCGCCGCGGATGCTCCACCACAGCGCCAGCGCCGTGGCGCCGACGAAGAGCGGCATCGGCACGGTCACCAGCAGCCCCGGATATTCGAACCAGCGCTCGTGATATTTGTTCTCGAGGAAAGGCGTCGCCAGGCTGACCGCGCCGATCGCAGTCAGCAAAGCAGGCGTTAGCCATCGCGCGGCACGGCGGGCGTGCTCCTGGATCCGCCCTTCGGTCTTCGAGATCAGCCAGGCCGCGCCGAGCAAAGCGTAGCCGACCACCAAAGCGCCGCCGGTGAGCAGGCTGAACGGCGAGAGCCAGTCCCACCAGCCGCCGGCATAAGCGCGTCCCTCGACGCTGATTCCCTGGAGCAGGGCGCCCAGGGTAATGCCCTGCGCGAAGGTGGCCAGCAACGAGCCCAGAAAGAAGCCGGCGTCCCAGAGCGGGCGGTGGCCGGGATCACGCCAGCGGAACTCGAAGGCGACGCCGCGAAAGACCAGGCCGAGCAGCATCGCGATCAGCGGCGCGTAGAGCGCGGGCAGGACGATCGCATAAGCGAGCGGGAAGGCGGCGAGCAGGCCGCCGCCGCCCATCACCAGCCAGGTCTCGTTGCCGTCCCAGACCGGCGCCACCGCATTCATCGCCTGGTCGCGCTCCTTGCCGACCCGGAAGAAGGGAAACAGGATGCCGATGCCGAGATCGAACCCGTCCATCACCACATAGGCCGCGACCGCGAAGGCGATGATCAACGCCCAGACGATGGTGAAGTCCATTAACTCCTCCCCGGCACGGGGAGGGCGCGTGCGCTTTCGGCTGCCCCCAGCAGCCGAAGATCATGTCCGGCGGACACGATCTCGCGCCCACGCGCACGAAGTGCGGTGGTGGGGTGCGAGCGCAGCGAGCATGGAAGCGTGGGCCCCCTCCACCATGCTTCGCATGGTCCCCCTCCCCGTTCCGGGGCGGAATTGAACCGCGCCATCACTGCTCCTCTCCCCTGCCGCGCACCGCGGCGGCGGGGGTGATCCCCGCCGTCCGGATCGGCGCGCGCGCAGGCTCACCCTCGCCGACGGCGGGGGCCTGGCGCATCAGGCGCAGGATGTACCAGGTCCCCATCGCGAAGACGGCGAAATAGACGATCACGAAGGCGATCAGCGACGCCGAGACCGCCGGGGCGGCGATCGGGGAGACCGCGTCTCGTGTGCGAAGCAGGCCGTACACCACCCAGGGCTGGCGGCCGACCTCGGTCGTCACCCAGCCGGCGATCACGGCGACGAACCCGGCCGGTCCCATGGCGAGGGCGAAGCGATGGAGCCAGCGCCAGTCGTACAGCCGCCGCCGCCAGCGCGCGGCCAGGCTCGCGAGGCCGAGCGCGAACATCAGGAAGCCGAGAGCGACCATGATCCGGAACGACCAGAAGACGATCGGCGCGGGCGGCCAGTCCTCGCGCGGGATCGTGTCGAGGCCCGCCATCGGCGCGTGCCGGTCGTGGTGGAGGCCGAGCGAGCCCATGCCGGGAAAGGAGATGGCGTAGCGCACCGTCGCCGCCTCCTGGTCGGGCAGGCCGACCGCGATCCACGGGGCCCCTTCCGGATAGCTTCGATAATAGCCTTCGATCGCCATGATCTTGGCCGGCTGGTGCTCCAGCGTGGCGAGGCCGTGCAGGTCGCCGACGAAGATCTGCACCGGCGCGACCAGCGCCGCCATCC
The DNA here is from genome assembly GCA_035628635.1 of Allosphingosinicella sp. GTDB lineage: Bacteria > Pseudomonadota > Alphaproteobacteria > Sphingomonadales > Sphingomonadaceae > Allosphingosinicella. The sequence goes on from DASPJJ010000033.1 coordinate 62,682, forward strand.
ACATCGCCATCGAAAAGGCGGTGCGCACCGCCGGATTGTCGTTGCCGCGCAGCAAATGCCAGGCGCCGACGCCGCCGACGACCAGCGCGGTGGTGAGGTAGGCGGCGATGACGGTGTGGACGAGCCTGTAGGGGAAGCTCGGATTGAAGACGATGTCGAGCCAGCTTCCCGCCGGGACGAACTGTCCCGCCGCATTGGTCGTCCACCCGGTCGGCGTGTGCATCCAGCTGTTGGCCGAGAGGATCCAGAAGGCGGACATCAAGGTGCCGGCGGCGACCATGCACGTGGCGAAGAAATGGAGCTTGCGGCCCACCCGCTCCATGCCGAACAGCATGACGCCCAGGAAGCCCGCCTCGAGGAAGAAGGCGGTCAGCACCTCATAGGCCATGAGCGGCCCGATGATCGGGCCCGCGCGGTCGGAGAAGACCGACCAGTTGGTGCCGAACTGGTAGGACATGACGATGCCGGAGACGACGCCCATCGCGAAGGCGATGGCGAAGATCTTGAGCCAGTAGCGGTAGAGGGTGAGATAGGCCTCGCGCCCCGTCTTCAGCCACAGGCCCTCGAGCACGGCGAGCCAGGAGGCCAGCCCGATCGAGAAAGCCGGAAAGATGAAGTGGAAAGAGACCGTGAACGCGAACTGCGCCCGTGCCAGCAGCAATGCGGTCTCGCCGTCAGCCACCTTCGCCTCCCGCCCGTCCGCGGCCGCCTGTAGCGGCGGCGGGCGGGCGCGTCACCCTCAGACGGCGGCGGCGAGGAAGTCGTTGCGTCGCTTGAAGCGGTCCGGCGGGACGCCCTTCCAGTTCGCAGGGGCCGCCATGACCCTCTTGAGCGAGCCGAGGTCGTTGTTGACCAGCAGCTTCTGGACGAGGTTGCGGCTCGCCGGGGTATAGTCGCCGCGGAACTTGAGATCGACGAGGATGTCGCGAATCGCCGGGTGGGCCTTGTCCCAGTCGGCCTTGCCGAACTTGGCGACGCAATCGGGCTTGGCCGAGATTCGCTTCACCTCCGCTTCCTCGTCCCGGTAGCTGATCTCGAACAGCTTGACCTGCGTCTCCTGGCTGATCGAGAAGCCGGACAGCCCGTTCGCGGCGACGAAATTCTTCGCCGCCTGGCCCGACAGGCCCGCCGCGCCGCTGATCTTCTGGGCGTCCGCCGGGGCGACGCCGGCTGCGGTCAGGTCGGCGACGATCTTCGCTTTGGTCTTCATCTTCATGTCGTAGCCGCGGCCGATGGTGAGGCCCGACGACGGCGTCGGCACGTGGAAGACGCGACTGTGGAACTTGCTGCCCGGCTGCTCGACGCCTTCGCTCTCGAAGGTGACGATGCCGCGGCTCGGCTTCAGGACCTCGGGCATGGCTGCTCTCCCACGCCGGACGGAACGGCCGCACGAACGTGCACCCTTGCGACTCGGCCCGGCGAGGATCGGACGCCGCGACCGGAGGGTCAAGCCGATGAAGCTGGATGCCCGACGAGGATTCGAACCTCGATTGACGGAGTCAGAGTCCGTAGTCTTACCATTAGACGATCGGGCAGCGCCGCGCGCGAGATAGGCAGCACCTCTGTGGGTGTCAACGCGCAGAGGGGAGGCTGGCGGGCCGCCGGCGGCTCAGGCGGCCCGCTGCAGGAACGCCGTCTCGCGGTCGGTGCAGGCCTTGAAGCTCGGGCGGTCGAGGATGCGGCCGATATAGGAAGTGATCTTCGGCCAGCGGTCCGGGTCGATCGCGACGCTGAGATGGCGCAGGTTCGCGAACGGGCTGGCGACGGCGATGTCGGCGAGGGTCAGCCGATCCTCGACCAGGAAGCCGCTCTCCGGAATGCGGCCCTCGAGATAGTCGAGCAGAGGCGGCAGCTCGGTCCGCTCGGCGGCGTCGGCGGCGGCGAGATCGCCTTCGCGGCCGAGGAATTTGGGCGCGACGATGCGGTTGAAGAACATTTTGGCGCCGCACGCGCACAGGATCGTATCGGAAAATTCCTCGTACCAGATGGCGCGCGCCCGGGCCTTCGGCTCGGTGGGGATGAGGTTCGGCTCGGGCCGGATCGCCTCGAGATAGGCGATGATCGCGGTCGAATCGGAGATGGCGAAATCACCGTCGCGAAAGCCGGGAATCTTGCCGAAGGGGCTCGCCTCGCGGAATTCGGGATCCTCGGAGCCGAGGCCGACCTGCCGCGATTCCACTTCGATCTCCTTTTCGGCAGCGAAGGCCAGCACCTTGCGCACGAAGGGAGACAGCGAAGAGCCGTAGACGATCATGATCCACTCCCGTTTTAGTTTCGATTCGATACTATTCCGCGCAATCCCCCCCGGCAAGCCTCGTCGCCAAGCGGCGAGCCTGCTTCACCGGACCTCGCATCCCTCGAAATGCGCGCTGAGCAGCGCCCGCCAGGCTTCGGGGCCGCCATCGTCGATTCCCGTGAGGCGGAGCGCGAAGTCGCGATACTCCTCGTGATTGGGGATGCCCCATTCGGCGGCGAGGACGTGCCCCTCGGCGGCGTCGAACCAGAGCGGGCCGCCATTTCCGCCGAAGGCCGGGCCGCCGACTTCGAAGCGCAACGCCCGCCGTCCCTGCCATCCTTCTTCGCGCACGAAGCGCGCGTCGGCGCGGCCGAGATAGCGCAGCCACCCGTCGGGGCCCGCCGGCGGCCAGATGAGAGGCAGGCCGAAGCTGAAGTCGGCGCGGCGATCGGCCCGCAATTGCGCCGTGACGGTGAGGCTGGCGAGATCGAAATCGAAGATGTGCCAGGGCTCGTCCGGGATCGGCAGCGAGCCCGTGAGGCGCCCGTCCGGAAGCTCGACGCGAACGTCGATCCGCCTTGCGAGGGGATCGTAGGTCAGGAAAGCGAACGCCTCGCGCCCGGCATCGGGCCGCAGCCGGCCGCCGGTGATCCGGCTCGCCTGTCCGCGCGCGAGGTCGAGATCGGCGGTGACCAAAGCGGCGTTGGTGCAGCGGCTGCGCATCTTCGCGACCTCGATATGGGTGCGGGTGGCGCGATAGACGTGGATCCGCTCCGCCTCGCTGCCGTCCCGGTTGCTGCGCACATAGGAGTAGATGCGCCCGATCCGCTCCTCGGGTCGCGCGAGCTCGGGGGCCGGCGCAGGACCGCAGCCGAGGAGCGCCGCCAGGAACGCGGCGAGCAACGCGAATCGGGGACCGGGCGCCATCAGCGGATCCGGTAATAGTCGGCGAGCCGGTCGAGGGCGAGGGTGAGGACGAGCTTGCCGGCGCGGGCCGGCCAGCCGAGCGCGCGCTCGACCTCGCGCATGCCTTCGCCGGCGCACACTACCCGCCACAGCACGTCGTCGAGGCCGCCGCCGACCGCCGCCACCGCGGCCTCGAAGCGGAGCTTGGCCGCGACGGCGGCGTCGCTCGGCTCCGCTTCCTCGGGCGCGCCGCCGGTCGGTCGGCCGACCGGGGCGCCGCTCCAACGCATCGTCACGCTCGGCGGCAGCTGCGAGCGTTCCCAATCCTCGCGCAGCCGCTCGGCCGCTTCATGCTGCCGGCCGCTGACATGGCCGCGCGCCTTCAGCCAGCCGAGCGGCGATTCGGCGAGGTTCACCGTCACCGAGCGCGCCGTCCGGTTGCGCGCCCGCCCGCCCGGCCGCGGCCGCCGCGGCGCTTCGTCGTCGGGCAGCGCCCGCTCGACCAGCAGCCGGTTCCTTCTTTCCTTCATGGTCTCGCACCCCTGCGAATCGCTGGAAAGAAGGGCTTGCCACGCCGGATATATTATTGAAAAGAGGCCGAACCGCATGGGTTAGGAAAAAGAGATGATCACCCGTATCCGCGAAGTGCGCCGCGCCAAGAAGATGACGCTGCAGGAGGTCGCCGACCGCTGCCAGCCGCCGACAACGCCGCAGACGGTTGGGCGGCTCGAGACCGGCACCCGCACCGTCTCCGTGGGGTGGCTGAACCGCATCGCCAAGGCGCTGGGCGTCGAGGCCGGCGACCTGGTCAAGCTGCCCGACCGCGAGGACGTGCCGATCGCCGCCACGCTCGAGCATGACGGCGCCAGGGCGCCGCGGCGGGAGGGCGTGATCATACCGCCGCAGCCGGAGCCCGGCGTCGTCGCGGTGACGGTGAACGGCAGCATCGGCGACTATCGCGCCGGCGACGAGATCTGGTGTCAGCGCCTCGGGCCGGAGGAATTCGGACGGGCGATGAACCGCGACGTGCTGATCCCGCGGCCCGCGGGGCGTTTCGCTTTCGGCCGCCTGATCGGCCGCGAGGAGGGGAAGCTCCACGTCCTTCCGCTGGGCGCCGGCCAGCGCCAGTCGGTCGTCGCGGACCCGCCCTGGCTCGCGGTGGCGACACGCCTGATCAGGGGGCTTTAAGGGAGCACGTCATCCCGGACTTGATCCGGGATCCATGAACCGAAGAGTCCGAGGGCTACCTCTAACGCTTGTGTTCATCGGTCCTGGCTTTCGTCAGGATGACGGCCTGCTCTGTCGCCACTCCGCGCCCCTGGCTGCGAGCTTGGCGTAGAGCGTCGGCAGCCCCGCCTCCCCCACCCGCTCGACCGGCCACCAGATCCCCTCCGCATCCCGCCGCGGCGCCGCGGCGCAAAGCAGCCGCATCTCGAGCGCGAAATGGGTGAAGACATGATCGACGCTGCCGGCGTCCACCCAGGCCGCGTCGGCGGGCGCCGCGTCGCTCGGCAGCGCGATCATGCCGCCGAGCAGGCCCCGCGGAGGGCGCTTAACCAGCAAGACGTGGCCGTCATGCTCGAGCCAGTAAGCGGTTCCGTTGCGCGAGGGACGCGGCTTCTTCCTGGCCCTGGCCGGAAAGCGCTCAGGTTCGCCGGCGGCGCGCGCCGCGCAGTATGGCGCGAGCGGACACCGCGCGCAGGCCGGCGCGCGGGGCGTGCAAATCGCCGCGCCGAGGTCCATCATCGCCTGTGCGAAATCGCCGCTCGGCCCCTCCGGCGTCACCTCGTCCACGAGCGCGCGAATGCGTTCGCGCGCGCCGGGCAGCGGCTCCTCGACGGCGAACAATCGGGCGACGACCCGCTCGACGTTGGAATCGACCACGACCGCCCGGGCGCCGAACGCGATCGCCGCGATGGCCGCCGCCGTGTAACGGCCGATGCCGGGAAGCCGTGCGAGCTCGGCCTCGCTGTCCGGAAACCTGCCGCCATGGTCGCGTGCCACCGCGCGGGCGCAGGCGAGAAGGTTGCGGGCGCGGGCATAATAACCGAGCCCGGCCCAGGCGCGCATCACCTCCTCGTCGGGCGCGGCGGCGAGCGCCTCGACCGTCGGCCAGCGCCGGGTGAAGGCCTCGAAATAGCGCTTCACGGCCGCGACCGTGGTCTGCTGGAGCATCACTTCGGACAGCCAGATGCGGTAGGGATCGGCCCGCTCGCCCGCGACGCAGCGCCAGGGAAGCCGCCTTTTATCCACAGCATACCAGCCGAGCAGGGCATTTGATGCATCGACGCGCATGCTCCCGCTATGCCATGCTCCGCGTCATGGGCAAACCGGGCGGAAAAGGCGGCAGGGCGGCCGCGGAGGCGCCGCGTTCGAAGCGGGCGCGCGCCGTTTCGGACATGCTGCCCGCGGTCGGCGGCGCCGCCTTCCGCCGCTTCGGCTTCATCCAATCCTCGATCGTCAGCCGCTGGCGCGAGATCGTCGGGGAGCGCTATGCGGCGGTGTCGGCGCCCGAATCGATCCGTTTCCCGCCGGGCCGCCGCTCGTCCGGAGTGCTGACCCTCGTCGTCGAAGGCGCGCACGCACCGATGATGCAGCATGTCGCGCCGACCATCGCCGAGCGCGTCAACCGCTTCTTCGGCTATGCAGCGGTCGAGCGGATCGCGTTCCGGCAAGGGCTGGTTCAGGTTGCGAAGGCAAGGTCACGCGCCGCGCCGCCCTCGCTGAGGCCCGTGCCTGCGGGCCTCGGCGATTCGCTGCGCGCGATCGACGATCCGGAGCTGCGCGCCTGCCTCGAAGCGCTTGCGCGCGGCCTCGGCACTCGCGATGAGCCTGCCATCGCCGCGATCCCGGTCGTCGGCACCATCGGTGGAGAGAGAAGACGATGAAGATTATGACTGGCGCCGCGCTGGCTGCCTTTTCGCTCATGCTGGCCGCTTGCGGGGACGGCGACGGCGCCGCCAACGTCAGCAGCCAGGGCCCGATTCCCCAGATCGCCGCGCCGAACAACGGCGACTGGACGCAGCTGGTGAGCCGCACCCCCGAAGGCGGCACCCGCATCGGCAATCCCAATGCGCCGGTAAAGCTGGTCGAATATGGCTCGCTGACCTGCCCCGCCTGCAAGGCCTTCTCCGACACCGCCACCCAGTCGCTGCGCGACACCTATGTGCGCTCGGGCCAGGTCAGCTGGGAATTCCGCCATTTGATCATCCACGGCGCTGCGGACGTCGTGCTGGCGATGCTGTCCGACTGCCAGCCGCAATCCGCCTTCTTCCGCACCATCGAGGACCTTTACGAGCAGCAGCCGGAGATCGTGGGCCGCTTCGAGGAGAGCGAGCAAAGGCAGATCGGCGCGATGCCGGCCGACCAGCAGGTCGCGGCGGCGGCGCGGGCGATGGAGGTCGGCGGCTTCTTCGCCCAGCGCGGCCTTCCGGAAGGACGCCAGAACCAGTGCCTCGCGAACCAGCAGGCCATCCAGCAGCTCGCCGACAGCACCAACCGCGCCTTCAGCCAGGAAGGCGTCGCCGGCACGCCGACCTTCTTCCTCAACGGCGACAAGCTCGATGTCTCCAACTGGCGCGACCTCGAGCCGCTGCTTCGCGAGCGGATCGGAGGCTGACGTGAAGCGCGCCTTCGCCCTTGTCGCCGCCGCTGCCGCGGTCCTTGCCGCGCCGATCGCCTTCGCGCCCGACAGCGCCGCCGCCCAGGCCCGGCGCGACTGGACGCGGACGATCGTCGCCACGCCCGAAGGCGGCTTCCGGATGGGCAATCCGGCGGCGCGGCTGAAGGTCGTGGAGTTCGTCTCGCTGACCTGCCCGCACTGCCGCGACTTCGCCGCGACCGGCGCCCGTCAGCTCGTCGACCGTTACGTCCGAACGGGCGCGGCGAGCTTCGAGATCCGGGCCTTTCCCCTGGATCCCGTCGCCGCGATGGCGGCCCAGCTCGCCCGCTGCGCCCCGGTCAGCCAGCAGTTCGCGATCAACGACGCGATGCTCGCTGCGCAGGACCAATGGATCGGACGGCTCCGGGCGCTTTCGAACGAGCAGATGAGCGCGCTCCAGCAGCTCCCCGAGCCGGAGCTGCGAGTGCGTCTGGCATCGGTGATGCAGCTCGACGCGATCGCCGCGCGCCACGGCGTGACCGCCGCCCGGCTGCGTCCCTGCCTCGCCGACGAAGCAGGCGCGCAGCGCATCGCGGCGATCAGGGCCGGCGGCGAGCGTCTGGGCGTCAGCGGCACGCCGAGCTTCCTGATCAACGGCCGGCTCCAGGACCACGTCCACGACTGGACGGCCCTCGAGCCGCTTCTGCGGGGGAGGTAGGAGCGGCGTGAACGGCTCGGGGGGGCTCGCTTGCAGATAAGGCGCCTCAAGCTTTCCGGCTTCAAGAGCTTCGTCGAGCCGGCGGAGCTCCGGATCGAGCCCGGCCTCACCGGGGTCGTGGGCCCGAACGGCTGCGGCAAATCCAACGTGCTCGAAGCGATCCGCTGGGTGATGGGCGAGTCGTCGCCCAAATCGATGCGCGGCGCCGGCATGGACGACGTCATCTTCGCCGGAACCGCGACGCGGCCGCCGCGCGACTTCGCCGAAGTGTCGCTGCTGGTCGAGGCGGAAGGGGACGACCTCGCGGGAGATTTCGGCGTGCCGCGCGAAGGTGAGCTCGAAGTCACCCGCCGGATCGAGCGCGGCGCGGGATCCGCCTACCGGGTCAACGGCCGCGACGTCCGCGCCAAGGACGTCGCCTTGCTGTTCGCCGACGCAGCGACCGGCGCCCACTCTCCCGCCCTCGTCAGCCAGGGCAAGATCAGCGCGGTCATCGCAGCCAAGCCGACCGAGCGCCGGCTGATGCTCGAGGAGGCGGCCGGCATTGCGGGGCTCCACGTCCGCCGCAAGGACGCCGAGCAGAAGCTGCGCGCCGCCGAGGCCAATCTGGTGCGGCTCGACGAGATGCTCTCCGACATGGAGCAGCGCGCCAACGCCCTGCGCCGCCAGGCGCGGGCGGCGGAGCGGTACAGGAAGCTCTCGGAGCAGATCAGGGTCGCCGAGGCGCGGCTGGTCTTCGCGCGCTGGCGCGAAGCCGCGGACGCGGCCGACGCGGCCAAGGCCGAGGCCGAGACGGCCGTCGAGGCGGTCGAACGCGCGGCCGAGGCGCAGCGGGCGGCGGCGGCTTATCAGAACGAGGCGGCGAAGGTGCTCGCCGGGAAGCGCGCCGAGGCGCAGGCGGCGCGCGAGCAGGCGACCGCGCTCGGCCATCGCCTCGCCACCTTGCGCGCGGAGCGCGACACAATCTCCCGCCGCATCGCCGAGCTCGCCGAGCGCCACAAGGCGCTGGTCGCGGACCGCGCCCGCGAGGCGGCGCTTCGCGAGGACGCCGGCGGCGCCCTCGCCCGTCTCGAAGAGGAAGGCGCGGCCATCGCGCGGCGGCTCGCCGAGGCCGAAGCCGGTCGCGGCACGATCGACATCCGCACGGTCGCGCTCGAGGACCAGGCGCGCGAGGCCGAGGCGGCGCTGGCCCGCGCGCGCGCCGTGCAGGCCGCGGAGCAGGCCGAGGCCCGGGTCGCCTCGGCTGCCCACGGAGCCGCACAGGCCCGCCTCGCCCGCGCCGAAGCCGAGGCCGAGCGCCTCCGTCTGCAGCTGGACGAGGTCGGCGAAGCCGCGCCTTTGGTCGAGGCGAAGCGCGCCGCCTTGCAGGCGAAGCAGGCTGCCGACGCCCGCCTGGCCGAGGCGCAGCAGGCGATCGCCTCCGCCGAGGGGCGCCGCCAGCGGGCCGCCGCCGAACGCGACTCCGCCGAGAGCGAGGGCGCTTCCGCCCGCGCCGCGCTCGCCGCCCTCGAATCCGAAGCGACCGCTCTGATCAAGGCGGTGGAAGGCAGCAGCGGCGACCGCGCGATCAACCACGTCAAGGCCGCGCCCGGTTACGAGCGCGCGCTCGCCGCGGCGCTCGGCGACGACCTCGACGCCGCGCTCGAAGGCGATGCGCCCCGACGCTGGACAGGAGCCGCTTCCGCGCCGGGCGACCCCTCGCTCCCCGGCGGATGCGAGCGGCTGGCGGATCGCGTCGCCGCCCCCGCCGCGCTGGCGCGGAGGCTGGCGCAGATCGGCGTCGTCGAGGCCGACGACGGCTCGATCGTGCTGGCCGCCGGCCAGCGCCTCGTCACTCGCGACGGCCGGCTGCGGCGCTGGGACGGTTTCGCGGCCAGCGGCCTCGGCGCCGCCGCCGCAGAGCGGCTGATCCGGGTCAACCGTCTGGCCGAGATCGAACAGGCGCTGCCGGACGCGGCCGGAGCGGTGGCCGAAGCGCAAGCCCGCATCGACGCGGCCCGGGCCGCCATCGAGGCGGCCCGCCTCGACGCCGACGCCGCCCGCCGTGCCGAAGCGGAAGCCTCGGCGGCGATCCGCGCGGCGGCGCAGGCGGAGGATGCCGCGAACGTCGCGATCGAGCGCCTCGAGCTCAGGCGCACCGGTCTCGCCGAGCGCGCGGAGATCGCCGAGGCCGACCGCGCCGACGCCGCCCGCGCCGCCGACGAAGCCGCCGCGATGGTCGCCGCTTTGCCCGACGCAGGCGCGACGGAAACGCGGGTCGCCGAGCTTCGGGGCCGCGCGGAAGCGGCGCAGCAGGCGCTCGCCGAAGTCCGCGCCGAGGCGGCCACCCACGCCCGCGCCGTCTCCGCCGACAAGCAGCGCGCCGCCGCGGCGAAGCAGGAAAGCGAGGACTGGCGCGTCCGTGCCGCCGAGGCGGACCGCCGCCACGCCGACATGGGCCGCCGCATCGCCGAAGCCGAGGAGGAAGCCGAGCGCCTCGCCGGCGCCCCGGAGCGGATCGCCGCCCAGCTCGGCGAGATGGAGGCGACGAGCCTCGCGGCGTTCGAAGCGGCGGAAGCGGCCGCGGCGGCCGAGCGCGGCAGCGAGGAAGCGCTTCGCGAGACGGAAGGCCGTCTGGCCGAAGCCGGCGAAGCGCTCGCCACCGCCCGCGAGGCCCGTGCCGGCGCCCTCGCCCGCCACGAGAATCAGGAAGCGCGCCGCGTCGAGATGGGCCGCATCTCGGGCGAGCGCTTCGAATGCCCGCCGCCTCTGCTTCCCGAGAAGATCGGCTTCGACGCAGCTTCGCTCGCGCCCGCCGCCGAGGAATCGGCGCGCATGGATCGGCTCAACGCGGAGCGCGAGCGGATCGGGCCGGTCAACCTCGTCGCCGAGCGCGAGCTGGCCGAGCTCGACGAGGGGCGCGAGAGCTCGCAGGCCGAGCGCGAGGAATTGGGCCTGGCGATCAACCGCCTGCGCGGCTCGATCGGCAGCCTCAACCGCGAGGGCCGCGTCCGTCTGCTCGCCGCCTTCGAGCAGGTCGACCGCCACTTCCGCAGCCTGTTCACCACCCTGTTCCGGGGCGGCCAGGCGCATCTCGAGCTGGTCGAATCGGACGATCCGCTCGAGGCCGGGCTGGAGATCATGGCCCAGCCACCCGGCAAGCGGCTCGCCACCTTGACCCTGCTCTCCGGCGGGGAGCAGGCGCTGACCGCGATCGCGCTGATCTTCGCTCTGTTCCTGACCAAGCCCGCCCCGATCTGCGTCCTCGACGAAGTCGACGCCCCCCTCGACGACGCCAATATCGAGCGCTTCTGCGACCTGCTCGACCGGATGACCGCCGAGACCGACACGCGCTACCTGATCGTCACCCACAATGCGGTGACGATGAGCCGCATGCACCGGCTGTTCGGCGTGACGATGGTCGAGAAAGGCGTCAGCCGCCTGGTCAGCGTCGACCTCGGCGGCGCCGAAAGCCTGCTGGCGGCCGAGTAGTTCCTCCCCATGCGAAAGCATGGGGAGGGGGACCACCCGCAGGGTGGTGGAGGGGTAACTGGCTCGGCCTGCGCAAATACCCCTCCACCACCCTTCGGGTGGTCCCCCTCCCCATCGCCTTCGGCGACGGGGAGGAATAGAAGGGCCCGATGCCCGAGCCCGAGCCCCTCTCGATCGCCTTCCTGCTCTACCCCGAGGTCACCCAGCTCGACCTGACCGGACCCGCGCAATTCCTGTCCCGGATCGGGGGGACGATGCATTATGTCGCGAAGACCGCCGAGCCGGTCGCGACCGACGCGGGCTTCTCGATCCTGCCGACCGCGACCTTCGCCGGCGTCCCCGCCGCCGACATAATCTGCGTCCCCGGCGGGATCAGCTGCGTCGACGTGATCGAGGATGACGAGACCCTCGCCTGGGTGCGCGGCGTCGGCGAACGCGCGCAGTGGGTGACCAGCGTCTGCACCGGTTCGCTGATCCTCGGCGCCGCCGGGCTGCTCAACGGCTACCGCGCCGGCTGCCACTGGGCCTGGCGCGAGCATCTTTCCCTGTTCGGCGCAGAGCCGGTGGCCGAGCGGGTCGTGTTCGACCGCAACCGCGTCACCGGCGGCGGAGTCACCGCCGGCATCGATTTCGCGCTCGCCTTGATCGCGGCGATCCGCGGCGAAGCGCATGCCCGCGTGGTTCAGCTGGCGCTCGAATACGACCCTGCGCCCCCTTTCGATTCGGGCTCGCCGGAGCGCGCCGCGCCGGAGCTGATCGCCGTGTACCGCAAGCGCATGGAGGCGCTGGCGCCCGGCCGCGACGAACGCATCCGCGCGGCGGCCGAGCGGCTAAGCGAGCCGGCCGGCCAGTGAACGCGCCGTTCGTCCCCTCGCATCCGCCGCGGGGCGACAGGCCGGTGGCGACCTGGCGCGGCTTCGTCGGCGAGCGGGCGCGCACCGCGGTCTACGGCTGGTCGGAGCTCGCCTTCCGCGAGACCTATATCCGGCGGCGGATCCTCGGCTTCAACGTCCACATTCCGCTCGGTCCCGAGATGGTCCAGCACGTCATGCTCGACAATGCGGCGAACTACGCCAAGCCCGACATCGTCAAGCGCCTGCTCGCGCCGGCGATCGGCCGCGGCCTGCTCACCTCCGACGGCGCGCTGTGGCGGGAGCAGAGGAAGATCGTCGCTGCCAATTTCTCGCCCGCGGCGGTCGATGGGCTGATGCCCGAATTCGGCGCGGTCGGGCGGGAGGCGCTGGCGCGGTGGGAGCCCGGCGTGCGCAACATGGCGCTCGAGGCGACCCAGGCGACGATGCGGGTGATCTCGAATACCCTGTTCGGCGGCGACGCGCGGCTGACCAGCGACGCCGCAATGGCCCACATCACTGCGGCACTCGAAGGCTTCAGCGAGGCGCGGCTGCAGGCGATGCTCGGCCTGCCGCGCATCCCGTGGACTCCGCGCGGGTGGAAGGCGAAGCGCGGCCAGGCCTATTTGCGGCGGACGCTCGAGGCGGTGGTCGGGGAGCGGCTTCCGGACGGCGGGCCCGACGACTTCCTCGGCCGCCTGATCCGCGGCCTCGACGCGAAATTCGAGCCGAAGGAAGCCGCCGCGCTCGCCGCCGACAATGCTATGACCTTCTACCTCGCCGGCCACGAGACCACCGCCAATGCGGTGAGCTGGACGCTCTACCTCCTCTCCGAGCAGCCGGAGCTGCAGCAGGCGGCGGCGGAGGAAGCGGCGGCGGCCCTCGCCCGCGGCGAGGGGCCGGAGTTGGCCGAGCGGCTGCCGCTGCTGCGCCGGGTGCTCGAGGAGGCGCTGCGCCTCTATCCTCCCGCCCCCCGTTTCGACCGGCAGGCGGTCGCCGCCGACGAGCTGGGCGGCCACGCGGTCACGGCCGGCGACATCGTCTCGATCTGGCCCTGGCTGCTCCACCGCCACCAGTCTTTGTGGGACGAGCCCGACCGCTTCGATCCGGACCGTTTCCTCCCCGAGCGCCGCGCCGGCCGCCACCGCTTCCAGTATATCCCGTTCGGAGGCGGACCGCGGCTCTGCGTCGGCGCCCGCTTCGCGACCGTCGAGGCGCTGACCGTCCTCGCTCACTGGCTCGCCGCCTGGCGCTTCTCGCCGGTGTCCGGCCGCGAGGTCAGGGTCCACGGCCTCGTCACCCTCCGCCCCCATGGGGGGCTGCCGCTGACGCTGGAGGAGCGATCGGCGTAATTTGCTATTGCGAATAATTCTCAAGAGCGATAGCCCCCTCCCGACGCAAAGCTGCGCAGAGGGAGTTTCCGTTGGTCGCCCGTACAATATCTTTGATTGCCGTCTCGGCTGCGCTTGCGGCCCCCGCTTTGGCCGAAGCGCGCGCGGCCGAGGAGTCTGCGGCCTCCGCCGAGTCGGTCGATCTGGGCGTCGCCGAAGGCGAAGCCGCGCAAGGCGGCGCTATCGTCGTGACCGGCCAGCGCGCCGAATATGGCGCCCGCTCGACCCGCAGCGCGACCCGCACCGACACCGAGATCCGCGACGTGCCCCAGGCGATGACGGTGATCTCGGAAAGCCAGATCGAGGACCAGGCGCTGCGCTCGATCGCCGATGTCCTCACCTACGTCCCCGGGGCCACCCCCGGCACCGGCGAGAGCAACCGCGACCAGATCACTTTGCGCGGCAACAACACCACCGCCGACTTCTTCCTCGACGGCCTGCGCGACGATTCCCAATATTTCCGCGACCTCTACAATGTCGACCGGGTCGAGGTGCTGCGCGGGCCCAATGCGATGATCTTCGGCCGTGGCGGCGGCGGAGGCGTCGTCAACCGGGTGACCAAGCGTGCCAGCGGCGAGGCCTGGCGCGAGTTCGCGCTGGCCGGCGACAGCGAGGGCGGCGTGCGCCTCACCGGCGACGTCGACCAGCCGCTCGGCTCCGGCATCGGGCTGCGCGTCAACGGCGTCTGGGAGCATGGCGAAAGCTTCCGCCGCGGAGTCGAGATCGACCGCTGGGGCGTCAATACGACGCTCGGCGCCACAATCGGCGATACGCGCCTCGATTTCTCCTACGAATATTTCCACGACCGCCGCACCACCGATCGCGGCGTCCCCGCGTTCAACGACCGTCCGCTCGAGGGCGCCGACCGGCTGTTCTTCGGCGATCCCGAGGACAGCTTCGCCGACGTCGACGTCCATATCGGCAGCTTCGCGGTCGAGCACCGGCTCGCCGAAGGCCTGACGCTGCGCAACCGCACCCAATATGCGGATTACGACAAGGCCTATCAGAACATCTATCCCTCCGACCTCAACGAGGCGTCGGGCATCGTCAGCCTCTCCGCCTATCGCGACACCGCCCGGCGCCACAATCTGATCAGCCAGACCGACCTCGTCTGGCGGACCGACACCGGCGGCGTCGGCCACACATTGCTGTTCGGCTTCGAGCTCGGCCGGCAGGAGACTCGCAGCCGCCGCTTTAACGGCTTCTTCCAGCCGAGCGACAGCGCCGGCTTCGGCGTCCTGGCGTCCTCCCCGACGATCGATGCCGACATCGTCTTCCGCCCGGTCAACACCAACGCCGCCCGAACGCCCGCCAACTTCAACGAGACCGAGGCGACGATCGCCGCGATCTACGTCCAGGACCAGATCCGGATCTCCGACGCGTTCGAGATCCTCGCCGGCCTGCGCTTCGACCGCTTCGATCTCGACGCCGTCAACCTCAACAACGGCGCCCGCTTCGGCCGCACCGACGAGTTGGTCTCGCCGCGCCTCGGCCTGATCTTCCGCCCGGCGCCCGCGCTGACGCTCTACGCCAGCTACAGCCGCTCCTATCTGCCCAGCGCCGGCGACCAGTTCACCTCCCTCGACCTTACCGGCGCGGCGCTGGAGCCCGAGCGATTCGACAATTACGAGGTGGGCGCGAAATGGGAGCCCGTCCCCGGCCTGCTCGCCACGCTCGCGGTCTACCAGCTCGACCGCACCAACACCCGCGCGCCCGGGCCGACGCCCGGCACGATCGTGCTCACCGGCGCCCAGCGCAGCCGCGGCATCGAGATCGGCCTCGAGCGCAACGTCACCGACCGCTGGCAGGTCTCGGCCGGCTATGCGCTTCAGGAGGCCGAGATCAGCCGCACCACCGCCGCCGCGCCCGCCGGCCGCGCCGTGCCTTTGGTTCCGCGCCACCAATTCTCGATGTGGAACCGTTACGAGGTCGCCGAGCGCTTGGGCCTGGGCCTGGGCCTGGTCGCCCGCTCGCGCATGTACACGTCCATCAGCAACGCCGTGACCCTCCCAGGCTACGCCCGCCTCGACGCCGCCGCCTTCTTCGAGCTCAGCGAGGGCATCGAGGCGCAGCTCAACCTCGAGAACGTCACCGGCGCCGATTATTTCGCCACCGCCCACAACGACAACAACATCGCCCCCGGCGCCCCCCGCACGCTCCGCGGCACGGTCAGGTTCAGGTTCTAGCCGTCATTGCGAGCGCAGCGAAGCAATCCAGTCTGCGCAGGCTAGCGCGGAGGAGCCGGATGAAGCAGCCGGCCGTCTACATCATGGCCAGCAGGCGTAATGGCACCGTCTACACCGGCGTCACCTCGAACCTCGTGCAGCGCACCTCGCAGCATCGCAACCTCCGCAAGGGCTTTGCGGGCAAATATCGGTGCGGAATGCTCGTCTGGTATGAGGTGCACGATGAGATGGGCAGCGCCATCGCTCGCGAAAAGCAGCTCAAGGGCGGGTCGAGAAGGAAGAAGCTCGCGCTCATCGAGGCGATGAACCCGGAGTGGGCGGACCTGTTTGAGAGCATCTGCTGACGGCAGCCCCCTCCGTCATTGCAAGCGCAGCGAGGCAATCCAGCCCAGTGTCGGAGCTACTGGATTGCTTCGTCGCTCCGCTCCTCGCAATGACGGAGCTGCATGAACGTCGGCATCCTCGAGACCGGGCGCCCGCCGGGCGACCTCGCGGCGCGCTTCGGCGACTATCCGGCCATGTTCCGCGACCTGCTCGGCCCCGGCTTCGAGACCGCCACCTACGATGCGGCCGCGGGGGAGCTTCCGGAGCGGCCGGAGGCGCACGACGCCTATCTGGTCACCGGCTCGCCCGCGGGCGTTTACGACCCGCTCCCCTGGATCGCCCCGCTGAAGGCGTTCCTGCGCGGGGCGAAAGGCAAGGCGAAGCTGGTCGGGATCTGCTTCGGCCATCAGATCATGGCCGAGGCGTTCGGCGGCAAGGTCGAGAAGTCGGACAAGGGCTGGGGCGTCGGCCTCCAGACCTACGAGGTGGCCGCCCGCGCCCCGTGGATGGACGATGCCGGGCGCATCGCCGTTCCGGTCTCGCACCAGGACCAGATCGTCGTGCAGCCGCCGCAAAGCACGATCCTCGCCGCTTCGGCCTTCACCCCGTTCGGCATGCTCGCCTATCGCGACCAGCCGGCGATCTCGATGCAGTTCCACCCGGAGTTCGCGCCCGATTACGCCAGGGCGCTGATCGCGCTTCGCCGCGACATCCTTCCCGATCCCGACGCCGCCTCGGCCTCGCTCGACCGGCCCGACGACCGCGCCCGCGTCGCCGCCTGGATCCGCCGCTTCCTGAGGGACGGCGCATGACCGCGTGGCGGGCCATCGAGGGCGACATCACCGCGCTCCGGGTCGACGCGATCGTCAACGCCGCGAACGAAAGCTTGCTGGGCGGCGGCGGCGTCGACGGGGCCATACATCGCGCCGCCGGCCCTGATCTGCTCGCCGAATGCCGGGCGCTGGGCGGCTGCCCGACCGGCGAGGCGCGGCTCACGCAAGGGTACCGGCTGCCTGCCCGCCACGTCGTCCACACCGTCGGTCCGGTCTGGCGCGGCGGAGGTCGAGGCGAGGCCGAGCTGCTCGGGTCCTGCTACCGCAACAGCCTCGCCCTCGCACGCGAGCACGAGCTGCGCACCATCGCTTTCCCGGCAATCTCGACCGGCATCTACGGCTACCCCGCTCCGCTGGCGGCGGCAGTCGCGGCGGAGGCGGTGGCCGCCGAGCTCGCCGCGCATCCGGACGCCTTCGACGAGATGCTGTTCGTCGGCTTCAGCCCCGATGCGACGCGCATCTGCGCCGAGGCGATCGCGGCCGTACGGGCGCCACGCTGAGGCGACGTTCGCGGCGGGCGGGCACGCCGCAATGTTCTTCTCACAATGTCAAAGAGCCGCGCCGAGCTTGCGACTCGGCATTGGCCCTTATGATAGGAAGATTCCTACAAGTCAAGAACAAAAATGAAACGACTTCGGCCGGTCGCGACCCCACAACGGCACGGCTAGAAGAAGTCGACCTTGTCGTAATGGGCGGGCGGCGAGATCACCTCCATCCGCTCGGTCAGCAGCGGTCGGAAGCTGGGGCGCGACTTGATCACCGAATACCAGTCCGTCGTCTGCTTGTGCCCGCGCCACTCGATGCCTCCGAGATAGTCGGCGACCGACAGGTGCGCCGCCGCGGCGAGGTCGGCGAGGCTGAGCACCGGGCCGGCGAGCCAGCGGCGGTGATCGAGCAGGTAATCGAGATAGTCGAGATAGTTGTTGGCGACCTTCATCGCCTCGCGCAGCACCCGCGTGTCGGGCGGATCGCGCGCGACCAGCCGCTTGGTCATCCGCTCTTCCATCATCGGCGCCACCACCTCGCGGTAGAGCTGGTCGTCGAGCCAGGCGACGAGCCGGCGGACCTCTGCGCGGTTGACCGCCGTGCCCGGGATCATCGGCGATTTCTGGATCGTCTCCTCGAAATATTCGCAGATCGCGCCGCTGTCGATCAGCACCGTGCCGACCTTGTCCTCGACCAGCACCGGCGTCTGGCCGGCCGGGTTCATGTCGACGAACTCGTCGCGGCGCAGCCAGGGCGATTCGCGCACCAGCTCGTGCGCCACGCCCTTTTCGCCGAGCAGCAGCCGGACCTTGCGCGAGAACGGGCAGAGCGGGAACTGGTAGAGCTGCCACATCGCCACAGGCTTTAGCGCCCGCGCCGAATAGGTCTACGCACCTTTTGCGGGAGACGCTGCCGGGAGCCCGCCTCAGCGGCGCCCGCGCCTGGCGCGGGCCGCGTCGACGGCGCGGGCGACGTCCGCCTCCATCCGCTCGAGCGCGCGCCGCATCTCGGGGGCGACGATTGCGAGCTGTTCGGCCGCGGCGCCCGCGCCCGCGGTCGCGGCGCGAATGTCGTGGCGCAGCCGCGCCTCGAAAGTGGGGTCGCCGTCTGCCGCGAGGTCGCCGAGCGTCTCGTCGCGCCGGTGCGGCCGGCGATGGCGCGCGCCGCGGGGATCGGCCGCGTCGATCGCATCGACCAGCGGCCCGATCGGCACGTCGAGCAGCGCCCCGACGACGCGGTCGACCGCTTCGCCGGCGGCCTCGACCTCGGCCGGATGCGGGATCGCGCGGGCGATGTCGCGGTCGGCATCGTCATGGGGATGGGCGGCAGCCGGTCCGGCGGCCGCCAAAGCGGCAAGGCCGATCAGGATCCTACGCATACAAGCCTCCTCGAACTCGACAGGTGCCGCACGCGGCGAAAACGCCCGGGCGCGCGACTCGGTTGCGCCAGCCTAGCCGCCGCGCCTGAGCCGACCCTGAACGGCGGCTCAATGATCGTGCTGCTCGCCGCTCTCGCCTTGGTCGTGGTCCTCGCCCGATTGGTCGGCGCCGGGTGGCGGAGACGGCCGCGGAAGATGCGCCGTCGCCCGCTCGATCCGCTGGGACACTGCGGGGATCTGCACGGCGATTCGCGGCAGCAGCTGGACCAGGCCGCGGACCAGCGCCGGGTCCTCGAACGCGCGGTAGGTCTCGAGGTTGAGGCGGCGGCCGGCCGGCGACGAGAAGAAGCCGGCCATCGCATCGAGCTCCGCGACGGTGAACTCGCGGGCGTAGAAGACCGCCGCGATCCGCTTCCAGTCCGGCTCGATCGCCGTCCCCATCCGGGCCATCTCGCCCGCGGCGAAGCGCGCGATGACCGGCAGGCGGCGGCTGAAATGCGGGTCGAAGCCGCTGGCGATGGCAGCGAAGGTCGCATTGGGATCGACCTGGGCCTGCGGCGGGAGCGGTATCCCGAAATCGCCGACGCGCATCGCGAGCACGGCATTCAGCGCCGGCTCCAGGTTGAGAGGCTGATCGAACAGGCCGGTCGGCCACACCGCTTCGGCCATCCGGTTGCCCGCGGCGAGCCTCGCGGGATCGACGGCCGGCAGCGGCGGCGCGGCCGGCGCCGCGCGCGGTGGCGCGGGCGGTGCGGGAGGCGGCGTCGATCCTGCAGGCGGCCTCGTCTCCCCGGGGAAGGGCGGCAAATCGGCGGTGGCCGCGAGATAGCGCTGGTCGGCGCCTTCCATCGCCCTTTCCATCTGCGGAGTGAGGGCCCGCATCGCCCGGTCGTATTCGGGGCTGAGCGCGACGTTGATCGCGCCTTCGTAGAAGCGCCGGCCGATCGGGCTGGCGTAGAAGCGGGCTCCTTCCTCCAGCTCGGCGAGCGAGAGGCGGCGGGCGTAGAAATCGGCGAGCAGGCTCCTGAGGTTCGGATCGATCTCGCGCAGGATCCGATTCGCTTCCTCGCCGACCACCCGCGCCGTGATCCGGGTCCGCTCCGCGAGGTGCGGATCGCGGCGGGCCTCCTCGGGGTCGCGGCTTTCCTGTGCCGCGGCGTGCTGGACTCCGGCGTCGATCGCCCGCTGGAGCAGCGACTGCGGGAGCGCCTCGTCGACGAGGCGGCGCGCCGCCGCCAGCCGCGCCGGATCGGGCGCGGCCGGCTGCACCGCGGCCGGAACCGTCTGGACCGCCCCCGGCGCCGGGACCGTCGCGGGCGGCGGCTGCGCCGCGGCCAGCGAAGCGGACGATGCCAGCAGCGCGGTCATAATCGTCTTGCGAATCATGCTCTTGTCACCCCCTGAATGGTCGCCGCAGACTGCCGAAGAACAGGCCGAAGTCAACCGATCCGCGTCAGCCGGGCGGCGAGCGGCACGAGCATCGGCAGGGCGCCGAGCAGCCGCATCAGCGCACCCCGCGGGCCGCTCCGCTCCGCCGCCGCACGGAGGCGCTCGGCCACGGCCACCGGGCGCTCCGCGCGGCGGGCGAAGCCGCGCTGCCAGGCCTGGGCCGCGCCCTGTCCGTCGGCGCGAAACGCCTCCGCCGCGCCGATGCCGCTGGCGAGCGCGATGGCGATGCCGTCGCCGGCGAGCGAGGCGATGACCGCCGCCTGGTCTCCGATCCGGAACAGGCCCGGCTGTGTCGTCGCCGCGCGCCAGCCGTAAGGCACGCCCGCCACGGCCTCCCACGCTTCCGGCGCCGCGCCGCCGATCCGCTCGCCGAGCCGCGGCGCTTCCGCCGCGATCGCCTCGACCAGCGCCGCCGGGCTTCCGGCCGCCGCGAGCCGGCGGCGCGAGACCGAGAGGCAGAGGTTCGCGCTTCCATCCTCCTGCAGCAAAAGCCCGGCATAGCCCTCGTCGAACAGATGCAGCTCGATGAAGCCGGCGAGCGCCGCCGC
This sequence comes from Allosphingosinicella sp., assembly GCA_035628635.1. GTDB lineage: Bacteria > Pseudomonadota > Alphaproteobacteria > Sphingomonadales > Sphingomonadaceae > Allosphingosinicella. The sequence goes on from DASPJJ010000033.1 coordinate 83,060, forward strand.
GAGACGCGGCGAGCCCGGAAGCGCGGCGCGCAGGCCCGCGGCCGGCTCCTCGCGCCGTCCCTCGATCGGTCTGGCGAGGCCGCGCAGCTCGTGCTTGCCGGTGGCGAGGAACAGGGCTTCGGCCTCGACCTCTTCGCCGTCGTCGAGCCGCAGCCGGCGCCCCTCGGCGGCCCGCACGGCGCGGCCGCGGACCAGCCGCGCGCCCGCCGCTTCGGCCGCGTCGAGCAGCGCCGCGTCGAGCCGGCGCCGCGAAAGGCCGGCGGCGAGCCGCGGGAGCTTCGCCTCGACGACGCGCTCGCTTGAGACCAGCCGCAGCCGCTCGATCGGCCGCGCTCCCAAGGCCGCCGCATCGACGCCGAGCCGGCGCAAGGCGGCGAGCGCGTCCCAGCCGAGGAAGCCGCCGCAGACGACGTCGCGCTCCCCGCCGCTGCGCTCGATCAGCTCGGGCGCGAGGCCGGATCGGGCCAGCGCGATCGCGGCGGCGGACCCGGCCGGCCCGCCGCCGGCGATCAGCGCGCGCGCTCGACGCACAGCCGCAGCGGGAACCGCCGGACCACCTTCGGCCCCGCCGGATCGATGCCCGATTCCGCGATCAGCCGCTGCCAGTCGGCGCGCCTGAAGCCGCGCTGGATCGAGGTGCAGCCGTCCTCGCGCACCATCCGGTGCCAGCGCATCGTCCGCGCCAGGATCGGAAAGCTCCAATGCGCGAGCGGGTGGCGGTGGATGTCGTTGACGTACCAGCCGATCCGCGCCTCCGCCTCCATGAAGCGGAGGAAGGCATGCAGCTCGGCGTCGGTCATGTGGTGGGTGGTCGAGCTCGAGATCACATAGTCCCAGCCCGCGCCGGCCGTGTCGGCATAGTCGCCGGTGCGAAATTCGATCGGCAGGCCCGGCGGAGTCGCGGCGGACGCTGCGGCGAGGCTGCGTTCGTTAAGATCGACTCCCACCAGCTTCGCCTCGACCCCGCGCCGCCTCGCCCAGCGGGCGATCGCGCGCAGCATGTCCCCCTGGCCGTAGCCGACGTCGAGCAGCCTGAAGCTGCGCCGGCCTTTCAGCGTGCGGCGGATGAAGACGATGGTCGGCCGGTAGACCATCAGCAGGGAATTGACCCTGGCGAGGTCGCCGATCACGGCGGCATAGACCTTCGAGTCCAGCGCGGGGTCATCCATCTGCTCGTCGGCGACGAGCCGATGCGCGAGCTGGCTCATCCCGCCCTCGAGAAGCGGAACCCCTCCGCGGCGAGCCCGGGGCCGAAAGCGAGCGCGACCCCCCGCTTCGCCTCGGGGCGGGCGAGCAGGTCGGCGAGCACGAACATCAGGGTCGAGGACGACATGTTGCCGAAGCGCGCGAGCACGTCCCGCGACGCCGCCAGCGCCTGTGGGTCCAGGCCCAGGCCCTTCTCGACCGCGTCGAGGATCGAGCGCCCGCCGGCATGGACCGCCCAGGCGTCCACTTCGTCCATTTGCCGGCACCCCAGCATCTTCGAGCGCACCTTGTCGTCGTGCAGGGCAGCGCCGATCCGCGACGGCACCTCGCCCGAAAGATGCATCGCGAAGCCGGTGTCGCCGATCGTCCAGGTGATCAGCCCGGCCGAATCCTCGAGCGAGGTCGCGAAGCTGCCTTCGATCGCGAAACCCTCCGGCTCGGCGGTGACCAGCGCCGCCGCCGCGCCGTCGCTGAACTGCAGCATCGCGAGCAAAGGCTCGACCTCGTCCTCCTCCTGCAGATGGAGCGAGGACAGCTCGACCGTGACCGCGAGCGCCCGCGCCTGCGGCTCGGCGCGCACGATATGGTCCGCGACGCGAAGCGCCGAGACGGCGGCGTAGCAGCCCATGAAGCCGACGAGGGTGCGCTCGACCTCGGCGAGGCCGAGCGCCTCGGCGATGATCTGGTCGATGCCCGGCGCCGTGAAGCCCGTGCAGCTGGCGACGACGAGGTGGGTGATGCCGGCCAGCGAGACCTGGCTGGCGAGCCGGCCGATCGCCTCGAGCGCCAGCTTCGGCGCCTCCTCCGCATAGACCTTCATCCGCTCCGAGGTCGGGGGCGCGGTGCCTTGGTAGAAGCCGCCCGGCGCGACCGGGGAGCCGCCGCCCTCGCCCGGCGCGAGCACCGACCAGCGATGCTCGATCCCCGAGCGCTCGGCCATCCGCCGGAACAGTGCGCGGCCGCGGTCATCCTCGATCCGCCGCTCCGCCCATTCGATGAAGGCGCGATGGACGTCGTGGCCGGGGACGGCGGTGCCGACCGCATTGATGTATGAAACGCGCAACGGAGCACCCATCCAAGCCGATCAGGCACAGCTAGGCGCGGCGAACGCTCACTACAATGGCGGCTCGACCGGCGGTGCGGCTCAGTCGCGGCCCTCGCGACGCATCTCCGCGGCGGCGCGGCGCATGTCGCGCGCGCCCTCGCGCATCCCGCGTGCGCCGTCGCGCAGGTCCCGCGAAAGCTCGATCAGCTCCTGGTGGGTCAGGTGCTCGCCGCGGGCGGCGGCCTCGGCGATGCGCCGTTCGCGGTAGCGGGGCGAGCCGAGCTGGTCGGCCTCCTGCTCCATCCGGCGGGCGCCGTCGCTGAGCCCTTCGGCGCCGCGCTCGATCCCGACGGCGCCGGCCGCCACTCCGCGGCGCGCCGCGGCGGTGGCCTGGGCGGCGATCCGCCGGGTCTCGACGGCGGCCATGCGGGTCGCCGCCGCCACCGCGGCCTCGACGTGCCGGGCGATCGCGGCCTCGTCCACGTCGACGATCGGGGGTAGCGGAGCCGGAGCCGGCGCAGCCGGGGGAACGGCGGGATTGGCAGGGTGGGGATGGAGGGCCAGCTTGGCGGGCAAAGGCGGCGGAGGCGCGGCAGGCGCGGCAGGCGCGGCGGCGCCGATCACCACCAAGGGCGGCGCCGCGCCGGGAGGGATCGGCGCCACGGCGACCGCAGCCGGGGAGGGCGGCGCCGCGGGGGCGGAAGCGGGCGCCGCCGGGGCGCGCGGTCCGTCGCGCGCTTCGGCGACGGCCGGGATCAGCTGCAGCACCGCGAGGGTCACCGCGAACAAGGCGCAGCCGGCGGTCGCGGCCAGCGCCCACGGCGAGCCTGCCTGGGCCGAGCGGCGGCGGGCGTCGAGGATCGCGCGGACCCGCCGGGACAGCGCCGAAGCGGAGGGCGCGATGCTGTTGGCCGGGACGAGCGCGCCGGCGCTGAACTGCGCCCAGTGGACCAGGGTCTGCGCATAGCGCGCGGGCTCGACGCAGAGCGCCGCCTCGATATCCGCCGCTTCCTCCGCCTGCTGGACGACCTCGCGCTCGAGCAGCCAGACCAAAGGGTTGAACCAGAACAAGGCCGCCGCGATCCGGGTGAGCATCAGCACCGCCCAGTCGCGGCGGACGACGTGCGCGATCTCGTGGGCCAGGATCGCGTCCGCGTCCTCGGGTTCGTCGAGCGTGTCGCGGTCGATCAGGATGACCGGACGCAGCAGGCCCCAGCTCAGCGGCGACGGCGCTTCGTCCGAAACCAGCAGCCTCAGCCCGCGCGGCGCGTCCGCGGTCCAGCGCGCGCGCTCGAACGCTTCGGTCCATTGCGGGGAGTCGATCTCGCGGGACGCCCTGGTCCAGCGCCGCAAGGTCCAAAGGCCTGCGCCGAGCCGGGCGCCCGCCATCGCGACCCCGCCCAGATAGAGGATCAGGAAGAGCAGGCTCGGATCGTCCCGCATCGGCTCGGGCGCGGGCGCGGAGGCGAACTCCGCGGCGCGCGGCGCGGGCGTCGCGGCGGGCGTCGCGGCCGCGGCGAAATCGGCGGGAGAGGCGGCGGCGATCGCCCCCGCCGGTTCCGCCGCCCAGGCCTCGATCTGGAGCTTGGGCAGGACGAGCGAGAAGAGCGGCAGGAGCAGGAGCAGGGTGACGGCGACGCGAAGCACCGCGGACCGGTCGGCGGCGGCGCGCGAGCGCAGGGTCGCGGCGAGCGCGAGGGCGACGCCGGCGATCAGCGCCGACTTCCAGGCCATTTCGATCAGGAACTCGAAGCTCATCACTGCCGCTCCTTCGCATCGTCGATGGCGCGCTGAAGCGCCTCCAGCTCCTCCGGCTTCATCGTCTTGGTGAGGCCGAGCAACGCGGTCGCCGCGCTGGCGGCGGAGCCGTCGAAAAAGGTCTTTACGAATTGCTTCAGCGCCGATTCGCGCACCTTCGAGCGCTGCGGCACGCTGCGATAGACGTAGCTCTGCTCGCGCATCGTGTGGCGGACATGGCCCTTGGCCTCGAGCCGCCCGAGCAGGGTCCGCACCGCCGAGTAGGAAGGCGGATCGGCCATGCGCTCGCGCACCTCGGCGGCGGTCGCCTCGCCGGCGCTCACCAGGATCTCGAAAATCTCGCGCTCGCGGCGCGGCAGCGATTCGATCAAGGACTCTCTCCTGCTACCTCCGTAGCATGCCACGTTTGTAGCAGAGCGCAACCCCCATTCGTCGCGCCCCCCGCGCGTCCCGCCGCCGAATGCCGAACGGCCGAGACCGTCAGCGCCGCCGCGCGGGCTTCCGGAAGCGGTAGACCACACGGTCGGTCCGCCCGCGGATCGACTCGTCGAAGACGTTGCGGCTGTGGTCGTCGGCCGAATTGCGCAGCATGTCGCTCTGCGCCTCGAGCACGAAGCCGGCGCGCTCGAAGTCCGCGCGGACCGTCGCCGGATCGATCCGGTGGGTCGCCTCGACGACGGCGCGGGTGTCCCCGCCGGGATCCGCGATGTGGTCGATGACCGCGACGATTCCGCCCGGCCGGGTCGCGTTCCAGATCGCCTGGACGGCGCTGTTCGGGTCGATCCGCGGCAGGCCGAAGCGCGCGCTCTCCCAGTAGGCGTCGTGATAGACGAGGTGGAGCATCACGAAGTCGAAGCTCTCGGGGGCGAAGGAGAGCGCCGTCATCGGCGTGCCGTAGAAATAAGTGTTGGGGCTGCGCGCGCGGATCCCGGCCAGCGCCGTGCCCACCCGCTCGTTGCGCATGAAGCTCTCGCCGTTCCAGCCGACGACCAGCCCCTGGGGGCCGACCGCCCGGGCCATGATCTCGGCATAGTAACCGGTGCCGGTGAAGTAATCGAGGACGCGGTCGCCGCGGCGCAGGCCCATGAAGCGGAGCACCTCGGCCGGTCGCCTCACCTCGTCGAGCGCAATCTGGTCGGCCGGCCGCCCGGGCGCCGTCACCGCCGCCCGCAGCTCCGCCTCGCCGAGCGGCTGTCGTGCGCTCTGCGCGGCGAGCGGAGCCGTCACGATCGCGGCCAGCAGAAGAAGAGCGCGCTTCACCATCGTCCGTCCCCTCGTTCGTGTCGCACCGGGAATAACAGGCGCGGGCGCTTGCCCAAAGCGATTCGAAACCGGATTCAGCGCCGCGGGGGCGGGGGCGGGGGCGGCGGGTCCTCGCAGGGCTGGGGCGGCACCGGATCGGGACCGGCCGTCCCGCGCCGCACGCGGTCGGCGAATTCGTCCTCGCGCGCCCAGCAGGCGGTGAGCCGGCGCCAGGCCTCCTCGCGCGGGACCCGCTGGCGCTGCGCGATGGCGTCGACGCGCCAGGCGGAATGGCGGCGGCGGAAGGCCGAATAGCTGCGCGGGTTGCCGACGAAAACGACCCGCCCGGGCCCGCAGGCCGCGCGGACCGCCGCGGCCGCGTCGGCGTCGGTGATTTCGCGGCCCGCCCCGCCGCCGAGCACCATCCGCTCGCCGACCCGCGCCGGATCGCCGCCATAGCCGCCCGCGCCGCGCTGGTAGAGGATGAGCGCGCCCGAATCGTCGAGCCGGACGCCGGTCTCCGCGCCGAAAAAAGCGAACGGATCGTCCTGGCCCGCGCGGTCGAGGCGGAAGCAGCCGTCGCGAAGCACGATCGTGCCGACATTGAGCTCGGCCGTCTCCGCGCCGGTGCGGTGCCGCGCCTGCGGCAGGATGCGCACGAAGCGGCGCGCCTCCTGCGCCACCGGCTCGGCCGGATCGAGCGCGTCCGCGCCGGTCACCCGCACGAACGGCGGAAGGCGCAGCCGCCCGCTCGCGAGCAGGGCCGCGACCTCCTCCGCGTCGACCGCGGCCGTGATCCTGACCTGGTTGTCCGACACATAGGTTCCGCCTTCCGCCGGGATCCCGAGCCGCCGCAGCTGCGCGAACGCCTCCTCCTGCCCGGCGCGAAGCTCGACCAGCGAGTGGCGGACCTGGCGGGCGACGAACAAGGGATTGGAGGTGTAGCGCCTCAGGGTCGCCTCGGGATCGCGGACGAAGCCGACCACGACCCGCCATTCGGGCATATGCTCGATCCAGATGTCGGCATAATTGCCGCGTTGCTCGGCCTCGAGCCGCGGCCCGATCCGCCCGATCTCCCCGACGACCTCGTGCTGCAGCCGCATCCGCCGCTGCGCCTCGGCCTCGCTGACGCCGTGCGCCTGCGCGTACCAGCCGGCCTCGCCGCTCGGCCGCCCGTCCGGACCGGGCGGGGCGTCGCCGAAGCCGGCGGGCGGCGCCGTCTCGATCGTCGGATAGGTGCCGGGGTTGGGCTGCGCGGACAGGGTCGCGGGCGCGCAGGCGAGCAGCAGCAAGAGACGGCGGCGCATCGGCAGGCCTTTGTCGGACAAGGGAAACCCTGCCTGGACGAGCGCAGCTGACCGGAAGCTGAAGCTAGGCCGCGGCGGCCCGTTCCCGCGCCCGCGCGGTCAGCAGTCGCATCGCCGCGTGCGCGGACAGGGCCGCGCCCTCCTGCCAAAACATCACGTAGCTCAGATGCTCGCCGGCGAAGAAGACCGGTCCCTCGGGCCGGAGCAGCTCGGCGTAGCGCGGCGCCCGCGGCGTCGCGAACCAGTCGCCGCTGTTCGGCCCGACGCCCTCCGACCAGGGGGTCAGGCCCCAGGCGACCGTGACCGGCTTCGCGAGCAGCCGCGACTTGCCCGGATGCAGCGCCTCGACCGACTCGCGGCAGGCGCGGAAGCGCTCCTCGTGGCTCATCGCGGTGAAGCGCTCGGGGTGGTCCTGCCCGGTCCAGCCCGCGACATAGGCCGCGACCAGCACCCCCTTCTCGGCGTGCCAATCGTTCGAAGGGTAGATCAGATTCTCATTCACGCGGTCCGTCCAGCCGAGGCCGCCGTAAATGCTCTCCTGCTCCCAGAAGCGCGGCGCCTCGAACGCGGCCTTGACGCTGGGCAGATAGGGGACGTCGCGGATCGCCGCCTTCTTGGCCGGCGAGAAATCGTTGTCGACGCGCGCGAGCAAGGGCAGCGGCAGGGTGCAGATGCAGTAATCGGCCTCGGTCGCTCGGCCGCCATGGACGATGCGCACCCGCTCGCCGACCCGGCGGATCTCGGTGACCGGCGAGTTCAGCCGAACGTTGCGGCGGACGCGCTGGTAGAGAGCGTGCGCGATCCGGTCCATGCCGCCGACCGGCTGGAACATCGGCGATTGCTGGTCGAAGAATTCCTCGAACAGCAAGGGCAGCCCGACCGGCCGCCCGCTCAATATCTCGTTGAGGGGCAGCGGCGGCAGCGTCCGACCGGCCTGCTCGTATCCTCCCGGCATCTCGGCATAGCCGGATCGCCCGTCCGGCGCGTAGTCGCCATTCTCCGCCAGGCTTCCGTAGAAGCGCAGGAACTGGCGCATCAAAGTCTTCTCGGCCGGGCTCATCTGGCCGTCGAGCGCACCGCGGTCGATGGCCTTGGCGAACAGCTCGGCGAGCCGCCCGCGCAAATCGTTCTGCATCTGCCGGTTGCTGTGGACGCGGCCGCTAAACTCCCAGCGCGCCGCGCGGTTGGCGTTGACCATGACCTCGATCGGGACATCGAGATCGCGCGCATAGCCCAGCATCGTGTGGTGCTGGTGCGGGATGCGCGCGGCGCCGGCATTGAGATAGAGGCCCTCGGAGAAGGTGCAGAGCTGGTCCGGGCGTCCGGTCTGCACGACGCGGTCGCCCCCGCGGACCGTCCAGACCCGCCCGCCGATCCGGTTGCGGGCCTCGATCACCATCACGTCCCAGCCGGCGCGCTTCAGCTCGTAGGCCGAGACCAGCCCCGCAATCCCGGCGCCGAGGATGACCACCTTGCGGCCGTTCCCGGCGGCGCGCGGCAGGTCGAGCGGCTCGGCGGCGGCGGGCGAATTGAGCAGTCCCAGCGCCTCCATGCCGAGATAGGCCGCGCTGTAGCCGCCGACAGCGCCCAGCCGTTCCAGAAATGCCCGCCGCGTCAGCGCCATGCCGTCCCCCATTTCGCGCCCGCCGTTCGTCCTGAGTAGGAACCGAGTAGGGCGAAGCCCGTAGCGAGGGGCCGTATCGAAGGACCTGATTCCTCGATACGCCGTCTCGACTTCGCTCGACGGCTTCTCGGGACGAACGGCTGTTTGTCGATTCTCACCTCGTCACCGCGGCGCCGCCGCCGTCGCCTCGATCTCGACCAGCCAGCCGGGATCGACCAGCCCAGCCACCTGCATCGTCGAGCGCGCCGGCCGGTTCGGCTGCGCGGCCGTCCCGAAAAACTCGCGATAGGCGCCCATCATTCCGGCGAAGTCCATCCGGTCCTGGCCCGGCGGCGCCACCAGGAACACGCGCATCATCACGATGTCGCCGAGGCCGAGGCCGTGCCGCGCCAGCTCCGTCTCGATCTTGCGCAGCACCGACCGCGTCTGCGTGGCGGTATCCCCGTAACGCTGCACCGATCCCGCGGGCGCCGAGGGATCCACCGCGTCCGGCACCGTTCCACTGACATAGACGAGGCGATGGCCCGCCGGAACTTGAGCCGAGCTCAGGATCGGGGATTGCGGAACGCCGATCCGGCCAATCTCGCCGACCACGGGACGAGCCGGCTGACAGGCGGCGGCGGCGAGTGCCAGAGCGATGGTTGGAATCGGCCGCATTCGTACGTCCCCCTCCCCCCCGGTCTACCGCCCTGTCGGCGCGCTTCCAAACGGAATTCGGCGTGGCGCGTCGACGCCGCGGAATTGGAAAGCTCCGCCCTTCCTTTTGGAAGGGAACTTCGCGCGAGCGCGTTGACACTGGTTTTTCATGTCTTATGAATGACTTCTTCGGGGGTGGAGTTTCCAGAGAATGTTCAAGGCTCGGTTGGTCGCCACGGTGGCGGCGTGCGCTTTATTGTCTGCTTGCGGCGGCGGCGGGGGCGGCGGAATCAATCCGACGCCCACGCCGGTGCCTGCTCCGCCCGCTCCGCCACCCCCGCCTCCGCCACCGCCGCCGCCCCCGCCGCCTCCCGCGTCGAACAGCAGCCTCGCCAATCTCCAGGTCAGCGAAAGCTTCCCCAACGACACCGCGACCGCGACCGCGTCCTTCCCCCGCGCCGGCGGCACGCCGACGACGGACACGGCTCTCGCCACCGGCACGATCAGCTACGACGCCGGTTCGCAGAGCTATACACTGACCGCGGGCGGGCGCTCGCTCGCCTTCACGCCCGCCCACATCGACGCGTCGCAGACAACCGCTACCCTCACCGTCTACAAGAGGGTCAGCGGGTCGACCGTCGACAGCCTCACGCTCACCAATGCCGGCGGATCCGGCCGCTTCACCTACACTTATGTCGGCGGCGCCTTCTGGCAGCGGACGGTCGAGAGCAGCTCGACGATCAGCGGATCGTTCGACGCCGTCGCCTACGGCGTCCGCACGCCCGTCCCGGCCGTCCCGCGGACCGGCACCGGCGAATATGCGGTCGACCTCGTCGGGGTGGAGTCGGTGAACGACAATGTCGCCGCCGTCACGGGCCAGGGGACGGTTCAGGTCGACTTTGCGAGCGGCGCCGTGGCGACCGTCGGGACGATGGGCGCGCCGATCACCGGCGCGACCGTCTTCTCCGGGGAAGCCCGCCTGGCGAGCAGCGCGAACGGCTTCACCGGCACCTTCCGCTATGGCGACTTCGGCGAGCTCTCCGGCAGCATCAACGGCGCTTTCTACGGCCCGACCGCCCAGGAAGTGGGCGCCGCTTATGCGGTGCGGCAGGGCGACGGCCGCGTCGCCGCCGGAGTCCTCGTCGGCCGCAGCCAGGCGCCCGCGGGATCGAACGCGACCGTGACCAACCTCACCGCCAATGCCTTCCTGCCGAGCGACGCCGCGCGGCTGTCGACGACCCTGACCGGCTCGTCGGGATGGAACGTGAATTCGGGGACGTTCAGCAACAGCGCGGCCGCCCCCAGCGCGGTCGCGGTGATCTATGACAGCGCCCAGCGCAGCTATTCGCTGATCGCTCCCGACCGGTCGCAATATTTCGGCCCGGATCGGCCGGGCGGCACGCCCGAGCTGGACCGGGGCCAGGGCACCGTCCGGGAGGTGCTGAGCTTCCCGGCAGCGCCGGATTCGGCGCTGGTGACCAACGGCCAGCTTCTCCAGGGGCTGCAATATGCGCGCGCCGCGCGCTGGCTCGTGTCGCAGGGCAGCGGCGGCGCGACCAGCTACAGCATCACCGATTTCGCCTACGGCATCGCCACGCCCGGCGCGGCGGTCCCGCGCACCGGGACCGGCGGCTTCGTGATCGGGCTGAGCGGCTCGGCGGCCGACGGCGACTATGCCAATCTGATGAACATCTCCGGGGCGGGCACCGCGCTCGTCGATTTCGGCGCGGGCACGTTGACCGGAAGCGGCAGGATGGCGTTCCGCGAGGATTTCAGCCTCGCCGGCCGCGCCACCCGGACCGCCGACGGCACCTTCACCCTCACCGCGGCCTTGTCGAGCGCGGCGAACGGCTTTTCCGGCACCCTCGCCTTCACCGGCATCGGCAATTATTCGGGCGGGCTGACCGGTCGGCTCTTCGGTCCGGCCGCGGAGGAGATCGGCGGATCGTTCATCGCGAGCGACGGCAGCGGCGGAAGCGCGAGCGGCTCGCTCGTCGGCCGGCGCGATCCCAGCCTCACCGAACCGGTTCCGGCGCTGCGCGACCTGACCGGCTACACCCGGCTCCAGGCGCTTGGCATCCAGAACCCGTCGCTGCGGAATATCGAGAACGCCTATTTCGCCTACGATGCGGACAGCCGCACCTATTCCTATCATTCCACCGGCCCGCTCAACGTCCCGGCCTACGCCTACCAGTTCGGGCCGGCCCAGGCGGTGGCCGCGGAGACCAATGCGACGTTCAGCGGCTATGCGGGTACCGGGCCGGCCGGCCAGCACACGGAGACTGACAGCTTCACGGCTTCGCTGTTCAATCCGACGCCCGACAATCCGCGCATCGCGCTGACCTACACCAGCTATGCCGACATCACGGTGGTCAACAGCTTCGGACACAGCAACCGGCAATGGGTGGTGTACGGCTCGGTCGCGCCCGCATCGCAGCGGCCGCGTTCGGGGACCGGCCAATATTCGGGAATCGTGTTCGGCCATGGCGACCTGACCGGGGCGCCGATCGACGTCCAGGGAAGCGCCACCTTGTCGGTCGACTTCGGCGAACGCACCGTCAGCTCGCTTGTGACGCTCGATACCAGGCCCGCGGGGACCGGCGCGTTCACGCGCTACGGGGTGATCGATTATCGCGGCGGGTTCACCAGCGAGAACCTGTACACCGCCCATGTCTTTGGCGACTCTGCGGCCCAAGGCTACCTCCAGGGGCGCTTCTTCGGTCCTAACGCGGCGGAATTCGGCTTTCTCTTCGGATTCACCCGTTTCGACGGGACGGGACCGCGGATCAGCGTCGTCGGCGGCGCGGTCGGTACGCGGGACTGATGCGCCTCCCGTCCCGCGCTCTCGGCGCCGCTTCGGCGGCCCTCTTGTGCTGCGCCGCGCCCGCTTTCGGCCAGTCGCCGCCGCAGACCCGGACCGGGCTCTCGGCCGCGGAGGTCATGGCGTTTGCCGAGCGCGCAGTCGCCGCCGGCGACGCCGACTCGGCGATCGCCGCTTATACCTCCCTCGCTGCCGATCCCGACATCGACGTGCGCAGCGAGGCGCGCTGGCGCCACGGACGCCTGCTCGCCGCCCGAGGCGACCATGCAGGGGCAGCCTTGCTCTACCGGCGGATTCTCGACGAGCGCCCGGATGCGGGCCGCGTCCGCATCGAGCTCGCCCAGGTTCTCGTCCGCCTCGGGGACGAGGGGGCTGCCGCCCGCCAGCTGCGCCAGGCCCAGGCCGGCGGCCTGCCGAGCGCGCTTGCCCTGGTGGTGAACCAGTTCGCCGGAGCATTGCGCGCCCGCCAGCCGTTCGGAGGCTCCTTTTCGTTCGCGCTCGTCCCGGACAGCAACATCAATCGAGCGACCGACGCCCAGACGCTCGACACGGTGATCGCGCCTCTCGAACTCTCCGAGGAGGCGCGCGCCCAGTCCGGCATCGGCCTCAGGACCGGGGGCCAGGCATTCGCCCGCGTCCGACTCAGCGACAGCATCAACCTGCTGCCCCGGATCTCCGGCGAGGCCGAGCTCTATCGGCAGAGCCAGTTCAACGACATCGCGATCTCCGCTGCGATCGGCCTCGAGATCAATGGGGCCGCCGACCGCTTTCGGCCGTCGATCGCCCGAAGCGCGCGCTTCTACGGGGGTGAGCTCCACTCCCGAACCGCGTCGGCCTCGCTCAACTGGCTGCGCGCGATCGGGCGCGAGGCGCAGCTCGACGCCACCGTCTCGGTCGCCCGCGCCGACTATCGGGTGAACGACCTGCAGGACGCCTGGCTGGTCGATCTCTCGACCAGCTACGAGCGCGCCTTCGACTCGCGCTCGGGAGGCGCGCTGTCCCTGAACGCCTCGCGCCAGGCGGCACGCGACCCCGGCTATTCGACGGCTGCTGGAGGAGCGTCCCTGCTCTACTGGCGCGACCTCGGCCGTCTCACCGTCTTCGCGTCCGCGGGCCTGCGCCGCCTGGAAGGCGACGCTCGGCTCTTCCTGTTCACCGACCGCCGCAAGGAGTGGCTGTACAGCCTCGCGGCGGGCGGCACCTTCCGCCACTTCACGGTCAATGGGTTCGCCCCGCTGGTCCGCCTGAGCTACGAACGCAATTCCTCGACCGTCGGCATCTACGATTACCGGCGCACGTCGGTGAACTTCGGGGTCACGCGAGCCTTCTAACCGTCCGGACAGCGGACCTTTCGCATCAGCCGACGCGGAACGTCATTGCCGCGCCGGGGGCGCTGATCGCGCTGAGCGAGAGGCCGGACGGCGTTCCGTCCCACCATTTGACGTGCGGCGTCGTCAGATCGGAAACCTTGTCCTTATGGCCTGCCCAGAACAGGTCGTGGGCGTCGCCGATATCGGCTTTGCCTTCGAGCTCGGCGAGGCCGTCGGCCTGGACCAGGGCGCATTCGTAATGCGCCCTCGCGGTGCCCGCCTGGTCGCTGTTGCTGCCGCGCTGGTCGACGTGCCAGACGGCGAGGCCGGCGGCGCCCAGCAGGGCGTCCCGTCCCGCCGAGGCGCGATTCTCGATGATGTAATATTCGCGGTCGTTGCGGCGGTGGAGCGCGAACTCGTTGCGGCCGGCGCGAAGCGTCACCGTGGTCCCGTTCGTCAGCCGGGTCACCGAGCTCGCCCAGCCCGCCGAATGCTTCAGATAGGCGCCGACCTGCGCCGGATTCTTGCTGCGCTCGTCGCTCCCGCCGAAACACATCAGGCAGAATTTGCCCGCGCCATACGAATCCTGCCCGTAATCGTAGAGATCCGGGAAGTCGCAGATCATGTGGCCGTTCTCGTGGCAGAAAGTGCCGAGGCTGAGCTCGTCGCCGATGTCCGTGATCTGATAGTCCCGGATCTTGCGGCTGCTGCTGAGGCTGAACGCGGTCGGGAGGGTATGGGCATGCGGCCACAGCCCCTGGCTCCAATTGTTCTCGCACACCCCGGCGTAGAGCACGTTGAGCGCATAGACGAACCGCTTGCGGTCGGCGGTCAGCGGCGCCGGGTTGAAGCCCTTGGCCTTGAGGTCCTGGAGGGCCTCCTCGATCAGCTCGGCGGCGCGCCTGGGATAGCGCTTGGTCTCGTCCGTATAATGCGAGCGCGGGTGCTTCGCGCGGTAATAAGGCATGACGATGTTGGTGTAATCGAGCTTGCCGTCGGAAACGTCGCGGAAATAGTCGCGCACCGATCCTGCATTGCCGAAGCCGCTATAGCCCGGCCGGTTGCAGAAGGCCTCGATCTCGTCGCGCGAGATCGTCGCGGGCTCGTCTGAAAAGTCGATCAGCAAGGTCAGGCCGACGAAGGTGCCGACGGTCTGGCGTGCCGGCGGCGCGGGGAGCGCGCCCGCGGCTTCCTCGGCGGCGCGCAGGGCCCCCTGGAACTCGGCGCGCCGTTCGCGCCAGCGCGGCCCTTCGGTCGGCAGCCCCTTCATCGCGGCCTGTGCCATCGAGAGCAGGCCGCCGCCGCCGGTCGCGCCCGCCGTGCCGATGGTCCGGCCGATCGTCGCGGCGCCGGAGCCGGTCGGCTCGATCGCACGGTAGAAGCCGTTATCCTCCCTGACGATCGGCCGGCCGTCGAGCGTCGCGAAGCGCGCCTCGTGCTGGTCGCCGGTCCCGATCGCCTCCAGCGTGCTGCCGTCGGGCTGGGTCAGGGTGAAGGTCTTGCGCCTGAACGGAATCGACATCTCTTCGCTCCTCCCCGGCCCGCGCCCAGGGGCGCGGGCGAATTGATGCTAGGCGGCACGCGACTCAGGGGCAGGATGCCAGAGCCGCCGCAGAGCGGCAATCGGAGTCGCCGCAGACGCGGGTAGGCCGTCAGCGGCTCGCCCGCGGCCCCGGTTGGGCCGCCGGTCCCGTCGTCGAACCTTGGCCGCTTGTGCCGGGGGCCGTGGGACCCGGCCGCGCGCCGGATTGGCCCGGGGCCGGGGCCGGGTTCGAGCTCTGGCTCTGCGGCGCGGCCGGAGGCTGCGGCCGGTATTCGTCGGGCAGGCAGAGGTCCGGCACGCTCGCGGCGATCCAGAGCAGCAGAAGACCGGCGACGACCAGGGCGAGCCAGGCTTTGGCCTCCCTGAGCGCCGTCAGCAGCGACGTCAGCGCCGCGACCACGGCCTGGAGGCCTGCCGGGGTCACATTCCTGGTCTCGGGACCGCCTCGCTCGCCGCCGCGAAGCGTCGCGACGGCTTCCGCAATGGCCGTTACGATGCCGAACACCAGGCCCGCGATGAGGAACCACCGCGCCAGTTCCAGGGCCTCTGGTGCGAAGTCCCGGCAGATCGTGACGATCCAGTCGGGAATGGCGGGTGGGTTTCGCGACATGATATCTGCTCCTTGCATTCAACCGCGGGGGGCACCCGCGCACGCTCTATTCGAGCATCGTTGTGACGCTGTTGGTGCGGGAATGGACCCTCAAGCCCTTGAGGTGCTCCTGCGGAAAGCCGATCCAGGTCTCGTCGTGGCAGAAGGGTGTGACGACGTCCGGCGTGGGTCCGTCCGGCGGGGTGCCAACGACGTCCGCTTCGTAAATCCCGTCCGGAGGCGGCTGCACGTACACGTAATGCTGGAGTGCGAATTCGGACCAGCCCGGCGTTGAGACCTCCCCTTCGACATGGACGGCTAGGCCCGGCGGATTCGTCTTCACCACGTGGATGGTCAGGGCTGAGACGGAATAGACTTTGAGCGGATTTCGCATGATGCGTCTCCCGTTGCGACGCTCAGTTGAGAATGTTGAAAGGCACGCCGACGAAGAATCCGAACGAGACGTCGTCGCCTTCGCTGGCGTAACCGATCCTTGCGCCCCCGGTGAGCTGGCCCTCGCCGTTGCGCGCGAAGTAGATCGGCACGTCGAGGCTCCAGTCCCCTTCGTCGACGTCGATGGCGAATTCGGGTGCGATTCCGATATTTCCGAGCTGCGGTCCCAGCGGCAGGAGCAGCCGGCCTTCCGCGGACGCGACCGTTCTGCTGTTGCGGGTGGGGGCCCCGTCGGCGCCGGTCAGGCACTGTATGTCCGCCGATCCGGCGACCGGCCGGCAGAGCTGCACTGCCCGCTGCGCCTCGTGAGCGCGGGAATAGCTCACGCCGCCGCGGATCGACCAGTTGCCCGATCCGCCGATCACGCCGGCGAAGCCCTCGACCGAATAGCCGGTCCGCGAATCCTTCTGGATCGAAAAGGACGTCCGATCGAGAAAGGAAAACTCCGTCTCGCCGATCGTGGCGTCTGCACCGAAGAAGAAGGTCGGCGCGTCGCCCGTGAGCGACCGGATCACCTCGTCCTCGAGTCCCGGCGCGCCATAGAGCGCCACCAGCGGCAGGAAATCTCCGGGCTCCGCTTCGGTCCCGTGGACGCAGCGACTGCGCACGGCCTCGGGGATGGTGGTAAAGCGGGCGTCGGCGACGATATTGCGGAGCGCACTCTCCGGCAGCGTCCGCGGCCGCGCCATCCGTTCCCGGAAGGCTTCGACATACCGATCGCCGAGCGCGATCTCGTCGGACGAGGTGATCCCGCTCTGCCAGGCGCGTACGCTCTGCTCGACACAATTGGAGAGAACCTGCTGCCGGATCCGCAGCGCCTGGAGAATTTCGTTGCGGCGCAGCGTGTAGCGGCTCCGGTAATGGACGAAGCCGGCGGTGATGCGGGAGCCGGACAGCGGGTTCGTCAGGTCGACGAAGCGGCCGGCCGCGGGCTCGTCCTTGTCGATCGGCGCGAAGCCCTGCAGGTAGACGCGCGTCGTCGACGAGGTGCGGCGATCGTTGCCCGAAAGCGGGTCGTACTGCCGCCGGGTCCGCGCCAGGTCCGCCGACAGCCCTAAGGATATTTCGGTTTCGCCGCTCGAGGTCGACAGCTGGAAGACCGGCACCGTCGGGGCGAAGCCCTCGCGGTCGGTCGGGCCCTGGGCCTGGACGATCGACCGATCCTGGGCCTCGATCTGGTCGGCGCGAGCCGCGATCGATTCCAGAAGCCGGGCCTCGCCCTCCGCTCGGTCCGATGCGGAGGGTGCACTTTGGGCAAGCGCGCCGTCAGTCGCCGGGAATGCGCCGATTGCCGCGGCGAGGAGGGCGCAGGCGATGATCTTGCGTCCTGACATCACGGCCTCCTATCGAACCTGGAATGCGACGTAGCTGACCGACTGGCCGCCGGCGGACGTGATTCTGATGCCGGTCCGCTCCGCGAGGGTGACCGTCTCCGCGCCGACCTGCTGGGTGATCTTCAGCTTGGCCTTCTGGCCCTGGTTGCCGCGCAGATAGAGGATTGCCACTCCTTCGTAACCGGACGCGAGCTGTGCGTGCCCGACCCCGCCATTGAGCTGGACCGGCACGTAATGATCGTATTCGTCCAGCTCGAGGCGCTTGATTATGACGTCCGTGGTGACGGTGAAGGTTATGTTCGGCATGGTGTCCTCCCAGTTTTCTGCCGAATAGGGCAGGCCGGGCCCGACGACGCGTGACGGCCGTCACGCTCATTGCGGTCCCATCGACACCTTGCCCCCGCGCCCCTCCGCCCCCATCTCAGCGTCACCCGCGTTGACGCTTCGCGCGCGCTCCTTTAGCTTCGGAACGAAACTGGAACACGACCGGCCATGCTGACTCATCTCTCCGTCCGCGGCGCGCGCGAGCACAATCTCAAGAATATCGACGTCGACATCCCGCGCGAGACGCTGACCGTGATCACCGGCCTCTCCGGCTCCGGCAAATCCTCGCTCGCCTTCGACACCATCTATGCCGAGGGCCAGCGCCGCTACGTCGAGAGCCTCAGCGCCTATGCGCGCCAGTTCCTCGAGATGATGCAGAAGCCCGACGTCGACCATATCGAGGGCCTCTCGCCGGCCATCTCGATCGAGCAGAAGACGACGTCGCGAAACCCGCGCTCGACCGTCGCCACCGTCACCGAGATCTACGATTATATGCGCCTGCTCTGGGCGCGCGTCGGCATCCCCTACAGCCCCGCGACGGGCCTGCCGATCAGCGCCCAGACCGTCAGCCAGATGGTCGACCGGACGATGGCGCTGCCCGAGGGCACCCGGCTCTACCTGCTCGCCCCGGTCGTCCGCGGCCGCAAGGGCGAATATCGCAAGGAGCTGGCCGAATGGCAGAAAGCCGGCTTCACCCGGGTGCGCATCGACGGCACATTCTACGACATCGAGGACGCCCCGGCGCTCGACAAGAAGTACAAGCACGACATCGAGGTCGTCGTCGACCGACTGGTCGTGCGCGACGGGATCGAGACCCGGCTCGCGGACAGCCTCGAGACCGCGCTCAAGCTGGCGGAGGGGCTGGTGTATCTCGACCCGGCGGATGCACAAGCCCTCCCCCTTGAGGGGGGAGGGTTGGGTGGGGGTGGAGTCTCCGGAGAGTCACAACCCTTCATCGACTCCACCCCTCCCTCAATCCCTCCCCCTCAAGGGGAGGGAGGCAAGATTCTGCAGGACCACGCCCCCCCGGGGCGCATCACTTTCTCCGAGAAATTCGCCTGCCCCGTCTCCGGCTTCACCATCGCCGAGATCGAGCCGCGTCTGTTCAGCTTCAACGCTCCGCAGGGCGCCTGCCCCGCCTGCGACGGCCTCGGCGAGAAGCTCCTGTTCGATCCCGAACTGGTCGTCCCCAACCAGAATCTGAGCATCCGCAAGGGCGCCGTGGTCCCCTGGGCCAAGTCCAACCCTCCGAGCCCTTATTACATGCAGGTGCTCGGCAGCCTCGCCCGCGAGTTCGGCTTCAGCCTCGACACGCCGTGGAACGAACTGTTCGAGGAAGAGCGCGACATCATCCTCTACGGCACCAAGGGCAGACCGGTGACGCTCACCTTCGTCGACGGCCGCAAGAGCTACGACGTCAGGAAGCCCTTCGAAGGCGTGATCGGCAACCTCAACCGCCGCATGCTCCAGACCGAGAGCGCCTGGATGCGCGAGGAGCTCTCCAAGTACCAGTCCGCCGCGCCCTGCGAGACCTGCCTCGGCGCCCGCCTCCGCCCCGAGCCGCTGGCCGTCAAGATCGCCGGCGAGGACATCTCGCAGGCCAGCCGCCGCTCCGTCCGCCACGCGCACCAATGGTTCTCGACCCTCGAGGACAAATTGACGCCGCAGCAGAAGGAGATCGCCCGCGCGATCCTGAAAGAGATCAACGAGCGCCTCGGCTTCCTCAACAATGTCGGCCTCGACTATCTCGACCTCAGCCGCACGTCGGGCACGCTCTCGGGCGGCGAGAGCCAGCGCATCCGCCTCGCCAGCCAGATCGGCTCCGGCCTGTCGGGCGTGCTCTACGTCCTCGACGAGCCCTCGATCGGCCTCCACCAGCGCGACAACGACCGCCTGCTGGTGACGCTGAAGCGCCTGCGCGACCTCGGCAACACCGTCATCGTCGTCGAGCATGACGAGGACGCGATCCGCGCCGCCGATTACGTCATCGACATGGGCCCCGGCGCCGGCGCCCATGGCGGCGAGGTCGTCGCGCGCGGCAAGCTCGAGGACGTGCTGGCCAACGAGGCCTCGCTGACCGCCGACTATCTCACCGGCCGCAAGGCGGTCGCCGTCCCGGCGAAGCGCCGCAAGGGCAACGGCCGCAAGCTCACGGTGAAGGGCGCCCGCGCCAACAACCTCAAGGACGTCACCGCCAGCATCCCCCTCGGCACCTTCACCTGCATCACCGGCGTCTCCGGCTCCGGCAAGTCGAGCTTCACCGTCGACACTTTGTACGCGGGCGCGGCGCGCGCGCTGAATGGCGCGAGGGTGATCTGCGGCCCGTGCGAGGGCATCGAGGGGCTGCACAATCTCGACAAGGTGATCGACATCGACCAGTCTCCGATCGGCCGCACCCCGCGCTCCAACCCGGCCACCTATACCGGCGCCTTCACCCAGATCCGCGACTGGTTCGCCGGCCTCCCCGAGAGCCAGGCGCGCGGCTACAAGCCCGGGCGCTTCTCGTTCAACGTCAAGGGCGGCCGCTGCGAGGCGTGCAAGGGCGACGGCCTGATCAAGATCGAGATGCACTTCCTCCCCGACGTCTACGTCACCTGCGACGTCTGCCACGGCCACCGCTACAACCGCGAGACGCTGGAAGTGAAGTTCAAGGGCAAGAGCATCGCCGACGTGCTCGACATGACGGTCGAGGACGCGGTGGAATTCTTCAAGGCGGTCCCGCCCATCCGCGAGAAGATGGCGATGCTGGCGGAGGTGGGGTTGGGCTATATCAAGGTGGGCCAGCAGGCGACGACCCTCAGCGGCGGCGAGGCGCAGCGGGTGAAGCTCGCGAAGGAGCTGTCGCGGCGCGCCACCGGCCAGACCCTCTATATCCTGGACGAGCCCACCACCGGCCTCCATTTCGAGGACGTGCGCAAGCTGCTGGAAGTGCTTCATGCGCTGGTGAATCAAGGCAACAGCGTCGTGGTGATCGAGCACAATCTCGAGGTGATCAAGACGGCGGACTGGGTGCTCGATTTGGGCCCGGAAGGCGGCGACAAAGGGGGAGAGGTCGTGGCGGAGGGGACGCCCGAGCAGGTCGCCGACGTGCCAGGGTCCTACACGGGCGGCTATCTCAAGCCGCTGCTCCGCAAGTCGGTGCGCTCGGAAGTCAAGAGCCCTATCGGACGGAAAACGCGGGGGTCCGCTTCCTCAATGCGCGAGCGAGAGGCCGCCGAGTGAATGCCGTCGAACCGATCTCACCATTTTGTACCGCGCTGCTACCTTCGAAATTTCGCGCGCGCGGATGGAAAGGTAATTCGACTTTATAACATTTTGCGCCAAACTGTGTTTGCGTCGGCACCTGTGAAGAGTCAGTGCGCACGAAACTATTTCTACGGCAACGATGAGCTAGAGTTCCATCTTGGAGACATCGAAGGTCGCTACGCGGAGTGGATTACCCAAGGTGTTCTTTCTCCAGAGCGTAAACTAATAGACGATATCGACCTCTTCTGCAAGTTCTTTACGTTGGTACAGTACATGAGGACGGAAGCGCATGCCGCGCGAATGCGAGGCACCTTCGGGCTGATGGAGGCGCTCGCAGAAATACCGGAGGATAGCGAATTTTCACCGCGGCGGCTGGACCTTTCTGACACCGCCTTGGCACGTGATGGAATTTTCTTTGCGCTTGAGATGCGCAACCAAATTAGTGATCTAAAGTTGGCATTTCTAGACAATATGACGGAGACTAGATTTGTTACATGCGATGACCCCGTGGTGCAGACTAATCGTCTTTATATTCAGCGGGTGGGGCAAACTAACTTCGGCATCAGGAGTGCAGGAACTATATTCTACGTCCCGTTGTCGCCGCGCGTAGCGATGCTCCTATATGATGGAGATGTTTATACGCTACCAAAATCGGATCGGTACTGGGTAGGAATAAAGAGGGATCAGGACGTACATGCCTTTAACGAACTGATCTTCTTGAAAGCCCGTGAGAATGTGTATTTCTTGGATCAAGGCGATTTCTCGACGGATCGGTTTCAGGCGGTCGCGGATAGGCGCATTGTGCATTGGCATCGGGGACGAATCCTAGTTCCGATCGGGGAAGAGGAGGGTGGGCGGATATTTGCTGAGGCCGACGAACCGCCCCCCGAAGGCAATTATGTGATAGCCACTTCTCAACAGCACCCAAGACCAAAAACATGGCCCTCGGTGCTAGGCTTCCGGCGCCCTGCGATTGTATACGGAAACGGTTCGGAGATCGGCTACGTACGGAAGCACACCGTACCAACAAACGTGGCGGGCGTAATCAAAATCAAAATCTAGATTTTCGCACGCGCTACCTAGCTGTTCAGACCATTAAGCCTCGGAAAGCCCTCGCCTTCGTCACCTGCGAAGACCTCTTGGGACGCTTCCACCGACCGACGCAAAGGCCTTGACTCCTACGCTGGTGAAACCTGAGATTGGATTGATTTTGCAGCTCAGGAGGACCTGGTGAATCTGGCACGGTCAAGCCCATCTTATAATGAGTTTGGAGATGAGGAGATAAAAGACATAGTCGTACGAAGCTACTCGATCATGGGGACCGTGAGCGGAATCGGCCAATCCTTTGCTCAGATCGAAGCTCGGGAAGCTATAATTCCAGATAGGAACTTAGCCGATTATTCCGTTAGGATCGAACTGAGTAGCGGTGGAGATTACCCGCAAACGTCTTTCGCCAACATTAATTATAAGGATATAGACAGATTTAGCTCTGTCCTTGATAAATTAACGTTTACTAGCATTACGACCGACAGGTTTTCGTTCTCAGAAGTACAATATGAAATAAACGACCTGAGCATAATCGTTTTTAACACTGATCGAGGGACTTTAATGGTAGCAATAAGCCACGGAGGTGTAACTATTCATTTTACCTCCGTATCGAAAATAGCTGACCTACGAAAACTTGTATTAGCTGCAAAGGATTGCTTAGACCTTCATAAGGTAAACTAACCGGTACTAGCCGCCAGTCCCTCCTGAATGAGCCGCCGAATCGCCTCCGACCGCGACGGCTTGGGCTCGGGCTGGCGTTCAATCCGCGCGCCGATCCTCGCCTCTAGGTCCGGCGGCATCCGCATGCTGCGCATCGGGTGGATGCCCGTCCGGGGGGGGGGGGCCGCGCGGTCTTTTTGGTTCAACGGCTATCGACCCGCCCCTTCTCCGCCTCTCTTCGCAAAGCTTATCTCGCCTATCCCTCCTCCCGTTGCGCGCCGTGGCGGATGCGGAGGATGACGACCCTGTCTCGCTCCACCCGATAGAGGAGCACATAGGGCCAGACGATCGTCATCTCGCGCCGTCCCGCGCCTGCGTGCCGGCCACGATCGGAGAAGTCGGCAAGACTGTCCGCCAGCTCGATCAGCCGCCGGGCCAGCCGCTCTGCGGCGGCGGGGTTGAAGGCGGAGATGTAGTCGGCAATGGCTTCGAGGTTGGCGACCGCTTCCTCGGTCCAGACGATTTCGGGCAATTCAGTCGCCGGCGTGAGGCCGCAGCAGCGGCTTGGCCTTTCCCCAGGAGGCGAGCCAGCGGCGGACCGCACCATGTCCGATCAGCCGCCCCGCTTGCACGTCCGCCTCGGCGCGCGCATCGGCATCCGCCTCTGCGCCGGCATCCTCGCGGTCGAAAAGGCTGTTCTCGATCTTCATGGCCGATCCTATCGCGTTACAATGGCGGTGACAGTCACGTGACTGTCTCCGGGCCTCATGCCGCCGCCGCCTCAGGCGCAGGCCGATAACGCGGCTCCGGGATCGGCAAGCCTTCGGCCCGCGCCGTTTCAAGCCACAGTTCAGTAGCGACCTGCACCTCCGCCGCAGCTTCCGCCGGCGTGGCGCCGTGCGCGGAGCAGCCGGGAAGGTCGGGAACGGCCGCGACCCAGCGGTCGCTCCGTGCATCCCAGAAGAGGTTGATGTGGTAATGCTGCTCCATCAGGAGTCGAGCTCCAGGCCGTTCGCCTCCATCATAGCGATGAAAGCATCGACTTGGTAGGGCTCGGCATCCTTGCCGTTCGGCTGGATCGTCAACACGGCAGCAACAGCGGGATGCTTGTAGGTCCGGTGGCTCCCCTTGCGCCGCTTCAGCTCGAAGCCGGCGGCGCGCAGCATCCGCTCCAGATCGCGAAAAGCGATGATCTGGTTCGGGTTCGCCAGCAGGCTGGCATAGAGCTTTGAGGGCTTGGTCACGACTGGCTTCCTTCGCAGCAGCCGCTTCTATCCGCAACCGATGGAGCTGGCGTGCTTCCGCCAACGGACGCAACTGCGACCTATTTCAATCCCCTCTCAATCAGCCGCCGTATCGCCTCCGACCGCGAAGGCTTCGGCTCCCCCTGCTGCTCGATCCAGGCCGTGATCTTCGCGTCCAGCTCGGGCGGCATGCGGACGGCGCGCGCAGGATGGACGCCCGTCCGGGGCCGGCCGCGCGGTCTTTTTTGTTCGACGGCTATTGACTCGCCCCTATTTTTAGTCGAACTAGAAACAAGAAGCCGCATAAGCTCATCGCTTGCTCGGCCCGACCCGCCCGCGCACCCACAAGGAGGCGAAGGATGGCTGACGCGCAGCTTAAACTGTCGCGCCGCGCCCTGCTAGGCGCCGCGTGCGCCGCGCCACTCGCCCTTTCCGCTCGTCCTGAGCCTGTCGAAGGACATACCTCCGTTCGGTCCGAGCGCAGTCGAGGACCGGTGCCGAGCGCAGCCGAGGCCCTTCAACCGCAGTGGACCCAGGCCCTCGCCCGCTTCCGCTCCGCCGAAGCCACCCTCGCCGCCCTCGAAGGCCATCCCGACGAAGCCGCCTTCGGCCGGGCCCACGATCGCTTCAACGCCGCCCTCCGCCGTCTTCTCGCTTTCCGCGCCCCCGACCTCGCCGCCCTCGCCGCCAAGCTCGAGATCGCCGTGGCCGCCGAGCTGGCCGACCTCACCTACGCCCCACCCTCCCTCGCCGCCCTCGCCCGGGATGCCCGCAGACTGGCCTCCCGATCATCCTGAGCCAACATCGAGCGCAGTCGAGATGTGGAGTCGAAGGCCGACCTCACCTTCGCCCCGCTTTCCCTCTCAGCCCTGGCGCAGGACGCCAGACGGCTCGCCTCAGCCGAAGGCTGAAATGAGTCACGCGAAGCCGCGAAGACGCGAAGCCGCGAAGCCGCGAAGAGAAGAAGGGATGAAAGCCCTGCGGCGCCTTAGCGCTTTGGACTTCCGTCTTCGCGCCTTCGCGGCTTCGCGTGAGCCAACCCTACCCCGTTTCCCCTTCCTCCCCTCCGCGCCTCGGCGTCCCCCCCCTTGCAATGTAGGATTCCGCCTGATTTACCCTCGCGGATGGAACAGAAGCAGACCGCCGAGTCGCCCGGGGACCCCTCGCCTTTTCCCTTCACGCCGGTTCGTGTGCGCCATCGCAGGGACGGATGGACGCCCGAGCGGCAGCGCCGCTACGTCGCCCTGCTCGCCGCCACCGGCCACGCCGGCAAGGCCGCGCGAGGGGTGGAAATGACCGAGCAGAGCGCCGCCAGGCTCCGCCGCCGCCCGGACGCGGCCTCGTTCGGCCGCGCCTGCGAGCTCGCCGTGCAGAGCGCCCGCCGCCGCTGGCGCGAGGCCCGGCTCGCCGCCGCGCGCGCGAGCCCGCCCCGAAGGTTCGGTTTTTTCAATCCCCTGGGAAGCCGAACCTTATGAACCTTTCGAAACTTCCGCGCGGCTCGCCGCCCGCGCCAAGCCTCGCGGACGGCGTCCCCGTTCACCATTCCTTTCCCACTTTTGCGGCATCCCCGGTCCCGTTCGAAAGGGTGGGGCATGGGAAGAACATACTCGCCGGCGCTCGGCATCTTCCGGGCGCTGATGCCGGTCCTTTTCTGCGGGGGCTTCCTCGTCTATTTCGCCGGCGTGGAGCGCTGGACCGGCGTGCCGGTCGGCGACGCGCTGACGCCGACCGTCTTCGGCCTGGGAATCCTCGCCCTCCTCTTCGCCATCCCGCTGGTCTTGCGCATCGCGCGCCTGCTCGGCCCGCCGCCGCCGCGCAAGCCCGGCTCCCCGCCCAGGCAAGAGCCGCTCGCGCCCGGGCCCGGCGACTTCGATGCGGACGCCGCCATCGCCCGCTATCTGGCGCGCCGCGAGCCAGCCTCTCCCCCCTCTCCGCCCGCTCCCGCCGCCGCCGCCCAGGCGCCGCCGAGCTTCGGCCGCAAGACCCGCTAAGGGCGTCTTGCCTCGGCCGAAGGCCGAAAAGATCTCACGCGGAGGCGCGAAGCCGCGAAGAGGAGAAGGGATTGAGGCCTGCGGCGCCGTCGCCTCGGCCTTCGCGCCCTGGCGCGAGCCGATCCCGCTCAAGCCTCCAGCACCGCCGGCCCCGCCACCGGATCGGTCACCCCGCGCCCCGGCGCGACCTCCTCGAGCGTGTCGCGGAACGAATCGAGAGTCGCGATCATCGCCTCGCGGGCGCCGGCGAGCGCCGCCATGTCGTCCCATTCCGCGATCAGGCAATAGCCGCCCTCGCCCGTCTCGACGATGTGCGCGCGCCTGAGGCCGGCCCAGCGCGCCGCGATCCCGCGATGCGCGTCGAGGAACTCGGCCTCGCGCCCCGGCTTCACCCGGAAGCGCACCGCATTGAATGCCGTCATCGCTTCCCTCCCTCGCCCCGGCCCGCCCTCACCCGCGCCGGCAGCGCCGCATCCGCGTCGTCTCGCCGTCCTTGGTGAGGATCATCTCGTCCTCCGACGCCCGCGCCACCCGGAAGCGCCAGATTCCGTGCCGGCTCGCCTCGGGTGCGTCCTCGTCGAGGCTGTGCCAGTCGATCGTCAGCCGGTCGCCGGCAAGCTCCCACAGGCCGTTCAGGAAGTCGCCGCTGAACGACAGGTCGGGCGACAGCATCCAGCCGGCGTCGGTGAAGCAGGATTCGCCGGCCGGCACCCAGGAGCCGGCGAGCCAGCTCAGCGACGGCTCCTGCCGGGGCGGCGCGACGGGCGCCGCGGCGGCGGGCGCGGGCGCCTGGGCCGCGCCGGCCTGCGGCGACGCCTGCGCCTGGCTCGGCGCCGGAGCCGGCGCGCCGCCGCCCGACACGAACAAGGCCGCCACCGAAGCGAGCGATCCGGCCACCCCGATCCCGACCGTCGCTTTGGCCCTGAACGCGCGATTCATCGACCCCTCCCCTTCTCGCCCGGATGCGGCGGCTCAGCCGATCAGCCGCCGCTTCGCGCTCGCAAACTCCTCGTCGGTCAGCACGCCCTGCGCGTGCAGCGCCGCCATCTCCCGGATCTGCGACGCGAGATCCCCGCCGCCCCCGGCGCCGGCGGCGCCGTCCCCGCCGCCTTCGCCGCCCGCATCGTCCGCCGCCGCATGGAGCGCGGCTTTGTCGGCCGCGAGCAGCCGCTCCTGCTGGTCGCAGACCGCCTGCAGGAAATCGAGCATGCGCTGATGGTCCTTGGCAGGATAGCGCGCGAGAAAGCTGCGGGATTTGTCGGCCTTGCCCACGAACAGCACGGAGGGGTTCGAAAAGAGCCCGCCGCGGTCCGGGAAATAGTCTGCGTCGCGCACCGGGATCGTCACCGCCCCGTCCCACGGGACCGTCTCGCCGGGCCTGGTCTTGCGCGAGGGGAGCTTGCCGAACTCCGCGACGAGCTCTTCCTCGTAGAGCGCCAGCTGGTAGAATTCGCTGTCGCTGGTGATCCGGCTCGTCCAGAATTGCGCGATCGGCGTGCGCTCCATCCCAGGGTCCCTCCGCTGTCCGCCCGCGTCGCCTTATGCCCGACAAGCGGCGAGGCGATCAAGCGCAGCTCCCTAACGCCGCCCCCCGCCGCCGCAGACCTTGCGCCCCGGCCGCGCCTCGAAGCGCCGCGGCCCCGCGATCCGGGCGGGCGTCGGCAGGCCGACGATCGCCACGTCCATGTGGCAGCGTCCGGACGTCACCCGGTAGAGATCGTGGCGGACATATTCGACCCGGTCGATCGGCTCGTTGGTGCCGAAGGCGCGGACCACGCCGGCATGGCCGAGCACGGCGCGCAGCTCCGCCAGCCGCTGGTGGTTGGGCGGCAGCGCCGCCGCGGCGGGCAAGGCGGCGAGCGCGAGGCCGGACAAGGCGATGAGGCAGGTCGAAGATCGCATGGCATCCCCCGAAAGATTTGCGCCGCTTATGCTAGCGCCTCCGGTTCGCCGTCGCCAGAGGCGCTCGGCATCGGGTGAAGGAGCGCACCCGTCACCGCGGCCCGGGAGGGCATCGAGGACGCGACGCCGCCGGCGCTGAAAATGCTTTCTCCGTCCCGCGGCTGCGCTATGTTCCCGCGAAGGAGGTACGAACATGGCGAAAGACGGGCACGCAAGCCGCCGGACCCGCGCCGCTCCGGCGCTTCCGCCTGAGCCGGATCCGATTGCGCGTGCCCTCCAGGGGATACGCGAGCTCCAGCAGACCTATCTCCTCGAGCGCATGATTTTTATCGCCGGCGGCTTTCTCTCCCTCTTGTTTGCGACCGGCGTCGGCATCTTCATGATGGTGGTGAGAGAGCCGACGCTGGCGTCGATGCTGCCTTTGCTCGGCTCGGGCGGCGTCTTCATGGCCACCGGAAGCGGAGCGATGTTCTATTTCGGAAAATCGTTCGATCTCTTGCGCGAACTCGCGCTCGCGACTCGTCATGGCTGATCGCGCCGTCGAAGAGATCATCGCCGAGCTGACCCGGCGATCCCGGCGTTTCAGGCCGTTCCTGATAATCGGCCTGCTGATCGTGCTGGGCTCCTTGATCGCCTCGGTGATCTATCTGAACATCCTCCTTCGCGATGCGCGCGACGCCCAGCGGACGGCGGAAGGCGCGCTCCAGGCGATGCTCGATGCCGCGCGGGAAACGGGTCAGTCGGCCCAGTTTACGCGTGCGGTGGAACTGGCCAGGGATGAGGCCGCGGGGGACCGCCCCCCGCAGATTCCTCTCGAGCGGATCGAGGTTCAAATCCTCATCTGCACAGGCTCGCCCGCACAGAATAGGCAGCGGGCTGAAGCGTTGCGCATTGCGCGCCCTGCCGGAATGGCCGGGCGGTGGCGCCGGGAATATCTCACTCCGGAAGGAAACGCTCGCCCGAACTACCGGCTCGCACGCAACGAAATCCGGTACAACCCGGCAGAGGAAGACGCAGCCGACCGGTTGCTGCAAATGATCCGTGGGCTCGGTTCGGATGCGGCGAAGGTGCTGACCTTCTATCCCTCCCCAAATTCGGTGAGCGTTTTCTTTTGCGAGGGGACCAACCCGCCGCCGCTCCCGGCCGGTGCCGGCGCCGCGGAGCCGCCTCCGGCCGCCGCCAACTGATTCGGTCGAGAGGGTTCCGCGCTTCGAGGAGAAGCGCTCGATCGTCCGCGGCCGGCGGCCTTGACGCTGGTCCGGACGCGGCGCAACCTCGGCGGGCAAACAAGGGACCCCGCCATGATCCTGGCCGCCGCAACGCTCCTTCTCGCCGCCGCCCAGCCGCCCGACGCCCCCTCGACCGCGGCGCCCTGGCGCGATCTCGGCGTCGCCCGCGGCTATCACCTCTTCTACGATCCGGCCCCCGTGGCCCGCGTCGGCGAGACGCTGACCGCGCGGCTCCTCACCCGCTTCCCGGCCGCCGCCGCAACCCAACCCGCTTACGTCGTCGGGACGGTCGAGATACGCTGCTCCGCCGGCGAGGCGCGGGTGATCCGCACGGTCAACCATCGCGCCGACGGCAGCGTCGCGAGCGAGGACACCGCGCCGGTGGCCTTCGCCGCGATCCGGCCCAACACCCTGTTCGCCAGCCTCCGCCAGGCGCTCTGCTGAGCTTCGAGCGCCGATGGCCGAAGGCGTCGTCCCGATGATCCACGTGCCCGACGTCCGCGCGACCGCGGACTGGTACGCGTCGATCGGCTTCGACATCCTCGCGACGGTCGAGGAAGACGGCGAGACCAGCTGGGCCGATCTCGGCTTCGGGACGAGCCGGGTCATGCTCAATGCCGGCGGCCGCGCGGCCGACTCCGACCGCCGCGAGGTCGACCTCTACGTCACCGTCGACGACGTCGCCGCGGTCCGCCGCCGCATCGACGGCCGCGCCGAGATCGTCGAGGAGCTGAACGACACCTTCTACGGCCACCGCATCTTCGTCGTCCGCGATCCCAACCGCTTCTGGATCACCTTCGCCCAGATCCTGTAAAGCGCCGCGCCGGGCCGGGAGCCGCGCCCTCCCGATTACAAGCGAACCGTGACCGTGGTCGAAGCCTGCACCGATCCGCGCCGGCCGCCGCTGGCGCTGCAGCTCATCTGGCCTTCGTAGCGCCGCTCGCCGACCGTGTCGGCCGACACCGAACAGACGATGTTGCCCCACGCATTGTCGCTGCGATAGCCGAACCGCATCTGGAAGAAGTCGGAATTCCAGGAGCCGCGCAAGCCGATCAGGGACCCCGCCTCCTTTTCCAGCAAGGTCGCGAAATCGCCCCCGTCACAGTCGTGAAGCGTCACGAGCTCGGTCCCGCCGAGGCTGATGAACGCCCGGAGCGGCCGCTCTGGCCATTCGAAGCGCAGCGACGCCTGTCGAGCGGGACATCCGGCTTGGTTGAGCCTCGGCTCCGGAGCCGCGACAGGCGGTGGCGCCGGCGAGACGGGGCGTCGCTCGGATGGGATCGCAGGCTCCGCGACGGACGCAAGCGCCTCCGGCGACGCCGTGCGCGGCTGCGCAGGCGGGTCCGCCACGGCGGTTTGGCTCACTGGCCCGGCCGTCGGCTCTTCCTGCCCCCCAGCCTGCGCAGAAGGAGCCGGTTTGGGTTCCCGTTCCAAGGGTGGGTCTTCCACCGGCATCGACTCGTTGAGCAGCGGCTGCTCTGGCTGGTGCTCTCCTCTGGTGCTGAGAGAGTGGACGATCAGCCCGGATGGGATGGCCAGCAGGGTGGTGATCAAGGCGCCGCACAGGAGCAGCGTCCATGGATGGTTCGCCCAGGCCCAGCTCCACGTCCATTTCCGCTTGTCGTTCATGGCTGCCCCCACTGACGATCGATTCTAGGTTGCGGCCCTATTTCGTCCAGAACGAATCTTGCGAGCGAGCTGGATTGGCGCCGATCCCTTTCTCCTCAGCCGATCGCATCTGGTGACGGGTACGTTACCTGTCGCCCCGACTGACACGGCTTCTGGCGGGGAGGGCCGGATGGCCTCCCCCCGCCATGCCTTTACTCGCGACCGTTCCCTTCCTATCCTCGCACCGTCCGCCTCGGATGACGCGGGGCCTTCGCTTCAAGCCGAAGGGGGGGGTGGGAAGTTGAAGTCGCATCGTCTGTCCGGTCAAGCGCAACTCATCGAGGTCGAGCGCGGCGGTGCCTTCGTCCGGATCGGGTCGCGCGGCGACGGTGTCGCGCACGTCCAGCTGGTTCTGCATGTGCTCGGTTACGCTTTGCCGCGCTCGGTACGGAACGGCCGGCCGGACGGCATTTACGGACCCGAGACCGAAGCGGCGACCCGTCGGTTCCAGTCTGAGTTCGGGCTGCAGCCGGACGGCGTGATCGGCGGGCTGACGCTGAAGGCGCTGGACGGAGTGCTGGTCGAACGGCCGTGCTTCGACACGGCCAGCCCGGCGGACTATGGCGCGATGATACAGGCGAGATCGCTCGGCCTGCACGCCGCCCGCATGGTTTTCCACACCTGAGGAGGCCGGGGGCGTGACGCGGCCGAATCCGATCGTCCGGCCGGAGAACGTTCATCTCGACTTCGGCCTGATGGGGTCGGTCGCCGGCAATGCGGGGGTGACCCGGCGCGCCGGCGGCGGTCCCGACGTCCCCGAGACCTTTCGGTTCGACTTCCGGGGAAACGTCGCGGTCAGCCTGATCGCAGACGTCCAGGTCGGCCTGCATGCCGAAGCCGACCGGGCGCTGTGCGATCTGCAGCTCATGCAGTTCGTCACGCCGCGCCGCTACGAAGCCGTCTATGCCGGCATCAAGGGAGGCCATACGCGCGTCCAGTTCTCCGCAGCCGTCGAAAATAAGCTGTTCCTCGACGGACACACGTCCAGCTCCAGCGACCTCAGTCCCGCCAATTTTCCCTGGATGAGCCTGGTGAGCGCGGCAAGGTTCAGGCCGAACACGCGCGCCGGGCACTTCATCAACCAGTGCTTCGACAAGCCCGGCACCGTCGAGCCGAGCTGGCTGGTCGTCGCCCATGACGATCCGTTCTTCGCGGGCGCCAAGCATTTCCTGTGGAGAATGGAGCGGTTCGACGAATTCATCACGCTGGCGGTCTTCGTCCACCCGAGCGGGGAACGCCAGCCGCTGGCGGTCGCGCGGTGGACCTGCCAGCACAGCTACACCTTCTCCTGGCACAAGAATCGTTCCGATCCGGAAATCGCCAACGTCGTTTCGGGACGCAGCATAGTGGCGCAGACGCAGGCCCCATCGAGCAATCCGGCGGATCTGCTGCCGCACGTCGCCAAGGTCCGTTCTCCGCCGGCGTGGATCCTGCCCATCGTCAACCCGCAGCTTACCGCGGCCTTCGCAGGATCCGGAGTCAGCGGGATCATGCGAATGAGTTCGCCGCTCGATCACCCGGAAGTTCCCTCCGACTTCTTCGTCGTCCAGAGGTAGGCCGGGGTTCGGGCACCGTTCCAGCACGCGAACTTTACCCCCTTGCAATGTAGGATTCCGTCTGGTTTACCATCGAAGATGGAACAGAGCAGGAACCGCGACTCGCGCTCCGGCCATGACCGGCATTGGGATGGGCAGGATGCGAGCGTCCGGGAAGAGCCATGGGTGCCGGATGAGATCGACATCGTCCTGCACCCCGAGCTGGCGCCGGGTGCGGCCGATCCCGACGAGGCCGAAGCCGATCCGGACGAGTGGGAGCTGGATGCGTGGGAGGAGGAAGAGTCCCCCGCGAATTGCCACGGCGCACTTCCCGCGGGGGTGCCGCCCGTAGTGCCGCCGGTGCCGCAGCCCGCACCGCGCCCGAGCTCCCGCTTCAAGTCCCCTCGCCTTCCGACTCCGGCTTCTATTACAGAAACGGCAGGCCGATCCCGCCGACGCATCCGGACCACGGCCCCGATGCACCTCCTCCCGCGCCAGGAGGATGGCAGCTTCGCCGCCTATTATTATTGCTCGCACGAGGAGCTCGCCGCGATCGGCGACGGCGACGGTCGCCTCCCGGCCCCGCCGCCCCGGCGCCGCCGGCGCGACGGCTTCGACGCCGAGCGCCAGCAGCGGTTCGTCGAGCATTATCGCGACACCGGCAGCCTCACCGACGCCGCGCGGCTCACCGGCATCTCGCGAAGCACCGCCTACAACCTCCTCAACAGCCCGGACGGCGGCCCCTTCCGCGACGCGATCGCCGGAGCCGGGCGCGGAATCGACACCATCCTCGAGTCGACCGCGTTCGAACGCTGCATCAACGGTCAGGAGGAGATCGTCTCTTATCAGGGCCGGCGCGTCGGCGTCCGCTGGAAATACGACAACAAGTTGCTGATGCACATGCTCCGCGCCCGCCAGCCGCTGCGTTACGCACCGCTCTCGGAGATCGAGGGGTGGCTGAAGCGCCGCGGACTCGATCCGCCGCCGGACGTCGACGGCGCCCTCGACCGCCTCGCGGCCGCCGAAGCCGAATGGGGCCGCCGCCTTCCCGGCGAGGGGCCACAGCCCCAGCCCGGATTCTCCGCTCCCGCCACCCCTCTCATCGTCTATCGGCCGCCGCCGAAGCCGCGCCTCCGGAGCGGCGGAGGCCGGCGAGCGGGATCAAGGAGTCGGATGCGTCCGCTGATCAACTCCCTTCGAATATCGGCCGCCAGAACCCACGATTTGCTTTTCCCGCCGAAATAGTGCATAAGATGCGGGCTAAAGTAGCATGCGGCGGATCTTGCCTTCTTCGGTCGGTCTTTTCCTTCTCTACGCGCCTCTAAAGCCCGAGCAGGCCAAGCTGGCCTCGCCGGAAATCTGAATACCAAAGGAAAACATCATGCCGACAGGCACAGTCAAATTCTTCAACACCCAGAAGGGTTTCGGTTTCATCGCTCCTGAGGGCGGCGGGAACGACGCCTTCGTCCACATCAGCGCGGTGGAGCGGGCCGGGATGAGCAGCCTGGTCCAGGACCAGCGCGTCTCCTACGAGCTCGAGACCGACAATCGCGGCAAGACCAGCGCGGTCAACCTCCAGAACGCCTGAAATTGGGGACAGTCACTAGTGACTGTCCCCGGGCGCCGCTTCGCGCGGCGCCCTTTTTTTGTCTCCGCGCCCTGCCTCCGCACACCCGAAAGGCCCGCTCATGTCCGCGACACCGCTCAGCTTCTATCTCGACCGCGCCGCCGACAGCCGCCGTGCCGCCAAGGCCGCGACGCTCGACAATGTGCGCGAGCGCTTCCTCCTTTCGGAGCGCAGCTGGCGCGATCTCGCCGCTCGCGCCAGGCGCGTCGTTGCCGCCCACGCCAAGCTCGCCTCGAAGGTCGCCGCCGCTAAGGCCGAGGCGCACGCCGGCTGATTTTCGCTCAGCAAATGCTCTGGCGTGCTACCGAGTGGCGCAAGCCCTTTCGGGCCGGAAACGAGTGTGGCAATGCGCGCTAGGAACTGAGATGCCGGATAGCCTCCCACCCGCCGCCGAGCTCGCTCACGCCGCCTCGCGCCCCTGGCCGAACGAGCCCGAAGGCTATCGCGCCGCGCGCGAGGCGCTGCTCGCCGAGGAGATCGCGCTGCGCCGTCATCTCGCCGCGGTCGCCGCCCGGCGTGCCGCGCTGCCGCTCGGCGGCGAGGTGCCTGAGGATTACGATTTCGAGGGGCCGGACGGCGGCCGCATCCGCCTGTCCGGGATGTTCGGCCCGCACGACACCCTGGTCACCTATTTCTGGATGTACGGCCCGCAGCGCGAGCGGCCTTGCCCGATGTGCACCAACCTGCTCGGGCCGCTCGACGCCAACGCGCCCGACATCGAGCGCAATTGCGCCCTCGCCGTGATCGCTCTGTCGCCGGTGGCGCGGCAGCTCGAATTCGCGATCGACCGCGGCTGGCGCCATCTCAAGCTCCATTGCTCGGCGGGCAACCGCTTCGCGGACGATTATCGCGGCCTGATGCCCGACGGAGTCACCGACACCGCCGCGCTCAACGTCTTCGTCAAGCGCGACGGCCGCGTCTTCCATTTCTGGGGCGGCGAGATGGGCTTCGAGACCGCCGATCCCGGCCAGGACCCGCGCGGCGCGCCGGATCTCGCCCCGCTCTGGAACATCCTCGACCTCACCCCCGCCGGCCGCCGCCCCGATTGGTACCCCGAGCTCGGTTACGACTGAGCGGGATCGGGCCTTCGCGGCCCGCGCACGGCTGCGGTTCGTGTCGCGACCGCGCCGTGCTAGGCTCGCGTGCCGAACATCGGGGGAGCATCATGATCGATCGCCTGCTTGTCGTCGAAATCATCTTCAGCCTGACGGTGCCGATCGCGATCGTCGGCGTGCTCTGGGCGCGCGTGCGCCGCGACAAGGGGCTCGGAGTGCGATCGATGCAGTTCCTGACGGTCTCGGTCGCATTCCCGACGCTCGCCGTGCTCGCCTTCGAAGAGGTGCTGGACGGCGACGCGGTGAGCGCGCTGATCGGCGCGCTGCTCGGCTATTTGCTGTCCACCGTCACCCAGAAGCGGACCGGCGGCAAGGACAAGGGCGACGAGAGGACCGAATGACCGGGCCTCGATCGCCACATTCAGCTTGACGCCGATCACTCGCTCGCTCAGCCTCGGCCTTTCTCGCATGGGGGGTGCCGAGATGTTCAAGCGAATGATCGTCGTCCTCGCCGCCGCGGTCTGCGCCGCCTGCTCAACCTTGCCGCGCGCCGAATTCCAGGGATATCGCGATGCGTTCGCCGCCGCCCAGACGGCTGCCGCGCCGATCATGGAAAATTATGGCACGCGCGAACGCGCCGAATGGCGCCGCCGTCTGCAGGAGGAACGCGCGCCCGCCGGCTTCTTCGAGGAATTCCGGCTGGACGACGTGCGGACGCTTTCCGTGCTGGGGCTGCCGCCCGGCGCGGAAGCCGCGACCCGCGCATTCGCCGCGATCGCGCGCTACAACGACACGCTCGTCGCTCTCGCCGAAGACCGCAACATCGGGGAAGCGCGCGCGCAGCTGCAGCAGGTGACTTCGGAGCTCACCGCGATCGCTGCGCCGCTGGCCTCGCCGCTGGCGGTCCTCAACCAGGTCGCCGGGGTGGCGCTGCAAGCCTTCCGCCCGATCATCCAGCGGGACAATCGCGCGCAATTCCGTCAGCGCGTCCTCGGCGGCCATGACGAGATCATCGGCCTGGTCGACGTGCTTCGGCGCCTCGCGCCCCACCAATATGAGATCATCACCAGACCGATTCAGGATCGCGCCCGGGAGGCCGCGCCGGCCGACCGTGCTCCGATCGCCGAGGAGATCAATCGCTGGCACCGCGTCTTCGCCGACTATGTGTTCCTGCTGAACGCGGTCGAGGAGCGTTTGAATGTGCTCAAGGAGGCGATCGAGAACCCGCGCTCCGTGCCGCTGCTCGAGCGCGCCGGAGCCGGCGCCGCAGATCTGCGCGCCTATGCGGATGGGCTGCGCCGGTCCGTGACCGAATTGATGGTCCCGAGGTAGGAGGAAGAGATGGCCAAGACGACCGACGAGCTTCGTGCCGAACGCAACGCTCTCATGGCGAAGCGTGACGCGAGCACGGATCCCGCTGAGCGCGCGCGCCTCCTGGCGCAGATGAAGGCCATCAGCGACGAGATCACCAATCGAAGCCTGGATGCCGGCGCCGCGGAATCGGGCGCCGTCAAAGACCTCGAGAAGAGTCTCGACGCCGAGCGCACCAGAACCAGCACCGACGCCATTTCTGCCGGGGTTCGCGGCGCGCGGGACGTCCAGGAGAGCCTGCGCGGCGGCGGAAAGGGAGGCGGCGACAGGTAGCGGGATTGCCCCCCCCCGCCGGGTTGGGCGCGGGGCGCGCGCAGCCACCGGCTTGATTGATTTTCGCCCGAGCGCCGGGTAAATCCGCGTTCTTCAATATGGGCCGCCGCTGTTCGGCGCCCCCTGCCCGCCCGGCCCAGGGCGAGGCCCAGAAAGGATGCTTTTTTGATGTCCGCCCAGCTCGATTTCTACCGGGCCCGCGCCGCCGAGGCGCGCGCCGAGGCCGAAGCGGCCAGCCTCGAGAACGTCCGGCAGCGCTGCCTGCGCGCCGCTGCCGCCTGGGAGGACATGGCCGACCGCGCCGCGCGCACCGACCGGATGCGGGCCCGCCAGGAAGCCGACCGCGCCGCCGCCGCCGCGCCGCTCACCGCTGCCGGCTGATCCCTATTCCGCCGCCGCCGGGAAGAGCTCGGCCAGCGCGCCGCGCGCCGGCGCCGCCTCGGCTGCGCCTTCGCGATGCCCGAGCCGACCTTCGAGGCGGGCCCCGGCCGCGACCGTGAGGCTGTCGTAGCTGACGTCGCCATGGACCCGCCCCGGCGCCTCGACCGTCACCGAGCGGGCGGCGACCCGGCCGCGGACCGTTCCCGAGAGCCGAACCGAATCGGCCGCGACGTCGCCCTCGATCGCGCCGCCCTCGCCGAGCTCGAGGCTCGCGCAGGCGACGTTGCCCTCGATCCGGCCGTCCACCCGCAGCTCCTCGCCGGTTCGGACGTCGCCCGAGATGGTCATGTCCGCCCCGATCACCGAGACGGTCCCCCGGCGGCCTGCCCCGTCGCCCTTCGCGTCCTTGCCGAACATGGCCTGTCCCTCCCCGCTTCCCTATCGCCGATCCGGATCGCCTCCGCAACGCACGGCGCCTAAACCGGCGATGAACGGCGCGTAGTTCTGGGTTCATGCAACAGCGCCTAGTCTCCGCTCGTTTCGCACGCGCGTCGCGCGTCGGCGGGACGTCGTCCAGACCCAGGAGTGAAGAGCATGCGTATCCTCGTTCTCGCCGCCGGCCTCGCCGCCGCGGTTGCCATCCCGTCGACCGCTTCCGCCCAGCGCTGGGGCTACGGCTCGGGCTACGGCCATGGCTACGGCCAGCGCTACAACAGCGAGACCAGCCGCGAGCTGCGCGAATGCCGCCGCGAGCTGCGCCGCGCCGACAGCCGCCGCGAATATCGCGCGGAGCTGCGCGAGTGCCGCCGCGAGCTTCGCGACGCCCGCTACGACGACCGCCGCCGCGGCTATCACGGCCGCAGCCACCGCGGCGGCTGGGGCTATCGCGACCGCCGCTGGTAACCCTGCCCCGGAAGGCCTGCAGGAGACTGCCGGCCTTCCGCTTCCGCCGCCGCTGCGCTAGCAGCCCGCAATGGCCATGCGCACCTTCGACGTCGCCGCGATCGATCGCGCCGACTTCCGCGACTACACCGCTTACCTGCTCGACGGCGAGCGGATCGAGGCCGGCTTCCGCGGCGAGTCGACGACGGTGCTGTTCACCGACCGCCGCATCGTCACCGTCCAGGTCCAGGTGGTGATCGCCGAGCGCATCGAGACCACCTCCATCTCCTATCGCGCCGTCCGCCAGTTCTCGTTGAACCGCGCCGCCGACGGCGCCGCGCGCAGCGAGTTCCGCATCCTGCTCGAATC
Organism: Allosphingosinicella sp.; assembly: GCA_035628635.1. Taxonomy (GTDB): domain Bacteria; phylum Pseudomonadota; class Alphaproteobacteria; order Sphingomonadales; family Sphingomonadaceae; genus Allosphingosinicella. The sequence goes on from DASPJJ010000033.1 coordinate 120,732, forward strand.
GGACGGCCATCCGCTCCACCTGCGCGCCAGCGCGGACACCGATTTCGTGCCCGTCCAGGCCCTGCTCGCCGAACGGCTCGCTTAGCCTCGGACCTGCCGCCTTCCGCGTCCGGGCCGGAGAGTCTAGGGTCCGCGGCCGATGGACATCTATCTGCCGATCGCCGGCCTTTCCGTGAACGCGCTCGTGATCATCGCTCTGGGCGGCGTGGTCGGGCTGCTGACCGGCATGATCGGGGTCGGCGGCGGCTTCCTCACCACGCCGATCCTGATCTTCTTCGGCATCCCGCCCGCGGTCGCCGTCGCCTCCTCGACCACCCAGATCACCGGCACGAGCATCTCGGGCGTCCTCGCCCACACCCGCCGCCGCGGCGTCGACTATCGGATGGGCGCGGTGATCATCGCGGGCGGTGTGCTCGGCTCGCTCGTCGGCGGTCTGCTCTTCCGGCTGCTCCAGGAGATGGGCCAGATCGATACCGTCATCTCCTTGCTCTATGTCGTGCTGCTGAGCAGCATCGGCCTGCTGATGGCGAAGGAAGCGGCGACCGAACTCGAGATCATCAAGCCCAGGCGCGCGCCTAAGCCGCAGCGCCGCCACAACCCGCTGATCGCGGTGCTGCCGATGCGCTGGCGCTTCTACCGGTCGGGGCTCTACATCTCGCCGCTCGCGCCGCTGGCGCTCGGCTTCGTCACCGGCATGCTCACCGTGCTGCTCGGCGTCGGCGGCGGCTTCATCATGGTGCCGGCGATGATCTACCTGCTCGGCATGTCGGCCCAGGTCGTGGTCGGCACGTCCCTGCTCCAGATCCTGTTCGTCACCGCCGTCACCACCCTCGTCCACGCCACCACCACCCGGTCCGTCGACATCGTGCTCGCCGTCCTGCTGCTGCTCGGCTCGGTGATCGGCGCGCAATATGGCGCGCGCTTCGCCCAGAAGATGAAGCCCGAGCTGCTGCGCATGTTCCTTGCGATCGTCGTCCTGGGCGTCGCGCTGCGGATGGGCCTCGAGCTCACCTGGCGCCCGCCGGAAATCTACACGGTGCAGCTTCTGTGACCCGTCTGCGCGCGCTCTTCCTGCTGCTGCTCGCGCCTCTCGCACTGGGCCAGACGCAGCCGCGGCTGGTGCCGGAAGTCTCGCACCGCCAGGTCGAGATACGCTACAGCTTCACCGGCGCGGAGCTGCTGCTGTTCGGAGCCATCCTCTATCCGCGCGGACGCCTGCCGGACGAGCGCACCGACGTCGCCGTCGTCCTGAAGGGGCCGATGGAGCCGATTGTCGTGCGCGAGCGCCGGCGGGTCGCCGGCATCTGGATGAACGTCGGCCGCGCGCGATTCCGCTCGGCGCCGCAATTCTACGCCGTCGCGTCGTCGCGGCCGCTGCGCGACATGATCGACGAGCGCAACGCCGCCATCTACGAGCTCGGCCTCGGCAACCTCCAGCTCTCCCCGGGCGGCGGCATCGCCCCCGAGGAGCTGCGCCGCTTCGAGGCCGGGCTGATCGATCTGATGCGCCGCAACCGCCTCTATCAGGAGGATTCGCGCGGCGTCGCGATCAGCGAGGGCGTGCTCTATCAGGCGCGGATCGGCATCCCGGCGAGCGTCCCGGTCGGCACCTACACGGCCGAGACCTTCCTGATCCAGCGCGGCCGGGTGATCGCCGGCGCGGTTCGCGAGATCCGGATCGAGAAGCTCGGCTTCGAGGGCTTCGTCGCGCGCGCAGCCGAGCGCTGGTCCCTCGCCTACGGCGTCGTCGCGGTGGCGACCTCTTTACTGCTCGGCTGGGCGGCGAGCGCCGTGTTCCGCCGCGGCTGAGGGGGCGACGGGCCGGAGGGCGTCTCCGGCAATCACTTCTTTACGGGTCGTGGTTAAGGGTCGCGTCGCACGACAACAGCAGAAGACGACGCTTTATGACCGAGATGTTCCATCAGCGCACGTTCAATCCTGCCGAAGAGCCGGTGCGGCCCGCGTCCGTGCAGGTGCCGATGGACATCCCGGTGGAGCAGGGGCCGATCGGGCGCGTGGTCGACATTTCGGGCGGCGGCGCCCGCCTGGAGATCGACCCGGCCCGGCTCAATGCGCTCGCCGACGATCCGGACCCGAGCGTCGCCATGTCGGGCCAGGTCGGCAGCCAGGTGAAGCTCGAATGCGGCAGGAAGTGGCTGCTCGCCAACGTCCGCTCGCTGAAATCGGGCGACGGCTCCGGGGGCAGCGTCATCGCCGAGATCGATTTCCTCGGCGAAGGCGAGGAGGACAAGCAAAGCGGCCGCATCGTCGACTTCCGCCGCGGCATCACCTCCTATCCGATCCCCGGCAACCGCGTCTTCCCGGTCACCGGACGCGACCTCAAGCAGATGTTCTCCGCCGATGAGCGCGCCCATATCGAGATCGGCACCGTCTATCCGACCAAGGACGTGCGCGGCGCGCTCTATGTCGACGCTTTGCTCGGCAAGCATTTCGCTTTGCTCGGATCGACCGGAACCGGCAAGTCGACCTCCGCCGCGCTCATCATGCACCGCATCTGCGACCTGTCGCCGGAGGGCCACATCGTCATGATCGACCCGCACGGCGAGTACAGCGCCGCGTTCAAGGGCCATGGCGAGCTGTTCAACGTCGACAATCTCGCAATGCCCTACTGGCTGATGAACTTCGAAGAGCATTGCGAGGTCTTCATCACCACCTCGGGTTCGGACCGGCAGCGCGATTCCGACATCCTCGCCAAGTGCCTGCTGATCGCACGGGGCAAGAACCGCGCCGCGGAGGGGCTGACCAAGCTCACCGTCGATTCTCCGATCCCCTACACCCTCTCCGATCTCACCACCGCGATCGGCAACGAGATGGGCCTGCTCAACAAGGCCGGCGACACCGCGCCCTACATGCGGCTCAAGACCAAGATCGAGGAGCTGAAGAGCGATCCCCGCTACCAGTTCATGTTCTCGGGCATGCTCGTCGCCGACACCATGGCGGGGTTCCTCGCCAAGATCTTCCGCCTTCCCGCCAAGGGCAAGCCGATCTCGATCATCGACGTCTCGGGCGTGCCTTCGGACATCGTCTCGGTGGTCGTCGCGGTGCTGTCGCGGCTGGTCTTCGATTATGCGATCTGGTCGCGCAGCGAGTTGCAGCGCCCGGTGCTCCTGATCTGCGAGGAAGCGCATCGCTACGTGCCCGCGGACAAGACCGGCAACGGCCAGGCGGTACGCAAGATCCTCGAGCGCATCGCCAAGGAGGGCCGCAAATACGGCGTCGCGCTGGGCCTCATCACCCAGCGCCCGTCGGACCTCGCCGAAGGCGTGCTCTCGCAATGCGGCACGATCATCGCGATGCGCCTCAACAACGACCGCGACCAGCAGTTCGTCAAGAATGCGATGCCGGAAGGCTCGCGCGGCTTCCTCGACGTCATCCCGGCGCTCAGGAACCGCGAATGCATCGTCTGCGGCGAAGGCGTCTCGATCCCGATCCGCGTCGCCTTCGACGACCTCGAGCGCGACCGCCGCCCGGCTTCCTCCGACCCGATCTTCTCGGCGCTGTGGCGCCAGAGCGGGGAAGAGGAAGCGATGGTCCAGCGCGTCGTCAAACGCTGGCGCGCCCAGGGACGGTAGCCCTCGATAGACGTCATGCCGGACTTGATCCGGCACCCATTGAACCGAAGCGTCAGCCGCTCCTTCCAGCGCCGTGTTCATAGCTCCTGACTTTCGTCAGGATGACATTGGTGGTGCTCTGCGACCCATGGCCAAGCAGCCCTGCATGGCGCTGATCGAGGAACAGAATCCAACCTGGGAAGATCGGGGGATCGAACTCGGATTCGAACCGGTGCAGGCACACCCGGCATCATTGCAGACTGGTCGCGCGACCTGACCGCGAAAGCGTCATGCCGGACTTGATCCGGCATCCATGAACTGAAGCGTTTGCTGGCTCTCCAACCACGGTGTTCATGGGTCCTGACTTTCGTCAGGATGACTTCAGGGTGCGCTCCTCACCGGCCTCGCGCCTGGCGCCGGCGGTGCCCCGGGCGCACCCGCAGGCAGCGCCAGCAACGTCCTGAGCCGGCTGCGAAAGCCCTCCAGATCCGCCCCCGACAGCTGCGACCGCGTCACCCAGCGGACCGAGCGCGGATCGACGATCTGGCCGTTGCGATACATTTCGTAATGGAGGTGCGGGCCTGTCGAGAGGCCGGTCGAGCCGACATAGCCGATCACCTGGCCCTGCCGCACCGACTGGCCCGGCTGCACGGAGATCCGGCTCATATGGCCGTAGCGGGTGGCGAGGCCGCCGCCGTGGCGGATCTCGACGACGTTGCCGTAGCCGCCGCCCCAGCCGGCACGGGCGATCCGCCCGTCCGTCGCCGCGAGGATCGGCGTGCCGTAGGCCGCGCGGAAATCGAGGCCGCGGTGGAAGCGGCGGTAACCGAGGATCGGATGCACCCTGTAGCCGAAGCCGGAGCTCAAAGCGCCCGGCACCGGCTGCTGCAGGCCGGCGGTGGTGCGGCCGACTCCGGAAGCCTCGAACCATTGGGTGCTGCCGTCGACGGTCCACTGCATCAGCCTGAGGTCGCGGCCGCCGGCGCGCTCGAGGCCGGCATAAAGCAGCCGCCCGGTCTCGCTCTCGCCGGTCTCGGCGCGGCGATGCTCGATGACAAGGTCGAAGCGGTCGTCCGCGCCGATCGCGCCGACGTTGAGCTGGGTGGCGAGGGCGCGGATATAGGCCTCGACTGCACGCGCCGGGGCGCCGGCCGCGCGGGCGGAACGGTAGAGGCTGGCGCCGACCCGGCCCTGGATACGGAGCGGCGTCTCGTCGATCGAGATCGCCCGCGGCTGCAGCACGAGCTGGTCTCCGGCGCGCACCACGGTCAGGCGCAGGTCGATCCGCGCGCGGAAGGTGAGCGCGTCGAGCGGCCGCGCGACGTTCGGGTGCGGGCGCCGCCCGAGGGTGACGTTGACGGCCGTGCCCGGCCTGATCGCGTCGAGCGCAATATGTTCGGCGACCATCGCCGCGATCCGGGCGGCTTCGTCTTCCGAGACGCCGGCCCGCTCCAGCGCCCGCTGGAATCCGTCGCCCTGGCCGATCGTCGCGACGAGATCGAGGCGCGGGCGCTCGGGAGCCGCGGCGAGCGGTTCGACCGCCTCTGTCGGCGCCATCCGCTTTCCGGTCCCCCCGCCGAGCGCGAGCGGAGCGAAGGCGAGCGCGCGGGCCTCGTCGCGCTGCGCGTCGGGGATCGGCGCGGGCGAAGCGCCGACCATGGCATTGGCTTCGGGGGCGAGCGACCAGGCGCCGTAGCAGAGCGCCGCGCAAGTCGCGAGGCCGCGAAACCAGTCGCGCGTCCCGATCCGCACCCCGAGGTCCACGACCAGGTCGACGTCGGGCACGAAGCGGCGCTGGGCCTCGTTCCGGCGGCCGAAGCCGCGGGCGATGGCCGGACGGTGGAAGACGGTCTCCCGCGCGATGATCGCGGCGCCGCCGGCGTGGCCGATATCCCGGAACTGATACAAGGTGGGCGAGCCCCCGCGACTTCAACGATGCCCACTGGTTCCCCCCAGCAGGCGGTCAGGACTGTGAAGAAAAAGGGTTAAAGTCAAATTACTAGCGGGCTGCGAAGGCCCGTTCTGCGGCGGGCCGGGCGCCGGAGCCGCCGTTCGGAATGGCCGCGCGGGTACTACGGTAGGCGGTTGCGCGTGCGGCCCTTTGCGACGATCTAGGAAGCGATGAGCGACTTCGCCCGTTCGCCGCTGACGGCCATCCTCGGGCCGACCAATACGGGCAAGACCCTCGCGGTCGAGCGGATCTGCGGCGCTGTTTGCCTTCCGCAGTGTCTGCTGCGATTCCGGAGGACGAGCCAGCGTCTAGGCGGGAGCAGCTGTCGGAGGTGATGCAGCATCGGTGTCGGTCCAGCTGGTGGTTCCCGGCACCACGGAGCCCACCAGCCTCGGAACTTCGAACGTCGTGGATGGAGCGGCCTTGGCGACGAATTTCCGCCAGATGCGGATCTGAGTCACGCCATCCGGCGCCGTCGGAAATCCGCTCAGAGTCGGGCCGGCGCCCGTGATCGGCTCGGCTGGCAGGAAGTCGCTGCGCAGGCCCATCCCGGATTCCGTCTCATACGAAATCGCATAGGTTACGGTGGCCGCCAGGTTCCATCCCGATCCCGAGCTCGGGGCTGACGGACCCCAGTCGGATATCATCAGAGTGTTGGGCGGCGCATCGGCTGGGATGAAGGTCCCGAGCTCGATGGTTTTCTCGATCCACGCGTCCGCTACGGCGGCATATTGGTTCCAGGCATTCGGGTCGGAAAGCTGGTTTGAAATCGTCGACCAATAGCTGTTCCAGTGACTCTGAACGTCGTCCTGATAGGTGTTCGAGGGAGTCTCCGCATCGTCGTCGTAATCATCCGCGTGGCTGTAGCTGCCGGCGGGATTCGCCGAGTCGGTATACTGGTAACCGGTTTCACCGGAGCACGTCGTGATTGGCCCCGCCATGGGGACGAATGTCGTGTGGCAGTCGCGCGAGCCGTACGTGCCTACCAATCCCAAAGCGCCGAGCCGGGCGATCTTGCGAAAGGTCAGCAATTGACGAAGGGCGGCTGCCCAGCCGAACGCGCCGGCGAAATCCGCCATCTCCGCCGAATCCGGCCAGGGATTGTAGGTCGTGTCGTTCAGCCGACTGAGATATTGCGGCTGCAGCGTCGTGGCCGCGGACTGCCATTCGGCGATGAGCAGCCCGAGGTCGGAATTGGCCGCGTCGAAAAGCGAAAGTTCGGGGGTGACGAAGTTCGAAGTACGGGCGGGTCTCGGATTGGACGGCCAGCTCTGGAAGGTCGACCAGAGGAGGTGGTGGGGCAGAGCGGGGTTGCCGAAATGGAAGGGGTCGTCAGGATTCCAGTCGGGTGATGCGGGGACATCGCCATAAAGACAGAGATTCCCGTCATCCTGCATGACGAGGATCAGGTTGGTCGCGGTCGTCGGCGTCGCCGATTGCCAGAGTAACGGGCCATGGGCTGGCCCCGGAGACTGGCCCTCGCCGCCGATGTCGTAGACGCACAGATTGGCGTCCGACTGGAGCACCAGATAGCTCGGCGTCAGCCTTCCCGCCGAAGGTGTCGACTTCCAGCTCAGCCCCTTGCAATCGTCGGGCCCGCCTCCCGAATAGACCGCGAACGCGCCATCGTCGCACATCGCGCAATAGAACAGTCCCGACGCGGAGACGAGATATTGGCGGGGCTGGATCATGCCCCAGGTTTGCAGGCGATCGCCGCTGAGCTTTGTCCAGGCGGCGGGCGCCGTCCGAGCGCCGAATATCAGCACCTGCAAGTCCTGATATGCATCGACGCCTCTTTGCATGTATTTCTGCGCCGCCAAGTCGTCCGCCACCGTCGCGGACGAGTCTCCGTCCGCGCTCGCGTCGGGGCCGAGCTGTTCCCAGATCTGCCTTGCTCCCAGCATGACCGCTTTGTGAGCGGCGATTCTGGCGGTAAGCAGGCTGACGAGCACATGAAGCGCGCTATCGGATGGAAAATCGACGAACCTGCCCAAGGCGAGAATGTCCCGCTCGGTCATCGCCTCCGTATCCTTGACGAGTTGCGTCATCTCGGGACCGAAGGCAGTCCACAAGGCGTCCACTCTGTCTTCCAGGGTCGGCGCCGTATTGTCGTTTTCTGATGCGTATCCGTGAATTTGGGTGAAGAATCCCTTGGCGTCGTCGCCCGCGTTTCGGATCTCGGCTTGCGTCTCGAACTGCTCAAGCTCCGACACCGCCTCGTCGATGCGATTAAGGATTTCATCGGCGAGCTCTTGGAGGGCAGGGGAACCCGAGGAGAAAAGACCAAAGAAAACTGACAGGCCGGCGGCGACGAACGGGCCGGCCTCTCCCAATCCGAAAGCAAGGTTCATTGCCACGTCCTGGGCGATCTGCTGGCCTTGGGGATTCGACACGTTCAATCTCCTTCTCTCGAGTCCCGACGTCGGCTTGATCAAATCATTGCCCACGGTCCAGGCGGCGGCTGCGCATCCAGTCGGCCAGCGCATAGGACATGAGGTTGGCCGCAATGGCCCGCGGGAGAGCGCGTCCCTTGTAGGTCAACGCCGGTAGCAAAGTGTAAGTGGCAGCAAGGCCATGTCCGGCTATAGACGCGCTGAGTTGCTTGATCAGATCCACCTTGTCCTGGGCCGACGTCCACTGCCAGGTGCTGGACATCAAACGATAAGCAAGATTCTCCGTGATCTGCATGAATACAAGCTGTTCGGGAAATGAGCGTGGCGCGTTGTTGCTTACGAAGCTGCTGAACAGCCCCCAAAACGCTGTTTCGTCGTCGCCCAGCCGCCAGGCTTCGATGACCTTTTGCGCCTCGGGCGTGTTGAGCGCGGGGAATGAGTTGGACGCGGCCTCATCCTCAAGCTCCGCGTGAGCGCCGGCGCCCGCTTTGATAAGGGCGAGCATCGCATTGACGGCGCCGATTATGCCAAAAACAGCAAAAAGGTAACGAACCTTTAGATTGTTAAGTACCGTCTCCTGAGGAGCGACGCGTCGCAATTCCTCCCTGATGATCGTCCGGATTTGCTCAGCGGTCACTCGGCCTGGATCAGGAGCATCCGCCTCAAACGGATTATCAACGTCGCCGTTAGGGAGTTGCGCTTCGAGATCGATCTGTTCCTGATCTGCCACGGCACTGAGCTGCTGAACGGCGACATCAGCAGCCGCTGAAACCTCCTGCGACCGGGCCTGCTGCGTAGGATCCCAGTGAGATTTCTCTTCCTCTACATCTTCTTGATTCTGGGCTTCATCCTCATGGTCCGACGGTAATTCCTCTTCTAGATCGTCGTCCATGGCCCCCTCCCTCATTCAAGTCTTGCTGGATACATTGCTGATAGACCATCTTTGCCTTGGTGAGTCAATTTTTGACTCCGGAAGTGCTATGACAACTCGCAATGCTCCGGACACCTGATTTGGGTCCTCGCACCAACCGACCGATTGGGGATGATGCCCGTTCATCACCTCCCCGTTGCCTTTCCCGCCGCTCCCCCCGATCTATGGGCCGTGATCGACTCCTCGCCGCTGAAGGCCGTGCTGGGCCCCACCAACACCGGCAAGACGCACCTCGCGGTCGAGCGTATGGCGGCGCATTCCTCGGGCATGATCGGCTTCCCGCTGCGCCTGCTCGCGCGCGAGGTCTACGACCGGGTCGTGAGGATGAAGGGGCCGGGGCAGGTCGCCTTGCTCACAGGCGAGGAGAAGATCCTGCCGAAGGACGCGCGGTGGTTCCTGTGCACCGCCGAATCGATGCCTATTCACAAGGACCTGGCCTTCGTCGCGGTCGACGAGGCGCAGCTCGGCGCCGACCGCGAGCGCGGCCATGTCTTCACCGATCGGATGCTCCACGCCCGCGGCCGCGAGGAGACGATGATCCTGGGCTCCGAGAGCCTCGCGCCGATGGTCCGCGCCTTGCTCCCCAAGGCGGAGATCATCGGGCGGCCGCGCTTCTCGACCCTCTCCTACGCGGGCTCGTCGAAGCTCTCTCGCCTGCCGCCGCGTTCGGCCGTCGTCGCCTTTTCGGCCGAGCAGGTCTATGCCGTCGCCGAGATGCTGCGCCGGATGCGCGGCGGCGCCGCGGTGGTGATGGGCGCGCTCTCCCCGCGCACCCGCAACGCCCAGGTGGCCATGTACCAGGCCGGGGAGGTCGATTACCTGGTCGCGACTGACGCGATCGGCATGGGGCTCAACATGGACGTGAGCCACGTCGCCTTTGCGGGCCTCTCCAAGTTCGACGGCAACCGCCGCCGCCGCCTCTCGCCGGCCGAGATGGCGCAGATCGCCGGCCGCGCCGGGCGCCACCACAAGGACGGGACCTTCGGCGCGCTCACCGTCGATGGCGAGCATAATGCCGAGTTCCGCCCCGAGGAGATCGAGGCGATCGAGGAGCACCGCTTCGCCCCTCTCGAGCACCTCTACTGGCGCGAGGGCGACCCGGACATGCGCAGCCTCGAGGCGCTGATCCGCGACCTCGAGCGGCGGCCCGACCGGCCCGGGCTGAGGGGCGCCCCGGAAGCGATCGACCTTGCCGTGCTGAAGCGCGTCGCCGGCGATTCCGAGATCGTCGAACGTGCGAAGGGCGAAGAGCGCGTCCGCCGCCTCTGGGCCGCCTGCGGCCTCCCCGACTTTCGCAAGACCGGGCCCGATTTCCACGCGCGCCTGGTGTCGCGAATCTACCTCTATCTGTCGGAGGGCGACGGTCGCATCCCCCATAGCTGGTACGCCGAGCAGGTCGCCCGGCTCGACAACGTCCAGGGCGACATCGACGCGCTCGCGGACCGAATCGCGGGGGTGCGCACCTGGGCCTATATCGCCCACCGCGCCGACTGGCTCAAAGACCCCGAGACGATGGCCGAGCGCACCCGCGAGGTCGAGGAGAGGCTCTCGGACGCGCTCCACGAGCGGCTCACCCAGCGCTTCGTCGATCGGCGGACCTCGGTGCTGATGCGCCAGCTCGGCGGCAAGGGCGCGGCCGAGTTCCCGGTGCTGGTCGACGACGAGGGCGAGGTGACCGTCGGCTCCTACCCGATCGGGCGCATGGAGGGCTTCGCGTTCGAGGTCGATCCCGCCGCGCGCCACGCCGACCGCAAGATGCTGCTCGCGACCGCGGAGCGGCGCCTGGGCGGCGAATATGAGAAGCGCGCCGCCGCCCTGGTCGCCGACACCGACGACCATTTCAGCCTCCGCACCGATGCAGGGGCGGCGGTTGCAATCCTCTGGCGCGGCCACGAGGTCGCGCGGCTCGGGCCCGGCAAGAACCTGCTCTCGCCGCGCATCAATCTGGACCGGCGGATCGCGCGCGTATCGGACCGGGGTCGGGAAGCGGTGGTCGAGCGCCTCAAGAACTGGGTCCGCAGCCAGGTCGAGCATTGGCTCGCTCCGCTCCGTCGCGCAGGCGCGGCCGCCCAGGACGCGGCGAACCCCGCCGCCGTGCGCTCGATCCTGGCCCTGCTGGTCGACGAGGGCGGCATCGTCCCGCGCGACGCCGTCGCGAGGCCGCTCTCCTTGCTCGACCGGGACCAGCGCCGCACCGTCACCGCCTTTCGCGTCCGCATCGGCGCGCTCGACCTTTTCATGCCCGATGTGCTGAAGCCCGAGGCCATGCGCTGGCGCACCGCCTTGCGGGCTGCCGCGGGCAACGAACCCATGTCGGCTCTGCCGCCGCCCTCGAGCGTCCTCCTGCCGGCCCCCGCCGCCGGCGAGCAGCGCGCCCTGCTCGGCAGGCTCGGATTCCGGCCGCTCGGGCCGCAAATGCTGCGTGTCGACATGGTCGAGCGGCTCGCGCGCCACGCCCACGAGGTCCGCACCGGCGCTGACGGCACGCCCGTCGACGAGGCGCTGGTCACCTCCCTCGGCCTGCAGCCCCCGGCGCTCGCCAGGCTGATGCGCGACCTCGGCTTCCGTCGTGCCGACGAGACCGCACCCTGGACGTGGCGCGGCCGCTCTCGCCGCCGCGTGAATAAGGCACCCGAGGACCCGTCCCACGCCTTCGCCGCCCTGTCCGCGCTGCGCCGTGGCTGACACGATCCGCCTCGACAAGTTCCTGTGGTTCGCGCGGATCGTGAAGACCCGAGCCCTGGCCCAGGCGCTCGCCGAACAGGGCCGCATCCGCATCGCCGGCCGCGTCGCCGACCGCGCCCACGCGCCGGTGCGCGTCGGCGACGTGCTGAGTTTCGCGCGGCGGGGCGCGGTGCGCGTGCTTCAGATCGATGCGCTGCCGACCCGCCGCGGCCCGCCGGCCGAGGCGCGCGCGCTCTACACCGACCTCTCGGAAGCGACCGCTGCGACGTTGACGAGCGAAGGGGGCGGCGACTAGGGATTCCGCGCGCCCCGGAGAAGCCCATGACCTACGTCGTCACCGATGCCTGCATCCGCTGCAAATATATGGACTGCGTCGAGGTCTGCCCGGTCGACTGCTTCTACGAGGGCGAGAACATGCTCGTCATCAACCCGAGCGAATGCATCGACTGCGGCGTCTGCGAGCCAGAATGCCCGGCCGAGGCCATCCTGCCCGACACCGAGGCCGGGCTCGAAAAGTGGCTCGAGGTCAACGCAACCTATTCCTCCGAATGGCCGAACATCACGCGCAAGAAGGATTCCCCTGCGGACGCCGACGAGCACAAGGGCGAAGAAGGCAAGTTCGACAAATATTTTTCCGCCACGCCCGGCGAAGGCGACTGACGCACCTTCGACCCGCCCCTGCCGTTCCGTCTCACTCTGCAACGGTTCGCCGCGGGCGCTTCCTCCAAAAGGGTAGCTTTTCCCGCCGTTTTGGATTATAAGGCTCGTCATCGCAGCGGACGCCGCGTCCGCTCATGGTGGTCCAAGAGAGAATCGCCGCAAATCACTGTCCAAGCGTCTCGGGGGGCGGATGCAGTCCGACACGGTTTTGCGGTATCCAAAGGAAGGCAATTAGATGGCAGCGAAGGCGCTCAGCTTCGACGTTGGCGATTATGTTGTGTACCCCAAGCACGGCGTCGGCCGTGTCGTGGAGCTTCAGAGCACGGACATTGCTGGAATGCAGCTCGAGCTCTACGTGCTGCGCTTCGAGAAAGAGAAGATGACGCTGCGCGTTCCGACCAACAAGGCGGAGAGCGTCGGCATGCGCAAGCTGTCGTCCGACAAGACGATGCAGGAAGCGATGGCGACGCTGAAGGGCAAGCCGAAGGTGAAGCGCACCATGTGGTCGCGCCGTGCCCAGGAATATGAGGCGAAGATCAATTCGGGCGACCTGGTGTCGATCGCCGAGGTGACCCGCGACCTGTTCCGCGCCGACGACCAGCCCGAGCAGAGCTATTCGGAGCGGCAGATCTTCGAGGCCGCCTCGAGCCGCCTCGCCCGCGAGCTCGCCGCGGTCGAGCAGGTCGACGAGCCCAAGGCGCTCGAGAAGATCCTCGAGATCCTGAACAAGGCGGCCGCCGTCTACAACAAGGAGAAGGCGCTGGCCTGAGGCCCGCGTCCGATCGGCTTGCCTCCCGCTTGCGGGAGGCCGGGAGAGGCGGTCCGGAGACGGGCCGCCTTTTTCATTTGCGTCTCCCGCCGCACCTGTGTATTAGATAGATAACACAGCGGGAGGCGATGACATGCGCGGCAGGGCGTTGGCGATGGGTTCGGCATTGGCGATGGCCCTGGCCGGGTGCAGCGCCGGTGCCCAGGAGGGCAACGCCCACCGTGCGACGGCGCAGCGCGCCTTTGAGGTCGGGGCGTTCCGATCGATCTCGCTCGCCGGCTCGCCGGAGGTGATCGTCACCGTCGGCGGCGCACCTTCGGTCCGCGCCGAGGGCGACTCGCGCATGATCGAGCGGCTGGAAATCCGGGTCGAGGACGGCGATCTCCGGATCGGCTATCGCCAGAGATCGAGCTGGAGCTTCGGCCGCCACGGCAACGTCACCGTCCACGTCACCGTGCCCGCGCTCGCCGCGGCGACGGTCACCGGCTCCGGCGACATGCGCATCGACCGCGTCCAAAGCGATCGCTTCGCCGCCACGGTCACCGGCTCGGGCGGCCTCGATCTCGGCCGGGTCGAGGCGGGCGAGACCAGCTTCAGCGTCACCGGCTCCGGCGGGATCCGCGCCGTGGGCCGCGCCCAGCGCGCGCACATCGAGCTCAACGGCTCGGGCGACGTGGATCTCGGCGCGCTCGAGATCCGCGACGCCACCGTTTCGGTCCACGGCTCCGGCGACGTCACCGCCAAGGCGATGCAGGCCGCGCGCGTGACCCTGATGGGCTCGGGCGACGTCTCGATCACCGGCCCGGCGCGCTGCCAGGTCGAAAAGCGCGGCTCGGGCGACGTGCGCTGCGGCGCCCACGGCTGATGCGCCCGAAAACTTATTGACCGTTAACCATTTGCGGCCATGCTCCCGGCCATGAACAAGATCATGGCCGCCCTGGCGCTCGCCTGCGCCTTCGCCGCACCAGCCGCGGCCGCCGAGCGCACCTACAGCGTCACCGACTTCGACCGGGTGCGGATCGAAGGCCCGTTCACCGTCCGCCTGACCAGCGGTCGCCCCGCGGCGGCCTCGGCGACCGGATCGCCGCAAGCGCTCGACCGGGTCTCGATCGCCGTCGAAAGCGGAATCCTGAGCATCCGGCCGAACCGCTCCGCCTGGAGCGCCGATCCGGGCGCGGCGTCAGGCCCCGTCGCGATCGAGATTTCGACCCGTGCCGTTCGCGCCGCGACCGTCCTCGGCGCAGGCAGCCTCGCCATCGACCGTGCCTCCGGCATGCGCGTCGACCTCACCGTCGAGGGATCGGGGCGGATCGCCGTTCCCGCCGTCGCCGTCGACCGCCTCGTCGTCGGCATGATCGGCTCGGGCCGCATCCAGGTTGCGGGCACGGCGGCTGACCTTCGCGCCAGCGTCCACGGCTGGGCCGATTTCGATGCCGGCGCCCTCCGCGCCCAGGCCGCGCAGATCGTCACCGACAGCGCCGGCCGCATCGCCGTCGGCGTCGAGCGCGAGGCGAGGGTGACCGCCTCGGGAATCGGCGACGTCGAGATCGTCGGCAGCCCGGCCTGCACCCTCCGCGGCGCCAGCGCCGCCCAGGTGCGGTGCGGCAGCGCGCCGAGGCGCTAGAAGCCCCTCCCCTTGAGGGGGAGGGGTTTGGGGAGGGGTGGACCTTTCGAAAAATCACCGCGCTCCATTGACTCCACCCCCACCCCGCCCTCCCCCCTCAAGGGGGAGGGAGTCTAGATCAGCGCCAGCCCCGCCAGCTTCATTGATAACAAGGGCGGAAGCGCCAGCAGCCCGTCGTCGTCGCCGTCGAGGTCCGCGGGCGCGTCGGCGGCGGCGAGGTAGCGCCAGCCCTGGTGCGCCCGCTTCGGCCGCGCCCTGACCGGGACCAGCACCGGATCGAGCCGGATGATCGTCTTGCGGTCCTCCTCGCGGCTCGCAAAGCCGAGGATGATCTGCCGCGCCGTGATGCGGTGCTTCACGATCCAGTATAGCGACCCACCGACCAACTCCTCGGCGCGCTTGGGCATGAATCGCGTGACGATCGGCACGACGCCGTCGGCGAGGCGGAGCCTCTGCCGCACGGCGAGCGCGTCGAGGCTGCCGCACCCGACCGCGACCTTGCTCATGTTGAGAGGTGAGGGACAGTTACTTTTCCGCACGATCTCCGCAGCTTAGCATCGCCGTGCGAAAAAGTAACCGTCCCCTTTCGACCGCGGAGAGGGGACAGTTACTTTCTCGCAGGATCTCCGCAGCTTGGCGGCGCGGCGCGTGAAAGTAACTGTCCCCATTCACCCCACGACCCCGGACGCGCTTGCGAGCCCGAGGAAGACCAGGAATCCCATCGAATCGGTGACCATGGTGACGAACACCGAGGACGCCACCGCGGGGTCAGCGCCCGCCCGGTCGAGCGCCAGCGGAAGCATGACCCCGGCGAAGCCGGCGATCATGATGTTGGTCATCATCGCCGCCGCGATGACCGCGCCGAGCAAGGCGTTGCCGAAGAACAAGGTGACTCCGACGCCGATCAGCAAGGCGACGGTCACCCCGTTGAGGCAGGCGACGCGGATCTCGCGAGTCACCGCCCGCACCGTGTTCGATTTGGTGAGCTGGTTCGTCGCCAGCGCGCGGACCGTGACCGCAAGCGTCTGCGTACCCGCATTGCCGCCGACGCCGGCGACGATCGGCATCAGCGCCGCCAGCGCCACCATCCGCGAGATCGTCCCTTCGAACAGGCCGATGATCGTCGCCGCGACCAGGGCCGTGCCGAGATTGGCGATCAGCCAGCGCACCCGCGACTTGTAGCTGTCGATGACGGGCTCGTTGATGTCGCCTTCGCCGACGCCCGACAGCAGCAGCACGTCCTCGGAGGCTTCCTCCTGGATGATGTGGACGATGTCGTCGACGGTGATCATGCCCACCAGCCGCCCGGACTGGTCGACCACCGCAGCCGAGATGAGCGCATATTTCTGGAAGCGCAGCGCGACCTCTTCCTGGTCCATGTCGACGGGTATCAGGGTCTGCTCGCGCTGCATGATCTCGGCGACGGGGACCTTGCGCTGCGTCCTGAGGATGCGGCTGAGCGGCATGGTCCCGACCGGATGGTGGCGCCCGTCGACGACGAACACTTCCCAGAAGTCGTGGGCGAGCTCTTCGCCGGAGCGCAGCCAGTCGATCACATGCCCGACCGTCCAATGCTCCGGCACGGCGATCAGGTCGCGCTGCATCAGCCTTCCGGCCGATTCCTCCGGGAAGGACAGGGCCTCCTCGATCGCCGCGCGGTCGTCCGGATCGAGGGCGCGCAGGACCGCCCTCTGCTCGTCCTCCTCGAGATCCTCGATCATGGCGACGGCGTCGTCCGTCTCCATTTCGCCGGCGATCTCGGCGACCGCGGCCGGTTCGAGCGCGTCGACCAGCTCCTCGCGGACCCAGTCGTTCATCTCCGCGAGGACGTCGGCGTCGAGCTCGTCGGCGATCGCCGCGGCGAGCGCGCGCCGGTCGTCGGAATCGATCAGCTCGAACAGGTCGGCGAGGTCGGCCGGGTGCAGCGGTTCGATGACCGCGCGCGCCGCCTCGTGGTTGCCGGCCTCGACGAGGTCCATCACCATCTCGACGAATTCGGGCTTCAGCCGGTCGTCGGCGTCGAGCCGGTCCTCGGCGGTCGGCAGGGCCCCGTCGCGGGTTTCGAGTTCGCTGTCGCTCATCGCCTCTCCCCGCTGGAGCCTTGTGGTGCCCGCTTCCTAGGCCGGGCCTTTCGCGCTGTCGATACGGGCTGGCGCCGGCTGCGCGGCCCACGTAGAGCGGCCCCGATCGACAGCTCCCCCGTTCGTCCTGAGTAGGGACCGAGTAGGCGAAGCCGTATCGAGGGCCCGTATCGAAGGATCTGATCCCTCGATACGCCGTCTCGACTTCGCTCGACGGCTACTCGGGACGAACGGGGGCTAATCCGGGAGACCTTTTCCATGTCCAACGAGCTCAACACCCTCGTCCTCAATCTCGATTCCGGCGGCGACGTCGTCATCCGCCTTCGGCCCGATCTCGCCCCGGGCCATGTCGCGCGGATCAAGGAGCTGGTCGAGGAGGGCTTCTACGACAATGTCGTCTTCCACCGCGTCATCCCGGGCTTCATGGCCCAGGGCGGCGATCCCTCGGGCACCGGCCGCGGCGGCTCGGACAAGGCGAACCTGCGCGCCGAATTCTCCGCCGAGCCGCACGTCCGCGGCGCCGTCTCGATGGCGCGCACCAACGACCCGAACAGCGCCAACAGCCAGTTCTTCATCTGCACCGACGACGCCACCTTCCTCGACCGCCAGTACACCGTGTGGGGCAACGTCGTCGAAGGCATGGAGCATGTCGACGCGCTTCCCAAGGGCGAGCCGCCGCGCGAGCCGGGCAAGATCGTCAAGGCGAGCCTGAGGCCCTGAACTTGGCGGAGCCGCGCCCCGCGACCCTGATCACCGGCGCCTCGGCGGGGCTCGGCGTCGAGTTTGCGAGGCAGTGCACGGCGCGCGGGGACGAAGTCGTGCTCGTCGCCCGCCGCCGCGACCGGCTCCAGGCGCTCGCCGTCGAGCTCGGGCCCAACGCCCACGTCGTCGAGGCGGATCTCAGCCAGCCGGGCAGCGGCACCCGGGTGGTCGCCGAAGCCGCGGCTCGCGGCCTCTGGGTGCGCGTCTTGATCAACAATGCCGGCTTCGGAGTCTCGGGCGCCTTCGCGGAGCTGCCGGCCGAACGGCAGCTCGAGACGATCGACCTCAACGTCCGCGCGCTGACCGAGCTCTGCGCCGCCGTCCTGCCCGAGATGCGCCGCAAGCGCGACGGCGCGATCCTGAACGTCGCCTCGACCGCCGCCTTCCAGGCCGGACCGTACATGGCCGTCTATTACGCATCGAAAGCCTATGTCCTGTCGTTCACCGAAGCGCTCCACCAGGAGCTGAAAGGCAGCGGGGTCCGCGTCACCGCCCTCTGCCCCGGGCCGACGGCAACCGAGTTCTTCGAAGTGGCCGGCGCCCCCGACGGCCGCCTAGCGAAGATGGCGACGGACCCGGTCGCGGTCGTTCGCGCCGGGCTCGACGGCCTCGCGAAGGAAAAGGCGATCGTCGTGCCCGGCCTGATGAACAAGGTCGGCGCCCAGTCCAATCGCCTGCTTCCGCGCGCGGCGATGCGCCGCATCATCGCGCGCCTGAAAGGCTAGCGCGCCGTCTCCGGGGGAGCGCCCGCGCTCGCCGGGAACGGCAGCACCCGGCCATGACGCTGCGCCGCGGCGATCAGGACCGGATCGGCGCGGAGCGCCCGCCTCCGCTCCTGCATCGTTCGGCCGTGGTCGCTCTGCATCGGCGGCCCGGTCTGAGGCTGGATGAACTGGAGCACTTCGTCGCGGCTCCGCTCGTCGGCGAGGCCTTCGATCAGCGCCGTCCGCGCGGCCTCGTGCCGGCCGAAGCAGAGGTGGAGCTCGGCAATGTCGGTGAGGTCCCGCGCGGCCAGCACGAACGAGGCCGAATCGAGCGCTTCGCGGTCCCGCCCGGCATCCGCAAGGCCGCAGGCGCGGGCGAGATGCATCGACGCCAAGGCGGGCTCGGACACTTCGCCTCGGCGGCCGCGCGCGTCCGCAATGACGGCGTCGATCGCGGCGAGCCCTTCGCGTGTCCTTCCGCCTATGAGGAGCAGCCGGGCGCGGTTGCCCGCGATGTTCAGTGCGTTCGCGTCGATGCCGAGCGGCCAGGCGGCCGCCGCCCGGCCGAACAGCACGTCGATCTCCTGCCACCTGCCAAGCCGCGCCAGAGCGTCCGCGACGATCGGCGCCACCCAGACCAGTTCGTAATCGCGCTGCCGATCCAGCGGTCGGTCGAACAGCGGGAGGATTTCGCGAACCATGGTCTCGTAATGGTCCGCCTCGCGCAGCGCGGTCGCATAGCGACGCGCCGCCGCAGGATCTCCGCTGGCGCGGAAGCGCGCCTGAAGCTCGCGAAGGTAGAGGGGCCATTGCTTCTCCAGCCGGCTCCCCGCCCAGATTTCGATATCGGGCCAAATTGCGCGGTAGCGATCGACGATCAGCAGCGCCTGGATATGGCCGGGGACGATTAGCCGGGGAACCAGTCGACGGGCGCCCGCTACGTCGCCCGCCTCCACGCGGCTGCGTATCGCGTCGAGCGCGAGTAGCGAACGGAGGCGAAGATCCTCGCCTTGCCAGCCGATCGCGACCATCCGCTCCGCGAGGCGCCCGATGCGACGTGTGTCGTGGCGGTCGCCAAGCCGGCCGCGCAGGTTGAGAAGGTCTTGCGAGTCGTACTCCCGGACGATCCCGGGATCGATGTGGCTCGCCCGGATGAGATAGTCGGCGGCAAGCTCCGGCCGGTCCGCATAGGCTTCCATGTCCGCCGCGAAAAGAAGCGGAGCGCTGTAGCGCTGGAGGAGGCGGATGCTCTCCTCTATCGCTTCACGCGCTTCGGATAGCCGTCGGTTATGCCGAAGATGGACCGCGCGCGCATACTGGACGAAGCCGCGCAACTCGGTCGGTTCCGGAAGCTGCGCGAGCATCGCGTCGAGACGCCCCAGGCGCTCGGATTCCGGACCGCCTCGATTGACCAGCATGTCGGTGAACTCGCGCAGCACCGGGGCGGGGCCCTGCAAGCGGGCGGGCGATGGCAGGAACTCCGCCGCGGCGGGTGCCGGCGGCAGGACCGCCCCCAGCGCGAGAGCGGCAATCGACAGTCGCAATCTCAAAGGCTTGCTTCCTCCTGTCCAGGCCGTGGAGCAAAGCCCGCGGGCGCCCGAAACGCAAGCCCCGTGCAGCCGCCTAAGCGGGCAACGCCTCGCCGAACAGCCAGTCGTGGAAGATCCGCACGGGACGGCGCGAGAGGGCCGAGCGGCGGCAGGCAAACCAGTAGCTGTAGGGGGTCTCGGCCTTGGTCTCGAACAGCTGGACCAGGCGCTCATTATGGCTTCCCGCGAGGTGACTTTCGAGCATGATCGCGACGCCGAGGCCCTGTGCGGCCGCATCGAGAATGAGCTGGCCCGAATCGAACATGTCGATCGCCGCCGGCTCGAGATCGGGCACCCCGGCGGCCTCGCGCCAATAGTCGAACGCCCGGTCGAGGTCGCGATGGACGAGGATGGTGGCGCCGGCGAGGTCCCGCGGCCGCTTCAGCGCCGCGGGCCCGTCGCGCAATTCGCGCGAGGCGATCGCGATCACGCAATTATTGTCGATGCGGCGCGCGTAGAGCGACGGATCGACGTCGGTCGTGATCGCGATCGCTGCGTCGAGGCCCTCGTCCAGGCGGGCCAGCCGGTTCGCGCCCGTGTCCAGGTCGATGTGAAGCTCGGGATGCAACTCGCGCAGGCGGGGCAGCGCCGGCATCAACCGTTGCGCGGCGAAGAGGGACGGGACGGCGAGCCTCAGGCGCATCATCTCGGGGCTCCCCGACGCCCGTTCCATCGCCGCTGCCAGCGCGTCGATCGACGGACCGATCTCGGCGAGCAGCCGCTCGCCGTCCGGGTTGACCGCGATATTCTGATGGCCGCGGTCGAATAGCGGCCGTCCGACCGCCCGCTCGAGCGCCTGGATGCGCCGGGTGAGCGCCGGCGAGGACAGAGAGAGCGCCTCGGCCGCGGCCTTGACCGAACCCAGCCGCGCCGTCTGCACGAACGCCTCCATCCCGGTCAGCGGCGGCAATCGCTTCATCTGGCCTCTCTTGTGCACTGCAATAGCGCGCGCTGCGCCGCAGAAACGAGACGAATTCGCCCTGCGGCGCATGCAACAACTGCACTCTTACGGTATTTCTTCGCACTTGCAACATTACCGCCCTACGGCGCACAACGATCCCGCCTTTCAGGCATCCTCTCCTAAAAACTTTAGGGCCGGTCCCCCCAGACCGGCCCTTTTTTTGCCCCCCGCCGGACCTTCGGCGTTGGACCCGCCGTTACCCGTTCCTATCTCAGCCGCGCGAGCGAGGAGGCGAAATGGCGGACGAGGAACGGCAGGAGCAAAGGCGCCTCCAGGTGGCGACGATGCGGCCCGACGACAGCGGCCGGGGGCTGGCCAGGCTGCCGCGCGCCTTGATGACGGCGATGGCGCTCAAGGACGGCGACGTGGTCGAGCTGACGGGCAAGCGCGCCACCGCGGCGCGCGCCGTCGGCCCCTATCCGGAGGACGAGGGCCTCAACATCATCCGCTTGGACGGGCTCCAGCGCGCCAATGCCGAGATCGGATCGGGCGACTATGTCGAGATCCGCAAAGCCGAATCGAAGCCGGCCCAGCGTGTCGTCTTCGCGCCGGCGCAGAAGAATCTCCGGCTCCAGGGCTCGGCCCAGGCGCTCAAGCGCAGCTTCGGGATGAAGCCGATCGTCGCCGGCGATGTCGTCTCGACCACGGGTCAGCAGCAGGTCCAGCGCGGCGACATTCCGCCCGAGCTCAGGCAGATGCTCGCCGCGCCGGCCTACGCGCTCCAGGAGATCCGGCTCACCGTCGTCTCGACCGTGCCCAAGGGAATCGTCCACATCGACGCCAATACCGAGGTCGAGCTCCTCCCCGAATATACCGAGCCGCGCGAGAGCCGCCGCGCGGACGTCACCTATGACGATCTCGGCGGGATGGGCTCGACCATCGACCAGCTTCGCGAGATGGTCGAGCTGCCTTTGCGCTACCCCGAGATTTTCGAGCGGCTGGGGGTCGATCCGCCAAAGGGGGTCCTCCTTCACGGCCCGCCCGGCACCGGCAAGACCCGGCTCGCCCGCGCCGTCGCCAACGAGAGCGACGCCACCTTCTTCCACATCGCCGGGCCCGAGGTGATGGGCTCGGCCTATGGCGAGAGCGAGCGCAAGCTGCGCGAGATCTTCGAAGAGGCGACCAAGGCCGCGCCCTCGATCATCTTCATCGACGAGATCGATTCGATCGCCCCGAAGCGCGGCCAGGTCCAGGGCGAGACCGAGAAACGGCTGGTCGCGCAGTTGCTGACCCTGCTCGACGGCCTCGAGCCGCGCACCAACCTCGTCGTCATCGCGGCCACCAACCGCCCCGAGGCGATCGACGAGGCGCTGCGCCGCCCGGGCCGGTTCGACCGCGAGATCGTGATCGGCGTGCCCGACGAGAACGGCCGGCGCGAGATCCTCGGCATCCACACCCGCGGCATGCCGCTGGACGGCGGCGTCGACCTGCCGGCGCTCGCCCGGCGGACCTACGGCTTCGTCGGCGCCGACCTCGCAGCTCTGGTCCGGGAGGCCGCCATCGAGGCGGTCCGCCGGATCATGCCCAGGATCAACCTCGAGGAGGGCACGATCCCGCCCGAGGTGCTGGAGACCCTGTCCGTCACCGGCAACGACTTCGAGGAGGCGTTGAAGCGCGTGCAGCCGTCGGCGATGCGCGAGGTGATGGTGCAGGCTCCCAACGTCGGCTGGGACGATGTCGGCGGCGTCGACGAGGCGCGCGAGCGCCTTCGCGAAGGGATCGAGCTCCCGCTCAAATTCCCCGAAGCCTTCCGCCGCCTCGGCATCCGGCCCGCCAAGGGCTTCCTGCTCTACGGCCCGCCCGGCACCGGCAAGACCCTGCTCGCCAAGGCCACGGCGCGCGAAGCGGAGGCGAACTTCATCGCCACCAAATCCTCCGATCTGCTCTCCAAATGGTATGGCGAAAGCGAGCAGCAGATCGCCCGCCTGTTCGCCCGCGCCCGCCAGGTCGCGCCGACCGTGATCTTCATCGACGAGCTGGACAGCCTGGTCCCGGCCCGCGGCGGCGGTCTCGGCGAGCCGCAGGTGACCGAGCGCGTCGTCAACACCATCCTCGCCGAGATGGACGGGCTGGAAGAGCTCCAGTCGGTCGTCGTGATCGGCGCCACCAACCGCCCGAACCTGATCGACCCCGCTCTGCTTCGGCCCGGACGCTTCGACGAATTGATCTACGTCTCCGTGCCCGACCGCGACGGGCGCCGGCACATCCTCGGCATCCACACCGGGGGCATGCCGCTCGCGAAAGACGTCGATCTCGACACGCTCGCCGACCGCACCGAGCGCTTTACCGGCGCCGACCTCGAGGACCTCGTGCGCCGCGCCGGTCTGTTCGCGCTCAGGGGCTCGATCGAGGCGACGCAGGTGACGATGGCCGAGTTCGAGCGCGCGCTTCTCGACACCCGCGCCTCGGTC
This sequence comes from Allosphingosinicella sp., assembly GCA_035628635.1. Taxonomy (GTDB): domain Bacteria; phylum Pseudomonadota; class Alphaproteobacteria; order Sphingomonadales; family Sphingomonadaceae; genus Allosphingosinicella. The sequence goes on from DASPJJ010000033.1 coordinate 143,825, forward strand.
ACCGCCGAGATGGAACGCGAATATGAGCAGATCCAGGACAAGTTGAAGCAGGATGCAATGTCCGCCACCTCCGGCGGCATCGGCTTCATCGCGCCCGGGATGCTGACTCCGCGGGGGCCGAAGGGCTGAACCTGAGCCAGGTCCACAGCGCCAGCGCGACCATGAAGACGGCGGTGAGCAGGAACGGCAGCGGCATCGACAGGGTGTAGAGCCAGACGCCGATCGCCGGCCCTGCGATGAACGCCACGCCGTTGACCGAGGTCACCATCCCGGCGACCGCATTCTGCTCTTCCTCCGGCACGGCGAGCGACGCGCCGCTGGTGAAGCCCGGCCGGAACAGGGAATAGCCAAGCGACGCAAGCGCGAACGCCATCGTGATGCCGTAGGTGCCCTGCGCCAGTCCGGTTAGCCCGGTGCCCACAGCGGCGATCAGGGCGCCCCAGGCGACGAGCTGGCGCGGCGGCAGGCCGAGCAGGGGGATCAGCCACCATTGCGCGAGCAGGCTGGCGGCCGCGCCCGCCATCAGCACGATCGCGATGGCGTGCTGCGCGGCTTCCGCGGGCAGCTCGAGCCGGTCGATGATCAGGAAGCCGATCACGCCGAGCAGCACGGCCTGGCCGTGGCCGCCGACGATGCCGATCATGTGCCATGCGAACACCCGCTTGTCCCGCCATCTCAGCCGCGTGGTCCCGCTCCCGGCGCGCGGCGCGCTCGCCGCCGCGCCGCCGATCGCGGTATAATCGACCACCTCTCCCTTCGCCTCTGTGCGGGGGGTGTCGTCGGGCAGGCGCAGCGCCAGAGCGGCGAGCACCGCCATCCCGATCAGCGCGAACGCGACCAAGGGCCCGGCGAGGCCCAGCGGCGGGAAGATGAACAAAGGCGCGATCGCCGGCCCGATGATCGTCCCGAGCCCGAAGGACGAAGCCAGCGCCGCCATCGCATTGGTGCGCTGCTCGCCTTCGGTGCGCGCCGCGATATAGGCCTGGACCGCGGGCGGCGAGGCCGATCCCCAGCCCCCGTAGAGGGTCCGCCCGACGGTGAAGAGCAGGAAGGCGATCCCGGCGGGCACCAGTCCGGCGAGTCCCGCCCCGAGCGCGGCGCCGCAGATCAGCATCGAGAGGATGAAGCCGTAGAGGCCGAGCCGCATCAGCGCGCGCCGCCCGCGCCGGTCCGCGCGCCGCGCCCAGTAGGGCGCCGTCGCCACCCAGAGCGCCGCCGACAGGCTGAACGCGACCGCCACCCAGATGTCCGGCACGCCGAGCCGCCGCCCGATCGCCGGCAGCAGCGACTGCATCGCCGTATTGCCCGAGGCGGCGACCAGCATCACCGCGAACAGCAGCAGGAATCGCCCCTTCGGAATCCCATATTCTGCCACGCGTCCAGTCGCCTCTTTCCGTCGCCGCCGCACCCGGAGCCTTTTCGGTGCGCCGGCCGTTCTACGTCCCGAACCGAGCAATCGAGGCGACCGCGCCGCAAACCCGCCCTTGCCATCGCAGCGGCGATTTGCCAACGCACCGGCTGCCTCCAGACATTGACGAGACCGGCCATGTCAGCATCCAACCAGGCGCGCAGCGATCGCGGCGCCAATCGCGGGCCGAGCGGCGGGCCGTTCATGATGTTCCTCCGCGGGTTCATCAAGCATCCGGTCATGGTCGGCTCGGTGATCCCGTCGTCCAAGGCGCTGATCGACAAGATGCTGAGCAAGGTCGATTGGGACGAATGCCGGCTGTTCGTCGAATACGGCCCCGGCGTCGGCACCTTCACCGAGCACATCCTGCAGCGCATGGCGCCGGACGCGACCCTGATCGCGATCGACACCAACCCCGATTTCACCGAATATCTGAACCGCAAGTTCCGCGACAGCCGCCTGATCGCGGTGACCGGCTCGGCCGCCGACACCCGCAAGATCATGGCGGAAGCGGGCTTCGAGGAGGCGGACTACGTCCTCTCGGGCCTGCCCTTCTCGACCCTGCCGCCGGGCATCGGCCCGAAGATCGCCGCCGAGACCCATGCGGCCCTGCGCAAGGGGGGCTGCTTCCTCGTCTACCAATTCTCGCCGAAGGTCCGCGACTTCATCGCCCCGCATTTCAAGCGGATCGACCGCGGCATGGAATGGATCAACGTCCCCCCCGCCCAGCTCTTCTGGGCCTGGAAGGAGTGACGGTCAGGTCGCGCGCCGCGCGGCCCTCCGCTCATCCTGAGGAGCCGCTGAGCGAAGTCGAAGCGGCGTCTCGAAGGACGCACCAAGGTCCTTCGAGACGGGCCTTCGCCAGGCTCAGTCCCTCCTCAGGATGAGCGGATCGCCTCAGTGGAGCCGCTTGCGGCTTCCCAGGTTCAGCCGCCGCGCCAGATTATAGTCCGCGGTCACCATCACGAAATAGCCGAAGGCCCAGCGCAGCCGGTTGAGCCAGGTCATGCTCGCGCGGTGCTCGTCGAGATGGATGCGGCGGCTGTCGCCGATCTCCCGCTCGATGAACGCCCGCATCGTGGCGGCGAAGGCGGCATCGTCGACGCGGAGCATCATCTCGAGGTTGAGATAGAGGCTCCTCATGTCGAAATTGGCCGATCCGATATGGACCGCGTCGTCGATCACGATCAGCTTGGTGTGGAGCTTGGTCGGCTGATATTCGTAGACCTCGACATTGTGCTTGAGGAGCCGCCAGTAGGAGAAGCGCGCCGCCCACATGGTCGACTTGATGTCCGACTTGCCCGCCGTCACCATCCGGACCCGTCCCCGCTCGGCGACCGCGTAGATCCGGCGCAGCATCGACAGGCTCGGTACGAAATAGGCGATCAGGAAATCGACCGCGCGGGCGCCCCGCAGATCCTCCTTGACCGCGCGCGCCCATGGGCTGAGCCGCCGCGTCGGCCCGCCGAACAGCCAGCTGATCGCCCCGTCCTTGACGGTGTGCCGGCTGAGCATCCGCCGCAATTTGCGGATCGAGCCCTCGTCCGCCTCCGCCCAGGCGTAGAGATCGTCGAAATAGGCGACCATGCCCACGACGCTCGGCCCTTCGACCAGCACGCCGAGATCGCGCCACGCGCCGCTCTCCACGGTTCCGAAATATTCGTCGCCGATGTTGAAGCCGCCGACGATCGCCCTCTTGCCGTCGGCGAGCGCGAGCTTCTGGTGGTTCCTGAGCAGATAGCGCCGCCCCCAGCGCGGGACGAAGCGGCAGAAGCGCGCCTGCGCATCGACCAGCGGCTTGAAGAACCCTGTCGTCGCGCCCGACGAGCCGAAGCCGTCGAGCAGCATCGACACCTGCACGCCGCGCTCGGCGGCGGCCACCAATGCGTCGCGCACCCGCTGGCCGGTCTCGTCGTTGAGCCAGATATAATAAAGGATCCTGAGCGATTCCGTGGCGCCGTCGATGAGGCCGATCAGGGCCTCGAGCCGCTCGGGCCCGTCGCAATGCACCGTCAGGCGGTTGCCGCCGACCCGGTGCGGCGGGATGCGTTCGTCCTCCCTGCTCATTGCCTGCGGGCGTAGCGGCCCGCGGCAGGCGTGGAAAGTGCGGGCCGTTGCGCTAGACGGTGCGCGTGCACGTCGCCCGCCTCTCGCTGACCGACTTCCGCTCCTATTCCGACGCGCTCGTCGAGCCGGGGCCGGGTCTCGTCATCCTCACCGGCGAGAACGGCGCGGGAAAGACCAACATGCTCGAAGCCGTCTCCCTGCTCGCGCCGGGGCGCGGGCTGAGAGGCGCGGCGCTGTCGGAGATGGCGTGGCAAGGCGGCTCTGGAGGCTTCGCCGTCGCGGCGCGGCTAGCCCCTCCCCTCGAGGGGGAGGGGTTGGGGAGGGGTGGAGTCTCCGGAGGTGCACCGCCCTACGAACGAGGCCACCCCCACCCAAACCCTCCCCCCTCAAGGGGGAGGGCTTCAGAGATCGACATCGGCACGGGCGTCTCCGCGTCCGCGCCCGAACGCCGCCAGGTCCGGATCAACGGCGCCCCCGCCTCCGCCTCCTCCCTCGCCGAATGGCTCTCGATCCTCTGGCTCACGCCCGCCATGGACCGCCTCTTTCTCGAAGGCGCCGGCGGCCGCCGCCGCTTCCTCGACCGGCTCGTCCTCGCTCTGTATCCGGCCCACGCCGTCCACTCCGCGCGCTACGAAGCCGCGATGCGGGCGCGCAACCGCCTGCTCGCGGAGGAGCGCTGGGACGAGGCGTGGCTCGACGCGCTCGAAGCTCAGATGGAAGAGCATGGCCTCGCCGCGAGCAGGGCACGCCTGGAGACGATCAAGGAGGTCACCAAGGCGCTTTGGGCCCGCGACACAGACAGCTTTCCGAAGGCGCGCCTGTACCTCGAGAACATCACGCCGAGAGCGCTGCAGACCCGGCTGCGCGCCAGCCGCAAGGTTCATGCGGCCGCGCGGCGGTCGACGCATGGCCCCAACAACGAGGACCTCTCGGTGCTGTTCGGGGAAGAGCGCGTGCCCGCATCGCGCTGCTCGACCGGCGAGCAGAAGGCGCTGCTTCTCTCGATCGTCCTCGCCCATGCCGATCTCGTCGCCGAACGCGCCGGCCGCCGCCCGATCCTGCTGCTCGACGAAGTGGCCGCGCATCTCGACCCCCGCCGCCGCGCGGCCTTGCTCGATCGCCTGGAGGCCGGAGGCGGACAGGTCTGGATGACCGGGACCGAAACCGCCTTGTTCGAAACGGCCGGTGCCGGGGCCAGCCGCTTCGAGATCGCGGCCAGCGGGGTCAGGCGCCTCTGACTTGACCCCGTGCGTCAGGTCATGTAGAAACCAACATGGTTTCTCAACATTCGTGGAAGTTGACGGTTAGGAGGCAACCCGCCTTCTGGCCCGCAGAAGTGACAGTCTTGACACAATGCGCCAGCGAGCGCGTCATTCGTGTCAAAACTGCGGGCCTCGCGAGCCCTTTTTCCTTTAGTTCCGACCCCTCCGACCCTATATCCTGACCATGACAAATCCCCCCAGCGAAAACAGCTACGGCGCCGAGTCGATCAAGGTGCTGAAAGGCCTCGACGCGGTCCGCAAGCGGCCCGGAATGTATATCGGCGACACCGACGACGGGTCGGGCCTCCACCACATGGTGTTCGAGGTCTCCGACAACGCGATCGACGAGGCGCTCGCCGGCCATTGCGACCTCATCCGGATCACTTTGAATGCCGACGGCTCGGTCAGCGTCGAGGATAACGGCCGCGGCATTCCGACCGGAATCCACAAGGAGGAGGGCGTCTCGGCGGCCGAGGTCATCATGACCCAGCTCCATGCCGGCGGGAAGTTCGAGAACACGTCCGACGACAATGCCTACAAGGTGTCGGGCGGCCTCCACGGCGTCGGCGTCAGCGTCGTCAACGCGCTTTCCGAATGGCTCGAGCTCACCATCTGGCGCGACGGCGAGGAGCATTGGATGCGCTTCCGCCACGGCGACGCCGAGGCTCCTCTGAAGCTGGTCGGCACCGCGCCTCCGGGCCGCAAGGGCACCCGCGTCACCTTCCTGCCCTCGTCGGAAACCTTCAAGATCCTCGAGTTCGACTGGGACCGGCTCGAGCATCGCTTCCGCGAGCTCGCCTTCCTGAACTCGGGCGTGCGACTGGTCCTGACCGACGCGCGCCACGAAGAGGAGAAAGAGGTCGAGCTGTTCTACGAGGGCGGCATCGCCGCCTTCGTGCGTTATCTCGACCGCGCCAAGACACCGCTCATCCCGGAGCCGATCGCCGTCCACGGCCAGCGCGACGAGATCGGCATCGACGTCGCGCTCGAATGGAACGACAGCTATTACGAGCAGGTCCTCTGCTTCACCAACAACATCCCGCAGCGCGACGGCGGCACCCATCTCGCGGCGTTCCGAGCGGCCCTGACGCGCACGCTCAACAATTATGCGGACAAGTCCGGCGCTCTCAAGAAGGAGAAGGTCAGCCTCACCGGCGACGACATGCGCGAGGGCCTGACCGCGATCGTCTCGGTGAAGCTCCCCGATCCCAAGTTCGGCTCGCAGACCAAGGACAAATTGGTCTCCTCCGAGGTCCGCCAGCCGCTCGAGAGCCTGATCGCGGACAAGCTTTCGGAGTGGCTGGAGGAGAATCCCGGCCACGCCCGCACCATCGTCCAGAAGATCATCGACGCCGCCGCCGCCCGCGAGGCGGCGCGCAAGGCGCGGGAGCTGACGCGGCGCAAGGGCGTGATGGACATCGCGTCGCTGCCCGGCAAGCTCGCCGACTGCCAGGAGCGCGACCCCGCAAAATCGGAATTGTTCCTGGTCGAGGGCGACAGCGCCGGCGGCTCGGCCAAGCAGGGCCGCAACCGCCACAACCAGGCCATCCTGCCGCTGAAGGGCAAGATCCTCAACGTCGAGCGCGCCCGCTTCGACCGGATGCTGAGCTCGAAGGAGGTCGGCACCCTGATCCAGGCGATCGGCACCGGCATCGGCCGCGACGACTTCAACATCGAGAAACTGCGCTACCACAAGGTCGTGATCATGACCGACGCCGACGTCGACGGCGCCCATATCCGCACCTTGCTGCTCACCTTCTTCTACCGGCAAATGCCCGAGATCATCGAGCGCGGGCATCTCTACATCGCGCAGCCCCCACTCTACAAAGTCGCCAAGGGCCGCTCCGAAGTCTATCTGAAGGACGACAATCGGCTCGAGGAATATCTGATCGACGCCGGCATCGGCTCGATGGTCCTGGAGACCGAGGAAGGGCCGCGCTCGGGCGACGACCTGCACGCGCTCGCCGACCATGCCCGCCGGGTCCGCAGCCTGATGCGCTACGTGCCCAAGCGCTACGATCCCGGGCTGATCGAGGCGCTGGCGCTGAACGGTGCGCTCAACCCCAATTTGCGGCCGAACCAGAGGGCCGAGGCGATAGGGCGCGCCGCGGCCTTTCTCCAGGCGAGCGACGAGGAATCGACCTGGACGGGCGAGATCGGCGCAGATGGCGATTATGTCCTGCGCCGCCTGTGGCGCGGGGTCACCGACCACCATGTCATCGACCACAAATTCGTCGCCTCGGCCGAAGCGCGGAAGCTCCACGGCCTCGCCGCCGAGCAGGCCGGCAGCTACGAGACCGCCTCGCGGCTGGTCTCGGTCAAGGCGGCCGCGCAGACGCGCGAGGACGAGCCGGACCCGGACGGCGACACGCCGCACGAGAAGGTCGACGGCATCCCGCCGCCCGAGCGCGCGCCCGACGCCCGCGGAATCCTCGTCCGCCGCCCGACCGAGCTTCTCGATGCGATCCTCGCCGCCGGCCGCAAGGGCCTCGCCATCCAGCGCTACAAGGGCCTCGGCGAGATGAATGCGGAGCAGCTCTGGGAGACGACGCTCGATCCCGAGCATCGCAGCCTGCTCAAGGTCGAGGTCTCCCAGGCGGACCTCGCCGACGAGATCTTCACCCGGTTGATGGGCGACGTCGTCGAGCCGCGCCGCGACTTCATCCAGGAGAATGCGCTCAACGTCGCCAATCTCGACGTCTGAGCGCTCGGGCGGTTGGTCCCCCGCGAGCTCCTCGATACGGCGGCGCTGCCGGGCGGCGGCACCCTCCGCCTGCTCCGCCGGGGTGAGGAATATTCGATCATGCTCGGCGCCAACGAGCTGATGAACAGCCGCAAGAGCGGATCCGAGCAGGCGCTCGCCGAGCTCGCCGCCGCGCGGCTCTCCGCCCGGCGCGAGCCGCAGGTGCTGATCGGCGGCCTCGGCATGGGCTTCACCCTGCGGGCGGCGCTGGCGCGCTTCGGCCGCGATGCCGGGATCGTCGTCGCAGAGATCGTCCCCGCGGTGATCGCATGGGCGAAGGGGCCGCTCGCCGGAGTCTTCGGGGGCAGCCTCGCCGATCCGCGCGTCCGGATCGAAGAGGGCGACGTGGCTTCGCTGATCCGCCCGGGCGCCGGGTGGGACGCGATCCTGCTCGACGTCGACAACGGCCCCGACGGAATCACCCGGGAGAGCAACGACCGCCTCTATAGCCGGGCCGGCCTCGCCGCAACGCGCGCCGCGCTGCGCCCGGGCGGAATCCTCGCAATCTGGTCGGCCGCGCCCAGCTCCGCCTTCACGGCCCGCCTCCGCGATGCCGGCTTCGCGGTGGAGGAGCATGTCGCCCGCGCCGCACGCGGCCGCGGTCGCCGCGACGTCGTCTGGGTCGCGGCCCTGTCGCCGGCGCGCACGCGGTGATAATGTCGCGGGAGATGAACATGCGCCCGATCATTATCGCTTCGGCCCTCGCGGCGCTCGTTCCGGGCGCGGCGCCGGCCGCTGCCGCCCAGCCGAACGACGAGCTGACCGTCTCGCAGCGGACAGGGTCGATCCGGCCGCCCGAGCGGAGTCTCGAGCAGCTCCGGCGAGAGGCCGAGGCCGGCGACGGCGAAGCCCAGAACGATCTCGGCACGAGGCTGCTCGATATGCGCGATCCCGCCCGGCAGGCGGAGGCGCGACGCTGGTTCCAGCGGGCGTCGGATTCCGGAAACGCCGAAGCCAGAAACAATCTCGCGACCATGTTGATGTTCGGGATCGGTGGTCCCGCCGACGAAGCGGGCGGCCGCCGGCTGATGGAGGAAGCGGCGCAGATGGGATCGATCGGCGCGCGCCTTTCGCTGGCCGAGCGCTACCTGCAGGGCGGGGACGGCTATCCGCGCGACCATGGCCGCGCGTACGAGCAGATCCGGGCCGCCGCGGGATCGAGCGGGCCGGCGCGCCTCTACGCGCAGTGGCGCCTCGCGATGATGCATCTCCAGGGCGTGGGCACGCCGCGCGATCCGCAGGAAGCTTACCGCCTTCTCGTCTCGGCGTCGGAGGCAGGCGGCGTGGAAGCGATGATCAGCCGGGCGGTGATGCTCGCCACCGGCGAAGGCGTCGCCGAGGACGACGGCGCCGCGCGGCGATGGTACCAGCGCGCCGCCGAGTCTGGAGAGCGCGGTTTCGAGCATGCGCTGCGAGGCCTTGGGTCGATGCTGGCGGCCGGCGAAGGCGGCCCCGTCGACCTGCCTCGCGGCATCGCCTATCTGCGCATCGCCCAGGCCGCGGGCGACGAGAATGCCGCGGCCATCCTGCAAGCCTTCTCGGATCGGATCACCCCGGAAATCGACGAGCAGGCGCGCCGCATCGCCGGCGAATGGATGCGCAGGCACCTCCCCACGGAGTAGAGATGCGGCACGAGGGGGCCTGCCATTGCGGAGCGATCCGCATCCGCTTCGAAAGCAACCGCCCGCTCGCGCCGCGAGCCTGCTCCTGCTCCTTCTGCCGCAAGCATGGCGCCCGCACGGTGAGCGATCCCCAGGGCGCGGCCACGCTCGAATGCGCGCTCCCGCCGCTCCTCTACCGCTTCGCCTCGCGTGCCGCTGACTATGTCCTGTGCCCGCGCTGCGGAGTCTATGTCGGCGCCGTCTCCGGCCCGCCGGACGCGCGGATCGCGACCCTCAATCTCAATGCGTTCTACGATCCGCATCTGGAGATCGAGGCCACGCCTGTCAGCTATGACGGCGAGGCCGCCGAGGAGAAAGCGGAGCGGCGCCGGCTGCGCTGGACGCCGCTGCGCGAGACGCGCTAGCGGTCCCCGCCGCCGGCGGCCGCGCCCTTCACCGCATGCTGCTCGGCGAGCTCGGTGAGGCGCAGGAACTCGCGCCGCCACCAGTCGCCGCCGGCGGCGCTCTGGGCAAGCCGCCGGGCGTCGGCGAAGCCGAACTGACCGAGCCAGGGATCGCCGCGCAGCCGCTGGCCGTAGGCAGCGACCGCCGCCGCGAAGGCGCTGTCGCCCCGAGGCGCCCGCGCGCTCGCCACCAGCGACGCCGCCAGCGGCCGCTCGATCAGCCGCGACCGGTCCTCGCCGGGAAGCTTGTAGCGCAGCCGGAGGAAGGCGAGCTCTCCGTTCGCTGCGCCCGAAGCCTGGGGCCGGTTCTCCGGATAGCGGCGATCGGGCCGCCAGCCGCGGTTCCCTGCCGGGACAATCTCGTAGAGCGCGGTGACCTGATGCCCCGCGCCGATCTCCCCCGCGTCGACCGCGTCATTGTCGAAATCCTGCTCGGCGAGCGCCCGGTTCTCGTAGCCGATCAAGCGATACTCGCTGACGTAGAGCGGGTTGAACTCGACCTGGATCTTCACGTCGTGGGCGATGGTGAACAAGGTCGAGGCGAGTTCCTGCTGGAGCACCTTCTGCGCCTCGCGCGGGCTGTCGATATAGGAATAGTTGCCGTTCCCGTGGTCGGCGATCTGCTCCATCAACGCTTCGTTGTAATTGCCCGTGCCGAAGCCGAGCGTGGTCAGGGTGATGCCGCTCGCCCGCTCGCGCTCCACCATGTCGATCAGCGTCTCGTTGTTGGTGACGCCGACATTGAAGTCCCCGTCGGTGGCGAGGATGACCCGGTTGATCCCGCCTTCGATCAGATTCTCGCGCGCGGTGCGGTAGGCGAGCTGAATTCCGGCACCGCCTGCGGTCGAGCCGCCGGCGCGCAGCCGTCCGAGCGCCTTCTCGACTTCGGTGCGGTCGCCCGTCGCCGGCAATACCAGCCCGGCGGCGCCGGCATAAGCGACGATCGAGATGCGGTCGCGCGGCCCCATCTGCCGGGCCACCAGCGCCAGCGAGCATTGCACGAGCGGATGCTTGTCCGGCGTGTCCATCGAGCCGGAGACGTCGACCAGGAAGACGAGGTTCGCCGGGGGCCGCTCGGCGCGCGGCAGATCGTAGCCGCGCAGCCCGACCCGCAGCAGCCGGGTGTCGCCATTCCACGGGGTCGTCGTCATGTCGGTGGTGATGCTGAACGGCCGGCTCCGGTCGCGGGGCGCCGGATAGTCGTAGCGGAAATAGTTCAGCATCTCCTCGGTGCGGACCGCAGCCTGGGGCGGCATCTCGCTCTGGCCGAGCATCCGCCGCACATTGGCATAGCTGCCGGTGTCCACGTCGATCGAGAAGGTCGAGACCGGCGCCTCGGCGACCGACTGCACGGTCGCCACAGGCTCGCCGGCATAACGCTCGCGATTCTCCGGCGGGGGCACGCTGACGAACCCCTGCACCGAGGGCGCGGTCGGCATCGCCGCGACCGGTGGCGGCGGCGGCGGCGGGGGAGCCTGCGGCGCCGGCAGCGAGGGCGTCGACATCCTCTGCTCCATCGGCGCCGGAGCGACCTGCGGCTGGGCCCGCCGTCGGCTGACATTGCCGCGGCCGCGGCCGGAGCCCGCCCAGTCGTCGCGGTCGGCGCGGAACTGCTCCATGAAGGGCCTGCAGAGCTCGTCCGGGTCGTCCGCCGGGCGGACGGAACGGTCGGCATGGGCGGGTCCGGACGGTTGTGCGGGCGCGGGCGCGCTCATCGGCGAGGCGAGGACGAGGGCGGTCATCGGCAGCAACGCGAGGTAACGCATCGGACATCCTCCAATAGAAGGATGTAATGTTATCACATTCTGAAAGGCCTGCAACCCGACATATGTCGGGCGCTAGGCCGCGGCGCGCCGCGATCCTGCGGCGAGCGGCACGACGCGCGATTCGGCCAGTGCGCGCGCCGCGACCGCCCCGAGTGGGTGCGAGAGCAGGAAGCCCTGGCCGTAGCGGCAGTGGAGTTGCTTGAGCACGGCGAGCTGCGCCTCGGTCTCGACATGCTCCGCGACGCAGGGCACGCCGAGCGACGCGCACAGCTGAACGACGCCGCGCAGCAGGCGCAGCGCCGAAGGCGTCTCGGCGGCCGCGACCACCAGCGAGCCGTCGAGCTTGATCGCATCGAAATCGATCTCGCGAAGATAGGAGACCGAGGCATAGCCGGCGCCGAAATCGTCGAGCACGATCCGCGCCCCTGCCTCCCGCAGCAGCCTCAAGTTGGTCCGTGCCGAATCGAAGTCGACCAGCAAGGCCGTCTCGGTCACTTCGAACTGCAGCCGCGCCGGATCGAGCTTCGCCGTCGCGAGGGTCTCCAGGATGCGCCGCGCCGCGTCCGTCGAGCAGAGCTGGACGGCGCTGAGGTTGAACGAGAGCAGCACCGAGTCGGGCCAGTGCCGCGCCTCCAGCGCAGCCCGTTCGAGCAGGGTCGCGCCGATCGCCTCGACGGCATGGATCTGCTCGGTGATCGGAATGAACTCGCCCGGCGAGATCGGCCCGAGCTCGGGATGATCCCAACGGGCCAGCGCCTCGAAAGATTGCAGCCGTCCGCTCTCCAGCTCCCAGATCGGCTGGAAAGCGAGACGGACCTGCTCGTGCACCGCGGGATCGCGAAGCGCGCGCTCCAGAGCGGCGCGGCGGCGCGTCACTTTCTCCATCTCGCGCGTGAACAGGGCATATTCGCCGCGGCCGCGCTGCTTGGCGCGGTACAGCGCGGTATCGCAGCGGCCGAGCGCCAGCGGCAGGTCGCGGTCGTGCGGTTCGATCAGGAGCAGCCCGCAGCCTCCCGACAGCCGGAACTCGCGGCCCTCCACCTCGTAGGGACGCCTCAGCTCGAACGCGACACGGGCCCCGAGCCGCGCCGCGGCGGCGCGGCCGGCGCAGCTCGGCACGAGTAGCGCGAATTCGTCGCCGCCCATGCGCGCGGCGAGGCTGCCGGCGCCCCCCGCCTTGCGCAGCCGATCGCCGACCTGGCGCAGCACGGCGTCGCCTGTAGCATGTCCGAACGTGTCGTTGATCGGCTTGAACCCGTCGAGGTCGACCATCGCCAGGGTCACGGCGCGGTCGCGCCCTTCGACGGCTACGATCGCCTCCAGCAGAGAAAGAAAAGCGCGACGGTTGGCGAGACCGGTCAAGGGATCGGTGTCGGCGACTTCCCGGACCCTTGCCTTTTCCGCCAAGGCGGTCACCTCGGCTTTCTGCGCCCGCTCACGCTCGGCTTCGACCTCCGAGCGCGAGCGCACGAGCTCCGTATAGCCGCTGTTGTGGATCTCCAGCAGCCGCCCGATCAAGAGGGTGATGAGACCGAGACTGATGCCGACCGCGATGTGCCCCGTTCGTCCCGACAGCACCAGAAAGGTCGCGAGGGGCAGCGCGAACAGCAGCAAGGGAAGCCGCGCCGCGCTCGGGAAGCTCGACAGGCCGTAGGCGCAGCCGATCGCGGCGAGGCTGGCGAACAGGACGATGTAATTCTGCTGGGCGGGGTCGCCGATCGCGAACAACTGGATCGCCCAGTAGCAGAACATCGCGCTGAACGCGGCAGCGAGCAGCCAGGTCTTGATCAGTTCGGCGAGGATCCGCTCAGGCGGCAGCGACCGTGAGCGTGTCCGCATCCAGTAAGCGAGGCGGACGACGACGATCAGCATGATCAGGTTGACCGGATGACTGACCCGGTCGAACTCGGTCGCTTCCACGGCGAGGTGGAGGCCGATGAAGTTCCCCAGCGCGATGACGTAGAGCAGGGGGATCTGGCGCTGGAGTGCGCGGTAGCGCACTTCGAGCAACGACCGCCCGAACGGCGTCGCCGCCTCGCCGATGCCCAGCACACGCGCCGCCCTCGCCAGAAAATCCCGCCCCATGAGCCCGCTCTAGGACCTGCCGGTTAATGACGGATTTAGGCCGGCATTGCGGCGAGCAATCAGGGTTCGACCCGCCGCATCGGCAGGGCCGCCAGAATCTGACGGCGCAGCTTTTGCTCGTGAGTGAAGCGGCCGGTGCTGCGTGCCTCGGCCCGCTCGACCAACAGCCGCGCCAGCACCGTCTCGTCGTCGAGCTTGGCCGCGGTGCAGCGGCCGAGATCGATCGGCACGATGAACTTGGCGCCGATCTCGCCGCTCCTCCGCCAGGTCACCTGCGCATCGATCTCGCCGAGGCCGGGAAGGTCGATCCTGACCGGCGAGCCGCACAGGATCGTCGCCTCGCATTCGGCCCGGAAGCCGGTCTCGGAGAGGTCGACCAGCCGCACTTCGAGGCTGCTCCACTCATTCGGGCGGAGCCTCGTCTTCTCGTCGACCGGCATTCTCTCGCTACGGCGCATTCCTCACCCCTGCGATTCCAGCCCACCGCTTAACCCGCCGAGGGTTAACCAATTGCTGATCGACGCGTTGGCAAATCGGTAAGCCTTTAAAGTGCATAAGCTGGCCAAAAGCGTGGGGGCACGGGATGCACGGAGTGAGAAGCGCCATCAAATCGGGCGAGGCGGCGAGCGCCTCGCTGGTCTCGACCAAGGAGAGCTGCCGCAGGACCGGCGGCGGCAGCCTCGTCAGCCTGCGCATTGCGCGCGAGGAGCGACGCGCAACGGACCAGCGGCGCGAAGACCGCCACTGGGGCGTCGTCGACCGCGCCATCCTCCTCTTCCGCCGCAAGAAATTGCTGGTCCGCGTGGTCAATATCTCTTCGAGCGGGATCATGATCGAGGCCGACCTCATGCCCCGGATCGGCGAGGCGGTCACGATCGAGTTCGAAGGTTTCGAGCGGCTTGCCGCCGTCGTGCGCTGGATCAAGGCGGGCCGGATCGGGCTCGACCTGGGCGACGGCAGCATCGATCTCGGCTCCGCGCCGATTGCCGGCACCACGCCGCGGCTCTAGCGCCCTTCCGGAGCGTCTCTGTCCTCACCCTCGGCGAAGATGGTTTCGCGCGCCAGCTTCAGCTCGCGAATCGCCGCCGCGGTCGTCGATCCCCAGAGGAGATGCGCGCCGATCATCAGCGCGTTGCGCCGCGCGGGATGCTCCGTCGCCGGCTCCAGCGTCCCGATCGCCGGTATCCAGCCCATGTAGCTGGCCAGCCAGACGACCGCCCCGGCCATCGCCCCGCCCCGTTTCGACGGATCCGGGTTCATTGCCGAGATCAACGCCCCCATCGCGGCGCCGTAAAGGAAGTGGGCTGCGGTCGTGACGTCCATCGCCGCCTCGCCGGCGACGGGCCGGTGGAGCTGCTCGCCGACCCGGTCGACGACCTCCCGCGGCGTCAGCGGATAGCGCTCCTTGCCCGGGAGGCGCGCGTGGAGCCGCCGCATCGCCGCGGTCATCGCCATCGTCCCGACGAAGCCGGCGATCGCGCCGATCACCAGCCGGCTGGCGAGGCGCGGGCTTCGGCTCACCGGCTGAGCCACGCGAGCTCCGGCCGCGCGATCATCAGCCAGAAGATGGCGAGCACCGCGGCGAAGGCAGGGAATCCGAACGCGAACCACCAGCGATAGAGCCGGTGATAGCGCTCCGGCAGCGGCTCCCCCGTCTCCGCCGCGGCCTGCGCCAGATTCCTCATTTGCGACTGCATCCACACCACCGGCAACCAGAATGCCCCGGTGAGCAGGTAGAGCCCGATAGAGGCGATTATCCAGCCCTCGTCGAGCGAATATCCGACGCTGTTCGCGAGCAGCAGCCCGGTGACGGGCTGCGCGACCACCGCCGTCGCCGTGAACAGATAATCGGCAGTCACCACGATCCGTGCGATGCCGGCGATCAGGCGCGCATCGCCGCTGCGGTGCGCCATCAGCATGAAGAAAGCGATCCCCGCGCCGGTGCCGAGCAAAACGGTGGCGCCGATCACATGGAGATATTTGAGGACGAGATATTCGGTCATCTGTCGTCCAGGATAGCAAGGCAGACCAGGTTCAGCACCAGGATCGGCCAGATCTTCATCATCGGCCCCAGGGGGTCGGCCCAGAGATGCGGCAGCAAAAGCGTCCCCGCGGCGATGTAGAAGAGCGAGATCAGGAAAGCGGCGGCGAGCCCCAGCCTGGCCGTCGGCCGCCAAAGGATCAGCGCAGCAACGATGAGGTCGACTATCCCCCCGGCGATCGTGCTGATCTCGGCCCAAGCCGCCGCGTCGGTTGCCCGCATCGTCGCGACGGCGCGGCCGTAGCCGGGCCCGAGCGAAACCAGGCCGGTCATCAGCCAGAACAGAGCGAAGACGCCGATCGCCAGAGGCTTCAGCAGATAGAGGCGCGCGAACCAGCGCTCCTGCACCGAGGCGGGCTCCGCCGCCAGCGCCGCCGACAGCGACACGGGCTCGATTCCTGTGACGCGCCGCCATTCGCTTCCGTCGCCGGCCGCCCCGCGGACGATCTCGCGGCGCGCGGTCGTCCGGATCGGCGGCCGCCAGCCGAGCCGGCCGATCAGGTCACCTATCCGGTACGCAGCACCCATCGCCCAGACGGGAGCGGGCACGAGCCGCGCAGGCTTCCAGCCCAGCCAGCGCCGATAGAGCGCGATCGTCTGCTCGAAGCTCAGCCGATCGGGCCCGGCGAGATCGAGTGAGATTCGCGACGGCGCGTTTGGCCGAAGCAGCCGCGCCACCGTCTCCGCGACGTCGTCGAGCTGGACGATGTCGAGCGGCCCCGCCTCCGGCGTGCGCGGCAGCAGCGGGAGCGCGGCCAGACCGCGGAACAGCGCGCTGCCGCCATAGGCCTGCCGCCCGACCACGACCGACGGCCGCAGGATCGCCCAGTCGAGCCCGCTCGCCTCGAGCGCCGCGTCGCCCCGGCTCTTGCTCTCCGAAAATGCAGAGACGCCGCCCTGATCGACGTTCATCGCCGAAAGCTGGACGACCCGCCTCACCCCGGCCGCCTCGCAGGCCCGCCACAGGGATGCGGGCCCGCGCACATGCGCGGCCTCGAGGTCGTCGCGTCCGCCCTGTTGCAGCGCCCCGGCGCAGTTCACGACCGCGTCGATCCCGGCGAGGTGCGGCAGCCAGTCCTCCGGCCCGCGCACGGCGCGCAGGTCGAGCCGGACCCAGCGCGCCGCCGCGACCCGCCGCGTCTCGACCCCGCCGATCCGGCGGGCCACGCCGACCACCTCATGCCCCTCGCGCGAAAGCCGGGCGGCGACCGCCGATCCGATCAGGCCCGTCGCGCCGAGGAGCAAAAGCCTCATTCGTATCGCAGTGCGTGGATCGGATTGGTCCGGGACACCTTGAACGCGTGGCCGGCAATGGTGCCGATCGCGATTGCGAGGGCGAGGAAGCCGGCGATCAGGAACGGGGTCAGCCCGAGCGAAATGCGCGCGTCGAAGCCTTGCAGCCAGCCATGCATCACCCAGGCGGCGACAGGCCAGGCGATGACGTTCGCGAGCATCACCGGCTTGGAGAACTGCCAGGCAAGCAAACCGATGATGTCGCGGCTGCGGGCGCCGAACACCTTGCGGATCCCGATCTCCTTGGTGCGCCTTTCCGCGGTGAAGGCGGCTAGGCCGAACAGCCCGAGGCAGGCGATCACCACGGCCAGCAGAGCGAAGCCGGCGAACGCCTCGCCGCGCGCCCGCTCGGACGCGTAGACCGCGGCGAGCTCCTGGTCGGCATAATCCGCCTCGAACGGCACTTCCGGCGCCAACCGCCGCCAGATCGCCTCGATCTCGCGCCGCACCCGTTCGGGATCGCCGGCCCGGTACCGGATCGCGAGATTGTTGTAGATTCGCCGGTCGAAGAAAATCTGCGGCTCGATCGGGTCGCGGATCGATCGGAAGCGGCTGTCGCCGACCACGCCGACGATCGTCACCGGCATCAGCCCCATTTCCGGCCCGAACATCGGCACGCGCAGCTGCCGGCCGAGCGCGGCCTGGGGATCGGAATAGCCGAAGCGCCGCGCGGCCGACTGGTTCACGACCACATTGGCGCCGCGCGCGACCATCACCCGCTGTGCCGCCAGCGCCGCCTCTGCGGGATCGAGCGGCACGGAGGCGTCGTCCTGCGCGAAGGCGCGCGACAGCGGCCGCCCCGCCAGCATCCGCACTCCCAGGGTCTCGAAGAATTCGGGCGAGACGCTGTAGAAGCCGACCACCTCCGGCTCCGCCCGGCCGGGGACCGACACGCTCGTCGTCAGGACGCTTTCCATCGCGGCGCGCAAATTGGTGCCGGCGACGCTCTCCACCCCGTCGATCCGGGCGATCTGGCGCATCAGCGTCTCGGTCTGGGGAATGACCGCGGCGCGGTTGGCGTTGGCGACCTGGATGAGGCCGTCGCGGCGGAAGCCGAGATCGGCATTCTGCGCGTAGCGAGTCTGCGTCCAGACCACGAGCGTGCAGACGATGAGGCCGATCGAGACCGCGAACTGGGCCACGACCAAAGCCATTCTGAGCCGCCCCGTGCCGAGCGGCTCGGCGCTCGACTTGTTGGCCTTCAGCACCTCGGCGGGCTGGTAGCGCGACAGATAGAATGCGGGGTAGATGCCGCCGGCCACGGCGACGACGCACCACAAGGCGAACACCGGGATCGCCAGCCCCTCGGCGCCGAACCAGCGGGCGTCGAGATCGGCGTCGAGGAAGGCGGCGAGCCAAGGCAGCGCAAGCTCGACCATCACCAAGGCGAGGAGGACCGAGAGCGCCGTCACCAGCGCCGATTCGGCCAGGAACTGCGCGATCAGCTGTCCTCGCGTGGCCCCGAGCACCTTGCGCAGCGCCACCTCGCGCGCTCGCTGGCTTGCCCTTGCGGTCGCGAGGTTGACGAAGTTGACCGCCGCCATGCCGAGAATCAGCAAGGCGACCACCACGAAGGTGAGGATGGTGGACCGGTCGTTCCCGGGGCGCTCGAGCGGGCCCGCGGCGCCGCTCAGATGGACGTCGCGGACGTTGACCAGCCGCCAGTCGAACCGGTCGCCCTCCCGCCGTTGCTGCCCCCCGACGTCGACCGGCGGGATGGCGCGGCGCTCCCAGTCCGGCAACTGGCGCTCGATCCCGGCCGGATCGGCGCCGGCCCTCAGCTTCAAATAGACGAAGCCGTTGATGCACCCCCAGCCGCATTCCTCCCTGTCCGCCTCGCCGAGCCGTCCGAGCATCCGCAGCGCCATGTGGCTGTTCCTCGGCAGATCCTCGAACACGCCGGTGACGCGGAGATTATACTGCTCGCCGCGGCGGACCGCGGTCACCGTCTCGCCGATCACGTCGATGCCGCCGAAGCGGTTGACCGCCTCGCTGCGGCTGAGGACGAGGGAATCGAGGCTCTGCAGCGCCGTATCGGGATCGCCGCGGAGAAATGGGAGCCGCACGATCTGAAGGAAGTTCGCCTCGGTGAGCAGCATCGGCGCGTAGCTCGGCTGGCCGTTTCTGAGGAAGACCGGATTGACCTCGTCCATCCGCGCGATCGCTTCGATCTGGGGAAATTGGCGCGCCCAGGATTCGGCGACGATGCCGTGGGTATACTGGTCGAGCGGCGACTCGCTCTCGTCGGGATCGAGGCTGATCGTCTGGACCTGGTAGATCCGCTCCGCGTCCGGGATCCATTCGTCGTAGCTGGTCTCGTAGCGGACGTAGACCAGGATCAGCAGGCAGGCGGCGAGGCCCAGAGCGAGGCCGAAGATGTTGATGAAGGCGTAGGTCTTGCTCCGGGCCAGCGAACGAAGGCCCACTTTCAGATAATTGCGCCACATGATCCGCGACTTGCCCCCCCGCCTCCCAGCGGGGGCTAGCATGAAGGCGCGCGCGCCCGCCAGCGGGAAGAAACTGCCGATCTGGACCTATTCGTAGCGAAGCGCGTGGATCGGGTTCGCCCGGGCGACCCGAACCGCATGGCCGATGATCGTGCCGGTCGCGATCGCGAGGGCGACGATTCCGGCGGCGAGGAACCAGGCCGGATTGAGATCGATCCGCTCGGAAAAGCCGTTCAACCAGTCGGTCATCGCCCACCAGGCGACCGGCCAGGCGATCAGGTTCGCGATCACGACGGGGCGTAGGAACTGCCAGACGAGCAGCCGTACGATGTCCGCCGTGCGCGCGCCCAGGATCTTGCGGATGCCGATCTCCTTGGTTCGCCGCTCCGCCGCGAAGGCCGCGAGCGCATAGAGGCCCAGCGAGCCGATCACGATCGCCAGGCCGGCGAACAGAGCGAAGAGCTGGCCGCGGCCCTCCTCGCTGCGATAGAGCTCCGCGACGAGATCCTCGGCGAACGAGCCTTCGAACGGGACATCGGGAACCAGCCGGCCCCAGACGCCGCGCACCTGCTCGAGCAGGGCCTGGGGCGAGACGCCCTCATAGCGGATGACCATGCTGTCATGTTCGGTCCGGCTCATGATGTAGAGGATCGGCTCCATCTCGTCCCGCGCGGAGCGGTATTGGACGTCGGCGACGACCCCGACGATGGTCGCCGGTACCGTCTCGATCCTCAGCGTCTGGCCGAGCGCCGCGGCGGGGGCGCGGAAGCCGAGCTGGCGCGCTCCCGCCTCGCTGACCACCACGTTGATCCCGCGGCCCGCCAGAGAATCCCATTCCGCTTCCTCGGCGACCGTCGCGTCGTCGAGAGCCTGGTCCGCCGAGAAAGCGCGCCCGGCGACGGTGTGGATCTCCATCGCCTGGAGGAAGCCCGGATCGACGACATAGGCTCCGACCGCGACCGGCTCGGCACGGCCGGGAAGCTCGACATGGGTCGTGCTCCGGCCTTCCTCGGCCGGAGAAATCTCGCTGCGTCCGACGGCGCGGACGCCGTCGAGCCGCGCGACTTCGCGCACGAGCGTTTCCGCGAGCGGCTGGACCTGCGCGCGTGACAGGTTGTCGACCACGAGCAGGCCGTCGCGGCGGTAGCCCGCGTCGGCACTCCGGGCATGCAGCGTCTGGGCGTAGACGATGGCGGTGCAGATCATAAGGCCGATCGAGACCGCGAACTGCCCGACGACGAGCGCGGTGCGCAGCCGTCCGCCGCCCGTCCCTGCACCGAACCGGCCGGCGCGCAGGATCGCGCTCGGCCGGAAGCCGGAGAGATAGAAGGCGGGATAGCTGCCGCCGACCGCCCCGACGATGAGGGTCAGCAAGACCACCCACATCAGCATGCCGCCATCGCCGAAATAGCTGAGCTCGAGCGGCGCGTCGACGAGGCTGGCGACCGCCGGGAGGGCCAATTCGACGGCGGCCAGCGCCACGATTGCGGCCATGCCGGCAAGCAGGACCGCTTCGCCGATAAACTGCGCGATCAGCTGGCCGCGCCGGGCGCCGAGCACCTTTCTGAGTGCGACCTCGCGGGTCCGCTCGCTGGCGCGGGCGGTGGTGAGGTTGGCGAAATTGACGCAGGCCACGGCGAGAATGAGCAGAGCGACGATCGAGAAGGTGACGATCGTGCGCATGTCGCCGCCCCGGGTCATGGCATTCTCCTGGAACGCGCCGAGATGGACGTCGCGCACGTTCGTCAGCCGCAGCGCCCAGCGGTCGGCGCGGCTCATCTCGCCGCTGCCGGTGCTCGAACGCGGAATCACGCGCTGCTCCCAGGCAGGCAGCGCCGCGTTGATCGCGGCGGCGTCCGCGCCGGGCCGGAGGCGGGCGTAGACATAGCCGGGCATCCGGTTCCACGCGGCGAGCGCCTCGGGTTCGGTCGGGAAGGCGCCGGGGTGGAGCCGCCCGACCATGGTCAGAGCAAGGTGGCTGTTCTCGGGCAGGTCCCTGAGCACGCCGGTGACCCGCAGGTTGACGGTTTCGCCCTGGCGCCCGACCGGCAACACCCGGCCGATCGGATCGCTGCTCCCGAAGAAGCGCCGCGCCTCGGTCTCGGTCAGGACCAGCGAGTCGGGGTCGCGCAGCGCCGTGCGCCGGTCGCCCCGGACGAATTCGAGCTCCAGGACCTCGAACAAATCGGGGTCTGCGAGCAGCATGTCGACATAGACGGGCTGGCGGTCGACCAGCACGACGGGACGCGTCCTCCACGTCGCCGCCGTGCGCTCGATCTGCGGGAAGTCCCGCTCCATCAAGGAGGCGGCGGGGTAGAAGCTGGTCTGGAGGAAGGACGGGGGCTCCTCGGTCGCGACGCGCTCGGCCTGCACCTGGAAAGTGCGCTCCGCGTTGGGCAGCCATTTGTCGTAGCTCAGCTCATGGCGCACGAAGACCAGGATCAGGATGCAGGACGCCATGCCGACGGCGAGGCCGAACACGTTGATCGCGGTATAGGCCTTGCTCCGCATCAGCGAGCGGAGGCCGACCGTCAGATAATTGCGCCACATTGCTGTTCTCCTCGGCCGCCCCCGGCTGTTTCTATTCGTAGCGAAGCGCGTGGATCGGGTTGGTGCGCGAGACCTTGAGCGCGTGACCGGCGATGGTGCCGAGCGCGATCGCCAGCGCGAGAAAGCCGGCGACGAGAAAGGGCTCGGGCCCGAGCGAAATCCGCGCGTCGAAGCCTTTGAGCCAGCTGTCCATCACCAAGGCGGCGACCGGCCAGGCGATGACGTTGGCGAGCATTACCGGCTTCGAGAATTGCCAGGCGAGCAATCTGACGATGTCGCGCGAGCGAGCGCCAAACACCTTCCTGATCCCGATCTCCTTGGTTCGCCGCTCGGCAGTGAACGCCGCGAGACCGAACAGGCCCAGGCAAGCGATCAGAACGGCGAGCAGCGAGAAGCCGGCGAAGGTCTGGCCCCGCGCCTCGTCCTGGTCGTAAAGAGCGGCGAGCTTCTCCTCACTGAACTCGGCCGCGAACGGGATCGTCGGGAGGAGACTTTGCCAGACCCGCTCGATCCCGCCCATCACGGCCCGCGGATCGCGCCCGTCGATGCGCACCGCGAGCCAGCGATAGAGGCCGAGATCGTAATAGCCGATCGGCTCGACCGTCTCGCGCACCGACCGGAAGCGCGTGTCGCGGGCGACGCCGACGATCGTTGCGGCCGCCGGCCCGATCTCGTCGCCGAAGACGGGGATCGAGACCTGCCGGCCCAGCGCGTCCTCGGCCCGTGCGAAGCCGAGCCGCCGCGCCGCTTCCTGATTGACCACGATGTTGAAGCCGCGCGCCGCGACCTGCCGCTGCGCGGCGAGAGACTCGGGACCGTCATCGAGCGGCACCCGGACATTGTCCTGCGCCTGCGCTTCCAAAAGGGGCCGGCCGGCGACGATCTCCATCCGCATCGTCTCGAAGAAGTCGGGCTCGACGCTGTACCAGCCGATCTCGACCGGCGCGGTCCGGCCCGGGAGGCCGACATTGGTAAGCAGGGTCTGCCCGGACCCAGGAACGATCATCGAGCCGGCGGCGCTGCGGACCCCGTCGAGCGCCTCGATCTGCCGGGTCAGCGTCTCGCGCACCGCCTGCACTTCGGGCGCGCGCAGACCCTCGACGGTGATCAGGCCCTCGCGCTGATAGCCCGGGTCGACCGTCCGCGCGAACATGGTCTGCTTGTGGACGATGGCCGTGCAGACGATGAGGCCGATCGAGACGGCGAACTGGGCGACGACCAGCCCCTGGCGCAGGCGGCTGCTCCCGGGCGTATCCGGCGCCGAGCGATTGGCCTTGAGAATCGCGGCCGGCTGGTAGCGCGACAGATTGAATGCCGGATAGAGCCCGCCGAGCAGGCCCACGGCGATGCCGAGCCCCGCCACTGCGAGCCCGAGCCCGCCGAGATAATCGACCCTGAGGTCCGCATCGAGCCACGCCCCGAACGCGGGCGCGGTGAGCTCGATCAGGGTCAGCGCGATCAGCATCGCCACCGTGACGAGCAGCACCGATTCGCCCATGAACTGGGCGACGAGCTGGCGCCGCGTCGCGCCGAGCACCTTGCGAACCGCAACCTCGCGCGCCCTTCGGCTGGCCCGCGCGGTCGCCAGGTTGACGAAGTTGGCGACCGCTATGCCCAGGATCAGCAGGGCGACGACGGCGAAGGTGGCAAGCGTGCGCATGTCGTTGCCCGGCCGGTCGCCGCCCTGGGCGGGTCCGAGATGGACGTCGGCGACGTTGGTCAGGCGCCAGTCGAACCGGTCGCGCAGGCGATAGCCGGAGAAGACGCTTTCCGGCACGTTGCGCAGCTCCCATTCGGGCATGCTCGCGTTGATTTGCGCGGCGTTCACTCCGGGCCGCAGCTTCACGTAGGTCATGCCGCTGACGCAGCCCCAGGGGCAGTCCTCGCTCTCCTCGGCGCTGTTGAAGCGGCGGACGAGGTCGAAATCCATGTGGCTGTTCGCAGGCACGTCCTCGAACACGCCGGTGATGCGATAGTCGCGCGTCTGACCGTCCCGCCCCATCGTCAGCGTCCGGCCGACCACCTCGATCGTGCCGAACAGCCGGGTGGCCTCGGAGCGGCTGAGGGCGACGGTGTTGACGTCGCTGAGCGCACGTCCGCGGTCGCCGCGCAGGAACGGGACCTCGATGATGTCGAAGAAATGCGCGTCGGCGGCGAATGCATGCTGGGTCGCGATGGCGCGGCCGCCGATCAGGATCGCCGCGTCCTCGCCTTCGAACTTCGACGCATGCTCGACCTCGGGGAAATAAGCGGCGAGCGAGTCGGCGACCGGGCGGGTGACGCCCTGCTGGTCGACGCGCTGGCCGGTCTCGGGATCGACGCCGAAGGTCTGCACCTGGAAGACGCGCTCGTGCCCGGGCAGCCAGCGATCGTAGCTGGTCTCGTAGCGGACGTAGAGCAACAGAAGCAGGCACGCCGCCAGGCCGATCGCCAGCCCGAAGATGTTGATGAAGGCGTAGGTCTTGTGGTGGAGCAAAGCCCGCAGGCCGACGGTCAGATAATTTCGCCACATGCTCGAGGGCTCCCTTATTCGTAGCGCAGGGCGTGGATCGGATTGGCCCGCGCGACCTTCATCGCGTGCGCGGCGATGGTAACGAGGGCGATGCCCAGAGCGAGCGCCCCGGCGAGCAGGAACGGAGTCAGGCCGAGAGGGATGCGGCTGTCGAACCCTTTCAGCCATCCGTCCATCACATACCAGGCGACCGGCCAGGCGATCACGTTGGCGATGATGACGGGCTTCGAGAACTGCCAGGCAAGCAGCCGGATGATGTCCCGGGTCCGTGCGCCGAGCACCTTGCGGATGCCGATCTCCTTGGTCCGCCGCTCCGCCGTGAACGCCGCGAGGCCGAACAGCCCCAGGCAGGCGATGATCACCGAGAGGCCGGCGAAGATGCCGAAGAGCTGCGCCCGCGCCTCGTCGCCCTCGTACATCTCGCGCACCAGCTCGTCGGCATATTGGCCGCGGAACGGGATGTCCGGGACGATCCGCTTCCAGACCTCTTCGACCTGCCGGCCGATGCGGCCGCCGTCGGCGCCGCCGAAACGGATGACGAGGTAGTTGAAGCGGTCGCGCTGGAAATAATAGAGGATCGGCTGGAGCGGATCGCGCATCGAGCGGAAGCGTGCGTCGTTGACCACCCCGACGATGGTCGAAGGCACCATGCCGCCGACCTCCTCGACGGTGAGGCCGGCCCGGATGTTCTGCCCGAGCGCCGCTTGCGCGGAAGGGTAGCCCATCCGCCGCGCCGCCTCTTCGGTGACGATCACGTTGACGCCGCGCGCGACGATGGCGCGCTCGGCCTCGAGATCCACCGGGGCCGGGGTGGTGGCGTCGTCGCGCGCCAGCCGCTCGTCGAAATTGCGGCCGGCGACGACGCGCATCCCCATCGCCTGGAAGAATTGCGGATCGACGCCGTAGGTGCCGAGATCGACGACGTTGGGCTGGCCGGGCACCTGCACGCTGGTGACGCTGTTGTTGCCCGGAGCGACGCCGATGCTCGAGCGCCCGACGGCGGTGACGCCGGGAAGCGCCGACAGCTCGCGGATCAGGGTGTCGACCACCTGCTCGAGCCGCGCTCCTCCGATCATCTGCACCTGGTAGAGACCGTCGCGGCGGTAGCCGGCGTCGACCGTACGCGCGAACATGGTCTGGGCGTAGATGATCGCGGTGCAGATGATGAGGCCGATCGACACCGCGAACTGGGCGACGACGAGGATGTTGCGCAGCTGCCCGGAGCCCTGCGCCTCGGCCGAGGACTTGTTCGCTTTCAGGATCTGGGCCGGCTGGAACCGCGACAGATAGAAGGCCGGATAGAGCCCGCCGGCGGCGCCGACCAGCAGGATGAGGACGACCACCGGGAGCAGAATGTCGTCCTCGCCGAAATAGGAGATCTCCATGTTCGCGCCGAGGAAGGTGTTGAACCATGGCAAAGCCAGCTCGCACAGGGCCATCGCGATCACGGTGGCGATGGTGGCGACGAGGATCGATTCCCCCAGGAACTGGGTGATCAGCTGCTTGCGGTTGGCGCCGAGCACCTTTCTCAGCGCCACCTCACGGGCCCGCTGAGAGGCGCGGGCGGTGGCGAGGTTGGTGAAGTTGACGCAGGCCATGCCGAGGATGAGGAGGGCGATGATCGCGAAGGTGTAGACCGTCTTGCGGTCGTTGCCCGGCGTCATCGACGCTTCCTGCGCGTCGCCGAGATGGACGTCGCGCACGTTCATCAGGCGCCAGTCCTGGTTGTCGCCGGGATTCTCCCTGCGGCCCTCGGTGACGTCGTCGGGGATGCGGCGCCGCTCCCAGTCGGGTAGCCGGGCGTTGATCGCCTCGGCGCTCGCTCCGGGCCGCAGCTTCACATAATACCAGCCGCCCTGCGAGCTCCAGGAGGTCAGGAAGCGCAGATTCTGGGCGTAGAATTGCTGCGGGTCCATCCGCGCGATGATGTTGAACGACATGTGCGAATTGGGCGGAATGTCACGGAACACGCCGGTGACCTGATAATCGACATTCTGGTTGCCCTGCTGGGCGATGGTGAGGGTGCGGCCGACCGGGTTGGCGGAGCCGAAGCGCCGCTGCGCCTCGCTCTCGCTGATCACCAGCTGGCCGGGGCGCTGCAGGGCGGTGGCGCGGTTGCCGCGAACCATGGGCAGCTCGACGACTTCGAGGAAGTTGCCGTCCGTGAAGCGAAGGTCGTTGGTCAGCGTCGCTTCGCCGTCCTGGAGCACGTAGCCCCCGCCGCCGTTGATGTAGACGGCCCGCTCGACCTCCGGGAATTCCTCGGCGAGCGCGCGGCCCGAGACGTAGCTCGTCATCTGCAGGCGATATTCCTCGCCGCCGGTCTCGGTCGGGGAATAGAGGTCCTGGAACTGGTAGGTGCGCTCCGCGCCGGGCAGCCAGTCGTCGTAGCGCGTCTCATAGCGGACGTAGAGCAGGATCATCAGGCAGGCGGCGATGCCGATGGCGAGGCCGGCGATGTTGATGAACGCATAGGTCCGGTTCTTCGCCAGAGCGCGGAAGCCGATCGTCAGATAGTTGCGCCACATGTCCTGTTTCCCTTCAGAGGCCGAGGCCAATGGTCATTCGTACCGGAGTGCGTGGATCGGGTTGGCCCGCGCGACCTTGATCGCGTGGCCGGCGATGGTGCCGATCGCGATCGCGAGCGCGAGCAGGCCGGCAGCGACGAACGGAGTCGGGCCGAGGCCGATCCTGGTGTCGAACGTGTTGAGCCAGTCGCGCATCACCCACCAGGCCACCGGCCAGGCGACCAGGTTGGCGATCACCACCGGCTTTGAGAATTGCCAGGCGAGCAGCTGGACGATGTGGCGGACGGTTGCGCCGAGCACCTTCCGGACGCCGATCTCCTTGGTCCGCCGCTCCGCGGTGAACGCGGCCAGGCCGAACAGGCCGAGGCACGAGATGATGACGGCGAGCAGGGAGAAGCCGGCGAAGACGGCGCCCCGCGCCCGCTCGCGCTGGTAGAGCTCGGCGATCAGGTCCTCGGCGAGCGCGCCCTCGAACGGCGCGTCGGCGAGAAAGCGCGACCAGACGCGGTTGACCCCCTGCAGCACTTGCGCCGGATTGTCGGAGCGGTAGCGGATGACGAGCCTGGTCGTCCGCTCGGGATCGTAGGTGAAGACGAGCGGCTCGATCTCGTCGCGGGCGGTCCGGATGCGGGTATCCTCGACCACGCCGACGATCGTCGCGGGGATCATGTCGTTGCCGTCGAGGCCGATCTGCACCTGCCGTCCCAGCGCGGACGCCGGATCGGTGATGCCCAGCAGCCGCGCCGCGCGCCGGTTCATGACCACGTTGAGTCCGCGCGCCAGAAGCGGCGAGGGCTGACCCTCGCCTTCGGCCCGCACGACCCGATCGTTGGCGAAGCGGTCCGAGAAGCCGCGGCCCGAGAGGAGGCGCATGCCCATCGTCGCGAAGAAGTCGGCGTCGGTCCGGTAGACGCCCATGCCGAGCCCATCCGGCGCGCCGGGCATGAAGACGCGCTGGATCGACCGGTTGGTTGCTGCGATGCCGATATTGGTGCGGGCGACGTTGGCGACGCCGGGGACGGCCGCGATCTCGCGGCGCACCGCGTCGTAATTGCCGAGCTCCTGCAGCCGCCAGGCGCCGTCGACCTGGATCAGGCCTTCGCGCTCGTAGCCCGGGTCGGCGGTCTGGACGTATCGGGTCTGCGAATAGACCACCCAGGTGCAGACGATGAGGCCGATCGAGACCGCGAACTGGGCGACCACGAGCAGGCCGCGCAGCCGCCCCGAACCCTGCGTCTCGGCGCTGGCCTTGTTGGCCTTGAGCACGCTGGCCGGCCGGAAGCGCGACAGGACGAAGGCCGGGTAGAGCCCGCCGACGGCGCCGACCAGCAGGGTGAGGCCGATCACATGGGGGAGGAAGCCGCCCGCGCCGAGATAGGTGAGCTGCAAGTCGGCGTCGAGCGCCGCGGCGAGGTGCGGGAGAGCGAGCTCGACCATGGTCAGCGCAATCAGCATCGAGATCAGGGCCACCAGCATCGATTCGCCGAGAAACTGTCCGATCAGCTGCCGCCGCGACGCGCCGAGCACCTTGCGCAGCGCGACCTCGCGCGCCCGCTGCCCGGCGCGGGCCGTCGAGAGGTTGATGAAGTTGATGCACGCCATGAACAGGATCAGAGCGGCGACGATGGAGAAGGTCGCGACGGTCCCGCGGTCGTTGCCCGGGGACATCGCGCCCTGCTGCGCATCGCCGAGGTGAACGTCCGCGACCGGCGTGAGCCTGAAATCGACGATGTCGGACCGTGAGCGGGTCTGGCCCGGCTCGGGCGGCATCATCCGCCGCTCCCAGGCCGGGAAGGCCGCGTTGATCGCGGCGGGATCCGCGCCCGGCCGGAGCCGGACATAGTGGAACTGGTTCATCTGGCCCCAGTTGCGGCCGATCGCGATCCCGTCGGGATAGTCGGAGGGATCGAAGCGGAAGAGCGCGTCGAAGCGCAGGTGCGTGTTGCCCGGCAGGTCTGCGAGCACGCCCGTGATGGTGTAATCCTCGCGCGTGCCGCTCGACGTCTCGGTCACCGTCCGGCCGATGACGTCGAGTGTGCCGAACTGCCGCAGCGCCTCGCTTTCCGTCAGCACCACCGAGCGCACGTTCGGCAGCGCCGAACGGGCGGAGCCGCGCACGAACGGCAGCCGGAAGATGTCGAGGAAAGCCGGGTCCACGACCAGGGCGTCGAGGAGGAGCGGCTGGCCTTCCTTCAGGAAGGACGCTTCGCCCGGCTGGGCGATGGTGACCGCCTCGACCTGCGGAAAGCCGCCCGCGATGGTGTCGCGGATGGGCAGCGGGCTGCGCTGGCTGGCGTTGATCGGCTGGCCGGGCTCGTGCCAGGTCGCCTGGACCTGGTAGATGCGCTCATGGCCGGGGTGCCCCTGGTCGTAGCTGGTCTCGTAGCGGACGTAGACGAACAGGATCAGGCAGGCGGCGATGCCGATCGCCAGCCCGAAGATGTTGATAAAGGCGTAGGTCCGGTTCTTGACCAGCGCCCGCATTCCGACCGTGAAATAGTTGCGCCACATTGCAGATTCCGCCTCGTCTCGCTTGCATCCAGCGTCGAAATTCAGGGGGTCCCCGAAGCCCCTCCCCTTTGGGGGGAGGGACCGGCGGGGGCGGAGCTAGGGTTTCCGCCCCCGAGGGGCTTCACGCCGCGCGGCGTCGCTCGATCAGGATCTTGCCGTCGAGCATGTTGACGACGCGGCTGGCATAGTCGGCATGGGCCGGCGAGTGGGTGACCATGACGATGGTCGACCCCTCGGCGTTCAAGGCCTGGAGCATCTTCATTACCTCCTCGCCGTGCTGGGTGTCGAGATTGCCCGTCGGCTCGTCGGCGAGGATCAGGTTTGGGTTGCCGACGAGGGCGCGCGCGACGGCGACGCGCTGCTGCTGGCCGCCGGAAAGCTGGCTCGGCCGGTGCTTCGCGCGGTGCGCGATGCCGACCTTGTCCATCACTTCGTCGACCCGCCGCCGGCGCTCGGCCGAAGGCACGTCGTGGTAGAGGAGAGCGAGCTCGATATTTTCGCGGACCGTGAGCTCATCGACCAGGTTGAAGCTCTGGAAGATGAAGCCGATGTTGCGCTTCCGGAAGTCGGCGAGCTTCGCCTCGGGCAAGCCCGCCACCTCGGTGCCGTTGAACACGTAGGAGCCGCTCGAGGGCGAATCGAGCATGCCCATGACGTTGAGCAGGGTCGATTTGCCGCAGCCGGACGGGCCCATGACGGCGACGAACTCGCCGTCGGCGACGTCCAGCTGGATGCCGTCGAGGGCAGTCGTTTCGACGGTGTCGGTTCTGTAGACCCGCGACAGGTCGCGCATGTTCAGCATCTTGGTCCGCTCCTTTTCATCAGCTCGTGAGGTCCAGCCGATCCCGCTCGGCGAAGCCCGTATAGGGTGAGGTGATCACGCGCTCGCCGGGTTCGAGACCGCCGAGCACCTCGATAAATTCGGAATTGCGCCGTCCAAGCCGGACCGGGCGCTTGACTGCGCTGCCGCCGTCCGGCGCCACCACGAACACCCAGTTGCCGCCGGTGTCGTTGTAGAAGGCGCCCGCGGGGATCAGCAAAGCCGGCGACGGATCGCCGAGGGTCAGCCGGATCTGCACCGTCTGGCCGCGCTGAAGGTTGGCCGGCTCGCCGCCGAGGAAGTTGAGATCGATCTCGAAGGCGCCGTTGCGGACCTGCGGATAAATCTTGGAAACGCGCATCCGGTACGGGCGACCGTTCACCTCCGCGGAGGCGATCTGGCCCTCGGCAACGCGGCCCAGATAGAATTCGTCGACCTGTGCGCGCAGCTTGTTCGATCCGGCGCTGTCGATCTGACCGAGGCGCTCGCCGCGGTTGAACGACTGGCCGACCTGGATCGAAAAGCTCGTGAGCTGGCCCGAGACCGGCGCGCGCAGGTTGAGCGCGTCGAGGCTGGCGCGGGCGAGCTGGAGGCTCTGGTTCAGCGCCGCGGTCGAGGCACGCAGCTGGGCCAGCTGGCTCGACTGAAGGCGTTCGTCCGTAGCCTGCTGCCGGCGCAGGATCCCGACCCGCTCGCGGGCGGCGAGATAGGTGTCGCGGCTGTCCTGGAACTGACGCTGCGGAACATAGCCTTTCTCGGCGAGCGGGCGCTGCAGCTCGTACTGACGCCGCGCGGTCTGGGCGACGAGATCCGCCTCGATCAGCGCGCGCTGGTTGGCGAGCCGGGTCTGCGACAGCGAGAGCTCCTGGCTGCGCATCGAGTTGATCTGCTGGGTGACCTCCGTCTGCCGCGCGAGCACGTTCAGTTGCAGGTCCGAATTAGACAGCACGGCGAGGAGCTGCCCCTGCTGAACCACGGCGCCGTCCTCGACCATGCGCTGCTCGACTCGCCCGCCCTCGACGGCGTCGAGATAGACGGTGACGCTCGGCTCGACGCGGGCGCGCAGCGGCAGGAAATCGTCGAAGCGCCCGCGGCGCACTTCCGAAATCGTCACCCGGTCGACGGCGATGGTCTGGCTGTTTGCGGTCGGCGCCATGAAATAGAAAGCCGCCGCCAAGAGCGCGACGATCGCGACCGCGATCGCGATCTTCAGCTCTTTCCTCAGGCCCCTGCGCTCGACGACCTTGTCCATGCCGTCGCCGCTATGGGCGCCGCCCGGCCCCGGCTTGTCCGATTTGATGGTGACGACGCTCATCCCATTACCCTCCGCTTGGCAATCGAGTAGCAACCATCGTGCCACGAATTGCCCAGACGGAAAGCCCCTGCCGGCTGCCGCGCGCGCCGCGAGTGTCCGTTTTCGGACACGGCGTGTTCGCGTGCGGACACCGGCAGGGGGCTCAGGCGAGCGGCGCCAGAGTGGCGAACATCAGCAGGCTCGACAGCATCAGGCCGATCGAGAAAGTGTAGGATTCCAGTTTTGCCATAGTCTTGCTCCCATTCGAAAAGGTGACGTTTCCCTGTCGGCGGACAATCAGCACGAGCCGTGCCACGGCGTACGAACCGCAGTTTTCCGCCATTTTTCGATCAATGCTCGGAGGTCTCCTATGGTCCGGGCCGCGCCCGGGCTGTCCGCTTCCGGACAATAGCGTTCGCATGCGGACGCGCCCTCCGCCGCCTTGGCACGGAAATTGATTGTGAGGAGCCACACCGATAAACCGGCTGAGGGAGTGGGGGTCCGTGTCGCGCAGCAAGCCATTCGATCTGTGCATCGTCGTGGACGACGATCCCGACATCCTGCTGTCTGCGAGGCTGCTGCTGCGCGACCTCTTCGCCGACATCGCCACCTTCCAGGCGCCGGACGACGCGCTCGCCGCAATGGAGGCGAAGATTCCGGACGTCGTCCTGCTCGACGCGAATTTCGGCCGCGGCGCAACCAACGCGGCCGAAGGCTTCCAGTGGCTCGCCGAGATATTGAAGCGCGATCCCGAGGCGGTGGTGGTGATGATCACCGCCCATGGCGGCGTCAACATCGCCGTCGAGGCGATGAAGCGGGGCGCCACCGACTTCGTCTCCAAGCCCTGGTCCAACGAGCGGCTGCTCGCAACCGTCCGCACCGCCGCGGCGCTCCGCAACTCGCGCGAGGAAGCTGTGACCGAGCGCAAGCGCTCCGCCGCGATCACCGCGCCCGCGGCCGGCGACACGCCCCTGCTTGGCGCGGCGCCCGGAATGGCGCGCGTCTATTCGCTGATCGAGCGCGCCGCGCCGACCGAGGCCAATGTCCTCATTCTCGGCGAGAACGGTACCGGAAAGGAGCTGGTCGCTCGCGACCTTCACCGCCGCTCTCGCCGCGCCGACAATGTCCTCGTCTCGGTCGATCTCGGCGCGGTGACTGAGAATCTGTTCGAGAGCGAGTTGTTCGGCCATGTGAAAGGAGCCTTCACGGACGCGCGCGGCGACCGGATCGGCCGGCTCCAGGCGGCGCATGGCGGCACCCTCTTCCTCGACGAGATCGGCAATCTCCCGCTCCACCTCCAGCCCAAGCTGCTGACGGCTCTGGAGCAGCGCCAGGTGATACCGGTCGGCGCCAACAAGCCCGTCCCGATCGACGTCCGCGTCATCGCCGCGACCAACCTGCCGCCGGACCAGCTCGCCGACGAGACGCGCTTCCGCCAGGACCTCCTTTTCCGCCTCAACACGGTCGAGATCGACCTGCCGCCGCTGCGCGAGCGGCGCGAGGACGTGCCGCTGCTCGTCGAGCATTTCATCGCCGTCTATTCCAAGAAGTACGGCAAGCCCGCGCGGACTGTGCCGCGCGAGGTGATGGAGGCGCTCAAGGCCTATGACTGGCCGGGCAATGTCCGGGCGCTGCGCCATTCGGCCGAGCGGGCGGTGATCCTCGCCGGCGAAGGCGCCTTCACGGTCGAGGACTTCTCGCTGTCGCGCAACCTCCAGCCCCGCGTGCCGACGCCGGCTGCCGCCCCCGCGGCGGTCGCCGCCTTTGCCGCCGCGGACCTCAACCTCGAGCGCGCCGAGCGCCAGATCGTCGAGCAGGCGCTCAAGAAGCACGCCTACAACATCTCACTCGCCGCCCAGGAGCTCGGGCTCACCCGCGCCAGCCTCTACCGCCGAATGGAGAAGCATGGGCTTTGAGGCGACGAGCGAGCGAGAGGCTCCCGTTAAGCCCTCCCCCTTGAGGGGGGAGGGTTGGGGTGGGGGTGGACTCGTCACCTGGGGACCGCCTTTTCGGGAGACTCCACCCCACCCCAAACCCCTCCCCCTCAAGGGGAGGGGCTTTTCTCCCAGCCTCCTCCATGGGCTTTAGAAGCCGCTTCGTCTTCGGACTGGCGACCCGCGCGGGGCTGCTGCTCCTCGCGGCCTTCGCTTTCGTCCAGTCGCTCTACATGGAAGGACTCGGCGCCGCCCGCGTCGTCGCGGGACTGCTCTGCCTCGCGGCGGGCCTCGTCTTATGGCGCTATATCCAGCGGACCAACCGTGAACTTGCCCGTTTCCTCGACGCGGTCCGTTTTGGCGATCTGGGCCAGGGTTTTGCACACCGTTGGGCAGGCAGTGGTTTTGCGGAGCTGGGCGAGGCGCTCGATCTCGGCATCCGCAAGCTGCGCGACGAGCGCCACAGCCTCTCCGACGCCAACCGCTTCTACGAGGCGGTGCTCGACGACGCTCCGATCGCCCTGCTGATCGTCGACCGCGACGGCAAGGTCGAGCTCGCCAACAAGGCCTCGCGCCGCCTGCTCGTCCGCCACACCGGGGTTCGCGTCGAGGATTTCGCCGAATATGGCGACGCGTTCATGAAGGCGCTCGCCGGCGGCGCAGTCGGGCGGCCGCGGCTGGTGCCGCTGATGACTGAGGGCGTGCCGCAGACCGCGATGCTGAGCGCGGCCGTCGTGCACCGCCTCGGCGGCCTCGCCCGGGTCGTCGCCGTGCAGCCGATCCAGACCGAGCTGAACGCGATCGAGATCGCCGCGCAGAGCGACCTGATCCGCGTCCTCACCCACGAGATCATGAACTCGATGACCCCCGTCACCTCGCTCGCCCATACCGCCGCCGAGCTGATGGCCGAGATCGACAAAGGCGACGATCCGGCGGTGCGCGACGCGCGCCAGGCCGTCGAGACCCTGTCGCGCCGGGCCGACGGGGTGATGCACTTCGTCGAGAGCTACCGTCAGATCAGCCGTGCGCCCGAGGTCCGCCGCCGGCAGTTCGAGGTCGGGCCCTGGGCGCGGGAGATCGAGCGGCTGTTCCGCGCCGCCGACGCCGCCGACGGCATCGACGTGACGCTCGAGGTCGCGCCCGAAACGCTGACCCTGGACGCCGATCCCGACCTGCTCTGCCAGGTGCTGATCAACCTCCTGAAGAACGGCGCCGACGCCGCCCGCGCCGAGACGGAAGCGCCGCGCGTCTCGCTCGCCTTCGCCGCCACGCCGAGCGGGCGCGTCCAGATCGAGGTCTGCGACAACGGCGCCGGCGTCCCCGAGCCGCTGCGGCAGGACATTTTCCTCCCTTTCTTCACCACCAAGGCGAAGGGCACCGGCGTCGGCCTCAGCCTCGCCCGTCAGGTCGTCCTCGCCCATCGCGGCTCGATCACGGTCGACGAGGCGCCCGGAGGCGGCGCCGCGTTCAGGATCCTGATCTGACGATGCGCCGCGCCACCGCCTGCGTCTGGACGCGGATGTCGGGCACGGCGACCCTTTCCCAGAAGGTCGCGCGCGTCACCGGGCCGATCGCGTAGAGCCTGTCCGACGGCGCCCCCGCGGCGTCGATCGCGCGGCAGTCGGGGTCGACGTCCACGCCGATCCGGAGCGGGTCCGGCCGGATCCGGCCGCGGGCGATCAGCGCGTCGAGCAGAGGCTCGCCGGCGCGCAGGACGTCGTGCTCCGGCCCGGTGCAGTTGACGATCCGGGACGCGCGCAATGTTTCGGTGGCGCATTGTCCCCGCCGTCGCCAGCGGACCAGCCCGTCGGGCTCGATCGCGGCGATCCGACCGGCGGCGAAGGCGAGACGCCCTTCCGCCTGCATCCTCCCGATCGTGGCGGCAACCGCGGGCGCGATCTTGTGGCGGTGGACGTCCCACCACGGGCGCAGGTGGCGAAGGAAGCGGCGCCGCTCCGCCTCCGGCGCGTGCGCCCAGATGCCTTGGGTGACGTTGCGCAGCTCATGAACCGCGCTTCGCCAGCCGATCTCGTCCGCGCGCCGCCGCACCCGCCGCAGCAGGCCGACGCAGTCCGACGGCAGCGCCTCCTGCGGCGCGGTCATCGGCTCGCGCAGGCCGTGCGCCCGCGGCACCAGCCCGCGGCGCGACACCGCAAGGATGCGCCCGCCAAAGCCGTTCGCCTCGAGCGTCAGCGCGGCGTCGATCGCGGTGAGGCCGGTGCCGATCAGCAGGATCGTGTCGCCGTCGCCGAGGCCGTCGGCGACCGCGCCGGCCCAGGGATCTGCCATCCAGAGGCCGCCCAGCGCCTCCGGATCGATCCCCCGCGGCGTCGCCGGCGGCAGGTTCCCCGGCGCCAGCACCACCGCCTCCGCCGCGATCCGGCGCCCGTCCGCCAGGACGACCTCGGCACCGTTCACGTCAACCCCCTCGCCGTGGACGATCTCCAGCTCCGCGCCGGCCTCGCCGAGCAGCGCAACGACATAGTCGCCGAAGAGCATGCGCGGCGCGAAATCCTCGGCTGTGCCCCCCCGGGCCGCGTACCAGCGCACGAAATGGTCCGGTTCGTCGGGGAAGGCGCTCATCCGCCGCGCGGGCACGTTGAGCAGATGCTCCGGCCGGTCGGTCCCGTAGGCGACGCCGCGGCCGGGGACCCCGGCGCGCTCGATCAGCAGGACCCGCCGCGCTCCTTCGCGGAGGAGATGGATCGCCTGCAGGGCGCCGGAGAGCCCGCCGCCGATCACCGCGGCCGTCGCGACCGTCACGCAGGCTCAGCCGGGTCGGCGAGGTCGACGGGATCGGCGAGGCTCAGCCCGTCGAGGATGCGCGCAGTCTCGTCGCGGACCAGCAGCATCGCCCGGTGCAGCCGGCACTTGTCCTCCGTGATGCAATTCTTGCAGCTCTCATAAGCATAGCGGCTGGCGCAGGGCAGGAGACCAAGCGAGCCGCGCGTCAATCGCACGATCTGGCCGTAGCTGATGTCCGACGGCGGCCTGGCGAGCCAGTAGCCGCCCTCGCGGCCGCGCAGGGTCTCGACCACGCCCGCGCGGCGCATCTGCGACAGGATCACCGTCAGGAACTTGGGCGGCAGGTTCTGCGCCTCGGCGATCTCGGACAGCTGGACCGGCCCCTCGCCGTAGCGGTCGGCGAGGTGGAGCAGCGCGCGAATTGTATACCGCGTCCGTTGAGAAAGCATGGCGCCCCATGCCCATAAAGCCCGCGCCATTGC
Organism: Allosphingosinicella sp.; assembly: GCA_035628635.1. Taxonomy (GTDB): domain Bacteria; phylum Pseudomonadota; class Alphaproteobacteria; order Sphingomonadales; family Sphingomonadaceae; genus Allosphingosinicella. The sequence goes on from DASPJJ010000033.1 coordinate 180,378, forward strand.
AACCGCTTCACAGCGCGTGGAGCGCGAGCCCCGCGGCTGCGGCGCCGCCGATCACGGCCAGCGGACCGACGCGGAAGCGGAGCAGGACGAAGAGCGAGGCCGCGGCGAGCGCCAGCGCCGCCCAGTTGACGCTCGCCGCCACCGGCACGTCGAGCGTGGCGCCGAGCGCGCCGACCTCGCGCACCTCGCCGAACAATGTGTGCAGGCCGAACCACAGAGCGAGATTGAGGATCACCCCGACGACGGCCGCGGTGATCGCCGCCAGCGCCGAGGCAAGCGCGCGGTTGCCGCGCAACCGCTCGGCGAACGGTGCGCCGAGGAAGATCCAGAGGAAGCAGGGAGCGAAGGTGACCCAGGTTGCGAGGATCGCGCCGAGCGTGCCGGCGAGCAACGGGTCCATCGTGCCGGCCCCGAGCCGCGCGGCCCCGAGGAAGCCGACGAACTGGACGACCATGATCAGCGGCCCCGGCGTCGTCTCGGCCATTCCGAGCCCGTCGAGCATCTCGCCGGGCCGAAGCCAGTGATAATGGTCGACTGCCTCCTGCGCGACGTAGGCGAGCACCGCATAAGCGCCGCCGAACGTCACCACCGCCATTTGCGAGAAGAACAGTCCGATGTCGGAGAAGACGTTGTCCGGCCCCGCCACCGCCAGCAGCGTCAGGGTCGGCGCCAGCCACAGCAGGAGGAGTACCGCCGAGATGCGCAGCGACCAGCGGAGATGCGGACGCGCATGGTCCGGAACGTCCTCGCCCAGCACCGTCTGCGCATCCGGCAGGGCCGCACCGGCCGCCGCGCCGTGGCCGCCGCTTCCTTCGAAGCCGCGCGCGCCGAGCCGCCCGCCCGCATAACCGGTCAGCGCCGCCGCGAGCACGATCAGCGGGAACGGGACGTCGAAGGCGAAGATCGCGACGAAGGCCGCGGCGGCGATCGCCAGCATCGGCCGGTTCCTCAGCGCGCGCGCGCCGATCCGCCGGACGGCATCGAGCACGATGGCGAAGACCGCGGCCTTCAGCCCGAAGAACAAGGCCGCGACCGCGCCGACATTGCCCCATAGCAGGTAGATCCAGCTCAGCGCCATGATCGAGACGAAGCCGGGCAGCACGAACAGCATGCCGGCGACGATGCCGCCTTTGGTCCGGTGCATCAGCCAGCCGATATAGGTGGCGAGCTGCTGCGCCTCCGGCCCCGGCAGCAGCATGCAGTAATTGAGCGCGTGCAGGAATCTCTCCTCGCCGATCCAGCGCCGCTCCTCGACCAGGATGCGGTGCATCACTGCGATCTGCCCCGCCGGCCCGCCGAAGCTGAGCAATGCGATCCGCGCCCAGACCCGCACCGCTTCGCCGAAGCTCACCTGCTCTCTGTCCTGGGCGGCGATGCTAGAGGCTCCCGAGGTCGATCGTGCGTGTCGGGGCCAGCCCGTCGCACCGTCGATAGACGAAGGCAGCCGCCGCGACATCCTGCAGCGCCGTGCCGGTCGAATCGAAGACGGCGATCTCGTCGGGCGATGGGCGGCCGGCTTTGGTCCCGGCGACGAGCTCGGCCAGCTCCGCATGGACGCCCGCGGGACCGATCACGCCGGCCGCGACCGCGTGGCGGAGATCGCCCATGGCGAGGCATTGGTCGGTGACGTCGGTCACCACCCGCGTACCCTTGAACAGGTCGGGATGAAGCTCGTTCTTGCGCGGGCTGTCGGCGCCGACCGCCGCGACGAACGTGCCCGGCGAGATCATCGCTTTCGACAGGAAAGGCGTCGTCGCCGGGGTGCATGTGACGACGACGTCGCATTGGGCTGCCGTCGCCAGGTCCGCCGGGAGGACCTCGAGGCCCAGCTTCGGCGCCATCTCCGCGGCGAAGGTCGCGGCCTTGCCGCCGTTCACGTCCCAGACGAAGGCCCGCCTGAGCGGCAGCACCGCCGCCAATGCCTCGAGCTGCGCCCGACCCTGCTCGCCGCAGCCGCAGATCAGGATCGAGGCGCTGTCCGGCCGCGCCAGGTAGCGCGCCGCGAGCGCCGTCGCGGCAGCGGTCCGCCGGATCGTCACTTCGATCGAATCGAGGATTGCGAGCAGCCGGCCGTCGCCCCCGTCGCAGAGCAGGATCGCGCCCTGGATCGTCGGCAGCCCCCGTCCGGCGGGATTGCCGGGGAAATTCGCGTTGAGCTTCACCGCCACATACAGGCGATCGTCCAGTCGGAGCGCCGCGCCCTTGGCGTGGAAGGCGCCGCTTTCTCCCTCGACAGGCATCGGCGGCGGCGACCAGGCCATGCCGTTCGCGGCGGCGGCGAAGCCGGTCTCGGCCGCCTCCAGCCATGCCGCCTGGTCCATCAGCGCCGCGACGTCGCCACGTCTCAGGATCAGCGTGTCGGCCACCGGTCAGGCTCCGGCCTTCGCCTTCGCCTTATGCGACACCCAGTCATGGGTCTCGTCGACTGCGTCCCGGCACCAGCGGTAGAAAGCGTCGTAGAGCAGCATACCGGCCTCGAGCTGCTCTTGGTCGTCGGCGAACATGCGGCTGAGCCCGAGCGAGGCCGCGAGCAGCCCCGCCGCCTGCGCCGCCAGCTCGGGGCGCGCGGTGTCGGCACCGCGAACGATGGTGGCAAGGCGCCGCAGCGCGTCGACCTCGCCAAGGCCGAGCTCTTCGACCATGACGTCGAACGTGCAGCGCTCGCCGCGGTGGCTCCAGAAGACGCCGTCGACGTCGAACGGCGCCGCGTCCAGACTTTCCCCGACGCCGGCCACATCCGCCGGAGCCGCAAACAGGAAGACGGCCTCCGGATCGACGAACCGGCGGATCAGCCAGGGGCAGGCGATCCGATCGACCTTCGGCCGCGCCCGCGTCACCCAGAGGGTGCGGCCCTGCCCGTCGCGCGGCGGCAGCACGGCTTCGCGCACCAGCGGCAACCCCGCCCCCGCCCATCCCTCGGCTCCGCCTTCGAGAGTTTCCGCGCGGACGCCGCGGTGACGAAGCCAGGCCGCGACCGCGGGACTCGCTTCGGCCCCGTCGCGGCACACGACGACCGCGGAGCGCCCGGCGAACGCCTCCGCCCAGCGCGAGGCCGCGTCCGGCGCACGCCGCAGCGAGGCTGGAATGAAATCGCCGCCGGCCCGCAGGTCGATCAGCGCGGGAGCGGCGGGCATGCCGATCAATCGGGCGAGCTTGTCGGCAGAGATGCTGTTGAGAGCGGGCATGCGGCGTCCTTTCCAAAGAGGACGCGATTCTTCGGCATGTCGCCTCGTGGGGCGATCGCAGGCCCCATGCGCGCATAAGAAACGAGCCGTAGCCGGTGTCAAGCACCCCGGGCCGTCATCCCGGCGATGGCCGGGATCCCGTCGGGGGATGGGCAGAGGCGGTCGTGGAGCGCTCCAAAGGCGCCCTCGCCTTTCACCCCACGAAGCCCCGGCCTTCAGCCTGCGGCTGAAGTTTATCCTGAGCGCCTGCCTTGGCAGGCAGTCGAAGGGCCGGGACGACGCGCTCTGGCTATTCCGCCGCCTGGTTGAACAGAGCCGAGCCGCTTGCCGGGACCGATGCCGCCTCGCGCTGCGCGTCCAGCTTGCGGAACGCCGCCAGCGCCTGTCCGACCACCTGGTCCATGTTGTAATAACGGTAGGTGGCGAGCCGGCCGACGAAGGTGACGCCCGCGGTCGCGTCCGCCAGCGCCTCGTATCTCTTGAACAAGGCCTGGTTCTCGGGCCGGGGAATCGGATAATAAGGATCGCCTTCGGCCGACGGATATTCGTAGGTGATGCTCGTCTTCGCGTGCTTCTGGCCGGTGAGGTGCTTGTATTCGGTGATGCGCGTATAGGGCACGTCCGGGCTGGGATAGTTCACCGTGGCCACGTCCTGGAACTGCTCCACGTTCTCGATCCGGTGCTCGAAGCGCAGGCTGCGGTAAGGCAGCTTGCCGAAGCGGAAATCGAAATATTCGTCGATCGGCCCGGTATAGACGATATGGCCGGCGTCGATCCGGCCCTTCAGCTCCCGGAAATCCGCGCCGAGCAGCACGTCGATGTTCGGATGGTCGAGCATCGTCTCGAACATCTTGGTATAGCCCTGTCTGGGCATGATCTGGTGCTTGTCGGCGAAATAGCGGTCGTCGGTATTGGTCCGGGTGGGAATCCGGGCCGTCACGCTCTTGTCCAGCTCGGAGGGATCGATTCCCCACTGCTTGCGCGTATAGCCCTGGAAGAACAGCTCGTAGAGCTCGCGCCCGACCGCGGAGATGACCACGTCCTCGGACGTGCGGATCTCGTCCACCGGCTCCGCGCGCGAGGCGAGATAGGCGGCGGCCTCCTCGTCGGTCTCGAGGTCGAGGCCGAACAGCTTGTTGAGCGTCGTCCGGTTGATCGGGATCGGCACCAGCTGCCCGCGAACTTCGGCGAGGACGCGGTGCTCGTAGGGGCGCCATTCGGTGAATTGCGACAGATAGTCGACGATGTCGTCCGAATTGGTGTGGAAGATGTGCGGGCCGTATTGGTGGATGAGGACGCCCGCTTCGTCGCGCACGTCGAAAGCGTTGCCGGCGATGTGCGGGCGGCGGTCGATCACCAGCACCCTGGCGTCGTGCTGGCTCGCCAGCCGCTCGGCGACCACCGAGCCCGCAAAGCCCGCGCCGACGACCAGATAGTCGTAGCTGCGCCCCTCCGCGCCGGTGACGTAATTGGGGCCGCCCTTCGCGTCGCGCACCGCTTCGCCGACGAGGCCGCGCATGCGCGCGAAGGTGATGTCCCAGCTGAGGTTGGCGAGCTTGCTCTCGACCGTGCGGAGCCATTGGCCGCCGCCGCGGGCGAGCTCCAGCGCCTGCTCGCAGCCGCGGATGAACTCCTCGGCGCCGTCCGCGATGATCACGCCTTCGAGGTCGCCATAGTGGCGAATGACGTCCGCGATCGGAGTCGACACGACCGGCCGGCCGCCCGCCAGATATTCCGGAGTCTTGGTCGGGCTGATGAAGCGCGTCGCCTCGTTGATCGCGAACGGCATCAAGGCCACGTCCCAGCCGCCGAGATAGGCCGGCAGCTCCTCGTAGGTCTTGCCGCCCAGATAATGGATGTTCGGCCGCTGCGGCAGGTCCTCCGGCTCGATCTTGACGACGGGTCCGACCATCATCACGGACCAGTCGGGATGCGCGTCGGCGAGGGCTTCGATGAGCGCCAGGTCCATGCGCTCGTCGATGACGCCGTAGAAGCCGAAGCGCGGCCGCGGCGCGGCCGCCTGGTCCTCGGGCTCGGCGTCGATCGCGCGGGCGGCGCCGAAATGGTCGCGGTCGACCGACGAGGGGAACGGGTGGACGTTCGGGTGGCGGCTCCTTTTGGCCTCGTAGAGGCTGTACCCGCCGGTGAACACGACGTCCGCGGCGTCGAACAGCTCGCTCTCGAGCGCGAGCAGCCGCGCCGGCGCGAAGCGGAAGTTGGCGAGCTCGTCCATGCAGTCGTAGACCGTCGCCGCCGCCGCGATGTGGCGCGAGAAAGGCAGCATCATCGGCGTGTAGTACCAGCGGACCAGGGGCCCCTTCTCGCCGGCGAGGAAGCCGTCGAGCAGCGCCTTGAGGACCCTTTCCTGCTCGGCCTCTTCCATTCCCTCGGGGAGCGAAGGGGTGACCACTACGACGCCGGTCTCGGCGCAGGTGCGCACGCCGAGCGCGGGCTCGCAGCCGGCGAGGGCGGCCTCGGGTTCCTCCCAGAAGATGACCCGCCGCTCCTGGGCGAAGCGGCTCATCAGATGCTGGGGCCGCTGGAAGACGAAATTCCACCTTAAGTGGGAAAAGCAGATGAGGCTGTTGTCGAACCGGAGCGACGCGAACTGTGTCTGCCCCAGCGAAGAGGCGGTGGTAAGCTGGATCAAAGTGGGCGCCTTCGTTTGTTTATCTGCCGTTCAGGATAACGAGCGCCGCGCTTGGCGGGTTCCCGCACTGCAGCATGAATCGTGCTGATGCAGATTATATTTAATTGTCTGATTTATTGGGATTTACTGGGCCGGCTTGCGCGGTGTCCGCCCGCGGACGCCCCGCTGTCCGGAATCGGACGCTGCGCGCGACTGAAGGCCCAGGCCAGCCCCGTCTCCCTCAGAGGATCGGCGCCCTGCGGCGGTTGGCACGGCTCGTGCTGCGATGAAACATGACGCTTGCAACCCGCTACGAACGTGGCATGCTACGTTTGTAGCAGGAGGAAGGATGACGAAGCTCAAAACGTCGGCGAAAGGCGTGTCGCGGGCGGCCCTCGCCTGCGCCCTCGCCTGTGCGGGCACGGCGGCATTCGCCCAGGCCGATGCGCCGGCGGCGGCACCCGCCGCCGCGCCTCCGAGCGCGGGCCCGCGCAGCTATGCGCCGGCCGACCTCGCGCGCTATGCGCCGCGCACCGCGCTCGACATGATCCAGCGCATCCCCGCCTTCACCATCCGCGACGCGCCGCAGGAGCGCGGGCTCGGCCAGGCGACCGCGAACGTGCTGCTCAACGGCCGGCGGATCGGCGGCAAGTCGGACGACATCGTCGCCCAGCTCGGCCGCATCCCGGCTGCCAACGTGGTGCGGATCGACATCGTCGACGGCGCGACGCTCGACGTCCCCGGCCTCTCCGGCGAGGTCGCCAACGTCATCACCCGCGCCACCCGCACCACCGGCCAGTTCACCTGGCGGCCCGAATTCCGCCTCCAGCACACGGATCCTTTGTTCACCCGGTTCGAGGTATCGGTGAGCGGCCAGACCGGCCCGGTCGAATGGACGCTGGGGCTCGACAACCAGGCGAACCACAGCGGCGCCGGCGGGTTCACCTACATACGCGACGCGAACCGGGACTTCATCGAGCTGCGCGACGAGGTGTGGACCTCCGAGAACAATCTGCCGCGCCTCAGCGGCCGCTTCGTCTATGACGGGCCGGGCAGCGCGGTCGGCAATCTCAATTTCTATTATCGACAATATTATCTCCACTATGACGAGACCGGCCTCCGCACCGGCCCCGGCCTCGCCGACCGCACCCGGACCGTCGTCCAGCGGACGGACGGCCACGACTACGAGCTCGGCGGCGATTTCGAGTTCCCGCTCGCCGGCGGTCGGCTGAAGCTGATCGGCCTCAACCGCTTCGATTCCGAGCCGCTCGACCAGATCGTCACGACCCGCTTCGCCAACGGCGCGCCCGCAGTGGGCACGCGCTTCGTGCGAGACGCCGACACCACCGAGCGCATCGCCCGCGCCGAATATCGCTGGCGGGGCGGCGGCGCCGACTGGCAGCTTTCGGGCGAATATGCGTTCAACCGGCTGGACGTCGTCTCCGGCGTGTTCGAGCTCCAGCCGGGCGGAGACTATCGCGAGCTGCCCTTCCCCGGCGGCACGGGAATCGTCCAGGAAGACCGCTACGAGCTGATGGGGAGCTACGGCCGGCCCCTCGCCGATAACCTCACCCTGCAGCTTTCCGCCGGCGGGGAATATTCGCGCCTGAGCCAGGCCGGCGCGGGCGGCCTCACCCGCAGCTTCTGGAGGCCCAAGGGGCAGCTTGCGCTCGCCTGGCGGCCGGATCCGCGCACCACCGTCAACCTCCGCCTCCAGCGCCGGGTCGGCCAGCTCAACTTCCTCGACTTCCTGCAGACGGCGAACTTTATCGACGACCGGCAGAATGCGGGGAATCCCGATCTCGTGCCGCCGCAGAGCTGGGAGCTCGATCTCGAGGGAATCCGCAACCTCGGCGCCTACGGCCAGACCTCGCTCAGGCTCTACGGGCGCCGCTACGACGACATCGTCGACACCATCCCGATCGGCGCCACCGGCGAATCGCCCGGAAACATCGACCGGGCGACGCTGTACGGCGCGGAGTGGAAGGGGACCCTCAACTTCGATCCGATGGGCTGGCGCGGCGCGCGGATGGACCTTCGCGCGCAGCTCCAGACCAGCAGCGTCGAGGACCCGCTCACCCACCAGCAGCGCGAGATCAGCAACTCGCTGCTCCATCTGTTCGAGATGAGCCTGCGCCACGACGTGCCGGACACCGACTGGGCGTGGGGCGCCAGCCTCAGCAACTCGCTCAACGCCCACGATTACCGGCTGACCGAAGTCGGGCGGCTGTGGGAGGGGCCGGTCTGGACGACCCTGTTCGTCGAGAACAAGGATGTGTTCGGCCTCACCGTCCGCGCCTCGGTGACCAATCTCGGCGGCGCTGCGCGTTCGATGTGGGAGCGCACCGTCTATTCGGGCCGCCGCACCGGCCCGATCGCCTTCATCGAAGACCGCAATCGCACCATCGGCCCGATCTTCTCCTTCCAGATCCGCGGCCGTTTCTGACCAGGGAGCTTCCGAAAATGACCAAGACCATGTTCCTCGCCGCCGCGGCGGCGGCCCTTCTCGCGTTCCCGGCCGTCGCGCAAACGCCGATCCGTGTCGCAGCGTTCGACTCGCTCGAGCTTCGGGGCGGCGGCGAAGTCGTGCTCCGTCACGGCGCGGCGCAGCGCGTCACCCTGATCAGCGGCGACCCGAATCTCGCGGCGATCGAGGTCGAGCCCGACGGCGACCTCGTCATCCGTCCCTGCCGCCGCTCCTGCCGCAACCAGCGCCTCGTCGTCGAGGTGGTGACGCCGCGCATCGATGCAGTGGCGATCACCGGCGGCGGGTCGATCCGCGCCGAAGGACGGTTCCCCGACCGCGAGTCCGTCGCTTTGGCGGTGACCGGCGGCGGCACGCTCGACGCACGCCGGCTGACTGTCGACAACGCCGTCACCGCGGTTGCCGGCGGCGGCCGCATCCGCACCGCTCCGCGGGAGACGCTGGTCGCCGCGATCCGCGGAGGCGGGACGATCCTCTATTCGGGCGATCCCGACAAGACCGTGGCCATTAACGGCGGCGGGACGGTGACGCGGGACCGTTAGGATTTCCGCGCGATCAGTTCGGCGACCAAAGGGGTGATCATCCGCGCATGCGGCGGCGCCCGGTCGAGCACAGTCACCATGCTCGACGCTTCCTCCGCAGAGACGTAGCCGAGCGCGGCGAGACGCGCGGCGCCGGTCGCCATGAAGGCGGCCGGCCACTGCCAGACGGGATCGTCGCGGCCGACGATGTCGACGAGCGGCCTGGTTTCGACCAGCTCCAGCCCGGCGGCGTCCAGCCATTGCGGCAAGGAGAGCGCCACGTCGGGTTCGCCGTCGGCGTCGCGCCAACTCCTGATCACCAGGTCGCGGAAGCGATCGAGTTCCGCATCCGCCGGCATCAGTCGCCAGCTGCTGTAATCGGCATATTCGTGGAAGACCGCGACTCCGCCCGGCTTGAGGGCGTCGGCGATGTGGCCGACGGTGCGTTCGGGCGCGGCGACGAAGGACAGCACCCAGCGGCACCAGGCCGCATCGGCGAAGCCCTTGCCGAACGGCTCCTCCGCGACGTCCTGTGCGCGCACCTCGACATTCGCGAGCCGCCGCGCCCGCAACGCCGCGACGAAGCTTTCCGACCGCTCGAGCGCGATCACACGTCCCTCCGGCCCGACGATCCCGGAGAGGTCCGCGCTGGCCCAGCCGGGGCCGGCGCCGACGTCGATCACCGTCTGCCCGGCGCCGATCCCCGCCCGCGCCCAGACGTCGAGCACGCGCCCGCGCCACAGCCGATGCTGCATCCCCAGCCGCTCGATCTCGTCCGCCTCGGTGCCGAGAACGTAATCGCCATTCCCGCTCATCGCCCCGCTGATGCCGTGCGGCCGCTGCCGCTGCCACTCGTTTCTTGCGGTCAAAGGATGGAGCAGCCTTGACAGTCTACGAATTTCGTCGCAAGTTTCTGTCATGACAGAAACGAGTGTCACGAGTCGGATGCCCGCCGCGGTCGAGAAGTTCGTCCTGCAATGGGGCGACATGGGCGGCCAGTGGGGCGTCAACCGCTCGGTCGCGCAGATCCACGCCTTGCTCTATCTGTCCGAACGGCCGCTCACCGCGGAGGGGATTGCCGAAACGCTCGGCATCGCCCGCTCCAACGTCTCGACCAGCCTCAAGGAGTTGCAGGGCTGGAAGCTCGTCCGCCGCGTCCCCGTTCTCGGCGACCGCCGCGATCATTTCGAGGCGGAGACCGATCTATGGGAAATGGCCACGCGGATCGCGGAGGGCCGCAAGGAGCGGGAAGTCGATCCGGCGGCCGCCGCCCTGCGCGCCTGCCGGGCCGAAGCCGAGGGCGACCCGCGAGTCTCGCCCACGGCGCAAAAGCGGCTCGCCGAGATGGACGACTTCGTGACCGCTCTCAGCCGCTGGTACGATCAGATGCTCGCGGTGCCGCCCTCCAAGCTGATGGCCCTGGTCAAGCTTGGGTCGCGGATCGTCAGCCTCGTCGGTCTCGGCGGCGGGCGCCGCCGGGAGGAGCGGGCACCGGATTGAGTTTTTTTGAGTAGTTGCTTCTCTTCTTACAGAAAGAGCAGCATAAACAGGAGGGTCGGGTGGCGCAGAGACGGGCCGAAATCGTCCCTTTCCCGACCCGCGCGCCGACTCCCGGCGAGCTCGGGGACCTCCGCTTCCGTCGCCTGGTCGGCGAAGGAGCCTGGGCGAAGCTCCCGGCACCGGTTCGCGCGCGCTTTTCGAAGCGTCTGAGCGGCGGCCGGACGGCGGTCTTTACCGGCGAAGTGGTCGAATGCCGGATGAGTCGGCTCGGCTTCGCGTTGGCGCAGCTCGCGCGGCTGATCGGCGCTCCGCTTCCGCTCTCGCGCGACTGCTGGCTCCCGGCGACAGTGACGGTCACCGAGGATTCGTGCTCAGGCGGCCAGCTCTGGAGCCGGATCTACGGCCGCCGCCGCGGCTTCCCCCAGGTGATACATTCGGCAAAGCGCTTCTGCGGTCCGACCGGCCTCGAGGAATATCTCGGCCGCGGCTTCGGCATTGCGCTGACCGTCCGCGTCGAGCGCGGGGCCCTCCATTTTCTTTCCAATCACTATTTCATGAGCGTCGGGCGCCTGCGCCTGCGCCTGCCGCGCTGGCTGTCGCCGGGCCAGATGACGGTCAGCCACGTCGAGTGCGGCGGCGGCCGCTTCGCTTTCGTCCTCAGCCTCGTCCATCCACTCTTCGGCGTGCTCGTGCGCCAGACGGCGATGTTCGACGAGCGCCGCGATCCTTCCGAAGCAGCGGTGTCATGACCAGCCTGCTCTGGACCCTCGTCGCCGCCCAGATCGCGATGGGCGCGTTCGACACCCTCTTTCACCATGAAGGGACCGAGCGTCTCGCATGGCGGCCGTCGCAGCGACGCGAGCTGCAGCTCCACGGCGTCCGCAACCTGCTCTACACGGCGATGTTCGCGACGCTGGGCTGGGCAGAGCCGCACGGCGCGCTTGCCTCGGCGCTGATCGCGCTGCTCGCGGCCGAGCTCGTCATCACCCTCTGGGACTTCGTCGAGGAGGATCGCACCCGCCATCTCCCGGCGAGCGAGCGCGTCACCCACACCTTGCTGACGCTGAACTACGGCGCGATCCTCGCGCTGCTCGCACCGGTCCTCCTCAGCTGGGCAGCCGCGCCGACCGGTCTGGCCTGGGCTTATCACGGCTTCTGGAGCTGGCTCTGCGCAGCTGCGGCATGCGGCACCGCCGTTGCCGGCGTTCGCGACCTCGCCGCTGCGGACCGCACGGCGCGCCTCGGCGAGTCCGACCCCGCCAGCCTGGCGGCGGGCTTGCCGCCGGCGAGCAGGGTGCTCGTGACCGGGGGCAGCGGCTTCATCGGCTCCCGCCTGGTTGCCGCGCTCGCCGCCGCCGGGCACGACGTCACCGTGCTCACCCGCCGCCGGGAAAATGCCTCCCGTCTTCCGGCGCCGCTCAGGATCGTCACCGACCTCGCGCAGATCCCCTCCAGCGCCCGCATCGACGCCATCGTGAACCTTGCAGGAGAGCCGATCGGCAACGGGCTGTGGACCACATCCAAGCGCCGTAGGATCGTCGAGAGCCGGCTCGCCACCACCTGGGCATTGGGGCGGCTGATCGAGCGGCTCGAAACCAGGCCGAAGGTGCTGGTCAGCGGCAGCGCGATCGGCTGGTACGGCCTTCGCGGCGGCGAGCCGCTGGCCGAGGACGGGGACTTTCGGGACTGCTTCAGCCACCGCCTGTGCAGCGCATGGGAATATGCGGCGCAGCTCGCGGCGGGCCGCGGCGTACGGCTGGTGCTGCTGCGTACCGGCCTGGTGCTGGGCCGCGAGGGCGGGGTGCTGAGCCGGATGCTGGCGCCGTTCGAATTCGGCCTTGGCGGCCGCTTCGGCGACGGGCGCCAGTGGATGAGCTGGATCCATCGCGACGACCTCGTCCGCCTGATCGTCCGGGCGATCGCCGACCCCGAACTGGCCGGTCCGCTCAACGGCACCGCCCCGAAGCCGGCCACAAACGCCGAGTTCGCGCGCGCACTCGGCCGCGCGCTCGGGCGTCCCGCGATCTTCCCGGTCCCGGCGGCGCCGCTCCGCTTCGCTCTCGGGGACTTCGCCGACGAGTTGCTCCTCGGCGGCCAGCATATCCGTCCGGCCAAAGCGAGTGCCGCGGGCTTCCGCTTCGCCTATCCGACCCTCGACGAGGCGCTGGCCGCGATCGTCGGCCGTCCGGCGAAACCTGCCGCCGCCGCGGGCGACCCCGCGATCGGAGCGGCGGCATGACCGACCCGCCGCTCAGCGCCGTCGAGGTGATCAAAGCTGCCATCGTCGCAATGCTCGCCCCGATGGCCCCGGTGGCGATCCTGCTCGGACTTGCTTCGGGGGACCCGATCGGCCTCCTCGCGGCCGTCCCGCTGGTCCTGTTCTTCGGGCTCCCGATCGCGGCGGCTCATGTGCTCCCTTTGTGGGTGCCGTCATACCTGCTGCTGACTCGGATCGGGGCGATGGGCTGGTGGCAGGCCGCCGCCCTGGGCCTCGCCTGCGGGGGGCTGCCCACCCTCATTCTTTCCTTCCCGGTGCCGGCGAGCCCGGCAGAAGCATGCTTCTTCGCCGGCTGCGGCGTCGTCGGCGGCCTTGCCTTTCATGGCGCGCTCGAATGGAGGCGCATGTGAAAAGGGCGGCCCCGAAGGACCGCCCTCTCTTTCAAACCCCGCTCGGGACTGCGCTTAGCGTTTCGAGAACTGGAAGCTGCGGCGGGCCTTGGCGCGGCCGTACTTCTTGCGCTCGACGACGCGCGGGTCGCGGGTCAGAAAGCCGGCCTGCTTGACCGTCGTCCTGAGCGCGGGCTCGTAGCGGGTCAGCGCGGTCGAGATGCCGTGGCGCACCGCGCCGGCCTGTCCGGAGAGGCCACCGCCCTGGACGGTCGCGACCACGTCGTACTGGCCGCGGCGCTCGGTGATGTCGAACACTTGGTTGATGATGAGCCGCAAGGTCGGCCGCGCGAAATAGACGTTCTGGTCGCGGCCGTTCACGACGATCTGCCCAGTGCCGGGCTTGAGCCACACCCGCGCCACGGCATCCTTGCGACGACCGGTGGCGTACGCGCGGCCCTGCTTGTCGAGCTGCTGCTCGCGAAGCACGGCCTGGATCTGCGGGCCCTGGGTCGCGGCGCCCGGGCGCTCGTCGACGGCAGGCGCCTCGGCAGCGGCGGCGGCCTCCTCGCCGGCTTCGGCCGGGGCCGCGGCCGGGGCCTCGACCGGCGCGCCGGTGAGGTTGGCGAGATCGGAAAGCGATTGACGGTTGTCAGACATCAGGCACCCACCTTGTTCTTGCGGTTCATGCCCGCGACGTCGAGTTGCTGAGGGCTCTGGCCGGCGTGCGGATGCTCGGTGCCGGCGTAGAGATGGAGGTTGCGCATCTGGTCGCGCCCGAGCGGCCCGCGTGGGATCATCCGCTCGACGGCCTTCTCGAGCACGCGCTCGGGGAAGCGGCCCTCGAGCACCTTGCCGGCAGTGACCGACTTGATGCCGCCGGCATAGCCAGTGTGCTTGTAATAGACCTTGTCGGCCAGCTTCTTGCCGGTGAAGCGCACCTTGCCGGCATTGACGACGACGACATGGTCGCCGCAATCGACATGCGGGGTGTAGCTAGGCTTGTGCTTGCCGCGCAGCAGGTTGGCGACGATCGTGGCGAGGCGCCCGACCACCAGCCCGTCGGCATCGATCAGATGCCATTTCTTCTCCACCTCGGCCGGCTTGGCCGACTTGGTGGTCTTCATCAGCGCCTTCATGGCCCGGACCTCTTGTGAAATGAACCGCGCCGCGACCCGAGGGCGCGGCGCTGCGAGCGGCCAAATGGCAGCGATGCCGCAAAATGTCAACGAAAACGCGGGATTCCCGGAAGGTATTATATTACCTCAACGAACGGACCCGTTCCAGCGTCTGCACTTCCGTCGCGCGGCCGGTCGTGCCGTCGGCTTCGGTGACGACGACCTTCTCCGTGCGATAGCGCTCGGTGAGGCCGGTCTCGAGGGACACTTCGTAGGCCTCGGTCAGCTCGTTCGACACGATGCGGAAGCCGAGCGCGTCCTGGCGCGAGGGTGCCAGCCGCGCCACCAGCTCGCGCGTCGCCGCCTCGAGCTCCTCGCTGGAAACCGTCGACCGGCCCGACAGCCGTGCGATGCGGCCGTCCACGCCGTCGAGGCGGACGGTCGCATTCTGCATGAGCGATCCGAGTATCGAGTGCGCCATGCCGCTCTCGCGAAGCTCCTCCCCCACCGTGAGCTCGACGCCGGCGGCCGCGACGATCGGCGCGACGTTGCGGGCGAAGAGCTCGAGCTGGGCTTCCGGCGGGAGGGCGCGTATCTGCGCGATCATCCCGACCACTGCCTGGCGCGCCGACGGATCGATCGCGCGTTGACCCGTCATCTCCGCGACCGCCCGCTCGCCCGCCGCCCAATGCGCCTCCATGTCGAGCAGCTCTACGATCTCGCCGGCCGCGGTCAGCCGGAATTCGGTCGGGCGCGAGAAGATCAGCGATATCGCGCTCGACGCCGACGGGGCCGGCACGCCCGGCGGCAATTCGAGGCGTACGCTCATCACATAGTCGCCGCCCGACCGCCGGAATGAAACGAGGAACATCACTTCGGTGCGCTGCGGCCGGCCGCCGCGCGTCGCTTCGCGGACCAGGCGATAGCGCAGCGGCTGTCCCAAAGGCGGCGCGAACGGGATCGCGACCGATTGCGGCGCCTGCTCCGCCGCGGGCGCGGTGGTGGGAACGGCGGAGCCCGGTTGCGTCGGGCCTGCAGCCACGACCGCGGCGAGCAGCATGAATGTTCCTAATTCGCGCATTCGGCCCTCACCCATTCTTCATAAGCGCCCGTTGCTGCTGCGATCGGCCAGACCACCGCCGCGGGCACGTCGTAGCTGTGGACCGCGGCGATGCGGGCGATCAACTCCTCGGCGAGCGCCTCAGTGGTCTTGAACAAGGCGGCCACCTCGCCTGCCTCCTCGATCCTGCCCTGCCAGCGGTAGATTGCGTGGATGGCGCCCAGCACGTTGACGCAGGCGGCGAGGCGCTCCTCGACGCAGAGGCGGCCGATCCGGCGCGCCTCCGCGTCGCTGGCGAAGGTTGCGTAGACGGTGACGATCCCGGTCATGCCGCTAGCCCTTCTCCGCCCTGCGCTCGCCGAGCCGGTAGGCGGCGAAGACCGTTGCGCCGAGCAGCATCGCCGCCATGGCCTGGTGGGCGACGGCGATGCGAATCTCCACGCCCGAGAGGATGGTCAAGATGCCGAGCTGGATCTGGATCACCAAGGCGGCGAGCAGGGCAACCGCCGGGCCGCGCAGCCGCGCCCGCCATGCCGCCAGCGCCAGCGCGGTCGCCACCGCCGCGACGACGAAAGCGAGCCAGCGGTGAACGAACTGCACCATCACCGGATTGTCGGCGAAATTGGCGAAAAAGGGCGAGAGCATCGGCGTCTCCGCCGGAAACCAGTCCTCGCCCATGCGCGGCCAGGTGTTGAACGCATAGCCGGCCTCGAGCCCGGCGACATAGGCGCCGAACAGAAACTGAAGAAAGAGCAGCGACAGGGCCCAGACGGCGAGCGTGGGCGCCCGCACCGCCGGCGCGTCCGGCGCCCGCGCCAGGCGGTCCATGTCGAGCGCGACCCAGACGAGGCTGCCGAAAATGGCCAGGGCGGCCAGCAGGTGGACGGCGAGCCGGATATGGCTGACCTCCGGCCGGTCGACCAGGCCCGAGGCCACCATCCACCACCCGATCGCCCCTTGCAGGCCGCCCAGAGCGAGCAGCGCGCCGAGCTTCCACCCCTGCCCCTGCGGAATCGCGCGGCGCCACCAGAACCAGAGAAGGGGAACCGCGAAGACGAACCCGATCAGCCGGCCGAGCAGCCGATGGACATATTCCCAGAAATAGATCGACTTGAAGTCCTCGAGGTCCATCCCGCGATTGACCTGGCGGTATTGCGGAGTCTCGCGATAGGCGTCGAACTCCTCCTGCCACTGCGCTTCGCCGAGCGGCGGCAGCGTCCCCGTGACGACGTCCCAGCGGACGATCGACAGACCCGATTCGGTCAGACGGGTGATGCCGCCGACCACGATCATCGCAAAGACGAAGACGGCGACGGCGAGCAGCCACCAGGAGATCTGGGCCGGGCGGGGAGACGCCTGCGAAGGGCGGTTCAGCATCGCCGCGGGATATGGCCGCGCCACGCGCGTTTGCCAACGAAACCTTTTTGCGGATGATATGTTGTATCTTTACTCTGGCGACGCTATAGGCATCGGCAACAGGAGGACGGAATCGATGTTGGCGCGCGACGCCGGGACTGGAGTGATCGACCGGGCGGCGATTGCCGTCTCGGGCCTTTGCCTCGTCCATTGCGTCGCCAGCGCCGTTCTGGTCGGCATTCTCGCCTCGGCCGGCGGACTGGTCGATCCCAGAATCCACGAGATCGGGCTGGCGATCGCTTTGGTCCTCGGGCTCTTCGGCCTCGGCCGCGGCGTCCTGGAGCACGGCTTCATGATGCCGGCCGCGATCGGCAGCCTCGGCCTCGGCATGATGGCGGGATCGCTGACGCTTCACCATGGCGGCGAGGAGGTCCTCTATTCGATCGTCGGCGTGCTGCTGCTGGCGCTCGGTCACGATCTCAACCGCCGCGCCGTCATATGAGGGTCCTAGAGCTCATGGCGGGCTGAGTCCCGGACCGGCCTCAGTCCGTCACCCCCCTCCGCATAAGCGAGCAAGGCGTCCCGCTTCGCCGCCAGCGCCTCCCAGTCTCCCGGCGACGCCGGCGCGGGGAGCAAAGTCCCCTCGAGGCGCTCACGGGCCCCGTCGGCAAGCGGCGGCAGCGCGGCGGCGATTTCCTCCATTTCGGCTAGGTCCGCCGAGCAATGCAGAGCGAGGTCGCAGCCGGCCTCGACGACGGAGCAAGCGCGCTCGGCGGCGCTGCCCTCGAGCGCGCCCATGACGATGTCGTCCGAGAGAAGCAGGCCCGCGAAGCCGATCTCCCCCCGGACGAGATCGACCAGGGCCGGCGACTGGCTCGCCGGGCGGTCCGGATCGAGGGAGGCGTAGACGACGTGCGCGACCATGGCCGCGGGCGCGGCGCGGAGGCTGCGGAACGGCGCGAAGTCGGCCTCGAGCGCTTCGCGGGGTGCGTCGATGACGGGGCGCTCCTTGTGGCTGTCGGCGCCGGCGCGGCCGTGGCCGGGCACGTGCTTGACGCAGCCTGCGACGCCGGCCGCGGCAAGGCCGTCGAGCACCGCCCTGCCGAGCGCGGCGACCTGCATCGGGTCGGCGCCGAAGGCGCGGTCGCCGATTATGTCGTGCGCGCCGTCGTGGCGGAGGTCGAGGACGGGGGCGCAGTTCATGGTCACGCCCGCCTCGCGCAGCACCACGCCCATCGCCTGAGCGTTGGCGCGCGCCGCCTCGATCGCGCTCATCGGGGCGACGGCGTAGAGCCGGGCGAACGCCGCGGCGGCCGGGAAAAGCGGCCAGTGGGGCGGCTTCAGGCGCGCGACGCGGCCACCTTCCTGGTCGATCATGACGAGGAGGTCGCGGCCGGCGAGGGCCTGGAGATCGTCCGTC
This sequence comes from Allosphingosinicella sp., assembly GCA_035628635.1. GTDB lineage: Bacteria > Pseudomonadota > Alphaproteobacteria > Sphingomonadales > Sphingomonadaceae > Allosphingosinicella. The sequence continues at coordinate 198,259 of DASPJJ010000033.1, forward strand.
AGCGCGCGCAGCTGCTCCGGATCGGCGCAGTTGCGGGCGAACAGGATGTAGCCGGCGGGATCGGCGGCGCGGAACAAGGCGCGCTCGGCGGCGGTGAGCGCGGTCCCGGAGAGGCCGAAGACCGCGGGGAGCGTCACCTGACCGGCGTGCAGGTCTCGCCGGCAACCTCGAGGCGGCGGCAGATGTCGGCCGCATTGGGACCGCTGGCGCGCAGGCGGTAGAGGGTGCGCCCGCCGACCTGCGCCGGTGTCACGCTGTGCGCGAGCGGCGCAAGATAGCGGAAGCGGGCGGAGAGCGCCGTCCAGGCGCCGTTGGCCGCCGCCTGGCTGGAAAAGGCGCCGAGCTGGATCGCCGGACCCGCGGGCGCAGGCTGCGGCGCCGGCTGCCGTGGGGAATTTTGCGGCTGGGCCGGCTGCTGCGGCTGGGCCGGCGCGGCCTTGGGCTGGGCCTGCTGGCCCTGCGGCGCAGCGGGCTGGCCCGGCGCCTGGCCGCCGGGACCGACCGGACGCTCGGGCACGCGCATCGAGAGGTTGCCCTGCGGCTCCTGGCCTTCGCTCGCCGCGTGGGCGGTGCCGCCCTCGCCTTCCGCCTGCATCCCGCCGGGACTGTCCGGCGCGACGCGATAGGGTCCGTCGGGCGCCTCGATCAGTTCGGCGTCGCCCTCGCCGCCGCCGTCGCGGTTGCCGAGCCAGAACAGGCCGCCGACCACGAGCCCGATCGCGATCAGGCCGATCACCACCGCAGCGATCAGCTTCAGCGCCGACGGGCCGTCGCTGCCGCCCTCCTCGTCCACGGCTTCGAGCCAAGGGAGGCGATCGCCGTCGTCGGCGGTGGGGGTGCGTGCGTCGGTCATCTCACAGCATCTCCTCGGCCGGCTCGACGCCCATGATCGAGAGGCCGTTGGCGACAATCTGCCCGATCCCGTCGGCCATTGCCATACGCGCGCGGCTGAGCGCGGGATTCTGTGCCACGAGGAAACGCCTCGAAGGATCGTCGTTACCTTTGTTCCACAATTGGTGGAACGCGGCGGCGAGATCGTAGAGGTAGAAAGCGATCCGGTGCGGCTCGTGCGCGAGCGCGGCGCCCTCGACGATGCGCGGGAACTGGGCGGCGAGCTTCACCAGTGCCAGCTCCTCCGCATCCAGCAGCGACAGGTCCGCCGCGGCGGGCCCGCCCTCGACGTCGATCCCCTCCTCCTTCGCCCGGCGGTGAAGCGAGCGGATGCGGGCGTGGGCATATTGGACGTAGAAGACCGGATTGTCCTTCGAGGCCTCGACCACCTTGGCGAAATCGAAGTCCATCTGCGCGTCGGACTTGCGGGTGAGCATGGTGAAGCGGACGACGTCCTTGCCGACCTCGCGGACGACGTCGGCGAGGGTCACGAAATTGCCCGAACGCTTGGACATCTTGACCGGCTCGCCGCCGCGCAGCAGCCGCACCATCTGGACGAGCTTGACGTCGAACGGCTTCTTCCCGTCGGTCAGCGCCTGCACCGCCGCGCGGATCCGCTTCACCGTCCCGGCATGGTCGGCGCCCCAGATGTCGATCAACTGGTCCGCGCTCTCCGCCTTCTGGAAATGATAGGCCATGTCCGCGCCGAAATAGGTCCAGCTGCCGTCGGATTTCTTCACCGGCCGGTCCTGGTCGTCGCCAAATGCGGTCGATTTGAACAGCGTCAGCTCGACCGGCTCCCATTCGTCGTGCGGATCGAGGCTCTTCGGCCGCTCCAGCGCACCCTCGTAGATCAGCCCTTTCGCCCGCAACGCCTCCAGGGCAGCCTGCGGCTTGCCCGCCGCCTGCACCTCGGCCTCGGACGCGAACACGTCGTGATGGATGCCGAGCAGCGCGAGATCGGCGCGGATCATCTCCATCATCGCGGCGACGGCGCTGCGGCGGAAAAGGCCCAGCCACGCCTCCTCGGGCGCGGCGACATAGCGGTCGCCATGCTCGGCGGCGAGACGCGCGCCGACCGGCTTCAGATAGTCGCCGGGATAGAGGCCTTCGGGAATCTCGCCGATCGCCTCGCCGAGCGCCTCGCGGTACCTGAGGTGCGCGGAGCGGGCGAGGACGTCGACCTGGCCGCCCGCGTCGTTGACATAATATTCGCGCGTCACCGCGAAGCCGGCATGTTCGAGCAGGCCGGCGAGGGCGTCGCCGACCACGGCTCCGCGGCAATGGCCCATGTGCATCGGGCCCGTCGGGTTGGCCGAGACATATTCGACGTTGACGCGAATACCCTGGCCGACCTCGAGCCGGCCATATCCCGCGCCTTCCGCAAGGATCGTCCGAAGCTCCTCCTCCCAGAGCCGCGGGGCGAGACGCAGGTTGATGAAGCCCGGGCCGGCGATTTCCGCGCTCACCACGTCGTCCAGCGCTTCGAGCCGGGGAGCGATCAGCCCGGCGAGCGCGCGCGGATTGGTCCCGGCGGGCCTGGCCAGCACCATCGCGGCATTGGCCGCGAGATCGCCGTGCGCCGGATCGCGCGGCGGCTCGACGGCGACCGCGCCGCGCGCGAGGCCGGGCGCGAGCGCGCCCTCCGCCTCGAGGGCGTCGAGCACGGCGTCGAGATGCGCGGCGAAACGGGCGTAGAGGGTCAAGGGCTGGTCCTGGCGTCAGGGGAAGCGGCGCCTTTAGCGGAGGCCGCCGGCGATTTGAAGCGGCGCGGCATCAGGATTCGTCCTCGTCCGGCTGCGAAGTGGAAGAAGTGGAAGCCTGCCATGCGACTTCTTCCACTTCCGCATCGTCGAGAGCGGCGAGGAAGATTTCAGCGGCGCGGGCCGCCACGTCCTCCTCGTCGACCTCGTCGCCGAGCTCGATTTCGGCTGCTTCCCTCGCCTCGCAGAAGATCGCGCGCTGCTCTTCGAATTCAGCCGCGCAGCCGGTGGACGGCAACCGCTCGGCGCGGGCCATGGCGTCGAGCCATTCGCGATAATAGCTTCGCTCGGCGCGGATCCACCCCTCGGTGTCCCACAGCTCCCGCCGATGCGGATCAAGGTCGGCGATCGGCACCTCCTCCGGGCAGCAATGACTCCAACCGTCGACGCCGGCGATGCGCGCCGCGAGATCGATCGCGTCGAGATCGTCATAAGGGCTGCGAGAGCGCCGCGGCGCCGGCGGCTTCGGGCGCCGCGCCTCGATGAAGGCGTCGGCGTCGCCGCCCGATTCGAGCAATTCGTAGAAATCCTCGATGTCCTCGGAGACGGCGCGCAGCAGCTTGGTCTCGTCGCTGTCGGAACGCTCGGCGAGCTGGTCGAGGCGGGTGAGCACCGCCATCGACAGGCGGTTGTCGTGGCGGCGCCGCTCGGCGACGACGACCCCGTCCTTGACGATCTGCTCGACGCAGCCGTTCATCGCGCGGCCGAGATTCTCGTCGGACAGCCGGTTTCGGGCGCGCTCGCGGAGCACCGCCTGCCAGGCGATGCCCCAGGCGCGGCCCTCCCGCCGGTCGCGCAGCGCATAAGCCGCGCTGACGCTCATCCCGACCGATTTGCAGGCGTCGGCGACGCAGCCGGTGGCGGCAAGCACTTCGAGAAAGTGGACCATGCGGGTCGGGGTCCAGCCGTCGTGGCGGCGGACCCGGCCGCCTTCGGGGCGTCCGCCGGCGCGGACCTCGACGGCGTCGGCGAAGGACTGGTCCGGCGAGCGCGGCACGATCGGGGCGCCGTCGCCGCGTGCCGGCATCGCGGGCCAGTCGCGGCCGATCATCCGCGCCCCGGTCGCGACCCCCGACCAGAAGGCGTCCTCCTCGCCGCTCGTGGCGAAGCTCGGATCGTTGGGCTGCTCCATCGGGGCGGCGGCGACCGGGGCTGAAGGAGAGGCCTGCTCATCGGCGTCGACCTCGGGCGAGCGAATCGGTTCCTGTCTCATCCGGAAGTGTGAACCACGACGGTTCCTACATTTGAAGAGGCAGGTCCGAAACGGATGAAATAAAGTTCAGAAGCCCTCCGGCAGGCGGACCGGGCCGACCAGCGCCTCGTGGATGCGGACGGCGTAGCGGTCGGTCATGCCGGCGATGAAGTCGCCGATGCGGCGCCGCGCCGCGAGCGGATCGAGGCCGTCGGGGCGCCATTCGGGCGGGAGCCGCGACGGATCGGCACGGAAGGCGGCGGCGAGGGCGGCGATCACCTTCTGCGCCTCGGTCCGCACCGCCGTCACCGCCGGCGCGTTGTACATCCGGGCGTGGAGGAAGCGGCGCAGGACCCTTTCCTCTCCGGCGAGGGAGGCGGAGAAGCCGGTCAGGGCCCGGCCCGCGGCGCGGACGTCGGCGGCGGTCCCGATCGCCGCGGCGGACAAGCGGGCGCCCGTCTCCGCGATGACGTCGTTCACCATCAGCCCGATCCGGTCGCGGACCAGCTCCGGGACCAGGCGCGCTTCCTCCACATCCGGATAGCGCGCCCGCACCGCCGCCCAGCCGCGCGCGACGATCGGCACTTCGAGCAGCTCTGCGAGCGTGAACAGGCCCGCGCGAAGCCCGTCGTCGATGTCGTGATTGTCGTAGGCGATGTCGTCGGCGATCGCCGCGACCTGCGCTTCGAGGCTCGGCCAGCTCGCGAGATCGAGGGGGAACTCTTCGTCGGCCTCGGCGAGGGCCCACGGCAAGGGCCCCGTGAGCGGGCCGTTATGCTTGGCCAGACCCTCGAGCGACTCCCAGCTGAGATTGAGGCCGGGAAAGGCCGGATAGGGCGTTTCCAGCCTGGTCAGCAGGCGGATGGTATGGGCGTTGTGATCGAAGCCGCCGCAATCCGCCATCGCGAGCTGAAGCGCGTCCTCGCCGGCATGGCCGAAGGGCGGGTGGCCGATATCGTGCGCGAGGCAGAGCGCTTCGGTGAGATCCTCGTTGAGGCCCAAGGCGCGGGCGATGGCGCGGCCGATCTGGGCGACCTCCAGGCTGTGGGTGAGGCGCACCCGGAAATGGTCGCCGTCGGGCGCGACGAAGACCTGGGTCTTGTGGCGGAGGCGGCGGAAGGGGACCGAATGGATGATCCGGTCGCGGTCGCGCTGGAAGGCGTCGCGCGGTCCGCGCACGGCGTCGCTGCGCTCGGGGTGCAGCCGGCCGCGGCTCGCCGCGGGATCGGACGCGTAAGCGGCGAGCGCCCTCACCGTGCGGGGAGTCTCGCGACCTCCTCGCCGGCCTCGCTGGTCCAGGGGAAGGCGGAAACGTCCTCGCGCGCCAGCTGGTTGACGAAGGCGCGCGCCGCGGCGGCGGTGGCGAAGGGGCCGACGAGCAGTCGCGCCGAGCCGCCGTTGCGCGCCCAGTAAGCGGTGCGGGCACGGAGGAGCTCGGGCGCCGACTGGCGCAGCCGGCCGAGCTGGAAGGCGAAAGCCGAGCGGTCGCCATTGGCGATCTGGACCCAGTGGCGGCTCGGATGGGGCGGCGCCGCCGGGCGCGCCGGCGGGCGCGAGGCGGCGCGGCCCGTGCGGGCGGGAGCGGCGGTGGTGCGGGCCGGGGCGGCCGCGGGGCGCGTCGCGGCGTCCCGGCTCGGACCGGAGGCGGCGGGCCGCGGCTCCTCCTCGACGGGCAGCGACTGGACGAGCGCGGCGACGTCCGAGAAAGCCGGCACTGCCGGGGCTTCGGCGGCCGGCGAAGCGGCGGGCTCTTCGCGCGCCGCGGACGGCGGAATCTGGCGGACGACCGCGGGCGGCGGCGAATCCTGGCGGACGGCCGGCTGCGGCTCCGGCTCGCGGCGGACCGGCGTCGCCGCCGGCTCCTGGCGCATCGCCGGCGGGATCTCGAGCGGCTGGCTCGAGGCGATGCGCACCGGCTCACCGGCCTGAGCCGCCGGCGGCGTGCTGAAGCCGGGCTGCGGTTGGGCCGCCGGCTCGTCGGGCTTGATCGGACCGGCGCCGGGAATGTCGGCGACCGAGGTCACGATCGTCCGCCGCCCGGAAGAGCGCGGCGCCGTGGAGGCGGTGGCGACGGGCTCGCGGCGGCCGGCGGCGCGGTCGCGCGCCCCCTCGCGACGGCTGCCGACCGGTTCGGCGAGCGCGGCGCGCCGGCGGGTGCCGCGCGGCGCCGGCTGCGCCGCCGCGGCGAAGCGCGTCGGGGCGGAAGGCGCGGCGCCGGTGAAGGCGACCGCGGCCGGCAGCGGGCTGGTGTCGACGGCGGCGGTCTGCACCGCACGCCCGTCGGCCGGGAAATGGCCGAAATGCACCGCCATCGCCTTTTGCGCGGGACCGAGCGAGCCGAGACGCGACAGGAACGGAGCCATTGGCGCGCCCTGGCCGGGCATCGCGCCGTCGACCGCCTGGGCCGCGCCATTGGCATCGCCGGTCAGAGCGAGGACGAAGGCGCGGGTCCGGTAGGCGGCGCGGTCGTGCCTGCGGAGCAGGGGATCGAGCGCCCGCAGGGCGGCGTCGCGGTGGCCGCTCACCGCCAGCGAGAGAGCGAGCCGGCGGCGCGTCTCGGGATCGTCGCCGCGGTGGAGGACGAGCAGATAGTCCTGCTGGGCGCGGCGGGGATTGCCGCTGAGGTCGTGCGCGAGGCCGCGGTCGCGCGCGACCTCGACTTCGGGCGCGCCGAGCCGCGCCGCCTCCGCGAACAGGCGCAGGGCGGCCTGGGGCTGCCCGAGCAGGACATAGGCCGAAGCCATGCCGGCCTTGACCCGCGCATCGCTCGGCGCGACCTCCTCGGCGCGGGCGAAGAAGCCCAGAGCCGCCTCGCCGTCGCCGACGCGCACCGCGGCGCGGCCGGCGCCGATCAGCGAGGCGAGGCTGCGCGGATTGGCGGCGAGATCGGCGAGATGGCGGCGCAGCTCGGCGCCTTCGTCGGCGGCGGGGAGCGGCTGCACGACCGCGCCCGGCGCGCGGCTCTGCGCCGCCGCCGTGCCTCCGCCTGCCGCATATGCCGTCCCGGCCGCCAGCAGCACGAGACCGCGGCGGACCCCCCGCAACAATGAGATCATGGTGGGATTAGACCCCGCAGCGGGTGAACCGGCAATGGCCAAGTGGTTGAGGATGCGCCGGAACGGTGGCGGCGGGCGGTGAACGGGGATAGCTCCTCCCCGGAACGGGGAGGGGGACCAGCCGGAGGCTGGTGGAGGGGCGGCGACGGTGAAACCGGCGCCGTCGGCGCCGGCCCCTCCACCGCACTTCGTGCGCGTGGGGGCGAGATCGTGTCCCCCGGACACGATCTTCGACTGCCGGGGGCAGTCGAAAGCCCACGCGCCCTCCCCGTTCCGGGGAGGAATTCCGTTTCCTATTGATTGTTCTGGCGATTGAGGAAGCGGGGGATGTCGAGGGGGTCGCGGGCGGTGCGCAGGCGCGGCGTCGATTCCGAAGCCTCCTCGTCGACCTGGGCCTTGGCGGCGCCGCGGGCGATGTTCGACATGCGCTCGAACAGGGTGCCGCCCTCGCGCGCAGGCTTGGCCGCCGGCGCCGGCTCGGGCTCCTCGTCGCGGCTGAGCCAGGTGCGGGCGCCGGCGGGCGGCGCCTGCTCGTCCTCGGCTACCATGTCCATGTCGCCCAGCAGCAATTCGTCCTCGCCGGCCTCGTCGGCGGCCTCGAGCGGGAGCTCGGAAGGGTCCTCGGCGTTCGCGCTCTCGTCCTCGGCATATTCGGCAGCCAAGCCCTCTTCCTCCGCTTCCAGAGCCTCCTCCGCGACCGGCTCGGGCGGGGTCAGGGTGAGCGGCGGCAGGCTCGGCTTCGCGGCCTCCGCGCGCTGCGTCGGGAAGGCGAACACCTTGGCGGGCGCGGCCGGCACGGTCACCGCCTCGGCGTCGATGCCCGTAGCCACGACCGAGACGCGGATCTTGCCGTCGAGGTCGTTGTTGAAGGCCGAGCCCCAGATGATGTTGGCGTCGGGATCGACCAGCTCCTTGATGTGGCTGGCGGCCTCGTCGACCTCCATCAGCCGCATGTCCTCGCCGCCGGTGATCGAGATGATGACGCCGCGGGCGCCCTTCATCGACACGCCGTCGAGCAAGGGGTTGGCGATCGCCTGCTCGGCGGCCTCGATCGCGCGGTTGTCGCCGGCGGCCTCGCCGGTGCCCATCATCGCCTTGCCCATCTCGCCCATCACGGAGCGGACGTCGGCGAAGTCGAGATTGATGAGGCCGGGCATGACCATCAGGTCGGTGATGCCGCGGACGCCCTGCTGGAGGACCTCGTCCGCCATCATGAACGCTTCCTTGAAGGTCGTGTTCGGGTTGGCGATGCGGAACAGATTCTGGTTCGGGATCACGATCAAGGTGTCGACATGCTGCTGCAGCTCGGTGATGCCGCTTTCGGCGGAGCGCATCCGGCGCTGGCCCTCGAAGCTGAACGGCTTGGTGACGACGCCGACGGTGAGGATGCCCTTGTCGCGCGCGGCCTTGGCGATGACCGGGGCGGCGCCGGTGCCGGTGCCGCCGCCCATGCCGGCGGCGATGAAGCACATGTGTGCGCCGTCCAGGGCGCGCTCGATCTCGTTCAGCGCCTCTTCGGCGGCGGCCTTGCCGATCTCCGGGCGGGAGCCCGCGCCGAGGCCCTGGGTGATCTTCGGGCCGAGCTGGATGCGGGTGTCGGCCTCTGAGTGATTGAGCGCCTGCGCGTCGGTGTTGGCGACGATGAAGTCGACGCCCTGGACATCGGAGTTGATCATGTTCGCGATCGCATTGCCGCCGGCGCCGCCGACGCCGATCACGCTGATCCGGGGCCGCAGCTCGTCCACTTCCGGCCGGATGAAATCGATGCTCATCTCACTCTCCCCTGTCGCTCGAGCACATCACGACGCGCTCCCTAAGCCCTTTTGCACTATGCGATTCTTGCGTGCGAGCAAAAAGTTAACGCCGTAGTAAAAATTCTTAATAATCACTTCGGAAAGCCGCAATCAGACGCTGGACGATATTGCCGCCGGCGCCGCCGTCGCCGCCCCGTTTGGGACCGGGGGGGACGGGCGGAGCGGCGCCGCCGAGATCGAGTTCGTCCGACGCCGCGAACAAGGCCAGCCCGGCGAGCGTGGTGAAGGCCGGGCCGCTATGCGCCTCGGGAAGGCCGGGCAGGTTCGGCCGCCCGATGCGGACCGCGCGGCCGAGGACGCCCTGGGCGTAATCGGCGATGCCCTTCATCTCCGAGCCGCCGCCGGTGAGCACGACCTGGCGGCCGAACGGGCCGGAAAAGCCGAGCTCCTTCAGCGCCTTGGCGATCTCGCCGGTAAGGTGCTCGAGGCGCTGGCGGATGATGGCGACGAGCTGGGCCCGCGTGATCCGGGCCGCCTCGGTGCCCTCCTCGCCTCCGGCGATCGGCTTCAGCTCGATCATGTCGTGATTGTCGCGCGGGCTGGTGATCGCCGAGCCGAAGAAGCATTTCATCCGCTCGGCCTCGCCGCGGCGGGTGCCGAAGGCCGCTGCGATGTCGTCGATGATGTCGATCCCGCCCATCGGCAGCGACTTCAGCCCGACCAGCATGCCGCCCGCGAAGACGGAAACGTTGGTGACGCCGGCACCCAACTCGACCAAAGCAACGCCCAACTCGCGCTCCTCGTCACTCAGACAGGCCTTTCCCGCGGCGACGGGAGAGGCGACGATGGCCTCAACGCCCAAATGCGCCGATCGGACGCACAGATCGAGGTTGCGGACCGGCGGGGGCTCCGCGGCGACGACGTGGATGTCGACCGCGAGCCGCCCGGCATGGAGGCCGAGCGGTTTCTTGACGCCCTGCAGCCCGTCCAGCGTGTAGAGCGCGGGGAGAGCGTGGAGGATCATGCGGCCGCCCGGATCGATCGCGTCGCGCGCGGAGGCGAGCAAGGCGTCCATGTCCTGCTTCTCGATCCGGCGGCCGCCGATCTCGCGGTCGACCGAGGCGAGATCGCTGACCAGGCCGCCCGCCGAGAAGCCGACATAGGCCTGGTCGACATTGGTGCCGGCGATCCGCTCGGCCTGCTCGACCGCCTCGCGGATCGCGACCTCGCTCTTCTCCATGTCGGCGATGAAGCCGCGGCGGACGCCCTGGCTCTGCCGCTGGCCGCTGCCGAGAATGCGCAGCGAGCCGTCCTCGGCCGGTTCCGCGATCAGCGCGCAGACCTTGGACGAGCCGACATCGAGGGCGGTGACGAGCTTGCGGACCGGCGCCTGCGGCAAATCTCGGCTCCTCAGATCGTGTTGGCGAGATCGGCCGGAGTGCCGGCCGACGGGGGCGGCGCTTCGGGCGCGATGGCGGGGACGACGCTGCCCGGCTCGCGGGAGACCCGGACGATCATCCGGCCCGGAATGCGCATGTCGAAACGGGCGAAGCCGCGGCCGAGCATCTGCGCCTGCTGGTCCCTGCGCGCGAAATCGGCGATCGCGCGCTGCGCCGCCTCCTCGCCTTCGGGAAGCGCGAGCACCTCGCCGGTCTGGAAGCGCAGGTCCCAGCGGCGGCCGCCGATCCAGGTCGCGCCGGCGAGCTGCGGGCGAAGGTGCGCGGCGCGGCCGAGCAGCCGCTCGAACGAGGCGGTCTGGAGGTTGGCGGCGGGGCCGATCAGCAGCGGCAGATCGGGCATCGCCTCCAGCCTGACATGCTCGAGCACGACGCCCTGCCCGTCGATCAGCATCAACCTCCGGTCGTGCTGCCAGATCGCCGCCGGAATCCGCTCGACGATGTCGATCACCAGAGTGTCGGGAAGGCGGCGGGAAACCCGGGCGTCGGCGACCCAGCCGAACACGAGCAGACGCTCGCGGATCGCGCCCAGATCGACGAGCGGCATCGCGCGGCGCAGCTCCGCGGCGACGACGGCGTCGATCCGCTGGCGGTCCATATTGTCGACGCCGCGTATCTCGTAGCGCCGGACCGCGAAGCCCGCCTCGCCCACGGCCTGGCCCAAAGCCGCGCCGACACGCTGCGGAACGCGCAGAGCGAGGATTGCGGCGATGGCCATCGCCGCGAGCAGACCGAGCACGATCCATTTGGAGGCGCGGCGCACCGTCTCCGGCGCGATCCCGGCCTGCTCGAGCCAGCCGGGCCGTTTCTGGCGGCGCGGCGCGGCCCGCGGCGCGCTGCGCGCTTTCGCCGGCCGTGCGCGCGCCGCCGGCCCGCCCCTCGCGATCCTCGCCGTCGTCATAACGCCGCCTCCACGATCCGCTCGACCAGCTCGGCATAGTCGATGCCGCGATAGCGGGCCTGCTCGGGCACCAGGCTCAGCGGCGTCATTCCCGGCTGGGTGTTGACCTCGAGCAGGTACAGCCCTTCGGCGCCGCGCTCGTCGTCCCAGCGGAAGTCGGCGCGCGAGCAGCCGCGGCAGCCGAGCAGCCGGTGCGCGCTCAGCGCCATCGCCATCGCCTCGGCCGCGATCGCCTCGGGCACCTCGGCGGGGCAGACGTGAACGGTGAGTCCGTCCGTATATTTGGCGTCGTAATCGTAGAAGCCGGTGGTCGGCTTCAATTCGGTGACCGCCAGCGCCTCGTCGCCGAGCACGGCGACGGTGAGCTCGCGGCCGCGGATGAAGGGCTCGGCCAGGAGGCGCTCAAAGTCCTGCCACGGACCGCGCACGTCGCGGCCGATCGGATCGCCGTAATTGCCTTCGCGCGTGACGATCGCGACGCCGACCGAGCTGCCTTCGTTGACCGGCTTCAGCACATAGGGCCGCGGCAGCGGATCGACCTCGTGCAGGCTCTCGCTCGCGACGATCGTCCCTTCCGGCATGCGGATGCCGTGGGGGACGAGCACCATCTTGGTCAGCTCCTTGTCGATCGCGATGACCGAGGTCTCGAGCCCGCTGTGGGTGTATCTGAGGCCCATCAGGTCCATCAGGCCCTGCACCGTACCGTCCTCGCCCGGCGTGCCGTGGAGCGCGTTGAAGACGACCTCGGGATTCGCCTCGGCGAGGCGCTGGGCGACGTCCCGGCCCATGTCGATTCGGGTGACGCGATGGCCCCGGCTCTCGAGCGCGTCGGCGACGCCGGCGCCGGTGACGAGCGAGACTTCGCGCTCGGCGGACCAGCCCCCCATCAGCACGGCGACGTGGAGAGGACACGACCGATCGCTCACGCACACACTCCGTTCGGGCTGAGCTTGTCGAAGCCCTGCCCTTCTACCGGTGCCGCAAACAAGGACAGGGCTTCGACAGGCTCAGCCCGAACGGTTTTTGCCTGACCCGAACTCACGAACTCACCCCCACACGCTGGATTTCCCATTCCAGCATCACGCCCGAATGCTCGCGGACCCGGCGCCGCACTTCCTCGCCCAGCGCCTCGATCTCCGACGCCGAAGCATTGCCCAAATTCAGGAGAAAGTTGCAATGCTTTTCAGAGACTTGCGCGTCGCCGATCATGAGGCCCCGGCAGCCGGCTCCGTCGATCAGCATCCACGCCTTGGTGCCGGGCGGATTCTTGAAGGTCGAGCCGCCGGTGCGGCTCCTGAGAGGCTGCGAGGCTTCCCGCTCGGCGGCGATCCGGTCCATCTCGGCGCCGATCGCGGCGCGGTTGCCGGGCACCCCTTCGAACAGCGCTTCGACCACGACCGCGCCTTCGGGCACCTCGCTGTGGCGGTAGGTGTAGCCGAGCCGGTCCCGGGGCCAGGTCTCGACGCGGCCGTCGCGCAGGACCAGAGTCGCCTCGACGAGGATGTCCGCGACCTCGCGGCCGTAGGCGCCGGCGTTCATCCGGACCGCGCCGCCGGCGGTCCCCGGAATGCCGCGGAGGAATTCGAGGCCGGCGATGTGCGCATCGCGCGCCTTGGAGGCGACGGTGATGCCCATCGCCCCGCCGCCGGCGCGGACCCGGTTTCCCGGCTCGACATGGACGTGGGCCATCGCCTTGGGGAGGCGGACCACCACCCCGGGCACGCCGCCGTCGCGCACGATCAGGTTCGAGCCGACGCCGACCGGGAGGACGGGGATTGCGCGGTCGAGATCGGCGAGGAAGCGGGAGAGGTCCGCGACGTCCTGCGGGCGCACCAGCCACTGGGCAGGGCCGCCGGTGCGGAACCAGATGAAGTCGGCGAGCGAGCCGCCGGGCTCGATGGAGCCGGCGAGGGGGGGGACATTGGGGACAGTCACTTGCCCCACCGGTCGGTGCAGATTCTGTTCGGCCAGCGAGGCAAGTGACTGTCCCTTTCCGCCCATCACTTGTTCAGCCTCGCGCAGCGTATGCCGTCGGCGAGGCCGGCGGCCCATTTGGTGATGTCGCCGGCGCCGAGGCAGATCACCATGTCGCCGCGCGCGGCGATGTCGCGAAGGCTCTGGCAGAGGTCGTCGAAATCGGCGACCGCCTTGGCGGCGCGGTGGCCGCGCTCCTTAAGGCCCTCGACCAGAGCCTCTGCGTCGATGCCTTGGATCGGCTCCTCCCCAGCCGCATACACCGGAGCGACGTAGACGATGTCGGCGTCGTTGAAGGCGCCCTGAAACTCCTCCATCAGGTCGCGCAGGCGGGTGAAGCGGTGCGGCTGCACCACCGCGATCACCCTTCCCTCGGCCCCTTCGCGCGCGGCCGAGAGGACGGCGCGGATCTCGGTCGGATGGTGTCCGTAATCGTCGATGATCGCCGCGCCCTGTATCTCGCCGACGCGGGTGAAGCGGCGCTTGACGCCGTCGAACTTCTCAAAGCCGCGCGCGATCGTCTCGTGGGGGATGCCGAGTTCCGCCGCGACCCCGATCGCGGCGAGCGCGTTCTGGACGTTGTGCCGGCCGGGCATGGGCAGCTCGACGTCCGCGATCGTCGCCGTCTGTCCGCTCCGGTCGCGCAAGGTCACGTCGAAACGGTTGCCGCCGGGGACGGGACGGACATTGTCTCCCCGCACATCGGCCAGCGCCGCGAAGCCGTAGGTGACGACGCGCCGGTCGCGCAGCCGCGGAATAATGGTCTGGACCTCGGGATGATCGACGCAGAGCAAAGCCGCGCCGTAGAAAGGGACGTTTTCGACGAACTCGACATAGGCGTCCTTGGCCCTGTCGAACGAGCCGTAATGGTCGAGATGCTCGGGATCGATGTTGGTGACGACGGCGATGGTGCCGTCGAGGCGCAGGAAGCTGCCGTCGCTCTCGTCGGCCTCGACCACCATCCATTCCGACGAGCCAAGCCGCGCGTTCGAGCCGTAGGCGTTGATGATGCCGCCGTTGATCACCGTCGGGTCGATCCCGCCGGCATCCATCAAAGCGGCGATCATCGAGGTCGTCGTCGTCTTGCCGTGGGTGCCGGCGACGGCGACGGTCGACTTCAGCCGCATCAATTCGGCGAGCATCTCGGCGCGGCGGACGACCGGGATGCGCCGCTCATAGGCGCAGACCAGCTCAGGATTGTCCTTGCGGATCGCGCTCGAGATGACGACCACCGCCGCGTCGCCGAGATTGCCGGGATCATGCCCGATGGCGATCGGAATGCCGGCCTTGCGAAGCCCCTCGACGACATAGCCCTCGGCGACGTCCGAGCCCTGCACCTTGTAGCCCAATATGTGCATCACCTCGGCGATGCCGGACATGCCGATGCCGCCGATGCCGACGAAGTGGATCGTGCCGATATCGGTGCCGACGCCTCTCATGCATAGGCCCCGCCGGCCACCGGCGTGAGGACGTTCTCGCGAAGGAAAGCGGGGTCGAAGCCGCGGTCGCGGCCGGTCCGCTCGACCAGATCGGCGAGGTCGGCGGCGGCGTTGGGCCGGCCGACGGCGCGGGCGCGCGCGGCCGCGTTGGCGAGCGCCGAGGGATCGAGCGCGAGCTTCTGCATCTGCTTGGCGAGCTCGACCGGCGTGAAGCGCGACTGGGCGATCGCACGGGCGCCGCCGGCCTTCGCCATCTCGCGGGCGTTGAAGGTCTGGTGGTCGTCGGTCGCCGAGGGCAAAGGCACCAGGATCGCCGGGCGGCCGGCGGCGGTGAGCTCGGCGATGGTCGAGGCGCCGGCGCGGGCGATGACGAGATGCGCCCAGCTGAGGCGCTCGGGCATGTCGGCCATGTAGGTGGCGAGATCGGCAGGGATGCCGAGCTCGCCGTAGCGGGCCCGAACCCGCTCGATGTCCTCGGCGCGGCATTGCTGCGTCACCTGAAGACGGCGGCGGAAATGCTCGGGCAGCAGGGCGAGGCCCTCCGGGACCACGTCGCTGAGGATGGTTGCGCCCTGGCTGCCGCCGGTGACGAGCAGGCGGAAGATGCCGTCCTCGTCCAGCGGCGGGAAAGGCAGCTCGCGCAAAGCGAGGACCTCCTCGCGGACCGGATTGCCGACGAGATGGGTCCTGTCGCGCGCCTTGGCGGGGAGGCGCTGGACGCTCTCGTAGGCGGTGGCGACCGCGTCCACCTTGCCGGCCATCAGCCGGTTGACCCGGCCGAGCACGGCGTTCTGCTCGTGGATCAGGGTCGGCACCTTGTCGGCGCGGGCGGCGAGAAGGGCGGGCAGAGCCGGATAGCCGCCGAACCCGATCACCGCCGACGGGCGGAAGGTCTCGTAGAGCCGCAGCGCCATCGCCCGGCCGGTGAAGATGTTGCGCGTCGCCTTCAGCCAGCCGACCGGGCCCCCGGCGAGCCGGCCGGCCGGGAGGACGTGGACCTGGACGCCGTCGAACAGGCCGGGGATGCGGGCGCCGCGATCGTCTGTGACGAGGGCGACGCGGTGTCCGCGGCGCATCAGCTCTTCGGCGAGCGCGTGGGCGGGGATCATGTGCCCGCCGGTGCCGCCGGCGGCGAGGACGTAGTGGCGCCCGATCATCGGCCGGCCCCTTTCACCACATAGGGCGAGCGGTGGAGATAGGGATTGCGACGGGTGAAGGCCAGGAGCAGCCCCATGCCGAGCGCGAGCGCGATCATCGACGAGCCGCCGTAGGAGATGAAGGGCAGGGTCATACCCTTGGACGGCGCGATCTGGACGTTGACCGCCATGTTGATCAGGGCCTGGAGGCCGAACTGGGTGACGAGGCCGGCGGCGGCGAGGACGACGAAGCCGTCATCCTCGTGGAGCAGGCGGATGAGCACCCGCGCGACGATCGTCAGGTAAAGGATGGCGATGGCGAGGCAGGCGATGATCCCGAACTCCTCCCCGATCACCGAGAAGATGTAGTCGGTATGGGGCTCGGGAAGGTGGAACTTGCGCGTTCCCGCCCCCGGCCCGGCGCCGAAGAGGCCGCCCGAGGTCAGGGTGCGCAGAGCGTTTTCCGTCTGGTAGGTGTCGCCCTGGCCGAACAGGAACTGGTCGATGCGGGCCGTCGCGACGGGGTAGAAAAGGTAAGCGAGGACGATCGCCGCGACTCCGGCCGCCGCGAGCAGCCCGAGCAGGCGCAGCGACACGCCGGCGAGCATCAGCAGCATCACCCAGGCGGAGACGAAGATGATCGTCTCGCCGAAATTGGGCTGGCGCATCAGGAGCAAAGCGACGACGCCGGTGAGCAGGCCCGTCAGGGGCACCACCGGCAGGCTGGCGTCCTTTTGACGGAGCGAGAGCATCCAGGCGATCGCGACGATGAACAGCGGCTTGAGGAATTCCGACGGCTGGAACTGGGAGATGCCGACGCCGAGCCAGCGCCGCGAGCCGTTCACCTCCACCCCGACGATCGGCACCAGGAAAAGCAAGATCGTGAACACGACCGCGCCGACGATGCACAGCCGCCGGGCGAGCGTGCGCGGCAGCATCGAGACTCCGATCAGCACCGGCACCGCGACCGCGATCCACATCAGCTGCCGGTAGAAGAAATGGAGCGAGGCGAAGCTGACGTTGCCGCCCGAATAGCGCGTGGCGGCGGCAGGGGAGGCGGCCGCGACGGCGACGAGGCCGATCGAGATCAGCACCGCGACCAGGATCAGGAGAACGCGGTCGATCTCCCAGAACCAGCGGCCGAGCGGGGTCCGGTCGGAACGGCCCAGCCGGGCGGCGCCGCTCTTGGTCATGGGCTGCAGGATACTCATGCAAGCGCCTCCACCGCGGCGCGAAACGCGTCGCCGCGTGCTTCATAATCCCTGAACTGGTCGAACGATGCGCAGGCCGGCGACAGGAGGACCACCTCGCCGGGCTCGGCTGCGCCGGCGGCGCAGCTCACCGCCTCGTGCAGCATCTCGCAACGGCGGACCGGCACCTTGCCCTCGAGCAGGTCGGCGAACATCGGCCCTGCCTCGCCGATCGTGTAGGCCGCGCGGACGTGATCGAGATAGGGCTCGCACGGATCGAGATCGTCGGACTTGGGCAGGCCGCCGAGGATCCAGTGCACCCTCGGATAGGCGGCAAGCGCCGGGGCGGCGCTGTTCGGATTGGTCGCCTTGCTGTCGTTGACGAACAGCACGCCGTGCTTCTCGGCGACCCGCTCCATGCGGTGAGGAAGGCCGCGATAGGAAGCGAGCGCGGCGGCGATGACGGCGTTGCCGATGCCGAGCGCGCGCGCCGCGGCGACGGCCGCGGCGACGTTCTGAGCGTTGTGCGGGCCCTGGAGGGAAGGCCAGCGCGACTGGTCCTTCACGTCGGCCGCCGAGACCAGCACCTTCCGGCCCGCGACCGTCGCGGCGATGGCGCGCGTGTAATCGTCGTCGATGGCGACGACCGCGACATGCTCGTCCGACTGCATGGCGAACAGCCGCGCCTTGGAGGCGGCATAATCCTCGACGCCGTCATAGCGGTCGAGATGGTCCGGGCTGATGTTGAGCAGCACCGAGACGTCGCAGTCGAGGCTGTGGCTGAGGTCGATCTGATAGGAGGAGAGTTCGAGCACGTAGACGCCGTCCGCCGGGAGCGGGTCCTGGCCGAGGATCGGGTAGCCGATATTGCCGGCCATGGTCGCGGGCAGGCCGGCGGTGCGGCAGATATGGTGGACCAGCGCGGTGACGGTCGATTTGCCGTTGGTGCCGGTGATGCCCACCACCTTGTGCGGCGGCAGGGTCGCGCGCGCCTGGGCGAACAGCTCGATGTCGCCGACCAGGGGCACGCCGGCGTTGCGCGCGCGCTCGGCGATCGGGTGGCGATTGAGCGGCACCCCCGGCGAGACGACGATTCCGTCATAGCCGTAAAGCGCGGTGGCGAGGGGGTCGGCGATGCGGACCAATTCCTCCCCTGTACGGGGAGGGGGACCAGCCGCAGGCTGGTGGAGGGGCGGCGACGGTGAAACCGGCGCCGTCGGCGCCGGCCCCTCCACCGCACTTCGTGCGGTCCCCCTCCCCGTACCGGGGAGGATTTGGCTCAAAGCTTCCCGCGCCTGGGGGCTCTGGTCCCACGCCATGATCTCGGCGCCGCTCGCGGCCAGCGACTCGACGACGGCGCGGCCGGAGCGGGCGAGGCCGAGCACCGCATATTTCTTTCCGGCAAAGGCGGGGCTCGCGATCATCTCAGCTTCAGCGTCGAAAGGCCGGCGAGGGCGAGGACGAAGGAGACGATCCAGAAGCGGATCACGACGGTGGGCTCGGACCAGCCCAATTGCTCGAAATGGTGGTGGATCGGCGCCATCTTGAACACGCGCTTCCCGGTCCTCTTGTAGAAGAAGACCTGGATGACGACGCTCATCGCCTCGACAACGAACACCCCGCCGATGATGCCGAGCACGATCTCATGCTGGGTGCAGACCGCGATCGCCCCGAGCGCGCCGCCCAATGCGAGGCTGCCGGTGTCGCCCATGAAGACCGCGGCGGGGGGCGCGTTGAACCAGAGGAAGGCGAGGCCCGCTCCGACGATCGCCGAGCAGAGCACGGTGAGATCGCCGGCGCCGAGCACGAAGGGAATGCCGAGATAGGAGGAGAAGACGGCGTTGCCGACCAGATAGGAGATGATCAGGAAGGCGAGGCTGGCGATGATCACCGGCATGGTCGCAAGCCCGTCGAGGCCGTCGGTGAGGTTCACCGCATTGCCGAAGGCGACGATCACGAACGAGGCGAAGACGATGTAGAACCAGCCGAGATCGACGACCGGCCCGTTGTAGAAGGGGATGTAGAGCTCGGTCCCCGCGCCCCAGGTGATGATCAGGACGCCGGTTGCGGCGACCACGAACTCGGCGAGCAGCCGCGTCCGCGCGGAGACCCCTTTGTGGTGGCGCTTGGAGACCTTCTCGTAATCGTCGAGGAACCCGATCAGCCCGAACCCGACGGTGATGAACAGGCACGCCCAGAGATAGGTGTTCGAAAAGTCCATCCAGAGCAGCATGGAGACGGTGAGCGAGGTGAGGATCATCAGTCCGCCCATGGTCGGCGTGCCGCGCTTGGCCTGGTGCGACTGCGGCCCGTCGATGCGGATCGGCTGGCCCTTGCCCTGGCGGATGCGCAGCCAGCCGATGAACTTCGGACCGATCAGCAGGCCGATGATCAAGGCCGTCGCCGTGGCCGCGCCCGCGCGGAAGGTGATGTAGCGAAAGAGGTTGAAGATGCCGGCGAAGCCGAGCTGCTCTGATATCCACAAGATCATCGGTCGTTCCCGCTTGCCAGCGCCTCGACGAGAGCGGCAAGTCCGATGGAATTGGATCCCTTGACGAGTATCGCGTCCCCCGGTCCGATCGCTTCGCGGACCAGGCCGGCGGCCGCGGCCGCATCGCCGACATGCGCCAATTCGACGCCCCGGCCAAGCGCTTTTGCGAGCGCCTCCATCTCCTCTCCGACCAGGACCGCAAAGTCGACCCGAGCCGCCTCGACATGGGCGGCGAGGGCGGCGTGGAACGCCGCCGTCTCGGCGCCGAGTTCGCGCATCGCGCCGAGGACGGCGATGCGCCGGCCGGCGACCTTTTCCTCGCCGAACGTCTCCAGGGTGGCCGCCATCGAGGCCGGGTTGGCGTTGTAGCTTTCGTCGATCAGCAGCGCCTCGCCGCCGTCGGCGGGGATCCGGCGGCGCTCGCCGCGGCCCTTGAGCCCCGGCATGTCGGCAAGCGCGAGGCCCGCCAGAGCGAGGTCGCCGCCGACCGCCTCGACAGCGCCGAGCACGGCCAGGGAATTCGCCACCCAATGCTCGCCGGGCTGCGAGAGGGTGTAGCTGAGCTGCCTGTCGCCGAGGCTCGCCGTCACCATCGTCCCGCCCGCGGGGGCGCGCAGGGCATAAGTGGCGCGGACATCGGCGCCTTCGCCGAAGCCGAAGCTGACGATCCGCGCCGCGTACCGGCGCGCCGCCGCGGCCAGCCGCGGGCAATGCGGGCTGTCATAGGGCACCAAAGCGACGCCGCCCTCCTCCAGCCCTTCGAATATCTCGGCCTTGGCGTCGGCGATCGCCTCGTCGCTGGCGAAGAAGGCGCGATGGGCCGGCGCGATGGTGGTGACGATGGCGACATGCGGGCGGACGAGCCGGGTCAAGGCGGCGAGCTCGCCCGGATGGTTCATGCCCATTTCGAACACGCCGAAGCGCGCCTCGCGCGGCATCCGCGCCAGGCTGAGCGGCACGCCGGTGTGGTTGTTGTAGCTCTTGACCGAGCGGTGCGCCCGGCCCGGCGCCGCGCGGTCGAGCGCGGCGTAGAGCGCCTCCTTGGTGCCGGTCTTGCCCGCCGATCCGGTGACCCCGACGATCTTCGCGCCGGAGCGGGCGCGCGACGCCCGGCCGAGGTCGTTCAGCGCCGCCGTCGTGTCGTCGACGAGGACGTGCGCACCGTCCACCGGCTGCGAGACGATCGCGCCGCCCGCGCCGGCCGCGAAGGCCTGGGCGACGAAGCGGTGCCCGTCGGTCGTCTCGCCCTTCAGCGCGATGAACAGGTCGCCTGGCCCGATCTCGCGCGAATCGAAGGCGACTCCGTAGGCTTGGAACGGGCTGTGCGCGGTGCCGGAGACGGCCTGCGCGATCTCCTCGGAGGTCCAGAGAGGAGCGGTCATGCCCCCTCCCCCCCCGCCGCGCACTCGCGGGCGACGGCGACGTCGTCGAAGGGCAGCACCCGGTCGCCGACGATCTGGCCCTGCTCGTGGCCCTTGCCGGCGAGGAGGACGATGTCGCCTTCGCGCGCTTCGGCGATCGCCGCGGCGATCGCCTCGCGGCGCCCGGCGACCTCGCGCGCGCCGGGGGCGCCCGCCAGGATGTCGCTGCGGATGGCGGCGGGATCCTCGGTGCGCGGATTGTCGTCGGTGACGATGACCAGGTCCGAGAGGCGCTGCGCCGCCGCGCCCATGCCGGCGCGCTTGCCGGCGTCGCGGTCGCCGCCGGCGCCGATCACGGCGATCAACCGGCCGGCGGCGTGCGGGCGAAGCGCCAGACAAGCGCTCTCGATCGCGTCGGGGGTGTGCGCATAGTCGACATAGACCGGCGCACCGGCGCGGCTGATCACCGCGCGCTCGAGGCGGCCGCGGACCGGGTGGACGCGCGAAAGGTTGGAGAGGGTCTCCTTCGTCTCGCCCCCGGTCGCGATGACCAGGCCGGCGGCGGTGAGCGCGTTGGCGGCCTGGTAGGCGCCGATCAAGGCGAGGGTGACGACGTGGCGCTGCCCTTCGGCCTCCACCACCAGCTTCTGGCCGAGCTCGGTCGTCTCGCGCGAGACCAGGCGCAAAGTCTCGCCCGCGGCGCCGACCGTGAGCAGGCGCAGCCCGCGCGCGCGGCAGCGGCGCGCGACCTCCTGCGACTTCGGATCGTCCATCCAGACCACCGCGGCGCCGTCCGGCTCCACCACTTCGGCGAAGAGCCGCATCTTCGCCTCGAAATAGGCGTGCATCGTCTCGTGATAGTCGAGATGGTCGCGGCTGAAATTGGTGAAGGCGGCGGCCTGCACGGGCAGGCCTTCGGTGCGGTATTGGGAGAGGCCGTGGCTCGATGCCTCGAACGCCGCATGGCCGATGCCCATCCGCGCGAGGCCGGCCATGTTGGAGAGGAAGGTGACGATGTCGGGCGTGGTGAGGCCGGTCGTCACCTGGTCGTCCGAGGTGGTGACCCCGAGGGTGCCGATCGAGGCGGAGCGGTGCCCCGCCATCCGCCAGAGCTGGCGGGTCAGCTCCACCGTCGAAGTCTTCCCGTTCGTCCCGGTGACCGCGGCCACATTCTTCGGGAAGGGCGCGAAGAATTTCGCGGCGAGCCGGGCGAAGGCCCGCCGCGGCTCCTCCTCCGCGACGTGGACCGCGCCTTCGACCTTCGCCTGCGGGCGCGCGACCACCGCGACCGCGCCGGCGGCGACGGCGTCGGGAATGAAATCCTCGCCGTCGAAGCGCAGGCCGCGAAAGGCGCCGAAGACGGTGCCCGGAGCGACCTTCCTGTGGTCGATCGCGAAGCCGGTCACAGGTGAATCGTCGCCGCTGCCGATCAGGGCGCCGAGTCGCATCTAGTGCTCCGCGGCGGCGACGAGTGGGATGAGCTCGCTGGTGTCGATGTCGCGGGCGGCGTCCGGGATGATGCCGAGCAGCGGGCCGGCGCGGGCGATCACGCGCGAGACGACCGGGGCGGCGGTCCAGGCGGCGGTGGTGAGGAAGTGGGTCTCCTCATTCCCTCGGGGGGCGTCCATCATGACGACCACCACATAGCGCGGTTCGTCCATCGGAAAAGCCGCCGCGAAGGTGGAGACGTTGACCCGCCGCGAATAGCCTCCGCTCGCCGACACCTTCTCGGCGGTGCCGGTCTTGCCGCCGACCCGGAAGCCCGCCGCCTCGGCGCGGCGGCCGGTGCCGTGGGTGACGATCATGCGCAGATATTGGCGCATCCGGAAGCTGGTCGCCTCGGAATAGACTCGGCGCCCGGGCGCGGCCTGGCCCGGCGCGACCCGCAAGAGGGTCGCCGGGCGCCAGGTGCCGCCGTTGACCAGCGCCGCATAGGCCGAAGCGAGGTGGAGCGGGGTGATCGCGACTCCGTGGCCGAAGCCGCTGGTGAGCACGCGCGCGCGGCCCCAGTCGTCCGGCCAGATCGGGCGGGCGCGCTCGGCGAGTTCGATATGGGCGGGCTCGTCGAAGCCAAGATTGCGGAAGGCCTGCTGCATCCGCTCGGCGCCCATCGCGTCCGAGACATGGGCGGTGGCGATGTTCGAGGAATGGACGAGCAATTCGGGAACGGTGATGGCGCGGCCGAGCGGATGGTCGTCGCCGATCTGGAAGCGGCCGATCTGGATCGGCGAGGCGGCGTCCCAGCGCTGCGCCGGCGAGGTCACCACGCCGGCCTCCATCGCGGCGGCGATGGTGATCGGCTTGAAGGCGGAGCCCAGCTCATAGACGCCCATGGTCGCGCGATTGTAGAGGGCGGCGGGATTGGCGGCGCCGGCGTCGTTGGGATTGAAGGTCGGCGCCGAGGCCATGGCGACGATCTCGCCGGTGCGGACGTCGAGGACGATGCCGGTGCCGCCCTCGGCGCTCATCGCGGTGACCGACGAAGCGAGCTCCGATTCCATCGCCGCCTGGACGCGGCTGTCGATCGACAAGGCGACGGGCTCGCCGCGCCGCGCGGGATCGAGCAGGCGCTCCTCGAGCACCCGCTCCATGCCGGCGACGCCATGACCTTCCATGTCGGTCCAGCCGAGCACGTGGCCGGCGAGGGCCGTCTGGGGGTAGAGGCGCTCGGGCTCGCGGCTGAAGACGATGCCGGGCTCGCCGATCGCGTTCGCCGCCTCGACCAGCTCGGGCAGCGCGCGGCGGCGCAGATAGATGAAGGTGCGCCCCGAAGCGATCATGGCGCGGTACTGGGCCTCGCTGCGCTCGGGCATCAAAGCGGCGAGGCGGGCGGCGACCTCGGCGGGATCGCCGATGATGTCGCCCGGGCGAAGGCCGACCGTCCAGGCGTCGATGGTGCGGGCCAGCGGCACCCCGTTGCGGTCGACGATGTCGCCGCGCGCGGGAAGCAGCGGATTGGCCGCGGCGCCGCCGGGCGCGCGGTCGGTGAACACCTGCAGGAACATCAGCCGCGCGACGATCAGGAAGGTGACGCCGGCGAAGATCAGCAGCATCACCATCAGCCGCTGATAGGTGATCGCGAGCGGTTGCGGCCGCTCCAGGGCGGCGCCGAACGGCTCGGAACGGGCGGCGAGCGTGGCCATGCCGGGGCTCAGTCCTTGGCGGCGCGGTCGGGACGGGGAGCGGTCGCGGCCGTGGTCCGCTCGGGACGCGCGGCTGCCGCCGGCGCGCGGCGGCGCTCGGCGCGCGAGGCCTCGCCGAGCTCGCGGGCGGTGCGCTCGTCGAGCAATGAGACGGCGCGGGTCGGCCCCGGCGGGGTCCCGGCGCGGGCCCGGGCGACCGCGGGAGGGGCCGTCGCTTCGCTCAGGCTGGCGCGACGGACCGCGGGCACGGCCGGCGACGGGGCGGCGGCGGAAGCGGTGCGGACCTGCGGGCGCTGCGGCGCGGCGGACGGAGCCGGCGGCGCGGCAGCCGCGTTACGGACCTGCGGCGCGGGCGCGGTCGCCACGGTCTCGGCCGAGGCCATGCGGACCGGCGCGCCTTCGGCGAGCTCGCCGTTGCTGCGCGTCTCGAGCCGGGCCAGCACCAATTCGCTCTCCACGAACTGGCCCGCGACGGGCGACGACAGAGCGAGGACCTCGCTGTTCCACTGCTCGAGCTGCGACAGGCGGCCGCGCGTGCCGAGCTCGGTCTGGAGGTCGCGGATCGCCTGGCGGGCGCGGACGATGCGCTGCTCGACTCCGGCGAGCTCGGCGCGCTCGGCGGCGACCTGGAGGGAGAGCATGTAGCAGCCCAATGCGGCGCCGCCGATGCCGGCGACCCAGACGACCGACTTGAAGCTCCTGGCGATCATGAGGACGTCCCCTGTGCTTCCATTGTCCAGGAAGGTGCGGCGGTGCGGCGGGCGACCCTGAGGGTCGCGGAGCGCGCCCGCGGATTGATGCGGATCTCGTCCTCGCCGGCGCGGACCGGCTTTGCGACCGAGTCGAAGCTCGGCGACGGACCCCGGTCGCTGCGCTCGGGAAGATGGCGCGATCCTGCCGGAACGTCGCCGCTGCGCTCCTTGAGGAAGCGCTTCACGAGCCGGTCCTCGAGGCTGTGGAAGGTGACGACGGCGAGCCGCCCGCCCGAGCGAAGCACCTGCTCGGCGGCCTCGAGCCCGCCTTCGAGCTCCTGCAGCTCCTCGTTCAGGTGGATTCGGATCGCCTGGAAGGTGCGGGTCGCCGGGTCCTTCTTCATGCCGGGATGCCAGCCGAGCGCCTTGCGCACGATGGCGGCGAGCTGCCCGGTCCGCTCGATCGGCCGCGCGGCGACGATCGCGCGGGCGATCCGCCGCGATTTCGGCTCCTCGCCATAGCGGTAAAGGATGTCGGCGATCTCCTGCTCGGACGCCTCGTTCAGCAGCTCGGCGGCGCTGCGGCCCTCCCGCGACATGCGCATGTCGAGCGGGCCGTCGGCCTGGAAGGAGAAGCCGCGGTCGGCGCGGTCGAGCTGCATCGAGGAGACGCCGATGTCGAGCGTGACTCCGTCCACCGCGTCGACGCCGCGGGCGGCAAGCGCCTGACGCATCCGGCTGAAACGTTCCGGAACAAGCGTCAGGCGCCCCCCGCAAGCAGCGGCTAATTCCTCGCCCTCGCGAATCGCATCGGGATCGCGATCGAAGGCGAAGACACGGGCCGCCCCTTTCTCGATGATGGCTCTGGTGTAGCCGCCGGCGCCGAAGGTGCCGTCGACATGGGTCTCCCCTTCCGCGACCGCGAGCCCGGCGATCACCTCTTCGAGGAGGACGGGGATGTGGCTCGGATTGGCGGGGGCGACGGCGCCCGGATACGCTACAGGGGCGGTCACGGGCGGATCCCCCTCTCCTCGAGCCGGTAGGCGGCGAGCTCCCGAAGGTCCTCGTCGCCATGCTCGAGCGCAATGAGGGGGTTCCAGATCTCGAACGTGCCGCCGACCCCGACGAACA